>NZ_CP162102.1:4001894-5208788 GCF_042466665.1 Peterkaempfera podocarpi
CAGCCGGTGCCGGACGGCTCCTGCGATGTGACCGCACATGTGGCGCTGGACGCCTGCGCCGCCGCCGGGGAGGCGGCCGGCGCCGTCCACAGCCTGTGGACGACCCAGCGTGAGGCGCTGCGGGCGCTGGGGGTGGGTGGCGCCCGTCCGCCGCTGGCGCTGGCCTCCGCGGACCCCGCCGCATATCTGCGGGCGCTGGGTTCCGCCGGGGAGGGCGCGGAACTGACCGACCCGGCGGGGCTGGGCGGCTTCGGCTGGCTGGTGCAGGCGGTCCGCATGCCGGTACCGGAAGGCCTACGGGGTGCCCGGGAGTGGCAGACTTGCCGGTCATGAGGGAGACCACGGTCGGCATCGGCTCCGGTGCGGAGAACGTCACCGAGTTCGGCACCAGCGACATGGTGCTCAACATCGGCCCGCAGCACCCGTCCACGCACGGGGTGCTGCGGCTGAAGCTGGTGCTGGACGGCGAGCGGATCGTGGCTGCGGAGCCGGTGATCGGCTATATGCACCGCGGCGCGGAGAAGCTGTTTGAGGCCCGCGACTACCGGCAGATCGTCATGCTGGCCAACCGGCACGACTGGCTCTCGGCCTTCGCCAACGAGCTGGGCGTGGTGATGTCGGTCGAGCGGATGCTCATGGAGGTGCCCGAGCGGGCGGTCTGGGTGCGGACCCTGCTGGCGGAGCTCAACCGGGTGCTCAACCATCTGATGTTCCTCGGCTCCTATCCGCTGGAGCTGGGCGGCATCACCCCGGTCTTCTACGCCTTCGAGAGCCGCGAGACGCTCCAGCACGTCATGGAGGAGGCCTCCGGCGGGCGGATGCACTACATGTTCAACCGGGTCGGCGGCCTCAAGGAGGATCTGCCGGCAGGCTGGCTGGGCCGGGTCCGGACCGCCGTCGCCCAGGTCCGCTCGCAGCTGGGCCGTATCGACGACCTGGTGCTGGGCAATGAGATCTTCCGCGGCCGCACCGCCGGCGTCGGCGTGCTGGCCCCCGAGCTGGTGCACGCCTACGGGGTGAGCGGGCCGATCGCCCGGGCCTCCGGAGTCGACTTCGACCTGCGGCGCGACGAGCCGTATCTGGCCTACGGGGAGCTCGCCGATGTGCTGCGGGTGGCGGTCCGCGAGGAGGGCGACTGCCTGGCCCGCTTCGAGTGCCTGCTGGAGCAGACCCACATCTCGCTGGACCTCGCGGACGCCTGCCTGGACCGGCTGGCCGAACTCCCGCAGGGGCCGGTGAACCAGCGGCTCCCCAAGGTGCTCAAGGCCCCGGAGGGCCACACCTACACCTGGACCGAGAACCCGCTGGGCGTCAACGGCTACTACCTGGTCTCCCGGGGCGACAAGACACCGTGGCGGCTGAAGCTGCGGTCCGCCTCGTACAACAACATCCAGGCCCTGACCGAGCTGCTGCCCGGCACCCTGGTCGCCGACATGGTGGCGATCCTGGGCTCGATGTTCTTTGTGGTCGGCGACATCGACAAGTAGGACATCGACAAGTAGGCCGACGGCAGGCCGCCCCACAGCGGTGCGGGGCGGCCCGGGCGGCTACTGGACGGCGCGCAGCGCCCGCAGGTCCATCCGCTCGGTCTCGTCGTGCTCGGTCAGATCCACCACGGCCGGGCCGTCCTCGGCCTGCTGCGGCTCGGCGGCCCGGGCAGCGGCCGGGGCCGGCTGCAGCGGCTCCGGCGACTGCGCACCGGCATCGCCGCCGGTGTAGCGGGCCTGGGCGGCGACAGCCTCGTCACCGACCACATCGCTGAGGTCGCCGACCGCCTGGGACGGCACGGTGGGCAGCCCGCCTGCCGTGGTCCGGTCGAAGAAGCTGAAGCCCGCGCTGCGGGCGACCACCACCGGCCGCGGGCGCTGCCGCTCCAGCGGCACGATCGCGGTGGCGGGGGTGCTGGGCGTGTGCTCGACCGGGGCCTGCGGCCGGGCCGCGGGCAGTGCCGGCACCGTACGGCCGGCCGCCTCCGCGGCTTCGGCGGCCCGTCGGCGGGCGCTCTCCGCGTTCACCTGGGCCGCGACCCGCTGGGCGTGCTCCACGGCGGCGCGGCGCTCCAGGGTGCGCAGCACGGCGGCGGCCCGGACATAGGCGGTCGGGGTCACCGGGTGACGGGCGGGCTGCTCGGCCGTACGACGCCGGGCCGCCTCGGCGTCCTTGACGGCCTGTCCCGCCGCGGCCACGGCGCGCTCCCGCAGCAGCCGGGCGTTCTCGGTCTCCGCGCGGGCGAGCCGGGACTTCTCCACGGCCAGTCGGCGGCCCAGCCGCGAGACCCGCTCCTCGGCCACCTCGACGGCGTACTCCAGCTCGGCGAGCTGCTCCTCGTGCCGCTCCTCCGCCCGCTGCCGGGCGATCGCGGCGGCATCCATCGCCAGCTCGCCCGCCCGGTCGCGGCGGCGCAGCAGCAGCACGCCCGCGCACGCGGCGGCGACGGCGAACAGGCCGACCGCCCGTGTCACCACGGTGTCATCGTCGAGCAGGACCAGCGCCCCGGCCGCGATGGTGAGCACTGCGACGGCGAGCACGGGAAGGATCCGGCCCAGGGTCGAGGATTGACGGTGGCGTCCGCGTGGCATGGCCAAAAACTAGCGTGCCCTTCCCGGCGGTGTCAGCCACCGGGCCGAATCGTGTCTAGACAGGGACAAACGGTCACCGTACGCGGCCGCTCCGTCACATCACAGCGCCGGTCGGGCCGGGTGCGGTCCACCTGCGGAGACCCGCCGGGCCCCTGGGCTCCGGCCCCGGCCGCCCGCCACCGGTGACCACCGGCCCCTCCGCCGGAGCGGTGTCAGCGCGGCGCCGGGGCGGTGGGGTCGTCGTGGTCCTCGGGAAGCTTGCAGATGTGCTGGATCCACAGCGCCGCCACGATCACCGCGAGACCCGCCAGCACGGTGAAACCCGCCGTGACCGCCTGCGACTTGCGGGCCGGCTGGTCCAGCAGGGAGAGCAGAAAGACGCCCGTGCCGCCGTAGACGCCCACCGCCAGCGCCGCGACCAGCGCACTGGCCTGGCCCAGCACCACCACGCGGGCCGCGACCAGCGGGTCCACGCCCTTGGCGTCCGGCTCACGGTCGCGCTGGGCGCGCAGCCGGCCGCGGATGGAGATCGCCGCGGCCAGCAGCACCACGGCGACCACCGCCAGCACCACCGGAGCGGCCGTGGGGATCCCGGGCAGGTCCCCCACCGAGTCCCAGAGCTTGGCGCCGGCCCAGGCGAGCACTCCGGAGACCACGGCGATACCGGCCAGCAGGGCCGGGCGAAGCGGCTTCACGCGGAAGGTGTCCTTCCTGACAGGGTCCGGGCGGCGGGTTGCCGCCCACCGGAGGCGCGGCCACCGGCAGCACCACCGTACTTGGGCGACAACGCACAGCCACCCGCCGCCCGTTCCGGAAGTCCCGCACCGGGACGGCGGCTCCGGGCCGCGGACTACTCGGGCAGCCTCAGCTCGAGGTCGTCGCGCCGGCGCACGCCCTCACCGCTGACCTCGTCCAGCAGATCCGACACCCGGCCGTGGCCGGGCAGCTCCGCCTCGGGCTCGGCGTCATGCCAGGGGGCCAGCACAAAGCCCCGCTCATGTGCCCTGGGGTGGGGCAGGGTGAGCGTCGGGTCCTCGGAGATCACACCGTCGTAGGAGACGATGTCGACATCCAGCGTCCGCGGACCCCAGCGGACCTCACGGGTACGGCTGAAGGCGTCCTCCACCGCTCCGGCCCGCTCCAGCAGGGAGCCGGGTCCGAGGGTGGTGCGCACCACGATCACGGCGTTGAAGTAGCTGGGCTGGTCGGCGGGGCCGCCCACCGCCTCGGTCTCGTAGACCGGCGAGACGGCCTTCACCCGGATACCCGGGGTGTCCTCCAGCGCGTCGACCGCGCCCTGCAGGGTCTCCAGGCGGTTGCCCAGATTGCTGCCCAGGGCGATCACCGCGCGCTGCGGGTTGTGCAGGGTGCTGTCCGCGGAGTCGACGGTGTACTCGACACGGGACGGCACTGGCGAGGTCGTCGGGTCGCTGCTCATCTGGATTACCTCGCTTCGTCGCGGGGGCCGGTGGCGCGGAAGGTCACCCGCGGCTCCGGTGGATGGTGATGGTCACGTCGTCGAACGGCACGGTGATCGGGGCGTCCGGCTTGTGCACGGTCACCTCCACCTCCTGCACCGGCTCGTGCTTCAGGCACTGGTCTGCGATGCGCTGCGCCAGGGTCTCGATCAGGTCGACCGGATCGCCGGAGACGATGGCGCAGACCTCCTCGGCGACGATGCCGTAGTGCGCCGTACGGGTCAGGTCGTCGGTCTCCGCCGCCGGACGGGTGTCCATGTGGAGCACCACGTCCACCACGAACGTCTGCCCCTCCTCGCGCTCCCGCTCGAAGACACCGTGGTGGCCGCGGGCACGCAGGCCGCGCAGTGCGACACGGTCCAGCAATCGAATCACTCCAGAGACAGAACACCGGCGGGCCCCGTTGCCCGCCGTCGAACGAATCTACCGTCGGCCTGTGACAGAGGCGGCAGGTCACCGGCGTGGCCGCAGCCGTCCTACCCGGGTGGTGCGGCGCTCACGCCTGCCCGGCCCCCGTACCAGGTGAACATCCGGTGCAGGCTGCCCATTCCCCCCGGGCCGCCGCTGCGGCCCCCTGCTCAGTCGTCCTCGTCCTCGTCGACGCTGGTCAGCACGGGTGAGCCATGGTGGGACCAGAGCCGCCAGCCGTCGGCGGTCCGCCGGAAGAGGTTGCTGGCGACGACCTTGCCCCCGACCAGCGGCGCCAACTCCCCCTCCTCCTCGGCCTCGCCGCTGGAGAGGATGTTCTCGGTGCAGGTGACAAGTGCCACATCGCCGGAGAGTTCCACCTCCACATCGGTGAGGAAGAACTGGATGTAGTCGGTGTTCGCCATGATCAGCATGTAGGAGCGCAGCACCGTGGCCCGGCCCCGCAGCATCGGCCACCCCGGGTGCACACAGACCACGCCACCGGTGTCGTCGGCGTCCGCGCCGGACAGCCAGACATCGGTGAGAGCGTCGGCGTCGCCGCGTTCCAGGGACTCGTACAGGGCGGTGTTGACCGCCAGCACCGCCTCCCGGTCCGCAGCCGCCCGCCCTGCCGTCCCCCCGCCCGGCGGGGTCACTCCGCCGCCTGCTGCCAGGCGGCGACCACCCGGACGGCGTCGGCGCTCGCCCGGACGTCGTGCACCCGCACCGCCCAGGCTCCCGCCTGCGCGGAGAGTGCCGACACGGCGGCGGTGGCGTCGTCCCGCTGCCGGGGCGGGCGGGGTTCACCGGTGGCCGGGTCGGCCAGCAGCGCACCCAGGAAACGCTTGCGGGAGGCGGCCACCAGCACCGGCCGGCCCAGTGCGACCAGGGCGTCCAGACCGCCGAGCAGCGCCCAGTCCTGGGCGGCGTTCTTGGCGAAGCCCAGCCCCGGGTCCAGGATCACCTGCGAGGGGCGCACCCCGGCCTCGACCACGGCCTCCATCCGCTGCTGGAGCTCCTTGGCCACATCGGTGACCACGTCGTCGTAGACCGCCAGCCGGTTCATCTCCAGTGAGTGCCCCCGCCAGTGCATCACCACGAAGGGGACCCCGGTCTCCGCCGCGACCCGGGCCATGTCCGGGTCCGCGAGGCCGCCGGAGACATCGTTGAGCACCGCGGCACCCACAGCCACCGACTGCTCCGCGACCACGGCCCGCATGGTGTCCACACTGACCACCGCACCGGCGGCGGCCAGTTCGCGGACCACCGGGATCACCCGGCGCAGCTCCTCCTCCTCGCTGACCCGGGCCGCGCCGGGGCGGGTGGACTCACCGCCGACGTCGATCAGGTCGGCGCCCCGGGCCACCAGCTCCAGCCCGTGGGCGACCGCGGCCGCGGGGTCCAGCCAGCGCCCCCCGTCGGAGAAGGAGTCCGGGGTGACATTGACCACGCCCATGACGGCGCAGCGGTCCAGCGGGGCGAGGCCGGGCAGCGGCGCTATGGCGGCAGTACTCATGTGACCCATTATCGGCCCGGGGGGCCGGCCGGTTCAGGCGGCCAGCCGGGTACGGCCCTCGTCCGGCGCGTCCCCCATCCGCTGCCGGCGGCGGCCGAACCGCGGCATGCCCACCGTGATGAAGGCCTCCGCCTGCATCGCGGCGAAGCCGATCCTGGGCAGGTCCCGCGCGGTGGGGTAGACCAGGAAGCGCGGCTCCCACTCGGGCTGGAACTTGGCGTTGAACTTGTACAGCGACTCGATCTGGAACCACCGCGACAGAAACACCAGCAGTCCGCGCCAGGCGCGCAGCACCGGTCCGGCGCCCAGCCGCTCACCGCGCGCCAGCGCGGAGCGGAACATCGCGAAGTTCAGCGAGACCCGCTTCACCCCGAGCTCCGGCGCGGCCTGCAGCGCGGCCACGATCAGCAGCTCGTTGAGGCCCGGATCGGCCGCCCGGTCGCGCCGCATCAGCTCCAGCGAGATGCCGTCCACGCCCCAGGGGACGAAGTGCAGCACCGCCTTGAGATCACCGAGCGCGGGGTCCTCCCACTGCCCCGGCTCCGCGCCGCGGTGTGCGGTGACCACCAGGCCCGCGTCGTCGCAGGGGTCACCGAAGCGACCCAGCGCCATGGAGAAGCCGCGCTCGGTGTCCGTACCGCGCCAGAGGGCTGCGGCACGCACCACCCGCCTGCGCTCCTCCGCGGAGAGCTCGGCGACCCGGCGGACCTTGCAGCTGTAGCCGTTGCGCTCGATGCGCTTGACCATCTGGCGCACATTGCGCATGGCGCGCCCGGAGAGTGAGAAGTCGTCGGTGCGGACGATGGCCTCGTCGCCCAGTTCCAGGGCGTCCAGGCCGGCCTCGCGGGTCCACACCTCGCCGCCGAGCTCGCTGCACCCCATCACGGCGGGCACCCAGGCATGGGCGCGGGCCTCCGCCAGGAAGATCTTGATCGCACCGGGCCAGGCCTCGACATCGCCCACCGGATCGCCGGAGGCCAGCATCACCCCGGAGACCACCCGGTAGGAGATCGCCGCCTTGCCGCTGGGCGAGAAGAGCACGCTCTTGTCCCGGCGCAGCGCGAAGTAGCCCAGCGAGTCGCGGGCGCCGTGCCGGTCGAGCAGCGCCCGGAGCCGGTCCTCGTCCGCGAGGCTGAGGACCGCCACCGGCTCCGAGGGACGCAGCGCCAGATAGGCGGTGACCATGGCGGTCAGCAGACCGAGGCCGGCCAGTGAGTAGCCCACCAGGTCGGAGGTGCGCTCAAAGCTGTAGTGGATCGGGCCGTTGAAGCCCACCAGCCCGTAGGCGACCTCCTGCAGCCGCTGGCGGAGGCCGGGGTTGCCGAGCTCACTGCGCGGGTGGACGGAGACGATGACCAGGCCCAGCCCCACACTGGTGGCGCCCAGCCCCAGGAAGCTCCACAGCGCGCGCCAGCGGGTGCGCGGATCGGCCTTGGCGTAGAACTCGCTGCGGTGCGCCAGCATCACCGCCAGCAGCACCAGGGAGACCACCGCCGTCACGGTCGCGTGCCAGCGCAGCAGATGGAACACCGCGCTCACTGGCAGCAGCACCATCACGGCCCGCCAGGCGCGGCGCTTGCGGCGCCGCAGGGCGTGCGCCAGCAGCACCAGCAGCACACCGATCATCAGTGAGCCGGCGGTGGCCAGAGTGGTCACGCCCCCCGGCAGCAGCGCGGCCAGCTCATGCATCCGGGTGTGCCGGAACCGCGGGAACACCGCCCCCGCGATGTCGACCAGGCCGATGAGCAGAGCGGCGTATCCCACGGCGGCGGGAGCCCAGGCCCGGGGCGCGGCCGCGGCCTGGTCGCGCAGCGACTTCAGCCCCGAGCGGCGGCCCGGGTCGCTGGAGGGCTCAGTGGACACTGGTGCGCTCATAGCTGTTCAGCGTAGAGGCGGATATCGCACGTCTCGTAGATCTCAAGTATGAGACGTGATAATTCCTCATGACTACGCCCCCTTTGTACGGCACCCGCCGTTCGTGCATTGGGACGTGGTGGAGCGGGGCCCGGTTCCAGGCCCCCGGCCGGTCAGCGGCCTATGATCAGGCTCATCGCCTCGGCCCGGGTGGCGGGGTCGCGCAGTTGGCCGCGGACCGCGGAGGTCAGGGTCTTGGCACCGGGCTTGCGGATGCCGCGCATCGACATGCACATGTGCTCGCACTCGAAGACCACGATCACACCGCGCGGTTCCAGGATGCGCATCAGGGCGTCGGCGACCTGGGTGGTCAGCCGCTCCTGGACCTGGGGACGGCGGGCGTACACATCCACCAGGCGGGCCAGCTTGGAGAGGCCGGTGATCTTGCCACTGGCGGACGGGATGTAGCCGACATGGGCCACACCGCGGAACGGCACCAGGTGGTGCTCGCAGGTCGAGTACACCTCGATGTCCTTGACCAGGACCATCTCGTCGTGGCCGAGGTCGAAGGTGGTGGAGAGCACCTCCTCGGGCTCCTGCCAGAGTCCGGCGAAGATCTCCTGGTAGGCACGCGCCACCCGGGCGGGGGTCTCGCGGAGCCCCTCGCGGTCGGGGTCCTCGCCGACCGCGATCAGCAGCTCACGGATCGCGTTCTCGGCCCGCTTCTGGTCGAACACACCGAGGGTGCGCTCACCGTCGAGAGTCACCGGGTCGGTCATGCGGTCCTCGCTATCTCTGGTGGTCCGGGGCCTGTGCCGCGGGGGGCTGGAAAGCGGCACGGCCGCATCCCCAGCCTAGAGCGCCGGGGATGCGGCCGTTCATTCCGGGTTCGGGGCCCGGAGAGGTGGTCAGACCGCGGGGGGCGGCTCCTCCAGCGGAGGAAGCTTGACCGTGTCCACCGGGGAGTCGGTCACCGAGGGGGTGGCCGGCTGGCTGCCGTTGGTGAGGGCCAGCTCCTTGGGGGACTGCACCGGCGGACGGGTGGACGGCGTACGACGGGTGGAGCCCGTCCAAGCCGGCCGCGGCGGCCGCTTGACGATCGGCTTGAAGATCTCGGCGATCTGCTCCTTGTTCAGCGTCTCCTTCTCCAGGAGGGCCAGAACCAGGTTGTCGAGCACGTCGCGGTTCTCGACCAGGATCTCCCACGCCTCGTTGTGCGCGGTCTCGATCAGCTTCTTGACCTCTTCGTCCACCAGCGCGGCGACCTCTTCCGAGTAGTCGCGCTGGTGCGCCATCTCCCGGCCGAGGAACGGCTCGGACTGGTCGGAGCCGAACTTGATGGCCCCGAGGCGCTCGGTCATGCCGTACTGGGTGACCATGGCCCGCGCGGTGGCGGTGGCCTTCTCGATGTCGTTGGCCGCACCGGTGGTCGGGTCGTGGAAGACCAGCTCCTCCGCCGCACGCCCGCCCAGCATGTAGGCCAGCTGGTCGAGCATCTCGTTGCGGGTGGTGGAGTACTTGTCCTCGTCCGGCAGGACCATGGTGTAGCCCAGTGCCCGGCCGCGCGACAGGATGGTGATCTTGTGCACCGGGTCGCTGTTGGGAGAGGCAGCCGCGACCAGGGCGTGTCCGCCCTCGTGGTACGCGGTGATCTTCTTCTCCTTGTCGCTCATGATCCGGGTCCGCTTCTGCGGGCCGGCCACGACACGGTCGATCGCCTCGTCCAGGGCGACGTTGTCCACCAGCTTCTTGTCGGAGCGGGCGGTCAGCAGCGCGGCCTCGTTGAGCACATTGGAGAGGTCGGCACCGGTGAAGCCGGGGGTGCGGCGGGCGACGGCCTGGAGGTCGACGTCCGGAGCGATCGGCTTGCCCTTCTGGTGGACCTTGAGGATCTCCAGACGGCCCTGCAGGTCGGGGCGCTCCACGGCGATCTGCCGGTCGAAGCGGCCCGGGCGCAGCAGCGCGGGGTCCAGGATGTCGGGGCGGTTGGTGGCCGCGATCAGGATCACGCCGCCCTTGACGTCGAAGCCGTCCATCTCGACCAGCAGCTGGTTGAGGGTCTGCTCGCGCTCGTCGTGGCCACCGCCCAGACCCGCACCGCGGTGCCGGCCGACGGCGTCGATCTCGTCGACGAAGACGATGGCCGGGGCGTTGGCCTTGGCCTGCTCGAACAGGTCGCGGACCCGGGACGCACCGACACCGACGAACATCTCGACGAAGTCGGAACCGGAGATCGAGTAGAACGGCACCCCGGCCTCACCGGCCACGGCGCGGGCCAGCAGGGTCTTGCCGGTGCCGGGCGGGCCGTAGAGCAGCACACCCTTGGGGATCTTGGCGCCGACGGCCTGGAACTTGGCCGGCTCCTGCAGGAACTCCTTGATCTCGTGGAGCTCCTCCACCGCCTCGTCGGCACCCGCCACATCGGCGAAGGTCGTCTTGGGGGTGTCCTTGGTGATCAGCTTGGCCTTGGACTTCCCGAAGTTCATCACCCGGGAGCCGCCGCCCTGCATCTGGTTCATCAGGAACAGGAAGACGATCACGATGAAGACGATCGGCAGCATCGACAGCAGGATGCTGAGGAACGCGTTCTGCTTGGTCGGGGAGACGGTGTAGCCGTCGGGGAGCTTGTTGCTCTCCATGGACGACTGCAGCTTGTCAGCGATGGCAACGCCCTGGTCGCCGATGTACGACGCCTTGACCTTGTTGCTGCCGTCGATCTTCTGGTTGTCCTTGAGCTGGATCTTGACGGTGTTCTCGTCGCCCGTGGTCAGCTGCGCCTGCTGCACCTTGCCGGCGTCGATGGCCGCCACGACCTCGCCGGTGTCCACCGTCTTGTAGCCGTTCGAGGACGAGACGACCTGCATCAGTACGATGACGGCAAGAACGGCCAGCACGATCCACATGATCGGCGCACGGAAGTATCGTTTGACGTCCATCCATGCGGGGCGTCGCCGCCCCGTCCCTCCTGCCACTCAACGGCGCCGGGCGGTCTCTTCGTCCGCCGGCGCATCCGGGTATGTGCTTCGACCTCATGCGGTCCCCGCTCCGCAGTACTAAGAGCGGGTTATTTGAACAAGTAGTACAGCTTGGACGGTACCGCAGCCACCCACCTCAAGGACGAATGCGTTCCGCTGGAGGTTCAACGGCGGGTGACAGCGCTCTGTTCCCAGCCACCGCCACCCGCCCGCAGACGGTCGGCTCAGCCGCCGTAGACGTGGGGTGCCAGGGTGCCGACGAACGGCAGATTGCGGTATTTCTCCGCATAGTCGAGGCCGTAGCCGACCACGAACTCATTGGGGATGTCGAAGCCCACGTACTTGACGTCGATCTCCACCTTGGCCGCATCGGGCTTGCGCAGCAGGGTGCACACCTCCAGGGAGGCGGGGCCCCGCGAGCCCAGGTTGCCGATCAGCCACGAGAGCGTGAGACCGGAGTCGATGATGTCCTCGACGATCAGCACATCGCGGCCGGCGATGTCGGTGTCGAGGTCCTTGAGGATGCGCACCACACCGGAGGACTTGGTGCCCATGCCGTACGAGGAGACCGCCATCCAGTCCATGGTCACCGGCGAGTGCAGGGTTCTGGCCAGGTCGGCCATCACCATGACGGCGCCCTTGAGGACGCCCACGATCAGCAGGTCCCGCCCCGCGTAGTCCCGATCGATCCGGCCGGCCAGCTCGGCGAGTTTGGAGTCGATCTCGTCCTTGGTGATCAGCACCTTGGCGAGATCGGTGCCCATGTCCTTGTCGTCCACCGCGCGGTACTTCCTCAAGCGTTTGGGGTCTGGGTCCGGAAGAACAGACTGCCACACCTGCGGCGGGCTTCGACGCCCCCGGGCAGGTGCAGCGGCCCCTGGCCGCGCCAACCCGTGACCAGCTGCTCCACCGCCTCCACATGCCGGGCGAAGAGGTCCCCGGGCGGACTGCCCGCCCGGACCGCGGCCCGGCGCAGCACCCGGCGGCGTACGGCTGCCGGCAGGTCGGCCAGCCGGGCCGCGTCCAGGGGTGCTTCCGGGTCCGCCGGGTCGCGCAGCTCGCGCTCCACCTGGTCGGCCCAGACGTCCAGCGCGTCGGCGTCGTCACGGAACAGCCGGGCGGTGCGGGCGAGCGCCTCCACCACGCCGCCGCCCAGGTGCTTCTCCAGCACCGGCAGCACCTCGTGGCGGACCCGGGAGCGGGTGAAGGCCGGGTCGGTGTTGTGCGGGTCGTCCCACACGGCGACACCCTGGGCGGCGCAGGCCTGCCGGGTGGCGGCGCGGTCGACCTCCAGCAGCGGCCGGCGGTAGCGGCCGGCGGCGGGGGGCATCCCGGCGAGCGAGCGGGCACCGGAGCCCCGGGCCAGGCCGAGCAGCACGGTCTCGGCCTGGTCGTCGCGGGTGTGGCCGAGAAGCACCGCGAGGGCGCCGTGGCGGGCGGCGGCCTCCTCCAGCGCGGTGTAGCGGGCGGTACGGGCGGCCGCCTCGGGGCCGCCCTGGCGGCCGACGGCGACGGTGACCGCCTCGACCGGGTCCAGGCCGAGACCGCGCAGGCGGTCGGCGACCTCCCGGGCGCGGTCGGCCGAGCCGGGCTGGAGGGCGTGGTCAACGGTGACGGCGCCGGCCCGCAGCCCGAGCTTGGGGGCTTCGAAGGCGGTGGCGACGGCGAGGGCCATGGAGTCGGCGCCGCCGCTGCAGGCGACCAGCACCAGAGGGGCACCGGGAGCGGCCTGCGCCCGGGGCAGCCGGGTCGGGTCGGCGGAGACCTGGCGCGGCGGGGTGGGGGGTGGGGCGGCGAAGGCGCCGCCGGGCGCCGCATGGGCGGCGAGGTCGGCGAGGGTACGGCGGACTGCCAGGCGTATCGCTGCGACGGCGGGATGCGGACCCACGGCGGGCTCTCCTTAGGGACGGGACGGCCGCACAGGGGACGGGGGCGAGCCCTTCCTCGGGCGGTCGGCGGGCCAGGTCATGGCGCTTCCGGCGGGTCGACGACGCGGTGTGCCGGGTATGCCCCGCCTGGCTACAGATGGTCGCAGAAGTGCAGCCTCTGCCGGGGTGCCCGCGCCACCGGTACGACAACGGTCCCACGGACGGGTGAATGGAGAAACGGTCCATCGGCCAGAACCGTTCACCCGACCGGGCTGCGGCGATCACATCCGCTCATGGCCCTGCACCCGTCCCGCGGAGGGCAGGTGATGCCCCGCCGGGCACGGGTGCCGGTCCCGCGGCACGGGCCGCACGGGCTTTATGGACGGCACGGCACAAGGACACCCGCACAGCTCCCCGGGCGCCCGGGGACCCGGCAGTTCCGCAGTTCCCGGGGTTCCGCAGTTCCCGGGGTCAGCCGTGGGTGCGGGTCACCCAGGCCGCGGGGTCGTGGATCTCGTCGCGGGTGGGGAGGGTGTTGGGCGAGGTCCAGACCCGGTTGAAGCCGTCCATGCCGACCCGGTCCACCACCGCCCTGACGAAGGCCGCGCCGTCCTGGTACTGCCTCAACTTGGCGTCCAGGCCGAGCAGCCGCCGCAACAGCAGGTCCAGCCGCCCGGCTCCCCTGGCCCGGCGCTGCTGGAACTTCTCCCGGATCTCCCCCACCGAGGGGACGACCTCCGGGCCGACCCCGTCCATCACAAAGTCGGCGTGCCCCTCCAGCAGCGACATCACCGCGGTGAGCCGGGCCAGGATCTCCCGCTGGGCGGGGCTCTGCACGGCGTCCAGCAGGCCGCCGGGCCCGTCGTGGTGCGAGTCCTCCGTGGTGTGCTCGCCGCCGCCGAGCCCGGGGATGGGGAGGCCGCCGGCCAGGCCGCGGGCGGCCTCCGCCAGCCGCTCCAGCAGGGTCGCGGGGTCCACGTCGGTCTCGGCCAGGAAGGCCTGGATCTCCGACTCCACGTGGTCGCGCAGCCAGGGCACCGCGGCGAACTGGGTGCGGTGGGTCTCCTCGTGCAGGCAGACCCAGAGCCGGAAGTCGTGCGGGTCCACGTCGAGTTCCCGCTCGACATGGACGATGTTGGGCGCGACCAGCAGCAGCCGGCCCGCCGAGGCCCCGCCGGACGCCTTGGCGGGGCCTTCCTCGAAGAGCGCCGCCGGGCTGTCGGGCGCCTCGGCGGGGGCGAAGGTCTCGTACTGGCCCAGCACCTTGGAGGAGAGGAAGGCCAGCAGTGCGCCCACCTCCACCCCGGTGACCTTCTCGCCGACCGCGCCCAGCACCGCGGCGCCCGGGACGCCCTCCCGGCGTGCCTGCAACTTGCTGACCAGCGGCTGGATGACGGTGCGGAAGCCCGCCACATTGGCCTTGATCCAGCCGGGCCGGTCCACGATCAGCACCGGGGTGCCGGCGCCCGGGGTGGACAGCCCGGTGAAGGACCTGACGTGCTGCTCGGAGTCGCGCGCGTGGCGCCGCAGCTCGGCCACCACCTCGCGGGCCTCCTCGCGGGTGATCTCCGGTCCGGGTCGCACCAGCCGGGTCGCCGTCGCGACCGCGAGGTTCCAGTCGACCATGTCAGCACTCGCGCTCGTCATGCCTTCACCGTACGTGCTGGCGGGCGTTACCGGCAGCCGCATGCCGCGACGCGCACGGCGATCCGGTCCAGGGCGGCGCGCACCGTGCCCGCGTCGGCGCCGCCCCTGGCCATCAGGGCGAAGGCGAGCAGCCGCCCGTCGTGGTCGACGACCAGCCCGGCAAGGGTGTTGACGCCGTTGAGGGTGCCGGTCTTGGCCCGGACCAGGCCCGCCGCGTTGTGGGATCCCGTGGCGCTGGTGTAGCGGTCCTGGAGGGTGCCGGTGAAGCCGGCGACGGGCAGGCCGGTGAGGACGGGGCGCAGCTCGGGGTGGGCCGGGGAGGCGTCCAGGGCGAGCAGCTCGGTGAGGACCGCGGGCGGTATGGCGTTGTCCCGGTCCAGGCCGCTTCCGTCGTGCAGCACGGTGCGGCCGAGCGGCACCCCGGCGCGGGCCAGCGTCTCCCGTACGGCGGCGGCTGCGCCCTCGAAGGAGACCGGCTTGTGCGCGGCCACCGCGACCTGGCGGGCGACGGCCTCGGCGAGGTCGTTGTCGGACTCGGTGAGCAGCTGCTCGATCAGCCGGGCGAGGGTCGGCGACTGCACCCGGGCGAGCTCGGCGGCGTTCGCGGGGGCGGTCCTGGGCCGTACGGCAGAGACGGTGACGCCGTGGGCGCGCAGCAGCTGGGCGAAGGCCTCGGCGGCCTGGCCGGCGGGGTCGGACCAGCGGGAGGCCGGGCCGGTGGAACGGGGGTCGATCCGGCCCTCGTCGGTCATCAGTGCGCTGACCGGGGCGATGTTGACCCCGTCGTGGTACGGGTGGCGGACCGGCCCGTCGTAGGCGGAGGTGTCGTAGCCGAGGCGTATGGAGGTGGTTCCGGCGGCCTTGAGCGCGGCAGCCGTACGCGCCGCGAGGTCCCGCAGCGAGGCGGGGGTGCTGTCCGGGTCGGTGGCCCCCTTGGCCGCGGGGAGCGCGGTGAGGGTGGGGTCGCCGCCGCCGACCAGCACCACCTCTCCGGCGCCGCCGCCGCGTACCACCCGGGTGGTGATCCGGTGGTCCGGACCGAGCAGGGTGAGGGCGGCGGTGGTGGTGGCCAGCTTGGTGGTGGAGGCGGGCGTGGCGGGAACGGTCTCACCGGAGCCGTAGAGCAGCGTGCCGGAGGCCGTGTCGGACACCGCGACTGTCAGGGTGCCGAGCGTGGGGTCGGCCAGCGGGCCGGCCAGCACCGCGGCCAGCCCGGCCCGGGTCGGCGGCGTCCCCTGGCCGGCCGCCTGGAGCACCAGCCCTGCGGGCCGCCGCGCCGGGGTCGGCGCCGGCGTCGCCGTCGGATGCGGCCGGGGGGTGGCGGTGTGCGGCGCGGGGGCGGCGGCCGCAGCCCGCTCCGCGGTGCGCTGCCCGCCCTGCCAGGGCCCGGCGGCGGCGATCGAGCCCGCTGCCAGCAGCAGCCCCGTCGCACCGGCCACCGCGGCGGTACGGGCGGGTGAGGCGGCCGCCAGCCGGTCGGCGCCGAGCGCCGTCCAGCGCAGCACCGACCTTCCCGCGGACCGTCCGCCTGCCCTCATCCGATCGACCCACTGCCCCGCACGCTCCACCCACCGGCCCCTTTCCCGAGCACACCGCACCGTAGGAGACACTTGATTCTGACAGTGCCGAATCTTGGAGGACCCGTTGGAGTTCGACGTCACCATCGAGATCCCGAAGGGCTCGCGGAACAAGTACGAGGTGGATCATGAGACAGGTCGTCTCCGCCTCGACCGGATGCTCTTCACCTCGACCCGCTACCCGGCCGACTACGGCTTCGTCGAGGGCACCCTCGGCGAGGACGGCGACCCGCTGGACGCACTGGTCATCCTGGAGGAGCCGACCTTCCCGGGCTGCCTGATCAAGTGCCGGGCCATCGGCATGTTCCACATGACGGACGAGGCCGGCGGCGACGACAAGCTGCTGTGCGTCCCCGCCTCCGACCCGCGCTGGGAGCACCTGCGGGACATCCACCATGTCTCGGAGTTCGACCGCCTGGAGATCCAGCACTTCTTCGAGGTCTACAAGGACCTGGAGCCGGGCAAGTCGGTCGAGGGCGCCCACTGGGTCGGCCGGGTGGATGCCGAGGCCGAGATCGAGAACTCGGTCAAGCGCCTGAAGGAGTCCGGTCACGCCCACTGAGGCCTGACGAAGCGAGGGCCGCGGCCCGGGGAGACCCCCCGGTCCCGGCCCTTCGTGCTCTCCGGCCCGCGCGGCGGGTCAGCGATATGCGCGGATCAGCGGTACGGGCGGATCAGCGGAACGCGTAGGTCAGCGGTACGCGCAGGTCAGCGGAACGCGTAGGTCAGCGGTACGCGCAGGTCAGCGGTACGCGCGGAGCTGCTGGGGCAGCGGCCGGCGCAGCGGCGCGGGCCTGGGCGCGGGTACCGAGGGGCGCGGCGGCGCCGGGCGCAGCTCGGCCTCCAGCCGGGCGGCGATCCGCCTGGCCGCCTCGGCGTCGGCACCGGGCTTGGACGTCAGCCCGTCGTGGGCCGGCGGAACCACCCGGGGGGTGACCGCCCTCCGTACGGCCCTGACCACCTCCCGGGCCAGCCGCTGCAACTCCTCGTCGGTGGCGCCCGGGCAGCGGTCGGCCGCCCAGGCCTCGATCACCCGGCTCGCCGCCCGCCGGGCCTCGCCCGGGCGGGGGCGCGGACGGGTGCGGTCGGCGTCGGTCTCTGCGGCCGGTACTCCGGTGGTCTGCATGGGTGCTCCCCCAAGGGCAGGCGGGTCCTGGCACCGGTGCTACGCCTGCGCGGCCGACCCGGTTCACCCGGGGCCCGGCGGATCCGCGGCAGCCGGCGGACGGTGGCGCGGCCCGGGCCCTCTCGGGAGCCCTCAGGCCTCCTCCGGGTCCGGCCGGCAGGGGGTGGGGCGGGGGCGGTGGGAGCGGCGGGGGCGGCCGGCGGTGATGGTGCGGCGCCGCGCGGCGGACAGGTCCCGGCGGACGGTGACGACGGGGTGCGGCAGCCGGGCCCCGGGGGCGCGGTCGGTGCGGCGGGCGGGGCCGCGGGCGTCCGCGGCGTCCAGGTGGGCGGTCACCCTGGCCGCCATGCGTTCGGCGACCCGGCGGGTGGCGGTGTGGTGCGGCGCCACCTTGTCGGGTGCCCCCGCGATCAGGTCGAAGAGCCAGGTACGGGCCCGGTCGGCGCGCCGGTGGAGGCGCCGTTCACGCCGTACGGCGCGGGCCATCCGCCGTGGCCGGCGGCGGTAGCGCCAGCGCGCCCACGGGCTGTGCGGGCGGCCCAGCCGGGCGGCGCCCACCCAGGACAGGCCCGGCACGATGGTGCCCAGCAGGCCGGTCCAGAGCTTGCCCTTGAGCAGGGTGATCACCGACATCAGGGCGTTGACGGAGAGGACCGCGGACAGGCCCCAGCGGGTGGATCCGCCGGGGACGACGCCCAGGGGCACATACCCGGTGAGCATCAGGCCGGTGATCAGGATCCCGATGATCACCGCGTCCACCGACTTGCGGCCCTGCTCGCTCCAGTAGACGTCCTCCAGGTGCAGGATCAGCGCGAACTCGTCCAGCACCAGCCCGCAGCCGATGCCGAAGAGCAGCCCGAAGACGTTCAGATGGGCGCCGCCGGTGGCGAAGGTGCCGAAGCCGCCGGCCAGCAGGAAGCCGAGCCCGAAGACGGCGTGGTGGATGTGGAGCCCGCCGGGGGTGATGTTGCCCGGCCACCAGCGCACCCCCCGTCTGATCATCCGCACGCTGAAGCGGATGAACAGGAACGACCCGATGAACCCCACCAGCAGCAGCATCAGCGGCTGCTTGCCCTGGTCCAGGACGTGGTGCCGGTAGCTGTGGGCGAGTTCCTGCCAGATCACGGGCCCACCTCAGAAACCACGGGTGCGCTTGGCCGCCGGACGCTGCCCGGCGGCGGTGCCCGCACCCACGCCGACCGGCAGCCGCATGAACAGCCGGGCCACCTCACCGCCCAGGTTCACCCCGACCGCGAGGGCCAGGGCCAGGGCCGCGGCCCGGCTGACGGCGACCAGCCCGTCGGAGGCGTCGCCCTGGGCCACCGAGAGCATGCCCAGATAGATCGCCGAGCCGGGCAGCAGCGGTCCCAGCGCCGCGGTGACATAGGGCAGCGCGGAGGCGTAGCGGTAGCGGGATGCGAGCTGGCCGAAGAGGCCGACCAGGCCGGCCGCCGCCCCGGTGGCGACCACCGGGGACACTCCGACGTCCGTGGTGAGCGCCCCGTACACCGCCCATCCGATGCCGCCGTTCAGGGTGACCAGCAGCAGGCTGCGGCGGTGGCTCTGCAGCATCACCGCGAACGCCAGGGTGAGCAGCATCGCCGCCAGCAGCTGCAGCGGCGGGTAGCTGTGCTGGAGCAGGCTCTGCTCGGGCCGCAGCTGGGCGCCGAACCGCACCCCGACATAGAGCACCAGCAGGACGCCGGTGATGATGCCGGCCACCAGATAGAGGACTTCGAGCAATCGGGCGGCGGCGGTGATGTAGAAGCCGGTGAGGCCGTCCTGCACGGCGGAGACCAGGGCCCGGCCGGGCAGCAGCGCGAACAGTCCACCGGTGATCACCACCGACCCGCGCAGCCCGGTGCCCGGACCGACCAGTGCGAGGAAGACGCCCATGCCGGCGGCCGGCATGGCGGCCACCACGAACTGGTAGAACTCCGGCAGCCCACGGCTGGCGACCAGCCAGGCGAGCCGGTCGCCGAGCAGGGCCGCGGTGGACGCGGCGGCGAAGACCAGCCAGGCCCTGGCGTCCAGTTGTCCGCCGACCAGCAGCGACGCGGCTCCGGCCAGGCCGCCGGCGCAGAGCGAGAGCAGCCAGCCGGGGTAGGGGTGGCGGTTGCGGCGGATCTCGGCGAGGCGGCGGTAGGCGTCGTTGACCCCGGCGCGCTCCGCCGTGATGTCGGCGACCAGGCGGTAGACGGCGGCCAGCCGGGTGTAGTCGGAGACGCGGCGGCGAACTGTGCGGTCGGCGGTGATCGGGGCGTCCACCAGCGAGGGCTGGTAGGAGATGGAGATCATGATGAAGGTGACCTGCGGCTCGCACCGGTCCAGGCCGTAGGCGTGGGTCACGCCCAGCATGGCGGCCTCGACGTCCTCCGCGCTCTCGCCGCTGGCCAGCAGCAGCTCGCCGATGCGCAGGCTGAGGTCGAGCACGCGCGGCACATTGGGACCGGCGGCGGCCTCGGGCCGGCCCTCGTGCGGGGTGCGCTCGAAGACGGGGCGCTCGGACATGGGGGTGCGCAGCAGGGTGCGCATCCGGTCCGGCCAGGGGGCCGCCCCGGGGGCGCCGACCTGCAGGGAGTGCACCGGTATCCCGGAGGGCGGGGTGTAGCCGACGGTCCGCCAGTCGTCGCCGCTGGACAGGGTCGGCTCGTCGACGGGGCCCAGCAGGCCCGCGGTGGGGGGCGCCTCGGAAGGGTGCGGGGGCTCGCCGCCGCGCTCCTGCTCCAGCTCCTGGTCCGCTTCCTGGATCTTCCGGCCCTCCCGGTCCGCCCGGTCCGCCGCCTCCGGCACTGCCTGCTCCTTGACGCTCCGGCGGGCGGGCCCGGCGGGCACGCGGTCACCGGTAGTGAACTCTTCCCCCACTCTGCCTGATCACCGGCGCTGATGCACATGTCCCGCAGGGCCCGGCGCGGCCCGCCTGCCCGCCCGCAGGGCGCGCCGGGGGCGGGGCCCTGCGGGCAGGTGGAGCCGACGGGGTCAGAGGCCGTAGCGCTCGACGGTGGCGAGGTGCGGGGCAGGGTCCTGACCGGCGGCCTTGGCGAGGTCGACCCAGGCGAGGGGGTGCGGCCAGGCGGCGGTGAGGCGGGCGAGGAGGCTGTCGGCCTCGGCGGCGGAGGATCTGGGCGGTACGCCGACGGCCGCATAGACGCCGGGCAGCGGCTCGCCGCCGGCCGGATCGGTGACCCGGTAGCCGTCGCCGCTGTAGACCCACACCCCGTAGCCCTGCTCCCGCAGGGTGTCGCGGAGTGTGATCCAGGCCTCCTGCCCGGGGCGGGCCCCGTCGATCCAGTAGGTGGTGAACCCGGCCGGGTCGAGCAGGGTGACCATGCCGAAGAGGGGGCGCCAGTTGCTCAGCTCCTCCTCCGACTCCGGCCGGGGTTCCAGCAGGCTGGGCTCGAAGACCACGGTGTCGCCGTGGTTGACGGGGACGTCGTCGCCGGTGACCGGCACGATGCGGGCGGTGGCGGGCCCGGTGCGGATGGCGGGGAGGTCGACGTGGGAGCCGCCGGCGGTGACGGCGCGGACGGTCACCACCTGCCACTCCTCGTCGATCGGGCCCTCGGCGGTGTCGAACTCCATGCCGAGCCGGCCCGCTGCGGCCCGCACCGCCGCCCAGTCGCGGTTGGCGGTGGCGGCGACCACCAGGCCCCACAGGTCGGAGCCCTGGACGGTGCGGTGCGCCTCCTCGGGGGTGGCGTCCGCATCGGGCAGGGCGTGCCGCAGGATCTCCTCGTAGAGCCGCTGGACGGCGGCGTGGTCGCCGAGTTCGGCGGCGGCGCGGGCCCACAGGCGGCGGGTGTTGATGCGGGTGGGGTCCGCGGCGATGATCGACGCGCACTCCTCGGCGACATCGCTCCAGCGGCCCTCCGCCTCGGCCCAGCGGGCGCGGGTCCAGGCGGCGTCGGCGGGCCGTCCGGCCGCGGTGAGGCGGTCGGCGAGGCGGCGTACGCCGTCGCCGTCCCCGGCCTCGATCAGCGCGGCGGCGAGCACCCCGGGCAGGTACTCGTCGTCCGGGTCGGCATCGAGGTGACTCCACATCAGATCGGCTGCGGAGCGGGCCAGTCCGAGAGCGCCCAGCAGATTGGCCAGCGAGACCCGCGAGTTCGCCGGAGGCCGGGCACTGCTCGGCGGCGGCCGCCATCAGGTCGAGGTCGGCCTCCACGTCGTGGACGGTGTGGAGCGTCCCGCCGGGGGCGGCCGGATCACCCTGCGGCTGCTCACCGCGTTCGACGAGCCATGCCGGCAGCTGCTCGGCGGGGACCGGCAGCCGGGCGGGCGGCAGCGCGTCGGCGGCGCTGCGCAGCCCGGCGACCTGCTCGGCGACGCCGTCGGTGCGGCGCAGCACGGCCAGTTTGCGCTCGGCGGTGTCGGCAAGCGCCCGGGCCACGGTGCGGGCGCCTCGGGCGACCGCGAGCCGCCCGGCCACCAGGACCAGGTCCAGGCAGGGGCGGTGGGAGCCGACGCCGTCGAGGTAGCCGGCCCAGCGGGCGAGCCTGGCGCCCAGCCGTGCGTCGTTGGGCACGGCGTCCAGCCGGGCCAGGAGTTCCATGGTGTCGGCCCAGCGGGCGCGCAGGTCGGCGTACTCCTCGGCGTCCTCGGCGGAGGGCAGCTGGGCCACCGCGTCGTCGGCGCGGCCGAGGGCGGCCAGGGCGCGGGCGCGGGCCAGGGCCAGGGAGCGGCGGTCGTCGTCGTCCAGTTCCAGACCGCGGGCGAGGTAGGCCTGCTGGGCCTCGTCGACCGCAGTGAGGACCTCCTCGTAGCGGCCCAGCAGATGGAGCGAACCGGCCCGGGCGAGGCCGAAGTTGAGCGAGGTGCGGTGGCCGGCGGCGAGCATCCGCGCGGCGGCGTCGTCCAGGTGTGCCAGGGCGTCGGCGGGGCGGCCGTCGTCCTCCAGGGCGTCGGAGTACTCCCGGGACAGGCAGTCGTAGCAGGCCCGGCTCGGCTCGATCCGCTCCAGCGTCTCGTCCAGTACGGCGATCCGCTCGGCGACATAGCCGGGGCCGTCGATACGGGCGTGGCAGATGGCGAAGTCCTGCACGGTGCAGACCGACTGGGGGCAGCCCGCGGTCTCCTCGCGGTGGGCGAACTCCAGCAGGGAGACCGCTTCGGTGAGGGCGGACTCGCCCTGCTGGCGCTTGTTGAGCAGGTTCTGCAGCCGCCAGTGGCGCAGATAGACCTCCACCCAGGGCAGGCCCAGGGCGCGGGCCGCGGCCAGTGCCTCGGGGTAGGCGGCGTCCAGCTGGGCGTTGCGTCCGTCGCTGGCGTGGCCGGGCACGTCGACCACGGCCTGGGCGAGGCGGTGGTGCCCGGCGTCGACCAGTTCGCCGTGGGTGTCGCGGACCCAGGCCCAGATGTCGGTGCTGCTCATACGGTGGCGTCCCCCAGGTTGTTGCCGGTGGTGGTGGCCGTGCCGGTGCCGGTAGCGGTGGCCGTGGCCGTGCCGGTGGCGGTGAGCGCCGCGACGGCGTCGCCGAGGCCGGCGAGCGCCGCGGTGAGGTCGCCGCGGCTCTCCCCCGAGGCCGCGGTCATGATCACCTTCATGGAGCGCAGCAGCCCCGCCGCGGTCGAGGTGCCCGGGTGGCCGTCGCGGTAGGCGTCCAGCAGATGCCGTACGGCCGGGCTGTCCAGGTTGAGGTAGAGCCTGGCCGTGACCGTGCCGTCGGTGCGGGCGGTGAAGGCCCGGGCGAGGCGCAGTGCGGCGCCGGGGATCCGGGCGTCGGCGCGGTCGTCCTCGATCCGCTGCTTCAGCTCGGCCTCCCGGTCCGGGACCAGCACCAGCGGCAGTTCGGCGGGGGCGAAGCGGGCCGGGGTGAGCTGCTCGCCGTCGTCGGCGAGGGCCGCGGAGAGCCAGGCCGTCTCGTCGGCGGCGAGCGGCCGGCCGGCGTCGCGGAAGAGCGCCCGGTTGCCGTCCTCGCTGCCCAGCTCGACCACCCGGCAGCCGCGCAGCTGCCCGTAGCGGCGCAGGAAGGGCAGCACGGCGTACCGGTCGCCGCGGGCGATCGGCAGCTGCATGGCGCGGTAGAGCATCTCCTCGAAGCCGCCGGAGGAGCCCAGGGCGATGTGCAGGGTGCCCCCGCCGGCGGCGCGCAGCGCACCCGCGGTGAGGTCGCCCTGGGAGGTGGGGACGGGCACGTCGTCGGCGAGCAGGGTGAACAGCCGGTCGTCGCAGAGGGCGGCGCCCAGCAGCTCCTGGCCGTGGCGGGCCAGGATCCGGCGCCAGGCGGCGGGATGCAGTCTGGCGGTCTCGTAGAGGCCGTCGACGATGGCGTCGGCGAGGGCGGACTGCACGGCCCGGTAGTGGTCGTCGCGCTGGAGGTCCTCGCGGCTGGCGGTGGGGGTGAGGCGGGTGGACTCCACGACGCCGCCGATGAATCCCGCCCAGCGGGGCAGCAGGTCGCGGGCGTCCTCGCAGAGCAGCATGCCGCGCAGATAGACGGCCAGGTCCCGGTTGTCGCTGGAGCCGTAGGTGGCGCCGTCCTGGACCCAGAGCAGGCCCGTGGCGTCGGAGTCGCCGCGCGGCGCGGCCGGGAAGGCGGCCAGCGGCTCGAAACGGCGGCCGAAGCGGGCGGCGAACCCCATCCTGGCGGTGTGGAGGTCCTCGGGCACGGGGTCGGCGCGCCAGGGGACGGGCACCGCGTTGAGCGGTTCGGGCTCGTCGCCGAGATGGACCGCGACGGGCAGCAGGACGCAGTAGCGGGTGAGGACGTCGCGCAGCACCTCCTCGTCGGCGATCCGGGCGTGCTCGGCCTTCAGCCGCAGCTCGACCAGGGTGCCGGTGGTGCGGGCCGGGACGGGCTCGACGCTGTACTGCTCACCGCCGACGGAGCGGTAGCGGTGGCCCCGGCCGGGCTCGCGGTGCGAGGTGGTGGTGACGGTGACCTCGTCGGCGACGGCGAAGGCGGAGAGGAAGCCCAGGCCGAACGCGCCGATCAGCTCGTCGCTGCCGGTGACCTCGCGCAGCAGCCGGGTGTAGCCGGTGCCCACGGTCGCGAGGTAGGCGTGGATCTCGGGCTCGGTGAGCCCGGCGCCGTCGTCCTCCACGGAGACGGTGCCGCGGACGGTGTCACCGCGGACGGTGATCCGTCCGCCGCTGCGCCGTTCCGGGTCCTCCAGACGGCGGCGGGTGATGGAGTCGTGGCCGTTCTGCACGAGTTCGCGCAGGGCGACCAGCGGGGTGGAGTACAGGTGCGACGCAAGCACCGTGACAAGGCCACCGAGGTCCACCTCGGTGGCACGCAGGCCCTGGGACATGGGGCCACAGTGTGCCAGTACGACAAGCGGGTGACCAGCGGATTCGGGACCGGCCGGGGACGGGGCCGAAGATCCGGTCCACAGTCGGACGCCGCGTCAGAAAAGGTGGTCCATAGGGGTTTTGGGAGCAGCTTGTGACGCTATCGAGGGAATTGCCACCCGGTGCACGGTTCCTGGGCGGCTCCGTGGTGAACGCTGGTGGTGCGACGCCGGAAGCGGCGGGAACCGGGGCAGCCACCCGGCCCGCCGGTCATCGACCACCACCGTCACAGCAGAGGGAGATCGCGTGTCCCGCATCCGCGCACTCACAGCGCTCGCCGTCCTCGCCGCCTTCGCCGTCGCCGGCGTGGGCACCGCCCAGGCCGCAGGCTCCTCGCACACCGGCAGGTCCTCGAACGGCAGCGTCGTGGTCAGCACCGGCTCCGGCAACCTGGTCGGCCGGGTCCACGGCAACGCCAACGGCTCACAGCAGACCGCGACCGGCACCCGGGGCTCCAGCCAGAACAACACCTCGGCCGCGGCGGGCCACTCCGGCAAGCTCACCGCGCTCCAGGGCAACGGCAACCTCGACGACTTCTTCTACAACCCTGCCGCACCACGCTGAGAAGCACGGCACAACGAGGGGGCGCACCGGATCACCGGTGCGCCCCCTCGGTTGCGTCTGCTGCGGCTGCGCCCCGGAGCGGGGCCGGAGGTCAGGCGGCCTCGGAGACGTCCGCCGCGCCTGGCGCGGCGGCCTGCCCCGGGATCTCCGCCACGGACAGCGCGTCCACACCCCCCGAGTCGTGCCGGACCACAACGAAGGCGTCCAGCGCCGGGTCGTAGTGGTCATGGTGCGGCAGCCCGGTGAGCTGCGCCTCCTGGTGGGCACGGGCGGACGCCTTGGCCGCGGGCGCGTCACCGGGGTACCTGGCCACCACCGTGCCCCCACCCGGCGGGCAGAGTCGGCAGCAGGAGGTGTCGGCGGTGACGGAGGCCATGGTCGTGCTCCTTCTCGGTGTCGTACGGGACGACCGGACCGGTGACGGTGGTTCCGCCGGCCCGGGCTCGCGGTGCGTCCGCGGCACCCGACGGCGTCCTGTACTGAGCGTGCAGCGTACAGAAGACTGCCCCGGTGAAGGGAGCGATCCACCGGTGGGCACGCGAACGGCCGAATGCCGCCCGGATCGGTCCCGTACCGGAAGGACCGCCGGGGCGTACCACCGGAGAGTGACCGGGATCACTTGTGCGCGGATCGAGCGGAGTGCCACCCGGCCCGGCAGGCCGCCCCCGTCGCCGGACGTCGCCGGTGCACACTCGTACGGTGGACCAGCCGCCCCAAGATCCGCCGCCCGAGCACACCGAACCGCACCAGGCGGGCGGCCTCGGCACCCGGCTGAACTGGCTGCGGGCCGCCGTCCTCGGCGCCAACGACGGGGTGGTCTCCACCGCCGGGCTGGTGGTCGGCGTCGCCGGCGCCACCGACTCGCGCTCCGCGCTGCTCACCGCGGGCCTGGCCGGGCTGCTCGCCGGTTCGCTGTCGATGGCCGCCGGGGAGTATGTGTCGGTGAGCACCCAGCGCGACTCCGAGCGGGCCGCGCTCGCTGTGGAGCGCCGGGAACTGCTCCAGGAGCCCGAGGCGGAGCTGGCGGAACTGACCGCGATGTACCGGGCCAAGGGCCTCACCCCGGAGCTGGCCCGGGCCGTGGCGATCCAGCTGACCACGCACGACGCCTTGGGCGCCCACGCCGAGACGGAGCTGGGCATCGACCCGGACGAACTCACCGACCCCTGGCACGCCGCCCTGGCCAGCTTCGCGGCGTTCACCGCCGGGGCGCTGCTGCCGCTGCTGGCGATCGTGCTGCCGCCCCCCGCCACCCGGCTGTGGATCACCGTCGCCTCGGTACTGGCGGCACTGGCCGCCTGCGGCTGGGCCAGCGCCAGGATGGGCGGAGCCCGGCCGCGGCCGGCCGTACTGCGCACCATGGCCGGCGGCGGTCTGGCGATGGCCGTCACCTACGGGGCGGGCACCCTGCTGGGCTTCGCCGGGGTCTGACCCCCGCGGGCCGCGGTGTCGGGGTGGGTGCGGTCGGCGACCCGCAGCAGTGCCGCGATCTCGTCGGCCGACAGCTCGACGCCGTAGACCTTGGTGCCGGGCTGGTGCTTGCGGCCGCCCTGCCGCAGGAACCCGGCGTCCACCGGGTCGAAGCCCATGTCCCGGATCAGCCCGGCCACCACGGCCTTGGCCTCCTCGTCGGCACCGGAGAGCGGGATGCCCAGCCGGTCGGGGTCGCCTTTGGGGCGGCCGCGGTCCCGCAGGTTCTCCCAGAAGATCGCGTTGAACGCCTTGACCAGGTCGGCGTCGCCCAGATGGTCCCGGATCCGCTCGCTGGAGGTGACCACTCCGGAGTCGAGCTCCGGGTCGTTGCCGTCGCGCTCCGGGTAGTAGTTGCAGGTGTCGACCACGACCTTGCCCTCCAGGCCCCCGGTCGGCAGCTCCCGGTAGCGCCCGTAGGGAATGGCGACCACCACCACCTGGCCGAAGGCCACCGCCTCCTCGGCGGTCACCGCCCGGGCGCCGCCGCCCACCTCCGCCACCAGCTCCCGCAGGGTCTCCGGCCCCCGGGAGTTGCTGATCACCACGTCGTGCCCGATCCGGACGAACTGCCGAGCCAGCGTGCCACCGATGTGCCCGGCCCCGATGATCCCGATCCGCATGTGCGTTCCTCTCCTCGTCGGCCTGTGCAGCCCTGTGCCTCGGCCGCTGGCGGTGCCCCTCCGGGCGGCGGCCAAACCCGCCGCCGTCGCTGCCGCCCGACCGGCCCACCGGCCTCGCGGGCCGGGCCCCCGTGCGCGACCGTGGACGGACCGCACCCGCACGAGACGCTGGAGCACGCCATGCCCGACCACACCTACCGGGTGACCGAGATCGTCGGCTCCTCGCACGAGGGAGTCGACGCCGCCGTACGCAACGCCGTTGCCCGGGCCTCCGAGACGCTGCGCCACCTGGACTGGTTCGAGGTGGTCCAGGTGCGGGGGCACATCGAGAACGGCCGGATCGAGCACTACCAGGTCGGCGTCAAAGTGGGCTTCCGCCTGGAGGCGGGCGACTCGGTCGGCGGCTGACCGCCCGCGGGCCGGAACGCCGGGGCAGCCCCGCCCGGCCGGGCGCACCGCCGGGGTGTGGGGGCGGCCCGCCGTCGATGCGGGGGCCTCTCGCACGGCTTCCCCGCACCCCGGGCGGAGCCCGGCCGGGCGGGGCTGCCCCGGTTCGGCGGTACGGATGCCTGGGCGGCATCACCGTGGGCCCGCGGTCCGCTCCAGGGGCCCGCGGACTAGGCCGTACGGTGCCAGCTGGGCAGGGTCGGGGTGGACCAGGAGCCCGCCGGCTCCCGGGAGGTCGTGGCCCAGGCGGCGCGCCGGGGGCCGGTGAGCGGCCCGGTCCCGGCCGGCGGGCGGGACAGCAGCACGGCGGCGACCACGGCCAGCTCCTCGGGTGTGGGACTGCCCCGCTCGACCCGGAACAGCACCGGCGCCGGCGCGCTCACTGGGGCTGGTTCCCGTGCTTGCGGCTGGGCAGCGGAGCCGCCTTGGTGCGCAGCATCGCCAGGGCGCCGATCAGCCGGCTCCGGGTGTCCGCAGGGTCGATGACATCGTCCACCAGGCCCCGCTCCGCGGCGTAGTACGGGTGCATCAGCTCGTCCTTGTACTGCTTCACCAGCTGTTCCCGGGTCACCTCCGGCTCGTCGGAGGCGGCGATCTGGCGGCGGAAGACCACATTGGCGGCGCCCTCGGCGCCCATCACCGCGATCTCGTTGGTGGGCCAGGCCAGTGCCAGGTCGGTGCCGATGGAGCGGGAGTCCATGACGATGTAGGCGCCGCCGTAGGCCTTGCGCAGCACCACCGAGACCCGGGGCACGGTGGCGTTGCAGTATGCGTACAGCAGCTTGGCGCCGTGCCGGATGACGCCGCCGTGCTCCTGGTCCACACCGGGCAGGAAGCCGGGTACGTCGACCAGGGTGACCAGCGGGATGTTGAAGGCGTCGCAGAGCTGCACGAAGCGGGCGGCCTTCTCGGAGGCGTGGATGTCCAGCACTCCGGCCAGCACGGACGGCTGGTTGGCCACCATGCCCACGACCTGTCCGCCGAGCCGGGTCAGTGCGCAGAGGACATTGCCTGCCCACTGCTCGTGGACCTCGAAGAACTCGCCGTCGTCGGTGATCTCACGGAGGACCGCCCGCATGTCGTAGGCGCGGCCGGGGTCGGCCGGCACCAGCTGGAGCAGCGCCTCGCAGCGCCGGTCGACCGGGTCCGCGACGGGTTCGGCGGGCGGCATCTCCCGGTTGTTGGCGGGCAGCATCGACAGCAGATAGCGCAGGTCGAGCAGGCAGCTCTCCTCGTCGTCGTAGGCGGCGTGGGCCGCCCCGGAGACGGAGGCGTGCACATCGGCGCCGCCCAGTCCGTTCTGGCTGATCGCCTCTCCGGTGACCGCCTGGACCACGTCCGGGCCGGTGATGAACATCTGCGAGGTGCCGCGCACCATCAGCACGAAGTCGGTGAGCGCCGGGGAGTAGGCGGCGCCGCCCGCGCAGGGGCCCAGCATCACCGAGATCTGCGGGATCACCCCGGAGTTGCGGACGTTCCGGCTGAAGATGCCGCCGTAGCCGGCGAGCGCGGTGACGCCCTCCTGGATCCGGGCGCCCGCACCGTCGCAGAGGCCCACGATGGGGCAGCCGGTGGCGGCGGCCATGTCCATGATCTTCTGGATCTTCTGGGCATGGGCCTCGCCCAGCGCCCCACCGAAGATACGGAAGTCATGGGCGTAGACAAAGACCTGACGGCCGTCCACCAGACCCCAGCCGGTGACCACACCGTCGGTGTGGGGGCGCTTGTGCTCCAGTCCGAAGCCGGTCGCCCGGTGCCTCCGCAACCCCTCGACCTCGGTGAAGGTGCCAGGGTCGAAGAGCAGGTCGAGGCGCTCACGGGCTGTCAGCTTGCCTTTGGCGTGCTGGGCCTCGGTGGCCCGCTCACCGGGACCGCGCAGCACCTCGGCGCGCAGTTCTGCGAGCTCCGCGGCCCGCTCGGCGGTGCCCGGGGGCGTGGCGAGGTCGAGTTCGGCCTCGTGCTCCAGGAGCAGTGCCGCGGGGCTGTCGTCCATGATGGTCATCTGCGTCCTCCTGTTGCGTGCATCAGCGGCGGCCCTGGGGTGCGAGCTGCCGCAGCAGTGCCAGTTCCTCGCTGCTGAGCGGCAGTTCGGGGCAGAGCCGCTCGGGGTGTGCGGCCGGCGGCCCGTACGGCAGCGGCAGCACCGGCGGGGCGTAGCCCAGCTCCCGGTACCGGTCCAGGGCCTCGGCCTGTCTGGCCGCCAGATGGATCGATTCCGCCGAGCGTCATCAGGCCCTGGCTCAGGGGTCTGAGGCAGTAGCGGATGACGGCGTCACGGATCCGTCGCAGTGGGGGCATGTGTCCGTCCTCCTTCCGCCGGCGGGGAGAGCCCGGGGAGCAGCGAGGATGCGAGCGGTCCCTTGAGCCCTGGTGGACCGCCGCACCGGTGCCGCCACGACCCGGCCTCCAGTGCGGCTGTGGGCGGCGGCCGCAGGGTGGGGGCATCCGTGCCACCGCCCGGGTGGCCGGCAGTCGTCGAGGGGAGTCGCCGTGACTCAGGCGGTCCAGTCAGTGAGCAGCGAGGTCACCGGAGACCTCTACGCGGAGGTGCGGACGTTCTACGCCCGCCAGATGCGCCGGGTGGACGCCCTGGACATCGAGGGTTTCGCGGACACCTTCACCGAGGACGGCGTGGTGGTGCACGCCAATGGCGCACGTGCCGAGGGCCGGGCCGAGATGGTGGCCGGGATGTACCGGAACAAGCCGCGCTACCGGGACATCGCGGTGCGGCACTGGTTCGACCACCTGCTGATCGAGCCGGTCGAGGGCGCCGAGGAGGGCGAACTGCGGGTCTCCTACTACTCGCTGGTCACGCTGGCCGACCGGGAGGGGCGGCTGACCTTCGAGCCGACCTTCACGGTGGAGGACGTCCTGGTGCGGCGGGGCGGCCGGCTGCTGACCCGGGAGCGGGTGATCCACCGCGATCTGCCGGTGGAGTTCTGACCCCGCCGAGGGCGGGAGCACACGGCGGTGCGGCCGGGGCGGACCCCGGCCGCACCGCCGCTTGCGGTCCCGGCCGGGTGCACCGCCCGGCGGGCCGTGAACCATCCAGGGGCGCGGGGAACCGTCCAGGGGCGCGGGGAACCGCGCGAGGGGCCCCCGGGAGAAGGCTGCTCGCGCGGTTCCCCGCGTCCCCGGACGTACGGTGCCGCCCGCGGCGGTCAGTCGATTCCGCGGCAGATGTTGCCCTCGCCCGCGTCGTCGTCCTCGCCGGGGAACCGCAGTGCGGGCCATGCGCCCCTGCTGTCGTCCCAGAGCATGTACTCCCTCGGTGCGTTGATCATCGCCTCCTCCTCTCCCTCTCCGCTCCACCGGATCAGGCGTGGCAGTCCGGCAGTCCTCCGTGGTACTCGACCATCTCCCTGAACGACGCCGCCACATCGAGCCGGGCACCCGGCGGCAGCCCCTGGAGTTCCGCACAGGCACGGTGCAGATTGCCCACCAGGCGCTCGCCGTCCAGCCATTCCCCGTACGGGCCCGGGTCCGCGACGCGGGCCGTCTGCAGCGGTGTGCGGCCGGCTTCGAGGCCCTCCGCGGCGAGCCGGCGCAGCCAGCGCAGATACGCCTCGGTGGCGTCCAGCACCTCCGGGCCGCCCACCGCGCCATGGCCGGCGACGACGACCTCGGGGCCGAGGGCGCGGAGCTGCTGGAGTGCCCGCAGCGAGCCGCTGACCGAGCCCATCAGCACATAGGGGGTGACGCCGGACCAGGCCACGTCCCCGGTGAACAGCACCTTGCGCTCCGGTACCCAGGCCACCGTGTCGTCGGCGGTGTGCGCCGGACCCACCTGGAGCAGCTCGACGGTCAGCCCGCCGGTCCGCAGGGTGAGCCGGTCGCGGAAGGTGAGGTCGGGCAGCGCCAGTACGGTCTCGCCCCACTCCACGCCCGGCCACAGGCTGCACAGGCCGAGGCCGGACTCCGCCATGTCGGAGCGGGTGCCCTCGGCCGCGACCACGGTGGCCCGCGGGGTGAAGTGCGAGTTGCCGAAGACATGGTCGCCGTGGAAATGGGTGTTGACCACGATGTCCGGGCCGCCGGGGGCGATCCGCTCCACCTCGGCGCGCAGCCGGCGGGCCCGCGCCTCGGTCGCGGCGGTGTCGATCAGCACGGACCGGCCGCCGTCGGCGACCAGACCCGCGTTGTTGAGGCACCAGCCGCCGGGCGGCTGCTCAAAGGCGTACACGCCGTCGGCGACCGGCCGCAGCCGGGTCTGCGGGGGTGCTGCGGTGGTCACGCCGCCTCCCGGACGTAGGGCAGACGGGCATAGCGGCCGCGGTGGAAGAGCAGCGGGCGGGCGTCGGCGGGTCCGTGGTGGAGCGCGACGACCCGGCCGATGAGCAGCACATGGTCGCCGGCCTCCACCTGCTCCTCCAGCAGGCACTCGAACCCGGCCGCCGCGCTGGGCACCACGGCGTTGCCGGTGACGCCCTCGACGGCGCGCAGCCGCTGCATGGCGATGCCGCCCTCGGGGCGGTCGGGGCGGGCGAACTCGGTGGAGAGGTCCTGCTGCTCCTCGGCGAGCACGCTGACCGCGAAGCTGCCGGCGGCCGCGATCCGCGGGCGCATCCGCCCGCTCTTCTTGACGGAGACCAGCAGCAGCAGCGGTTCCAGCGAGACCGAGGTCAGGCTGTTGAGGGTCATCACGATGGCCTCGTTGCCGCTGCCCTGGGTCAGCAGGGTGACCCCGGTGGGGAAGACCCCCATCGCTGCGCGGAAGTCGGCGGCACCCGGCTCGGCGAGCAGGGCCTGGGCGGTGTCGGTCATGGTGCGGGCTCCATCTCTCGGCTGATCGCTCCGGTCGGCCTCATCAGTAGTTGCCGAGCCCGCCGCAGACATTGAGCGCCTGGGCGGTGATCGAGGCGGCAGTGTCGCTGACCAGGTAGCCGACCAGGCCGGCCACCTCCTCGGGGGTGGAGTAGCGGCCCAGCGGGATCTTCGCCTCGAACTTCTCCAGGACGTCCTGCTCGGTGACACCCCAGTGCCCGGCGTAGCCCTGGCGGACGCGCTGCGCCATGGGCGTCTCCACATAGCCGGGGCACACGGCGTTCACCGTGACGCCGGTCTTGGCGAGCTCGATCCCCACGGCCTTGGTGAAGCCGACCACGCCGTGCTTGGACGCCGAGTAGGGGGCGGCGAGCGCGACGCCCTGCTTGCCGCCCGTGGAGGCGATGCTGATGACCCGGCCCCAGCCGTTGGCCAGCATCCTTCCGGTGGACAGCACCTCCTTGGTGACCCGGAAGACACTGTTGAGGTTGGTGTCGATGACGTCCAGCCAGAGCGACTCCTCCAGCTCCGCGGTCACCCCGCCGCCGCCCCGGCCGGCGTTGTTGACCAGGATGTCGATCCGTCCGTACCGCGCCACCGCGGCGGCGACCGCGGCGCTGACCTGGCCGGTGTCGGAGACGTCGGCGGTGGTGCCGTCGACCTCCAGGCCCTCCTCGCGCAGCCGCTTCACCAGTGCGGCGACGTCCTCGGCGCCGCGTGCCACGCCGAAGACCGCGATGCCCTGCCGGGCCAGCAGCTCGGTCACGGCAAGGCCGATCCCGCTGGTGGCGCCGGTGACGAAGGCGATCCGTCGTCCCGTGTCTGTCATCAGGCTCTCCCGTCGAGCGTGTGTGCCCTGGCATGAACGGCGACGACCGTGCGCCTCGGACCTTGCGCGGTTCTGGACTCCGGCTGGATCCGGGGGCGTTCCAGGGCGCCTCGACGCGGTGTCGAGGCCGCGGGGCCAGGGTGTGCCGGTCAGCGAGCAGCGAGGAGGGGCCATGCCCGAGCAGTCGATCCCGGACGTACGGAAGTCGGTGACCGTGGCGGGCACGCCCGAGCACTGCTTCACGGTGTTCACCGAGCGCCCCGCGGACTGGTGGCCGCCGTCCCACATCCTGGTGAAGAAGGAGCGCGCCGGCCTGGCCTTCGAGCCCGGCGTCGGCGGCCGCTACTACGAGTGGGACGTCGACGGCACCGAGATCGCCTGGGGCCGGGTGCTGACCTGGGAGCCGCCGTACCGGCTCTCGATGACCTGGCGGATCGACGGCCACTGGCAGTCGATCCCCGACGACGAGCGGGCGAGCGAGATCGAGGTGGAGTTCATCGCGGTCGACGAGAACACCACCCGGGTGGAGCTGGCGCACGTCAAGCTGCACAAGCACGGTGAGGGCGCGCAGGGCATCTTCCGGGCGCTGGACGGCCCGAGCCCGGGCGAGACCCTGGAGCGCTTCGCCAAGGCGCTCTGAGCAGTCTCCCGAAGGGCCCGCGCGGTACGGCGCGGGCCCTTCGGCGCATCTGCGGTACGGGGTGCGGATGCCCCGGGGCGGCGGCCGGCCCGGCGTCAGGATCGACGTCCGCGGCGAGGGACCGGCCGTGTGGTTGCCCGCGCCCGCCGAGGGGTGCGCGGCCAGGGTGTCCAGCAGTGGTGCAGCGCCCTTCGAGCGACACCCGTCACGCTCCTTCGGGCCACCGGAGGCCCGACATCACAGGAGGTCAACAGGATGCCTGCCGTCATGCAACAGGAGACCGGGTCGCTGGACACCGGCATACGGGACAGCGGACTGGCCGAGGCCGCGGAGCAGGTGGCGGCGCTCGCCGCCCGGCACGCCGCCGAGGCGGACGCCACCCGCAGGCTCGACTCCGAGGTCGTCGACGCAGTACGGAAGGCCGGCTTCGCACGGCACTTCGTCGCCGCGGTCTTCGGCGGCGCCGAGGGCGGCTTCGACGAGCTGACCCGGGCGGTCGTCAGGGTCGGTGCCGCTTGCCCGGCCACCGCGTGGTGCGCCTCGCTCAGCGCCTTCTCCGCCCGGTTCGCCTCCCATCTGCCCGCCGAGGGCCACCGTGCGATCTGGGGCGTGAGCCCGGACGTGGTGGTGGCGACCGCGCTGATGCCGGCCGGCCGGGCCGCCGCGGTCGACGGCGGCTGGCGGCTGAACGGGCGGTGGAGCTATGTGAGCGGGATCGACTTCGCCGACTGGGCGCTGGTCTGCGCGGCGGTGGCCGGGGCTCCGGAGGGCCCGCCTCAGCTGCGCTTCTTCGCCCTGCCCAAGGGTTCCTGCACCGTTGTGGAGACCTGGGACAGCATCGGGATGCGGGCAACCGGCAGCCACACCGTGGTGGTGGAGGACCAGCTGGTGCCCGGGCACCTGTCCTTCGACCGGGCGGACATGCTGTCGGGCCGCAACGCCACCTCGGGGGTCTCCGCGCACAATGTGCCGTTCCAGGCCGTCGGCGGGCTGACCTTCATCGCGCCGGTGGTCGGCGCGGCGGTCGGTGCCCTGGCGGCGACCGCCGACGCGCTCCGCGGCAGGCGGCGCACCCAGGCCGCCGAGCTGGCCGTGGTGCGGGCCTCGGGCCGGATAGACGCGGCCCGGCACCTGGTCGCCGACAACGCCGCGGTGCTGGACGGACGGCTCTTCACGCCCGAGCACATGGCCCGCAACGAGCGCAATGCCACCTTCGCCGCCGAGGCCGCCACCGAGGCGGTGGGTCTGCTGGTCCGCAGTGCCGGCACCGGTGGTCTCGGCGAGAGCCATGCCCTGCAGCGCTTCTGGCGGGACATCACCTCGGCGGCCAGCCATGTCGCCCTGCAGTACGACACCGCGGCCCGGAAGAACTACTCGGCGGTGCTGCTCGGCCCGGAGTCCTAGGGTTTCCGTCAGGCGAAGGCCGGGCCGGCCGCCGTACGGTCGGGGACGAGGAAGGCGAGCAGTCGCTCCGCCTCCTCCATGACCGCCGCGGCGTCCGGCTCCGACAGCGGCCGGAACGGCGTGAGCAGCAGTGTCGACCCCTTGATCGCCCAGGTGCCCTGGACGAAGCCGTCGACCAGGAAGGTGGGCCGGACCGCGGACAGGCCGGGCATGACCTGTTTGCGGTCCTGGTCGTCGATCACCCGGCTGCGGTCGGCATGGCCGAGCACGAGATTGTCGAAGGGCGGCAGGAACCGGACCGGGGCAGGCAGGTCGGGGGCGGCGAGCAGCCCGTCGGGGATGTCGAAGAGCTCCCGGCCCCGCTCGTCGTGGAAGACCCGGAGCTGCGGCCGCATACGGTCGACCAGCTCGCCCAGCCGGGTGAGGCCGCACCACGCCTGGAGGTCCTTGACGCCGGCCGGCCCGAAGGCGGCCAGATAGCGGCGGACCATGGTCTCCGCCCGGGGTGACTCCTGCAGAGGGCGGCCGGTCCATTCCTCGGCCAGAACGCAGGGGACGGTGCTTCGGTTGCCCCATGCGCCCCAGATGCCGCTGGGCGGTGGATGCAGCAGGGCGACCAGGAAGTGCGCGGTTCCGCCGAGCGCGCCGGCGCTGCGGCCGGGGAAGCGCTCGGCAAGCAGCCGGCCCAGCTGCGGACGGGTGAGAGTCCGGCCTGCGAGCAGGTCCCGGGCGGCGTCGGCGACGGCTGTCGGATCCAGTCCGGCGATCTCCTTGCCGAAGCCCTGTCGCGGTGCGCGGTCGAGCACAGGCTGGACCAGCGGCCGCAGCAGGCTGAAGTCCTCTGCGGCGGTGAGGTGCTGCGTGGTGCGCAGCAGTGCACCACGTACCACGCTGCGTCCGTGCAGCAGGGCCGTGAGGTCCGCATGCTCGAAATCCGCGATCCGGGTCCACAGCCCCACGTAGGGCGCGTTGCACTCCTGTCCCTGGAGGGCGACCAGATGCCCGATCATCTCCTGGGCGCTGTGGCGGCCACGTGTCAGCAGGTGCTGCCGCAGCAGCAGGGTCCGGTTGAGCACCTGGCGGGAGAGCACGGACATGCCGGCCCCTTCTCGTCGTCGGCGGGCGGCGCCCGGCGCGATGCCGGGTGCGTCGGCCGCCTCTGGTCCTCGGCCGGTTGTCGGACAGCCTCACCGGCACGGTGCCGGTGAAGTCACCCTTCTCCAGGGAGACGAGGGCGGGCGGCGCCCGACCCGGCCCCCCTTCGACCACGGTGTGCGGGAAGACTACGCGCCCCTCCTGAAGCCGGCGGCCGAACCGCTCGGTCCAGGCGCTGCTGTCCCGCGGGTCGTATGAGCCGGTGAAGCCGCGAACGGTCACAACCCGGCGGATGACGGGTCGCCTCCCTGCACGCCGCCATCGAACGGCTGCCCCGGCACGACACCGGACCGGCGTGCGCACGCCCCCGACAGCATCGAGTGGCTCGCCTCGCTCATCACCGGGCTCGACGTCGACTTCGAGGGGCAGTCACCACCCGGGCTGACCGAACCGTGCGCGGGGTCGCCCCCACATCCTCCGCGGCCTCGGCGGCTCGGCGACGGCCGGCGGGTGGGAACGGCCGCTCCAGACGAGGGCGACCCTTGCTCCAGCCGCTGTTCCTACGGTGCTGGGTGACCGTGGCCGGCAGCCCCCCTGGCCCGGCCGGGTGGGTGCAGCGTCCGCGCCCCCCACCCCCGGTGGCGGCGATATCGGAGGTGCCTCTTGCCTGCTCCCCATGAGACAGACGTGTTCCCGTTCCCCGGGTCCTCCTACCAAGGACCCGCACCGCAGTACGCCGAGCTGCGCCGGTGCCCTCAGTCGGTGGTGAAGGTCCCCACCGCCGGAGGTGTCGACACCTGGCTCGTGACCCGGTACGAAGACGTCCGTGAGGCCTTCGCCGACCCGCGGATCAGCCGGGCGGCGGCGTGCGGCGAAGCCGCTCCCCGGGTCGGCGGCTCCATGCACACCACCCCTGAAATGATCATCTCGATGGACTCGGTCGAGCACTCCCGGTTGCGCAAGCTGGTGGCCGGCGCCTTCACCGTCCGCCGGGTGGAGCAGATGCGGCCACGGATCAAAGCGGTGGTCGACGAGCTGCTGGACGAGATGGCCGAGAAGGGGCCGACCGTCGACCTGGTGCAGCAGCTGGCGCTGCCGCTGCCGCTCACCGTCATCGGGGAGCTGCTCGGGGTGCCGCGCCAGGACCTGCAGACCTTCGAGCGCTGGGCGCGGGCCTTCGCCACGGTGGACGACCGGGCCGGTGGCGCCGCCTCGTTGGAGGGCCTGGCCAAGCTCAGCGAGTACATCGTGGGCCTGGTCGCGGACAAGCGCGCCAAGCCCACCGACGACATGCTGTCGGAGCTGATCGCGGCCCGCGACGACAACGACCGGCTGAGCGAGCAGGAGCTGGTGACCTTCGGCTTCACCCTGATCGGCGCCGGCTTCGACACCACGGCCAACCAGCTCGCCAACTCGGTGCTGGCACTGGTCTCGGACCACCGGGACCAGTGGGACCTGCTGGTGGAGCAGCCCGAACGGATCCCGGTGGCGGTCGAGGAACTGCTGCGCCACGTCAACCTCTTCGCCACCGACACCACGGGCTTCCCCCGGGTCGCCATCGAGGACCTGGAGCTCGGCGGGGCGAAGATCTCGGCGGGTGACGCCGTGGTGATCGCTCTGGCCTCGGCCAACCGGGACGACGCGGTCTTCGAGGAGCCCGACCGGCTGGACGTCACCCGCGGCCACAACCCGCACATCTCCTTCGGCCACGGCATCCACCACTGCCTCGGCAAGAGCCTGGGCCGGCTGGAGATGCAGCTGGCCCTGGAGGGCCTGGTGCAGCGGTTCCCCGATCTGCGGCTGGCGGTGCCCGCCTCCGAGCTTCCCTGGCACATCGGCGAGATCAACCACACCCTGACCAGTCTGCCGGTCACCTGGGGCAGCTGACGGCAGGTCGCAGACGCCTCCACGGCGGTGCGGGCCCGGGTCTCCCGGGCCCGCACCGCCGTCTCTGTGTATTCCGCACCCCCGCACCCCCGCGCCGCTGTCCGCGCACGGGCACGGGCACGGGCACGCAGGGGTGCGGGCGACCGGAAACGCCCGTGTCCGCCCCCGGAGGGGCGGACACGGGCGTGGGAGGTGGGCGCGGGTCAGTCGGTGCCGGAGACCCAGGTGCCGACGGTGGTCACCGTGACCGGACCTATGTAGCTGGCGTCACCAGGGTTGGCCAGCACAAAGGCATCGGCGTGGCTGCTGAGGTGGTGCCCGCGGACCTTGCCCATGTGGATGGCCTGGACCATGCCGGGGATGGCGCCGCCCTCCGCTGCTCCTCCATGGGTGATGTACATCACGAAGGAGCCGTTGGGGTCGGTGTCCCAGAAGCCCGTGGCCGCGTACAGCGGTCCGCCGTCGACGTCCGGCGGGCCCTCCGCGTTGAGGGTGTGGTCGGGGTGGAAGTGGAAGATCGGCGTGGTGACCGAGGGTCCCTGGGGGGCCCACACCGTGACGGTGAGGTCCCAGGTCCCGGTCAGCGTTCTCTCGGGTGCGGCCGAGGCTCTGCTCGGGGCGACACCGAAGCCGAAGCCGACCAGCAGCGCCATCAGAGCCAGCAGTCCGCCCAGGACCCGGGGCGCGGTGGCCCTGCGGCGGGCGGGGGCGACACTGGGCGCCGTCTCGTTCCGTTCGCTCTGCTCTTGCATGGGCATACCTTTCGTCTCGTCAGACTGGTTGTGCTGTACGGTTTTTGAGGTCGAAGCCGGGAGCGGCGACCTCCTCCGGAGTGAGATCGGGGCCGGCGGTCAGCAGCCGGCGGGCGATGCCGTGGTCGGCGGGCCGGTTGACCGACTCCACCCCCACCAGGCGTCCGCGCCGGAAGCAGAAGACGGAGAACCGCCCCTGCTCCGGGTCGCCGGCGGTCACGGCCTCGTCATGGCCGGCGGTGATGCCGGCGATCTGCAGCCGCAGGGTGAACTGCTGCGACCAGAACCAGGGGAGCGCGCGGTACGGGGCGGGCTCACCGCAGATCACAGCGGCGACGGTGCGCGCCTGGTCGGAGGCGTTCTGCACCGACTCCAGCCGCAGCGGGCGGCCCGCGTGCACGCTGGGGAACCGGGCGCAGTCGCCGACGGCGTGGATCGCCGGGTCACTGGTCCGCAGCTGCTCGTCGACCAGGACGCCGTCCCCGACGTTCAGGCCGGCCTCCACCGCGAGCCCCACATTGGGCAGCACCCCGATGCCGACCACCACCAGGTCGGCGGGCAGCCGAGTGCCGCCGTCCAGCTCCACCACCTGCACGGGTCCGTCGCCGGTGCCCGCGCCGTGCAGCGCGACCACCTCACGGCGCAGCAGCAGCTCGGTGCCCCGGCTGCGGTGCTCGGCGGCCAGCCAGTCGGACATCACGGGGCTGACGGCGCGGGCCAGCACTCGCGGCAGGGCCTCCACCACGGTCGGGCAGTGGCCCAGCTCCCGGGCGGTGGCCGCGACCTCCAGGCCGATGAAGCCGGCGCCCACCACCACCACCTGAAGCGGCCGTTCCGCACCGGCGAGCTGCTGCCGCAGCGCCTCGGCGTCGTCCAGGCCGCGCAGGACGAGCACACCGGGCCGCTGGGCACCGGGCACGGGCAGTGCGCGGGGGCGGGCGCCGGTGGCCAGCACCAGGGTGTCGTACGGCAGCGTGCGACCGGAGTCGAGCAGCAGTGTGCACAGCTCGCGGTCGATCTTCACCGCGCGGTCTCCGCGCAGCAGCTCGATCCGCTGGTCGGAGTAGAACGACGCCGGGCGCAGCTCCAGTTCCTCCTGCCCCACCGTCCCCGTCTGGTAGGCCTTGGACAGCGGCGGCCGCTGATAGGGCAGCCAGGGCTCCTCGCCGACCAGGGTGATGCGGCCGTCGAAGCCGCGACTGCGCAGCGCCGCCGCGGTCTCGGAACCGGCCTGTCCCGCGCCGACGATCACGACCGACCGGGCCGCCATCAGGACTGCCGCTCCGGGAGGTGGACCACGAGGCCGTCCAGCGCGTCGGAGATCTGGAGCTGGCAGCTGAGCCGGCTGCTGTCCCGGCGGGGGCTGGCGGTGCCGTAGAGCACCTCGTCCTCGTCGTCGGCCATCTCCGGCAGCCGCACCGTGCAGGCCTCGTCGATGTAGACATGGCAGGTGCCGCACTGGGCGGAGCCGCCGCACTGGGCCTCGATGCCCTCAAGGTTGTTGATCTTCGCGCCGCGCATGACGGTGTTGGGCGCCGGTACCTCAAGAACGGTCTCGGTGCCGTTCGGGTGCTTGTAGGTGATCCTGGCCATGGCCCCCTCCTTCTGGAACGTCAGCCGGCTCGAACGACAGGGACTGTGGCAACGCGGCCTAGCGACACCCTGGAGCGGTCCTGGATACGGCGGGCCCCGGCGGCGTCGACCCCAGCGGTCCGCGAGCGGCCGTCCACCCGGGCGGACCAGCGTCACGCCCATGAGTGCTCAGATACTGCGGACCGCGTCCGCCCCCGCCCACCCCGGCACCGGGACCCGCCGGCTCGGACTTGTGCTGGCCGCGTGCTGCCTGGGCCAGTTCATGAACGTGCTGGATGCCTCCGTGGTGAATGTGGCCCTCCCCGCGATCGACCGCGAGCTGGCGTTCGGCCCCGGGCTGCAGTGGGTGAACAGCGCCTACACCATCGCGGTCTGCGGCTTCCTGCTGCTCGGTGGACGGCTGGCCGACCTCTACGGGCAGCGGCGGGTCTTCCTTGCCGGGGTGACCCTGTTCACCCTGGCCAGCAGCGTGGGCGGAGCGGCCGGCGGACCCGCGACCCTGGTGGCCGCGCGTGCCTTCCAGGGCCTGGGGGCGGCGGTCATGACCCCGGCCACGCTGACCGTACTCGCCACCACCTTCACCGAACCCGGCGCCCGGGCAAGGGCGTTCGGGTGGTGGAGCGCGGTGTCGGGCGCCGCCGGAGCGATCGGCGTACTGGCCGGAGGGCTGATCACCCAGTGGTTCTCCTGGCGGTGGATCCTGCTGGTCAACGTCCCCATCGGGCTGGCGCTGCTGGTCGGCGTCGCGCTGGTGGTGCCCGAGTCCCGCCGGCATGGCGACCGCGGATCGCTGGACGTCCCCGGGGCGCTGACGGTGACCCTGGGCCTGATGGCCACCGTGTACGGCATCGCCGAGTCCCACACATACGGCTGGGGGTCGGTGCGGGTGCTGGGGTCGCTGGTGGCGGGGGCCGCGCTGCTGACGCTCTTCCTGCTGATCCAGGCACGGTTCGCCCGGCGGCCGCTGGTTCCGCTGGAGGTCTTCCGCCATCGGTCGATGCGCGCCGCCAACCTGGTCGCCTTCTTCGGCATCGCCGCGCTCTTCTCCACCTTCTACTTCCTCACCCTGGTCCTCCAGCAGGTGCTGGGCTACAGCCCGCTGCGCACCGGCCTGAGCTACCTGCCGCTCTCGCTGGGGCTGGCACTCGGCGGCTGGGGGATCTCCTCGCTGGTGCCCAGGATCGGTCCCCGTCCGGTGCTGCTGGGCGGACTGACCCTGGCCACCCTGGGCCTGCTGTGGCTGGGCCGGCTGGACGAGCACTCCGGCTATGCCGCTGATGTGCTGGGGCCGCTGCTGCTGCTGGGCCTGGGCATGGGCACGGTGCTCAACGCCACCACCAACGCCGCCATCGCCGACCTGCCCGCCCACCAGGCCGGCCTGGCCTCCGGACTGCTGAACACCACCCGGCAGCTGGGCAGCGCACTCGGCCTGGTGGTCCTGGCCACCCTGGCGGCCGGCCGCGGCGGCACCGCCGTGGTCCGCGCCGACGGGGCAGCCCGGCATGCGCTGGCCGCCGGCTACGGCCTGGCCCTGACCGGAGCCGCGTTCTGCGCGGCAGCCGGGCTGCTCGCCGCCCTTGCGGTGCCGGTCCGGAGGGCTTCCAGGTCCGCTCGAGCCGACGGCGAGACGCTGGCCGCCTGACGGCTAAGGAGGTCTTGCGGTGGTCAACATGTGGCCGGGAACGACGACAGAGGACGACCTGCAGGGGTACTACACCCAGCGGCCCGACTGGTCGCAGGGCGTCGACCAGGCCGGGCAGCCGGTGGAGTACGCCACCATCGAGGTCCCGCGCGACTACGCCGACCCGGGCGGCGAGCGGCTCACCCTGGCGATCAGCCGCCGCCGTGCCGCCGGTCCGGCGCGGCGCCGGGGCATTCTGCTCTCCGTCAACGGCGGGCCGGGCGGCGACTGGGGCCTGGGCCGGGACCTGCCGGGGAAGTTCGCCGGCACCCCGGTGCACGAGGTGTACGACCTGATCGGCTTCGACCCCCGCGGGACCGGCGCCTCCACCAGGTTGTACGCCGAGGTCACCGTCCCGCGGGCGGCCTTCGACTCACGGCCGCCGGACTCGGCGTTCGCGAGCCTCGCCGAGGACATGCGGGTGCGCGAGCTGGCCTGCGAGCGGGCGGGCGGCGAGCTGCGCCGCCACATCAGCACCCGCAACACCGCCCGGGACATGGACGTGGTCCGGGGGGTGCTCGGTGAGGAGCGGCTCTCCTTCGTCGGTTACGCCTACGGGGCCTATGTGGGGGCCGTGTACGGCAGTCTCTTCCCCGGCGGGCTGGACCGCAGCGTGCTGGACTCCTGCGTGGGCCCGGACTGGACCTGGCGCGAGCAGTTCCTCCAGCAGGGCGATGCGGTGCGGCGCAATGTGGAGCAGTGGGCGCGCTGGACGGCCGACCGGTCCGGCCGCTTTGCGCTGGGCACCGACCCGCAGCAGGTGCTCACCGCGGTCGAGGTGGTGGTGGCCCGGCTGGAGGCGCTGTCCGGAGGAATCCACCTGCGGACGCTCTTCGACGGCGCGGTGGGCACCCGGGCGGGCGACCGCGGCCGGTGGGCGGAACTCGCTCAGCTGGTCGGCGACCTGGGCCCGGTGACCGACCCGGAGGCAGCCCGGGGGCTGCTCGCCGAGCAGGGCGTCTGGCGGCCCGCCGACAGCGAGGGGGACCTGCGCATCGGCGTCCTGGAGGCGATCACCCTGGAGCATTCCTGGCCGGCCGACCTCGAGGTCTACTACCAGGACATGCGCGACTTCCGCGAGCGCTTCCCCTACGGCTACGGCGTGCTGCGGGCACAGCCCTGGGTGGGCGCGTTCCGCACCTTCACCGCGCCCGAGGAGCCGGTGGTGCCGAAGCGCGACGGCTACCCGGCCGGGCTGGTGGTGCAGGCCGACGGCGACCCCATGGACCACTACGACGGCGGCGTGGCGATGGCGGAGCTGCTCGGCCACCGGCTGCTCACCGTCGCGGACTCGGGCGACCACGAGGTGTACGCACTGGCGGGGAACAAAGAGCTGGACGCCTATGTGGACCGGTATCTGGTGGACGGCGAACTGCCGCCCCCCGGCACGGCCGTACCCGGCACCACCGCGCGCCCGGACGTCCCTGTGGAGCGCTGACCGCGGCTCGCCCGCAACGACGCGGCAGGGGGCGCACCCTTCGGTGCGCCCCCTGCCGCCGGCACACCCGGTCAGCCGAAGCGGACGTCCTGCACCGACGCCCCCGCCGCGGCGAACGCCAGCAGCCGGGCGCCCTCGTCGGCGACCGCGGCACGCTCGCCGGAGCGCAGCGGCGCGAACGGCTCGACCATCAGGGTGGCGGACCCGCGCTGCTGCTCGATCCGCCACAGGCCCGCGACGAAGCCGTCCACCAGGAAGGTGGACCTGATCAGGCCGTTGCGGGTGAAGATCAGCCTGCGCTGCTCGTCGGTCAGGATGCGGCTGCGGTCGGCGTGGGAGAGCAGGATGTTGTCGAACTCCGGCAGGAACCGCACCGGGGCGGCCGTCTCCGGTCCGGGCCTGGGCGCCTCGAGGAGATCGAAGAGTTCTTGGCCGTTCTCGTCGCGGAAGACGGCCAGCCTCGGACGCAGCCGCTTGACCGCGGCGGCCAGGCGGGTCATGCCGGACCAGGTCTGCATGTCCTTGACGCTCGCCGGGCCGAAGGCCGCGAGGTAGCGCAGCACCGTCGCGTCCGGAACGGAGTCCCCGGCCGACGGCCCTCCGAGCCACGACTCGGCGGTGGTGTGGACGGCCTGGCCGCTCTCACCCCAGAGGCCGCGCGGCGGGATCTGGACCAGCGGCACCAGGTTCCGTACGGCGTTGGCGAGGGCGAAGCCGTCGCGTTCCGGCCACCGCTCGACGAGCCGGCTGCCGAGTCCGCCGATCGTCAGCGGCTCCTCCTCGACCAGTCGGCGGCCCAGGGCGGCGACCTCCGCCAGGTCCAGATCGGCCAGTTGGCGGCCGAAGGTGCCCTGCAGCGACCGGGCCAGTGCCTCCTCCAGCACAGGGCGGAGCAGCACGCAGTCGCGGGCGGTGACCAGGTGGATGGTGCTGCGCATCAGCACCAGGCGGACCGCACTGCGGTCCTTGATCAGTCCGGCCAGCTCCTCCAGCCGGAAGCCCGCCAGCCTGGTCCACAGGCCGAGATAGGGCGGGTTGGGGGCCTGGGCCTGCATGCCGACCAGGTGCTCCAGCGCGTCGGCGGCGGGCATCGCGGCGCGCTCCAGCAGCAGCTGCCTGCTCAGCAGGGCGCGATTGAGCTCCCTGCGGGTCAGTACGGGCGGGGTCGCGGTCATGTCGCAATCGTTCCTGACTGGGCGTCGGGCGTCTGCGGCGTCCGGTGCACGCAGTCGGACGCCGCGGTGGTGCTCCCGGGCCGGGGAGCACCACCGCGGGGGGTCGGGCGGGCTGTCAGGACAGCTTCACCAGCACCGTACCGCTGTACCTGCGCTGCTGAAGGGCGATGAAGGCCTCAGGGAGGGCCGGCACGCCGCCCTCCACCACCGTGTGCGGGAAGACGATGCGGCCCTCCTTCAGCCACGCTCCGAACCGGGCGTTCCACCCGTCGATCTGGTCGGGGGTGTGCAGGGTGGCGAAGCCGCGGAAGGACATGTCCTTGGTGATCGCGGTCATCAACGGCAGCCGGGGGCTGCCGCCGTCGCCGCCGTGCTGCCCGGCGAGGGCGCCGCAGAGGGCGAACCGGGCACCGCGTGAGGCGGCCTGGACGGCGGCCTCGAACTGCTCGCCGCCCACGTTGTCGAAGATCACGTCGATCCCGTCGGGGGCGAGCTCGGCCAGCCGGTCGGCGACCGGTCCGTCGTGGTAGTCGAAGGCCGCGTCGAAGCCCAGCTCCTGCACCAGAAAGTCGATCTTCTCCTTGGAACCGGTGCTGCCGATCACGCGCTTGGCCCCGCGCAGCCGGGCGAGCTGCCCGGCCAGCGCACCGACTCCGTTGGTGGCACCGGAGACGAAGACCGTGTCGCCCTCGGCCACCCTGGCGGTCTCCACCAGACCGTGCCAGGCGGTCGGGCCCTGGGAGAGGAAGTACTCGGAGGACGGCAGCTGCGAGCGGTCACGCCGGAAGAAGCCGTGGGCGTCCCCGACCGCGTAGTCCCGCCAGCCGGAGAAGTGCTCGACCAGGTCGCCGACGGCCAGCGCCGGGCTGTTGGAGCGGACGACGGTGCCGACGGTGCGGCCCCACATGGCCACGCCCGGCTGGAAGACCGGGATCGGCAGGGTCGTGGCGGGGTTCATCTGGTCCCGGGCGACGGAGCCGAGGGTCATCCAGTCGTTGCGGACGACGACCTCGCCCTCCCCCGGTTCGGCCAGCTCCACCTCGGCGAGGGTGAAGTGCTGGTGGGCCACCTCGCCCTCCGGGTAGGCGGCCAGGCGGATCTCGCGGCTGGTGGCCGGCAGCGGTTCGGCGCTCATGCGGTGCTCCTTCAGGGTGTCGGCGGTGCGGATGTCGGCAGAGCAGGCGTCAGCGGAGCGTCCGGAAGAACGACCGCAACTCCGCCACCAGCAGCTCGGGCTGCTCCAGCGCGGGGAAGTGACCGCCGCGCTCGTGGTCGGTGAAACGCCGCAGGTCGGTGAAGCGCCGCTCGATCCAGGCGCGTGGCATCCGGGCGTCCTTGGGGAAGACCGAGCAGGCGGTCGGCACATCGACCCGGCCGAGCGCCATCCGGTTGTGGCTCTCCCAGTAGATACGGGCGGAGGAGGCGCCGGTGGCGGCCAGCCAGGACAGCGTGACCGCGTCCAGCAGCCGGTCCCGGGGGACGACCTTCTCCAGGTCGCCGTCGTGGTCGCTCCAGGCCCAGTACTTCTCCACCATCCAGGCCAGCTGGCCGACGGGGGAGTCGGTGAGGGCGTAGCCGAGTGTCTGGGGGCGGGTGGCCTGGATGACCGAGTAGCCCCCCTCCTCGGCCTGGAAGCGCTTGAGTGCGGCCAGCCCGGCGAGGTCCCGCTCGTCCAGCGCGACCTGCTCCTGCGGCGGCCCGGCGAAGGGCATCGCCAGGTGGATGCCGGCCAGGTGCGGGCCGTCGGTCTCGCCGAGCACCCCGGTGAGGAACGAGCCCCAGTCGACGCCGTGGGCGGCATAGCGGTCATAGCCGAGCCGGGCCATCAGCTCGGCCCAGGCCGCGGCGGTGCGCTCGACCGTCCAGCCGGTCGCTGCGGGCTTGTCGCTGAAGGCGTAGCCCGGCAGGGACGGGGCGACCACGTGGAAGGCGTCGGCCGGGTCCTCAGGGTCGGTCAGCGGTCCCACGAGATCCAGGAACTCGACCACGGAGCCGGGCCAGCCGTGGCTGATCAGCAGCGGCATGGCCTCCGGGTGCGGGGAGCGGGCGTGCAGGAAGTGGATGCCCAGGCCGTCGATGTCGGTGCGGAACTGCGGCACCGCGTTCAGCCGCGCCTCGGTCGCACGCCAGTCGTAGGCGTCCTGCCAGTGCCCGGCCAGGTCCCGCAGGTACGCCAGCGGCACCCCCTGTGACCAGTCGTCCACCGTCTCGGCCTCGGGCCAGCGGGTGCGGGACAGCCGCTGCCTCAGGTCGTCGAGCGCCTCCTGCGGGATCTCGGCGCGGAAGGGCGTGAGTGCCGGACTCATGGGGGTTCCTCCTGCGACTGCGGGACGGCGTGAGGGCTCCGCACGCTACGGGCGGCGGCTTGAGCCGGGGTCGAACTCCGCGGCCCCGCAGCCCTCTCCACCCTCTGTCAGGCACCGCTCCAGGCTGCGGTGCGAGCGTGCTTCGGCCCGACGAGGAGGGACCAGTGATGACCACACACGCCGAAGACACCGGTGAGGCGGAAGAGACCTTCCCCTACGAGCGCGCGTGCCCGTTCGCCCCGCCCGCGCAGTACGCGCAGTTCGAGAAGGAACCGGTGAAGCAGGTCCCGCTGCCGACGGGGCTGAAGATCTGGGCCGTCACCGGCCACGAGAACATGCGCCAACTGCTGACCGACCCGCGTACCAGCGCCTCGCGTCGGGAGGCGAACTTCCCGTTCTACTTCAACGCACCGCCGGAGTTCCGCACCGAGACGTCCTTCATCGGCTACGACGGCCGGGAGCACACCACCACACGCCGCAAGGCCGCGGTGACCTTCACCAACCGGCAGGTGCAGCGGCTGCGCCCCCGCATCGAGGAGATCGTCGACAAGGCGATCGACGCCATGCTGGAGGCAGGCCCGGGGGTGGACATGCACCACGCCCTGTCGCTGCCGGTGCCGATGACGGTGATCTGCCTGCTGCTCGGCATCCCTTATGAGGACCATGAGTTCTTCCAGGTCAACGGCACCACCCTGCTGGGCGGCACCGCAACCATGGAGGAGCGCCAGGCGGCGCTGGTCGACGTCAACGAGTATCTGTTCGGCCTGGTGGCTAAGAAGGAGCAGGAGCCCGGTGACGACCTGCTGAGCCGCGCCATCGCCGAGTACCGTGAGGCGGGCGAGGAGTACGAGGCCCGCGACCTGGTCAACCTGTGCCGACTGCTGATGAACGGCGGCCACGAGACCACGGCCTCCATGATCTCCCTGGGCACGGCCTGCCTGCTGGAGCATCCGGACCAGCTGGCGCAGCTGAAGGCCGACCCCGAGCTGATCGTGCCGGCGGTCGAGGAGCTGGTCCGCTATCTGACCATCGGTGACGCGGCGGTGCCGCGGGTGGCCATGGACGACATCGAGGTCGGCGGCGCGGTGATCCCCAAGGGCGACGGCATCCTCTGCCTGGGCCTGACCGCCAACCGCGACCCGGCCGTCTTCGAGAACCCGGACGACCTGATCCTCAGCCGCGGCAACCGCCGGCATTTCGGCTTCGGCCACGGTGTGCACCACTGCATCGGCGCCGACCTGGCCCGGCTGGAGCTGCAGTTGGTGTGGAGCAGGCTCTTCGAGCGCATCCCGACCCTGCGGCTGGCCAAGCCCTTCGAAGAGATCCCCTCCAAGGAGCGCGCGATCATCTACGGCCTGTGGGGCCTGCCGGTCACCTGGGACGTGTGAGCCCGCCATGGGCCCGCTGGAGGGGCTCCGGGTGGTCGAGCTGGCGGCGATCGGCCCGGTGCCCTTCGCCTGCATGATGCTCGCCGACCTCGGGGCGGACGTGGTGCGCGTCGACCGGGCGGACGGCCGCCGTTCGTTCGAGGAGTGGCACCGGGTGCTGGACCGGGGGCGGCGCGCGGTCACCCTGGACCTCAAGGATCCCGGCGGCATCCGGGAGGTGCTGGCCCTGGCCGAGCGCTCCGACGTGCTGGTGGAGGGCTTCCGGCCCGGGGTCGCCGAGCGCCTCGGGGTGGGCCCGGAGGAGTGTCGCGCGCGCAACCCCGGCCTGGTGTACGCCCGGATGACCGGCTGGGGCCAGGACGGCCCGCTGGCCCGCACCCCCGGACACGACATCAACTATCTGGCGCTGACCGGGGCGCTGTACGCGATCGGCGAGGCGGACGGCCCGCCGGTGCCCCCCGTCAACCTGCTGGGCGACTTCGCCGGCGGGGGGATGTTCCTGGTCGCGGGGGTGCTGGCGGCGCTGTACGAGCGGCGGCGCTCCGGGCTCGGCCAGGTGGTGGACGCCGCGATCGTGGACGGCACCGGGGCGATGCTCGGCATGCTGGTCGCGATGGCGGACTCCGGCGAGTGGCGGCACCGCCGCGGGGTGAACCTGCTGGACGGCGGGGCCCCCTTCTACAGCTGCTACACCTGCTCCGACGGCCGCCATGTGGCCGTCGGAGCGCTGGAGGACCGCTTCTACGCAGCGCTGCTGGACGGCCTCGGCCTCGACCCGGCACGCCTCCCCGACCGCTCCCGCACGGCGGACTGGCCGGCACTGCGTCAGGTGTTCGCCGAGCGCTTCGCCTCCCGCGACCGCGACTCCTGGGCTGCCCTCTTCCAGGGCACCGAGGCCTGTGTCACCCCGGTGCTGAGCGTCGCCGAGGCGGCCCTGCACCCGCACCATGTGGCGCGCGGCAGCGGACCGGCCGCACCGGCTCCGCGGTTCAGCCGCACTCAAGCGGTACTCCACCGATGACACCCATTCTGATATCGGTTGCCACGGCCATGCCCGGCCGCGGCGGATCCCTCCGAAACACCTGAGAGGTACCCCCCATGGCTATTGCGTCTGAGCACACTCCGTCCGCGGAGACGGAGGTGAAGAACGCGCCGGCGGCGGAGCCGGCCGACGGCACGGCGGCCGCCGACCCCAGGCGGTGGAAGGCCCTTCTGGTGCTGCTTGTGGCGGCCTTCCTGGACATGCTCGACAGCACGGTCGCCAATGTGGCGGCGCCGTCCATGCAGCGCAGCCTGGGCGCCGGCTATTCGGCGATCCAGTGGGTGCTGGTGGGATACCAGCTCGCCTTCGCCCTGCTGCTGATCCTGGGTGGTCGCCTCGGTGACATCTTCGGCCGGAAGAAGATCTTCCTGGTGGGTGTCGCCGGCTTCACCCTGTCGTCGCTGGCGTCCGGCGTCTCACAGGAGCCGTGGCAGCTGGTGGCGGCCCGGGTGGCGCAGGGTGCCTTCGCCGGTGTGATGGTGCCCCAGGTGATGTCGATCATCCACGTCACCTTCAGCGCCAAGGAGAAGGGCGCTGCCTTCGCCATGTACGGCACGATCTCCGGCCTCGCCGCGACGATCGGTCTCGCCGCCGGCGGCCTGCTGGTGGACTGGAACCTCTTCGGTCTGGACTGGCGCCTGATCTTCCTGATCAACGTGCCGGTGGGCATCGCCGGGCTGATCTACGGCTCCCGGGTCATCGCGGAGTCCAAGGCCCCGCATGCGCTGCGGCTGGACGGGCTGGGCCTGCTGCTGGCCACGCTCGGCATGGTGCTCTTCATCTTCCCGCTGCTGCAGGGCCGCGAGCTGGGCTGGCCGGTGGCCGGCTTCGTCGCGATGGGCGTCTCCGTCCCGGTGCTGGTGGGTTTTGTGCTCTGGCAGCGGCACCGGATCCGTGTCGACGGGTCGCCGCTGGTGGAGCTGGGCCTGTTCCGGATCCGAAGCTTCTCCGCGGGTCTGGCCACCAACCTCGCCTTTTACATTGGCATGGGCATGTTCTCCATCGGCTGGACGCTCTACATGCAGATCGGCCAGGGATGGACCCCCGTGCACGCGGGTCTCACCAGCCTCTTCTTCTGCATCGGCGCCTTCATCTCCTCCACCGGCTCGCTGATCGCCCTGGTGCCCAAGTTCGGCCGCAAGGTGCTGCACATCGGCGCCGTGATCCTGACCCTGGGCCTGCTCGGCTACATCTGGGTGGCCGGCCACTACGGCAGCGCCATCCACTCCTGGCAGTTGGGCCTTCCGCTCTTCCTGATCGGCATCGGCTTCGGTGCCGTCGCCACCCCGCTACCGGTGATCGTCGTCACTGACGTGCCCCACAAGGACGCGGGCTCCGCCTCCGGCCTGGTGCACACCGACATCCAGCTCGGCTTCGCCGTCGGCGGCGCCCTGATCAGCGTGATCTTCTTCGGTGGGCTGGCCGGCAACACGGCCGCCTCCGTGGACCAGATCGCCCCGGCACTCCGCCACGACCTGGTCGCCACCGCCTCGGTGGAGCCGGGGAAGGTCGACTCGGTGGTCGCCGCCTTCCGCACCTGCGCCGTGGATCGCGCCAAGGAGAAGGAGCCCACCACGGTCCCCGCGAGCTGCACCTCGACACCGGCCCTGCAGGACCCCAAGGTGGCAGCCGTCCTCGGCGCCCACGCCGCGGACGTCACCGGTGACTCCTTCGCCCGCAGCATGCAGTCCACCCTGTGGGCCTTCGGCGGGATCGTGGTCCTGGTGTTCTTCCTGATGTTCGCCATCCCCAAGGAGGCGGCGGAGCAGAACTTCGAGGACGAGGGTGCCGCCTCCGAGGCTGTCCCCGCGACCACCTGAGCGGACCTCCGCAGCAGCGGGGGCCGACCGGCGGACTGCCGGTCGGCCCCCGTTTCGCCGTCCGCCCGACGGTCAGCCGGCGAGCCCCCTGAAGAAGCCCCGGATGTCGCCCACCAGCAGGTCGGGGGCGTCATGGGCGGCGAAGTGGCTGCCCCGGTCGTAGCTGTTCCAGGAGACGATGTTCTTGTGGTCCCGCTCGGCCAGCGGGCGGATCGACTGGAAGTCCTGGGCGAAGTTCGCCAGGCCCAGCGGGACGGTGGTGGGTTCGGCGGCCGGCTCCGCACGGGCGTTCTCGTAGTAGAAGCGGGCGGCGGAAGCCGCGGTGCCGGTGAGCCAGTGCACCATGACGTTGGTCAGGGTGTAGTCGGGGCTGACGGTGTCGCCGAACAGCTGCAGGCTCCACGCGAGTTGGCCCACCGGAGAGTCGGCCAGGGCATGGGCCAGGGTCTGCGGCTCGGTGGACTGCAGCTTGTTGAAGGCGCCCTTGTGCTCCATGAACCACTCCAGGAACCGCAGCTTCTCCCGGTCGGCCTCGTCGAAGCCGGCGGTCTCGGCCGGATCGCCGGACGGGAACGACAGGATCTGGGTGACGTGCACGCCGACGACGTGCTCCGGGTCCACCCGGCCCAGCTCGGGCGTGACGATCGAACCGGCGTCGTTGCCGTGGGCGCCGTAGCGTCCGTAGCCGAGCCTGCGCATCAGCTCCGCCCAGGCCCGGGCGGTACGGCGGTAGTCCCAGCCCCGCTCGGTGGTCGGGCCCGACCAGCCGAAGCCCGGCAGATGCGGGATCACCAGGTGGAAGGCGTCGGCCGGGTCCTGGGGCTCGGTCAGCGGCGCGATCACGTCGAGGTACTCGGCGACCGACATCGGCCAGCCGTGGGTGAGGACCAGCGGGGTGGCATCGGGGTGGGGCGAGCGCACATGCAGGAAGTGGATGCGCTGACCGTCGATGGTGGTGGTGAACTGCGGGTGGCTGTTCAGCCGGGCCTCCCAGGCCCGCCAGTCGTAGCCGTCGCGCCAGTACGCGACCAGCTCCTGGACCTGCCGCAGCGGAACGCCGTACGCATCTCCCACGCCTGCCAGTTCACCGGTCCAGCGGGTGCGCGCGAGCCGGTCGGCGAGATCGTCCAGGTCGGCCTGCGGGGTCTGGATGCGGAACGGGTGGATCTCCTCGTTCATCGTGTGCCATGCCTTTCTTCGTCGGATCGATCAGGCTTCCGGGCAGCCCTGCGGGGGAGGTGCCGGGCGGCCCCTCCCCCGCGGTGGCGGTGCGCGTCACACGCCCCAGTCGGGCGTCTCCAGGAACTCCAGAACGGCGACCGTCCAGACGTAGCCGGCTCCGGCGCCGTGCAGCACGGCCAGGTCGCCGGGCTTGGGGCTGCGGGTGGCGATCACATGGTCCAGGCCGATCACCGGGTCGGCGGTGCCGACCATGCCCAGGCCCTGTCCCCAGTCGTAGGTCGAGGTGGACCGGTCGACGCCCAGCAGTCCGTAGATGGCGTACGACGCAATGGACTCGGCGATGTTCTGGTGCAGGAAGAAGCGGATGTCGGACAGCTCCACCTCCGCCTCCTTGAGCACCTGCTGGAGGGAGAACTGCACATTGGCGGAGATCTTGTCGATCGCCGCCTCCAGATCCATGTCCTCGGCCAGCAGGTAGGTCTTCTTGCGGGCCGCCACCCCGATGGTCTCGCCGTTGGGGAACGGGGTGTCCGACCAGTCCTCGCCACGGCCCATCGGTTCCAGCGAGGAGTCGCCGATCGAGTAGGTCGCCCGCACCCGGGCGAACCCGGCCCTGGTGGACAGCACCAGAGCCCCGGCGCCGTCCCCCTCGACGGTCTGCTCGTCGGACCCCCACCGGTCGATGTACGGCATACGGAAGGCGTCGCCGCCGGTGAGCAGCGCCGCGGTGACGTCCGGACGGCTGGTCACATATGAGGCGGCGACCTCCAGCGCGGCCATGAAGCCGTTGCAGCCCTGCTTGATCTCGAAGGCGGCGGCGGTGCCGCCGACGGTCTCCCGCTGCACATAGCTGGCCGGCGTCCACAGGTCGAGCCCCTGGTGCCCGATGTAGGAGTGGAGCACCAGCCCGAACTCCTCATGGGCATGGCCCGAGCGGGCGACCGCCTGCCGGCCCGCGATCGCCGCCATCGTCGGCCCGGTCTCCCCCGGCGCCGCCACATGCACCGAGCGGTAGCCGTTCGTGGACTGCCGCTCGGCGGTGTACCGGCCGTCGGCTATCGCCTCGGCCGCGGTCTCGACGCGTGCGGGCAGGTAGCTGCCGACCCCCGCGACATACAGGTCGTCCCAGCGCATCTCAGGCTCCTTCGGCGAGGGCGGACGCGGACAGGTACCGGGCCAGCGACTCCGCGGTGGGCGCGGAGTAGATCCGGCGGATCGGCGTCCTGGTGCCGTACACCGTGTGGATGCGGCGGGCCAGCCTGGAGGCCAGCAGCGAATGGCCGCCCAGGTCGAAGAAGCTGTCCGCGGGGTCGACCTCGGGTATGCCGAGGAGCTCCGCGAACAGCGTGCACAGCTCCTGCTCCAACTCCTGTGTGGTCACACGTGCCTCCAGTGGTGTCTGTCGTCGAACGGGAAGGGTGCGGGCCTCACGCGGAGGCGGACAGTCGGGCGTGCAGCTCGTCGTCGTAGAAGTCCTCGACCGACAGGGCGCCGGCCGCGGAGGCGAAGTAGCGTCCGGTGAGCTCGGGCGACTCGGACACCGCGCGCAGCATGGCCAGCCGCTCCGGGGTGACCTCCAGCCGGCTGACGAACAGGGTGTTGCGGTAGCCCTCGAAGAGCTCGTCCTCGTGCAGCTCGGCATACCGGCGCAGCGCACCGTCCAGCCTGGCCGGGTCCTGCAGGCCGTCGCCGACGCACTCCGCCAGCAGGTCCGCCTGGAGGAAGGCGTCGCTGATCCCCCGCGCGGTGATCGAGTCCTTGTGGTGGGCGGCGTCGCCCACCAGGGCCCAGCCCGGCCCGCTCGCCCGCCGGAAGAAGTTCTGCTGGTCGCCCGTACCGCGCAGCCGCTCCACCCGCTCGCCGCCCTGGGCGATCCGCTCCCACAGGTCGGGCGAGGTGGTCCGGATGTTCTCCAGGTAGAAGTGGAGCGCGTCGCCCCGGACCCGGTCGAAGTCCTGCTGGGGGTAGTAGCCGGCGATCATTGTCGCGCCGTCGTTGGTCGGTACCGCGCCGATCCAGCGGCCCGGACGCTCGTACAGCTCGAAATCGGTCCGCAGGCCCTGCCAGTAGGTGTAGTAGATGCAGCTCTGCAGGGGGTCCTGGACGGTGTACTCGGCGCCCACCCCCTTGGCGAACGTCGACCGCATGCCGTCGGCACCCACCACCAGGCGGGCCCGCTCCTGGACGGGCGTGCCCTGGGGAGAACGGCAGTGGACGCCCACCACCCGATCGCCGTCCCACACCGGTCCGGAGGCCGAACAGGCGTCGCGAAACTCGGCGCCCGCTGCCACCGCCGCATCGATGAGGATCTTGTCCAGCAGCTGCCGGCGCGGAGCATAGGCGGCACTCTGGCCCTCGAACTCCTCGGCCCCGCCGTCCAGCCGCACGTCCTCCACCTGGTAGACGGTCCGGCTCAGGGCCGGGCAGCCGGTCGCCTTCACCGCGTCCAGCACTCCCCAGCGAGCCAGTCGGGCGATGCCCGGCTGGTGGATGTAGTGCGTGGAGAGGGTGTCACTGGGGAAGCGCGCCCGGTCGACGAGCAGTACCCGGTACCCGGCCTGGGCGAGGACCAGGGCTGTGGAGGCGCCCGCCACTCGGGCACCCACCACGATGACGTCGTACATTCCGGACCTCCTTGTTGTGGCCTGCGCCGCCGGGTTCACGGGCCCTCACGGGCACCGTGGCACTCCCGTCTCGAGGCCCACTCGAAGCGCCTGCCCGCCCGCCGGACCACCCGGCCCTCGGGGGGCGGGGCGTTGCCTGGTCACCGCCCGGCGCAGGGACGCAGCGAGGTCGTGCGGACAGGGGGAAGGCGCTCCTCGGCCCACTGGCGGAAGGTGCAGGCGGGGGGTCGGTGGCGCCTTCGACGGTTTCGGCGAGCGGATCGGGCGGGCAGCGCCACTCCACCTTCACCAGAAGTGATCGAGCCCAGGACGAATCCCCGTGGACCCGGCCGGCGCCCTGGCGCCCGGTCCAGCGGGAGTCGAGCCCCTCGTCCCAAGCTGCTGTCTCCGCAGCAGTGACGAGAGGAGACGCGGCCATGTCGTCATCGGTACCGGAGGCGTTCCGCAGCCGGGTGGCCGGCACGCCTGACGCCGTAGCGGTCTCATCCGCGGGAGAGGACGTCAGTTACGGCCTGCTGGATGCGTGGTCGGACGCCCTGGCGCAGCAGCTGACCAGCGAGGCGGGGGTCCGCCCCGGGGACCGTGTCGCCGTGTCCATGGAGCGTTCGCCCGGGCTGGTGGCGGCGCTGCTGGGCGTGCTCAAGGCCGGTGCGGCGTATCTGCCCGTCGCGGTGGACGACCCGGACCAGCGGGTGGCCGACGTGCTGGCCGACGCGGGTGCCGGCGTGGCGCTGTGCGATCCGGACGGTCGGCCGCGACTCGCCCGGCACGGCGTGCGCGCGCTCGGCGTCCCCGCCTCGCCGGACGGGTCCGTGGCCGTCGGGCGGGGTGAGCAGCACCCCGCTGCGCACCCCGCCGTCGACCCGCACGCCCTGGCCTATCTGATGTACACCTCCGGCTCCACCGGCCGGCCCAAAGCGGTGGCTGTCGAGCACCGCAACATCACCAACCTGGTGACCGCGCCCAACTACGTGGGCCTGGGCCCTGACGACCGGATCCTGCAGCTGGCGCCCGTCGCCTTCGACGCAGCGACCTTCGAGATCTGGGGGGCGCTGCTCAACGGCGCCCGGCTGGTCCTCGCCCCGCCCGAACAGGTGGAGGCGGAGGATCTGGGAGAGCTGCTGCGCGACGCCGGGATCACGGTGCTCTGGCTGACGGCCGCGCTGTTCCACCGCCAGATCGAGGTGGACGTAAAGGCGCTGGCGGGGCTGCACACCGTGCTGGCCGGGGGCGACGTGCTCTCCGTCCCGCATGTCCGTGAGCTGCGGGAGGCCCTGCCGGACTGCCGGATCGTCAACGGGTACGGCCCCACCGAGACCACCACGTTCGCGGTCTGCCACCGGGTCGGCCCCACCGAGGACCTCGGCCGGGCCGTGCCCATCGGCCGACCGCTGCAGAACGTCACCGCGGTGATCGTCGACGAGACCGGCCGCCCGGTGCCCGACGGCACCCCCGGCGAGCTGTGGATCGGCGGAGCGGGTGTCTCCCGCGGCTACTGGCGGCGTCCCGAGCTGACCGCCGCCGCCTTTGTCACCCCGGCCTGGGCCGGCGCGGCAGGCCGGGGCGATGCGGACGGCCGGTTCTACCGCAGTGGCGACCAGGCACGGCGCCGCCCCGACGGCGTCATCGAGTACCTCGGCCGCATCGACGACCAGTTCAAACTGCGCGGTTTCCGGATCGAACCCGGTGAGATCGAGAGCCTCCTGACCGAGCATGCGCAGGTTCGCGCCGCCGCGGTGGGCATCCGCGAGAGCCACCTCGGCGACCGCCGCCTGGTGGCCTGGGTGGTGCCGGCCGGCGACGCGCTGGACCGCCGCACCCTCCGTGCCCAGCTGCGCGAGCGGGTGCCCGAGCACATGGTGCCGGCCGCCTTCGTGGCCCTGGACGCGCTGCCGATCACGGCCAACGGCAAGACCGACCGCAAGGCACTGCCCGCCCCCGACTGGACGTCACGGTCCATCTACGTCTGACGCCCCAGCTGAGATGTCAGGAGGCATCACCATGACCGAACTGCCCGTCTTCCCCTTCCCGGGGTCGAGCTACCGGGGGCCGGACCCGATCTTCACCCGACTGCGGGCGGAGCGGCCCGTCGTGCGGGTGGAGTGGACCGGCGGCGGCCACGCCTGGCTGGTCACCCGGTACGCCGATGTGCGGGCGGTGCTGGAGGACACCCGCTTCAGCCGGGCTGCCTCGTACGCGCCCGATGCGCCGAAGTTCAGCGGGCTCTTCCAGGCCCCGCCCGGCATGATCATTTCTCTGGACCCGCCGGACCACACCCGGCTGCGCGTCCTGGCCACACAGGCCTTCTCGCCGGAGCGCATCGAGGGCATGCGTCCGCGGATGCGCGAGCTGGCCGGCCGGCTGCTGGACTCGCTGGAGAAGGAGGCGGCCGACGGCGCTGCGGTGGACCTGGTGGCGGGCTTCGCCTCGCCGCTGGCCATGTCGGTGATCTGCGAGTTGCTCGGGGTGCCCGAGCAGGACCGTGAGCAGTTCCACACATGGGTGCGGCAGTTCGCCGATGTCTCGGGGCCTGAGGAGCAGGCGGTCGAGGGCCGGGAGAAGCTGGGCGCCTATATCGCGGGCCTGGTCGGCTCGAAGTTCGAAGGCCCCGGCGACGATGTGCTCTCAGCCCTGATCCAGGCCCGGGACGGCGAGGACCGCCTCTCCTTCGAGGAGCTCATCGGGCTCGGCTACACCCTGCTGGGCGGGGGCTTCGACTCCGCGGCGGGCCAGATCTCCAACTTCGTCCTCACCCTGCTCGCCCACCATCCCGAGGTCTGGCGGCGGCTCGGCGACCATCCGGAGGAGATCCCGGCCGCCGTCGAGGAACTGCTGCGCACCGTCAACCTGACCGGCAACGACACCTCCGGTCTCCCCCGGATCGCCACCGAGGACGTCACCCTCGGCGGGGTGACGATCCCCGCCGGGGACGCGGTCTTCCTCTCCTTCGCGTCGGCCAATCGCGACGAAGCGGTCTTCCCCGACGCGGACCGGGTCGACTTCGCCCGCGCCGCCGACCCGCACCTGGCCTTCGGCCACGGCATCCACCACTGCCTGGGCGCTCCCCTGGCCCGTATCGAACTGGCCGTCGCCATCGAGGAGCTGACCCGCCGCTTCCCGGCGGCCCGTCCGGCCGTGGCGGAGGGCGAACTGCGCTGGCGGATCGGCGATGTCAACCACAACCTGGTCGCCCTGCCGCTCCGTCTCAGCGACGGTGAGTGACCCCGCCCCGGGCTCCGCTCCCGGCCCCTCGACCGGATCTCCGGAAAGGACCAGCCCATGACCGACCAATTCCCCGCTGGACTGCGCGTCGTCGTCACCGGCGGCGGCACCGGGATCGGCCGCACCACCGCCCTGACCTTCGCCCGGCTCGGCGCCGCTTCGGTGATCATCACCGGGCGCCGGGCGGAGCGGCTGGCCGAGGCGGCGGCGCTGCACCCGGCGATCGTCCCGGTTCGGGCCGACGTCGCCACCGAGGAGGGCGCAGAGGCCGTCGCCGCGGCGGCCGGCGAACACGGCGGCGCCGTGGATGTGCTGGTGCACAACGCGGGCATCCACCACATCGCACCGCTCGGCGAGATCGACCTCAAGGCCGCCCGGGATCTCTTCGACGTCAACGTCCTGGGCACCGTCGTGCTGACCGACCGACTGCTGCCGCTGCTGCGCTCCCCCGGCGGCAACATCGTCTTCGTGACCAGTCCGGCCGGCCACAACCCGACCCCCACGGTCTCCATGTACGCGGCCAGCAAGGCCGCCGTGAACAGCCTCACCCGCACCTGGGCGCTGGAGCTGGCCCCCCGGGGCATCCGAGTCAACGCTGTGGCGCCCGGCTGGGTGCGCACCGAGGTCTACGAGAGCAGCGGCATGACCACCGAGCAGGTCGACGGACTCTTCGAGCAGGCCGCCAAGGGCGTGCCGCTCGGGGCGACCGGAGTCCCCGACGACGTGACGCTGTGGATCACCCGGCTGGTGGAGCCGTCGAGCTCCTGGGTGACCGGCCAGATCATCACCATGGACGGCGGCGCGGACCTGGTCCGGGCACGGCAGGTCTGACACCGCTGCTCCGCACATGTCGACCGAAAGGCAGGAATCCCCATGCCCGACACACCGGCAGCGCAGCACGGCCGGCCCCCGCTCGGCTCGGTCCTGACCCCGGACGCGCTGTTCCACACGGGCCTGGTGGTCGCGGACCTCGACCTCGCGATGAAGACCCTGAGCGAGCTCGCCGGCTACCACTGGACCAGCGTCATGGAGCTGGACGTCACCGCCCGCACCCCGGCCGGGCTGCAGCACGCCGCGCAGCGCTTCGTCCTCTCGGTGGAGGAGCCGCGGCTGGAACTCGTGGAGGAGATCCCCGGAACCGTCTGGGTCTCCGACGGCAGCAACGGCGCCCATCACATCGGCTACTGGGCCGAGGCGGAGGCCATCGGAACCACCTCGGCGGCGCTGGTCGAGCTGGGGCTCCCGGTGGAGGCGTCCAACGACAGCGAGGCCGACGGCCAACTGCTGTGGGTCTACCACCGCGGCCTCGGCGGGTTGCGGATCGAGTTGCTGTCCACCCTGATGCGGCCGCCCATGGAGGCCTGGATCGCCGGCTCCGACCCGGCAGCCGTCCAGAGCGGCGCCCCCGGCGCCGACTCCGCAGGGGGCCGCTGAGCCCGGCCGGGCTCCAGCCCCCGAAGCCCGACCCATCAGCCCGACCCGCGAGGAACTCCGATGTCCCACAGCGCCCTTCACCCCTCCCGCCGGCACCGCGGTGCACGGCGCGCCGCGAGCCTGTTCCTGGTCGCAACCGCCGCGATCTCCACCGCCGGCACCGCGCAGGCCGACATCGCGCAGACCGGCACCACGCAGACCGGCACCGACAGCCACAGCGGCACCAACGACCCCACCGGTACCTGGGATGTCACGGTCACCGTGGACACGCCCCAGGGCCCTTCCGTCGCCGACGACGTCTTCGTCTTCGCCGCCGACCATCAGCTGCACATGGACGGCCCGCCCGGCCCCGACGGCGTTCCGCAGTTCGGCGGCGACGGGTTCTGGGAGTCGCGTCCGGACGGTTCGCTCTCCTTCTACATCACCCACCCGTTCCTGGACGGCGGGCCCTATCCCGGCGCGGTCCAGGCCGTCCATATCGGCACGGTCCACGGCAACCACCTGTCCACCTCGGCGGTCGCCTTCGTCAGCGCCGGTTCGCCGGTGTCCCTCCAGGGGCCCATCGAGGTCTCCAGCACGGGGACCCGGGTGTCCACCGCAGGTTGACCGGGCGGACGGCGGATGCCCGGGACGCGATCGCGTCCCGGGCATCCGCCGTCCGCCCGGTCAGGGAGTCCCCCGTGCAGAGGCGGTGCGCCGGGCCGTGCACCACCCCTGGGGCGCAGAGGCCGCCTCAGCTTCCCCAAGTGACCGGGAGGGCTGCCAGCGAGTGGTTGATCTCCCCCTGGTGCCAGACCAGGTCGGCCTCCGGTACCGCCGGCCGCAGGTCCGGAAAGCGCCGCACCAGCCCGTCGATGGCGACCTCCAGCTCCAGCCGGGAAAGCTGTTTGCCGATGCAGTAGTGCATGCCGTGCCCGAAGGAGAGGTGCGGGTTGTGGGCGCGGGCCAGGTCGAGCCGGTCGGGGTCGGCGAAGACGGCTGCGTCCCGGTTGGCGGAGGTGATCGAGAGGACCACCGCGTCACCCTTGGCGATCCTGACCCCGGCGATCTCCAGATCCTCCCGCGCGATCCGCGGGTTGCCCGCGGTGTCCGTGGAGAAGAGGTTGACGTGCCGCAGCAGCTCCTCCACGGCGGCCGGGACACGGGCCGGATCCTCCGCCAGCCAGCGCCACTGGTCGCGGTGGCGCCCGATCAGCGCCAGTACGGAGTTGGCGAGCTGGCTGGCCGTGGTGTCGAAGCCGGCGCCGATCAGAGTGAAGGCGAAGGTCACCAGCTCCTGCTCGCTGAGCCGGTCGCCCTCGTCCCGTGCCGCGATCAGCGCCGACAGCAGGTCGTCGGCGGGATTGGCCCGCTTGTCGGCGACCACGGCCACCATGGACTCGTAGAGCTTGGCCAGTCCGGTCCGTGAGTCGCCGCCCTCCTCCTGGTCGTCGACGGTGACAAAGTCGCGAGCGTTGACCGCGAAGAGCTCCAGCACCTCCATGGGCGCACCCAGGAACTCCCCGATGACCCGCAGCGGCATCGGCAGCGTCAACTGCCGTACAAGGTCGAGCGGGCCGCTGCGGCCGGCCATCTCGTCCAGCAGCTCGTCGGCGATGCGCTGCACGGTGGGCCGCAGCTGCTCGATCCGCCGGGCGGTGAACGGCCCCGCCGCCAGCTTCCGCAACCGGGAGTGCTCCGGGGCGTCCATCGAGATGATCATCTCGGGGGTGGAGGTCATCGCCCCGCCGATCCGGGGGGCGTCCGCCTTCACCGTGTCAGCGCGGCCGAGCCTGGGGTCGGCCAGGGCCTCCCGCACGTCCTCGTACCGGCTCAGCAGCCAGGCGTCCACACCGCCCTCGGTGTGCACACGGGCCACCGGGCACTCCGCCCGCAACCGGGCGTACTGCGGGGCTGGGCCCTGGTAGGAGGAACCGGGGAAGGGAAACACATCTTCGAGGTCCACTGGGGGCTCGGGCAGGACAGACAAGACGACACCTCCGCTTTCGCCGCTTCAGGCCCGCGCCGGGACTGCCGGGCACGGGCCGTCGGAACGTAACGGCGGACGCTGGAAGGCGACTCGCCCGGTCCTCAAGCCGGGCTCTTCCCCTCCGGAGCCGTCCGGTCGCGGTCCCGTTGCGGTCGCGGTCCGGCAGCGCCTCCGGCCCGGGCCCCCGCGGTGCCGGGCGGGGCACGCGTTCAGCGGGTGCCTCCAGAGGCACCGTGAAGACCTCGGCGACGCTGCCGTCGCACGGTGCAGCAGGGCGGCGCCCGAGAAGGTGTGGCCGGCACCCGCGATCCACCACTGCGGAATGCCGTGGACGGTCCCGAGTACACCCCCTCCGGGTCGGGTAGCGGGTCCGCCGCACGGTGGGCGAACGAACCGTCGGACCGCGGGGCCGAGCGCCTCCAGGGTGCAGCCGCCGCGGACGACCAACGCGGCGGCAGGGAGAGGGCGTCCCGTCGACGGCGGAGCTGGTGGTCCAGGTTTTTTCCAGCTCTGCCACCTGCGTATCCGTGGATGCAGTCATGCCGCCGAGCCTGCGGCAGCCCGCTCGGGCCTGTTTTGCGCCGGGCCGCCTCCACCGCCGGTCCAGCCCCTCCCGAGCCCGCCACCGGACGGTGACCGCACCGGAGAGAGGGAGGGGACATGGCAGAGCGGCGCTTCCAGCTGTACGACACGACCCTGCGCGACGGAACGCAGCAGGAGGGCATGGTGCTGACGGTCGAGGACAAGCTCGCCGTCGCGCGCAGGCTGGATGCCTTCGGGGTCGGCTTCATCGAGGGCGGGTGGCCGGGGGCGGTCCCCCGCGACACCGAGTTCTTCCGCCGTGCCCGTACCGAACTCGACCTGCGATCGGCGCAGTTGGCCGCCTTCGGCGCCACCCGCAAACCGGGGGCGCTGGTCTCCGTCGACCCCCAGGTACGGGCGCTGCTGGCGGCGGACACCCCTGTGGTGACCCTGGTCGCCAAGAGCCACCCCCGCCATGTGGAGCTCGCCCTGCGCACCACCCTCGCGGAGAACCTCGCCATGATCGGCAGCACGGTACGGCACCTGGTGCACGCCGGCCGGCGGGTCTTCGTCGACGCAGAGCACTACTTCGACGGCTACCGGCTCAACCGGGAGTACGCCCTGGAGGTGGTGCGGACCGCCGCCGAGGCCGGTGCCGAGACGGTCGTGCTCTGCGACACCAACGGCGGCTCGCTGCCCGACGAGGTACGGGCTGTGGTCGGCGACACACTGCAGTCCACCGGCATCGCGCTGGGCATCCACTGCCATGACGACACCGGCTGCGCCGTCGCCAACACCCTGGCTGCCGTGGACGCGGGCGCCGACCATGTGCAGGGCACCGCGCACGGCTACGGCGAGCGGTGCGGCAACGCCAACCTCTTCACCGTGACCGCCAACCTGGTCCTCAAGCGCGGTATCGAGGCGGTCCCGGTGGAGCGGCTGCGCGAGGCGGCCGGGCTCGGCCGGGCGATCGGCGAGCTGACCGGGGTGCCGGGCCACCCGGCCGCCCCGTACGTCGGCGCGACCGCCTTTGTGCACAAGGCCGGGCTGCACGCCTCGGCGCTGCGGGTCGACCCCGACCTCTATCAGCACACCAGACCGGAGCTGGTCGGCAACGAGATGCGCACCCTGGTCTCGGACCTGGGCGGACGTTCCTCCATCGAGCTCAAGGCCCGTTCCCTGGGCTACCCGGTCACCGCGGGCTCCAACGAGGTGGCGCGCACCGCGGCCCGGGTCAAGGAGCTGGAGAACCTCGGCTACGCCTTCGAGTCCGCCGACGCCTCCTTCGAGCTGCTGCTGCGCGAGGAGCTGGCGGGCGGCAGCCTTGCGCGGCCCTTCGAGGTGGAGTCCTGGCGGGTGGGCGTCGACCGGCTGCCGCAGGGCGAGGTGCGCACCGAGGCCTCGGTGCGGCTGCGGGTGGACGGCATCCCGCTGATCGCCTCCGGCGAGGGCAACGGCCCGGTCAACGCCCTGGACCGGGCCCTGCACAAGGCACTCGACCCGCGCTTCCCCGAGCTGGCCGGCCTGGAACTGGTGGACTACCAGGTGCGGGTGCTCAACGCCGAGGCCGGCAGCGAGGCCGCGGCCCGGGTGCTGATCTCCTACCGGCACGGCGGCCGCTGCTGGGCCACCGTCGGTGTCGACGAGAACATGGTCGCCGCCTCCTGGCGGGCACTGCTGGACGCGGTCCACTTCGTGCTGCTGGGCAGAGAGGGCACCGAGCGGCTGGCCCCCGTCGCCGCGGCGAGCTGAGCGGCGGCCCCGCCGGGGACGTCCCGGCGACCACGCCCCATCACTATCCATCCGGGAGTTGCTGTGCGAGTGGAGGACATCTTCATCCGGGGGACCGCGATATGCCTTCCCTCCTCACTGCTGGTCGCCGACGCCGTCGCCTCCGGTGCCTGCCCGCCCCGGCTGGCCGCCGCCACCGACATGGTCTCGGTCGCCTGGTCGCCCGACCAGTCGGCCGCCGAGATGGCCGCCGACGCGGCCCGTACGGTGCTGGAGCGGGCCGGTTCCGCCCCCGAGGACCTCGATCTGATCCTGCATGCCGACACCTACCACCAGGGTCAGGACCTGTGGCCCGTGGCCTCGTACATCCAGCGCGAGGCCGGCGGCGGCAGCTGCCCCGCGCTGGAGATCCGCCAGATGTCCAACGGCGGACTGGCCGCGCTGGACCTGGCCGCCGCCTATCTCACCGCCGACCGCAACCGCTGCGACGCCCTGCTGACCACCGCCGACCGCTTCTGCGCGCCCGGCATCGACCGCTGGCGCACCGACCCGGGCACTCCCTATGCCGACGGCGCCACCGCGCTGGTGCTCTCCCGCCGGGGCGGTTTCGCCCGGCTGCGGTCGCTGGCCGTGCTCGCCGACGCCGAGCTGGAGCCGCTGCACCGCGGCCGGGAGCCGTTCAGTCCGGCGCCGTTCACCCATCGCATCCCGGTGGACTTCGAAGAGGCCAAGAAGGCGTTCATCGGCGAGATGGGCATGTCGTTCGCCGTCTCCCGGGCGCACTCCGGCCAGCAGACGGTGCTGAAGCAGGCGCTGTCGGACGCCGACATGGAGCTCGCCGAGGCCGACTGGGTGCTGCTGCCCCACTTCGGCCGGCGGCGCCTCCAGGCCATCTACTACAAGCCGTTCGGCATCGATCCCCAGCGCACCACCTGGGACTGGAGCCGGACGGTGGGCCATCTGGGCGCCGGGGACCAGTTCGCCGGCCTGGACCGGCTGGCCGTGTCCGGGGCGGCGAAACCCGGCGACCGCATCGTGCTGGTGGGCGTCGGGGCCGGCTACAGCTGGGGCGCCGCCGTGGTGGAGATCCTGGAGCGGCCCGGCTGGGCCTGACTGCAGCACCGCTCAAGTCGATCTCAAGTGACAGCTGACATCGTGAAGCAGCCGCACCCGCGTGCGGCGTGAACCGAAGGGAAGGTTCGCCGTGGCCGCAACGACCGCGACTGACAGGGACGTGACGACGGGCGTCCGCGTCACCGAGCACTCCATCACCGTCTCTGCGCAGCCTGCGGATGTCTTCGCGCTGGTCGCCGAGGTGTCCGGGTGGCCGCAGCTCTTCGGCCCCACCGTCCATGTGGAGGTGCTGGAGGAGCGCCCGCTGGACGGCTGCCGCAGTGAGCAGCTGCTGCAGATCTGGGCGACCGCGGGCGGGCAGGCCCGGACCTGGACCTCGGCCCGCACCCTGGACGAAGGCGCCGGCCGCATCCGCTTCCGCCAGGTGGTCTCCGCTCCCCCCGTGCAGTCCATGGGCGGCGAGTGGATCGTCGAGCAGGACGGCGAAGGCACCCGAGTGACGCTGCTGCACCACTATCGCGCCATCGGCGACGACCCGGCCGCGGTGGAGCTGATCGAGCAGGCCGTCGACCGCAACAGCCGCGCCGAGCTGGCGGCGCTGAAGGCCGGTGCGGAGCTGGGCGCACTGCGGGGGGAGCTGATGTTCACCTTCAGCGACGCCCAGCAGATCGACGGCTCGGCCGAGGACGTCTTCGCCTTCCTGGACCGCGCAGACCTCTGGCCCGAGCGGCTGCCGCATGTGGCCCGGCTGGAGCTGGCGGAGGACGAGCCCGGCATCCAGCACATGGACATGGACACCCGCAGCCCCGACGGCTCCACCCACAACACGGTCTCGATCCGGGTGGTCTTCCGCGACCGCCGGACGATCGTCTACAAGCAGACCCGGGTACCCGCCGCGATGGCCGGGCACACCGGCCGCTGGGTGATCGAGCCGGCCGAGGACGGCGCCGGGATCGTCGCCACCTCCTGGCACACCGTGGTCCTCGACCCCGAAGGCGTCCGCCGGATGCTCGGCCCGCAGGCCACACTGGAGGAGGCACGGGCCCTGGTTCGCAAGGCCCTGGGCACCAACAGCTCGACCACCTTGCGCCATGCCAAGGAGTTCGCGGAGGAAGCACATGCCGGGACGTGATCTCAACGGTCCGCTCACAGTGATCAACCGCTTCACGGCCAAGGACGATTTCGAGGCCTTTGAGCGCGAGTTCCGCGAGCACTGCCAGTTCCTGCGCCGGCAGGCACACTTCGACTTCCTCGTCACGGTGCAGCTGGTGGACCAGCCTCAGGTGTATGTGCACCTGGCGCACTGGCAGAGCCTGCAGGGGTTTCTGCAGCTGGTGCATGAGGACGCCTTCCTCAAACACGTCCAGCGGCTGGGCACGATGGTGGAGGCCCATGCCGACCAGGCGCTCAGCGTCAACCGGGTGCTGCGGACCGAGGCCCTGCCGGGTGCGGCCAACGTCGTACTGACGCATGCCCAGGTGATCGGCGAACACCGGGAGTTCGAACGGCGCTTCCGCGACACCTCCGAGCACTTCGGGCAGCTCGGCGGCTTCGGCGGCAGCGATCTGCTGCGCTCGACGGTCAGCCCGACCAACTACCTCGGGGTCTCCTGGTGGTACGACACCGAGTCCTGCGACCGGGCGCTGGGCAGCGAGGGCTACCAGGAGCACCGGATCGGCATGGCCGGCACCGCCGATGTGGCCACCGAGCGCACCCGACTCATCGCCTACGAGCGCGCGATCACCGGCTGAGCCGTCCGCTCCGGCGTGCGACGAGCCGAGGACCCCCTGGTCCTCGGCTCGTCCGCGTTCCGGGCCCGAGGGCGCTTCGAGCCCCTCGGCGCACCATGCAGTTAAGGCCACACATCCGTGCGGTTCCGGGCGCGGTCGAGTCCGCCTCCAGATCACGCTCCTACCGTCCGCGGAGACGAACAGGCCCGACCTCAAGGGCGTGGTGGCACTGACGGCATGCGAGGGGGAGGCAGTGAACGGCTACCGCAACTTCTCAGAGCTCATCCTGGCCAAGGCGGCTGAGCTGCCTGGCAGGGAGGCACTGGTCCTGCTGCCCGAGCACGACGGCCGAGCACAGCCGCAGGTGGTCTCCTACCGGGCTCTGGACGCCGCCGCCAAGCGGCTGGCGGGCTGGCTGCAGGACCGCGGGGCCGCGGGAGAGCGGGTTCTGGTGGTGCACGGCGACCGCAGGCTCTTCGCGGTCAGCTTCCTGGCCTGCCTGTACTCGGGCGCCATCGCCGTCCCCGCGGCACCGCCCGGCGGACGCGGGCACCACGCCGCGCGGATCGCTGGGATCGCCAGGGACGCGGCGCCCTGCCTGGCGCTGACCGACGCCGCGCTGGCGCCGGACCTGTCGCGGCTGCTGGCCGGACACGGCTACGGTCAGATCCCGTGTCTGGCCGCAGATGTGGTCCCGCCGTCGGCGCCCTGGCAGCAGCCCGCGCTGACCGGCGACTCGGTGGCCTTCCTCCAGTACACCTCGGGCTCCACCAGGGAGCCCAGGGGCGTGGTGGTGACCCATGGCAATCTGCTGGCCAACCAGCAGGCCATCACCGAGGCGCTGGGCACCGGGCCGCAGTCGCGGTTCGGCGGCTGGCTGCCCTTCCACCACGACATGGGCCTGGTGGGCCAGTTGCTGCATCCGCTGTGGCACGGGGCCACCTCGGTGCTGCTGTCGCCGGAGGCCTTCGTCCGGCGGCCGGTCCGCTGGCTGGAGGCGATCTCCCGCTACGGGCTGACGGTCAGCGGGGCCCCCGACTTCGCCTATGAGCTCTGCGTCCACCGCACCACGGACGAGCAGCTGGCCGGGCTCGACCTCTCCCGCTGGGAGCGTGCCGTCAGCGGCGGGGAGCCGGTGCGCGCGGAGACCTGGCAGGCCTTCGCCGAGCGGTTCGCCCCCGCGGGCCTCCGTCCCGGGGCGCTGACCGCCGCCTATGGTCTTGCCGAGGCGACCCTGCTGGTCAGCGGTGGAGTGAGCGAACCGCACGGGGCGGGGCGGGTGGTGGACAGCGCCGCACTGCAACGCCACGGGCTGCGCGAGAGCCGGCCGGGCCGCCCCGCCACCACCCTGGTGCCTGCCGGGCGGGCCGTCGGCGCGGAACTGCGGATCGTGGACCCGGAGACCCTGGTGGTGCGGCCGGACGGCGAGATCGGCGAGATCTGGGTCCGCGGCGGCAGCGTGGCGCACGGCTACTGGCGGCGGCCGGGGGAGTCGGTCCACACCTTCCGCGCCACCACGGCGGACGGTGAGAGCGGCTTTCTGCGCACCGGCGACCTGGGCGCGGTGCAGGACGGCGTCCTGCATGTGACCGGCCGGCTCAAGGACGTGATCGTGGTGGCCGGGCGCAACCTCTACCCGCAGGACCTGGAGCAGACCGTGCAGCGGGTCAGCGCGCTGTTCGGCTCGACCACCGCCTTCGCGGTGCCCGCCGGGCGCGAGCACGTGGTGGTGGTCCAGGAGCTGCGCGCCAGAAGCCGGTACGACGTGGACCTGCCGGGTCTGGCCACCGCGGTGGAGAGCTGCCTCTCCCAGGAGTTCGAGCTCCAGGCCGGTGCGGTGCTGCTGGTCCGCCCCGGCACGGTGCGCCGCACCACCAGCGGCAAGGTGGAGCGCTCGGCGATGCGCCGGCTGTTCCTGCGGGGCGAGCTGAAGCCGCTTCACCAGAAGGTCAGGCCGGAGATACAGCGAATGATCGCCGGGAGCCGTCGATGACACCACAGGACCGGATCGACCGGTTGGAGCAGGACTTCGGGCCGCTCCTCGCCGCCGAGAACCCGCTTGGCCAGCATGCGCTGCTCGCCGCCGACGCACGGGGCGAGGTGCTCGCCGAGGCCGAGCGGGTGCTCGACGCCTACGGGCTGAACGCCGAGTTCGTGCCCCCGGAGTTCGGCGGCCGGCTGTCCCGGATGGATGTGCTGGGCCGGGTGCTCCGGCCGGTCTTCCGCCGGGACGCCTCACTCGGCTTCGGATACGGCCTGAACTGCTTCTTCGCCGCCGTCCCGGTGTGGACCGGCGGCAACCGCGCCCAGCGGGAGCAGGCCGCCCGGATGCTGCTGGAGGGGCGGCGGATCGCCGTGGTGCGGCACGAGGTGGCGCACGGCAACGCCTTTGTCCGCGACGAGTTCGAGGCCGCCCCGCACCCGGACGGCTACCTGCTGAACGGCAGCAAGGCGGTGATCGCCAACGCCGCCAGGGCGGCCGGGCTGGTGGTCTTCGCCCGCACCGGCGCCGAGGAGCGCGGGCGGGCGCACTCGGTGCTGCTGCTGGACCGGGCCGAGCTGCCGGCCGACCGGGTCGAGGACCTGGAGCGCCACACCACCAACGGGATGCGCAGTACCGAGTTCGGCGGCCTGCGGGTGCACGACTGCCCGGTCCCGCAGTCGGCCCTGGTGGGCGGGCTCGGCGACGGCTATGAGCTGTCGCTGCGGTCGTCGCTGGTGATCCGGGGGCTGATCCCGTCCATCGTGCTGGCCGGCGGGGACACCGCGCTGCGCACGGTGGCCAGGTTCGCCGCCCGGCCCCGGCCCGACGGCCGGTCCTCGCTGGATGTGCGGCATGTCCGGGACGTCCTCACCGGGGCCTTCCTGGATCTGCTGGTGAGCGACTGCCTGGCGCTGGTCGCCACCCGGGCGCTGCATCTGATTCCCAAGCAGATGAGTGCCTATGCGGCCACCGCCGCCTATCTGGCGCCCAAGCTGGTGGCGGAGTCGATGGACGAGATGTCCGCCGTACTGGGCCAGCAGAGCTTCGCCGAGGACGGCACCTACGGGATGTTCCAGAAGCATCTGCGGGACCTCCCGGTGACCTCGCTGGGCCATGCCGGCAGCGCGGGCCGCCAGGTGTCCATCCTGCCGCAGCTGCCGTTCTTCGCCCGGCACGCCTGGTTCGCCGATCCCGAGGCACCCGGGGAGCTGTTCCGGCTGCATGCGGAGCTGCCGCCGCTGGATCTGGCGGAGGCGGCGCTGCTGGGCGACGGGGACCCGCTGGCGGCGACCCTGGTGGCCTGCACGGATCTGCTGGAGGCCGCGGACGAAACGGACGACGACCATGCCGACCGGAGCGGCGGCTCCGCGCTGCGGTTCCTGGCGCGGGGGTTCACCGTCGAACTGGACGAGCTGCGCAAGGTGTTCGTCGACATCGCACCCGACGACCGCCAGGCGCTGGTCAGTCCGCACTCCTTCGGCCTGGCCGACCGCTATGCGCTCGTCCTGGCCGCGGCCGCCTGTCTGGGGGTGTGGCGGGAGCAGCGAGCGGAGGACGACCCGTTCCTGGCCGACCCGTCCTGGCCCACCGCGGCTCTCTACCGGCTGGGACGCCGCCTCGGCCTGGCCCTGCCGGACCGTCCCGCGGCGGCCGAGCAGCGGGTGCTCGCGGAGGTCCTGGCACGACTGCACGGCCGCCGCAGCTATGACCTCTACGGCTCTGCGCTGGCCTGACGCGGGCCCCACCGCGCCCGGGCGGGCGCCCCGCACATCGACGAAGGAGCACAGCGATGAACACACCGAGGGACCCGGACTACCACGGCTGGCTGTCAGGGCGGCTGTCCCACTATGTGGGGCGGAGGGTGGCCGACGACGTCCCGTTCACCGAGCTCGGCCTGGACTCGGTCGCCGCGCTGAGCCTGTACGGGGACGTCGAGGAGGAGTTCGGCCCGGTGATCGACCCCACCGACATCTGGGTCTACCCGACCGTCCAGGAGCTCGCCGCCTATCTGGAGCTGCGAGACATCAGGCTGGGCAGCGACCAGCAGGTGCGGGCGGCGTTCGTCTTCACCGGCCAGGGCTCCCAGCACCCGGGGATGACCTCGGGGCTGTACCTCAACTCCACCGGCTACCGCCGCTTCCTGGACGAGGCCGCCGAGGCCCTGCTGCCGTACACCGGCACCTCGGTGGTCGACCTGATCCTCAGCCGGGACCAGCGGATCCACCAGACCGCCTTCACCCAGCCCGCGCTGTTCGCGGTGGAGTACGCGCTGGCGCGGACGCTGGAGGAGGCGGGGGTGCAGCCCGTGGCGGTGCTGGGCCACGGGATCGGCGAGTTCGCGGCGGCGGCGATCGCCGGCTCGCTGAGCCTGGAGCACGCGGCCAAGCTGGTCGCGGTGCGCGGTGCCTTCATGCAGTACCTGCCGTCGGGCGGCGGGATGATGGCCACCTGCGCGGCGCCCTACGAGGCGGCGGAGCTGCTGGCCGACGAGCCCGGTGTGGCCATCGGCGCCATCAACGCCGCCCGGGCGACCGTCCTCTCCGGCGAGATCGGCGGACTGGAGCGGATCCAGTACAAGCTGGAGGCGCGCGGGATCGCCTGTATGCAGCTGAAGGTGACCCATGCCTTCCACTCACCGCTGATGGAGCCGATGCTGGCCAGGTTCGAGGCGGTGACCCGGCGGCTGCCGGGCGGCGCCCCGAGGCTGCCGTACTACTCCACCGTGCACGGCCGGCTGACCAATGAGCCGCTGTACGCGCCGTACTGGACCGCCCATGCCACCTCGCCGGTGCGGTTCGCGGAGGCGGCCCGGCAGCTGCTGGACCAGCAGGCGCTGACCCATGTGGTGGAGATCGGGCCGCGGGTGGTGCTCACCCCGTTCATCCGCCGGATGGGCGGCGCCCAGGGGCCGAGCTGCCTCGCCATGTGCCGCGGTCCGGAGACCAACGCGGTGTATCTGGCCGGTGTGCTCTCCGCCTTGGACGCCGGGCCGCTGGCCCACCCTCTGGTGAGGACCTGAGATGACGGGGTCCGCCGAACAGCTTCCACCGCTGCGCACCGCGCTGGACCCCCGGGGGCCGTGGGACCCGGTCCGGGAGGACCTGACCACGTCGGGTTCGGCCCTGGTGTACTGCACGCTCGGCGGGTGGGCGGGACAGTTGGCCGAGCCGTCGCGGTTCCGCCCGGTGCTCGGCCGGGACTGGCTGCGTTACCAGTCGCTCTCCCATCCGCGCGCCCAGGAGCGCTTCCTGGCGTCCCGGCTGCTGCTGCGGCAGGCCGCGGCGGCCGCCATCGAGACCGGGCCGGAGCTGGTGGACCTGGCGTACCAGCCGGGCGGCCGGCCGTATGTGCGCGGCTGCGACCAGATCGACATCAGTCTCAGCCACACCGAGGAGGTGGTGGTGGTCGGGGTGACCCGGCGGGGCCGGATCGGGGTGGATGTGGAGCTGGCGGACCGCCGGATGGCGGGCACCGGTTCGGAGCGGCAGGGCTTCACCAGATATGAGCTGGACCGGGTGGACCGGGAGGACTGCAGTCTGCGCAATGACACCCTGGTGCGGCTGTGGACGCTCAAGGAGGCGTACAGCAAGGCGCTGGGGCAGGGCCTGCGGTTCCGCTTCACCGAGTTCGGCTTCGCGCTCGACGGGGGCGAGGCCAGGCTGGTGCAGCCCGGCGGGGAAGCGGTACGCGGGGGCTCCGCCTGGACCTTCGGGACGTTCTCCCTGGAGCGGCGCTATGTGGTGAGCGTCGCGGTGCATGACGCGGGCTTCGGCGACAGCGTGGACCTGTCGGTCGGGACGGCGCTGGACGAGGGCCTGCTCGACACCCTGCTCCGTACCTCACAACGGTTCTGACGGTCAGTCACGGAATCCAGCCCGCCTCCTCGGCGATCCTCACGGCGTCGATCCGGTTGCGGGCGTTGAGCTTGGCGACGATGGCGGTGAGGTAGTTCTGCACGGTACCCTTTGACAGGTACAGGCAAGCTGCGACCTCGGCGGCGTCGGCACCCCGGGCGGCGATCCTCAGCACCTCCAGCTCCCGTGGGGACAGCGGGTTGGACGGGCAGTCCCAGGCCGAGAGCGCCAGCTGCGGGTCGACCACCCGCTGGCCCTGGGCGACCGCCCGCACGGCCTGGGCCAGCCGGTCCGGCGGTGCGTCCTTCAGCAGGAAGCCCGACACCTGGGCGGCCATGGCCCGGCGCAGGGTTCCGGGTCTGCCCAGGCTGGTGAGGATCAGGGTGCGGCAGCCGGGGAGCCGGTCGTGCAGGCTTGCCGCCGCGGTGAGGCCGTCGATGCCCGGGAGGTCGACGTCGATCACCGCGACATCGGGTCTGGACTCCAGCGCCGTTCTGACGATCAGGTCGCCGCGGTCCACCGAGGCGACCACCTCGAAGTCGGGCTCCAGCTCCAGCAACGCCACGAGTGCGCCGCGGATCATATGGACGTCCTCGGCGAGCAGGATCTTCACGGACAGCATTGGCCCCCCTTGTCCTGACGTTGCCCGGATCGTGAGCCTAGACCCTCAGGCCACGGACCGTATGCAGCCTTCCTCCGGCCCCTCCGCTGCCGGGGCAGGGTTCTCGGGGCGCATCGGCGCCTCCGCCACGAGCTCGAACTGACCGTCCGCCCGCACTCCGGCGGTCACCCGCCCGCCGATGGCGCCGAGCCGGGTCTGCAGATTGCCGATCCCGCTTCCGCTGCGCGGGGAGGAATCCAGCCGTTCCTCGGACACACCGTCGTTGACCATGGTGAGCAGGACCGTTTCTGCCTCGGTGACCGCCGCGCTGACGGTGCACACCTGGACCTTGCTGTGCCGCAGCAGATTGGTGACCCCCTCGCGCAACGCCGTGGCCAGCACGGTGTCGACCAGCGGATGGAGCCGTCCGCAGTCGATGACGACCTCCGCCTGGATGTCGGCCGCCTTCAGGGTCCTCGCCGCCGACTCCGCCTCCGCGGCCAGCGACATGTCCCGGTAGCCGCTGGCCACCAGCCGGACATCCGCGAGTGCCTGGCGGGACACCTCCAGCACCTCCGTGGTCTCCTCACGTGCCCGGTCCGGCCGGAGGCCGATCAGCCGGTGGATCAGCTCGGTCTTGAGCGTGATCGCCGAAAGGCTGTAGCCCAGCAGGTCGTGCAGGTCCCGTGCGAACCGCAGCCGCTCCTGGAGGACCGCCGCCCGCGCCAGCTCACCCCGGGAGGAGTGCACCTCCGCGACCAGGTCGGCCAGCCGGGTCAGCCCATAGATGATGAAGCCGGTCAGCATCGTGGACTGGACGACGTACACGATGTCGAAGACCGAGGGCTCCAGCAGGATGCCGAACCCCAGCGAACTGAGGGAGACCAGTCCGAAGGCGCCCCATCCCGCCCGTTTGGGCAGCAGCAGCAGGGTCGAGCCCGCGAGACAGCCCAGCATGCCTCCCCAGACCTCACCGAAGACCGCGGCCGGCCCGTAGGTGAGAGCCGCCTGCAGAGCCAGCGAGGCGGCCCTCCGCCATAACGCCCAGCGGCGGATCCTCGAGGAGGAGTTGACCACCTGCACGGCGAAGACGGCCAGGATGCACAGCACGAACGCGGCGAGCCGCGGCCCCCGCGCCCCCCCGATCGTCACATTGGTGATCGCCAGTGCCGCGAAGCACAGCAGGGCGAAGATCGTCATCGTCCTGGCGAGCCGCGGGGCGGGCAGGTCCTGCGTCGCCAACGGCACTGCTCCGCCCCCGGCGGCGGGCGCCGGCGGGGGCGGCGGATCTCGGAAGGGGGCTCCGGACGCGTGGCCGGAAACCATGCCGTTGACCTCTGTCCCGTCCAAGGTCCCCCCACTCCAGGGCCGCTGGGTCAAGCCGGATCGTAGCGCGCGGGACTTGACGCAGCCACAGGGAGAGACCCGTTCCCCCGTTAAGTATCCGTGTCACACGAAGAGGGGGATGGGATTGAGATCTTCAAAAGCCGACGGCCTGGCGATCCTGCCCAGGCGCACAGGCGTCTCGAACAGCCTGCCCGGGGCGAATCTGGCCCAGAAGTGCCGCATTCCCGGGACGATCACCTTGACCACCGGGAGCTCGATATCCGGACGCGTCTGATCAAGGACCAGCAGTTCCATTCCCTGCGCGCGGACCATTCTTTCCGCCACCGCGATGTCCTCCCTGAGGTCGGTCCTGGCCCGGTGCCCGTAGTCGGCCGGACCGCGCGCCGACTCACCGGGATCCGGCGTCAGATATGGCTGGTTCCGGACGGTCGCCCCGGTCCACCAGGACATCAGCTCCGGATCGCGCAGGCGGTACCCGGAACCGTCCGCCCGGGATTCGCACACCGCCGGAAGCAGCTGCCCCATTTCGGTGAGCGCCCTGCGCAGGGCGATCCGCGGATCGAAGTGCGCACCGAAGCCGAACGCCAGGTCCTCCGCGGCCTTGTCCGTCCGACGGGAGACCGCGGCCATCACCGGGACGCCGAAATCCGAGGAGAGATCGACGACCCACAGCTCCCGGTGCATCCGCGCGTAGACGGTGCGCAGCCGGGTAATCCAGGGCTCGTCGAATGCATCGAGGTCCACGGCCGGATGCCGGGTGCGGTTGTACCACCACAGCGCCACCGCGTCGCGTTCAACCACTTCCAGGAATCCCTGGACGATCGCGTCCTCCAGGCTGCTTCCTGCCGCGTTGCCGTTGGAGTCCGCCCACGGCCCGTGCGGGTCCTCGCCGTAGTAGAGCATCGAGGTGGGGAGCAGCCGGTGGGTGCCGGCAGTGAGCGACCAGACCGGCGTCCAGTCCACCGGCCGGTCCGGGTCGAAGGGCGCGGGCACCTGGTGGAACGCCGAGTGGGTGGCGTTCCACCGCTCCCGGGAGCGGAACTGCCGCTCGTCGAAGAGCTGGCAGTCGTTGGGGTGCAGCGCCTGCGGCCCCAGCCCGCGCAGGGTGTCGCGCACCACGGGCTCATCGCCCTGCCGGGTGGCGCAGTAGCGCTCCGCGGCCTCGCAGAGCGCTCCGACCTCCGCCTCCAGCGGGGTCGTCCCCTTACCTCCGCTGCTGCTGCGCAGACCGCTGCGGAGCCCGGCCAGGGTCCGCGGCTCCATCGCCAGATTGCGCCCCGAGACATAGCAGTTGACGCCCTCGGGCAGCCGGTTGTCGGGGCGTACCGCGTCCACGATCCCGGTGACGGGGCTGACCAGATGGCGGTAGCGGCGCAGCACCTGCTCGGGCGGCAGCGCCCGGTCGCCGCTCTCGGTGCCGGGCACCTTGGGACGGGAGACCGGCTCCACCGGTGCCAGCACCCTGGCCGCCGAAAGGCCCGGGTCTCCGCAGTCGGCGCACTGGGGCCGCCGCCGGACGCCGTGGTGACGGGTCTTCATGGCCAGGGTGTCCATGATGCAGATCCCGTCCTCGCCCATGTCCCGCACCCCGGCCAGCCAGCGCGCCACCGCCAGGACGGCCGCCTGGAGACCCATGGCGCGGCTTGCCGCCAGTGACGCCTCGGGCCGTGGGAGCGGACCGTTGATGCCGAGCGCCCGCTGGAGCGGGAGCTCGGAGCGCCGCTGCCCGCGCAGCCGGTGCGCCAGGCACGACCAGCACGCCCCTTCCGGCTGGAAGACCGGACCGATCCAGGGCTGCGCGCCGCCGGGCTTGGCCAGCAGCCATGGGCGTCCGGCTGCCCGCAGCCCGGCGTCGATCGCCCGCAGCTGCGGGTCGAGGTAGTCGTCGCAGAGGACCAGGGTGAGGGCCGCCGGAGCGGTGTCCGACGCCTCCCGTACGGAGAGCCCGGACGCCGAGCAGACCCGTCGGGCCTGCTCGGCGTCGATCCGCCCGGTCGCCACCACGGCGACCGGCAGCCGTCCGAGGGCGGCCTCCGCCTCGCCGCCGTCCACCCCGGCAAGCTCCCAGTACGCCTGGGCGGCGTCGTCCACGGCGGGCACGCGGTACCCGACCAGGTTGGCCCTGGCCAGGTCCGCGATCAGCCGGCCGGCCGCGGCGGCGGGCACCTGCGGCTCCGCCTCCGCGAGCAGTCGCTCCAGAGTGCGCGTCCCGTCGAGCAGTGGGGCGAGCTTCTCGACGTACCTGCCCTGGACTGCGGTGACACCCTGGGCGGAGAGCAGGTACGTCGCCTCGCCCGGGACGATTTCGAGGCGCAGATGGGGCTTGAAGCCCAGCGGCCGGCCGGCCTGCTCCGCCTCCGGTCTCATCGCGCCAGCGCGGCCGGCGAGGTGATGCAGAAGCTGCTGCGGGCCTCCAGCAGGAGGTCGTTCGCGGGGTCGAGGTCCTCGATCAGCAGCAGGGAGTCGTCGTCGACGTCCCCGCCCAGGTACAGCGGCTCGGCCGCGGTCAGGCCGAACTCGGCCAGCACCGCCACCGGGTCGTTGGCGTAGCGCTGGGCCAGCTCGGGCTCCAGCCCGGTACGGGCGGAGAGCTCGGCGAAGCGGCGGGCCTCGTCGGCCCGAAGAGCGAGCACGGACGGATCTGCCATGATCTGCATGGTGTGTTCCCCCAGAGAGTCGGATGCCGTGTCGAACGTCGTGCTGCGGCTCGTTTCCTGACCAGGAGTCTGCGGACTTCGACCGTTCCGCGCCCAGTGTGGGACTCATGTGCGCGGCATGACATTTTCACGATCCGCCTCATGAGCCGCTCACTGGGCAGTCAAGAGGTGTGGTGACAGGCTCGACCCCATGCTTCGACAAGCGCCGGCGGCCGGATGACCGACGGATGAGGCTGAGGGGAGAGCACCATGGAGATCAAGGTTCTCGGGCCGCTGACCGCTCACGAACACGGCGTGTCGATCGTGCCGAGTGCAGCCAAGCCGCGGCAGATACTCGCACTGCTCGCGTTGCAGGCCGACCGTGTGGTCACGGTCCCGACGCTGATGGAGGAGATCTGGGGGGCCGACGTTCCACGCAGTGCGGCGACCACTCTGCAGACCTACATCCTCCAGCTCCGGCGCAAGATCGCTGCCGCACTCGACGGCGATCCCACCCGTGACGCCAAGGACGTCCTGATCACCCAGCACGGCGGTTATCTGCTCCAGGTGCAGCCGGGGCAGATCGACGTCCACGAGTTCGAGCAGTTCGCCGCCTCCGGCCGGGCCGCCTACGACGCCCGGGACTACCGCGCGGCGTCCGAACTGCTCGGCAGCGCACTCGCCCTGTGGCAGGGGCCCGCCCTGGTGGACGTCAGGGCCGGCAGCGTGCTGGAGCTGGAGGTGCTGCGGATGGACGAGGACCGGATGGCCACCCTGGAGCGCCGGATCGACGCCGACCTGCGGCTGGGCCGGCACAACGAGGTCGTCCCCGAGCTGCGGGTCCTGGCGGCCCGTCACCCCATGCACGAGAACTTCTGCGCCCAGCTGATGCTTGCCACCCACCGCTCCGGCGGCGCCTGGCGCGCGCTGGAGGCGTACCAGCGGCTGCGCGGCACCCTGGTGCACGAGCTCGGCCTGGAGCCCTCGCCCAAGCTGCAGCGGCTGCACCACGCGGTCCTCTCCGGAGACCCGGGCCTGGACCTCAAGCCCACCGCCGTCAACTGACCCGCGGACCGGCCCGACCGGTTCCGCACCCCCACCCGCGGCACATCCCGGCGCCCGACCGCGCCACAGCCCAGGGGCGCGGGGAACCACGCGACCACACCCCCTCCGCGGAGGGCCGGCCGCGCCGTTCCCCGCGCCCCTGGGGCATACGGGGTGCCCCCGTCGCAGCAGCGCAGGACCGCACCGGACCGCCCTGCGGCGGCCTCCCTCCCGAACCGTTCCACGGGGACCCGAGCGTCCGTCGAGAGCCGGGTCGAACCATGACGGCACCGGCAGCGGGCGACGCCACAAGCGGCGCCCTGCCCGGCGTGGTCGGCCCGGGGCGGAGAGGAACAGACCCTGAACCGCCCCGGCCGCCGGACCCGATCCAGCAGCGGCCCCGACCGAAGGGAACCACAGTGGCCCGCACAGTTCCGACCGGCAGGAGCCCTCAGCGGCACCCGGCCCCGGCGAAGGCGAGGTAACGGCGATGCGCAGAGTCGTCATCACCGGTCTGGGCGTCGTGGCGCCGGGCGGCGTGGGTGTCAAGAACTACTGGGAGCTGCTCACCGCGGGCCGTTCGGCGACGCGGACCATCTCGTTCTTCGACGCCTCGCCGTTCCGCTCCCAGGTCGCCGCCGAGTGCGACTTCGACCCCAAGGCCTCCGGCCTGTCCCCCCAGGAGATCCGCCGGCTCGACCGGGCCGCCCAGTTCGCGGTGGTCTCCACCCGCGAGGCGGTCGCCGACAGCGGCCTGGACCTCTCCGCCCTCGACCCCGGCCGGATCGGCACCTCCCTGGGCAGCGCGGTCGGCTGCACCACCAGCCTGGAGCGCGAGTACGTCGTGGTCAGCGACGGCGGCCGCAAGTGGAACGTCGACCACGAGTACGCCGTGCCCGAGCTGTACCGGCACTTCGTGCCCAGTTCCATGGCCGCCGAGGTCGGCTTCGCGGCCGGTGCCGAGGGCCCCGCCGCGGTGGTCTCCACCGGCTGCACCTCGGGGCTGGACTCGCTCGGCCACGCCGTGGAGCTGATCCGCGAGGGCACCGCCGATGTGATGATCGCCGGCGCCACCGAGGCGCCGATCTCCCCCATCACCTCGGCCTGCTTCGACGCCATCCACGCCACCACCCCGCGCAACGACGACCCCGAGCACGCCTGCCGTCCCTTCGACCGGACCCGCAGCGGCCTGGTGCTGGGCGAGGGCGCGGCGATCCTGGTGCTGGAGGAGCTGGAGGCAGCCCGGGCCCGCGGTGCGCACATCTACGCGGAGATCGCGGGCTTCGCCGCCCGCTGCAACGCGTACCACATGACCGGCCTCAAGCCCGACGGCCGGGAGATGTCCCAGGCCATCGACGCCGCGCTGGACGAGGCCCGGCTCGACCCCACCTCCATCGACTACATCAACGCGCACGGCTCCGGCACCAAGATGAACGACCGCCACGAGACCGGGGCCTTCAAGAAGAGCCTGGGCGCCCATGCGTACGCGACCCCGGTCAGCTCCATCAAGTCGATGATCGGCCACTCGCTGGGTGCCATCGGGTCCCTGGAGATCGCCGCCTGCGCCCTGGCGATGGAGCACGGGCTGCTGCCGCCCACCGCCAATCTGCACGAGCCCGACCCGGAACTCGACCTGGACTACATCCCGCTGGTCGCCCGCGAGAAGCAGACCGACACCGTGCTCAGCGTCGGCAGCGGCTTCGGCGGCTTCCAGAGCGCCATGGTGCTGGCCAGGCCGGAGAGGAGCCTGTCATGAGCCCCACCACGGTGGTGACCGGCCTGGGGGTCGCGGCTCCCAACGGCCTCGGCACCGAGGAGTACTGGAAGGCGACCCTGGCCGGGCAGTCCGGTCTCGGCCGGATCACCCGCTTCGACGCCTCGCAGTACCCGTCCACCGTCGCCGGGGAGGTCCCCGGCTTCGTCGCCGAGGAGCACATCCCCGCCGGCTGATGCCGCAGACCGACCATATGACGCGACTGGCACTGGCCGCGGCCGAGTGGGCCATCAAGGACGCCGCCGTCGTCCCCGACCAGCTGCCGGAGTACGGCATGGGCGTGGTCACCGCGGCCTCCGGCGGCGCCGTCGAGTTCGGCCAGCGCGAGCTGCAGAACCTGTGGAGCCAGGGCAAGGAGTACGTCAGCGCGTACCAGTCCTTCGCCTGGTTCTACGCGGTGAACACCGGTCAGATCTCCATCCGCCACAAGATGCGCGGCCCCAGCGGGGTGCTGCTCACCGAGCAGGCCGGCGGGATCGACTCGCTCGGCCACGCCCGGCGGCACATCCGCAAGGGCGTCCCGCTGGTGGTCTCCGGCGGTGTCGACGCCGCCGTCTGTCCCTGGGGCTGGGTGCCGCAGATCGCCTCCGGCCTGCTCAGCACCGAATCCGATCCCAGCCGCGCCTATCTGCCGTTCTCCGCCGAGGCGAGCGGCTACGTCCCCGGCGAGGGCGGCGCGATCCTGGTCGTCGAGGACGCCGACTCGGCGCGCAGCCGCGGCGCGGCCCAGATCTACGGCGAGATCGCCGGCTATGCCGCCACCCTCGACCCGGCCCCCGGCTCCGGCCGCCCGCCGGGGCTGCGCCGTGCCGCCGAGAACGCCCTGGCGGACGCCGGACTCACCCCCGCCGACATCGACGTGGTCTTCGCCGACGCCGCCGGGACCCCCGCCCTGGACCGCGCCGAGGCCGAGGCCATCGTGGCCGTCTTCGGCGCCCGCGCCGTCCCGGTGACCGCCCCCAAGAGCATGACCGGGCGGCTGCTGGCCGGCGGCTCCGCCCTCGATGTGGCGACCGCGCTGCTGGCACTGCGGGACGGCGTGATCCCGCCGACCGCCCCGGTGGCCGCTGCGGCACCCGAGTACTCCATCGACCTGGTCACCGAGGCCAGGGATGCGCGACTGCGCACCGCCCTGGTGCTCACCCGGGGCCACGGCGGCTTCAACGCCGCCCTGGTCGTCCGCCGCAGTGCCTGACCCTTTCCCGTCTCCGCGCCCCATCCAAGAGAGGACCAGCCATGCCCATCACCACCGAAGTGACCCTCGCCGACCTGACCCGGATGCTGCGCGAGAGCGCCGGTGAGGAGGAGGGCGTCGACTTGGACGGCGACGTCATCGACACGCCCTTCATCGACCTCGGCTACGACTCACTGGCCCTGCTCCAGGTCATCGGTCAGATCCAGCGTGAGTACGGCCTCGTCATCCCGGACGACGCGGTCGTCGACGCGGAGACCCCCCGCGCCCTGCTGGCCCTCATCAACAGCGCTTCCTGACCCGGTCGGCCGCCCCACCGCCCCGGCGGGGCGGCCGGCCTCGGCAACCCCGGTCCGCGGCGCCGCCCCGGGGCCGCCTGGCGACTCCGCACGGACCCGGGCCGGGCAGGCCCCGGCAGCTCCGTACACCCAGGGGCGCGGGGAACCGCGTGAGAAACCCGCGCCTTCACCGCGGGCCGACCGCGCGGTTCCCCGCGCCCCTGGGGCTTGGCGGGTGGGCCCCGCCCCCTGTCCGCGATCCTTCGTATCCGACCCCGCAAGGAGAGCACGGATGTCGCTCACAGCCCACACCGCGGTCACCCGCCGCCTCACGGTCGAGGCCGGCTCCGGCCGGCTGCGCAGAACCGCGGCCGACGTCCCCGGGCCGCTGCTGGAGGCGCTCGGCCACCACCGCACGGACCGCCTGCCCGCCCGCACGGTGCTGTACGTCGGCGGCTTCGAACCCTCCGAGGCACCGCCGCCGGACCACCGCGGCCTGCCGGTCCGCACCCTGGCCACCCCCGGCCAGGCGCTGCGCCTCGCCCACCTCGAACTCCAGGCCAAGACCACCGACCTGGCACTGCTGGCCACCCTGGACAACCCCATCACCGGCACCGTCACCGTCCAGGTGCTGCGCCGGGCAGCGGAGGCCGTCGCCGAGGGGCCCGTGGTCGGCGCGCTGGACCTGACCGGGCTCGGCCCCTGGCCCAGCTCCCCGCTGGACCCGGAGCACTCGGTCGTCCTGCGCCCGCTGCGCCACGGCGGCCCGGTCGGCGACCCCGACCGGCACCGGCTGCTGGTGTGGTCCGGCCGTGACGAAGCCGACGAGCGCCAGGTCAGGCATGAACTGCACACCCTGCTGGAGGGCCTGCAGCCGCAGGGCTTCCCCGCACTGCCCACCGCGGTGCCCTACGGACGGGCCTTCGGCCCGGTGCGGGCCGCCGCCGTCACCACCGCACGGCAGGCCCCCGCCGCCGTCGAGGCGGCCAGGGCGGCCACCACCGGCCGCCCCCGCCCGGTCGCGCTGCTCTTCCCCGGCCAGGGCTCCCAGCACACCGCGATGGCCGCCGGCCTCTACGGGCACGAGCCGGTCTTCACCGCAGCCGTGGACGCCGTACTGGACCTGTTCGGCGACGAGGGCCCGGCGGTCCGCACCGACTGGCTCGGCGACCGCCCGGCGATCCCGATCGACGACGTCCGCGCGCCCAGCCGCTGCTCTTCGCGGTCGACTACGCACTCGGCCGGATGGTGCTCAGCTGGGGCGTGCGTCCGGCGGCGCTGCTGGGCCACAGCGCCGGGGAGCTGGTCGCGGCGACACTGGCCGGAGTGGTGTCGCTGTCCGACGCGGTCGCCATGATGCGGGAGCGGGTACGGCACGCGGTGCGGATCCCGGCGGGCGGGATGCTCGCGGTCGCCGCCTCCGAGTCGTCACTGCGCCGGTATCTCCACGGCGATGTGGCCGTCGCCGCGGTCAACGCCAACCAGCAGACCATGCTGGCCGGTCCCACCGCACCGCTGGCCGAGGTGGCCGCCGCACTGCGCGCCGACGGCCACACCGTGGTCGCCGTACCGGCCACCAGCCCCTTCCACTGCCCGGCGATGGCCCCCGCCTCCGACGCCGTCGAGATCGCCTACCGCGGGCTGCGGTTCAACGAGCCGGAGATACCGTTCTACTCCGGCTACACCGGTGAACTGATGGGCCCGGACGAGGCGTTGAGCCCCCGCTACTGGGCCCGCCAGCTCACCGACACCGTCTGGTTCGCCCCGGCGCTGGAGCAGCTGCTCGCCGCGGACGACGTGCTGTTGGTCGAGGCCGGCCCCCGGCAGACCCTCACCGCCTTCGCCCGCCGCCACCGTGCCGTCAGGCTGGGCTCCAGTGCCGCCGTGGCGCTGCTTCCCGCCAAGCCCGGCACCCCGGAGGACGACCGGCGCAGTGTGCTCGGCGCTGCCGCCCGGATCTGGACCGAGGGCCACGACCTGGACCAGCAGGCGCTCTCCCGACTGTGGAACTGGACGGCCGAGCCCTCCGCCGAGGCTGCCAGACCACTCACCCCGGCAGGCCTGTCATGACACTGCGCCGGCTGCTGCGCCGCGTCGGGGAGGGGGTGATCGCAGCGGGCTGCCTGTGGGTGTACGTCCCGCCGGTCCAGGACGAGCAGCAACCCGCCGGCCCACCGCACCGCCACCCGGAGCGGCTCCGCCCGGACCTGCCGCTCAGCGAGCTGGAACTGCTGCTCGAACGCTCGCTGACCGCCCCGGGAGGGACGGCCCCGACCAGGGACGCAGTGGAGGGACGGCCCTGACGGACCCCGCTTGTCGGCGGCGCCTGCGACGATTCCGGGGCCGACCCTCCCCCGAGCCTGCGAGGTCCGCCGTGCCGAAGTCCCCCCGTGAACGCGACGACCTGCCGTACGCGGACCATCTGGTGCCGTTCCAGGGGGAGCTCGGCGCCGAGGAGTACCACGACACCCTGCTCTTCGACGGCCTGGACCTGGAGCAGCCGGCGGCCGGCGGCGCCCGCTTCACCGAGTGCGCCTTCTCCTCGGTGACCATCACCGGCGGCCGGCTGCGGCGGGCCCGGTTCAACGACGTCTGGCTGCACACCGTCCGCTGGGTGGGCACCGATCTGTCCCACACCGCCTGGCTGGACGCCGAGGTGGTCGCCGGGATGCTGGCCGGCCTGGAGGTCTACGACGCCGAGCTGCGCCGGGTCGCCTTCCACAACTGCAAGCTGGACTCGGTCAATCTGCGCGGCGCCCAGCTGCGCGAGGTGTCGTTCACCGACTGCCTGCTGCGGGATGTGGACTTCGGCGGGGCCGCGCTCACCGAGGTGACCTTCCCCGGTTCGGCCCTGGAGGGGGTGCGGTTCGACCGGGCCACCCTCAGCCGGGTCGACCTGCGGGACGCCACCGCGCTGGGCATCGCCGGCGGCCTGGACTCACTGCAGGGAGCGACGGTCTCCTCGGCGCAGCTGCTGGATCTCGCCCCGTTGCTCGCGGCCTCCCTCGGCATCACGGTCAAGGACCACTGACCGGCCGGGGGCGGGCGGCGCCGATGAAGTAGGACCGGAGCGATACGCCCCGGCCCTCTCCCTCCCGTCCCCGACTCAGGGACAGGTGACCGTGGGGGTCAGGGATGTACGACCACCACCTCGACCGGTGCGGAGCCGAGTGCCCCGTCCTCCACCGGGCAGTCCGGGCCGCCGGTGCCGCCCATGCCGTGCGTGCCGCCCGCGCCGTTCGTGCCGTCGGCCGCGGGGTCGGTGACACCCCCGGCCGCGGCCGGGGATGCGGCCGGTACATGGTCCCTGCCGCATCCCCAGTGCCCGCACCCCGGGCACCCGCTCACCTTGAGAGCGCTCTCATATGCCACCCGCGAAAGCACGCGTCACATGCTTTCGGGTGGGTGGTCGAGCCCGCCCATCGGGAAGCCGGCGGACTCGCGCCACGAGTCCACCGCGGCACGTTTTTACACGCCGTGGAGGAAGAGGGTCAATCCCCGTGCACAGACCTCCACGGCAGATCCGCGACGGACCAGGGATCCTGCGCACCAGGAGTTCCCCTATGCCCCCAGCAGTATCGTGCCGTCCCTCCCGCAGTGCACTGCGGGAAGGAAGGCCGGGTGCCCGACCCCCACCCCCGCGGCGGGTCGGGCACCCGGCTCACCGCGCCCGGCGACGCCCGACGGCGCACCCCGGCAGCGGCAGGGCTCCCCCGCAGTCGCCCACCCCTCCGCGGTGCGCCCGGCACGGCCGCCGAAGCCCACCGGCGCTACTCCGGCTTGAGCACCACGAAGTCCGCACCGGCGGGGTCCGCACAGAACGCCAGCCGCCCCACCCCGGGTGCGTCCTCCGGCTCCATCAGCACACTGCCGCCGCGCTCCTTCACCCTGGCGACGGTGGCGTCGCAGTCCGCCGAGGCGAAGACCGGATGCCAGGTGGCCCGGCCTCCCGCATAGGCGAGGTGCTCCGCGGGCAGCTCCATCAGCCCGCCGTGCATCCGCTCAGCCGGACAGCCTGCCGGGATGACCATGGAGTAGGTCCCCGGACCGCCACCGGGCAGCGGGAAGTCCTGCGTGGTCCAGCCGAACAACCCGCCGTAGAACTCCTTGGCGGCAGCGGCATCCAGGGTGTACAGCTCGGTCCAGCAGAGCCCGCCGGGCTGGTCCACCAGCTCGATCCCCGCCGTCTTCAGCGGCTGCCACACCGCGAACTGACCGCCCTGCGGGTCGCTGAACTGCGCCAGCCGCCCCTCCTCCCCCGCATCCCCCGGCGCCACCCGCACGGTGCCGCCGAGCCGCCGCACCGACGCTGCCGCCGCCTCGGCGTCCGGGGTGTGGAAGTAGACCATCCACGCCGAGCGGGCACCCTCCTCGGTGAGCCGGCCGAGTCCGCCGACCACCTTGCCGTCCAGCCGGAAGATCCCGTAGTCACCGGCTGCGGGCCCCTCCGACCGGAACTCCCAGCCGAACACCGCACCGTAGAAGTCGGCGGCGGCCGCGAGGTCCGGTGCGCCCAGGTCCAGCCAGGCCGGGGAGCCGGGGACGAAGTCAGTGGTGATCATGTCGGGTCCTCTCACTGAAGCACTGTCCACGGGTAGACCTCGCCGCCGCCTGGAACTCATCGGCCGGATTCCAAGGAGGGGGCGCAGCGCGGTCCGCCGCGCGCCGACGCGGCTCGGGTGAGCTCCCCCTCCAGGGCCCCGGCGGCCTCTGCGGTGCCGTTCGAAGGAGGCAGCCGCCCGGAGCACCCGCCCACCCACCGCACCGCCCACCCACCGCGCCGCCCACCCACCGCGCCGCCCGGAGGACCGGCCCCGCCCCCGGGCGCGGCACCGTGTCCCGTGCGGGCCTACCGGTGCGCATCCACGCGACGGCGCTCCGCCCCGGGGGACACAGCGCCTGCCCCCGCCGTACGGACCCGGCGGCTGGCGGTGACGGACAGCGCCAGCAGAGCGAGCCACCCGGCGAGTACCAGCGTGGTGGCACGGGCACCGAGGGCACTCACCGAGGCACCGCCGAGCGCCGCCCCCGCGGAGAGTGCGCCCGCGGTGAGCGTCTGCACCGCGGCCGAGGTGCGGCCCCGCAGCCGGTCGGGGGTGGCGGCGAGGCGGTGGCTGCTGATGGCCACCGAGTGGATCGGGGCGACCACCGACTCGACCGCGGCCACCACCCCCAGCAGCAGCGGGTCGGGCGCCACCGCGTACAGCGGGAAGGCCAGCGCCTCCACCCAGAGCATCACCACCGTGATCCGGCCCAGCGGGAAGCGCGCCGCCACCCGCTGGGCCAGCAGCGAGCCCAGCAGTGCGCCGATCGCGGCCCCGGTGAAGACCAGGCCGATCTGCACCGGCGAGGCACCGACGGCCTGCGCAAGCGAGATGATCACCAGATAGCCGGCGCCGTAACGCAGGGTGTCCGCGGTCTGGGCGAGCAGCAGCAGGCGCAGCACCGGCCGGTCCCAGAGCCAGCCGATGCCCTCCCGGATGTCCGCGAGCACACTGCGGCCGTCCGCCGCCGGGCGCTGCGTCTGGAAGGAGGACCGCATCAGCCGCAGTGTCACCGCGGAGGCCAGGAACGAGGCGGCGTTGAGCGCGAACGGCACGGACCGGCCGATCGCCTGGACCAGAGCGCCCAGCGGGGCGCCGCCGACCCGTACGGTGCCCAGCAGCCCCTGGGTGGCCGCCAGCGCTCCGGCCAGCCGGTCGGGACCGACGACATTGGTCAGAGCGGCGGTGCCCGCGGACTGGAAGAGTGCGCTGAGGACGCCGGAGACCACGGCGAAGGCGTAGAGGTGCGGCAGCGTGAGGTGGTGCAGCCAGAGCGCGGCCGCGACGCTCGCGGCGGCGGCGGCCCGGCCGAGATCGCACCAGATCATGGTGCGACGGCGGTCCCAGCGGTCCACCAGGGCTCCGGCGAAGAGCCCGAAGAGCAGGAATGCGGCGCTGTTGGCGCCCAGTACCAGTCCGGACTGGCCGGATGCGCCGGCCATGGCCAGGACCAGGAGCAGCAGGGCGAAGCCCTGGACCTGGTCGCCTGCGGCGGAGACCACCTGACCTGCGCTCAGCAGCAGGAAGTCGCGGTTGCGGAACAGCATGATGACGCTCCGTGATCGTCAGTGGGCACAAGGGTGGTGCGGGCCTTGTGCAGGCACTAGACGATGGGAGCGGTATGCATGGACGGCAGCGTAGGCCCCGGCCCCCGCTCGGCGCACGGGGTTTTCCGGTCCCGTCGGCGTCGGCTGCCTACGGCCTGAGGCGGCATGCGCGCCCCGGGGCGGCGTACGGGGCCTGCGGTGGGGGTCGGGGCGACGGAGCTCGGGGCCGGATCAGGCGGACTGACGGACCACCAGGGACGGTTCGAAGAGCACCGACACGGCCCTGCGGTCCAGGCGGTCGGGGCGGTCGAGCCCGTCCAGCAGGATGCGGGTCATCTCCTCGGCCATGGCCTCGACCGGCTGGCGGATGGTGGTGAGCAGGGGGCGGCCCGCGGTGGCGGCGCTGCTGTCGTCAAAGCCGATGACGGCGACGTCGTCGGGCACCCGGCGCCCCTGCTCGCGCAGGATGGCCAGGGCGCCCTGCGCCATCAGGTCGTTGGCGGCGAAGACCCCGTCCAGATCGGGGTGGTCGGCCAGCAGCCGGGTCATCGCCCGCTCGCCGCCCGCCTGCGTGAAGTCCGCCTCCGCGTGGGGCACGTCCGGAAGACCGTGCCGGTCCATGGCCTCCCGGAAGCCGTCCAGCCGGTCGCGGGCCGCGGGTACGGCGGAGGGGCCGGCGATCACCGCGATGCGGCGGCAGCCCCGCGCGAAGAGATGGTCCGCGGCGAGGGCGGCACCGTCCTGGTTGGCCAGGTCGACATGGCTGACGGGGACCCTGGGCTGGGGCCTGCCGAACAGCACCACGGGCAGCCCGTTGCGGGCGAGTTGGGCGGGCAGCGGGTCCTCGGCGTGGGTGGACACCACCAGGGCCCCGTCGGCGTTGCCCTGCCGCAGATAGGCGAGGACCTGCTCCCGGGCGTCGGCGTCGTCCGCCAGCATCAGCACCGGGTGCAGGCCCTGGGGGCGGAGCCCGCTGAGGACTCCGCTGACGACCCGGCCGAAGAAGGGGTCGGTGAAGATCTGGGTACGCGCCGCGTCGCCGTCGCTGTCCCGGGCGCCCGTGCCCGACACCACCAGGGCGACCGCCCCGGCCCGCCGGGTGACCAGGGAGCGCGCCGCACTGTTGGGGACGTACCCGGTGGCCTCCACGGCCTGACGCACGGTCTCCTGGATCTCCGGGGCGACATTGCGCACCCCGTTGATGACCCGGGAGACGGTGGCGCGGGAGACCCCGGCGACGCGGGCGACGTCCTCCAGGGTGGCGGATCGACGGGCAGCCGACCGGGTGACTTCGGTCATGGAACTCTTTATAGCACGCTGTGAGAGCGCTCTATCAAGGTTTCCCGCCGGTCACCGGCGCTGTGCGCGGTTCAGTGCTCCTTCCAGCAGATCATCACGGTGGTGGCCACGGTGAGCGCAACCCCGGCGCGGGGGCGCGGCGGTGTGCCGAAGACCGCCGGGAGCCGGCTGACGTCGACGGTCAGCACCATGCGGTCCCGGAGGGCCACCGCGGAGCCGTCGCCGCGGGCGAAGGCCGCGTCTCCCAGCCCGTTCACGGCACGGCTGCCGACCGCACCGGCCCGCAGCCGGCCGAGGCGGGCCGAGGCCGCGGCAGGGTCGGGAAGCTCCTCGACGGAGAGCCGCATACTGCGGCCGCCTCCGTAGTCATAGGTGCAGGAGTAGACATGGTCGGCCCAGTGCGGGGAGAGCGGGGCGCTGAGCTCCGTCCCCAGGGCCCCGGCGATCTCCTCGCGGATCTCGTCCGCGCAGATCATCATGGTCGCCGCGGCGGGAGAGCCCGGGGCTGTCCCCGCCGCGGAGGACCGCGGGGTCCCGACCGCGGGGGCCCCGCCGGAGGCGCAGCCCGCGGTGGCGGCCAGCATCAGGAGTACGGCGGCGACTGCTCTCATGGATCAGGCTCTCCGGTGGTGGCGCCCGCGGCCGCCCTCTGTGCCCAGGACGGCCGCGGACGCGGTCTGCGGGGTGGACAGGATCGGTGGATCAGGGCAGCAGGTACTGCGCGTTGAGCGCTGCGCCCTTCTCCGGCTGGTTCTGGTCGTAGCCCCGGGCGTCGCACTGCAGACCGCCGACGATGCAGTGGTCCACCATCGCGGCGAGGGTGGGTGCGTCCCAGGCGTTGAAGAAGTCGTAGTGGAAGGAGAAGCCCCGTCCGCTCGACAGGTGGAGCTGCGACAGGTCGCCGTCATTGACCGGGAAGGCCATCTTGAACTCGATCATCGGCAGGGCGACCGGGTGGTCCGCCGGGCAGACGCCGTTGACCGGGTAGGCCATGTGGCTCTTGTGGTCGGGGGTGTCCAGGTAGAGGCCGTTCCAGCAGCTGGGGGCCTGGTAGCGGATCTCGGCCTGGCCACCGGACGGGCAGCTCACCGGCAGGTCGATGTTGTGGTAACTGTCGCCGCACTCCCAGCCGGCCACCCATCCGGGGTCGGTGGCGAACTCGTTGGCCGTTGCCGCCGGGCTGCCGACGACGAACCGCAGGCCCGGCGGGAACGGCCGCACGCTGGTGTAGTCGTTGATGGCGCTCTTGTAGTAGATGGTCTGCACCCCGACCGGGTTGATCGCGGTGCTGCCGTCGTACAGGGTCGGCATCCAGTACGCCGACCTGTCGCCCGGGGCGAGGCAGGTGGTGCCGCCCGCCTGGAGCGAGGCCAGGGTGGAGCCTGCGTTGGTGGTGGTGTTGCCCATGAAGGTGTGCATATGGGACTTGCCGGCCTGGCCCGGGTAGACGATGGGGTCGTCGGGCAGGTTGTGGTTGGCCGAGCAGTTCGCCTGGAACTCGTGGAAGTAGGCGTGCGGCGGGTTGTAGGTGGACGGGGTGACCCCGGTGACCTGGGGGTTCGCCAGGACGTAGCCGTCCGTCGGCAGGCTCGCCGTGCCGTACGCCTTGAACTCGTAGAGCGAGTAGCCGTAGCCGGTGGCCCGGTGGGTGGCGTACAGCCGCAGATAGCGCCCACTGCCGGAGACGGCGAGGTTCTGCACCCCGCCGGTGCCGGTGGTGGTGGAGTAGACGGTGGTCCAGGTGGTGGCGTCATCGGAGGTCTGCAGCTGGAAGGCGTCGGCGTAGGCGGCCTCCCAGTCCAGCTCCCCGGGAGACGGTGGCGCCGGTCCCGAGGTCGATCCTGATCCAGGCCGGGTCGGTCCAGGTGCTGGCCCAGCGGGTGGCGGGGTCGCCGTCGACGACGGCCCCGGCGGGGAAGTTGGCGCTCTCGATGGACGAGGCGGTGACCGGGCGGGACTGCGAGATCAGCGTCTCGGCGGCGGCCGCGTGCTGGGTGGCGGCGCCCAGGCCCAGCAGGGAGAGCAGGGTGGTGAGGGCGAGCGCCAGCGCTGTTCGGCGCGGTCGCCCGCGGGACGGGAATCGGGGTCGCATCTGACCTCCAGATCGGGTGGGTTGGGTGGGCCCGGGGCCGGGATGTCGGGTGGGATCCCGGCCCCGGAGTCGGATCAGGCGTAGACGCCGAACTCGTAGAGCGAGTCGCCGTAGGCGGTGCCGCGCTGGGTGATCTCGACGCGGACGTACCGCCCGCTCGCGGTGACGTCGAAGTCGTCGACGCCGCCGCTGCCCGTGCTGGTGGACCACACCGTGGTCCAGGTGGAGTCGTCGTTGGAGGTCTCGACCCGGTACGCCTTGCCGTAGGCGGACTCCCAACCGAGCTGGATGTGCTTGATGGCGGTGACCTGTCCCAGGTCCACCCGGATCCACTGGGGGTCGCTCCAGTCGGTCGCCCAGCGGGTGGTCCACTTGCCGTCGGTGGCGTTGGACGCCGGGTACGGGGCGCCGTCACCGGTCGCCTGGTAGGAGGAGGCGGTGGTGGGCTTGCCCAGGGCGACGTCGGTGCCCTGGACCTGCGGGGCGACCACCCGGAAGGACCGGGTCTCGATGCCCACGTTGCCGTGCCCGTCGTAGGCGTAGACATAGACCTTGTAGACGCCGAGCGCCTTGGGCGCGGTGGCGGTGAAGCGGCCGTCGCCGGTCTGGGTGAAGTCGACCTGGTTGAAGCCGGTGCCGCCGCCGGCGTACTTGGCACAGTAGAGCAGCTGGTAGCGGATCAGGTCGCCGTCCGGATCGGTGGCCTTGGCGGTGATGTCGAAGGTGCTCCCGGCCGGCACGGACGCGGTGTTGCTCAGCGTCATGTCGGTGATCACCGGTGGGGTGTTGCCGCCCGCGTTGCCGCCGTAGTCCTTGGCCACCGAGTAGAAGCTGAGCCGCCGCCAGCCGGCCGGGACGGTGTTGTACCAGACACCGCCGAAGTCGTTCTCCGTCCCGTAGTGGAAGACCGTGGCGCCCAGCGCCACTCCCTGGTGCCCGGTGATGCAGGCCCAGTTGGAGAGGTAGGCGTCCCGCTTCTGGACGTCGGTGGGCTCGGTGGGCACCCCGTTGGCGTCGTTGGGCACCTCCCACTCGCCGGACTCGCCGGACTCGGTGATGATGTACGGCTTGGTGTAGCCGCCGCTGACCCAGTCGTTCCTGACGTTGCAGACCGAGCCGTAGGAGTTGACCGCCAGCAGGTCCAGGCTCGGGGTGTAGGACTTGTAGTACGCCCAGGCCCCGGTCCAGGCGTCGGTGGAGGTCACCGGGTGGTCGGGGTCGATGGCGTGGATCGCCTGGGTGACCCGCTCCACGTACTTGGCGTAGGCCACCCGCTCCTGCTCGACGGTGGAGCCGTCGTAGGTGTGGTCCTGGGTGGTGAGAACGACCTCGTTGCCCACGTCCCACATCAGCACACCGGGGTGGTCCTTGTAGGTGGTCACCCACTGCTTGATCTGGTCCAGGGTGGAGTCCATGTACGCGGTGTCCTTGACATAGTCCGCGCCCTGGTTGAGCCAGAAGCCGTTGACCACCTTGAGGCCGTGCGCCGCGGCGGTGTCCAGCAGCGGCTTGGACCCCGCGTCGGTACCCCAGGTGCGCAGGGTGTTGACGCCCATCGCCTTGAGCTCGCGGATGTGCGCCTCCGCCGTGCTGTTGGCGGGGCCCCAGGTGATGCCCTTGACCTGGTACGGGGCGCCGTTGACGGTGAGCGCCCAGTTGCCCTGGCTGCCGGTGACCTTGACGGTGGAGTGGCCGCTGGGGACCGCCGGGTCGGTCATGGGCGCCGGGACCGTGCCGGTGCTGGTGGAGACGGTGACCTTGTCCAGGGCGAGGGTGCCGCCGGAGCTGGTGTCCGCCCCGGGCGAGGTGCAGCCGCAGACCGCGTCGGGGAAGGAGCCGCCGATCGCCAGGTCGAAGGCCAGGTAGAAGCCGTGGTGCACGGCGGCGTTCCAGGTGGAGACCCCCACCTGCGACTCGCTGACCTGCCAGACCTGCCGGCCGTCGAGGTACCAGCGGATCTGCTCGTCGGTGGTGGTGCGGTCGATGACCGCCGAGTAGGTGTGGAAGTCGGTCAGGCACCCGGTACAGGAGGCCAGGCCGCTGGTCATGCCGTTGTACTCGTTGCAGTTGCCGCCCGGGGCGGTGCCGCAGTGCAGGGTGGCCGAGAGCTGGCTGCGGCCGTTGACGTTCTCCAGGACGTCGATCTCGCCGTTCTTGGGCCAGGAGCCGGTGTCACCGCGGTAGCCGCTGCCCATCAGCCGGAACGAGGGCCAGTAGCCCAGGCCCTTGGCCGGGGCGGGCTGCTTGACGGTCGCGGAGATCTGCAGCCGGCCGCCGGCCGGGGCGGTGAAGTCGGTGCGCTTGGTCTCGATCCGGCCCGAGGTCCACCCGGAGCCGCTGTGCACCGCGGTGAGGGCGAGGTGTCCGCTGCCGTCCAGCGAGACATTGGCAGGGGCGCTGCTGGAGGTCTCGATCTCTCCGGTGCCCCAGTTGGCGGCCCCGCCGGGGTAGGAGGTGCCGGTGTCCACGGTCCAGTCGGCGGAGGGGGTGGCCCCGGCCGTCCCGTTGAAGTCGTCGCTCCACACGGTGGACCAGTCGCCCGGCGGGTCGGTGGTGGGGGGCGTGGTGGGCGGGTCGGTGGGGGGTGTGGTGGCACCCGCGCCGGTGTGCACCTGGAGCTCCCACAGGGAGTAGCCGTAGCCGGTGGCCCGCGCGGTGCCGTACAGCCGCACATAGCGGGCGGTGCCGGAGACGTTCAGCGTCTCGGTGCCCCCGCCCCGGTGGTGGTGGAGTACGCGCTGGTCCAGGTGGTCCCGTCGGTGGAGAGCTGGATCTGGTACGCCTTGGCGTAGGCGGCCTCCCAGGTCAGCACCACCTGGCAGACGCTCTGGGCGCTGCCGAGGTCGACCTGGAGCCACTGCGGGTCGGATGCCGCGCTGGACCAGCGGGTGCCGGTGTCGCCGTCGACCGCGTTGGACGCCGGAGTGCCGTAGTTCTCCTCACTGGAGGCCTTGGCGGTCCTGCCCTGGGCGGCATCGGTGGTGCCGCAGCCGCCGGCCGTGCCGCCGCCGGGGGTCCCGTAGACCTGGAACTCCCACAGGGAGTAGCCGTAGCCGGTGGCCCGCGCGGTGCCGTACAGCCGCACATAGCGGGCGGTGCCGGAGACGTTCAGCGTCTCGGTGCCCCCCGCCCCCGTGGTGGTGGAGTACGCGCTGGTCCAGGTGGTCCCGTCGGTGGAGAGCTGGATCTGGTACGCCTTGGCGTAGGCGGCCTCCCAGGTCAGCACCACCTGGCTCACCGCCGCCGGGGCTCCGAGGTCGACCTGGAGCCACTGCGGGTCGGCGGCGGCGCTGGACCAGCGGGTGCCGGTGTCGCCGTCGACGGCGTTGGACGCCGGAGTGCCGTAGTTCTCCTCACTGGAGGCGGTCGCGGTGCGGCCCTGGGAGAGCAGGGTGGCCGCGGCCTGTGCGGCATGGGCGGGGATCAGCAGCAGCAGGGCGGCGATCAGGGCCGCCGAGACCAGTGCGGCAAGGGGTTTTGTAGCTCCGCTGGGTGGAGCGGGCATGAGGGATCCTCCTGTGGGGGCGGGCCGTTCCGGCGGTCCGGGAGAGATCGGGAACGAAAAGGAGAGCGCTCTCCCTCGCAGCATGCTCCATCCCCGATTGCGTACACGTCAATACCCATGCAACCCCCTTCTGAACAGGCATTACCGATCAGGGAGCGCTCTCCAAGAGGGCATGCCAAAGTCCCGCACGGCCATCAGGCCGGGCGGGACGGGAGGGGCGGGCCTTGACGCGGGGAACGGTGCCCGCCCCCTCCCGGGTCCTGCTGCCGAGCGGTCAGCGGGCGCGGTGCTCCGCGATCAGTTCGGCATAGCGGCGCCCACTGGTCTTCACCGTGCGGCGCTGGGTCTCGTAGTCGACATGGACCAGGCCGAACCGCTTGTCGTAGCCATAGGCCCACTCGAAGTTGTCCAGCAGCGACCAGGCGAAGTAGCCGGCCAGCGGAGCGCCCTTGCGGACCGCGTCGGCGCAGGCCGCCAGATGCTGCTCCAGATAGTCGGTGCGCTCCGGGTCGTGGACCGACCCGTCGGCGGCCACCGTGTCCTGGAAGGCCGCCCCGCTCTCGGTGACATAGAGCTTCCGCGCCCCGTACTCCTCGGTGAGCCGCAGCAGCAGCTGCCCGATCCCCGGAGCGTGCACCTCCCAGGGCATCGCGGTGTGCTGCGGGTTGGGGCCGGGCAGCTGGCGGGTGTACGGCACCGCGGCGCCCGGGTCGTCGGCGACGATCTGCCGGAAGTAGTAGTTGAGGCCCAGCCAGTCCAGCGGGGCCGCGATGGCCTCCAGGTCGCCGTCCCTGACCGGCAGGTCGACGCCGTAGAGCTGCACCATGTCCTCGGGGTAGCCCCGGCCGTGGATCGGGTCCAGCCACCAGCGGTTGACATGGCCGTCGGCGCGTCGCGCGGCCAGCCGGTCGGCCTCGCTGTCACTGGCCGGCTCGATGGTGGAGAGGTTGTTGACGATGCCGATCTGCGCCCCCGGCACCGCCGAGCGCAGGGCCTGCACGGCAAGGCCGTGGCCCAGGTGCAGATGGTAGGAGGCGCGGACGGCGGCGGTGAGGTCGGTGAGACCCGGGGCCATCTTCCCTTCGAGGTGGCCGATCCAGGCCGAGCAGAGCGGCTCGTTGAGGGTGCCCCAGTGGGTGATCCGGTCGCCGAGAGCGCCGGCGACCACGGCCGTGTACTCCGCGAACCGCTCCGCGGTCTCCCGCTCGGGCCAGCCACCGCGGTCCTGCTGGGCCTGCGGGAGGTCCCAGTGGTAGAGGGTGGCGAAGGGGGTGATCCCGGCGTTCAGCAGGGCGTCGGTGAGCTTGTCGTAGAACGCCAGGCCCTTGGCGTTGACCGCGCCGCCGCCGTCCGGAACGATCCGCGGCCAGGCGATGGAGAACCGGTAGGCGTCCAGGCCGAGGCCGGCCATCAGGCCGAGGTCCTCGGGCCACCGGTGGTAGTGGTCGCAGGCGGTGTCCCCGGTGTCGCCGCCTGCGACCGCACCGGGGGTGTGGGAGAAGGTGTCCCAGATGGAGGGGGATCTGCCGTCCTCCGCCACCGCGCCCTCGATCTGGTACGCGGCGGTCGCCGCGCCCCAGAGGAAGTCGTCGGGGAGTGCACTGAGGTCGGTCACGGCGGGCCTTTCGAGGAGGGTCATTTGACGGCGCCGGCGGTCAGGCCGGCCACCAGGTAACGCTGCAGCAGGAGGAACCCGGCGACCACGGGGACGCTGACGACCAGGGAGGCGGCCATGACCTGGTTCCAGTAGACGTCGGTCTGGGTGGCGTAGCCCTGGAGGCCCACAGCGAGGGTCCGGGTGGTGTCATTGGTCATCACCGAGGCGAAGAGCACCTCGCCCCAGGCCGTCATGAAGGCGTAGACCGCGACGGCGACGATGCCGGGGATCGCGGCCGGGATGATGATCCGCACCAGGGCGCCGATCGGACCGCAGCCGTCCACCAGCGCGGCCTCGTCGAGGTCGCGGGGGATCGAGTCGAAGTAGCCGACCAGCATCCAGATGGAGAACGGCAGCGAGAAGGTGAGATAGGTGAGGATCAGCCCGCCCCGGCTGCCGTAGAGGGCGATGCCGGTGGAGTCGCCCACATTGACGAAGATGATGAAGAGCGGCAGGAGAAAGAGGATGCCCGGGAACATCTGGGTGGAGAGCACGGTGACGGTGAAGACCCGGCGCCCCTTGAAGCGGTAGCGGCTCACCGAGTACGCCGCCAGGATGGCGATGACCACCGAGCAGACGGTGGCCCCGCCGGCCACGATCAGCGAGTTGACGAAGTACCGGCCCAGCGGCACGGTCTTCCAGATGTCCACATAGGGCCGGAAGGTCACCGTGGAGGGTATCCAGCGGAACGGCCCCTGGACGTCCTGCAGCGGCTTCAGCGATGAGCTGAGCATCACCAGCACGGGCACGAGGGTGAAGACCGCCAGCACCAGCAGGAAGATCCGGCGTATCCAGCGGAAGGACGCGGGTGGATTAATCATCGGCGCCCCTCCGGCGCGAGGTGGCGAACAGATAGACCGCCGTGGCCAGCATCAGGAACAGCAGCAGCAGCACCGACATCGCGGAGCCGGAGCCGAAGTTCCAGGTGACAAAGGACGACTGGTAGATGTGGATGGAGATCAGGTCGGCGGCGGGCGGTGCGGACTTGCCGAAGAGCACATACGGGGTGTTGAAGTCGTTGAAGCTCCACAGGAAGAGCACCAGCACCAGCACCTGGCTGACCGGCCGCAGCGAGGGCAGCGTGATCCGGCGGATCTGCTGCCAGATCCCGGCGCCGTCCATGGCCGCCGCCTCGTAGAGCTCCCGCGGGATGTTCTGCAGTCCCGCGGTGAGGGTGAGGAAGGCGAACGGCCAGGACCGCCAGACCGCCACGGTGACCAGCGCGGAGAAGCTGTTGTCGCCGATCAGCCAGAAGGGCTTGCCCGAGGTGAGGTGGAGCTGGTCGTGCAGGATGTGGTTCACCAGGCCGGTGTCCCGCTGGAACATGAACGACCAGGTGATCACGGCCGCGTAGACGGGGAGTGCATAGGGGAGCAGAAAGGCCGCGCGGAGCAGCCCCCTGCCGCGGAAGGAGTCCTGCATCATGATCGCCGCGACCGCGCCGATCAGCCAGGAGAGGCCGACGGCGAGGGCGGTGAAGGCGCAGGTCACCCAGAACGAGTGCAGCAGCGACTGGCCGACCGGGGCGTTGAAGTCCACCGCCGTGCGGTAGTTCCCCAGGCCGGTCCAGGGTGCTTCCGACCAGTTGCGGATGAAGAACTGGGTGAGCTCCTTGAAGCTCATGACGATACCGACCACCATCGGGACCAGGTGGATCAGCAGCTCCATCACCAGCGCGGGGAGCAGGAGCAGGTAGGGCAGGCCGATTCGGCTCAGTCGCTGTCGCACGTCAGTTGGCCGGCATCTGCTGCTGAGCCTTGGTCAGCTCGGCCTTGACGGTGTCGTCGGTGACCGCCTTCCCGGACGCGGCCTCGGCGAGCAGGTTCTTGACGGCGGTGCCGATCAGGGTCTCGAACTGGCTCTCCTCGGGGACCTGGGGCAGCGGGGCGGCGCTGTTGCGCAGCACACCGGCGATGGTCTTCAGCTCCGGGGTGGAGAAGGCCGGGTCGGACTGGGCGGCGACGACCGGCGGGATGGAGCCGTACGCCTTGTTGAGGACCGTCTGCTCGGTGTCGCTGGTCATGAACTTCACGAACTGCAGGGCGCCGTCCTTGTTCTTGGTGTTCTTGAAGACGGCCATGTTGATGCCGGCCACCATGGAGGTGGTGGACTGCTTGGTGCCGCTGGCTCCGGCGGGGACCGGCACCGGGACGACCCCGTAGGCGTCGGGGCTCATGCCGTGCGACTTGAGGTTGGCGCCGGCGGCCTGCCACATCAGCATCGCCGCCTTGCCGGTGGCGAAGTCGGTCACGGACTGGTTGTTGGCGTACTCGGCGTTGCCGGGAGCGGCGATCTTGTCCTTGGCGATGAAGTCCACGTACTGCTTGACCGCGGCCACCGCGCCGGGGCTGTCGAAGGACGCCTTGCCCGCCGGGGTGAAGAAGGACGTGTCGTGCTGGGTGGCCAGGGTGAAGGCGTGGTGGACGTTCTCGGAGAGGTTGCCGCCCTCGATCGCCAGGCCGTACTTGCCGCCCTTGGTGAGCTTCTGACCGTCGGCCACCAGCTCGTCCCAGGTGGCAGGGGGGGTGGCGATGCCGGCGTCGGCGAAGAGCTTCTTGTTGTAGTACAGGCCGTACGCCATGGAGTAGAGCGGGACGGCGGCCGGGTCCTTGCCGCTGGCGCCCGCCGAGGCGAGGGCGGAGGCGAGGAAGCGGTCCGAGCCGCCGACCTTGTCGAAGGTGGCGGCGTCGAAGGGCAGCAGGGCGCCGGTGGCTTGGAGCGAGGCGGACCAGGTGTTGCCGATGTTGAGGACGTCGGGGCCCTGGCCCGAGGTGGCGGCGGCCAGGATCCGGTTGAGCAGGTCGGACCAGGGGACGACCTCCAGCTTCACCTTGATGCCGGTCTGCTGTTCGAACTTTCTCAGCTCCGGCTCCAGGACCTGCTTGTCGACCTCCAGGCTGGCGCCCTGGTTCGAGGCCCAGTAGGTGAGCGTCTTCGGGCTGCTGTTTCCGCCGCCCCCGCCGGTGGAGCCGCCGCCGCAGGCGGTGGCGGTGACGGCTATGGCGGCGACCAGCGCGATGGCTGCGGCAGGACGGTTCATACGCATGACCGGGCCCCTCTCGGGCGGGGTGGGGGGGTGGGGAAGACAGGCGGCCTGAGCGGTTCCATGACGGCGGCCGATGCGGCCCGCCGGACCCGGACGGGTCAACTCACGGCGTGATTTAACCCGTGAGAAAAGATGGCGTCAAGGGTGCCTTCGCCGCTAGGTTGGCGCCCGAAGGGAGAGCCCATGGCCGAACAAGGCAGGCGTACCGTCCGTGACCTGCGGCGCGGAAGCCGATCGGCGCTGCTGCGCCATCTGTACTTCGAAGGACCGCTCAGCAGACATGAGTTGGGCCGGATCAGCGGATTGAGCTCGGGCTCGATCAGCAATGTGGTGGGCGAGCTGCTGGCCGACGGGCTGGTGGAGGAGTGCGGCTCCGTGGAGTCGGACGGCGGACGCCCGCGCACCCTGCTGAGGGTCACCCCGGGCCTGGCCCACCTGGTCGGAGTGGACGTCGGGGAGACCCAGGTCCGGGTGGCGCTCTTCGACCTGGCGCTCGGCGAGCTGGCCGCCAGCGACCAGCCGCTGTCCGACTGCGGGCACGATGTCGGCCATGTGGTGGAGCTGATCCTCACCGGGCTGTCCGAGGTCCTGGAGCGGACCGGAGTGGACCGCTCCACCGTGCTCGGCGTCGGGATCGGCGTCCCCGGCATCGTCGAGCAGGACCATCCGGACTCGGACGGCGACACCGCCGTGGTGCACGGACCCACCGTGGGCTGGGACGCGGTGCCGCTGGGCCGGCTGCTGCGGGCCGGGACCGACCTGCCGCTCTACATCGACAACGGCGCCAAGACCCTGGGCCAGGCCGAGATGTGGTTCGGGGCGGGCCGGGGCGCACGCAATGCGGTGGTGGTGCTCTTCGGCTCCGGTGTCGGCGCCTGCGTGATCACCGACGGGGCTCGCTTCCGCGGCTCCACCAGCAGCGCGGGCGAGCTCGGCCACACTCGGGTCCATGTCGGCGGGCGGCACTGCCGCTGCGGTGCGCGCGGCTGCCTGGAGGCCTATGTCGGTGCCGAGGCGCTGGTCGCACGGTGGGGTGACGCACCGCCGGGCACCAGCGAGAAGGCCGGACTCGCCGCCCTGCTGGAGGCCGCGCAGCAGCCGCACTCCAAGGCTGCCGAACTGCTGCGGGAGGCGGCCGAGTACCTGGGCGCGGCCATCGCCGATCTGATCAACCTGTTCAACCCGGAGCGCATCGTGATCGGCGGCTGGGCCGGCCTGCTGCTGGGACCGCAGCTGCTGCCCGCCATCCGTGACGCCGCCACCGACTACGCCTTCAGCTTCCCCCGGGCGAAAACGGCGATCGAACTGGGCAGCCTGGGCCCGGACGCGGTCACCCTCGGCGCCGCCGCACTGCCCCTCTCGCACTTCCTGGACTCCGGCGGCAGCCTGTCCCCACGGGTCGGGCGACGCATCCATGTCGGCTGAGCACACCACCCGCCACCTGCGACGATTCCAACTGACGATACGTCATAAACCTGGGAAAGCAGCCTGATTGCCGCGACGCCGCCGCGGCGTCGCAGGGGTTGACATCCAAGTTCCGAGCCCCGGACACTCCCTCGGGGGAGCGCTCTCCGAGGCCTTGCGGATCGCAGTGAGAGCGTTTTCTGCTCCCTGTGCACCTGTGCCGCTCCGGTCGTGTTCGACCGGTCCCCGCGCGGACACTCGCCTCGCTCCCTCCACCCCCACCCACCCAACCGCAGGAGAAGCCCGTGAGGCTCACCCCAGCGCGCTCCCGCCCCGCCACGGCCCGACGCGCCCCGGCGATACTGGGCGCCGCCGCCCTGCTCGCCGGCACCGTGCTCGCCCTCCAGCCGGCGACCGCCGCACACGCCGCCGACACCCTGATCTCCCAGGGCCGTACGGTCACCGCCTCCAGCCAGGAGAACGGCGGCACCCCCGCCGCCTACGCCGTCGACGGCGACACCGGCACCCGCTGGTCCTCCGCCGCCTCCGACCAGCAGTGGCTCCAGGTCGACCTGGGCTCCCAGGCCACCATCAGCAAGGTGGTGCTCAACTGGGAGACCGCGTACGGCAAGGCCTACCAGATCCAGACCTCCAACGACGGCACCACCTGGACCACCGTCTACTCCACCACCACCAGCACCGGCGGCAACGAGACCCTCAATGTCTCCGGCTCCGGCCGCTACGTCCGGATGAACGGCATCACCCGGGCCACCGGCTACGGCTACTCGCTGTGGGAGTTCCAGGTCTTCGGCTCGTTCGACGCCACCAACCCCGGCGGATCCTGCGGTACCGCCAACGCCGCCCAGGGCAGACCCGCCACCGCCTCCAGCCAGGAGAACGCCGGCACCCCGGCCTCCTCCGCCGTCGACGGCGACACCGGCACCCGCTGGTCCTCCGCCGCCTCGGACCCGCAGTGGCTCCAGGTCGACCTGGGCGCAACCCAGCAGATCTGCCAGGTGGTGCTCAACTGGGAGACCGCGTACGGCAAGGCCTACCAGATCCAGACCTCCGACAACGGCACCACCTGGACCACCGTCTACTCCACCACCACCAGCACCGGCGGCAACGAGACCCTCAATGTCTCCGGCTCCGGCCGCTACGTCCGGATGAACGGCACCGCCCGGGCCACCGGCTACGGCTACTCGCTGTGGGAGTTCCAGGTCCACACCGGCAGCAGCACCACCGGGGGCACCACCACCGGGGGCACCACCGGGGGCAGCACCGGGGGCACCACCGGCCCCATCCAGGGCGGCGGCGACCTCGGCCCCAACGTCATCGTCTTCGACCCGTCCACGCCGAACATCCAGGCCAAGCTGGACCAGGTCTTCCAGCAGCAGGAGTCGGCGCAGTTCGGCGACGGCCGGTACGCCTTCCTGTTCAAGCCGGGCACGTACAGCAACCTCAACGCCCAGATCGGCTTCTACACCTCGATCGCGGGCCTGGGGCTCTCCCCGGACGCCACCCAGATCAACGGCGATGTGACGGTCGACGCGGGCTGGTTCAACGGCAACGCCACCCAGAACTTCTGGCGCTCCGCCGAGAACTTCGCGGTCAAGCCGGTCAGCGGCAGCGACCGCTGGGCCGTCGCCCAGGCCGCCCCGTTCCGCCGGATGCACGTCGAGGGCGACCTCAACCTGGCCCCCAACGGCTACGGCTGGGCCAGTGGCGGCTACATCGCCGACAGCAAGATCGACGGCACCGTGGGCAACTACTCCCAGCAGCAGTGGTACACCCGCGACAGCTCCATCGGCGGCTTCAGCAACGGCGTCTGGAACCAGGTCTTCTCCGGTGTCCAGGGCGCGCCCGCGCAGAGCTTCCCCAACCCGCCGTACACCACCCTGGGCACCACCCCGGTCTCCCGCGAGAAGCCGTTCCTCTACCTGGACGGCAGTGACTACAAGGTGTTCGTGCCCGCCAAGCGCACCAACGCCAGCGGCGTCGACTGGGCGAGCGGCACCCCGGCGGGCACCTCGATACCGCTCAGCCAGTTCTATGTGGTGAAGGCCGGTGCCACCGCGGCCACCATCAACGCGGCCCTCGCCCAGGGGCTCAACCTGCTCTTCACCCCGGGCGTCTACCACGTCGACCAGACCATCAACATCACCCGGCCCGACACCGTGGTGCTCGGCCTCGGCCTGGCGACCGTGGTCCCGGACAACGGGGTCACCGCCATCAAGGTCGCCGATGTCGACGGGGTGAAGCTGGCCGGTCTGCTGCTGGACGCCGGCACGGTCAACTCGCCGACGCTGCTCCAGGTCGGCCCGGACGGCGCCTCCGCGGACCACTCCGCCGACCCGACCAGCGTGCAGGACGTCTTCGTCCGGGTCGGCGGCGCCCGCGCCGGATCCGTCACCACCGGCATGGTGATCAACAGCAACAACACCCTGATCGACCACACCTGGATCTGGCGGGCCGACCACGGCACCGGCGTGGGCTGGAACACCAACCCGTCCGACTACGGGCTGCTGGTGCACGGCAATGACGTGCTGGCCACCGGCCTCTTCGTGGAGCACTTCAAGAAGTACGACGTGGAGTGGTCCGGCGAGCGGGGCAGGACGATCTTCTTCCAGAACGAGATCGCCTATGACGCGCCCAACCAGGCGGCCGTGCAGAACGGATCCACTCTGGGCTACGCCGCCTACAAGGTCGACGACTCGGTCAACACCCACGAGGCCTGGGGAGTCGGCAGCTACTGCAACTTCACCGCCGACCCCACCATCCGCATGGACCACGGCTTCGAGGTCCCCGACAAGCCCAATGTGAAGCTGCACGACGCCCTGGTGGTCTCGCTCGGCGGCATGGGCCAGTACAACCACGTGGTCAACAGCACCGGCAGCGCCACCTCCGGTACCTCGACCGTCCCGTCCAACGTGGTCTCCTACCCGTGACCGAACTCTGACGCTGCATCAGTCATGGCAGGCCGCCGCCCCTCCGGGGGCGGCGGCCCGCGGCTCACCGCAGGGCGGACGGAAATTGGGTTGCCGCCGGCCGTCCACTGCGGAAGCCTCAGGCGGCGACGGAGAGGGGCAGCTGTGACAGCGTTGCCGAGCAGTCCTCGGGCGACTGAGGGGATCGTCGCCCAGGGCCTGACCAAGACCTTCCGCACCTCCGTACGACGACCGGGGTTCGGCGGGGCGCTGCGGTCGCTGGTCGATCCGCTGCGGGTGGAGAAGACCGCGGTGCAGAAGGTGTCGTTCAGCGTCGGACCGGGGCAGTTGCTGGCACTCCTGGGCCCCAACGGCGCCGGCAAGTCCACCACCATCAAAATGCTCACCGGCATCCTGACCCCCACCTCGGGCGAGGCCCGGGTGGCCGGGGTGGTGCCGTACCGGGAGCGGGAACGCAACGCGCGCAACATCGGCGCGGTCTTCGGCCAGCGCACCCAGCTCTGGTGGGACCTGCCGGTGCGCGAGTCCTTCACCGTGCTGCGCGACATCTACGGCGTCCCCGAGGACGCACACCGGTCGCGGCTTGCCGAGTTCGACCGGCTGCTGGAGCTGTCGGAGTTCTGGGACACCCGGGTCCGCCATCTCTCGCTCGGCCAGCGGGTGCGCAGCGACCTGGCGGCGGCGCTGCTGCACGATCCGCCGATCGTCTTCCTGGACGAGCCCACCATCGGCATGGACGTGGTGGTCAAGGAGCAGGTGCGCACCTTTCTGCGGCACCAGGTGGAACAGCGCGGCCGCACGGTGCTGCTGACCACCCATGACATGACCGAGGTGGCCCGGCTCGCAGAGCGGGTGGTGCTGATCAACCACGGCCGGGTGGTGCTGGACGGACCGCTGGAGGAGATCCGCCGCAGGTTCGGCAGCACCTGGCAGATCCATGCGACCCTCGACCACCCGGGCCTGGACGCGGCCCGCCTGCCGCCCGGTGTCCGGGTGGTGCGCCAGGACGGTCCGCGTACCGTCTTCGGCCCGGACGGCTCCGCACCGCCCACCATGCACCAGGCGCTGCGCCTGGTCGTCGAACGCTACCGGGTCGCCGACCTCGCCCTGGAGGAGAACGACCTGGAGGATGTGATGCGGGCCGCCTATCTGCGCCACGACAGCGCCGAAGCGGGCGACAGCGCCGAAGCGGGCGGCGGCGCAGCAGAGGGCGGCGCAGCAGGAGGCAGCGACGGCGGCGGTGCGGCCCAGGCGTCGGCCCGCCAGGGCGTACGGTGACCGCCACCGCCCAGCAGCCGGCCCACCCGCCCGCCCGGCAGTCCGCCGCGCAGCCCGTTCGCTCGGGGCTGCAGATCTGGCGTACGGCCTGGATCACTCCGCGCGGCGAGCTGCTCGCCCCGCCCCGGCTCACCGCGACGGCGGTCCGGCTGGCCGTCCAGGTGTTCCTGGTGGTCTGCCTGTGGCGGGGCCTGTACGCCCACACCACCAGCACCGCCGGGCTGAACCGGGAGCAGGCGGTGGGCTATGCCGTGCTCGCCGTGCTGGCGAGCCGGATCCGAGGGCTGGACCGGCATGCCGGACGGGATTCGGTGCTGCAGCATCTGCACTTCGGCACCATCGTCTACTGGTATCTGCGCCCACTGCCGCCGCACCGCTACTACGCGCTGCGCGCCCTCGGCGACCAGCTCTACGGCTTCGCCTGGGTGGCCGCGGGCTATCTGGTCTGCCGCGCCGCCGGCGTGCTGCCGCCGCCCTCGGCGGCGGCGGGCGCTGCGTTCGCCGCCGCGCTGCTGCTGGGCCAGCTGGTGCTGCACTACCTCACCGCGCTGGTCGACCTGCTCTGCTTCTGGACGCTGCGGGACGGAGCCGCGCTGAGCATCGTGCAGTTCGCGCAGAATCTGCTCTCCGGTGTCTTCGCCCCGCTCTGGTTCTTCCCCGGCTGGTTCCGCGTGCTCAGCTCCTTCCTGCCGTTCCAGGCCACCCTCAACACCCCGCTCTCCCTCTACATCGGCCGCATCCCGGCCTCCCAGGCCCCACGGGAGCTGCTGGTGCAGGCGGCCTGGGTGGCGGGGCTGGCCGTACTCACCCGCTGGCTGTGGCATCGCGCCTCGCGCCGCGTCGTCTCCCAGGGAGGATGACCGCCCGTGTCCCCCGCCGCCGCACCCGAGGCCGACCGGATCCGCCGCGCCGCACGCGCCTGGCATGTCGCCTGGCGCATCACCCGGCTCAACTTCCGCTCCCAGCTGGAGTACCGGGCCGAGTTCATGATGACGATCGCGCTGGGCGTGGTCTGGCAGCTGTCCGTGATCGTCTTCGCCGCGGTGCTGCTCGCCCGCTTCCCCGGGCTGGGCGGCTGGACCAGCGCGGATGTGCTGCTGATCGCGGGTATGCGGATGTTCAGCCATGCGCTGCACGTGCTGGTCCTCGGCCGCTTGAACAGCCTGTCCTTCCTGATGCAGGAGGGGGTGATCGACAGCTATCTGCTGCGGCCTATGCCCGTCTACCGGCAGTTGCAGCTCTCTTCCTTCCCCAGCAACGGCCTCGGCGACCTGGCGGTGGGGGTGGCGATGTTCAGCGTGGCCGTCCATGCGTCGCCGCTGTCCTGGACGGCGGGGCGGGTCGCCTTCCTGGCCGCCGGGGTGGTGGGCGGCGTGCTGGTGGAGGGGGCGATCGGCACCGCGGTGGCCGCCGCCTCACTGCACTATCCGGCCACCTCCTACTGGGGCTCCTGGGTGGACGAGCTGATGGCGACCTTCGGCAGTTATCCGCTCTCCATCCTGCCTCGCGCGGTCAGTGGTGCCTTCACCTTCGTGCTGCCCCTGGCCTTCATCGCCTATCTCCCGGCCGGGGTGCTGACCGGGCACTCCGCCTCGCTGGGCGCACCGGTGTGGCTGGCCGCGGCCTCCCCGCTGGTCGGCCTGGCGGCGTATGCGGTCGCCCTGCGGCTCTGGAACTGGTCGCTGCGCCACTACACCGGCGTCAACGGCTGACCGGGCAGGACGTGCCCGGTCGCATCCGCCCCGTCCTCACCCGTGACCGAGAATAAACAATCTGTTCACAACGATCCGTTGACGCCGATCCGTACGCCACCCATGCTGGACCCATGCCGACGACTCCCGACCAGCCCGCCGACCCCTTTGCGGCCCCGCACCCCGGCCAGGCCCGGGCGCACCGGGTGGCCGCCTCCCTCTTCCGTATCGCGGAGCGGCATGCGGCGACCGACGAGCAGCGCCGCAGGCAGGTCCACCCCTTCGCCCTCGGGCCCCATGAGGCCGTCAGACTGGTCTCGTTCCTGCTGAGCGGCGCCGCCCGGCCGGACGACGGCGAGCCCGAAGTGGACCGGGCCGACATCACCGCCGCCCTCAGCCTGATCCCGCTGGTCCGCGCGGAGATGGACGAGCTGGAGGCGGGGCTCCTCCAGATGGCCCGCGGCCGCGGTATGACCTGGCAGGAGATCGCCTTCGGGCTGGGGCTCGGCACCCAGCAGGCCGCGCGGCAGCGCTATGCCCGGCTGGCCGACCGAACCGGCTCCGACACGGAGCAGGGCCAGGAATAGCGGTCCGGTCCGGATTCCGGGTGAGCAGCACTATGTCTACAGTCATGTAGACGCTACCCTGTTCCGGATGCCATCCTGTCCGCCATGACGACAGGCCGGACAATTGACCATGAATCGCCGACGACCGTTCGCCACTCCCTGAGCAAGGTCCCGGAGGTGACTCTCCACTTCTGGATCGTCAAAGTACTGACCACAGGGATGGGCGAGACCGCATCGGACTTCCTGGCCCACCGGCTGGGCCCGCTGCCCGCCGTCGGACTCGCCGGTGTCGCCCTGGCCGCCTCGCTGACGCTGCAACTGCTCGCCCGCCAATATCTGGCCTGGGTCTACTGGACGGCCATCGTCCTGGTCAGCGTCTTCGGCACCATGGCGGCGGATGTGCTGCACGTCGGGCTGGGTGTCCCCTATCCGGTCTCCACGGCGTTCTTCGTCGCCGCCCTGGCCGCCGTCTTCGGCTGCTGGTACGCCGCCGAGCGGACGCTCTCCATGCACAGCATCCGCACCCGGCGCCGTGAGCTCTTCTACTGGGCGGCGGTCCTGGCGACCTTCGCGCTCGGCACCGCCACCGGCGACATGACCGCGGTCACCCTGCACCTCGGGTATCTCTCCTCCGGTGTCGCCTTCGCGGCCCTGATCGCCGTCCCTGCCGTGGGCTTCCGGCTGCTGCGCTGGAACGGGATCTTCGCCTTCTGGTTCGCCTATGTGGTGACCCGGCCTCTGGGCGCCTCCTTCGCCGACTGGATGGGCGTCTCCCGCGCCCGCGGCGGCCTGGGACTGGGCACCGGCCCGGTCAGCCTGGTCCTCCTGGTGCTCATCGTCGGCCTGGTCGGACGTCTGGCAGCCACCCGCAAGGACGTCGAACCGCAGGCCCGCCACGCGGCGGGCCGCACTCGCTGACCGATTCCCGCACAAGCGCCCCGGGCCGTCAGGACGGCCCGGGGCGCCGTCATGTCGGGACCCGTGACCCCGGGGGCATCTCGCCTGGTCCGGCCCACGCGGAAGCGGACACCTGGGACCGGACCGCGCCGCCCCCACCCACCACGTGCGCCAATCAGGTGGATCCAGGGCGACACGCCCGCATCGGCGACTCAGAGTGAGCATAAAAATCCTATTAGTAACACAAGCCGGGTCACCCTATGGCCGCATGACAGAGGGACGCACACCCGGGGGAAGGGGTTGCCCAGTGGGTGCCCTGAACAAGCTCGACCAACGCCTCGAGGCCTTGGTCAACGGAGTCTTCGCCAAGGCGTTCAAGTCCGCTGCGCAGCCGTTCGAGTTCGCCAGCGTGCTTCAGCGCGAATGCGACATCAACGCCAGGATCTGGAGCCGGGACCGCATCGTCGCGCCCAACAACTTCCTGGTCGAGCTCAGTTCGGACGACTTTGAACGACACAGCACATATCTGGACGTGCTCGGCGAGGAACTGGCCGACAAGGTGCGCGAGTACGCCACAGCGCAACGCTATTCCTTCATCGGTCCGCTGAAGATCCAGCTGCGGTCCACCCGCAATCTGAACACCGGCAGATACCGGGTGCACAGCCGGATCGAGACACAGCCCGGGATCGGGCAGGCGAGAGGTGTCCCCAAGGGCTACCGCGGTCTGCACCCGCGGCACTTCCGGGGCGACAGCCGGCGGGGCCAGCTGCCGCACCCGATGCTGCAGCAGGCGCCGCGCTGGCAGAAGCAGTTGCTGAGCCGGAACCACCTGGAGACCCTCGGGCTCTCCATCAGCAGCACCGGCATGCTGACCCGCGCGGACGGCAAGGACGCCGCCCAGGGCCTGCTCCGCCCGTCCCCGTACGGGGTCGTACTGGTCGGCGGGCTGTGGGCTGCCCAGCTGATCGCCCTGCGGGCCGGCACGGCGGGTGCCCGTATAGCGGTCGAGACCGGTCGCAGCCACGCCTGGAACCCCGTCGCCCGGGCGGCGGACGGAGGCCGGCTGCGCCTGGAGGTCCATCCGATCGGCCGGCTCACTCCTCAAACGGCTTCAGCTGCCGGCCCGCTGCTGATCGTCCGCGACTGCGGCCCGCACCCCGCGACTGCCGCGGTCCCGCCGCGCCCGTGGCAGACGGTGCTGACGCTGCTGCCCTACTTCGGAGCCGGAGCGGAGCACCAACTGTCCGAGGCGGACCTGGTGGGCGTCCAACGGGTCGCTCCCCAGGAGGCCGGCCGAATAGCCGAGGTCCTGCGGCTGAACCCCAGGGAGGCGGCGGCGCTCCCCGGTCTCGGCGACGACGCCACCCTCTGGGCCGACCGCCAGTCCCGGCACTTCCTCTCTGCGGCTCCCACCGCCGACGAAGCCCAGGTACTCGGCCCGGCGCGCCGGGTGGACTGATGACCGGGGACCGACGTGGCCCCGCATCCCGATGAACGACCCATCTCAGCAACAAGGAGCAACGAACGTGACGAACGACCCCGGCACCTGCGTCGGCCACGCCAAGGAAATGGAATGGCCGGAGCCACCTGACTACACGCCACCGGTCTGGTATGTGGCAAACGGGCCCCAGTCCGCCGCACCGGCGGCCGCCGTGCCCGAGCGGGCCAACGAGTATCTGCCGAACCACCTCGACATCAGGGATTCCGCCCTGGCGCCGCGGGGCAGCGACCTCGGCGGAGCACCCGCCGCGGCTTCCTGCGCCCACCTGCCGCAGCCTCCGCACCAGCCGCAGTTTCAGGTCAGGCCCCCCACACCCTCGCAGCCCTTCCAGGCGCACGGCCCCGCGGACTGGGCGTCGGTGTACGCGCCCGGCCACGGTGCGTCGCTCGGTTACGGCTCGACTGCCGACCTGTCCTCCGACCGCCTGCTGCGCAAGGACAACGAGCGCCGGGGCGTCGGCTGGCTGCGGATCGGCGCCAGGGCAGGCGAGCGCGAGTACCGGCAGAAGATGGACACCCTCCGCACCCCGGTCATGAACTGCTACAAGATCGCCGTCATCAGCCTCAAGGGCGGCGTCGGCAAGACCACCACCACGACCGCGCTGGGCGCGACCCTCGCCGTCGAACGCCAGGACCGGGTCGTCGCCATCGACGCCAACCCGGACGCGGGCACCCTCAGCGGCCGGGTACGCCGCGAGAGCAATGCGACCATCCGTGACCTGGTGGCCGCGATCCCGCAGCTCAACAACTACATGGCGGTGCGCCGCTACACCTCCCAGGCCCCGAGCGGTCTGGAAATCCTCGCCAATGATGTGGACCCCGCCGTCTCCACGGCGTTCAACGACGAGGACTACCGGCAGGTCGTCGGCTGCCTCGGTCAGCACTACCCGATCATCCTGACCGACTCCGGAACCGGCCTGCTGCACAGCGCCATGCGCGGCATCCTCGACCTCTCCGACCAGCTGATCATCGTCGCCACACCCAGCGTGGACGGCGCAAGCAGCGCCAGCACCACCCTGGACTGGCTCAATGCGCACGGCTACACCGACCTCGTCCAGCGCGCCATCACCGTGGTGTCCGAGACCCGCAAGACCAGCAAGATGATCAAGGTGGACGAGATCGTCTCCCACTTCAGCGCGCGCTGCCGCGGCGTGGTCGTCATCCCGTTCGACGAGCACCTCGCGGCGGGCGCGGAGGTGGACCTGGACAAGATGAAGGCCAAGACCCGGGACGCCTACGTCGACCTGGCCACGCTGGTGGCCTCGGACATCCCCCGCACCCAGCCCGAGGCCGTCGGCTGGCACTCCCGCCTCTCGGCCTCCCCCCACATGGGATACAACACCGGCCGTTTCTCGCCGTCCATGCCCTGAGCCCCCGGCCGGCTCCCGACCGCCGCACCCGCCTCCACCACGGCAGGACGGCAGCAGGCACCCCGGCTCTCACCGGCCCTCCCCTTTCGCTCCCCCGGCCCCCGCGCCAGCCCTCGTCGACCACGACGCTGATGCACCGCCGAAGGCGCGAATGACCATGGCCCAGGTCACTCGATGTGACCTGGGCCGTTCCCATGGGCCGTCAGGGCCGCCGAGGCCCCGCAGGACCACCGGGAGTCCGGCGGTGCATCCCCGCGGTGGGTCGTCCCGCCCGGCAGCGCCGATCGCTGAGCGGCCATCGGGTCGGCGCGATGCCGCGCAGGCGGGCGCGGAATCCTGGCGCCTTCGCGCCCGGCAGAGGGCGGCCCGTCAGGTCTCGGCCTGCATGAGGACGCCGCACGCGCGCTCTGCACCTGTGCACAGTCGTCACGATCTCCGGTATGCAGGAGGGGGCCGGCCCGGCTCGAAGCCGCCGGACACTCCGGGCGCCCCGCGCCGGCTGCACGGCCGGCGGCCTCAGGGGGGTTGACCGCCGGTGCGGCAGGCGTGGAGTCAGGCCCTGGTCAGAGATCCCGCCGTGAACCCGGCAGCCCGTCGATCATCAGCCCGAGGGTGAAGTCGAAGCGGTCATGGACCGTTCCGGCGGTGAGCTCGGCGGCGTAGCGCTTGGTCCGGGGGAAGGTACCGGGCAGTGCGGCGAACCGGCGCAGCAGTTCGTCGCGGCTGACGACCCAGTCGTCGTCACTGCGGCCGAGCCGTCTGTCCGCCAGGGAGACCTCGAGGCTGTAGGCGTTGACATAGAGCGTCAGTGAGTCGATCGCCCAGGCGGCGGCCTGCGGGTCGATGCCACCGGCGAGCAGGATGGCGAGCATTCCCTCGCCGACGCGCAGCGTGTCCAGGTTGGACGGAGCGGCGGCGAAGGCCGCCCGGGAGATGCCCGGGTAGCGCAGATACTGGTCGCGCAGCTGGGTGCAGACGCTGATGATCTGCTGCCGCCAGTGGGCGGGGTCCGGCTCGGGCAGGTCGATCCCGGCGCACAGACGGCCGATGAGCAGCTCGTCCAGGTCCTCCTTGTTGACCACGTGGGCGTAGAGGGACGACGGTCCCGTCTCCAGTGCAGTGGCCAGGCGCCGCATGGTCAGGGCTTCGTAGCCCTCGCTCTCCACGATGCCGAACGCGGTGCTGATGATGGCCTCGACCGTGATCGGCTTCTTGCGCCCGCCGGACGGCCCGCGCCGGGTCGCGGATGCGCTCGGGTCGGCGCCGAGCTGGTGCCGCGCTGCGCGCCGCTGCTGCGGAGTCGGTGACATAAGGGCAGTCTAGCAATCGACGAACAGTGTTCCGTGTCACAAGAACGCCGTTCGTATTGTTCGGAACGACGATCCAATGTAGAACGGTGTTCGTGTCCATTGACCAGCGCACCTCTCAAGCGCCCACCACCAGCACGCTCCCGCTGCGCACCGCGTGGCTCGTCCTGGCCGTCGTGATCCTGGCCGACCTCATGGATCTGATCGACTCCAGCGTCGCCAACCTCGCCGGCCCGTCCATCCGCGCCGACCTCGGCGGCGGCCAGGTGACGGTGCAGTGGGTGCTGAGCGCCTACACCACGGCCTTCGCGCTCGGCCTGGTCACCTCGGGACGGCTCGGGGACCTGCTCGGGCGCCGACGGCTGTTCCTGCTCGGCATGACCGGGTTCACCCTGGCCTCGCTGGCCTGCGGCCTCGCCCCCGGGACGGTCTTCCTGATCGTCGCCCGCACGCTGCAGGGCCTGTGCGGGTCGGTCATGATCCCGCAGGGCCTCGCCCTCGTGAAGGTCGTGTTCCCGCCCCAGCACCTGCGCAGGGCGCTCACCCCGGTCGGCCCGCTGATGGGCCTGACCATGGTGGCCGGGCCCATCCTGGCCGGCTGGCTGCTCCACCTGGACCTGTTCGGCAGCCAGTGGCGCTCCATCTTCCTGATCAACGTCCCCTTCGGCGTCATCGCCGCCGCGCTCGGCCGACGCGTCCTGCCCCACCACGGCGGGGAGGACCGGTCCGCCCGCCTCGACCTCACCGGCGTCGGCCTGCTCACCGCGGCCTCGGCCCTGCTGATCGTGCCGCTCATCCAGGGACGCGACCTCGGCTGGCCCGCCTGGACCTACGCCATGATGGCCGCCGCAATCGTGCTGCTCACGCTGTTCGTCGCCTCCCAACGGCACAGCCGGCACCCGGTCATCACACCGTCGCTCTTCCGCAAGCGCAGCTTTGTCGTCGGCCTGGTGATCGTGGCCGGGTTCTACGCATCACTCAGCGCGTTCGTCCTCGTCATCAACCTGCTGCTGCAGCAGGGCATGCACTGGACGCCGCTGCGCACCGGCCTCACGCTGATCCCCTGGGCCCTCGGCACCGCCGTCGCCGTCCTGCTCGCGGGCGCCGTGCTCGCCGAGAAACTGGGGCGCGCCACCCTGCACCTGGGGCTCTCCATCGCCGTAATCGGCCTGCTGGCCCTGTGGTGGTCCGTCGCCCACTGGGGCGACGGCATCACCGTCTGGAAGCTGGCGCCCGCGCTGCTGCTCACCGGCTTCGGCTCGGGGCTGGTGTTCGTCCCGCTGGTCGACTTCATCATCGGCGACGCCACCGCCGAAGAGGTCGGCACCGGCGCGGGCCTGCTCAACGCCGTCCAGCAGTTCGCCGGCGCCATCGGTGTCGCCGCCCTCGGCACGGTGTTCCTCGCCCGGGTCGGGCACCCGTCGCTCCACTCCTATCTCGCGGCCGCAGAGCTGGTCTTCGGCATCGCCGCGGGCCTGAACGTCCTGACGCTGCTGCTGGTCGGCCTTCTGCCCAAGCATGCCCAGCAGGCCCACGGCTGAGCCCGGGCTCGGCGTTCGACCCGGCCGACCGAGGGGGTTCGGGCCCCAGCGGGGGTCGCTCCACACGGCGCTCTGGGCGGGCTGCCGGGGGCGCCGTCCTTCGAGCGGCACGTGACGCCCCTGCTGCAGGGGCGTCACGTGCCGATGGGTCAGGGCCTGTACTGACAGACCGTCACACCGGACCGTGCGCCACAGCCGATCTTGGTGAACCGGCTCTGGATCATGTTCCAGTAGTGGCCCCACTGCGTCTTGTAGCCGCTGCTGTTGGGGTCATGGTTGGGGTCGGCGTCGTACTTGCTCTTCTCGGCGGCCCACTGCCCGGTGGCCGCGGCCGGCCCAGCGGTCGACATGTTCTCGGCGCCGTTGAACGACGGGGAGTGTCCCAGCGAACCGGGGCCGTTCGGCGTGGACAGCGGGTTGTCGGCCCAGCTCTGCGCCGCGGCGGCGACGCCGTCGTCCCAGCTCAGCGGCGGTGCGCCGGCCTGCTCACGAAGGGCGTTGGTCTCGTTGACGATGGCCTGCTGATCGCTGGGGCTTATGGAGGAGACGGCGGCAGAGGCGCTCGTCGCCAGCATCGTGCTCATCAGTCCCGCCGTTATGACGGCCCCGGCTTGATGGCGTATCCGACTGGCCTTCTTCATGGCGACCCCCTGGTCGCAGAGAGAGAGAATGGCAGATTCTGCCCGCGGGCCTCACTCGTCACGGAAGCGGGCCGTGTGCCCGGCTCCCGCAGTGGCCCGGAGGCAACCCCCGGCAGCGTGGCTCGGCACAAAGTGCCAGGTCGGGCGGCCCTACGGCGGCCCCTACCCCCAGAACCAGCCTAGATCGAGGGTGGCCGCACGTCGACCGGGGAGGCCCCGGGGGCGGCACCGGTGATCACCGCGACAGCGGGTCCGCTCCGGTGTCACCCACCCCGCTCACGCAGCACTCGCAGGCAGGACGTCCCATGACCGCGGGCCGGCTACCAGAGGTCGTCGGGTTCTCCGCCGCCCGCGAGACGGCGTGCCGCCGCGACACGGCTCAGGCCCGCCGGGTAGTTCAGGCGGGCGGCGAGTTCTTCGGCCTGCGCCAGGGTGCCCTTCGCGCGGTCGGCCTCGCCGAGCCGGAACAGGGCCGCGCCGAGGGCGATGTTCGCCTCCACCTCGGCCAGCCGCTCGCCTGTCCGGCCTGCCCTCGCCACCTCCGCGAGGGCCCGGCGTCGCGCGGACTCCGCCCGTCCCGACAGCAGTTCGCCCCACGCGGCCAGCACCGGCGCATCGTCCGCCACCCCCTCCAGGGCGGTCAGCGCCTTGTCGGGACGACCGGTGCGCAGCGCGAGTTCGGCCCGCGCTGCGCGAATCTCCAGGCCGGCCTGCCGGTCCCGGGGGGCCGCGGCGGCGGACTCTGCCCGGCGGAGGAGGTCCTCGGCCTCCGCGGTGGCACCGGTGCGCAGCCGGATCCGTGCCAGCGTCGCCAGCGCGTACGGCAGGCACCAGGCGTCCTCCGGCTCGGCGCCCCGCACTGCGGCCTCCGCGAGGTCCGCGGCGGCCGGGGACTCCTCCAGCAGCATGTGCAGTTCGGCGAGATTGGCGCGCTCGAACGCGGCGGCGGTGGGGTCGCCGGACCGCTCGGCGAGTGTGAGGGCGCGCTCCCCGGACGCGACGGCCTCGTGCAGCCGCCCGGCGCGGCGCTCGTTCTCCCGCAGGGTCGACAGCGCCGCGACGATCATGGTTGGGTCCCCGGATGCCTCGGCCGGGCCCAGCGCCAGGTCGGCGGCCTCGCGCGCCTCGTGAAACCGGCCGTCCAGGGCCAGGTTGCGGGCCTGGACGATGTAGCTGCGGGCCTGGAACGCCATGCCCACCGGACCCGGGACCCGGCAGGCCGGCGCCAGCGCGCTCAGCGCCGAGGCGTACGCCTCCTCGTACCGCCCGAGGATCCCTCCGACCAGGGAGAGGGCGAGGTGGTGGCGGGCGGCAGAGCCGGGCGAGGTGGCGGCCGTGACGGCGTGCGACCGCAGGACCGACGCAGCTTCCCGGGTGGCCCCGGCCTTGGCCAGATTGTCCGCGAGATGCGCCGCCGCAAGAACCGTGTCGTCGTGGTCCCCCCGGCGTACGAACTCCGCGAGGGCACGGCGCAGCACGTCGGCCGCCTCCGTGAACTGCCCCATTCGGCCCAGGACTTCGCTGTGCGCGAGACGGGCGTGCGCGGCGTCGACGTCGAGCCGGGTGACCAGCTCACGGTAGTAGCGGTCGGCGGTGTCATTGGCGTAGAGGGCGGCGGCCCGCTCGGCCGCCCGGCGCAGGTACTCGGCGGCACGCGCGTCGTCGGCGCGGGCGAAGTGCGAGGCCAGCTCGTCGACGGCGTCGGGCCGGCGGCGCAGCACGGTCCGGGCGAAGGCCGCGTGCAGCTGGCGTCGGCGTACCGTCGTCAGCCGGTCGTAGCAGGTCAGGCGGACGACAGGATGGCGGAAAGCAACACCGGCCTCGGGCCGGCCGTCCACGACGACCTGGCGCTCCTCCACCAGCGAGACGGAGATGGCCCGTTCCAGGGCGTCGGCGGCGGCCGCCCCGGCGACCGGCGGGTGCAGCCCGTACTCGGCCACGTCCAGGAGTTCGGACAGCGCGGTCTCGCCGCCCGCGGCGGACAGCGCCTCGACGATCCGCCGGGTGTCCTGGTCGAGCCGTCCGAGCCGCTCGGCGACGAGCTGCCGCACGCTGTCGGGCGCCACGGCGCCGGAACCGGGCTCCGGGTGGGTGAGTCCGCGCGCCAGCTCGATGGCGAACAGCGGGTTGCCGAGGGAGAGTTCCCACACCCGGGCCAGCCGCCCGGCGGCCCCCGCGGCGCCGCTCACCGCCTCGGGAGCCACGTCCCGGCCGCTGTCCTGCCCGGCGCCCCGCACGGCACCGCCGCCGTTCCCCGCGAGGGCGTCCGCCGCGACCGCGAGGCATGCCTCCCGGTCCAGCCGCCCGACCTCCACCCGGACCGCGAGTCCGTGCCGCACCAGCGCCGCCAGACCGGTCCGGCGCGGGTCTCCGTCGGGCAGCTCCTCCTCGCGGCAGGACACCAGGAAACGCAGCCGGACCCCGGCGTCCGCCGAGCGGCGGGCGAGGTGGCTCAGCAGCTGGAACGACCCCGCGTCGGCGGCATGCAGATCGTCGAGGACCAGCAGCACCGGGCGGGCGGAGGCCAGTTCGCCGAGCAGGGCGGCGGTGCCGCCGAACAGCCGGTCGCGCTCCTCCTCCGGGCTGCGTTCGACGCCGTCCCCGGCGCGGCCCAGCGCGGGCAGGAACGCCGCCAGCTCGGGATGTTCGGCGCCGACGAGGGCGCGCTCATGGGTGTCCCGTGCGGCGAGCCACCCGTTGAGCGCCTCGGCGAACGCCCCGTACGGAGTGTGGCCCTCCGCGTCGTGGCCGCCGCCCCAGAGCACGGCCGCCCCGGAGCCGGCGGCCCGGCGTGCGACCTCGCCGGCCAGCCGCGTCTTGCCGACTCCCGCCTCGCCGGTGAGCAGCCGCACGGGTGGCCCTTCCTCGGCGAGCAGCCCGGCCAGCAGGTCGTCGCGGCCGCGCAGCGGCGTGCTGAGCCTCCCCCGCAGGACGGCGGGCAGCGCGGGGGCGGACGCCGGCGCTGAGGCCATCGTCACCGGCCTGGCGGCGAGCGCGGTGCGGTGCAGCCGCTCCGTCTCCGGTCCGGGCCGCACACCCAGTTCGGCGTCAAGTGCCTCCCGGCACAGGTGGTACTGGCGTACCGCGCGCCGCCGCAGTCCCTGCCGGATGTACGCCTCCATGAGCACCCGGTGGGCGAGTTCCTCGGCCGGGCTGGCCGCCAGCACCTGCTCGGCGACCTCGACCGCCTCATGCACGGCGCCCTGCGCCAGGTGCGCGGCCGCGAGTCCGAGCAGCAGTTCCTCGCGCAGCCGGGTCAGCCCGTCCCGGCGCGGCTGCGCCCAGGTGGTGTACCGGTCCTCCGGCAGCAGCTCGCCACCGAACTCCTCCAGGGCGGAGGCCAGCCGGGCCGGGTCACCGGAGACGAGGGCGTCGCGGGCCGCCGATTCGGCGTGGTCGGCGTCGATCCACACTGTGGCTGGGTCGAGCCGCAGCATGGCTCCGTCGGACACGAGATAGGAGGAGGCGGCGCGCGGCGGAAGCTCGGGTTCGAGGGCGCGGCGGGCAGCGTGCAGGGCGACCCGCAGGCTGCCTGCCGCGGCCTGCGGATCCGCGTCGGGCCAGCAGACGTCCATCGCCTGCTCGCGGTGGAGCCCGTGCCCGGGAATGACGGCAAGCAGTTTCACCAGCGCGCGGGCGCTGGGGCGCGGCCACCGTTCGGCCAGCGCAGGCCCACTGTCACGTTCGGCACGAAAACCACCGAAAAGGTACAGCCTCAGCACAGGCGGGGCGGGCGTCCCACCCTCCGTGCTGTGCCGTGCGTCCATGAGGGCGCCCACTGTAATCGAGTGCGCCGTGAATGCCGGAGGTGGTGCAGCAGGCCGGGACCCCTGCGGTGACCTGGGGGTCCCGGCCCACCGTGCGCGTTCGGGACGCGCCTGGGCTGCGGCTCAGGAGAGCTTGTACGTCGACACCTCGTGGATGCTCTGGTTGGAGATCAGGTAGCCACCCCCGATCATTTCGGCCGTCTCGTTCACGCCCCGGTCGTCGAAGTTGAGCATGACGATCTCGTCCACGCCGTCCCCGTCGAGATCGCCGGCGACGTAGTTGCGGGAGCCCCCTTCGACCGCCGTCTTACCGACGTAGTCCGAGTGCATCCCGTCGCTGACGAACGTGGCCGGGTCCCACAGGTAGGCGCCGCCCTCGGACCCGGTGATGCCGACCTTCCGCCCCCCGGGTCCGGTGATCCAGCCCGCGGTGTGGGTCGGCGGGAGGAACACGGTCCGCGTGTCCGCACCGCCGGCGCCGAAGGAGTAGACCGACGCGGTGCCGGCCTCCATGAGCACCCCGTCGCCGTCGAAGTACCCGCCGTGGGTCCACAGGCCACCGGTGGTCGCGGTGTGCAACAGCTCCCCGGTGCGGCCGTCGCGGATCTCCACAACGTTGCTCGGCGACATGAAGTCACCGCTGGTGGTGTGGATCGGCGTCCAGGCGACCCAGGTGTAGGCGACGGCGTGGCCGTCGGCGTACGGGGTGTTCGCCGAGGCGTAGACCGCGTGGTCGAGCAGCGCACCGCGGATGCCGTCCTGGGCGTCCGCCGGGGCGGTCGGCGTCATGTCCCAGCCCAGGGTGCCGGTCGCCCCGTCCAGCGCGACCGCCTTGACCACGGGGTTCGTGACATCGAAGGCGCCGGCGCCGCCGTACTGGGTGTACACCCTGCCGTCGTTCACCGAGGGGTCGGCGAAGTACACGCTGCCGGCGCTCGCGGGCGCCGCGTACGTCCACAGCGGCTTGCCGTCGCCCTTGTAGACGCGCAGGGCGTCGGTCGGGACGAGGATCTCCTTCTTGCCGTCGCCGTCGAGGTCGGCGAGCACGACCGAGCGGACGTACTGGCTGCCGCCGTCGATCGTCCTCAGCACCGCGCCGGTGCTGGAGTCGAGCACGACAACGGCGCTGTCCGCGGCGACGACGATCTCCGGGGTCTTGTCGCCCGTGACGTCCGCGACCTCGATGCGGTGCACCGCGCCGGGCACGGTGGCCTGCCACAGCTTCTTCGGCGTGCCGCCGACCAGCGAGGTGCCGGAGTACGCCCACACGCCGTCGGACTGGCCGCCCTCGACGAGATCGAGCTTCTTGTCGCCGTCCATGTCGAGCATCTGCGCGTACGCCATGTCGCCCTGCAGCGGCGATAGTTGCTGCCGGGTGCCGTCGGCGAGGTCGTACGTGCGGACGTTCTGATCCGCGTCGACGGTGCGGATGTGCCGGCCGTCGGCGTCCTTGTAGATGTCGTCGAAGACGGGCGACGCCGTGGCGCCGGACGTCCGCCAGGCCACCTTGCCCTTGGCGTTGAACACGGTCAGCGACCCGTACCGGCCCCCGGTGTTCACGGCCTTGCCGATGTCCGTGTCGTCCTGTCCCGTCGCGACCAGCCTGTTGCCCACGACATCGAGCCGCCAGGTGCTGGGGCCGTCCTGTCCGTTGTCCGCGGCCCGCTTGGTCGTGTACTGCCACAGCGCGGTCTGCGGGTCGCCGCCGTCCAGCACCCGGATCGTGCTCGCGTTCACGAACAGGTTGTCCGTGAGCGAGGACTCGCTGACGATGTACTCGTCGGCCGTGTCGCCGGACAGGTCGCCGACCGTGAACGCGGTGGGCAGCACGTTCACGCGGCCGTCCAGCGTGGTGCGGCGGCCGTCGGCCAGGTCGTAGGCGGCGACCTCGTACCGCACGCCGTCGCTGATGTCGGACTGCTCCACGGCGACCAGTTGCCCCCGGCCGGTGTCCAGCCGCAGCTGGCGGCTGTACAGGGAGCTGTCGGTCTGCCACTGCACCGAGCCGTCGTTGGTGTCGAGGACGACGGTGCGGCCCCGGGAGGCGCTGGTGGCGGTCTTCGCCAGGTCCCAGGAGACGGCCGCCCGGCCACCGCCGAGGTCCTGGACGGACGCCCAGTTGGAGCCCGTGGTGGTGCCGGTGTCGTACATCCAGGTGCTCGACTCGGTGAGCGCGCCGTCCGCGTACGAGAAACGGGTCCCGGTCAGCCGGGTCGTGCCGGTCGCGGCTGCGGAGCCGTTCTCCGAGGGTGCGTCACCGACGAGCAGCGCGCCGTCGACGATCTTCACCAGCGACGCGAAGGCGTACACCTTCGAGTAGAGGGTCTTCCCGGTCGCGCCGTCCAGGACGGTCACGATCGTGCCCTTGGTCAACGTCGTGCCGGGAAACACGACTCCGGCCGGCGGGACCATGCCGAGGCTCGCCGAGAAGGCGACGTCAGGGATGCCGTCACCGGTGAGGTCGCCGGTGTCGTACCCCTGACCGGAGTTCGGGGTGAAGGGGCTGACCGCGTTGTAGCCCATCATCAGCAGCGGCGGATAGAACTCGGTGTCCCACGGGCGAAGGTGCTTGACCTTCCAGTCGGCCGTCAGCGAGGCGATGTCGCGGCTCCACTGCGGCGTGCCGTCGGCGGCGCTGCGCGCGACGTGGCCGAGGCTGTGCAGCGTGAAGTAGTCGCCCTTCCTGTTACCGACGGGGACGGTGGCCGCCAGGCCGCGCACGCCCTCGATCGTCGACTTCCTGGTGGTGGTGATCGGCTGGACGGTGTCGGTGGAGGCGCCACCCGAGGCGTCCGGGGTCGGCGCGTCCGTCCTGCCGGTGCCGGTCCCGTCGGTCGCACCGGTTCCGGTGGTCGCGCCGGTGCCGTCGGTCGAGGCCGCGTCGTCGCCGTACAGCTCGGTCTGCAGGCGGTCCGCCAGCGCCTTGCCCTGGGCGCCGGTCAGCTTGATGACCGACGCGTCGGCGTCCGCGCCGGCGGCCAGGGCGTGCGGGGCCGCGGTCAGCGCGAGGCCGGCCACGGCCAGCATGGAGGCGAGCCGCAGGGCCCGCCGCGAGTCGTGCGCTCTCATGCGTTGTCTCCCTGCGCGAAGTGGACGGCCGAACCGGCGGTGACGACCGCCTGGTTGAACTCGTACTGGAGACCGTCGGTGCCGGACTGGTTCTCGATGCCGACGGTCGCGCTCGCGCCGCGGTCGTCGACGGTCTTGTACTGGAGCGTCACCGAGCCGGTGGCCTCGTCGAAGACCGCCTCGAAGGTGGCGCGTGCGCCGGACTGGGCGGCGTAGGCGGCGTTGGTCCACACGACGGCGAACTGCCGGTTGCCCTTGGCACCGGTGGTGGCCGTCTGGACGCTGGACTTCTTGTCCAGGACCAGGTCGTCCCACAGGGCGGCGACGACGCCGTTGGGCCGGGCGGCGGTCGGCAGCGGGGTGTTGTCGTAGTCCCCGATGCGCGGCTCCAGGAAGTTGATCAGGCCGTTCGTGGTGATCGAGGCGCTGGTGTAGGAGACGCCGTACAGGTTCACCGCGAAGGGCAGGCTGATCGTGGTGGCGTCCTCGTCACCGGTGAGCGCCACGCTCGTGGTGCCCTTGATCCATGAATAGGCGGCCGGGGTGCAGGAGTTGCCGAACGCGTCGGTCAGCGCCGGGAGCTTGATCCGCGCGGTCTCGTCGCTGTCCACGACCAGGGAGCCGTGGTACGCACCGTTGCACAGCACCGGGGCGGCGGGCGTCACGGACAGCGTGTAGCTGCCGTTGGCGACCTCGGGCAGCGTGAACGCGCCGCTGGTGTCGGTCGTGACGGGCGCGACCGGCGATCCGTCGACCGACACGGTGGCCTTGGCCAGCGGCCGGCCTTGGACGTCGAGGACGGTGCCGGAGACCTTGTGCGAGGTCACCGCGTCGAGTGCGAAGTCGCGGACGAGGGCCTCGCCCTGGGTGACCACGACGCCGGTGACGGTCTTCGGCGCGTAGCCGTAGCCGCTCAGCGCGAACGAGTACGTGCCCTCCGGCAGCGTCAGGCGATAGGCGCCGCCCGCCACCGTCTTGACGGTGCGGACGCTGCCCGCCGCGTCGGTGGCCTGCACGGTGAGGCCGGGCAGGGCGGGCGGCGCCGGTGGCGGAGTCGGTGACCGTGCCGGTCACGGTCGCGGCGGTGTGCGGCGCCTTCTCCACGGAGTTGTAGATGTCGAGCTTGCCCGCGCCCCACACGTCGTTGGAGGCGGCGGTGCCGCCGCAGTGCGTGTCGTCGACGTCGCGCGCGCCCTCGTTGAGCAGTTCACGGGTGGCGTCGATGTTGCCGATCAGGGACGGCGCGGCCGACCACAGCAGCGCCACCGCGCCGGCGACGTGGGGTGTGGCCATCGACGTACCGGAGATGGTGTTGTACGTGTTGTTCGGCCAGGTGGACCGGACGTCGACACCGGGTGCCGAGATGTTCGGCTTCTCGGAGCCGTCGGTCGGCGACGGGCCGAAGCCCGAGAACGAGGCGATTGTGCCGTTGGCGTCGTAGGCACCGACGCCGTAGGTGTCGGCCTGCGAGCCCGGAGCGTGCGTGGTGGAGCAGGTGGTGCCGTCGCCGTCGTTCCCGGCGGCGAACGCCTCGAAGATGCCCGCCGCGTTCCAGGCGTCGATGATGTCCTGGTAGAACGCGGTCTCGGCGCCGCCCCAGGAGTTGTTGACGATGTTCGGTGCGAGGTCGGGGCGCGGGTTCTGCCCGTTGTGGTCGGTCGGCGCGAGGATCCACTGGCCGGCCGCGAGCAGCGACGCGTCCGAGCAGCTCTCCGACTCGCAGCCCTTGGCGGCGATCCAGCTCGCGCCCGGGGCGACACCGACGCCGCCCTTGCCGACCATGGTGCCCATGGTGTGGGTGCCGTGCCCGTTGTTGTCGCACGGCGCGGCCGTCGGGCACTCGCCCGTCGCGTCGAACCAGTTGTAGTCGTGGGTGAAGGAGCCGTCGCCGTTGTTGCCGCGGTAGTTCGCCACCAGGTCGGGGTGGTCGTACTGGACGCCGGAGTCGACGTTGGCCACGACGATGCCTTCGCCGCGGTCTTCGTAGTCCTTCCACACCTTGTCGGCCTCGATGTCGGCGACGCCCCACTCGGGGGTCCCGTCGTCGTCCGCGGCTGCCTGGGCCGCCGTGACGGCGCTCTCCGTCGCGGCCTGCGTCTCGACGTTCCCGGTCCGGCTCTCCAGGTCGTCGAGCTTGTACGTCTGCTCCTTGACGATCCTCGCGACGTCCGAGCGCTGGGCGAGTTGGTCGACGAGCGCCTGGTCGCCGGTGACATAGACCGCGTTCGCGATCCAGAAGTCCCGGTGGCCGACCTTCTTCTTGTCGAGGAAGGAGTTCAGCGAACGCTGGCCGTCCTCAGCCGTGGTGCGCAACTGGTCGTAGGCGGCCTTGGCCTTGGCCGCGTGCGACGTCTTGCCGTGGGCGGCGGACAGGTCTGCCTGGCCCTTGAGGACGACGAAGAACGATGCCTCACCGCCGCCCTTCACGGCGTCGAGCAGAGTGGAATCGATCTTGGGTGACGGGGTGCTGTCAGCGGCCGCGGCGGGCAGCGGACCGGTCAGCAGAACGGCCGAGGTGAGAGCGGCCGTCGCCCACACGGCAGATCTGCGCCGGCGGTGGCGGGGCAGGTGCATCCGGGTGCTCCTCCTGAGACGGTAAGGGAGGAAGCGAACGCTAGGAGGGGCTCGTTACTGGGTCATTACTGGTTCCGGAGCGCGGGAGCGTGCCACGCGTGAGACAGCCGCGCACTGCTCGCCGCGCCCGGTCGCCTCGTCCGGCCTGCTGCCGAGCCGCCTGCACGACCTCCGCCACGGCGCAGCCACCCTTGCGCTCGCGGGCGGGGTCGACATGAAGGTGGTGTCCGAAATGCTCGGCCACTCCTCCATCAAGATCACCTCGGACATCTACGTCGGCGTCCTGCCGACATCGCCAAGGACGCCGCCGCGGCCGCCGAGGACGCCGCGAAGCTCGTCCCCCTCCAGCGGAAGACCGAAGCCCAGGCTCACACCAAGGCTGCTGCGAAGCCGAGAAGGCCAAGCGGAAGGCCGCGAAGAAGGCGAAGTCCAAGGCCAAGAAGACCAAAGGCCAACCAAGATCAACACCAGTGCTCACGCATCGCTCGCGCAAGCGATCTTGTAGCGCGTCGCTGACGCCTGCTCACACGTCAAGGAATGGCAAAAGGCCCAGGTCATGAGCTATATGACCTGGGCCTTGTCTGAGCCGCCTAAGGGAATCGAACCCTTGACCTACGCATTACGAGTGCGTCGCTCTGGCCGACTGAGCTAAGGCGGCAGTGCCAGTGCAGTTCGTCGCAGGGACGAGCATCGCACGGGCAAGCCACAGTCTACACAGTTCCGAAGGGTTGCCGGGACCTGCGCCCGGCGACGTACGCCGACCGCGGCCGGGCAGGCCACCCGGGCCCGGACGGTCGCCCCCACCGCCCCGCGGGGGAGCCGTCCCGCCAATGACTGACCACCGGTCAGCGTCCCGTGGACGGTCGGGTGAACCGGCCGACCCACCCGATCCGGCCCCGACCCGGGAAGGCAGCAGCGGCCCGGCGCACAACGCCTCTGTCCGTACCGACAGGCCGCTCCCGGGCCACATCGCTGGATCACCGACGGGCTGGGCGGTACGGGGAGGATTCGACACAAGCGGCGCACTAGGTCCCGGCCCGAAACTGCCCCACAGACCGCACTCCCAGGAAAGGGACATCATGGCCAACTCCAGATTCGGACCGCAGCTGCTCTCGGTCTACCGCGTCATCATCGGGGGTCTCTTCCTCTGCCACGGCGCGGCCGCGCTCTTCGGCGTGCTCGGCGGCAACATGGGCACCGGCAAGGCCGTCGAGGTCGCCGTCTGGCCCGGATGGTGGGCTGCTCTCATCCAGTTCGTCGTCGGCGTGCTCGTCGTCCTCGGCCTCGGCACCCGCCCGGCCGCCCTGCTCGGCTCCGGCTCCATGGCGTACGCGTACTTCACCGTGCACCAGGAGCACTCGCTGCTGCCCATCCAGAACGGCGGGGAGCTCTCCGTGCTGTTCTGCTGGACCCTGCTGCTCCTCGCCGTCACCGGCCCCGGCACCTTCGCCGTCGACACCCTGCTGGCCCGCGGCCGCGCCCGGCACGTCGTTCCGGTGACCGCGGTGCGCCTGCCCACGGCGGCAGCCGGGGTGCCGGTGGCCGCCGAGTAGGCCCCGCTGCCTACGCACGCGGGCCGGACCCGCGCCCTCCCAGGGCACACGGTGCGCAGGCGGCCCCCTCGGCCCGGGGGCTGCCTGCCTGTCGGCGTCAGAGGCGGGAGGACGTCATCAGCTTCACCGTGAATCCTCCGAAGCGGGCGACCACGCCTTCGATGAGAGCCGCCGTGGCGTCAGCACGCCACGCAAGCGCCTCTGCAAGGTTCACCGCCGTGACAACGGTGTTGTGCGTGCGCCGATACCGGATGACGGCATTGCCGTGGGAGTCCACAGCACCGGTATCGAGAGCCTTACGGGTGTCACTGATCCCCCTGTGACGGTGCATCCGCCCGCGCGGACACCAGCGCACCGATCTGCCGGTCGCGCACAGACGGAGGATCTTGTGGGTGCGGCACTCGGGAAAGTCCCTGGTCGACCGGGGTCAGATCCCCGAAGAGATCATGAGCTTCACCGCGAAGCCGCCGAAGAGCATGGCCACACCTCCGGTCAGCCCGGCGGACAGGCGCCGCCGGCGGCGGAAGGCGTTCGCCAGCGCGGTGCCTGTGAGGATCAGCGCCGAGAGGTAGAGCACGCTGAAGGTCTGGAGGATGCCGCCCAGCAGAGCGAAGGACAGTACGGGCTTCCCGTACGAGGGATCCACGAACTGGGTGAAGAAGCTCAGCAGAAACAGGATCGCCTTGGGGTTCAGCAGGCTGACGATCAGGGCCCGCCGGAACGGCCGCTCCTGCTTCTCCCCCATGCCGGAGCCTGCCTCGGCCACGGCACCGGCGGGCTCCGCCGTGGTCTGCCGGGCACCAGCGGCCCGGCCCGCCAGCGGGATGTACGAACGGAGCCTGGCCAGGCCGACGGCCAGGGCCCGGCGGAAGGGGCGCTGGGTGGTGGCGGACCCGGCGGTCCCGGAGGTGCCGGTGGTCACATCGGTCTCCGGTGTGCGGTGCTCGCGCCACAGGGCGCGGGCCGAGCGGAGCATGCCGACGCCGATCCAGACCAGGTAGGCGGCACCGCCGTAGCGGACCACGTCGAAGACCAGCGGGTTGGCCCTGAGCAGCGAGGCGACCCCGGCGGAGGTGAGGACGATCAGGGTGGTGTCGCCGAGGAAGACGCCCGAGGCGGCACGGTACCCGGTGCGTATGCCGCGGCGGGCGGCCACGGAGAGGACATAGAGGGAGTTCGGTCCCGGGAGGAGCACGATGATCAGTGCCCCGAGAGTGAAGGTGGCCAGATCGGGGACTCCCAGCACGGTGTCTTCCTTACTGCTCAAAATGTTCGGGCGGCCAGAAAAGTGTGCCATTGCCACTTTCCTGGCCGCCCTCGTATCCGTTCAGGAGGAGCAGACCTTGCCGTTCTCGGGTGCCTGGCCCTCCAGCAGATAGGTGTTGACCGCCGTGTCGATGCAGTCGCTGCGGCCGCCGTACGCGGTGTGGCCGTCGCCCTGGAAGGTGAGCAGCCGGCCGGAGGAGAGCTCGGCTGCCAGCGCCTTGGCCCAGACATAGGGGGTGGCCGGGTCGCGGGTGGTGCCGACGACGACGATGGGCGGGGCTCCGACGGCGGCGATGGTGTGCGGCCGGCCGGTGGAGTGCACCGGCCAGTAGGCGCAGGTCAGAGACATCCAGGCCATGGCCCGCCCGAAGTGCGGGGAGGTACGGACGAACTGCGCCACCGCCGACTGGATCTGCTCGGGACCACTGAACGGAGCGGGCGTGTCCAGGCAGTTGACCGCCATGTTGGCGTACATCAGATTGCCGTAGCCGCCGTCGCTGCGGCGGTCGTAGTACGAATCCGAGAGGGCCAGCAGCCCCGCGCCCTTGCCCTGCTGTGCGTCCTTGAGCGCGGTGCGCAGCTGGGGCCAGAGGAAGTCCGCGTACATGGCCTGGATCACACCGGTGGTGGCCAGCGCCTCGGTGAGGCGGCGGCTGCTGCCGGTGGCCAGAGGCGTGCGGTCGATCGAACGGAACAGGGCGTCGAGGCGGGTGCCTGCCTCGGCGGTGGTCCGGCCCAGCGGGCAGCCGCTCCGGGAGACACAGTCCTTGGCGAAGGCCGACCAGGCGACCTCGAAGCCGGCTGCCTGCCCGAGGGCGGCCTGCCGGGCGTCGAGGGACGGGTCGAGGGCGCCGTCCAGCACCATCCGGCCGACCCGGCTGGGGAACAGTCCGGCGTAGGCCGCGCCGAGATAGGTGCCGTAGGACTTGCCGACGTAGGTCAGCTTGTCGTCGCCCAGCAGGGCACGCAGCACATCCATGTCGCGGGCCGCCGCGATGGTGTCCACATACGGCAGGATCCGCCGGGACCGCTGCTCGCAGCCGGCGGCGAACTCCCGCACCTCCTTGACCAGGGTGGCGGTCTCCGCCGCGTTGTCCGGGGTGACGTCGGCGGCGGCGAAGGCGTCCATCCGGGGGGCGCTCAGGCACTCCACGGGGTCGCTGCGGCCGACGCCCCGCGGGTCGAAGCCGACCAGGTCGTATGCGGCGCGCACCGGCGCGGCGAAGCTCGCCGCCACACCCTCCAGGTAGGCGATGCCGGAGCCGCCGGGGCCGCCGGGGTTCAGCACCAGTGAGCCGGCCCGGGGAGCACCCCCGGTGGCCTTCTTGCGGTCGGCGATCAGCGTGAGATCGCCCTGCTCGGGGTGGGCGTAGTCCAGTGGCACCTTGAAGGTGGCGCACTCGAAGGAGCCGTCGCAGGCCCGCCAGCCGAGCTTCTGCCGGTAGTAGTGCAGCAGCGCGCTCGGGGTGGCGGCGGGCAGCGGCTGCAGCGCGGTACGGGCGGCTCCTCCGACGGCGGCCGCGTCACCGCCCGTCGTCCCCGGCGCCGGCGTGGTGTGGGCGTTGGCGGACGTCGGCCCGGAACCGCCGGAGGAGCAGGCGCCCAGCAGCAGCCCGCACACGGCCAGCAGTGCGGCCCCGCCTCGCCGCCGCCATGGCCCGAGCCTGTTGTTCGCCCTGCTCATAGCACCGTTCCTTCGTGTTGGCGTGTCGGCCTGTTGCAGAGCGTAGTCGCAGCTGAGGGGGCCGCCCGGGTCCGCCGCACACGCGGGGCGTGTCGCGGCGCCCCGGGCGGGCGGCGGGTCGCCGCGGAGCGGGGCCGAGGGGTGCCCTGGGTCCGCCGCGGACGCGGGACGGAGTCAGGGGTGGGCCGACGCACCGGGGAGCGGTTCGCCGCGGGACTCGGCGAGATACTGCACGGCTGTCCTGACCAGCCGGATCCGCTCCTGTTCGGCGGCGGTGTCCCGGACGGCCGAGGTCTCCACGGTCGCGTGGGCGGGCCGGCCGTCGGCCGAGGCCAGAGCGTCCCGCAGCCGGTCGGCCTCGGCGCGTCCGGCGGGGTCGTGCTGGGCGGCGGCGAGCAGCAGCCGCGGGGTCGGCAGTCCCGGGCGCCCGTCGGCGGCGGCCCGGACCAGGGCCTCGCTGTCGTACCGGCCGGACAGGGCGGCCCCGGCGCCGTACAGGTCGGACCTGGTCAGCGCGGCGGCCACGGCGCAGGGCGCGGCGTCGCCGATGCCGAGCGTCTCCCAGCCCTGCGGTCCGGCGGGCAGGGTGCGGAACTCGGCGGCGACGGCGGCCCGCACGGCCTCGTCGTCGGGGACGGCGCCGGGGGCGGCGGTCAGCAGATCGCAGGGGTGCGCGGTGCCCGACGGTGCCTGGGGGGCGACGACCACGAACGGGACGGTGCGCTGCTGGGCAACGTCGCCGACGAAGCCGTCGAAGACATAGGGGGCCTCGGAGTCGGCCGTGGCGCCCGGCGTGCCGGTCTGCAGCACCACCACCGGGAAGCGGGTCTGGGTGTCCTCGGCGTACTGCGGGGGCAGCCAGACCCGGACGATGCGCTGGCCGCCGTCGGTTGCGCGGACCGTCCCCTGGAGCAGCTGTCCGCCTGCGGGGTGGCCGATGATGCCGAACGCCGTGGCCGGAGTCGCCGGGGCGGGGTCGGCCGGCCGGCCGGCGACGGCAGCCGCGGCAGCGGCCGGCGGGGCGCCGGTGGCGAAGCGCAGACGGTCGGCCGCACCGGTGCCGAGCGCCACCAGCAGGGCGAGTGCCAACAGCCCGGAGGCGGCCGAGCCGGCTCCGAGCAGCCGGGTGACACGGCGGTCGCCGGCCAGTCCGTAGGCTTCGGCTGCCCTCCGTTCCCGTTTGTGGTCGGCGGCGGCACGGGCGAGCCGGACCGCCGCGACGGCGGCGGTGACAAGCAGCAGGACAAGGATCGAGCGGAGCACGGGGGCACCTCCGGGACGGAGCCGCACCCCGCAGTCCGCGGCTTCCGCGGCGAGGCGCGTCGGCCTCCCACCCTGCAAGAGCACCTGGGGGTGTCCGTGGAACAATCCGGGCAAATCGCCCAGACCACTCGGACGAGTGAACGATACGGGCGGCCCTTCGGCCCTGCCGGGCAGCCCGGACGGGGGTACGGGCGGGGGTACGGACGACTCAGCCGGCGCGCAGCGCCAGCGTCATGGCCTCGACCGCGAGCAGCGGGTCGACATTGCGGTCGAGCGCGGTACGGCAGGCCAGCACGGCCTCGATCCGGCGCAGCGTCGACTCCGGAGGGCCGCCGGACGCGACCCGCTGCAGAGCGGCCCGCTGGTCCTCGTTGGCCAGTTCACCGGTGCTGCCGAGCTGAAGTGCGAGGACGTCACGGTAGAAGCCCAGCAGTTCGATCAGTGCCACGCCGAGGCTCTCCCGTCGGGTACGGGTGGCGCGGCTCTTCTGGCGCTTCTCCAACTCCTTGATCGCTCCCGCCATGCCCCGGGGGGCCCGGCCGCCGAGCCCCTCGGCGGCGCCGTAGACCGCCTTGAGGTCGTCGGTCTCCTTGACGTCCCGCGTCCCGGCGAGCTCTTCGGCGTCCTGCTTGGCGGTGTCGACCAGTCGCTGGGCGGCGGCCAGGCAGGAACCCACGTCCGAGACCTCCAGGGGGATGCGCAGCACCTCGGCCCGGCGGGCGCGGACCTGCTCGTCCAGCGCCAGCCGGCGGGCCCGCTCCAGGTCGCCCTGGGAGGCGCGGGCGGCGGTCTCGGCGAGCACCGGATCGACTCCGTCGCGCCGCACCAGCATGTCGGCCACGGCCGGGGTGGGCGGAGTGCGCAGCACCAGCAGACGGCATCGGGAGCGGATGGTGGGCAGCACATCCTGCACGGAGGGGGCGCAGAGCAGCCAGACCGTACGCGGGGAGGGCTCCTCGACGCCCTTGAGCAGGGCATTGGCAGCCTGCTCCGTGAGGCGGTGGGCGTCGTCGAGCAGGATCACCGACCAGCGGCCGCCGGTGGGATAGCTGGAGGCGCGCAGGACCAGCTCCCGCATGTCGCGGACCGGGATGGAGAGCCCGTCGTTGCGGACCGTCTTCACATCGGCGTGGCTGCCCGCGAGCACGGTGTGGCAGCCCTCGCAGAAGCCGCAGCCCGGGGTGCCGCCGAGCTCCAGATCGGAGCTGGTGCACTGGAGGGCTGCGGCGAAGGCGCGGGCGGCGGTCGCCTGGCCGGACCCGGGCGGGCCGGTGAAGAGCCAGGCATGGGTCATCGCCGAGCCGGTTCCCGGCCCGGCGGCCTCCTGCCGCCCGGCGGTCACCACGGCCCGCGCCGCCAGGGCGGCTGAGGTCAGCTGCTCGACCACCCGCTCCTGACCGACCAGGTCGTCCCACACACTCACGGGACCATCTCCACGCCTCTGCCGTCCGTCCCCCGACCCGGTCGAGCTTAGTCGGCGGGTCGGACACCCGGTGCGCGTACGCGAGGGCGGCCGACGGCGCTCGGCGGGGCGGAGCCGCGCAGGGGCGCTGCCGTGGGTCGGCGGACCGCGCCCGGCCCGGCGTCCGCGCGGCAAGGCCCGGGGACGGCCGGGCAGTCACCCGCGCCCCCGGGCCGTACGGGGGCCGTCAGTCGCCGCGGCCCCGGCGGCCGCGGTCCTGTCCGGAGTCGGCGTCGCCGTCGTGCTGCTGCCACTGCTCCCACTCCTCGCGGGAGCCGAGCAGCCGGTCGGTGAGGCTGGGGAGGTCGTCCATCGGAGTCTCCTCGGCCCAGTCCCGGCGCGGGCGGGACGGCTGCGCCGGCTCCTCGGGAGCAGCGGTCGCCTCCGGGTCCACGGCCGGCATCTCACGGGTGCGTTCGGCCGGCGACTCGGCGTGGGGACGCCGGGTCCGGCCCGGCGCCCGCCCGGCGGGGGCAGCCGCAGCGGGCCCGTCCTGCACCCGGGGCAGCACCGTGGTCTCGTCACTCGGCGCCACCCTGGGCAGCACGGTGGTCTCGTCCTGCACCCGGGGCAGTACGGCGGTCTCGTCGCTGGGCGCCACCCTGGGCAGCGGCGTGGCGGAGTCCCCGGCGGCCGCGACGGCGGCGCGGCGGTCCTCCTCGGAGATCTCCGCGGTGGCGCCGTCCGGGTCGGCGGACGCGCCGGCAGGCTCCTCGGGGGCCACCTGCGGGAGCTCAGCGGTCACCTCGGCCGCAGCAGCAGCCGCGGCCTCGGACTCGGCCCGCAGCCGGGCCTCCTCCGCACGCTGCAGCGCCTCCTCGGCGCGGCGGCGCTGCTCGGCCCGCTGTGCCTCGCGCTGCCGCTGGAGCTCCGCCTGACGGGCGGCCTCGGCCTCGATCCGGCGCTGCTCCTCCTCCTCGGCCCGGCGGCGGTCCTCCTCCGCGGCGCGGCGGCGCTCCTCGTCCTCGGCGCGGCGCCTGGCCTCCTCCTCGGCGAGCCGGCGGGCGGCCTCCGCGGCCTGGCGCTCCTCCTCGGCCTTGCGCTGCCGCTCCCGCTCCTCCTCCTCGGCACGGAGCCTGGCGAGCATCTCCTGGCGCCTGCGCTCGGCCTCCTCGGCCTCGGCCTTGAGTCGGGCCTCCTCGGCGGCCCGGCGCTCGGCCTCCTCCTTGGCCTTGCGCTCCTGCTCGGCACGCTGCGCCCTCTCCTGCTCGGAGAGCGGGAGGTCGCGGTCGAGCCGGTGCCGGACGGCCGTGGTGACCGCGGTCGCGGGGCGTGAGGCGTCGACGACCAGGTAGCGGGAGGGGTCGGCTGCGGCGAGCGCCAGGAATCCGGCCCTCACCCGCTGGTGGAAGTCGCCGGGCTCGGACTCCAGCCGGTCCAGGGCCTCGGTGAAGCGCTCCCTGGCGGCCTCGGGGGCGACGTCCAGCACCACCGTGAGGTCGGGGACGAGTCCACCGGTGGCCCAGCGGGAGATCCGGGTGACCTCGGTGGCGGACAGGTCGCGGCCGGCGCCCTGGTAGGCGATGGAGGAGTCCATGTAGCGGTCGGTGATCACCACGGCGCCGCGCTCCAGGGCGGGCAGGATGACGTTCTCCACGTGCTCTGCGCGGTCCGCCGCGTAGAGCAGGGCCTCGGCCCGGTGCGAGATACCGGTGTTGCCGACGTCCAGCAGCATGGCGCGCAGCCGCTGCCCCACCGGGCTGCCGCCGGGCTCGCGGGTGAGCACCACCTCATGGCCCTTGCTGCGGATCCACTCCGCCAGGGCCTGGGCCTGGGTGGACTTGCCGGCGCCGTCGCCGCCCTCCAGGGCGATGAAGTAGCCGCTGCCGGCCCGGTGCGGGGGCCTCGACGGGCTGCCCTGGAGGGCGTTCCACAGGTCGCGGCCGAAGGGGGCCGTGGCGCGGCGGTCGTCTGTCCGCAGCAGGACCACGACGGCGAGCACCAGGGTCAGCAGGCCGCACAGCGCAACGGCGAGGCCGGCGCCGCCCTGGCCGAAGGAGAAGGAGCCGGGGGTGCCGTCGCCGTAGTGGCGGGCGCCGATCGCGGCCGCCAGCAGCGGAACCACCAGCAGGGCGGCGGCGGTGACGGCGCGCAGCACCGCGTGCAGGTGCTCGACGACCCTGGGCTGCCTTGCCTCCTCGGTCTCCTGGGCAAGCAGGTCCCGGCCGGTGGTGACGGCGGCTCCGGCCGCGGTGCCGGCGAGGGCGGTCAGCACCAGCACCAGGACGTAGTCCGGGACGAGGCCGGCGATCAGCAGTGCCAGGCCGAGGACCCCGAGCGCAAGGGCCAGCAGCCGGCGGCGGGAGAGCGCGGGCAGGGTGGTGCGGGCGGTACGGATGCCCAGGGCCGGGGCGCCTGTGGCGGCCAGCACCAGCAGGCCGTATCCGACCGGGCCGGCGCCGTGGTCGTAGGCGAGCAGCAGGGCGACGGAGGCGACACCCGCCATCGCCGCATAGGCGGCGGCGACGGCGAAGGTGAAGAAGGGGGCGGATCCGGTGCGGCCGCGGGAGAGCACGGGACCGGCGGCGTCCGAGGGGGCGCGGAGCCCCTGCAGCGGGGAGCGCGGGGCCGCGGCGGCGGCGCGGCCGGTGGGGAGCTCCTGGAGGTGGAGCAGCACGGCGGAGACGGCGAAGAGCAGCGCGGCTCCGACCGCCGGTGCGGTGCCCGGGTGGAACCGCACCCAGTCGCTGCCGGTGGCGATCACATTGCCGACCAGGGCGAGGACGACCAGCGCGGCGGCGCCCAGCGGCACGGTGGCCCAGCCGGTGAGGAGGTCCAGCGTGCGCATGGTCTCCAGCTGCGAGCCGGAGGGCCTGAGCTCGGCCGGGGGCGCATAGGGGTCGGCGGGCGGAAGCAGGGACGGGGCGGTGGCACCCTTGGCGACGGTCCACAGCCGCTCGACCGCACCCGCAGCGAAGACGGTGGCGAAGAGCCAGATGTAGGCGCTGCTTCCGGTCCAGACGATCCACCAGGGGGCGACGCCGACCAGGACGGCCCGCAGGGCGTCGCAGCCGAGGAGCGTCCAGCGGCGGTCCAGCCGCCCGGCGAGCAGGGAGTGCAGCGGGCCGAGCAGCACCGCGCCGAGCAGCAGGGTGGCGAGCAGGCGCGCGGCGAGCACCGCGGTCAGGGTGAACGCGAGCCCGCGGTAGCCGCCGCCGAACAGCTGCTGCACGGCGGAGGCCTGCAGGGTGAGCAGGGTGAGGACCAGCAGGGCGAGGCGGTCCGCCGTACCGCCGATCAGCTGGGTGGTCCACAGCCGGCGGTAGGGGCGGACGCGCAGCAGGGCGCGGATCCGCTCGCCGGGGGTTCCTGCCGGGCTGACCTCGGGCGTGGCCTGCCCGGATGCCGTCGGGGTGCCGTCAGCGACTGCGGGCTCCTCGCCGCCGGCGCCTGCCGGCCCGGGAGGTACCTCTGCTGACGTGGGCGGCGCCTTGGCCACCGCGGCCTCGGCCTCGGACTGTGGCTGTGGCTGCTCGTCACGCGTCATGCGGCCAGCCTAGCCGTCGGAGGCGGCTTCAAACCGAGGGGTGGCCCTCCGCGTGCATGTTCATGACGCGGTTGTGACCCGCGGCGGCGGGACCGGCCCAGGGCCGGTCCCGCCGCCGTCGTGGTCAGACCTGCTCGGAGACCGGGAGGTCGGCCGCACCGGAGCCGCTGGGGGCCGCGGAGCCGCCCGCGGTCTTCTTGGCGGCGGTCTTCTTGGCGGCGGCCGTCTTGGCGGCGGCCGTCTTGGCGGCGGCCGTCTTCTTCGCCACGGTCTTCTTGGCCGCGGTCTTGGTGGCCGCGGTCTTGGTGGCTGTGGCCTTCTTCGCCGGTGCCTTCTTCGCGGGCGCCTTCTTGGCCGTCTTCTTCACCGGGCCCTTGGCGCGCTTCTCGGCCAGCAGCTCGAAGCCGCGCTCCGGGGTGATGGTCTCGACCTCGTCGTCCTTGCGCAGCGTCGCATTGGTCTCGCCGTCGGTGACATACGGGCCGAAGCGGCCGTCCTTCACCACGACCGGCTGTCCGCTGACCGGGTCGGCGCCCAGCTCCTTCAGCGGCGGAGCCGCGGCGCGGCGCCCGCGCTGCTTGGGCTGGGCGTAGATGGCCAGCGCCTCTTCGAGGGTGACGGTGAACATCTGCTCCTCGGTCTCCAGCGACCGGGAGTCGGTGCCCTTCTTGAGGTACGGGCCGAAGCGGCCGTTCTGCGCGGTGATCTCCTGGTTGTCGGCCGGGTCGGTGCCGACCAGCCGGGGCAGGGTGAGCAGCCGCAGGGCGTCCTCCAGTGTCACGGTGTCCAGCGACATGGACTTCAGCAGCGAGGCGGTGCGCGGCTTGACGGCGTTCTTGCCCGTCTTCGGGGTGTCCTCGGGAAGGATCTCGGTGACATAGGGGCCGTAGCGGCCGTCCTTGGCCACGACGGGGTAGCCGGTGACCGGGTCGGTGCCCAGCTCGTAGTCGCCGCTGGGCTTGGCCAGCAGCTCCTCGGCGAGCTGCACGGTCAGCTCGTCCGGCGGCAGGTCGTCGGGGATGTCGGAGCGCTGCTCCCCGCGCTCCACGTAGGGGCCGTAGCGCCCGACGCGCAGCACGATGCCCTCGCCGACCGGGAAGGAGCTGACCTCGCGGGCGTCGATCGCTCCGAGGTCGGTGACCAGCTCCTTGAGGCCGCCGAGGTGGTCGCCGTCGCCGTTGCCGGCGTGGGCGGCGGAGGTGTCGTCGACATCGCCGTCGCCGAAGTAGAAGCGGCGCAGACGGCACCGCCTTGGCCTCGCCGCGGGCGATGCGGTCGAGGTCGTCCTCCATCCGGGCGGTGAAGTCGTAGTCGACCAGCCGGCCGAAGTGCTTCTCCAGCAGGCCGACCACGGCGAAGGAGAGGAAGGAGGGGACCAGTGCCGTCCCCTTCTTGAAGACATAGCCGCGGTCGAGGATGGTGCCGATGATCGAGGCGTAGGTGGACGGGCGGCCGATCTCCCGCTCCTCCAGCTCCTTGACCAGCGAGGCCTCGGTGTAGCGGGCCGGGGGCTTGGTGGCGTGGCCCTCCGGGGTGATCTGCTCGGCGGTGAGCCTGTCCCCCTCGGCGACCTGCGGCAGGCGCCGCTCGCGGTCGTCGAGTTCGGCGTTGGGGTCGTCCGCGCCCTCGACGTAGGCCTTGAGGAAGCCGTGGAAGGTGATGATCTTGCCGGAGGCGGAGAACTCGACGTCCCGGCCGTCGGAGCTGCGGCCGCCGACCCGGACGGTCACCGACTGGCCGACCGCGTCCTTCATCTGGGAGGCGACGGTGCGCATCCAGATCAGCTCGTAGAGCCGGAACTCGTCCGTGCGCAGCCCGGTCTCGGCGGGGGTGCGGAAGCGGTCGCCGGAGGGGCGGATCGCCTCGTGCGCCTCCTGGGCGTTCTTGACCTTGGAGGCGTAGACCCGGGGGGCGTCCGGCAGGTACGACTCCCCGTAGAGCTGCTTCACCTGGGCGCGGGCCGCCGCCACCGCCGTCTCGGAGAGGGTGGTGGAGTCGGTACGCATGTAGGTGATGAAGCCGTTCTCGTACAGCTTCTGGGCGACCTGCATGGTGCGCTTGGCGCCGAAGCCCAGCTTGCGGCTGGCCTCCTGCTGCAGCGTGGTGGTGCGGAACGGGGCGTACGGGGAGCGCCGGTAGGGCTTGGACTCCACGCTGCGCACCGCGAAGGCGGTCTCGGCGAGCGCTGCGGCCAGCGCGCGGGCGGCCTGCTCGTCCAGGTGCAGCACCTGCGCGGAGGCGGCCTTGAGCTGCCCGTCGGAGCCGAAGTCGCGGCCGGTGGCGACCCGGCGGCCGTCCACGGTGGTGAGCCTGGCGCCGAAGGACTCCGGGTCGGCGGCGTCGCCGGCCCGGCCGGTACCGAAGGTGCCCACCAGGTCCCAGTAGGAGGCGGAGCGGAAGGCGATGCGCTCCCGCTCGCGCTCGACCACCAGGCGGGTGGCGACCGACTGCACCCGGCCTGCGGACAGGCCGCGGGCAACCTTCTTCCACAGCACGGGGGAGACCTCGTAGCCGTAGAGGCGGTCCAGGATGCGGCGGGTCTCCTGGGCGTCGACCAGGCGCTGGTTGAGGTCGCGGGGGTTGCGCACGGCCTCCTGGATGGCGTCCTTGGTGATCTCGTGGAAGACCATCCGGCGCACCGGCACCTTGGGCTTGAGGACCTCCTGCAGATGCCAGGCGATGGCCTCGCCCTCGCGGTCCTCATCGGTGGCCAGCAGCAGTTCGTCGGCATCGGCGAGAAGCGACTTGAGCTTGGCGACCTGGCTCTTCTTGTCGGCGTTGACGACGTAGACCGGCTCGAAGTCGTGGTCCACGTCGACGCCCAGGCGGCGGACCTCGCCGGTGTACTTGGCGGGCACCTCGGCGGCACCGCTGGGGAGGTCGCGGATGTGCCCGACGCTCGCCTCGACGACATACCCGGGGCCGAGGTAGCCCTTGATCGTCTTCGCCTTGGCCGGCGACTCGACGATGACGAGTCGACGTCCGTCGCGGGCGGTCTCGCTGGTCGGGGACACCTTCTGCTCTTCTCTCCCGGTCGTGGGTGGTGGCCGGCCCGGTGGTGCGCGGCTCTGTCGTCGGCCGCGCCGTTCGACCCGGCCTCCGCCGGGGCCCGCCGCGCTGCACGACGCGCCCCCAACTGCGGAGTGTGACCGTACCCCGGCCACCCTTGTCAAACGGACGGATCCCGCTTTTTCACCGGCGGAGCCGACCGACGCCACTCGAACGGTAACCCGATGCCGGGTGTTCCCGCCGCGCGGACCGCTCTGCGAGCAGGCCTGGAGCTGCTTTCTTGGGGTGTCCTTTACGCAGAAACGGCGTTTGGGAGCGGCTGGTGCGGGACTCAGCGGCCGATCGAGGCGGTCAGCACCGCAAGGCCGGCGGCGAGGCACCCGGCGCCGAGAATCGTCCAGAAAGCATCGGTCGGCCCGATCCGCAGCCCGTCGGCGAGCACCAGTCTGGAGGGCTGCCGCGGGTCGTAGGAGATCTGCACCAGGGTGCCCGGGGAGAGTCGCGCCGGCCGGCGGAGCCGGGTGCGGCCGCGCGGGCGGGAGACCAGGGAGTCGGCCCGGTCGGCGGTGGTGTACGCCAGCGCGGGCGCCGGGTCGTCGGCCTCGGCGGGGAGCCGGTCGGCGACCACTCTGGCCACCGTGCGCACCCCGTGGTGGCGCAGGTAGCGGCGCAGGCGCACCTCCGCAGCGCACCAGTACAGCAGCGCGCCCCCGAAGGCCGTCAGCACCGCCCCAGCCGCCACCCCCGTGGGTGCCTCCACGTCCGCCTCCCCCACCGCTGCGGCCGGGGCCGCGCCGTTCGGTCCGATGCCGAGCATCGCGACCACCGGCCAACGGCGAACGGCTCCGGCGCATACCCGAGGCGAAGTCCGGGGAACGGGAGAGTGAATCAGACCACATCCAGGGTGGCGCTGCGCCGGCTGCCGCGCTCGAACCAGCGCAGCAGCACCACCGCGAGCAGCGCATAGCACCCGGCCAGCGCCCCCTCGGCCACCAGATCCCGGCCCACCCCGCCCACCCCGCCGACCGCGGCCCCGGCGGCCAGCGCCCGGGCGGCGCCGATGGCATGGGTCATCGGAAGCACCGCCCCGGCCCCCCGCAGCACGGCGGGCAGCGCGGAGCGCGGCACCTCCGCACCGCTCACCAGCAGCAGCACGGTAGCGGCCAGGTTGGACACCACGAAGACATCGCGCAGCCGCAGCCCGACCGCTCCCAGCAGCAGACCGAAGCAGGCACACCCCGCGGCCGCGCCCAGCAGCGCCACCGCGATCCCCCACAGGCTGCGGACCGGCAGCTCCAGGCCCGTCAGCAGGGCGCCCGCAGCCAGCGTCACCGCCGCGACCAGCAGCCCGTTGCCGATGTACGGGAGCAGCCGTCCGGCCCAGAGGATGCCCCGGCCGCGCGGGGAGAGCAGCACGGCGCCGAGGGTCCCGTAGCGGCGCTCGTTGCTCACCGCCATGGTGCCGCCGTAGATACCGGCCACCGACGCGGCGAGCACGGCGTTGCCGAGGACGTAGAAGCCGTCGTCGGCGACGCCCAGCTGGCGTCCGAGGTTGACGTAGAAGAGGAGTTGGAGCAGCGGTCCGGCCAGCAGGGTGCCCAGGAACATCGGCGGGGTCGTCCAGTTGAAGAGCGCCCGGTAGGCCAGCAGGCCGCCCCTCCCGGCCAGTCGGGCGGCACGCAGCACAGAGGTGGTCACGGCAGGTCTCCGATCGACGGTCAGGAGAGGGCGAGGGTGGCGGCGGCGCGGGCCCGGCGTTCCACGTACTGCAGGGCGACCACCGCCGCCGCCAGATACAGCAGGCCGGATCCGATCGCGGCCAGCAGCGGCGGCCAGACCGCGCCGCCGCCCGCGGCGGCCTGCACGGCGCGGGCGCCCCAGGTCGGGGGCAGCGCCCAGGAGACGGGCCGGGTCCAGCCGGGCAGCACGGTGATCGGCACCAGCAGCCCGGAGAGCAGCCAGACCGGTGTGTCCAGGGCGTTGGCCAGTGCATTGGCGTTCCGCAGCAGCACAAAGGTGGCTGCCAGCAGCATCCCGGTCAGGCCCAGGGCCAGCACACACGCCGGAACGGCCGCCAGAAAGGCCAGCGGGTGGGCGAGATGCAGCGGGACGCCGAAGAGCAGCACCCCCCAGAGCAGCGTGGCCCCCATGGCGTAGGTGCCGACCACGGCGGTGGCCAGGGTGACCGGCAGCAGTACCGCGGCCAGCGGGGCGGGCGCGATCACCAGCGGCTCCAGGGTGCCGAGCCAGCGCTGGTTCTGCACCGCACCGCCGGAGCCGAAGAGCACCGAGGACCACATGCCCATCAGCCCGGCACCCACCGACGCCTGGATCAGCCGGTCCGGGTCGCCCGCCGCCCGGAAGAGGTACACCGCCAGCGTGGCCTGGACGACGGGCAGCACCGCCGCGAAGGTCAGCTCCAGCGGGGACCGCGACTGGTAGACGACATGGGTGCGCAGCCCCACCGCCAGCAGCCTCGGCAGCCGCCGCAGCCCGGTCATGCGGCCGGCTCCATGGTCTCGTCGCCGGCGCGGGAGACGATGGCCACATAGGCGTCCTCCAGCGTGGGTTCGCGGCGCAGGGTGCGGCCCGGCCGCAGGCCGTCCAGGGCGGCCCGCACGTCGGGTTCGGGGTCGGCGGCGCCGTCGGCGCTCTGCACGGTCAGCCACTGGGTCCGGCCGTCGTCCCGTACGGCTGCGCTGTGCACCCCGGGCAGGCCGCGTACGGCGGACAGCCTGCCGTCGTCGATGCCACAGGCCTCGATCTCCAGCACCCCCACCCCGCTGATCACGGACTTGAGCTCGGCCGGGGTCCCGAGCGCCTGCAGGGTGCCCTGCGCGATCACCGCGATCCGGTCGCAGAGTTCATCGGCCTCGGCCATGTAATGGGTGGTCAGCAGGACGGTGGTGCCCGCGGCGGCCAGGTCGGCGACCATCCGGCGCAGATCGCGGGCGGCCACCGGGTCCACCCCGATCGACGGCTCGTCCAGGAAGAGCACCTCGGGGCGGTGCAGCAGACCGCGGGCGATGTGCAGCCGCTGCCGCATGCCCCGGGAGTAGCCCTCCACCCGCTCCTTCTCCCGGCCCGACAGGCCCACCAGGTCCAGGAGTTCGGCGATGCGGTGGCGCTGCTCACGCGGCTCGACGCCGTACAGCTCGGCGAAGTAGCGCAGATTGTCCAGGGCCGACAGCCGGTCGTAGAGTCCGCGGTCGCCGCCGAAGACATAGCCGATGCGCCGCCGCACCGCGACCGGCTCGGTCGCGACGTCGTGGCCCAGTACCCGCGCCGAGCCGCCGGTGGGCAGCAGCAGGGTGTTGAGCATCTTGATGGTGGTGGTCTTGCCCGCACCGTTGGGGCCCAGCAGCCCGAAGAGCTCGCCTTTGGGCACCTCGAAGGAGATGCCGCGCACGGCGTGCACCTCGCTGCGGCGGGCTCTGAGCCAGCCGCCGGTACGGATCGGGAAGGTGCGGGTCAGGTTGTCCGCCTCGATCGCCAGCATGCGGCGACCGTAGGGAGGCGGACACACCGTCGGCCAATGATTCGGGACCGGCCGAATCGTGCCGCGCCGCGGTCAGGCGCTGCGCAGCACGCCCTGCCCGGCGAGCAGCGACAGCAGCGCCTGGCCGATCTCGGTGACGCGGTAGTAGACCCGGCGGCCGACCCGGTGCCGGGTGACGACCCCCGCCTCGGCGAGCACCGCGAGATGCTCGGAGACGGTGCTGGGGGCCAGGCCCAGCCGGTCCGCGACACCGGCGGTGGTCAGCGGGTCCGCCGCCAGCTCCCGCAGCACCGCCGCCCGGCCGCGGCCGAGCAGCAGACCCAGCCGGTCGGCGGGCTCCGCGGGGGACTCCATGCCTTCACGGAGCACGGCTGCCCCACGGGCCTGGAAGGACAGGGTGAAGACGCCCGGGTCGTCGGTGGAGACCAGACGGGCGCCCTCGGCGAAGACCAGCGGCACCAGCAGCAGCGAGCGCTCCCCGGGGGCGCAGGCGAAGTCGACGTACTTGGTCATCGTCAGCACCGGCGGCTGCCAGCTGGCCCTCGGCTCCAGATCGGCGAAGAGCGCGTCGATGCCCGCGGTGGCCAGGATCCTGGCCCGCGTCAGCACCTCGTCCTCCACCAGCCGCCGCATCACCGGCCAGTGCTCCGCCAGCGCGCCGTCCCAGTACGCCTGGAACGCGTCCGCGAGGGTGTTGCAGGCCGCCTCGGGGTCGTCGAGATAGGGCTGCCACTCGGCCGGCGGCTCGGCGCCGAAGTGACGCACCACCTGTTCCCGCACCCGCTCCGGCGGGGTCTGCCGGACCTGGCGCAGATCCTCCTCGATCGAGGTGCAGCCCAGCGGCCGGGGGACGGTGAAGTCGGGGAAGTCGTAACGGCCGAGCAGGGCCCCCAGCGGCCGGGTGCGGCCGTCGTCCCGCAGCACCTCGCGGGCCCGGCCCACCCAGGTGCGGTACGGCCAGCTGGGCTGCCGGTCCGGCTGGGCCAGGCAGAGGCTGACATAGGCGTCCCAGAGCGGGCTGACCGCGATCCGGGTCCGGCCCAGCGACGCCTCGTCGAACTCGACCCGGATCACCCGGCCTCCGTCGCAGGCTCCACAAAGCCCTGCTCCACCAGCAGCCGCAGTGACTGCGGGACGCGGTCCCGCAGGACCACCCGGTCCTCGCCCAGCAGATGCGCGATGGCGTCCACGATGTCACCGGCGGCAAGGGTGCCGTCGCAGACGCCGGTGAAGCCCGCACCCACCGTGTCGACCTTGGTGGCGCGTCGCATACCGCGGTTCTGACGCAGGATCACATGCTCGGGGTCCTCGGCGCCGGGTGCTCCCACCTGCTCCTGCACCACCTCGGCCGACAGCCGGTAGCGGGCGGTGAGCAGGTCGGCGTCGTCACGGGAACGCAGGAAGTCCTGCCGGGCGAACCACCGCTCGATGTGCGGGCCGAGCGGCTGCTCCACGGAGTGCGGCCACTCCTCGACCTGGACGGCGGGACGCTCGGCACCGGACGCCCGCAGGGTGATCCAGCCGAAGCCGATGCCCTCGACCTTGGCGGACTCGAAGGCGTCCAACCATGCGTCATAGCGGCGGTTGTAGCGGGCGCGTGCCTCCTCGGGGTCCTCCGGCCCCTCCGCGCCGACCCGGTGGTCGCCGGCGTCGCGCAGCCAGAGCTCCGCGTACTGGGCGACGTCCTGCACCTCCCGCTGCACCACCCAGGCGTCCAGCCCGGTGCCGGCCACCCAGCCGGCCAGCCGGTCGTGCCAGTCCTCACCGCGGATGTGCTGCCAGTTGGCGAGCAGCTGGCAGTAGCCGCCGGGCTCCAGATGGTCGGCGGCCTCCCGCACCAGACGGTGGCACAGGTCGTCGCCGGGCATACCGCCGTCGCGGTAGGTGAGCCGGCCGACCGGGGAGATCACAAACGGCGGGTTGGAGACGATCAGGTCGAACCGCCGGTCCTGCACCGGCTCATAGAGGCTGCCCTGGGCGGTCCCGACGTTGTCGAAGCCGGAGAGCGCCACCGTGAGGCGGGTGAAGTGCAGGGCCCGGGGGTTGAGGTCGGTGGCGGTGACCCGGCCGGCATGGCGGGCCACGTGGAGCGCCTGCACCCCCGAACCGGCACCCAGGTCCAGGGCCTCCCGCACCGGGCGGCGCACCGTGATCCCGGCCAGCGTGGTGGACGCACCGCCGACTCCGAGGACCAGGTCGCGGCGGTCCACACCGGTGGCCGTGCCTGCCGCACCGATGCCCCCGGCGCCGCCGACGGCACACCCGAGGTCGGAGACCACCCAGGCGTCGGCACTGTCGGCACCAGCCACCTCATTGGCGTAGGGGCGCACATCGACCAGGGCGCGGACCTCGCCGCCCGCCCGGCTCAGCCAGCCGTCCGCCAGGCAGTCGTCCACCGGCAGGGCGGCCGCCGCACGCTCGTACGGGACCGGCTGCTGCAGCAGGAAGAGCCGGACCAGGGTCTCCAGCGGGCTACCGCCCCGGGTGGCCCGCAGGGCGGGCACCGTCTCGCTGCGGGCCAGCGCCGCATAGGCGGTGGCGCCCAACAGCTCCAGGCAGCCGTCGGCGGTGAAGTCGGCGGCCGACAGGGCCTCCCTGAGCCGCGGGATGCGGTCGCGGTCCAGGACGGGGAGGTTCGGGTCGGCGGGGGCGGTGCTTGTCGTCACACGGCCATTCTCCCGGCTGGGGGCCGGGTACGTACACCTTGCGCGGTTCGGCGCGCGCGGATGGGCGCGGGGGGGCCGGGTGCGCGCAGGGCCGGGTGCGCGCAGGGCCGGGGACGGGCGACGGCGGGGACGGCTCCGGGGCGGGGTCGCTCAGCCGATGGCCCGCTCACCCCTTGGCCCGCTCACCCCTTCGACGGGGAGGGGGATCCGGAGGGGTGCGAGGCGGCAGGCCGGGAGGCTGAGGGCCGACCGGCAGGCGTCCGGGCAGCGGGCGACTGGCCGACGGGCGACTGGCCCGCAGAGGGCTGGCCCGCGGGCGCCTGGCCGGCGGGCGCCGGGGAGGACGGCGCGCCGCCCCCGATCGACTTGCAGCCGGGCTGCTTGGCGATGGCCCGGCCCAGATCGCCCGTCTGGAGGCGGGCGATGGCGGAGCCGGAGAGCTGGGCCAGCTGCTGGGCCTGGTCACCGACGCTCTTCAGCCCGTCCGCGAACTTGGCCTGGTCGTCGGTGGGCAGTGCGTCGACCTTCTTCTGCAGCTGCTGGTAGCCGGTCGAGGCCTGGCCCAGCTCCCGCACGGCCTGCTGATGGAGGTCCGCACCGCCGTCGATCTTCGGCGCTCCGGCCTTGTCCACGGCGGCCGCTATCTGCTGGACGGCCTGGCCCCGGACCGACATGTCGGTGGAGAGACGCTTGCGCAGGTCCGCCGGGCTCTCGCCCTGCTTGACCTGGCCGGTGTCCTGAAGTGCGGTGTTGGACCGGGCGATCGGGTCCTGCGCGGAGTCGCAGACCGACTTGGCCCAGGAGTCCAGCTGCGCGGTGTTGCCACTGCTGCACGCGGCGGCGCCGAACGCGAGCAGTGCGCCCGCAGCGGGCAGTGCCAGCAGCTTGATCTTCACCGGAGTGGTTCCCTTCGGCTAGGCGGTCGTGCGGGGTGCACCGCCAGGGAACCTACACGGCCGAGGGCCGGACCGTGGCCGCCGCGGAGGGAGCGGCTCCGGTTCTGTGACGTTCAGCGCATACCGCGCTGCTGGTGCCAGCGCTCGATGAGGGCCGGGATCTCCCGCTGGATATAGGCGTAGAAGTCACGCATCTCGGCCAGCCGACGACCCGCGATGGAGTCCTCACCCACAGCCGCGATGCCCTCCACGGCGGACTGCACCATGGCGTCGATCAACCGGTTGTTGCTGTCCGTCATCACCGCCCAGCCGTCGGCCCGCATCCGATAGTGCTCCCGGCGGCTCCCGGGGGCGGGGACCCGCTCCACCAGGCTGAGGGTGACCAGGGTCTTCAGCGCGCCGGAGACCGCACCGGCACTGGCCGCGAGCCGCTCGCCCAGCTCTCCCGCGGTCATCGTCTCCTGCTCGGCGTAGAGCAGGGCGCAGAGCACCCGGGCCGCCATGCGCTGCATACCGCTCTCGGTGAGCAGCAACGCCAGATGCTCCGCGGTGGTGGGCTCTGCCATGGATCCTCCCTCTGCCCGGGGCTGCCCTTACCGAAATCCTAACAGTCATGAATATTCACGAATTACTGAAACTTCAGTAGTCTCCATGGCATGACTCAGGCGATCCGGCTCGAGAAGCTGGCAAAGACCTACGGCCGCCGCCGCGGCCTGGTCGACCTCACCCTGGATGTCGGCCACGGCGAGGTGCTGGGGTATCTGGGACCCAACGGGGCCGGCAAGTCGACCACCATCCGGCTGCTGCTGGACCTGATCCGCCCCACCGGCGGCCGGGCCACGGTGCTGGGGCTCGACCCCCGCGCGGACTCCGTGGAAGTGCACCGGCGGACCGGCTATCTCGCGGGCGACTTCACCGTCGACGGCAGGCAGACCGTCCGGGAGTGCCTGGCGTTCCTGGCGGCGCTGCGCGGCGGGATCCCGGAGCGCCGCATCACCGGCCTCGCCGACCGGCTGGGGCTGGAGCTCGCACCACGGATCCGCTCGCTCTCCAAGGGCAACCGGCAGAAGGTCGGCCTGGTCCAGGCGTTCATGCACGAACCGGAGCTGCTGATCCTGGACGAGCCCACCGCCGGCCTGGACCCGCTGGTCCAGCAGGTCTTCCTGGACCTGGTACGGGAGGCCAGGGCGGACGGCCGCACGGTCTTCATGTCCTCGCATGTGATGAGCGAGGTGCAGGCGGTCGCCGACCGGGTGGCGATCATCCGCGAGGGCCGGCTGGTCACGGTGGACACCGTGACGGCGCTGCGGGAACGTGCCGTGCGGACCGTGGAACTGCACTTCGACGGGACCGTCCCGGCCGAGGAGTTCAGCAGGCTGCCCGGCGTCAGCGACGTCTCGGTCGAGGGCCCCCGGCTGCGCTGCCGGATCGCGGGCAGCCCCGACGCCCTGGTCAAGGCCGCCGCCCGGCACACCGTCACCGGCCTGCTCTGCGAGGAACCCGACCTCGAGGAGCTGTTCTTCGAGTACTACCGGAACGGAGCCGGCCATGACCGCGTCACCGCTGCCTGAGACCCTCCCCGCCACCCGGCTGCCCCGCAGCGTCTGGAGCCAGGCACTGCGTGACGGCCGCCGCGCGCTGATCTCCTGGAGCGTCGGGACGGCGCTGGTGGGGGCGATGTACGCCAGCTTCTATCCGCAGATCGGCGGCTCCATGGGGGACCTCACCAAGAGCCTTCCGGAAGGCCTCAAGCAGGCCTTCAACATGGAGGACCTCGGCTCCGCCGCCGGCTATCTCGGCTCCACCCCGTTCGGAGTGGTGATCCCGCTGCTGGCGCTCTTCCACGGGGCCTCCACCGGCGCCCGGGCCGTCGCCGGGGACGAGGAGTCCGGATATCTGGACCTGCTGCTCGCCCACCCCGTCGGCCGGGTCCGGCTGGTGCTGCAGCGGTACGCGGCGCTGGCCACCGGCTCCGGGGCGATCGCCGTCGCCGTGCTGCTGATGATGCTGGCGATCAGGGGACCGGCCGACCTGGGTACGGTCTCCGTCGCCGAGTTCACCGCGCAGTGCCTCGATCTGGCGCTGCTGAGCGCCTTCTTCGGCGCGCTGGCCCTGTGCATCGGCTGCTTCGTCGGGCGGCGCGCGCTGGTCTTCGGGGCGACGGCCGCGGTCGGAGTGGTGACCTATGCGCTGAACTCCTTCGGCCCGCAGATCGGCCTCGGCTGGACGCGGCACCTCTCGCCCTTCCACTACTACCTGGGCGGGGAGCCGCTGAAGCACGGCTTCCAGTGGGCCGACGCCGGGCTCACCGCCGCGGCCTGCGTGGTACTGGCGGGACTGGGCGCCTGGGCCTTCCAGCGGCGCGACATCGGCGTCTGACTGCGCGCCACCGGGCCGCACCCGAGGGGGTGCGGCCCGGTCTGCGTTCACCGCCGTGTGCTCACCGCTGTGCGGTCACCGGTCCGGGCCCGGCACCGCGGGCCCAGCGCGGTGAGCCCAGCGCGGCGGGCCCAGCACGGTGGGCCCGACACGGTGGGCCGACACGGTGGGCCGACACGATGTGCCCGTCGGCGCGGACTCGGCGGTGCCGGCTCAGTGCACCGCCGCCGGATCCGCTGATCGGGTGACGGAACCCTCGTCACCGTCGTCGTCGCCGACCGCGATACCGCGCCGCTTGGACACATAGACAGCACCCACCACCACGGCCAGGGCCAGCAGCGCGACGGCGATGCGCAGTGCGGCACTGGCGTGCTCCCCGAAGCTGAACTTCACCACCGCGGGGGCGATCAGCAGCGACACCAGGTTCATCACCTTGAGCAACGGGTTGATCGCCGGACCCGCGGTGTCCTTGAAGGGGTCGCCGACGGTGTCACCGATGACGGTCGCCGCATGGGCGTCGCTCCCCTTGCCGCCGTGGTGGCCGTCCTCGACCAGCTTCTTGGCGTTGTCCCAGGCCCCGCCCGAGTTGGCCAGGAAGACCGCCATCAGGGTGCCGGCGCCGATCGCACCGGCCAGGAAGGAACCCAGCGAGCCCACGCCCAGCGCGAAGCCCACCGCGATCGGCGCGAGCACCGCCAGCAGGCCCGGTGTGGCCAGCTCCCGCAGCGCGTCCTTGGTGCAGATGTCGACCACCCGGCCGTACTCCGGCTTCTCGGTGCCGTCCATGATCCCCGGGTGTTCGCGGAACTGGCGGCGCACCTCGAAGACCACCGAACCGGCCGATCGGGAGACCGCGTTGATGGCCAGGCCCGAGAAGAGGAAGACCACCGCCGCCCCCAGCAGCAGACCCACCAGGTTGTTGGGCTGGGAGATGTTCAGCGAGAGGCTGTTGCCGTGGGCCGCCGGACCCACCTCGTCCACGGCGGTGCCGATGGCGTCCGTGAAGGAGCCGAAGAGCGCGGTGGCCGCCAGCACGGCGGTGGCGATGGCGATGCCCTTGGTGATCGCCTTGGTGGTGTTGCCCACCGCGTCCAGCTCGGTGAGCACCTGGGCTCCGGCGCCGTGCACATCACCGGACATCTCGGCGATGCCCTGGGCGTTGTCGGAGACCGGGCCGAAGGTGTCCATGGCGACGATCACGCCCACGGTGGTGAGCAGTCCCGTACCGGCCAGCGCCACCGCGAAGAGGGCCAGCACAATGGAGCCGCCGGCCAGCAGATAGGCGCCGTAGACGGCCGCACCGATGATCACCGCCGAGTACACCGCCGACTCCAGGCCGAGCGAGATCCCGGAGAGGACCACGGTGGCCGGGCCGGTGAGCGAGGTCTTGCCGATGTCCCGTACCGGTCGCCGGGTGGTCTCGGTGAAATAGCCGGTGAGCTGCTGGATCACCGCCGCCAGCACAATGCCGATGACCACCGCGGCGAGCGAGAAGATCCGCGGGTCGCCGCTGTGGCTGCTGATCGCAGCCGGGACGTTGTCGAGCTGGGAGAAGCTGGACGGCAGGAAGGCGTAGACCGCCGCGACCACCAGCAGCACCGAGATGGCCGCGGAGATGAAGAAGCCGCGGTTGATCGCGGACATCCCGCTGCGGTCCCTGGTCCGGGGCGAGACCGCATAGATCCCGATCACCGCCGTGATCACACCGATCGCGGGGACGACCAGCGGGAAGGCCAGACCGTCGTTGCCGAAGGTGGCCGTACCCAGGATCAGCGCGGCGACCAGGGTCACCGCATAGGACTCGAAGAGGTCGGCGGCCATACCGGCGCAGTCGCCGACGTTGTCGCCCACGTTGTCGGCGATGGTGGCCGCGTTGCGCGGGTCGTCCTCAGGGATGCCCTGCTCCACCTTGCCCACCAGGTCCGCGCCGACGTCGGCGGCCTTGGTGAAGATGCCGCCGCCGACACGCATGAACATCGCCAGCAGGGCCGCGCCGAAGCCGAATCCCTCCAGCACCTTGGGCGCGTCGGCGCGGTAGATCAGCACCACCAGGGCCGCACCGAACAGGCCGAGGCCCACGGTGCACATGCCGACCACGCCACCGGTACGGAAGGCGATCCGCATGGCGCGGTGGGAGGCCAGCCGCACGTCGGGCGCGGTGCTCGGGCCGCCCTCGGTGGGACTGATCGCCGGAGCGAGCGTCGCGGCGCGGGCCGCCGCGGCGACGCGGACGTTGCTGCGCACCGCCAGCCACATGCCGAGATAGCCGGTGGCAGCCGAGAACACCGCTCCCACCAGGAAGAACACCGAGCGGCCGATGCGCTGGCCCCAGGTGTCGGCCGGCAGCAGCATCAGCAGGAAGAACACCGCGACGGCGAAGACGCCGAGGGTGCGCAGCTGCCGGGCGAGGTAGGCGTTGGCCCCCTCCTGGACGGCTGCGGCTATTCGCTTCATGGACTCGGTGCCCTGGTCGTGGACGAGCACCTGGCGGGCCAGGAGCACCGCGACGCCCAGGGCCGCGAGGGCGACGGCGGCGACCACGACCACAAGGGTCAGATTGCCGCCGGTGAGGGCCGCCCGGACGCCCGATGGGGCGTCGGCGAGTGGTGGGTTGAGGGTCCAGGTCGTTGCGTGCGTGCTTGCCGTATGGATGAGCCCCGCCATCAGTCCTCCTTGACGTCTGGCATGTCGGCGCCGCCGGCCTGGGAGGGCCGGAAGGTCGGGGCAGAACCGCAGGAACAGCCGCGACCTGAGCGGTGCGCACATAACTGCTCGGCAGTGCGGGCCTTGCAACAGAGCAGGCCGGACCATGCGGTACCGGCCGAATGTCGAGGATTGTAAGGACCAACCCTTGATCAAAACAGACCAGCCGCAACAACAACGCTGTCACCGGCAGGTATCGCCACCACTGCGGGCAATTCTCCAATGGCCCGTGGCACCCGGCCAACGGGGCGGACAGCGTTCATACGGGCAGCCCAACGCCTCCCCGACGCGATGCCCGGGCTCGGCCGGGGACCCGGCTCCGGGGCTCCCCGAATCCCGGAACGGGTGCGCCTCCGGGACTGCCCCTGGCCCCCCGGTCATGGATCTGGGCTCCGGGGTGCCGCCCCTGGGACACGATGCCCCTGGGACACGATGAGGGGCGCCCCCGTTCGGGGACGCCCCTCATCACTACTCACTGCCGATCGGTCAGGCGGAGACCTCGTGCACCGCCACCGGCCAGCTCATCCGGATCACTCCACCGGTGGAGTCACTGCCGACGTCGAGGTCGTCGACGAGGCCGCTGATCACCGCCAGTCCCATCTGGTCCTCGGCGGTGTCATCCGTGTCGGACGCTGCCTTGGAGGCTGCGTCCGGCTCGGGTCCGACCCCGTCCCCCACCTCGATGAGAAAGCGCTTCTCCTGCTCCACCAGGGTCACCCGCACCGGGTCGTCCACCCCGGAGCGGCGGTGCAGGCCCACCGCTCGGGAGCAGGCCTCGCCGACCGCGAGTCTCACCTCGTCCAGCACGGACTCGTCGACCCCGGCGCGGCGGGCCACCGCGGCGGCCACCAGCCGCGCGGTGCGCACATGCTCGGGGAGCGCACTGAATCGGAGTTCGACGGTTGCCATGGCTTCCCCTCGGATCGTTGCGGTGCTGCCGTGAGCCGCGCCCCGGGGTTCCCGTCCGCACCGCGGTGCGGACGGGAACCCCGGGGCGCCCGGGCTCAATCGGTCGCCGCGACGGCCTCGTCCACAGTGTTGTGGATGGGGAACACCTTGGTGAGACCGGTGATCCGGAAGATCTTCAGAATGCGCTCCTGGTTGCACACCAGGCGGAGCGAGCCCTCGTGCGCACGCACTCGCTTCAGGCCGCCGACGAGGACACCCAGACCGGTCGAGTCCAGGAAGTCCACGCCTTCCATGTCGACGATCAGGTGGTAGTGACCCTCGTTGACCAGCTCGACGAGCTGCTCACGCAGCTTCGGGGCGGTGTACACATCGATCTCGCCGCCCACCTCGACGACCGTGCGGTCGTCGACAGTACGGGTCGACAGGGACAGGTCCACGGAACCTCCAGCACCTTGCCTTGCTTCGTTGCGATCCTCGACCGCCCGGACGGGCGGTCGCCACCCGCGATGGCATTCAACCACCTGCGACCAGGCAGCACGACGCCTTACGGCGATTCTCCGTCACGCCGGTGACACACTGGGTCCTTATGCCGCCCAGCAGTCGCCCGCCCGGCGCCGTCCTCGAGAGGCTGTCCGCCACGCGCGGACGGCAAGATCGGCTCACCCATACGGAGCATGTGCCCGCCCGCCAGGGGAGCCATGCGGAGTGGCCTGCCGGAATCCGCGCGGAGATTGTCGAGGCCGCCGGCGGGCTCGGCATGTCCCGGCCGTGGACCCACCAGGCGCAGGCGATGGAACTGGCCCTGGCCGGGCGCTCCACGGTGATCTCCACGGGGACGGCCTCCGGGAAGTCCCTCGGTTATCTCGCCCCCGTCCTCTCCGCTCTGCTGGACGGCACCGAGGCTCCCAATGGGCGTGGCGCCACCGCGCTCTACCTGGCGCCCACCAAGGCTCTCGCCGCCGACCAGCGCCGCCGCGCGGCCGATCTGGCCCCGCCGAGGGTGCGCGCCGCGCTCTATGACGGCGACACGCCCATGGAGGAGCGCGAATGGGTGAGGCAGTACGCCTCCTACGTCCTCACCAACCCGGACATGCTGCACCGGTCGATCCTGCCCGCCCACACCCGCTGGGCCACTTTTCTCAAGGCACTGCGCTATGTGGTGGTGGACGAGTGCCACACCTACCGCGGTGTCTTCGGCTCGCATGTCGCCCAGGTGCTGCGGCGGCTGCGGCGGATCTGCGCCCGCTACGGCGCCGATCCGGTCTTTCTGCTGGCATCGGCGACCTCCGCGGAGCCCGGCGCCTCCGCGGCGCGGCTGACCGGGCTGCCGGTCGCCGAGGTGACGGAGGACGCCTCGCCACGCGGTGAGCTGGTCTTTGCCCTGTGGGAGCCCCCTCTCACCGAACTGGTGGGCGAGCAGGGTGCACCCGTACGCCGCACCGCCACCGCCGAGGCAGCCGATCTGCTGACCGACCTGGTGGTGGACGCGACCCGGACGGTGGTCTTCGTCCGTTCCCGGCGTGGCGCCGAGGTGGTGGCCCTGCAGGCCCAGGAGCGGCTGTCCGAGGTCGACCGCCGCCTGTCGGGCCGGGTGGCTGCCTACCGGGGCGGCTATCTGGCCGAGGAGCGGCGGAGCCTGGAGCGCGATCTGCACTCGGGACGACTGCTCGGCGTGGCGTCGACCTCGGCACTGGAACTGGGCATGGACGTCTCCGGACTGGACGCGGTACTGCTGGCCGGCTACCCGGGCACCCGTGCCTCGCTGTGGCAGCAGGCCGGGCGGGCCGGCCGGGCAGGGCAGGGGGCGCTGGCTGTGCTGATCGCCCGCGACGACCCGCTGGACACCTATCTGGTCCACCACCCCGAGGCGCTCTTCCGGCGGCCTGTGGAGTCCACCGTGCTGGACCCGGACAACCCCCATGTCCTGGCCCCGCACCTCTGCGCGGCCGCGGCGGAGCTGCCGCTGGGCCCGGCGGACCTGGAGCTGTTCGGGCCGTCGGCACAGCCGCTCCTGGACCAGCTGGAGCGGCGCGGACTGCTGCGCCGGCGGGCCGGTGGCACCTGGTACTGGACGCGCCGGGAACGGGCGGCCGACGGGGTGGACATCCGGGGCGGTGGGGGCTCCCCGGTGCAGATCGTCGAGGCGGCCACCGGGCGACTGCTCGGCACCGTCGACGCGGGCGCCGCCCACACCACCGTCCATACCGGTGCGGTCCACCTCCACCAGGGCCGCAGCTACCTGGTGCGGGAGCTGGACCTGGATAGCTCGGTCGCACTCGTGGAGGAGGCGGACCCGCCGTACACCACCGTCGCCCGGGACACCACCGCCGTGACCGTCCTGGACACCGACACCACGGTGAAGTGGGGGGACGCGCTGCTGAACTTCGGCTCGGTGGAGGTCGTCAACCAGGTGGTCTCCTTTCTGCGGCGGAAGATCGCCACCGGTGAGGTGCTCGGCGAGACCCGGCTCGACCTGCCGCCCCGTACGCTGCGCACCCGGGCGGTGTGGTGGTCGGTGACCGAGGACCAGCTGATCGACGCCGACATCCCCCCGGAGCTGCTGCCCGGTGCCGCCCACGCCGCCGAGCACGCCTCGATCGGGCTGCTGCCGCTCTTCGCCACCTGTGACCGGTGGGACATCGGCGGGGTGTCGGTGCCGCTCCACCCCGACACGGGTCTGCCCACGGTCTTTGTCTACGACGGCCATTCGGGCGGCGCCGGCTTCGCCGAGCGCGGCTTCCAGCGGGCCAGGGAGTGGCTGACCGCGACCCGTGAGGCGATTGCCGCGTGCGAGTGCGAGCGCGGATGCCCGTCGTGCATCCAGTCGCCCAAGTGCGGCAACGGAAACGATCCGCTGGACAAGGCCGCGGCGGTGCGGCTGCTGGACGTCCTGCTCTCCGAGGCCGTCTGACGGCCGCCCCGGACGGCCGCCCGGCCCGGGGCCGGGCACCGGGGAGGCGGGCACTGCCAGGCCGGGCACCGGGGAGGCAGGCACCGCCGGGTCAGGCACTGCCAGTCCGGGCACCGGGGAGGCGGGCACCGCCGGGCCGGGCACCGCCGGGTCAGGACCGTCCGCGAAGAGCGGTCCGGCTCGGGCACGGGCCCGTGCCGGTGGAAAGAACGCCGGGAGCCCGGGGACGTCCGACTCGATCCGGACCTCCACGGTGTCGTCGCCAGGAGTGCACGCTGCCAGTCGGACATGCTGCGCCGAGGCGATCACCGCGGCGCGCCGGCATGCCTCCGCCGGGTCCAGCAGCAGTGGCCGGGCGGCCGCGAGTGCGGCCAGATCGGCGGCGGACTCCGCCCGGTGGCGGGCCACCACGGCCGCCCCGAGGCCCAGCACGGCTGCGAAGACGCAGCACCCCAGCATCGCGAGCGTGAGCAGCCACACGGTGGCCGACCCCGCGTCACCCGCCGACCGCACCTCCCCTGTCACCTCGCCCCTGGTCACGGCTGACCTCCCAACGCCGCCTGCCGTCCGTCCGGTGGTGTCGGCTCTTCGACCCGGACGTCCTCCCGCTCCGCCACCGCAGCGGCGGAGAGCCGCACGGTCAGCAGCCCTGCAAGGCGTCCCGGTCCGCCGAACGGGACCTCGACGGCCACCCGTACCGTTCGCGCACCGCGCTCCAGTCGGATCTCCGCCCCCTCAGGGGCGGCCTCCCTGGCAGCGGCGACCGCTGCGGCGTCGCCGTCACCACGCGCCGCGGCCCGTGCGCCGATCCTGGCGGCGTCGACACAGCGGATCTGCGCTGCCGTCGCCAGCAGGCCCCACAGGAGCATCGAGCAGAGCAGCACGATCGCCGGGAGCGCGACCGCGGTCTCCGCCGTCGCATAGCCGGCCTCCGGCCCACGCCTGCCGTTCCGGCGACCAGGGCGGGCGGACGCGCTGCTGCGAGCACGGCTGCCATGCAGCCGGCACGGGAGGCGCGGGAGGCGCTCAGAAGCCCACATCGAGCGCCCGCTGGACGACTTTGGCAATTGCCCCGGAGACCGCTTCGCTGGTCACGACCTTGTAGAGAACGGCCGCGAAGCCGCAGGCGGCGACCGTCCCCACCGCGTACTCGGCGGTGGTCATACCGGCGTCGGCGGCCGCACCGGCGGCCGCGAGCCGCCGCCGGAGCAGCAGGGCGAAGGAACGCAGATGCCTGGTCCAGCGCACGAGTACGGTTCCGCAGCTCCAGCGGCGCATCCGGGGCCGCGCCACCGGAAGCGGGGACGCAAGGGGACGGACGGTCAGAGCAAGCGCCATGGCGAATCTCCTCGGAAGGTGAGGCTCGGAAATGAGCGACGGAGGGGGTTGGTGGGCGGAGCGGGGACCGGATGCCTGCGGAGGGACGCCTCAGCGCCGTCCCAGGAAGGCGGAGGCAAGCCCCGTGACCACTGGCACGATCCCGATGAGGACGAAGGCCGGCAGGAAGCAGCCGCCCAGCGGAGCGGTGGCCAGGACGCCCGCCTTCCCGGTCCGGGCGGTGGCGGCGCGGGCGGCAGCCGCACGCTGCTCCTCCGCCAGACGGGCGAGGGTCGCGGAGGGCGGTGCACCGCTGGTGCTCGCCCTGGCGAGACACCTCCCCAGGGGTGCCAGGGCCGGACAGCCGTCTGCCAGCCGCTCCCAGCAGTCGGCCGGGTCCGCGCCCATCCTCAGCTCCGCCGCCACGCCCGCCAGCCGCTCCCGCATCGGGGAGCCGACCGCACGCGCCACAGCGTCGGCGGCGTCGGAGGGAGGCCCCGAAGCGGCCATACAGGCGGCCAGCAGCTCCGCGGTGAGCGGCAGCTGGTCCACCAGGCGGCGGTCCACCCGGGTCGGCTGGGCCTCCGCCAGGGGCATCCTGGCCATCCCCTGGTGCAGCGCCACTCCCAGCAGCAACCCGACCACCGAACCCGGCAGGCCGCCGATCAGCAGCGCGGCGCCGGCACCCCCGGCGCAGGGCGCCACCCGACGCAGACGGCGGCGGCCTGCCGCCGGTCCGGCCGGCTTTCCCGGCCTCGGCCCGGACCACGGCCGCCGGCCGCCGAGAAGGGCCCGGGGCCTGCTCGTTGAGGGCACGCCCGCTGCCGAGGCCCGGCGCCGCAGTATCCGGCGCGACCTTGCTGTGCTCACCATCGCGCCGAGCGATGCACAGCCCCCTGCCACCCCGGCAGCGACCATCGACTGCATCCACATCCGCTACCGCCTCTCCGACACCGGATCCGCCCTGCCGCGCGGCACCCGCACCCCGCGAACACCGCTCCTGCACCCGCGCCGCGACCCGCACCCGCGCCGCGACCCGCACCCGGCCCCGGCCGGAAGCACCCCCGCGCGCAAGTCGCTCCCGGCGCCCCATCGACGCTTCAACACACCGCACTTGACGGACCGTCATCATGGATCTCTCCCCTCCGCCCCTCGGACGATCCGAGCGGTCCATGCCAGTCCTGCCGCTTCCAGGGCCACCCCGGCGGCCAGGCAGCCCAGTCCGGCCGGGGTGTGCAGCAACATCTGCAGCGGATCGGCGCCGAGGGCGGTGCCCAGCAGCAGTCCGAAGAGCGGCAGTACCGCCAGCAGCAGTGCAGTGGTCCGGGGCCCGGCCAGCTCACCGCGTACCGCCTCACGCAGTGCGGAGTCGGCACGCAGTGCCTCCGCCACCCGGTCGAGTGCCGCAGCCAGGGCCGCCCCGCTCTCGGATGCCACCTGCCAGCACGCGGCGACGGCAGCCGCCCCGCCCGCGCCGGGAGTCCGGGCCAGGCGCCTCAGCACCTCGGGGACGTCACCTGCGAAGCGCGCGGCAGCCCGCAGCCCGGTCGGATCGATGCCGCCACCCTGCAGGGCCCCGGCGACGGCTCCCCCGGAGGCCACCGCGGTCTCCAGGGCCCGGCCCGGCAGCACTCCGGTGCGCAGCTCGGTGGCAAGTGCAGAGCACAGCTCCACCACGGCGCTCTCCCGCCGGCACTGGGCCCGGCGCTCGGCGTGGGCCAACCGCCGTCTTCGCAGTGGCCGGACGGCAAGGGCTGCGGCCGGCACGGGCACCGGCGACCGCAGCCACCATGCGAGGAGCAGTCCCGCAGGGAGCACAGCCAGCTCCGGCACCATCCAGCGGGGCGGCCGAGGGGTACGGCGGGCGGTGGCCTTCCGCTTCGGACGAAGGCCCCACCCCATATCGGCCCCGCGGGACCGGCGGACGACGGCCCGTCTGCCCCGAAAAGCCATGGCGCCACGCGCCCCGCCCGCCAGCACTCCCAGCAGGACTGCCCAGAGCAGCCCATGAGGGCCGCTCATCCGGGACCGCCGTCGCCGCGGAGCTCGACGCCCCTGGCCGCACATCGTGCCACCAGATGCTGCCAGCCCGGCCCGGGCACACAGCCCCGCTCCGGGGAGAGCACAGCGGCGGGAGCGGTGACAGCGAAACCGGCGGTGTCCCTGCCCAGGACCCGCACCTCGGCGACCCGGCGGCGACCGGTGCCCGGTTCGCGCACCAGGTGCACCACCGCGTCCAGGGCCGAGCAGAGCTGGCTGTGCAGAGCCGCGCGGTCCAGACCGGCCATGGAGCCCAGCGCCTCCAGCCGGGCCGGCACATCGGCCGCCGTATTGGCATGGACCGTGCCGCACCCGCCTTCATGCCCGGTGTTGAGGGCCGTCAGCAGGTCCAGCACCTCGGGCCCTCGCACCTCGCCGACCACCAGCCGATCGGGCCGCATCCGCAGCGCCTGACGCACCAGCTCGCGCAGGTCGATACGGCCGAGCCCCTCCTGGTTGGGTGGCCTGGCCTCCAGACGGACCACATGCAGGTGGTCGGGCCGGAGCTCCGCCGAGTCCTCGGCGAGGACGATCCGCTCACCGGGATCCACCAGGCCCAGCAACGCTGCGAGCAGCGTGGTCTTGCCGCTGCCCGTCCCCCCGCTGACCAGGAAGGACAGCCTGGCGCGGACCAGGGCACCCAGCAGCCGCGCGCCGCCCTGCGGCAGTGCTCCGGCTTCGGTGAGCTCGTCCAGGGTGAAGGCGCGCGGCCGGGCCACCCGCAGCGAGACATGGGTGCAGCCCACGGCGATCGGCGGCAGCACGGCATGGAGTCTGGTGCCGTCCGGCAGCCTGGCGTCGGTCCATGGCCGTGCGTCGTCCAGCCGCCGCCCCGCTGCGGTGGCCAGCCGCTGGGCCAGTCTGCGCACGGCTGCTGCATCGGGGAATCGGACACCGACCGCCCTGGTCAAGCCCGCCCCCCGGTCGACCCACACCTCGTCGGGCGCATTGACCAGCACATCGGTGACCTCGTGATCCGCGAGCAGCGCATCCAGGGGTCCGGCTCCGATCATCTCCGCCCGCAGGGCATGCACGGCTTCCAGGACCTCGCTGCCGCCAAGCGGCGGCCGTTCGGCGCGCAGGGCGGCGGCGACAGACGCCGTGGTGGGCTCGGCGCCCAGCTCGGCAAGACGCAGCCGCACGGCGTCGACCAGCGCTGCGGGCTGCCGGCTGCCGATGGTCCCCGCCCCGGACATGGCCCCGGCTGCCGTACGGGACACGGCATCGGCCGGGAAGGGGACGGATCCGGGGCCCAGCGCGCGGCGGCCCAGCCCGCGAGGGGGCCGATCCTCGGTCCGACGACTCATACGACGGCGCTCCGCCCCGCGGTCGGCGGCGGCACGGCCCGCAGCAGGAAGGCGGAGCAGAAGCGGGCCAGCGGGCCATGCTCCCGCAGGCCGGGCGGGTTGCCGCGCTCCACATCCGCGGTGAGCCCCGGTTCGTCCGGCAGTTCGCCCGCCAGAGCCGTCCCCAGTCCGCGGGCGACGTCCTGCCCGTCGAGCCCTCCACCGCCGGATGTACGCAGGACGGTCCGCAGATCGGCCAGCCGCATCCGTGCGGTGGCGGCGACCCGCCCGGCCGCCGCCACCGCGCGCAGCTCCGAGGGGACGACCAGCAGCGCGGTGTCGGTCTGTTCAAGGGCCTCCGCCGCCGCGGGGTCGAGGTGCCGGGGAAGGTCGAGGACGACCAGTCCGCCGCGGCGGCGGGCGGCCGCGAGCACTGTGCGCATCGCTTCGGGAGGGATGGTGAGGGTGTCGCTGCGGTCCCAGGAGAGGGCGGCCAGGTGGTGTGTGCTGGGCAGGGCCCTCTCCAGCTCGGCGCCGTTGACCCGGCCCCGGGAGCCCGCCAGATCGGGCCAGCGCAGCCCAGCGGACCGTTCGGCGCCGAGCAGTACGTCGAGGCCGCCGCCGAGCGGGTCGCCGTCGATGAGCATGGTGCGGTGGCCCTGCCGGGCGGCGGTCAGTGCGAGCGCGCAGGCCAGCGTGGACGCCCCGGCTCCGCCGCGCCCGCCCAGCACGGCCACGGTCGTCGCATGGGTGCCCACGCCCTCGACCGCGTCGGCGATGCGGTCGAGCAGCCAGGGGTCGGCGTCGGGCAGAAAGAGCACATGGTCGGCCCCGATGCGGACCGCTCGCATCCACACCGCGCTGTCGTCCAGGTCCCGGCCGATGAGGAGGACTCCGCCGCGCCGCGGAAGCTCGGTGCACTGCTCGGCGAGGTCGTCGCCCACCAGCACCAGCGGGGCGCTCTCCCACTGGGCGCGGTCGGGGGGTGCGGTGCGCGCCAGGCACGGGTCGGCCCCGGCGGCTGCGCAGAGTCTGATCAGCCGCTCGATGAGTTCCGCGTCCTCGCTGATGATCAGCGGTCCGCTGAGCGGCGGGACCTCTGCAGGTCCGTGTTCCGTCGACGGCTCGGCCATGGTCGTCTCCCCGTGTGGTGGCTCCACGCGGACCGGTCGGGACCGCGTGGGCTCCACGGTGGGCCCCGGAGCCGGCAGCGGCCAGCAGCGGTCCACAGCCTGTGGACAACCTCCGGGTGTGGACAACCCGGTTCACTCGCACGAGCGAGGCCCTTGACCGTCGCGCTGACGCCGGGAACTCCTGGAGCACCCCCGCACGTCGTCTCCGGAGCCCACGAGCCGGAGCCCCTGCGCTCTTCCGGGGGTCCCGGCCCGGCGGGCCGCCCCGGCCGTCTTCGAGGGCGGTGCCGACACCGCGCACCCGACCCCCGGGCGGACGCCGAACGCGCGCCGTACGGCAGTCAGGAGAGGAACAGGACGGGCCACCGGACCCAAGACTGTCACTCTGCGTAATGAACAACCCAGAGTGACGATACGGCGATGCGGGGCGCCTCGACGGACGCCCGGCCGTCGCCCGGCCCGTCCGGCTGCGGCCGGCGATGGCGGGCCGCAGCCGGACGGCTCCGGACATGCGACGACCCCCGCCGGGGGGGAGAGCGGGGGTCGTCATCCACGGCCGGCTCGGGGGGGAGGAGCCGGACCGGGTTAGCACGGTCGCGAACGATCCGTGACTTCCATGGTGTACCCGAGGGCCCTGAAACACAAACCCGCGCGCCAGGGAGTACGCCGAATGGCGGGCGCCTATCCTCGTCGTCGTGGAGAACCAGGCCGAACCCTCAGGACGCCCAGCCGGGCAGCCCCTCCAGGCGCCCCGTCCGGCCCGTACCGCAGCCTTCTTCGACCTCGACAAGACCATCATCGCCAAGTCGAGTGCGCTTGCTTTCAGTAAGCCGCTCTACCGCGGCGGGCTGATCAACCGTCGGGCCGTACTGAAGAGCGCTTACGCTCAGTTCGTCTTTCTGGTGGGAGGTGCCGACCACGACCAGATGGAGCGGATGCGCGAGTACCTCTCCGCGCTCAGCCGTGGATGGAACGTCCAACAGGTGCAGGAGATCGTCGCCGAGACCCTGCACGGGCTGATCGACCCGCTGATCTACGTCGAGGCCGCCTCGCTCATCGAGGAGCACCAGGCGGCGGGCCGCGACGTGGTGATCGTCAGCAGCTCCGGGGCGGAACTCGTCGAGCCGATCGGCGTGATGCTGGGGGCCGACCATGTGATCGCCACCCGGCTGGAGGCCCGCGACGGCTGCTACACGGGTGAGATCGAGTACTACGCCTACGGCGCCAACAAGGCGGCCGCCATCAGGGAGCTGGCCAAGACCGAGGACTACGACCTGGAGCGCTGCTACGCCTACAGCGACTCGGTGACCGATCTGCCACTGCTGGAGACGGTGGGCAACCCCTTCGCGGTCAATCCCGACCGGGGGCTGCGCCGGGAGGCCCTGAGCCGGGACTGGCCGGTGCTGGCGTTCAGCCGCCCGGTGCGGCTGCGACTGGGAGCGCGCCGGGGCACGGCGGCCTGGGGGCGGATCCCGTCCCTGCGGCTGCCCAGTGGTCCGGTGCTCGCTGCGGCGGCGGTCGGAGCGGCGACGGCGGCGGGACTGGTCTGGTACAGCTCCCGGCGCCGCGTCCAGACCGCCTGACGAACGGCGCTGCCGCGCGCCCGGCAAGGCGCCCGAGGCGCCCGCCACCGTCCGCGCGGCAGCGCATCGGCAGCCCGTCAGGAAGATCCCGACATATCGCCCAAGTCGGGCGAAGGTAAAGAAATACAGCCTGGGGTTCCGCTTGTACCCAAACCGCGCTACAAAGGAATCAACGGCCCGCGAGACCCGACGGAACCGCTAAGGAACCGTTGACTACGCAGTTCAGGCCCCACGGACCGCGCACAGCAGCCGGGCACCCACGTGCAGCCGACCCGCTAACCGGGCCGCCGCACCAGGCGAAGGGCAGAGATCCCCGCCTGATGGGCATGGAAAAGGTGCACGCATGGTCACTTGGAGGCTGTGCCAGCGGCGACACCCCTCCACAGGGTGTCGCCGCATTATTGTGGGAGGACCGGTAACGGGCGCAGCCTGCTGAGCACGGCACGTCAGCGGAGGCCGCCCATCAGCCGGCACGGTGCGGCACGCCGCAGCACACGGCGAGCGCTCCCCGGATCTCTCCCGCCTCCCCCGCAGCACGGACTCCGCCGGGCTCAGCCGGCCGGCCCGGGCAGGCTCAGGCCATGCCCCGCTGCATCGCCTCACAGACGGCGGTGCTCTCCCGTACGCCCAGCCGCAGCGCCTCGGCGCAGTGCACGATCCAGGCCGCCATCCCCTCCCGCGTCCCCGAGGCGTACCCGGCGAGAGCCGCCCGGTAGGCGTCGGTACCGAGCTCCGCGAACCCCACCTCCGCCGGGCAGATGGACTTGGGGTCCAGGCCCTCGGCGATCAGGGTGATCCGCTGCGCAGCTCTCGCCACCAGTCCGTTGGCCGAGCGGAACGGCCGAAGCAGCAGCAGTTCGCCGTGCACCACGGCGGCGACCACGAGGGCGGGTGCGGCCTTGGCGTTCGGCCCGCCGGCACCGCGGTCGGCACGGGTCGCCAGCAGTCCGGCCAGTTGGTCGAGCCGAGCCGCAGCCTCGTCCGAGGACGGCACCGAGGGCAGCTCCGCCATCGACCCGGGAGGCAGCGCGGCGCTCCCCGAAGGGGTCTCGGTCGCTGCCAGCGCCTTGGGGAAGAGCTCCGCGGCCGGCTCCCCTGCGCGCCTGGGCCGCCCGACGCCCTCCGCACCGTCGCCGGCGGCCAGCAGATGCAGCCGGGCCAGCACCTGGAGGGGTGAGGTGCGCCAGACGCTCAGCAGTTGCCCGGCCTCGGCGGAGACGCGCAATGCGCCGCCGACCGTACGGGCCTCGTCGTCGGCGCCGAAGTCGGTGCGCCTGCGGACCTCCTCCAGCGGCCAGTCGGCGCCCTCCAGAGCCGCGGAGGCGCGGGCTCCACGCAGGGCCGCCTCCCCGGTGACCTCGGCGGCCCGGCGGCGCATCACCCGGTGCCCGTAGAGCCGGTCGACGGCGCGGCGGACCTCGGCGACGGCCTCCGGGACTCCGGGCAGCTCGGCGAGCGGGGCGAGGGGATCGGCTGCAGTGCTCACGCGGTCGAGCGTACGGACCGGTCGCCGGACCGGCACCGCCGGGTCCCGCCGTACACCGGCACGGCGTCCTGCCGTACCCGCACCGGCGTCCCTGTGCGCCCGGCGCGGGCCTCCACCGCCCCGTGCGCACGGCTTGGGCCGCGATGCCAGGACCTGAGCCGGAATGTCACCCGTTAGGGCCAATCGTTCGGGCGCGTCGATCACCGAGAGCTTCGCAAACGCTACGATGAGTCCTAACGGTTACGATAACGATTGTCATCTGACTTCACTCCATCCCTCCACGGAAGTCCGCACCATGAAGATCGCCTTCGTCGGCAAGGGCGGCAGCGGCAAGACCACGCTGTCCTCGCTCTTCATCCGGCATCTCGCCGCCACCGGCCGCCCGGTCGTCGCCGTGGACGCCGACATCAACCAGCACCTCGGCCAGGCCCTGGGCCTCTCCGATCACCAGGCCGCCGCCCTGCCGGCGCTGGGCGCCGAGCTGCCCCACATCAAGGAGTACCTGCGCGGCGGCAATCCGCGGATCGCCTCCGCAGAGCAGATGATCAAAACCACCCCGCCGGGCAGCGGCTCCCGGCTGCTGCGGATCGCCGAGGAGAACCCGGTGTACACGCGCTGCGCCCGCCCGGTGCCGCTCGACGGCGGCCAGGTGCGCCTGATGGCCACCGGCGCCTTCACCGAGGACGATCTCGGGGTGGCCTGCTACCACTCCAAGGTCGGTGCCGTGGAGCTCTATCTCAACCACCTGGTGGACGGATCCGGCGAGTACGTCGTGGTGGACATGACCGCCGGCTCGGACTCCTTCGCCTCCGGCCTCTTCACCCGTTTCGACGTCACCTTCCTGGTGGCCGAGCCGACCCGCAAGGGCGTCTCCGTCTACCGCCAGTACAAGGAGTACGCCCGCGACTTCGGCGTCACCCTGCGCGTGGTGGGCAACAAGGTGCAAGGCCCGGACGACCTGGCCTTCCTGCGCCGGGAGGCCGGCGACGACCTGCTCGCGGCATTCGGCCACTCCGACTGGGTCCGCCGGCTGGAACAGGGCGCCGAGCCCCGCTTCGCCGACCTGGAGGCGGGCAACCGCCAGGTGCTGCGGGCGCTGCACCAGGAGGTCGACGAGGCCCACGGCCGCCGCGACTGGGGCCGGTACACCCGGCAGATGGTCCACTTCCATCTGCGCAACGCCGAGAGCTGGGGCAACGCCAGGGCTGGCGCCGATCTCGCCACCCAGGTCGACCCCGACTTCGTCCTCGGCGAAGAGCTGCTGCCCACCCCGGCCTGACCGGCCCGCCCCCACCGTCGGCCACCCCGGGCCACTGGCACCCCGGGCTACTGGCACCCCGCCCGGCCCCGCCTGCCCCGTCCCGCTCCACCAGCCGCTGTCCCCTGCGGCCCGGTGCCCCTTCCGCCGGCCGGCCGGAAGGGGCACCGCGCGATGCCCCGGCTCACCCGGACGGGCGGACTTCCCCCGCCCCATACCGCCGGGGGATGCCGCACCGCATCCATCTCATTACTCTCCGTTTACCGAATCTTGTCGTTTCTTGAGATTCCAGAACCGAGAGGACCCACCGCCGTGAACAACGAGGCCCACGCGCCGCCGTCCGCGAACACACCCCCCACCCCGCCCCCCGGCGCATCGGCGCCGGCTCCCCTGGACCGCCTTCTCAGCGGTGTCCGGGGCTTCCAGCGCCACACCGCCCCCCTGGTCCGCGACCGACTGGCCGCCCTGGCCAGGGAGGGGCAGACACCGTCCCAGCTCTTCGTGGCCTGCGCCGACTCCCGGATGGTGACCAGCATGATCACCGGCACCGGCCCCGGAGATCTGTTCACCGTCCGCAATGTCGGCAATCTGGTCCCCGCTCCCCGGCACCCCGGCACCCCGGGATCGCCCGACCCGTCCGACGACTCCGTCGGCGCAGCCGTGGAGTACGCGGTGGAGGTGCTGCGGGTGCGCACCGTCACGGTGTGCGGCCACTCCGGCTGCGGCGGTATGCAGGGTCTGCTGCAGGGCGCCCACCGCCCGCCCGGGGAGCCGACACCGCTGGGCCGCTGGCTGCGGAACGGGCAGGAGTCACTGGCCCGGCTGCACCGGTCCCCGGCCCGCTTCGCGGACCGCGAGGGGGACGAACTGGAGCGGCTCTGCCTGACCAATGTGGTGCAGCAGTTGGAGAATCTCGCCGCCCACCCGGCGCTCCGGGCACGGGCCGCCGAGGGCCCCGACGAGGCCGTTCACCTGGTCGGGATGTACTTCGACATCGCCGCTGCGCAGGCCTATCTGCTGGATCCGGCGACGGGCGCCTTCGCGCCGGTCGGCACGGAGGCGGCGGACAGCGCGGCCTGAACCCAAAGAGGTCTAAACCAATTTGGCGGGCACCTCTTGTCATCATGCCTCCTCGCCTGGTGAGGTAGGTCGCGGGACGATGGGACCATCCCGCGATCATCTCGATGAGGAGTGCGCGTTGAGCAACGAGAGCCTGGCCAATCTGCTCAAGGAGGAGCGCCGCTTCGCACCGCCCGCGGAGCTGGCCGCTGCCGCCAACGTCACCGCTGCCGCCTACGAGCAGGCCGCGGCCGACCGGCTCGGTTTCTGGGCGGAGCAGGCACGCCGCCTCAATTGGGCGGTGGAGCCGACCGAGACCCTGGACTGGTCCAACCCCCCGTTCGCCAAGTGGTTCGCCGACGGGAAGCTCAACGTCGCGTACAACTGCGTGGACCGCCACGTCGAGGCCGGCCACGGCGACCGGGTCGCCATCCACTTCGAGGGCGAGCCGGGCGACGGCCGCAGCATCACCTACGCCCAGCTGAAGGACGAGGTCTCGCAGGCGGCCAACGCCCTGCTGGAGCTCGGTGTGGCCAAGGGCGACCGGGTCGCCGTCTACCTCCCGATGATCCCCGAGGCCGTGGTGGCCATGCTGGCCTGCGCCCGGATCGGCGCGGCCCACTCGGTGGTCTTCGGCGGCTTCTCGGCCGACGCGGTCGCCTCGCGTATCCAGGACGCCGACGCCAAGTTGGTGATCACCGCGGACGGCGGCTACCGGCGCGGCAAGCCGACCGCCCTCAAGCCCGCCATCGACGAGGCACTGGCCAAGTGCCCCGAGGTGCGCAATGTCCTGGTGGTCCGGCGCACCGGCCAGGAGACCGCCTGGACCGAGGGCCGGGACGTGTGGTGGCACGAGTCGGTCGGCCGCCAGTCCACCGAGCACGCCCCCGAGGCGCACGACGCGGAGCAGCCGCTCTTCATCCTGTACACCTCGGGTACCACCGGTAAGCCCAAGGGCATCCTGCACACCTCCGGCGGTTACCTCACCCAGGCCGCCTACACCCACCACGCCGTCTTCGACCTCAAGCCGGAGAGCGACGTCTACTGGTGCACCGCCGACATCGGCTGGGTCACCGGGCACTCGTACATCGTCTACGGGCCGCTGGCCAACGGCGCCACCCAGGTGATCTACGAGGGCACCCCCGACCACCCGCACCAGGGCCGCTTCTGGGAGATCGTGCAGAAGTACGGCGTCACCATCCTCTACACCGCCCCCACCGCGATCCGCACCTTCATGAAGTGGGGCGACGACATCCCGGCCAAGTTCGACCTCTCCAGCCTCCGTGTGCTGGGCAGCGTCGGGGAGCCGATCAACCCGGAGGCCTGGATCTGGTACCGGGAGCACATCGGCGGCGGCCACTGCCCGATCGTGGACACCTGGTGGCAGACCGAGACCGGGGCCATGATGATCAGCCCGCTGCCCGGGGTCACCGAGACCAAGCCCGGCTCGGCCCAGCGCGCACTGCCCGGCATCTCCGCGACGGTGGTGGACGACGAGGCCAGGGAGGTGCCCGACGGCTCCGGCGGCTATCTGGTGCTGACCGAGCCGTGGCCCTCGATGCTGCGCACCATCTGGGGCGACGACCAGCGGTACATCGACACCTACTGGTCCCGCTTCGAGGGCCGCTACTTCGCCGGCGACGGCGCCAAGAAGGACGACGACGGCGACATCTGGCTGCTCGGCCGGGTCGACGATGTGATGCTGGTCTCCGGCCACAACATCTCCACCACGGAGGTGGAGTCGGCGCTGGTCTCCCACCCCAAGGTGGCCGAGTCCGCGGTGGTCGGCGCCACCGACGCCACCACCGGACAGGCCATCGTCGCCTTCGTCATCCTGCGCGGCACCGCCGCCGACAGCGCCGATCTGGTGGCCGAGCTGCGCGACCATGTCGGCCGGACGCTGGGCCCGATCGCCAAGCCCAAGCGCATCCTGATCGTCAATGAGCTGCCCAAGACCCGTTCGGGCAAGATCATGCGGCGGCTGCTGCGCGATGTGGCCGAGAACCGCACCCTGGGCGATGTCACCACGCTCACCGACTCCTCGGTGATGGACCTCATCCAGGCCAAGCTGCCGAGCGCACCCGCCGAGGACTGAGCCGCACGCCCTCCGCACAACCCTCTGGCCGCCCCGGCGCTCCGCCGGGGCGGCCGGCGTGTACTGACCGCCGGGCGCCGCCCGGGTGAGGGGCGCGCCGGGTCGACAGGGGCCGAGTGGTGGCCGTATGTCAGGTGAGGGCATGATCTGAGGGCGTATCGCACTTGCCCTGTCCACAAGGAGGAACGCGATGTCCGCAGGAGCCGACGGCCTGTCCATGAGCGGGAGCACCGCACTCCGCGACGGCGAGCGATCGCTGGGTCAGCTGTTCTCGGCCGCGACCGCCGACCTCTCCTCGCTGGTGCACGACGAGATCGCGCTCGCCAAGGCGGAGATCCGGCAGGACGTCAAGCGCGGGGTGGCGGGCGGTGCGTCGCTGATGATCGCCGGGGTGGTGGCGCTGGCCGCGATCCCGATGCTGAGCTTCGCCGCCGCCTACGGCATCCATGCGCTGGGCCTCACGCTGGGCTGGTCGTTCCTGATCGTGGGCGGCGCCTATCTCCTGCTGGCGGCGGTGCTGGGCCTGCTGGCGCTGCGCTCCTTCAAGAAGGTCGAGAAGCCGCAGCGCACCATCGAGGGCGCCAGGGCGACCGCTGATGTGCTGAAGAAGGCCAAGCCGCGTCCGGCGGGCCCGCACGACAGGCATGTCGTACCCAGGCACTGACGCCACCCGGACGGGTACCCCGGCCCGGCAGGGGCCTGCGGTGTGACACGCTCTCGGTATGCCGTTGGATGAAACCCCCGACCGTTCCCCCGCCTCGGGCTCCTGGGACGTCCGCCTGGACGGGCCCTGGACGCACCGTGACGTGGCGGCCAATGGAGCCCGCTTCCATATCGCCGAGATCGGCGAGGGCCCCCTGGTGCTGCTGGTCCACGGCTGGCCGCAGTTCTGGTCGACCTGGCGGCACCAGCTGACCGCCCTGGCCGACGCCGGATACCGCGCGGTCGCGATGGATGTACGCGGGGTCGGCGGCAGCGACCGCACTCCGCGCGGCTACGATCCGGCCAATCTGGCGCTGGACATCACCGGGGTGATCCGCTCGCTCGGGGAGCGGGACGCCGCGCTGGTGGGTCATGACACAGGCGGCTTCCTGGCCTGGGTGGCCGCGGTGATGCGGCCCTCGCTGGTACGCCGGCTGGTGGTGGTCTCCGCCGCCCATCCGCGGCGGCTGCGCCGGGCGCTGCTGACCGACCGGCGGCAGATCGCGGCGTACGAACATGTGCTGGGCTTCCAGCGGCCGTGGGTGCCGGAGCGGCAGCTGGTCGCGGACGACGCCGAGCAGGTCGCCCGCTATCTGCACAGCTGGACCTCGGCCCGGTCGCTCGACGAGAAGTCCGTGGCCGACTACCGGCGGGCGATGCAGATCCCGGGTACGGCCCACTGCTCGGTGGAGCCGTACCGCTGGCTGATGCGGTCGATGGCGCGGCCGGACGGCTTCCAGTTCTCCCGCCGGATGAAGCGGCCCGTGCGGGTGCCGACCCTCCATGTGCACGGTGCGCAGGACCCGGTGCTGCTGACCTCGACCGCGACCGGGGCCGGCGAGTACGTCCAGGCCCCGTACCAGTGGCGGCTGATGGACGACATCGGGCACTTCCCGCACGAGGAGGATCCGGCGGGGTTCACCACGGAGCTGGTCGAGTGGCTGCGGGACGACTCCTTGGACAGATGAACGGCAACCCCTCCGCCTTCACAATCTGACCATAAGTTAATAGGACTCATGCATAGGCCAATTGGAGTCGCCCTCGAGCGATTACCCCACCGGCCCCACGGGCATGGGTCTTCCATGACCTGGATGCACGAGCGTTCCCACGCGTCCCGGACCCGGCGCAGGAGCAGCGCGCCGACGGCCCCTCTCGACCCGGCCACCACCGACCGGGGCGCGGCGTCGCTGCACCCCGGAGCGGCCGGCGGCCTGGGCATTCCGACCATCCTCGGGCGGCGCGCCCGCTGGATGACCGCACGGCTGCGCCCAGGAAGCCGCGGCTGAGGTCACCCGTCCGCAGGGCGGCAGGCGGCCAGCAGGTGGTCCGTCAGCCGCGCCGCGGCATGCGCGTCCAGCGGCGCGTGGCCGACCAGCAGCCGGTACCAGAGAAACCCGTAGGCGAGGTCTGCGAGCAGGTCCGGATCGGTCTCCGGGCCCACTTCGCCGCGCCCCGCTGCACGGTCCAGCAGTGACCGCAGGGCCACCCTGCGCCGTTCGGTGAAGTCGGCGAGCACCGCGGCAGGCGCGGTGTGCTCCAGCCCTGCCGCCATGGCCTCGCGCAGCATCCGGGCCGCCCCGGGCTCCTCCAGGGCGTGGAAGGTCGCGGCCAGGAAGGCGCCCAGATCGCCGCGGAGCGTGCCGGTGTCCGGGAGCCCGACGGCCCCCTCGGCGAGGTCTGCGAGCGCCTCGGCGAGGACCGCCCCCTTGGACGGCCACCAGCGGTAGATGGTCTGCTTGCCGACGCCTGCCCTCCTGGCGATCCCGTCGATGGTCAGCTCGCGGCGGTCGCCGTCCCTCATCAGCTGGAGCGCGGCGTCCAGAATCGCCCGGCGCACGGCCTCGTTGCGCCGGCGCCCCGTGTGGGGGCGGGCGCCCTGCACCGCATCGCCGTCGTCCTGCGCCGTCCCGCCGTCACTTCTGTCCTGCGCCGTCCCGGCGTCGTCCCGTGGCATCTCGCTGTCGTCCCGTGCCCTCTCACGCTCGCCCCCTGTCATCCACCGACTTTAACAGCTTGACGAGACCAAGAGTCTCGGCAAGTATTTGTCGAGACGTCAGGTCTCGACAATCGATGGAGTCAAGCATGTTCCAGGGACAGCAGGTCATCGTGATGGGCGCCAGTCACGGCATCGGGGAGGCGACCGCGGCCGCCTTCGCCGCCGCCGGCGCAGCCGTCACCATCACCGGCCGCAGCAAGGAGCGGCTGGAGGCCGCAGCCGATCGGATCGGCAGCCCCGTGGCCACCGCCGAGGTGGATGCCACCGACCCGGCGGCCGTGGCGGCCTTCTTCGAGGCGGTGGAGCGGATCGACCACCTGGTGGTCACCGTCGGCCCGGGGTCCGGCCACGGCGCTCTCGCCCCCTTCGCCGCGCTGGCGGAGGAGTCGCTGCGGGCGGTCTTCGACGGCAAGTTCTTCGCCCAGTTCCGGGTGGTCCAGGCGGCGGTCCCCAAGCTCACCCGCAACGCCTCGGTCACCCTGGTCACCGCGCTGTCCTCGCGCAGCGCCATGCCGGGCACCGCCGGACTCGCCGCGGTCAACGGAGCACTGGACGCCATGGTGCCGCCGCTGGCGGTCGAGTTGGCCCCGGTGCGGGTGAACGCCGTGTCACCGGGTGTGGTGGACACCGCCTGGTGGGCGGGTATGCCCGACGCGGACCGGGCCGCCTTCTTCGAGAAGGCCGCCGCCCAGCTCCCCGTCGGCCGGGTCGGCCGGCCCGAGGACGTCGCCCACTCCATCCTCTACCTGGCAGGCAACGGCAATGTCACCGGCACCGTGCTGCCCTGCGACGGCGGCGCCAACCTGGCCACGGGCGCCTGAGCCGCGCACCGGCCCCGCCGCCCGGCCGGAGGACGTCCCCCGGCGGGGCCGGCCAGGGCCTGTCCGGCCGTTCACGCCGGTACGGAGGGGATCGTCGGGCAGCCCTAGCTGCCGACGGTGGGGGCCAGTGCCGTGAACCAGAGCAGCGCCAGCGTGGCCACGCTCATCAGCGGCACCAGCACCTTGGTCTCCACCTTGTTGCCGCTCCGCTGGATCAGCACCGTCTCGTAGCGCTCCTTGTGCGGCCAGAGCAGCGGAGCGCCCTTCTTGGTCAGGCAGTCGCCCAGGATGTGCGCCATGCAGCCGAGCCCCACCGCGTACGGCAGCCAGCCCGGGGCGCTGGGCATCCAGCGCTCGATCCCGACGGTGCCCATGGCCGCCAGGCCGACCACGGTGATCCACTGGGACAGGCCGTCACCGGGCGGGCAGAGGTGCAGCGCCCGAATGGCCAGCGCCAGCAGGAAGAAGGTCGCCCCCATGGTGAACCAGTGGCCGGCGTAGGTGATGCCGGCCCAGGTCCCGGCGGACATCAGGGCCACAAAGAGGAACGAGTGGGTGGCGTGCCGGTGCCCGCCGGAGACAAAGGCGACCAGCCGGCAGAGCAGCTTGGACAGCGGGCCCAGGAAGTTGGCGATGGTGCCGTCATGGTGGTCCAGGTCGGGCAGCAGTGCCGCGCCCGCGCAGAGCACCGTGCCCATCAGTATGTCGCTGGGCTGCAGATGCGTGTGGAGCAGCAGCGGTGGCAGAAACGGCGCCGAGGCCGCATAGAGCATGGCACCGCTGACCGCGTGCGAGTGACCCATCATGCCGCCCGGCCCTCCCCTGACCACCTGTCGGACGCCGCCGGCCGGCGGTTGGGCCGGACGGGTGAGCGCCGCCGACGCTACCAGTCGACGGCGCCGCTCACAGGGCGCAGCCCTGGGTGTCCACCCTGGCTGTGGCGGCGGCGCCCTGGCGGGCGTCGGGCAGCACCTCGGCCGCGGTCAGGGCGTAGCCGGTCTCGGCGCTGTCCAGCGACTTGGCGAAGACCACCCCGTACACCCGGCCCTGGGGGGTGAGCAGCGGGCCGCCGGAGTTGCCCTGGCGCACCAGCGAGCGCACCGAGTAGACATCGCGGACCACTTGGCCGCGGTGGTAGATGTCCGGTCCGTTGGCCTGGATGCGGCTGCGCAGGCGGGCGGGCTGGACATTGAAGGAGCCGTTCTCGGGGAAGCCGGCCACGATGGCGCTGTCATTGGTGCCGGCCTGTCCGGCGAAGCTCAGCGCGGGGGCGGTCAGCCTGGGCACGTCCAGTACGGCGATGTCGCGCTGCCAGTCGTAGAGCACCACGGTGGCGTCGTAGAGGCGGCCGGCGCCGCCGAGCTGCACGGTGGGCTCGCTCACTCCGCCGACCACATGGGCGTTGGTCATCACCCGGCCCGGGGCGAAGACGAAGCCGGTCCCCTCCAGGGTCTTGCTGCAGCTGGGGGCGGTGCCCACCACCTTGACGATGGACTGCCGCGCCTCGGCCACCGCGACACTGCCGGCCAGGGCCGGGTCGGGTGGCTGCACGTCGGTGATCGGCTCGTTCTCGAAGGGGTTGAACACCTGGGGGAAGCCGTTGCGGGCCAGCACCGAGCTGAAGTCGGAGAACCAGTTGGGCGCGCTCCCGGGCAGCGCCTGCTGGACCCCGCCCAGCACCCGGGAGGTGCGGACCTCCTTGGAGATGGTGGGCATCGAGGTACCCGCCAGGGAGGAGCCGATCAGCCAGGCCACCAGCAGCATCGCCAGGACGTTGACCATCGATCCGCCGGCCGCGTCCACCAGCTGGCCACGGCCCCTGCCGATCCGGCCGCGCAGCTGCCAGCCGTAGTGGGTGGTCACCGCCTGCCCGATGGAGGCGAGCACGATCACCACGACCACCGCGACCACCGAGGAGGCCGTCCCGGGGCTGACATGGCGCAGCACCAGCGGCAGCAGCTGGACCGCGACCAGCCCGCCGCCGAGGAACCCCGCCACCGAGAGGATGCCCACCACAAAGCCCTGGCGGTAGCCGGACCAGGCAAAGCCGATGGCGGCGACGATCAGCAATACATCCAGGACGTTCACCCGGACACCCTCCCACGGCTTCCCTCGCGCGGTGGGCGTAGGGCCCATGCACTGACTCCCCCGCGGTGGCCCTCATCATGCCTGGGGCATACGTCCCATCCCATCGTGCGGTTCATGAGGAGAGCGTGAGTATAAGTTGCTCCAAGCAACTAATTATGGTAGTATTGAAATGGTGCGAGAAGACTCGAAAACCCAGGGTCCCATGACCCACCGGCAGATCCTCGTGGTCATGGTCGGCCTCATGCTCGGCATGTTCCTGGCCGCACTCGACCAGAGCATCGTCGGCACCGCCATGCCCAAGATCGTCAGCCAGTTCCACGGCCTGGACCACATGTCCTGGACGGTGACGGCCTATCTGCTGACATCCACCGCCTCCGTCCCCCTGTACGGGAAGATCTCCGACCAGATCGGCCGGCGTCCCGTCTACCTCTTCGCCATCCTCATCTTCCTGGTCGGCTCCGCACTCGCGGGCATGTCTCAGAACATGGGCCAGCTGATCGGCTTCCGCGCGGTCCAGGGCCTGGGCGGCGGCGGCCTGATGTCGCTGTCGCTCGCCATCATCGGCGATGTCATCCCGCCCCGCGAGCGGGGGCGCTACCAGGGCATGTTCGGCGCCGTCTTCGCGGTCTCCAGCGTGGCCGGCCCGCTGCTCGGCGGCTTCTTCACCGACCATCTCAGCTGGCGGTGGATCTTCTACATCAACCTGCCGGTCGGTGTGGTGGCGCTCTTCGTGGCGGCCACCGTGCTCAAGATCGACCAGAAGAAGCAGAAGCACCGCATCGACTGGACCGGCGCCGCACTGCTGGTCGGCGGCGTCACCGCACTGCTGCTGGTGACCTCCTGGAGCGGCACCGCCAAGGGCTGGACCTCCGCCACCACCCTGCTGCTGGGCGCCCTCGGCGTGCTGGCGCTGGTGGCCTTCGCCCTGGTGGAGCGGCGCGCGGCCGAGCCGATCATGCCGCCGCACCTCTTCCGCAACCACACCTTCTCCCTCACCAGCGCGATCGGCTTCGTGGTCGGCCTGGCAATGTTCGGCGCCATCATCTACCTGCCGATCTATCTGCAGGTGGTGCGGGGCGACTCGCCGACCGGCTCCGGTCTGCGCATGATCCCGATGATGATCGGCATCCTCGGTGCCTCGATCATCTCCGGCCGCGTGATCAGCAAGACGGGCAAGTACAAGTTCTGGCCGCTGCTGGGCACCGCGGTGACCGTGATCGGCCTCGCCCTGCTCTCCCGTCTGCACCTGGACACCTCGATGTGGCTGCTGGGCGGCTTCATGGTGCTGATGGGCGTCGGCCTGGGCTGTGTGATGCAGGTGCTGGTGCTGGCCGTGCAGAACTCCGTGGAGATCAAGGACATGGGCTCCGGCACCGCCGGGTCGATGTTCTTCCGCTCCATCGGTGGCGCCTTCGGTACGGCGATCTTCGGCACCGTGCTCACCAGCCGGCTCAACCACCACATCAGCGAGGGCGTGGCCGCCGCCGGGTTCAAGGGCGGCGGCAGCCTGTCCGGCGGCAACGAGAAGCTGACCTCGGGCGGCCGCGCCGCCATCGAGCAGCTGCCGGTGCAGCTCCAGGACATCGTGCTCAACGGCTTTGTGAAGGCCCTGGACGACCTCTTCCTGGTCGGCATCCCGTTTGTGGCGGTGGCCTTTGTGCTGGCGCTCTTCATCCGCGAGGTGCCGCTGCGCGGCCACAGCGGGCCGAACGCGGACCAGGCCGAGCAGGCCCCCGTCCCGATCATGGAATAGCAGTACCCCGGCGGGCGGCGGCTCAGGCCCCGCCCGCCGTACGGCCCTGCACGCGCTCCCGGTCCGCGGCGGCCAGGCCGAAGGCCTCCTCGTCCAGACGGACCACCCGGGAGCCGTCCCAGGGCAGCTCCATCCCGCTGTAGTGCAGCACCCGGTCGATCACCCCCGCGGTGAAACCCCAGACCACATGCTCCGCCACCAGGAACGCCGGGCCGGTGTAACCGCTGGGGTGCCGCAGCCTGGCACGGTTCGCCGGGTCGGTCAGGTCGGCCACCGGGACCCGGAAGACCGAGGCCACCTCGGCCGGGTCGACCGGACCGACCGGCGAGGACTCCCGCCACCACCCCAGCACCGGCGTCACCACGAAGTCACTGACCGGGATGTAGAGATCCGGCAGCACCCCGAACACCTGGATGCCGGACGGGTCGAGCCCGGTCTCCTCCTCGGCCTCACGCAGCGCCGCATTGACCGGGCCCGGCCCCAGCGGGTCGCCGTCGTCCGGATCCAGCGCGCCACCGGGGAAGGACGGCTGCCCCGCGTGCGAGCGCAGCGACCGGGCGCGCTCGATCAGCAGCAGGTCGGGGCCGTGCTCGCCCTCGCCGAAGAGCATCAGCACCGCGGACCGGCGCCCGCCCTCGGCCGGTGGCAGAAAACGGCTCAACTGCCCCGGCTGCACCCGCTCGGCCGCATCCCGCACCGGCACCAGCCAGCCGGGCAGTCCGTCCCGCTCGACCGCCGTCCCCATGCTCAGGAGTCCTCCTCCAGTACCTTCCGCGCCGCGGCCTCGCCGGGATAGTCGGCCGGCGGCTTCAGCCGCTGGCCGGGCTGGCCGCCCATCTCGTACTTGAGGAGCTTCTTCGCCTTCTCCGGATCGGTCTCGCCCTCACCGTACGCCGGGCACAGCTCAGCGATCGGACACGCCCCGCACGCCGGCTTGCGGGCATGGCAGATCCGTCGGCCGTGGAAGACCACCCGGTGCGACAGCATGGTCCACTCGCTCTTGGGGAAGAGCTCGGCCACGGCCGCCTCGATCCGCTCCGGGTCGCTCTCGCGGGTCCAGCCGAAGCGGTGCGCCAGCCGGCCGAAGTGGGTGTCCACCGTGATGCCGGGCACGCCGAAGGCGTTGCCCAGCACGACATTCGCCGTCTTGCGGCCCACCCCGGGCAGGGTGACCAGGTCCTCCAGCCGCCCCGGCACCTCCCCGGCGAAACGGTCGCGCAGCGCAGCGGAGAGCCCCAGCAGCGACTTGGCCTTGGCCCGGAAGAACCCGGTCGGCCGGATCAGCTCCTCCAGCTCCTCGGGGTTGGCCGCGGCCATGTCCTCGGGCGTCGGGTACTTGGCGAACAGCGCGGGGGTCGTGAGATTCACCCGCAGGTCGGTGGTCTGCGCCGACAGCACGGTGGCCACCAGCAGCTCGAAGGGGTTCTCGAAGTCGAGCTCGGGATGGGCGTACGGATAGACCTCCGCGAGCTCCCGGTTGATCTTCCGTGCCTGGCGCACCAGCCCGGTGTGCGTCCCCGGCACCTTCGCCTTCTTGAACCCCGGACCACCAGCAACACCAGCAGCCACGGACCCGCCACTCTTCGCCATGCGGATCAGCCTACGGGCAACCACTGACGAAGCACGGAAGTCCGGGCAATCCAGCGCCCCCCGGGGGCCGGTTCCGCCCTGGCGGTGTGAGGCGATCCCAGACGTCAAGGGACCGTCAATACTGCCGGGATCATGCACTGCGCGAAGGCTTCTCCCGCTGCCACTCTGACGCGGGCGGCGAACGAACGCGACCGCCGAGGACTCTGCAGAGGCAGGCGACAGCAGTGGGCGGGTTTCTGGGGGCGGTGACGGAGTACCCCACCGTGCTCTTCACCTTCGCGCTGGCTGTCGTGGTGGCGTACTGGGTGGTGGTGCTCGTCGGGGGCGTGCACTTCCACGGGGGGCGCGGGGGACACCACAGCCCCACCGGACACCACAGCCCTGCGGGGCACCACGGCCCCACCGGACACCACAGCCACGGGGAGCACCACGGCCGGGCGGAGCGCCACGCCCACGGGGGGTTGCAACGGGTGCTGGGCCTGGGCGGAGTGCCGATCACGGTGGCGGTCTCGCTCCTGGTCGCCTTCGCCTGGTTCACCGCACTGACCTGCCAGGCCGTCCTCGGCGGCAGGGGCGAGGGGGCCCAGCTGCCGGCGGCCCTGGTCGGCGGGTGGGCGGGGGCCCGGGTGCTGGTGTGGCCGCTGCGGCGGCTGATGCCGGCCCCGGCCCCGCCGCCCTCACGCCGGGACTTCATCGGTCTCGGCTGCGTCATCCGCACCGGACGCGTCGGCCCCGACTTCGGGCAGGCCGAAGTCCACGCGGTCGACGGCTCCTCGGCACTGGTGCAGGTCCGGCAGAGCCTCGACGAAGCGGCGGGGCCGGGCAGCGCACTGCGGACCGGTGCGTCCGCGCTCATCTACGACTACGACGCCGACGGCGAGTTCTTCCGGGTCATGCCCGCTCCACCGTCCGTCGGCTGACGCCGCGCCGTTCGTCCGTCCACTCCTTTCATTCGCAGCAAGGTCGTCCAAGGGAACAGCCATGTCTGTCGTCACCATCGGAATCGGCGTGCTCATCGCCGTGCTCCTGCTCATCGGCCTGGGTGCGCTTCTGCTCTTCGGCCGGCTGTTCCGCAAGGTGGTCCAGGGCGAGGCCCTGATCATCTCCAGGCCCAAGAGCGTCGACGTCACCTTCACCGGCGCCCTGGTCGTCCCGATGCTGCACCGGGCGGAGGTCATGGACATCTCGGTGAAGACCATCGAGATCTCCCGTACCGGCCGGGAGGGCATGATCTGCAAGGACAACATCCGCGCCGACCTCCAGATCACCTTCTTCGTCAGGGTCAACAAGACCGTCGAGGACGTCATCAAGGTCGCCCAGGCCATCGGCACCCAACGGGCCAGCCACCAGGAGACGTTGCAGACCCTCTTCAGCGCGAAGTTCGCCGAGGCGCTGCGGACCGTCGGCAAGCAGCTCGACTTCACCGACCTGTACACCAAGCGCGAGGAGTTCAGGGACCGCATCATCGCGGCCATCGGCACCGACCTCAACGGCTACCACCTCGAGGACGCCGCGATCGACCACCTCGAGCAGACCCCCATGGCGCAGCTCGACCCGGCCAACGTCCTGGACGCCCAGGGCATCCGCAAGATCACCGAACTGACCGCGCTGGAGCACATCCGCACCAACGACTTCCAGCGCAACGAGCAGATGGAGATCACCCGCCAGGACGTGGACGCCCGTGAAGCGGTGCTGGAGCTGGAGCGGCGCCGCGCCGAGGCGGAGATCCGCCAGCGCAAGGGGATCGAGACCCTGCGCGCCCAGGAGGAGGCGGCCACCGCACAGGTGCAGGAGGAGGAGCGGCTCAAGGCGCACGGCGCCCTGCTGCGGACCGAGGAACTGCTCGGCGTCCAGCGGGAGAACCAGCAGCGGGAGATCGCCGTCGCCGAGAAGAACCGCGAGCGGGTCATCGCGGTGGAGACCGAGCGCATCGAGAAGGACCGGCTGCTGGAGGTGGTCAACCGGGAACGGGAGGTCGAACTGTCCCGCGCGGAGAAGGAGAAGCAGGTCGAGGTGGAGCGTCGCGGCGTCGCCGAGGTGGTCCGCGAACGGGTCGCGGTGGAGCGCACGGTCGCGGAGCAGGAGGAGGAGATCAAGCGGGTCCGGGTCGTCCAGGAGGCCGAGCGCACCCGGCAGTCCGTGATCATCGCCGCCGAGGCCGAGGCGCAGGAGCAGCTGGTCAAGGACATCAAGGCGGCCGAGGCCGCCGAGCAGGCAGCCCATCTGCGGGCCAAGGAGCAGCTGGTGCTGGCCGAGGCCGGGCAGAAGAGCGCGGAGCTCGACGCCGCCGCCGCCGTACGCCGGGCGGAGGGCGAGCGGGCCAGGGCCGGCGCGGCCGGGCTGGCGCAGGCCGAGGTGTCGGAGCGCCAGGCGCTGGCCGAGGCGGCCGGGGTCAGGGCCCGGCTGGAGGGCGAGGCGGAGGGCCTGAAGCAGAAGGCGGACGCCATCGAGAAGGTCGGCCTGGCCGAGGCCGCGGTCGCCGAGAGCAAGGCGAACGCCGAGGCCGCCGGCATCAGGGAGCGGCTGCTGGGCGAGGCCGCCGGCCTCAGGGAGAAGGCGGCGGCGATGGCCGCGCTGGACGAGGTGTCCCGGGCGCACGAGGAGTTCCGGCTGCGCCTGGCCGCGGACAAGGAGGTACGGCTGGCCGCACTGGAGGTCCAGCGGAAGGTCGCCGAGGCCCAGGCGGCGGTGCTGGCGGCCGGGCTGGAGAGCGCGGACATCGACATCGTCGGCGGCGACAGCGTCTTCCTGGAGCGGCTGGTCGGCGCGGTGTCCTTCGGCAAGGGCATCGACGGCGCCGTGCAGAGCTCGGAGACGGTTCAGGCACTGGGCGCGGAGTGGCTCAGCGGGGAGAAGAGCTTCAGCGGCGACGCGACCGAGGTGCTCCGCTCGCTGGCGGCCGGCGGGCCCTGGAACCTCGCCATGCTGATGAAGCTGCTGGGCGGCAACGGAGGCGACGGCGCTCCCGCCGATCCGGCGGCGCTCCTCAACGGCAGCACCAAGTAAGCACCGCGGCAAGGCAACGGAGGAACAGGAAGCAGCCATGGGCGTCGAGGACGGCACCTACCAGATCCTGCGGGCACGGCTCGCCGACCGGGCCGCCGAGCTGGGCCGGCAGGCGGCGGAGCTGAACACCCTCCGGCAGGAGGCCTTCGGCTCGCGTGCACTGGAGCTCGCGGGCTCGGCCCGGCCGCGTACCGCCGCGGAGGCCACCGCCTGCGGGGTCGTCGCCGTCCGGCCCGGCGTGCTGCTGCTCGGGACCTCGGCGCAGAGCCTGGCCGAGGGGCTGCTGTCGCTGCACGGTCCGGACGGCTCGCCGCTCGATCCCCGCGCGGTCCCCGGCCTGCTGGACGACCAGCGGTTCCACCGCGACCTGTCCGAGCTGCTGCGCTACTTCCGCGACGCCCAGCTGGTCGATCTGGTGCGCACCGCCTCGGGACGGCTGCTCGCCGTGTTCCGCACCGGCGAGAACGACGGTGACCTGCGGGTCCTGAGCTGGCAGCTGACGGACGCCGGGGCCGAGTATCTGAACAACCACGGTGAGCGCGACCTGCCCCGGCCCCCGGTCTTCGAGCTGCCGTGGACGACGGCCGGCCGCGAGCACCATGAGCAGGGCCGGATCAGGATCGAGGGCGGTGAGGGTGCGGTGTCGGTCGCCACCACCGGCGGCAGCCTCACCGTCCACGCCCTCCCGGGTGACCGGCCGCTGTTCGAGGAAGCGGTCGACGAGCCGCTGCAGAGCCTGGCCGACGCCGCCGTCGCCTATGCCTCGGCCGGGCCGCTGCTGCTGCTCCGGATCCGCCCCTACAACGAGCCGGCCGACCGCTGCCTGGTCGTCAACACCCGTACCGGGTCGGTCCGCCGACAGGACTCGCTCGGCCGCGGAGCCAGGCTCCTCCCGGCCGGCCAGGGCCTGATCTTCCCCGGTGGCTACGAGCTGGCGGACGGCAGCCACCGGGCCTTCCGCATCGACGACACGGGCGGCGCGGGCGGCGCGGGCGGCGCGGGCGGCGGACCGTCCGCGGACGAGCTGCGCTTCCAGGCAGTGATTCCCTCACCCAACGGCGAGGACCTGCTCTACGTCCTGCGCCGTCCCGGCCGCGCCCAGGTCCTGCTGCTGCCATGGAACACCGTCCGCCGCGAGGCCGCCGCCGCGCTGCACGGCGCAGCGCACGCCCTGCTGCCCGACGGCACGCTCGTCCTCCTCAGGCCGGACGGCGAGCCCGTCCGCACCCATGAACTCCAGCTCTGGCGCACGCCGTTCCTCTCCGCCGAGTACGCGGCCGCCCAGCCGGTGGGCGACGGCCCGCTGGAGCGCATCGGCAACGCCGACCTGGTACGCGGCATCGCCGACTGCCTCGATGTGGTCCGTACCGCGACCGCGGCCGCACACGGGGAGCAGGCGGCCGCCTCGCCGCAGCTCATCCTGGACGGCTGCGCCAAGGCGGCGGACCGCCACTACTGGCTTGCCGACACCGGCCTGCTCCAACCGCTCACCGAGCTGCGCACCGCGGCCGAGCAGCTCGCCGCCGAGCAGGCCCGGATCAACCTCCTCGCGGCACGCGCCGGCGAGGCCCTGGACCGGGCACGGGAGGAGGCCGCCGCACTGATCCGCCGCTCGCACGGCGAACCCCCCGCCGACGCCGACGCCTGGACCGCCCTGCTCACCGAGTTGCGCCGGGCCCAGGGCCGCACCCGCACCCTGCGCGAACTGCCCCGGCTCGACCTGGCCGCTCTGGACTCCGTGGAGGCGGACCTCGCCGCCGAGCTGGCGGCGGCGACCGAGCGCGCCTTCGCCTACTTCGCCGGCCCCGACGCCTTCACCGCAGCCCTCGCCGCGGCCCGGTCGGCAGCCGACGCCGCAGCCCGGACCGCCAGTGCCGCCGAGGCCGCGCAGCTCGCCGACCGGCTCGCCGAGCAGGCCGACGCCCTGGCCACGGTCACCGACCTGGTGACCGGCGCGGATACCGCCGATCCGGGCGGGGGCACCGCCGTCCTGCTTGCCATCGGCGAGGTGCTCGCCGCGGTCAACCGGGCCCAGGCGGTCCTGGTGAACCGCCGCCGCGCCCTGCTGGACGCCGAACACCAGGCCGCCCACGCCGCCGAGTCGGCGCTGCTCGCCCAGGCGACCACCGCCGCCCTGGCCGCTGCCGACAGTCCGGCCGGCTGCGACGACCAACTGGCCCGGCTGCTGCTGCGGCTGGACGGTCTGGAGGCCCGCTTCGCCGAGGCCGAGGACCTCGCAGCGGACCTGGCCGTGCGCCGCGAGGAGATCCAGCAGACCTTCGCGGCCCGCCGGCAGAGCCTGCTGGACGAGGCCGCCGCACGGGCCGACCGCATCGCGGCCTCCGCGCTGCGCGCCCTGGAGGCGCTGCGCCGCAGGCTCACCGCGCTGGGTTCCGCGGCGGACATCCATGGCGCACAGGCCGCCGACCCGATGGCGCTGCGGGTACGGGCCGCCGCCGTCGAGCTGAGCGCACTGGACGACCAGGTCCGCGCCCGGGAGCTGGAGGACGGCCTCCTCGGCGCGGTCCGGACCGCGCTGCGTGAACTGCGCGACCGGGCGGACCTCTCCGAGGACGGCGGCGCAACCGTCCGCCTCGGCCGCCACCGCTTCGCCGTCCGCCGCGAGCCGGTCGAGCTGACCCTCCAGCCGGACGGCGACGGGCTGGCCTTCGCGATCAGCGGGACCGGCTACCGCCGCGCCGCCCACCTGCCGGAGCTGCTCGCCGGACGGGAGTTCTGGACGCAGCCGCTGGTGAGCGAGTCGCCCGCGCTCTACCGCGCGGAGTACCTGGCCGCCGGGCTGCTTCCGGCCGCCACCGCCGAACCGCTGCTCGACCAGGTGCGGCGCGCGGCCGAGGGCGCCTACGACGAGGGGTACGAGCGGGGCGTGCACGACCATGACGCGGTGCTCATCCTCGACGCGCTGCTCCGGCTCCGCGCCGGCGCCGGGCTGCTGGAGCACCCCGCGGAGGTACGCGCCGCCGCGCAGCTGTTCTGGGCGCACGGGGGCACCGAGGCCCGGCGCGCCTCCTGGCAGCTGCGCGCCCGCTCGCTGGTCCTGGCCCGCAGCTCCTTCGGTCCCTCTCCGGCACTGTCCGAGCTCTCCGCCGAACTGTCGGCCGCGGTGGCGGAGTTCACCCGGACCGCCGGTCTGCCCCGCACCCGGCCGGCGGGCGACTACCTGATCGAGGAACTCGCCGACCCGCGTGAGGGGTTCGCCGCCGGCTCGGCCTCACGCGCCCTGCTCGACGCCTTCCGGCGTACCTCCGCCGCCCCCGCGCTGGCCGAGGACCTCACCGCCCTCGGTGCCGACCTCCCCGCCCGCCACCAGCTGGCCACCGCCTGGCTGGACTCCTATGCCGCCACGCTCTCCGCCCAGGAGGGCGTCCCCGAGGCGGTCGCCCAACTGTGCGCCCCCGGGCTGCCGCGGTACGGGATCACCGCGCCCCTCAGCGAGACCGTTCAGGGCCTGCTCGGCAGCCACCCCCGCATCCACGACGGCGGCCTGACCGTCCGTATCGACGAGCTGCCCCACCGGGCAGGGGATTTCCGGCAGCAGCGAGTCCCGGCCTTCCGCTCCTTCCAGCAGCGGCGCGCGGCTGCCCTGGCCGCCGAGCGCGCCCGGCTGCGCCTGGACGACCACCGCCCTCGCCCTCTTGCCGGCTTCGTCCGCAACCAGCTCATCGACGAGGTCTATCTGCCTCTCGTCGGCGACAACCTCGCCAAGCAGCTCGGCGCGCAGGGCTCCACCACCGACCGCAGCGGCCTGCTGCTGCTCCTCTCCCCGCCCGGCTACGGCAAGACCACCCTGCTCGAGTATCTGGCCGACCGCCTCGGCCTGCTGATGGTCCGCGTCGACGGCCCCGCCCTGGGCGCCCGCACCACCTCCCTGGACCCCGACCGCGCCCCGGACGCCGCCGCCCGCCGGGAGGTGGAGAAGATCGTCTTCGCCCTGGAGGCGGGCAGCAACATCCTGCTGCACCTGGACGACATCCAGCATGTCTCCGCGGAGCTGCTGGAGAAGTTCATCCCGCTGTGCGACGCCCAGCGCCGCATCGAGGCGGTCAGCGACGGCCAGGCCCGCAGCTTCGACCTGCGCGGGCGGCGCTTCGCCGTCTGCCTCGCCGGAAACCCGTACACCGCGAACGGGCAGCGCTTCGAGATCCCCGACATGCTCGCCAACCGCGCGGACGTCTGGAACCTCGGCGAGGTGCTGTCCGGTCGTCAGGACGTCTTTGCGCTCTCGTTCCTGGAAAACACCCTGGCGGCCAACCCGGTCCTGGCCCCGCTCGCCGGAACCGATCCGCCCGAGCTGCGGCTGCTGGTCGCCCTGGCCGACGGCGACCCCGCCGCCCAGGCCGACCAGCTCACCCGCCCGGTCCAGGACCTGGACCGGGTCCTGGCCACCCTGGCCGGGCTGCGCCGTGTCCAGCGCACCGTGCTGGCCGTCAACCGCGCCTACATCTCCTCCGCCGCCCAGGAGGAGGCCGACCGCACCGAACCGGCGTTCCTGCTCCAGGGCTCGTACCGGACGATGGCCGCACTCGCCGCCCGGGTCGACCCCGTCCAGAGCGATGCCGAGATCGAAGCCCTGCTGGACGACCACTACCTCGCCGAGGCGCAGACCCTCGGCAGCGCGGCCGAGGCCGGCCTGCTCAAGCTCGCCCTGCTGCGCGGCCGGGCCACGGCGGCCCAGACGGCCCGCTGGCGCGCCCTGTGCGCGGGCTACCCGTCACCTGGCTCCCTGTCCAACGGCCGGTCCGGCCAGCCCAGCAGCCTCGCACCGAACGCCGCCGTCTCCAGGGTGTAGCGCTGGAGCGCATCGTCCGGATCAAGACCGGTCAGCCGGACGATGCGCTCCAGCCGGTATGCCAGCGCCCGTACGCTCAGCCCCAGCCGGCGTGCCGCCTCCGCCGACACATAGCGCGATTCCGCATAGGCGGCCAGGGTCTCCAGCAGCGGCTGCGGCCCCCCGCGTGCCTTGCTCAGCGGACCGAGCACCCCGTGCACCAGGTCCTCCAGCGCGTCCCGGTCCCGCAGCAGCACCGGCAGGACCAGCAGGTCGGCCGCGTGCAGCAGCAGCCCCGGCAGCCGCAGCTGGTTCGCCTGCTCCAGTGCGGAACGGGCCTCCTCGTACGAGTGGACGACCCCGCCGGGCCCGCTGTGCGGCCGGCCCACCACGACCCGGCGGCCCTCCGTCAGCTCCGCGAACGCCTTCACCGCCGCATCCTCGCCCGGGCCGGAGGGCACGATGCACACCAGTCGCCCGTGCTTCACCGCGAGCAGGACCTCCTGCTCGCCGAAGCGGCCGAACAGCTGCCGCTCCACCCCGCGCACCAGCGGGTCGTCCAGGTCGTAGCCGTCGCCCTCCGCGACGGCGACGACATGTGCGCAGGCCAGATTGAGTCCGAAGCGCTCGGCGTGCTCGGCCAGCCGACCCAGGTCGCTGCGGCTGCTCAGCAGGTCGGCCAGGAACTCCCGCCGCCCGGCCTCCTCCCGCCGCAGCCGCTCCCGATACGCCCGGCCGTGCCCCGCCGCGAGCGCGGCCACCGCTGCCCGCAGCGCCGCCATCGACGCCGCGTCCACCGTCTGCCCCGCCCAGACCCGGCCGCTCTCGGCCAGCCGCTCGTCGATCAGCTCGGCCAGCCCCCGGCCTTCCTCCGCCGACCGGTCGCCGTACTCACGAAGCGCCTCGAGCTCCTCGCGCCGCAGCCGCCGGCCACTTCTGGCCACGTCCTCCAGCAGCCGCACCCACAGATCCGTACCCGCACCCGCACCGGGTGCCGCGGATCCCCCCGGGGCCGCAGTGACAGAAGTCAACTCCTGGTTCCTTCCCCCCACATGAACAGCGACCCGCCAGCGTACCGCTGCATCGTTCACGTACGAGGCCCACCGCCGGACGCCCCGGGGGAGGCAGCGCGGTCGCGGCAGCCCGATGTCGCCTTCGTTCCCATCCGTGATCTGCCGACCACCTCGGTGGCGCTGGTCTGGCGCACGGCCGAGGAGAACGCCCGGATCCGGGCCGTCGCGGGCTGCGCCGGGCAGCCGGCGCGCACCCCCGCCGCCGGCCGCACGCCTCCAGAGAGCCGGTCACCACGGCGGTGTGACCGGCAGCGGGCCGGTACGGCGGGACTCCGCCCAGGCCAGCGGTGCCGCCGCGGCCACCAGGACGGCCACCAGGGCCATCGAGCCGCCGAGCCCCAGCAGCCGCGAGGCGGCGCCGACCGCCAGTGCGCCCGCGCCGGTACCGGCGTCGACGGCCATGTTCCAGGCAATGCCGGCCCGGTCGCGTCCGACCTGGCCGACGGTCGCGAACAACGACACCAGGGTCTCGTTCTGCAGCGCGCCGAAGCCCACGCCGAGGAGCACCGCCGCCGGCAGCGCCGGGCCCAGGGCCCCGGTGGCGATCCCTCCCGTCCCCAGCGCCGCCAGGGCCACCGCGGGGGCCAGCAGGCGTCCGTCGCCGATCCGGTCGGCGACGGCGCCGGCAGCCAGCCGCCCCAGGACCATGGCGGCGCTCAGCGTGAGCAGCACCGCGGGTGCCGCCCCCGGCGCGGTCAGCACCAGGGCCAGGAACGAGGTGACGCCGCCCAGCGCCCCGGCGACCACCAGCATCAGCAGCAGCGGGGCGAACGGCATCCTCGGCGCGGCGGCTGCCGGCCCGGGTGCCTCCCGCGGCCGCTCGGTGATCGCCGCGGCGAGCGGGGCGGCGAGGACGGCCGGAACGGCGGCGCCGAGGAAGACCGCGGTGAAGCCGAACCGCTGGGCGCACCACAGCCCCAGCGGCAGGCAGAGCACCTGGGGAAGCCCGGCCGCCGCCCCGTACCAGCCGATCGCCGAGGCCTGGCGGCCCGGCTGGGCGAGCTCCGCCGCCAGAACACTGCCGGCCACCACCGCCAGGCCGAATCCGGTGCCGCGGACCGCCGACACGGCGAGCACCCACGGCAGCGCGGCGGACAGCGGATAGGCCGCGGTGGGCAGGCCCAGCAGCAGCGACCCGACCGCCAGCAGCCGCCGCGCGCCGAACCTCGGCATCAGCCGCCCCATGCACAGCTGCACCGCCACGGTGGCGGCCATCGCGGCACCGGTGGTGGCCCCGGCGCCGAACGCCGAGGACCCACCGGTCGCGGACCAGAGCGGCACCAGCGCCGGCATCGGCGCCCAGGTGGCGAAGGCACCCAGGGCGGCCAGCAGCAGCAGCCGGAAGTCCCGGGTCATGCAGGCCAGGCGGGAGAGCGCCCCAGCATGGCCAGGATCCGGTCCAGCGGACGGCCGTCGGCGATCGCCAGGGCGGGCTGGAAGGAGGCACCGGGTCGCCGCCGGTTGTCACCGTCCGGCACCTCCTCGGCGTAGGGCAGCACCGCAGCGAGCAGGTCGTCGTCGAAGGGGGCGGGGACGCCGATGGACGCCGCCACATCCCAGCCGTGCACCACATAGTCCACGAAGTGGAAGCCGATGGCGGTGCGGGCCGGGAACATCTGCCCGCCGCGCACCTCGGGCAGCCAGAACCGGCCGTCCAGCACGCCCTCGCGGGCGAAGGCGGCGACGACCCGGGCGGACGAGGCGCGGAAGGCAGCGGACGGATCGTCGCCGAAGTCGCGGTCGGCCCAGGCCGCACGGTCGGTGAGCTCGCCGTCGGCGGCGGCCGCGAAGCCGTGGTTCTGGCCGATCATATGGGCGAGCAGCCGCCGGAGTGTCCATCCGGTGCAGGGGGACGGCACGTCCAGCCGGCCGGGGTCGACCTGGTCGACCAGGGTCTCGGTGATCTGCAGGGCCCGGCGGTCCCAGGGGCGGATGTCGGTCATGGCGGTCACCTCGGCTGGGCGGGGGAGGGCTGTCCGGGGAGCGACTGGCTCTGGCCGCGGAACTCGGCGATCACCGTGCCGTCCGCGCGGCGGACGGTGACGTCGTAGATGCCGCTGCGTCCGAAACGGGAGCGTTCCACCGCCTCGGCGGTCAGGTGGTCACCGGGCCGGGCCGGTCGCAGAAAGGTCACCTGCGCGGACTGGGCCACGGTGGTGGTGCCGCGGGTGTTGCAGGCATAGGCGAAGGCCACGTCCGCCAGCAGGAAGAGATAGCCGCCGTGGGCGGTGCCATGGCCGTTGACCATGGTGTCGGCCAGGAGCATCCGCGCGGTGGCCCGGCCCTCGGAGACCTCGTCGACGGCGATTCCCAGCTGATGGCAGGTCAGGTCGGTGGCGTACATGGCCTCGGCGCAGCGCTGGGCGGTGCCGGCCGCATCCACATCGCTGGTGATGGTGGGCTCCCCGGGGTGAGTCGTCGCTGGGGCGGCCGGCGCACCCGTTCCGGGCACACCGGCCGCCCATGGCTCTGTTTGACGCTACATCAGCCGATGGTGATCTTCGGCGGCCGCCCGCAGGCCGGAGCGGATCGCCCCCTCCATCAGGCCGAAGAACTCGGTGCTGGTCTCGGTGCCCGTCCAGTGCCCCCGCCGTGCGGCGTGGTGAGGTGCGGGCCGGCCGTGAGCCAGTCGCCGGTCCGAACAGCGCGCCGTAGCAGCCGCGGCTGTACTCGTCGTTGATCCAGTCGGTGACGTGGTAGCCGATCGGGTCGGGCAGTCCCGGGAACAGCCGCCGCGCCTGCGCCAGCACGGCCTCCCGGGCGCTCGTGGCGTCCAGTGCGGCGAAGCTGCGTGCCTCGCTGCCGGTGACGAATCCGGTCAGGACGCCGACGCCGCCGGGAGGAGAGTCGTCCACCGTGGACAGCAGCGGCCCGTCCGAGCTCACCGACCAGCCGGAGAGGCCCTGGTTGCGCCAGACCGGCCCGCACGATCCACGAATCGCCCCATAAGCCGGACGAATCACCGCAGGTCGACCGGGGCTGGGCGGGCTGCCCTGCCATGTGGTGTACATGCGGCGTTCGCACTGAACCCCGGCGGACCCCCCGTTCGGTGCCCGCGAGGATACGCCGCACAGGCCCGGAAGCACCCCTCCCGAGGCAACTGATCGGGGCCCGGGGGCGCCCAGGACCCACCCCTCCTCATATGATCGACAATGAATGCGTCATCCTTGTGACTGATCGCACTGTTTCTCCGTCGTGCATGATGGGGAGCCGGACAGACCGGCCGAACAGGAGGAAGCTCGTGGACGATGTTCTGCGGCGCGCCCCGCTCTTCGCGGCACTCGACGACGAGCAGTCGGCGGAGCTGCGCGCCTCGATGACCGAGGTGACCCTCGCGCGCGGCGAATCGCTCTTCCACGAGGGCGACCCGGGCGACCGCCTCTATGTGGTGGTCGAGGGCAAGATCAAGCTGCACCGGGCCTCCCCGGACGGCCGCGAGAACATGCTCGCCGTCCTCGGCCCCAGCGAGATGATCGGTGAGCTCTCCCTCTTCGACCCGGGCCCGCGCACGGCGACCGCCACCGCGCTGACCGAGGTCAAGATGCTGGGCCTCGGCCACGGCGACCTGCAGCCCTGGCTGCACGCCCGGCCCGAGGTCGCCATGTCGCTGCTGCGGGCCATCGCCCGCCGGCTGCGCAGGACCAACGACAACATGTCGGACCTGGTCTTCTCCGATGTTCCCGGCCGCGTCGCCAAGGCCTTGCTGGACCTCTCCCGGCGCTTCGGTGTGCAGTCCGAGGAGGGCATCCACGTGGTGCACGACCTCACCCAGGAGGAGCTGGCCCAGCTGGTCGGCGCCTCCCGGGAGACGGTCAACAAGGCCCTCGCCGACTTCGCCGGCCGTGGCTGGCTGCGGCTGGAGGCCCGCGCGGTGATCCTGCTGGACGTCGAGCGTCTCGCCCGCCGCTCCCGCTGACGCGCCCACCGCGGCGCACAACAACCTGAGGGCCTCCCGGCAGCCGCCGGGAGGCCCTGGTGTTCCACCCGGCCGCCACCCCGCGCCGGGCCGCTACCCGGCGCCGGGGCGCCCAGCACGGCGCCCGGGCCGCCGCAGGGCAACCCCGGATCAGCGCTCCCCGGCTCAGCGCCCCCTAGATGAGCCCGTGCTCGTCCAGGTAGTCCAGCTGGGCCCGCACCGACAGCTCGGCCGCCGGCCACAGCGCCCGGTCCACATCGGCGTAGACATGTGCCACCACCTCCGCCGGAGTGCGGTAGCCCGCCTCCACCGCGGTCTCCACCTGCGCCAGCCGGTTCGCCCGGTGCGCCATGTAGTACTCCACCGCCCCGAGCGCGTCACCCAGCACCGGACCATGGCCGGGCAGCACCCTCGTCACCCCGTGCTCGGAGGCGAGGTCGCGCAGCCTGCGCAGCGAGTCCAGATAGTCGCCGAGGCGGCCGTCCGGATGGGTGACCATGGTGGTGCCCCGGCCCAGCACGGTGTCACCGGTGAGCACCGCCCCGTCCGCGGGCAGATGGAAGCAGAGCGAGTCCGAGGTGTGGCCGGGGGTGCCCACCACCCGCAGCTCCAGCCCGCCGGTGGTGACGGTGTCGCCGTGGTGGAGCCCCTCGCCGCCCAGCCGCTGCGCCGGGTCGAGCGCCCGTACCGGAGAGCCGGTGAGCTCTGCGAAACGGGCGGCGCCCGCCGCATGGTCGGCATGGCCGTGGGTGAGCAGGGTCAGCGCGATCCGCCGGCCGCGCTCCTCGGCGGTGCGCAGCACGGTACGCAGATGCCCCTCGTCCAGCGGGCCCGGATCGATCACCACCGCCAGGTCGGAGCCGGGCTCGGAGACGATCCAGGTGTTGGTGCCGTCCAGCGTCATCGGGGAGGGGTTGGGCGCCAGTACGCAGACCGCGCGGTCCGTCGCCGGGCCTCCGACCCCGGGCAGCGGTGCGCCGGGGATCACGCCGCTCACCGTGCACCGCCCTCGGCCGCCGGGAGGACGCCGTCCAGGGTCAGCCGCTCGTACCCCGGCCAGCGCACCGTCACCCGGTCCCCGTCCACCCGGAACCGGGCCATCACCGGTGCCAGGCTGCGGGAGGCCGCGGTCTCCAGCACGGCCTCCGGGGTGCTCAGCGGGGCGAGCTCACGCAGCACGGTGATGGTCGGCGGCAGCATCCCCAGCCGTCCCGCCTCGAACCCCTGCAACGCCTCCGCCGGGTCCATCCAGACCACCCGGTCCGCCTCCCCGGTGGAGTCCGCGGCCCGCTGGCCACTGGGCAGCACCGCGGCGAAGAACCAGGTGTCGTAGCGGCGCTCCTCGAACTCGGGGGTGATCCAGCGCGCCCAGCCCCCCAGCAGGTCGCTGCGGAGCACCAGTCCGCGCCGGGCCAGGAACTCGGCGAAGGAGAGCCGGTGTGCCTCCAGCTCGGCCCGGTCCTGCTGCCACTCGGGTCCGGAGGTGTCGGCGACGACCGACTCGGCGTCCGGCCCGGCCAACAGCACCCCGGACTCCTCGAAGGTCTCGCGCACCGCGGCGCAGACCACCGCCTGGGCCACCGACCGGTCGGTGCCCAGCCGCCGCGCCCACTCCTCCGGCGGCGGACCGGCCCAGCCGATCCGCCCCTCGCCGTCCCGCGGGTCCACGGCACCGCCGGGGAAGGCGTACATCCCGGCGGCGAACGCCATCGTGGTGCGGCGCCGCAGCAGGTAGGCCTGCAGGCCGCTGCCGGTGTCCCGCAGCAGCACCACGGTCGCCGCCCGGCGCGCGGGCACCGGCTCGTACTCGCCTGCCGCCAGCGCCCTGATCCGGGCCGGCCAGGACGGCGGCATCGCCATGTGCTGATCACCCATGGGGCGGATGCTACGGCCCCGCGCCCGGAAAGCGAACGGGTCGCTCTCTGCGGGGCGGGGCCGGGACGGTCCTCGCGACGGCTCAGCCTGCCGAGACGCGGACCTGGATCTCCACCTCGACCGGGGCGTCCAGCGGCAGCACCGCCACGCCGACCGCGCTGCGGGCGTGGACACCCGCATCGCCGAAGACCTCGCCGAACAGCTCGCTGGCGCCGTTGACCACACCGGGCTGCCCGGTGAAGTCCGGGGCGGAGGCGACAAAGCCGACCACCTTGACGACCTGCTCGATCCGGTCCAGGTCGCCGATCACCGACTTCACCGCGGCCAGCGCGTTCAGGGCGCAGATCCGGGCCTGGGCCTTCGCCTCCTCGGCGGTGACCTCGCCGCCCACCTTGCCGGTGACGGCCATCCGCCCCCCGGTCATCGGCAGCTGGCCCGAGGTGAGCACCAGGTCACCGGAGCGCACCGCGGGCACATAGGCCGCCAGCGGCGGGACGACCTCGGGCAGCGTCAGCCCCAGCTCGGCCAGCCGGCTCTCCACCTTGCTCATGCCTTCTCCCGCTTGAGGTAGGCCACCAGCTGCTCGGGGTTGTTCGGCCCGGGCACGACCTGCACCAGCTCCCAGCCGTCCTCGCCCCAGGTGTCCAGGATCTGCTTGGTCGCATGCACCAGCAGCGGCACGGTCACGTATTCCCACTTGGTCATGGGGGGACTCTAACGGCTGCCGGATCCGCTCCCGCGGGCATCCTGGCCGCCGCTGTGAGGTCCGACACAAAAGGCTGCAAATCCCCTCGGCCTCCGAGGGCTTCCCCGCATCCGCGCGGTCCGGTGGTTACGCTCGCCGCGTGGGCCCTCCCCCGTTCGGGCAGGCGTCCCACAGCAGGACGATCCGGATGGAGCAGGGCGGGATGAGGTCGAACATGGCGCACACGCAGGAGGGGGGATCGGACTGGGAGGGGGTCCGACTGCATGTGGTCAGCGGCAAGGGCGGCACCGGGAAGACCACCGTGGCGGCGGCCCTGGCCCTGGCCCTGGCCGCCGAGGGCCACCGCACCCTGCTGATCGAGGTCGAGGGCCGGCAGGGCATCGCGGAGCTCTTCGGCATCGCCGCGCTCCCCTATGAGGAGCGCCGGATCGCCTCGGTCTCCCCGGCCCGGCTGGGACTGCCCGGAAACGGCACCGGCGAGGTGTTCGCCCTGGCCATCGACCCGGAGCAGGCGCTGCTGGAGTACCTCGACATGTTCTACAAGCTCGGCCGGGCGGGGAAGGCGCTGAAGAAGCTGGGCGCCATCGACTTCGCCACCACCATCGCCCCGGGGCTGCGCGATGTGCTGCTCACCGGCAAGGCCTGCGAGGCCGCCCGGCGCAAGGGCCCGGACGGCCGCCGCGCCTATGACGCCGTGGTGATGGACGCCCCGCCGACCGGGCGGATCACCCGCTTCCTCAATGTCAACACCGAGGTGGCGGGGCTGGCCCGGTTCGGGCCGATATACAACCAGGCGCAGGCGGTGATGCGGGTCATCAGGTCCGCCGAGACCGCCGTCCACCTGGTCACCCTGCTGGAGGAGATGCCGGTGCAGGAGACCGTGGACGGGGTCGCCGAGCTGCGCGAGGCCGGACTCCCGGTGGGCGGCATCGTGATCGACATGGTCCGTCCGCCGCTGCTGGACGACGCCGCGGTACGGGCCGCCGACGGCGACCACCGCGCGGAGGTCGCCAAGGCGCTGGTCGACGCCGGTCTGGCCGGGCGGTCCCGCAGCGCCCAGGCCGTCCGCACCCATGTGGAACCGCTGCTGGACCCGCTGCTGGAGCAGGCCAGGGAGCATGCGGAGCGGGTGCTGCTGGAGCGCGAGCAGCGGGCCGAGCTGGCACAGCTCGACCTGCCCTCGTACCAACTGCCCTTGCTGGGCGAGGGCGTGGACCTCGGCGGCCTGTACCGGCTGGCAGCCGAGCTGAAGAGGCAGGGGGCGGCGTGACCGCGAAGACCGAAGCGGCGACGGCGGGGCGGCCGGAGCCGGAGAGCGCACTCGACATCGACGCACTCCTCGACGACCGGGAGACGCGGATCATCGTCTGCTGCGGCTCCGGCGGCGTCGGCAAGACCACCACCGCGGCGGCGCTCGGGGTGCGCGCCGCCGAACGCGGCCGGCGGGTGGTGGTGCTCACCATCGACCCGGCGCGGCGGCTGGCCCAGTCCATGGGCCTGTCCGAACTGGACAACACGCCCCGCCCGGTGAAGGGGGTCGCGGCCACTAACGGCGGTGAGCTCTGCGCCATGATGCTGGACATGAAGCGGACGTTCGACGAGATCGTCATCGCCCACTCCGATCCGGAGCGCGCCCGGACCATCCTGGAGAACCCCTTCTACCAGTCCCTGTCGGCCGGCTTCGCCGGAACGCAGGAGTACATGGCGATGGAGAAGCTGGGTCAGCTGCGCGACCGTGACGAGTGGGACCTGATCGTCGTCGACACCCCGCCCAGCCGCTCCGCGCTCGACTTCCTGGACGCCCCCAACCGCCTGGGGTCGTTCCTGGACGGCCGGTTCATCAGGGTGCTGATGGCGCCGGCCAAGGTCGGCGGGCGCGGCGCGATGAAGTTCCTGGGCGCCGGGATGGGCCTGGTCACCGGAGTCCTCAACAAGGTGATCGGGGCCCATGTACTGACGGATGTGCAGACCTTCGTGACCGCACTGGACTCCATGTTCGGCGGCTTCCGGGAGCGCGCCGACCGCACCTACCGGCTGCTGCAGGCGCCGGGCACCGCCTTCCTGGTGGTGGCCGCTCCCGAGCGCGATGCGCTGCGGGAGGCGGCGTACTTCGTCGACCGGCTGGCCGCCGACCGCATGCCGCTGGCCGGGCTGGTCCTCAACCGGGTGCACACCACCGGGGCTCCGCAGCTCACCGCAGAACGGGCACTGGCGGGCGCGGAGACCCTGGAGGAGAACGGAATCGGCGACGGCGCGAGCACCGTCGAAGGGACCACCGGGGAAAGCCACTCCGCCGCCGAGGCCGTGGCCGCAGGGCTGCTGCGGCTGCACGCCGAGCGGATGCAGGTGATCGCACGCGAGCGGCGCACCCGTGACCGCTTTGTCTCGGTCTACCCCGATGTCCCCATCACCGAGGTCGCCGCCCTGCCCGGAGACGTCCACGACCTGGACGGACTCCGGGAGATCGGCGCGCGGCTGAGCATCACCCCGGCCTGAGGGGACAGGGCCCACCCCGGCGGGTGGGCCCCTCAACCTGCCTGTGCGAAGTCGGGAGTACCGACGCCCACCGACTGCTCGTACTCGGTCCGCGCGGTCTCCAGCAGCCTGCGCCACGAGGTGACCGTGGGCCGCCTCCGCAGCAGCGCCCGGCGCTCCCGCTCTGTCATTCCACCCCACACGCCGAACTCGACGCGATTGTCGAGGGCGTCCGCCAGGCACTCGGTGCGCACCGGGCATCCGCTGCACACGGCCTTGGCGCGGTTCTGCGCCGCCCCCTGGACGAAGAGTTCGTCCGGATCACTCGTGCGGCAGGCTGCCTGCGCACTCCAGTCGTCAACCCAGCTCATGCTGGCGCCGTCCTCTCCCGAATCGAGGCTCCCCCACGGCGGCAACGGCATATTCACCGCTGCCAGTTGAGGACGTTACGGAAGAACGGCAGGTTGCAACAGCCCCTCGGGGCCCAATCTCGAATGGCCCGAACGGACTATGGGTGCCTGGGAGATCACTCGCTGGAGTGACCGCAGCCTGGAGGCCACTTGAGGGCTCCGGCAGAGGCTTCGGGGACCTTCGGCCGGCAACTACTCCTGGCATATGTCGCGATCCGGACAGATCTCATCACCCACAAGAGTGAGTGCTGAGGGATGGCTCAAGTTGTCGCAACCTTGTGACAAGCCTAAGCGAACATATGCCCAGCTGTCCGGGATTCGCAGGACGTAGTCTGTCCCCCATGGCACAGAAGCGCTCGGGATCCCCCCTGGACAAGGCCAAGCTCGCCGTGTACTTCGCCGGCGCAAGCGTCCTGGCCGGCGTCCTCGCCGCCGGACTGGCCCTGCCTGCGGCAGGCGCACTCGGACTCACCGCCAAGAACACAGCGGAGAGCTTCAACAGCCTCCCGGCGAACTTCGAGGCCCCCACCCTCTCGCAGGCGTCGTACATCTACGACGCCAAGGGCGGGCTCATCGCCAAGGTGTACGACCGGGACCGCACCATCGTGAAGTTCGAGGACATCGCCCCGGTGATGCGCCAGGCCCAGGTGGACATCGAGGACGCCCGCTTCTACCAGCACGGCGCCGTCGACCTCAAGGGCGTGCTCCGCGCCGCCACCAAGAACGCGGAGTCCGGCAGCACCGAGGGTGCCTCCACCCTCACCCAGCAGTATGTGAAGAACGTCTTCGTCGAGGAGGCCGGCGACGACCAGAAGAAGTTCCTGGAGGCCACCCGGCAGACCGCCGGGCGCAAGATCCAGGAGCTGAAGTACGCGATCACGGTCGAGGAGAAGCTCACCAAGGACCAGATCCTCACCAACTACCTCAACATCACCTTCTTCGGGAACGGCGCCTACGGCATCGAAGCGGCCTCCAACCGCTACTTCAGCAAGCACGCCAAGGACCTCACCCTCCCCGAGGCCGCGATGCTGGCCGGCCTGGTGCAGAACCCGTCCGCGTACGACCCCACGCTCCACCCGCAGGCCGCCAAGGAGCGCCGCGACACGGTGATCCAGCGGATGGCCTCCCTCAAGCACATCACCGAGGCCCAGGCCCAGCAGGCCATAGCCACACCGCTGAAGCTGAAGTACTCGCCCCAGCAGAACGGCTGCATCACCGCCAAGAAGGGCGAGGGCTTCTTCTGCGACTACGTGCGCAATGTGATCAAGACCGACCCGGCCTTCGGCAAGACCAAGGCGGACCGCACCAAGCTGCTCTCCCGCGGCGGTCTGAAGATCTACACCACCCTGGACCCCGCGGTCCAGGCCGCGGCGAGCTCGGCGGTCACCGGCAAGGTCCACGCCAGTGACTCGGTCGCCTCGGCGATCACCATGATCAAGCCTGGCACCGGGCGGATCCTCGCGATGGCGCAGAGCCGCCCCTACGGCCTGAACGCCAAGCAGCACCAGACCCAGGTCAACTTCAGCGTCGGCAACGACCTCGGCAGCGGCGGCGGTCAGCCGGTCGGCTCGACCTTCAAGCCGGTCACCGCGGCGGCGGCGATCGAGGGCGGTACGCCGCCCGACCAGGTGCTCCCCTCGCCCAACAAGATGGCCTACCCGACCATGACCACCTGCAACGGCCAGTGGGTGGCGAACGGCGACAGCACCCAGAACGAGAGTGTCAGCGAAAAGGGCCCCTACTCCATGCAGGTGGCCATGAACAAGTCGGTCAACACCTACTTCGTCCAGCTGGAGCAGAAGATCGGCCTCTGCCCGGTGGCGACCATGGCCGGCAAGCTGGGCCTCGGCACCCAGGCCAACGGGCAGAAGCTGCAGCAGCTGGCGTCCATGACCCTGGGCGTCCTCAACTACTCGCCGCTGCAGATGGCCGACGCCTACGCCACCTTCGCCGCCCGCGGCACCCACTGCGACCCCGTCGCCGTCACCGCGGTCACCTACGGCACCAAGCGGCTGGCGGTGCCCAAGGCCAACTGCCAGCAGGTGATGACGGAGAAGACCGCCGACACCATCAACACCCTGCTGCTCGGCGTGACCCAGGACGGTACCGGTACCAAGGCCGGCCTCACCGACCGCGACAGCGCGGGCAAGACCGGTACCACCGACGCCGCCGGTTTCACCGGCCCGATGAACGCCTGGTTCACCGGCTACACCCCAGACATCGCCGCCTCCGTCTGGCTGGGCGACCCCAACCAGGGCCACACCATGCTGAACATCACCATCGGCGGCCAGTACTACACGCAGGTCTTCGGCGCCGACGGTCCCGGCCCGATCTGGAAGGCAGCCGTCTCCCAGGCCCTCAGCGGAACCGCGCCGTCGTCCTTCAACCGGGTCTTCATCCCCGTGCCCAAGCCGCCGGAGGACAAGAACAAGGACAAGAACAAGGGCGGCCAGGCCATCGCCGGCCAGATCGCCGGTGCCACCAACGGCGGCATCACCCTGCCGCCGGGCTTCATCGGCGGGAACACCGGCGGAAACACCGGCGGCCGCAACGGCCGTGCCGGAGGCACCACCACCAACCCCACCACCGGCCCCTGATCGCACAGCCGGCCCCGCACAGCGCGGAAGGGGGCACCCCGGTTCTCCGGGGTGCCCCCTTCCGCTGTGCACGGGCCGACGACACGTCAGCCGCTGAGGGCCTGCTTCACCACGGCGGCCACCCGGCCGCCCTCGGCACGGCCGGCGACCTTGGGGTTCACGATCTTCATCACCGCACCCATCGCCCGGGGCCCCTCGGCGCCACCCGCCGCGGCCTCCTTCACCGCCTCGGCCACGATCGAGGCCAGCTCCTCGTCGCCCAGCTGCTGCGGCAGATAGCCCGCCAGGACCTCGCCCTCGGCACGCTCCCGCGCGGCCGAGTCGGTGCGGCCCGCCTGGGCGAAGGCGTCGGCCGCCTCACGCCGCTTCTTCGCCTCGCGGGTGATCACCTTGAGCACCTCGTCGTCCGAGAGCTCACGGGCCTCCGTACCGGCCACCTCGGCGTTGGTGATCGCGGTCAGGGTGAGCCGGATCGTCGCGGAACGGAGCTCGTCCCGGGCCCTGATGGCAGAGGTGAGGTCCTCCTGCAGCTGCTTCTTGAGCGTCATGCCCCACATTGTGCCTGCCCGGTCCTGGTGCCGCCGCGTATTAAGGCCGCGGTGCGCAACCCCGCACCGCCCCTGAACGTCGTACTCCGCGAATAAGTCGGACCATCAGATGTTCTGAAACGGAGCACCCATGAGATCCGGGTACACCGGCATCCGGCGCCTGGCCGCCGCCCTGACCACCGCCGCCGCGCTGCTGGCCGTGGTGCCGGCCGCATCGGCCCAGGCCGCCACCGGACCGTCCGGCATCAGCGCCCGTGGGGCCGTCCTGATCAACGCCACCACCGGCAAGGCCCTCTGGGGCAAGGGCGCCGACACCAGCCGGCCGATGGCCAGCACCACCAAGATCATGACGGCCACAGTGGTGATGACCACCAAGGGCCTCAACCTCGACCGCAAGATCACCATCAAGAAGGAGTACCGCAGTTACGTCGCCGCCAAGGGTGCCTCCAGCGCCGACCTGCGCACCGGCGACAAGCTCACCGTCCGCCAGCTGCTCTACGCCATGATGCTGCCCTCGGGCTGCGACGCCGCCTACGCCCTGGCCGACAACTTCGGCACCGGCAAGACCATCGCCGCACGCACCGCCAACTTCATCTCCAAGATGAACGCCAAGGCCAAGGCGCTGGGCCTGAAGGGGACCCACTTCGACTCCTTCGACGGCATATCCCCCACGGGCAAGAACTACATCACCCCGCGGTCGCTGGCCCTGCTCACCCGGTTCGCCCTGCACAGCGGCAACATCCGCACCATCGTCGCCACCACCAAGACCCGCCAGAAGGCCACCAACGGCCGCATCTACACCTGGTACAACACCAACCAGCTGCTCGGCGCCTACAAGGGCGTCACCGGCGTGAAGACGGGCACCAGCACCCCCTCCGGCCCCTGCCTGGTCTTCGCCGCCACCCGCAACGGCCGCCCGGTGATCGGCGTCCTGCTCTACGACAGCAGCCGCTTCACCGACGCCGCCAAGATCCTCAACTGGACCTACGGCGTGAAGGCATCGGCCCGCAGCACCTTTGTGCCGCGCCGCCTGCCCGCCGGTGTGCCCACCGACTGATCCGGAGCCCCTGTGTGCGGGTCCCACCCCCGTGGGTGGGACCCGCCCCTCGGCCGCGGGCGCCCCTCGCCCGTCCGAACGCCCCTCGGCCGTCTGCGACCACGCACCGTCTGCGACCATGGACCGATGCGACCGCTGTACGCCGTGCCCCTGGGAATCGCCGCCACCGGCGCCGCCTGCTTCGCCTACGCCGCGGGGTACGAGGTGCGGGCCTTCCGCCTCCGCCGGATCGAGGTACCGGTGCTGCCGCGCGGCGCCCGCCCCCTGCGGGTCCTGCAGGTCTCGGACATCCACATGGTCTCCGGGCAGCGCCGCAAGCAGCGCTGGCTGCAGAGCCTCGCCTCGCTCCGCCCCGACCTGGTGGTCAACACCGGCGACAACCTCTCCGACCCGGAGGCCGTCCCGGAGGCGCTGGACGCCCTCGGCCCGCTGCTGGAGTTCCCCGGGGCATACGTCTTCGGCTCCAACGACTACTACGGCCCGGTCGCCAAGAACCCGCTGCGCTACATCGGCGCCCGGCTCTCCGGCGACCACGGCCTGAACGCGGCCGACGGCAGCGCCCGCCGCGGTGTCTCCGGCGCCGTCCACAACCCCTGGGGACAGCTGAGGGACGGTTTCGACTCCGCCGGCTGGCTCAACCTCACCAACACCCGCGGCCGGCTCAAGGTCCGGGACCTGGAGATCGCCTTCACCGGCCTGGACGACCCCCACATCCGCCGCGACCGCTACAACGAGGTCGCCGGCGGCCCCGACACCTCCGCCGACCTGGCGCTGGCCGTGGTGCACGCGCCGTACCTGCGCGTCCTGGACGCCTTCACTGCGGACGGCTACCCCCTGGTCCTCGCGGGCCACACCCACGGCGGCCAGGTCTGCGTCCCCTTCTACGGCGCCCTGGTCACCAACTGCGACATCGACCCGGACCGGGTCAAGGGCCTCTCCACCCACACCGCCGGAGGCCACACCTCCTACCTGCACGTCTCCGCGGGCTGCGGCACCAACCGCTACACCCCGATCCGCTTCGCCTGCCCCCCGGAGGCCACCCTGCTCACCCTGGTCCCCCGTCCCTGACCAGCGCGCCAGGCCCCGCCGCACCGCTCCAAAACCGGATTTCGTCTCCCGCCACGGGTCCGGTAGAGTACTACTCGTCGCGACGGGAACGCTGCGACACCGGGGTGTAGCGCAGCTTGGCAGCGCGCTTCGTTCGGGACGAAGAGGCCGTGGGTTCAAATCCCGCCACCCCGACCCAGTAAGACCAGCTCAGGGCCGGTGTCCTTTCAAGGACACCGGCCCTGAGCTGCTTCTCCGGGGCTCTCTGGAGAAGATCTTGGAATCCGTCTCCGGAGCCGGCCTCCACCGCCGCCCTTTCACACGGCCGCCCAACGCGACCCCAGGTGACCCGCGGCTTATCGCCCGACGTGCGTCCAACTCCTCCGCCCACATCTCCGTGCGACCGGAGCATCCTTTCTTTTCTCTTTCCGCCCCATGCAACCCAGAGGCCCCGTCAGTGGTCCCTTCTTGAGCGGGGTATCCCGACTGACCCACAGGAGGCATCTGTGCAGAAGCACTGGCGTAACGCCCTCGCTGCAGCGGCCACTGCAGCGATCACTGGGGGGCTGGTGACGCTCTCCTCCGGCCCCGCCCAGGCCACGGCGGCACGCTACGTGGACGACTTCAACGGCGACGGCTACCGCGACTACGCCTACTACACCCCGTACACCGGTGCCGGCGCCGTGCAGATCACCTACGGCACTGCCACCGGGCCCGGCACCAGGATCCAGATCATTGACCAGGCCAGCCCCGGGGTGCCCGGTGCCAACGAGTGGGACGACGAATTCGGCTTGGCCATGGTCGGCGCCGACTTCAACAAGGACGGCTATGCGGACCTTGCGGTGGGCTCGCCCGGCGAGAATGTCTCCGGGCACTCCTTCCAGGGCGCCGTCACTGTTCTCTGGGGTTCGGCCGCAGGTCTCTCCGGCGGCACCGCCGTCCCCAACAAGCACCCGCAGAGTTCCGCGCAGTTCGGCTCGTCGCTCGCCGCGGGCGACTTCAACGGTGACGGCTCGCCCGACCTGGCCGCCGTCAACGGCCGGGACGCCTATGTCTACCGCGGACCCTTCACCAAGTCCGGAACCGCCGGCAGCGTCACCCGGCTGACCCGTGATGACCTCCACGCCGAGCGGCTGGTGGCGGGCAAGGTGACCAAGGACGCCGCCACCGACCTGCTGGTCATCGGTGAGGTGGACGGCTCCGACCACACCGCCCCGGGTGCCTGGTTCGTCCGGGGCGGCACCACGTTGACCAGCGGGACCACGCTCAAGCCCGGCTACGGCGAAGGGCCCTACGGGGTCACCGGCGTGATCGCTGACTTCAACCACGACGGCTACGGCGACATCGTCCTGGGCGACCCCAACGCTGACAGCGGGAAGGGCGCTGTGTACGTATGGAAGGGCGCCTCGACCGGTCCGGGCAGCGGGGTGAAGATCACCCAGGCGACCACCGGGGTGAGCGGCAGCCCGGAAGTCAACGACTGGTTCGGTACGCGTCTCTCCGTCGGCGACGTCAACGGCGACTCCTATCCGGACCTGGCTGTCAGCGTCCCGGGCGAGGACCTCGACGGCAAGGCCGACGCCGGGATGCTGCACATCCTGCGCGGCGGCGCCACCGGTCTGACCGGTGCCCACTCCCAGGGGCTGGCCGCGAGCACCGCGGGCGTCCCCGGCGCAGTGGAGGCCGGCGCAAGCTTCGGTGGCTATCTGCGGCTCCGCGACGCCAACCGGGACGGGTACGCGGACCTGTTCACCGACTACCTGCGCTTCCGGGGCTCCGCTTCCGGGATCAGCACCAGCGGGGTGCAATCCACCTCGCTCGGCCCCGACTTCATGGAGTAACCGCCTACCGGTCACCCAAACCGGGGTGAGCGGTGCCGGACGACCAGGCGAATCCGCACCGGGGACGGGACGCCGGGTTGCCGTGGGACGCCCATGTGAGCCGACCGGCGCCGGAAACACGGAGCGAGGAGGAGCGCGGACGGGCGCGCCCCCACGGATCGTCAGGGGATCGACGCGCCCCGCCGGCCAAGTGCCCCAGGAGGCACCTTGGCCCAAGCCGTCGCCCGGCTGCTGGTGACAGCTGCTGTTGTGACGAGGAGAAACGAAGGGCCGGACGGTCACCCGTCCGGCCCTTCGTTGTTCCCGGACTCAATTGGGCTGGTCCGGGTCCCTCTCGGGGACGGTTCCGGGGCCCGGCGGAAGTGGCCGTCCAATTCCCGCCGCCCTCACACCCATGGATCCATATCCGTCGGCGGCACCGGACTCCGGGCAGGCGGAGTCAGAGTCCGGCTGCGCCCTCGGCGATCAGGAGGGCACCGATCGCCAGGACGACCAGAGCGGTGACGGCGGCGTTGTGGGTCGCCAGCCAGTCCTTCGCCCTGCCCAGCGGGGTGAGTACGCGCGCTCCCGCAACCACGTGGAGCAGCAGGGGAAATGCCACGGTGACGGCGGCCAGCGCGGTGAACACCACGAGGGAGGTCACAGTGCCAGCCGCGGTCAGTTCGGCGGAGCCGATGGTCAGCCCGGCTGCCGCCGCCAGGAGAAGGACCTTGGGATTGACCGCCGACATCAGCAGTCCCAGTCGCAGGGCCTTCGCGGGGGTGGCCTCGGTGAGGGTCTGCATCCACGCCGGAGCCGGCTTCTCGGCTCTGGAGCTCCACTGGCCCGCGCCGAGGAAGAACAGGACCACACCGAGCCCTGTCTTGGTCCAGGAAGCCCAGGTGGGCGTCTCCTCGCTCCGTTCGATCACGGAGGCGAGAGCAGTGAAAACGGCCGCCGCCACAAGGATTCCGGCCACCCAGCCGACCAGGAAGGCACCGCTGGTCGTCCTCGCGCGGGGCGTGAACAGCAGCAGGATCGCCGGGACGACCGGGAAGGGAGACAACGCGATCCCCATCGCGAGGGGTGCCACCTCGCCGATCACCACACTCATGGGTCACCTTCACCGGCTCGCGACGACCCCCGTCGAAGCTAGCGCGGCAGCACGACTGTCACCGCACGACACACTCGCCTCCGTCCGCGGCTGCCTCCCGACGCGGGCAGCGGCACCGCAGCACTCAGGCGCCGTCCCGCAGCAGGGTGACGTCACCCGTGGTGGTGGAGGCGGAGATGACGCGGGAGCTGCCCGGGGTGTCGGGCGTGCCGTCGTGCTCGATGTCGCCGACCGACGACTCCAGCTTCAGGTGGTAGCCCGGCGACCCATCCGGGATGTGCAGGGACACGTCCCCCTGGGTGCTGGTCGCCCGGACACCGGTCGGCGCCTGGGCGAAGGAGAGGTCGATGTCGCCGTTGGTGGCACCGGCGGTGGTCTGCACGGCCCCGATTCCCGTCGCCGAGACGTCACCGTTGGTGCTCACCAGGGAGAGTGGTCCCCGGTTGCCGGAGGCGCTGATGTCGCCGTTGGTGGTGGTGACGCTCAGCGGCGTGGTGAAGCCGCTCGCGTCGACGTCCCCGTTGTCGCCGTGCACGGTGACCGTGACCCCGCGTGGCACCTGCACCAGGTCGTGGACGCTGCAGGAGCCGATCCCCCAGCCGCAGTTCACCTTGAGGCGGAGGGTGCCCCGTTCATCGACCAGGAGATGGCCGGCTTGCCCCCGCCGGCCTTCCACACCTTGATCCGCCGCTCCGCCTGCACCCGGTCGACGTCGGCGGGGGTGAGGGTGAGGTCCGCGTTGTCGGTCTCGATGACCAGGGTCCGGCCCGGCAGGGCGAAGGATCGGTGGTCCGGCTGCGGATCGCTGTCCGCGTCGGCGGAACAGGCTGTCGCGGCGGCCGCGAGCAGTGCGGCGGACAGCAGTGCTGCGGCGGGACGCAGCAGAGTGCGCGTACGGGTCCCGTTGGTAGGCATCGTCGGTCTCTCCCCCTGAGTGGCGTGGACACCACGCTAGGACAGCGGGGGAGGCGTCTCGATCCGGTGCGCCGGTGGGTCCGGGGTGGGGGAAACCCCCGTACGGCGTCGCCGTCCTCGCGGTACACCGCCGACGGACCCGGCGTGGGGCGGTCAGGCGGTGGGCCCGCCGACCGGGTCCGGCGCGGCCGAGGCCACCGGCTCCGGCTGATCCGGCTGTTCTGGCTGTTCTGGCTGTTCCGGGAGCAGCCCGAGGGCCCGGTCGCGGGCGTCCTCGGACTCCCGGCGGACCAGCCGGAACCACATGAAGCCCGCGAAGCCCGCAAAGACGAACCACTCCAGGGTGTAGCCCAGGTTCTGGAAGGCCCGCAGGGTGAGACCGCCGCCGCCTTCCGGCTGCACTGTCGGTACGGCGGTGAGGCCCGCCGGGGCCACGTCGGCGGCAACCCACCCGTCGTACACCGGGTACGGCAGAACATTGACCAGTGTGGCCGGGCTGATCATGCCCAGTTGGCCGGTCGGCAGACCGCCCGCGACAGCGCCCTCGGTGTCGCTGCTCTCCGGGGCCTGCAGCCGCCCGGTGACGGTCACCTGTCCGGTCGGGGCGGGGGTGGAGGCCCCGGCGGTCGACGGGTCGCCCGGGTGCCAGCCGCGCACCACGGCGACGGCACGGCCGTCGGCTGTGCGCAGCGGGGTCAGGAGGTAGTAGCCCTGGTGGCCGTCGACGGTGCGCTGCGGTACCAGCAGTTGGTGGGCGGTGTCATAGCGGCCGGTCGCGGTGACGGTGCGGCCCACGGTGTCGGTGCGGACCTCGGCGGGTGTGCCGAGCACCTGGGTGAGCGGGGCGGCGGCGGCGGTCACCGGTCCGGTGGTGTGGTGGGTGTCCACCCGCGACTGGAACCGCCCGAGCTGCCAGGTCCCCAACCACAGGCAGGCCACCACCGCGGCCACGGTGGCCAGGGTGGCGCCGATCCAGCGCGGGGTCAGGAGGAACCGGTACACACCACCACGGTAACCAGCGCGCTGCCGCCGCGTGCACGAGGGGCCTCGGAGGGCCGCGGCGAGCCGGCCGCGGCACTGCCGAGCCGCCCGATGAGCAGGGTCGAGCGGGTCAGCCGAGTAGAACGGTCGGCGGGGTCGGGCGTTCAGTCGACGGGCAGTGGCCCTGTGCGGTAGACGGTCCCCGCGCAGGCGCCGGGGATGGTCGCCGGGCCCACGGCGGGCGCGCCGGCGGCCGGGGTGTGGCTGAGACTGACGCTGCTCTCGGGCGGCCCGGGGCCGTCGGTGGCGTCGGCCTGGACAGCCGTGCCCTGGGAACTGCTCCCGGTGGTGGCGCCGCTCTCCGGGCTGGACGATGCGCTGGGCGAGGAGCTGGGGACGGTGGCGCAGGCGGTGCTGTTGCTGCTGTCCGGTACCCAGCCGAACCGCACCAGATAGGCGCCGCCGGGTCGCAGCACCAGGGTGTCCGGTCCGTTCGACCGGGGCAGTCCGGAAGCGGGGTCGCCGACAGTGTGGATGAGCACCGGGAAGCGGGAGGCGTCGGTCCCGACCGCCGAGCTCACCTGGACCGTACCGGCGCCCTCGACGGTGCAGGACAGCGCGGAGGAGTTGACCACGGAGAAGGAGCCGTAGACCTTGCCCGCCGCGTCGGCCGGCTCGACCTGGATGGCACCGGCACCCAGCTGGTCCACCCGGCACGTCGGAGCGGCCTCGGCGCTCTCCGTGGCGGGGGCGCTCCCGCTGGGCCCGCTGCCCGGGTGGCTCTGGGGCCGCCCGTCGACCGCCCCTGCGGCTGTGGTCGGGCGGTCCGCGCCTGGCCCGCGCCCGTCGGTGCCCAGCGTGGAGGCGACGGCGTCGGGGGCCGAGACATCCGGTCGGGGCGTCGTGGCGTCGCCGCCCTGACGTGTGGGGGCCCGGTCGGCCTCGCCGAAGGATGCCACCGGGCGGGTCGCCGAAACATGGTCGGCGGTGTCGGCACCGACCGCGGTCCGCAGCGCGGGCACGGCTGCCGCCGCGAGCAGCAGCACCGCCGCCGCGCCACCCCAGGCCTGGCGGCGGCGGGTGCGGCGCTGCGGTACGGCGCGCTGGATGCGCTGCAGGGCGTCGGGGGTGGGCTGCAGGCCGCCCACTGCCCGGTGCAGCATGGCGCGGACCTCCTGCTCGGCCGCGTCCAGGTCGTCGCCGGCGCTGTCGAGGTCATGGATGCCGTCGGTGCGGGGGCCGGGTACCGGGCGGGCCGCGGAGGGGGAGGCGCCGCGCACCAGCCGCAGGTAGGCGGGTGACGGTGGCTGCGGGCTGCCGGCCGGCGCCGGCTTCTCGGCCGGCGGCCTGCGGTCCGCCCGGTCCTGGCCCGGCTGCCCGGCCGCACCGGGGTGGTCGGCTGCACCGGGGAGGTCGGCTGCGCGGGCGTGGTCGTCCGCGCCGGGGAGGTCCGCCCCTCCCGGCAGACCAGTCGCACCGGAGTGGTCGGCGGTCGGCGGTGTGCCGTGGTGTTCGTCGCCGTTCATGCCTGTGCCTCCATGCGGATGCGCAGCGCCGCCAGGCCGCGCGATCCGTAGGCCTTGACCGAACCGACGGAGATGCCCAGCGTCTCGGCGACCTGAGCTTCCGTCATATCGGCGAAGTACCGCAGCACCAGGACCTCGCGCTGGCGGCGCTGCAGGCCGCGCAGGGCGGCCTTCAGCTGGTCCCGCTCCAGCGCCTCGTAGGCGCCTTCCTCGGCGCTCGCCATGTCCGGCATGGGCTTGGGCAGCAGCCGCAGGCCCAGGATGCGACGGCGCAGCGCGGAGCGGGAGAGGTTGACCACGGTCTGCCGCAGATAGGCGAGGGTCTTCTCGGGCTCACGGACGCGTCGGCGGGCCGCGTGCACCCTGATGAACGCCTCCTGCACGACGTCCTCGCAGGAGGCGGTGTCGTCGAGCAGCAGGGCGGCCAGGCCCAGCAGGGAGCGGTAGTGGGCCCGGTAGGTGTCGGTGAGCAGGTCGACGCTGGTCCCCTCGGCGATCGCATCCACCGGGGCCGCCGCACCGCGTTCAACGGGTCTGCGCACGGCGGGGAAGGGCGTGATCACGGCTGCTCCACCGGGCGTCGCGGGCGACGGCACCGGGGCGGCTGCCGGAGCGAGGGCGAACAGGACCGGTTTCCTCGGGGGTGCGGAGCGGGCGGACGGTACGGCAGCGAGCAGACCGGCGTGCCGGGCCGCGCCGGTGCCCGATACGGCCCGGCCGTTCGCCGGACCGCGGCCCCTGCTCTGCATACCCAGCATCTCCGCCACGACTGTTGGACACTCGACCCCCCGTCACGGTTGTGCTCCCCCGCGGACTTTCCCCAGGCCGCCCCCGCCGTGAGGGGCGCGCCGGACACCGGTGGAGGCACCACCGTACGCGTGCGTGGTCCGGGCATGGCGGTGGCCCCTCCTGCGGTGTGCGTGCATCGGTGCTGTTCCGGGGCTATCCGGACAAAGCAGAGCCCCCTCGGGGAGTTCTGAGAACTCCCCGAGGGGGACACGCACCCAGGGCGCGAACGGTTGCGTACGAATCGCAGCCGCGTCGGTCAGCCGGCGGTGAACTCCGCCGCGACCAGCTCGGCGATCTGAGCGGTGTTCAGCGCCGCTCCCTTGCGCAGGTTGTCGCCGCAGAGGAAGAGGTCCAGCGCGTACGGGTCGTCGATCGCCCGGCGGACCCGGCCGACCCAGGTGGGGTCGGTGCCGACGACGTCGTTCGGGGTGGGGAACTCCCCGGCGCCCGGATTGTCGTACAGCACCACACCGGGGGCGTCACGCAGGATCTCGTGCGCCCGCTCGACGGAGACCTCGTTCTCGAAGACCGCGTGCACGGCCAGCGAGTGGGTGGTGATCACCGGGATGCGGACACAGGTCGCGGAGACCCGCAGCCCCGGCAGCCCGAGGATCTTGCGGGACTCGTTGCGGACCTTGAGCTCCTCGGAGGACCAGCCGTCCTCCTTGAGCGACCCGGCCCACGGCACCGCGTTGAGCGCCAGCGGGGCGGGGAAGGGGCCGGTGTCGCCGACGGCGGCCCGCAGGTCGCCGGTGGCGGTGCCCAGGTCGGTGCCGGCCACCTTGGCGATCTGGTCGCGCAGGGTGTCGATGCCGGGCTGGCCGGCGCCGGAGGCCGCCTGGTACGAGGCGACGACCAGCTCCTTGAGGCCGAACTCCGAGTGCAGCGCCCCCAGCGCGACGATCATGGAGAGCGTGGTGCAGTTGGGGTTGGAGATGATGCCGCGCGGACGCATCCGGGCCGCCGGGGCATTCACCTCGGGGACGACCAGCGGCACCTCGTCGTCCATCCGGAAGGCGCCGGAGTTGTCGACGGCAACCGCACCCTTGGCGGCGGCGATCGGCGCCCACTGGGCGGAGACCTCGTCGGGGACGTCGAACATCGCGACGTCGACGCCCTCGAAAGCCTCCTCGGAGAGCACCACCACCTCCACCTCCTCGCCGCGCACGGTCAGCCGCTTGCCGGCCGAGCGGGGGAGGCGATCAGGCGGATCTCGCCCCAGACGTCCTCCCGGGTGGAGAGGATGTCCAGCATCACGGTGCCGACGGCGCCGGTGGCGCCGACGACGGCCAGGGTGGGCTTGCGTGCGGGGTCGGCGGCGGTCATCGGCCGGTACCTCCGTAGACGACGGCCTCGTCGGACTCCGTGTCCAGGCCGAAAGCGGTGTGGACGGCGCGCACGGCCTGGTTGACGTCCTCGGCGCGGGTGACCACGGAGATACGGATCTCCGACGTCGAGATCAGCTCGATGTTGACGCCCGCGGCCGACAGCGCCTCGAAGAACGCGGCCGTGACCCCCGGGTTGGACCGCATACCGGCCCCGACCAGGGAGATCTTGGCGATCTGGTCGTCGTAGCGGAGCGACTCGAAGCCGATGCCGACCCGGGCCTTCTCCAGCGACTCGATGGCCCGGTGGCCGTCGGTCTTCGGGAGGGTGAAGGAGATGTCGGTGAGGCCGGTTGCGGCCGCCGACACGTTCTGCACCACCATGTCGATGTTGATCTCGGCGTCCGCGATGGCCCGGAAGATCCGCGCCGCCTCGCCCGGCTTGTCCGGCACCCCCACGACCGTGACCTTGGCCTCGGACGTGTCATGGGCGACTCCGGAGATGATCGCCTGCTCCATCTCGCCCCCTTCGGGCTTCGTCGGCTTCTCGTTGCTCACCCAGGTGCCCACATGGCCGGAGAACGACGACCGCACGTGGATGGGCATGTTGTAGCGGCGCGCATACTCCACACAGCGGTGCAGCAACACCTTGGATCCCGAGGATGCCAGCTCCAGCATGTCCTCGTATGCGATCCAGTCGATCTTCCGGGCCTTCTTGACCACCCGCGGGTCGGCGGTGAAGACGCCGTCCACATCGGTGTAGATCTCGCAGACCTCGGCGTCCAGCGCGGCGGCCAGCGCCACCGCGGTGGTGTCCGAGCCGCCGCGGCCCAGGGTGGTGATGTCCTTGCTGTCCTGGGAGACACCCTGGAAGCCGGCCACGATCGCAATGTTGCCCTTGTCGAGGGCGGTGCGGATACGGCCCGGCGTCACGTCGATGATGCGCGCTTTGTTGTGGACCGAGTCGGTGATCACGCCGGCCTGGCTGCCGGTGAACGACTGGGCCTCGTGGCCCAGGGATTTGATCGCCATCGCCAGCAGCGCCATGGAGATGCGCTCTCCGGCGGTCAGCAGCATGTCGAGCTCGCGGCCGGCAGGGATGGGGGACACCTGCTCCGCGAGGTCGATGAGCTCGTCCGTAGTGTCGCCCATCGCGGACACCACGACGACGACCTCATGGCCGGCCTTCTTGGTGTCCACGATTCGGCGGGCGACGCGCTTGATGCCTTCGGCATCCGCAACGGAGGAGCCGCCGTACTTCTGCACGACAAGGCCCACGTGCGCTCCTCGATCAGTGTGTCTAGCGGTCGCCCCAGTCTAACGAGCGCGCCCCCGCCGCCACCGCGATTCCAGATGGTGAGACAAGCGTTCCATTGATCGGTCGTATGAGAGGTCTTGCGACCGCTCGCACGAACGTGTCCACGGTCCCGCTTGCGGTGTGCGTCCTGCGGGTGTTCGTCCTGCGGGTGTTCGTCCTGCGGTGTTCACCGTGCGGGGTGTTCGTTGTGGGGTGTTCGTTTCGGGGTCGCACGACCGGTCCCGGCAGCGCGACCCCGGACCCTGCTCAGCCGACCCGGCCGTGCCTGCCCAGCTCGGCCGCCATCAGCGCGCCCGCCTGCGCCTCGAGCTGCTCGTCGGTGAGGCCGTCGTCATCGGTGTCGGTGCCGTCCGGGATGTCACCCAGCGGACTGTCCAGCCGGACGTGCGCCACCAGCGACTGCAGGGCGCGCAGCACTCCGGTGCAGGTCAACCCCCAGTTGGAGAGGTAGGAGAACTGCCACCACCAGATGGCCTCGCTGATCCGGCCCTCCCGGTAGTGGGTCAGACCGTGGCGCAGATCGGTGACCACCCCGGCCAGATCGTCCGAGATCCGGAAGGTGGCCGGCTTCTCCGGCGGCCCGTACGGGTCGAAGACCTCGTGGTAGACGTCGATCGGCGCCAGCAGCCCGGCGAGCTTCTCGCGCAGCTCGTCGCCGTCCGGCTCCGGGCCCGCGTCCGGCTCGAACCGGTCGTCCGGGACGACATCCTCGACCGCGCCCAGACGGCCTCCGGCCAGCAGCAGCTGGGAGACCTCCAGCAGCAGCAGGGAGACCGCGCTGCCGGGCTCGTCGCCCTTGGCGATCTCGTTCACCGCCAGCACAAAGCTGTTGATGGAGTCGGCGATCTGCACCGAGAACTCGTCCGGCTCCGCGCCGGGGGCATGGCCTGAGATGTGTACGGCTTCAGACATCGAGCAGTCGTCTCCCTTCGAAGGCCCGTCCGAGGGTGACCTCGTCGGCGTACTCCAGGTCTCCTCCGACCGGCAGGCCGCTGGCCAGGCGGGTCACCTTCAGGCCCATCGGCTTGCACAGCCGGGCCAGATAGGTGGCGGTCGCCTCCCCTTCAAGGTTGGGGTCGGTGGCCAGAATCAGCTCGGTGACCGTGCCGTCCGCAAGCCGGGTCAGCAGCTCGCGGATCCGCAGATCGTCGGGGCCCACGCCCTCGATGGGGCTGATCGCCCCGCCGAGCACGTGGTAGCGGCCGCGGAACTCCCGGGTGCGCTCGATCGCGACCACGTCCTTGGGTTCCTCGACCACGCAGATCAGCGCCGCATCGCGGCGCGGGTCCTGGCAGACCCGGCACAACTCGGACTCGGCCACATTGCCGCAGACCGCGCAGAACCGCACCTTCTCCTTGACCTGCTGGAGAGCGTGGGCCAGCCGCCGCACATCCACCGGGTCCGCCTGCAGGATGTGGAAGGCGATCCGCTGCGCGCTCTTGGGCCCGACGCCGGGCAGCCTGCCCAGTTCGTCGATCAGGTCCTGAACCACGCCTTCGTACACGTCATGCCTTCCATGAGCCGCCGCCGGCGGCGGACGTCCGTGGCCATCATCCAACGAGCCGGGCGCCGGACACATCGTCCGACGCCCGAAACACACCAACGGTTCCCGGAACCGTCGACCCGGCAGGTCAGAACGGCAGGCCCGGGATGCCGCCGCCGGCGCCGCCGAGGCCCTGGGCGAGCGGGCCGAGCCGGTCCGACTGCAGCTTCTGCGCGGTCGCCGTCGCATCGCGTACGGCGGCCAGCACCAGGTCGGCGAGGGTCTCGGTGTCGTCCGGGTCCACCGCCGCGGGGGCGATGGTCAGCGCCACCAGCTCACCCGCGCCGGTCACCGTCGCCTCCACCAGGCCACCGCCTGCCGAGCCGTTGACCTTGGCCTCGGCCAGCTCCTGCTGGGCCTTGCCAAGCTCCTCCTGCATCTTCTGCGCCTGCTTGAGCAGCTGCTGCATATTGGGCTGGCCACCACCGGGGAACACGGCTCACTCCTTGCTGAGGACGACGGCACGGGACGCCTTACGACGCTCCGAGCCTACGTGCTCATTCGGCCCAACGTGGGACCTGGACCTACTCGTGCCGGATCTCCTCGAGCACGGTGGCACCCAGCTCCCGCACGATCAGGTCCTGACCGGAGAACGCCTCCTCGTTGAGGTCGGGGTCGTCGTCCTCCGGGATGTCGTCCTCGGGGGCCACCGGCGGCGGAGCCGCCCGGACCGGCGCCGGGGCCGGTGCAGCGGCCGCCTGGGGCCTCGGCGCGGTCTGTGCGGCAGGGGCCGGCGCGGGAGCCGGAGCCGGGGGCCTCGGCGTGTCGAAGCCTCCGCCGCCTCCGCTCCAACCGCCGCCGCCCTGCGCCGCGGGCGGCGGAGCCGGGCTGCCCGAAGGATCGACGATGCACTCGATCCGCCAGTCCGCACCGAGGGTGTCGGCGATCGCCTGGTGGAGGATCTCGTCGCTCTTGCTGTTGACGAAGCTGTCACGGGCTCCCGGATTGACGAAGGAGACCTGGAGCACACTGCCGTCAAACCCCGCCACCTGGCCGTTCTGGCTGAGCAGGATCCACGTGAAACGGCGCTTGCTCTTCACCGCGTCCAGAATCTGCGGCCACAGCTGCCTGATCTGGGCCGCCCCCTGCTGGGCTGCGGCCGCCACCTGCGGTGCCTGCGTCGGCTGGGCCGCCTGGACCGGCTGAGGAGGCGGAGCGGGGGCCGGTGCCGGTGTGGCAGCCGGGGTGGGGGCGGGCGCCGCGGCCGGGGCGCCGCCTGCGGCGGCACCGGAACCGGCGCCGGGGGTGAAACTGCGCGGTACCGGCCAGGCGCCCGGGGCGCTGGCGGGCGCGGGCGCCCCGGCAGGGGCCGGCCGGGACTGGGACGCCGCAGCAGCGGGCGCGGGGGCCGCGGAGGGGGCGGGAGCAGCCTGCACCTGCTCAGCCGAGGCCGCCGGCATCTGCGCCGCCGGTGTCTGGACCGCCGGTGTCTGGACCGCAGGTGTCTGGGGCCCCGGTGTCTGGGGCCCCGGTGTCTGGGCCGCGGGGGCGTGCACTGCCTGGACAGCGCCCCCCGCCGCCGGCAGGGCGACTCCGCCCAGCGTGGCACGGCGCTCCAGCTTGTCCAGCCGGGCCTGCAGCGAGGTCTCGTCGTTGTAGGCGCCGGGCAGCATCACCCGGGCGCAGATCAGCTCCAGCTGGAGCCGTGGCGCTGCATTGCCCCGCATCTCGGTCAGGCCGGTGTTGACGATGTCGGCGGCCCGGCTGAGCTCGGCCGGGCCGAAGGACTGCGCCTGCCGCGCCATGACCTCCACCCGGTCCGCGGGGGCGTCGATCAGCCCCTTCTCCAGCGCGTCCGGCACGGCGGCCAGGATCACCAGGTCGCGCAGGCGCTCCAGCAGATCGGCGGCGAACCGCCGCGGGTCGTGGCCGCCCTCCACCACCCCGTCCACGGCGCGGAAGACCGTCGCGCCGTCCTGTGCGGCAAAGGCGTCGACGACCTCGTCCAGCAGCGTGGCATCGGTGTAGCCCAGCAGCGCGGTGGCCATGGCATACGTCACACCCTGCTCGGCCGCACCGGCCAGCAGCTGGTCCATCACCGACATCGAATCCCGGACCGACCCGGCACCGGCCCGCACCACCAGCGGAAAGACGCTCTCCTCCACCTCGATGGACTCCCGCCCGCACACCTCTGCCAGGTAGTCGCGCAGCGTGCCAGGCGGTACCAGACGGAAGGGGTAGTGATGGGTGCGGGAGCGGATGGTCCCGATGACCTTCTCGGGCTCCGTGGTGGCGAAGATGAACTTCAGGTGCTCCGGAGGCTCCTCGACGACCTTCAGCAGCGCATTGAACCCCGCGGACGTGACCATATGGGCCTCGTCCAGGATGAAGATCTTGTACCGGCTGTGCACCGGGGCGAAGAAGGCCCGCTCGCGCAGCTCACGGGCATCGTCCACACCGCCGTGCGACGCGGCGTCGATCTCGATCACATCGATGGAGCCCGGCCCGCCGCGCGCCAGGTCGGTGCACGACTGGCAGACCCCGCACGGGGTGGGGGTGGGGCCCTGCTCGCAGTTGAGGCAGCGGGCGAGGATGCGCGCACTGGTCGTCTTGCCGCAGCCGCGTGGGCCGCTGAACAGGTAGGCGTGGTTGACCCGGTTGTTGCGGAGCGCCTGCTGGAGCGGGTCGGTCACATGCTCCTGACCGATGACCTCCGCAAAGGTCTCGGGGCGATAGCGGCGGTACAGGGCGAGAGACACGTCAACGAGGATATGGGGACGGACCGACAACCGGCGCCCTCGTCCACCACCCCGACAACGACAGGACCCCCCGTGCACCCGCCAGAGCTCACCTACCCTTGCTGCCTTCCGGCCCTGGGGGGGTTCAGCGAGATAGCGCCGCACGAGGGGCTGGCACCAGAGTAGCGGATCTCGGGCCCACTCCGAACCGCTGGTCGGGACGCGAGCACCGTCACGGGTAGTGGTTCGCGAGCACCCTCCGGCATCTAGTAAGCTCTCCCACGGAGGATTCGCCTAGAGGCCTAGGGCGCACGCTTGGAAAGCGTGTTGGGGGCAACCCCTCACGAGTTCGAATCTCGTATCCTCCGCACCTGCCCAGCTGGGCAGACGAAGGGCCCGACCGCGCTGCGGTCGGGCCCTTCGTCGCGCTGCTCAACCCCCGTTGTCCTGGTTTTTGTCCACAGGTGACTTTCCCGGGGGCCCCCAGCTGGCTTCGGCGATCTTCCGGGCCACGTCCTTGAGCATGGCGTCCGGCACGTGGAGGTACCTCCTCCGGCACACAGCCAGTCAGCCAGCCCGCGCTGCCAACCGCGGCGTCGCCGGCGACGCCAGCAGGTCCGGACGCCACCTCGGACCGTTGGTCGAGCAACTGCACGGCTTCACAGGACTTCTGGTGTTCAACAGCATGCGGGTTACCGCTGGTGGTCGGGCTGGAGGACGTCCCCGGGTTCGGCGGCAATACAGTCCGGGCCGTCGCCTGTGGCATCCGCGATCGTCATGACACCGAGGGGACGCTCGGTGTGAGCGGCGGGGAAACCGATGATCAGTGTGTCCCCGGTCGGCACGATGGACGGGTCCAGATAGACGATGGACTTGCCGTTTTCCAGGGTGCTGCGGATCTTCTTGAGGCGGATCTTCGTGGTGGCGTGGACGGAGGAGCATTCGGGATCACCGAGCAGCACCTTCGCCTGTACGCCCATGCGGGCCAGGTCCCAGCGCATGCCCTCGACCATGCGGGTCAGGTCCCGGAGGCCGGGCTTGCCGAAAGGGTCTCCAACGGTCAGCTTGACCTTGCCGCTGGCCTGCTGTTCCAAGGTGTAGGCAGCCTTGGTGATCCGGCCCAGAGGCTGGCTCGTCCCAGGGGCCTTCGCCTGGCCCCCGCCGGTATTCGCTCCGGACTGCCCGAGGGCGAGCGTGGTGGCCGCCACCACGGCCGTCAGCCCAGCAGCCACGGCGATCGGGAGCCAGCGCACCCGGCGCCTCCTCACAGGTCGGACGCCGACCATCTCTTCGGCGCTTGTCTGCTGGACGCGCTGCTGGATGTGATTCTTCAGCTCGTGCACCAACCGCTCCTCGAAGCGTTCGGGGTTCATCGGGCCTCCATCGGGGACGAGAGGAGCTGAGCAAACTCCGGGGCTGTCGTTTCCGGCGCGTCCCTTAGGGAGCGCCGGGCGCGGTGCAGCCGTACGCGGGCGGCCACCTGGTTGATGCCGAGCACCGTGGCGGCCTCCGCGACGGTCAGGCCGTCCACCGCGACCAGCTCGAGCACGGCCCGCTGGCCCGCCGGCAGTGCGGCCATGCGTGCCAGCAGTGCGCGGCAGTCCCGTTCAGCGTCGATGCGCTCTTCCAACCGGGCAATGTCGTCGCCATCCAGCAGACGACGGCCGGCGATCCGGCCTTCCGCGGCCCACGATCGGGCAGCTCGCCGGTCCTCGGCCGCCGCTACATTGCGGGCGATGCCGTGCAGCCACGCGATCGGGCTGCCCAGCTCCTCCCGATAGCCGACAGCCGCGGAGATCGCCGCCAGGAACACCTCGGCCACCAGGTCGGCCGCGGCATGCGGATCACGGCTGCGCCGAGTGGCGTACCGCAGCACCGCCTGTACGTGCTCCCGGTAGAACGCCTCAAACGCCTCCGGATCCTCGCCGATCCGCGCCACCTGATAACCGCCCGGCGGATGTCTCACATCGACTCCTCACGTCCGTCGCCTTCACCCGCTCTTGGCGCCCCATGGCCGATGCGTTACACACCCGTGCCCCCAGGGCCGTCGAGAATGCCCTGCAGCACATCGCGGCAGCACCGCGTCTGCTTCCTGGCCGTACTCCGGCATTCGCTGGAAGGCGGGCCCGGCTGGCCGCGGCGGTGACTACAGCAGCACCGTTCGTTGTACCGGTTCGCGAGGTGCTGGTGGCGGCGACGCATCCGCGCGGACTTGCCAGTTCCCAGCCCGTGGTCGCGTCAACGACCATGTCCGGGACGCCAAGGATCAGCAGCTACCCGAAACGTCATTGCATGTGCGCAACTTGCCTGGATGCAAGCATCATCGAAGGCGCCCGACCGGCAAGGTTGCCGGTACGTCTTCGCCGACGCGCAGCACCACGACGCGATGGCGGCGCTCGGGCTCCCTGCGGCTGTGCTCACGACCGGTTACGGCAACCTGCGCCACGGCTACCTGCCCCACGGCGTGGCTGCGGAGCACATCGTTCTGTTGGGTGACGTACAGCCGCCGAAGACCGCATGAGTCCAGCCGGCGCCGCAGGCATCCGCTTGCGCGCATGCGGCACAGCGGCGTCGCACGACCTCGTGGGCTCGGTTCACAGGGGGCTCGGCACTGCGCCTCCCCCTGTTCCGTTCGGTATCGGTTCCGTTCGGTATCGCCCGCTGTCCTGGTCTCTGTCCGGTGTGCCGACGCACGCCACCGCTCGTCTCCGGCGGCGCCCCCCGTCTGAGCTGCCCTGTGACGAGGGGTCCGACCGCAGATCAGGAACCGGCAACGGACACGTGGCGGGCCAGTTCGGCGGCCAGGCGTCGCATGACCGTACGGTTGGCGCGCAGCATCGTGGCCCGGACGACGGGCGCCAGCAGGCGGTCGGCGAGGGGGGCGCGTACCCAGGAGTATGTGAAGGAGATATGGCTCCCGCCGGCCTGCAGCGGTTCGATGGCGTAGATGCCGTGGCCCAGGCGCCGCCCGGCCGCGCTGACATTGCGTTCAACGATGCGCCGCGGCGCCTCCGCCTCCACGACCTCGACGGTGACATCCGTCCTGGTGCCGCCCAGCGCGGCCGTGACCGTGGCACCCGATCCGATGCCGCGGCCTGGGCCGCTGTAGCGCCAGTGGGTCAGGTAGTGGTCGGTGAATCGCTCGTGGTGAGCCATGACATCGAGGAAGTCGTAGACCTGCTCGGGCGTCTGCGGTACGTCGATCGACACGGTGACAGACCTCATGTACCACACGGTACATGAGGCATGTACCAGTCGGTACACTCGCGGCATGGCGAATGCGGACGACTCAACTCCCGGCGACGAAGGCGCGCTTGGCACGGACGTGGCCCGGCGCGCCCAACTGGTGGACGCGGCCGTCGACCACGTGGCAGCGCACGGCATCGCGGATCTGAGCCTGCGCCGCCTGGGCTCCGCGATCGGCGTCAGTCATCGCATGCTGATTCACTATTTCGGCTCCAAGGAGCAGTTGTTCGTCGAGATTGTCCGGACGTCGGAGCGACGCCAGCGCGAGCTGCTGTCCCCGCTCCGTCTGGAGCCCGGTCTCTCACCCGCCGATGCCGCGAGGCTGCTCTGGCAGCAGCTGACGGATCCCCGGCTCGCCGGTGAGGAGCGGCTCTTCTTCGAAATCTGCGGACAGGCGCTGCGGGGCCGCCCCGAGGCCGTCCCGGTCCTCGAAGGACTCGTGGCGGACTGGCTGGAGCCGCTGGTGGCCGCCGAAGTGGCCGCGGGGGTGGACCCTGCCGCGGCCCGGAACCGCGCCAGGCTGGGACTGGCCACCGTCCGCGGTCTGCTGCTCGACCTGCTCGCCACCGGCGACCGCACCGGCGTCGACGCGGCGATGGAGGAGTTCCTCCAGCTGTACTACGGCTCCGAGAACGACGTTTACTGAGGTGAACGCGTGCGCCTCCAGCCGTCGCGGTTGCAGTTGCGTCCATGCCCGTTCAACGGGGTCCGAGGGGCGGCCGGCGAGCAGCGTCATCGCAGTTCAGGACGGTGGCGGACCCGGTCGGGCACCCGGACGGACAGTGGGCAAGCGCGTTGGGGGCAGCCCCCTCACGCCCGGGACACGACCGACCTGCCGGCGCCCGAGAGGTGGTGAGCGGGGCGGGATCCACGGCCTGCGCCATAGTCCCGAGGTGGCTCCCGGGGACCTTTGTGCCCGCCCCCCTTGACCGCGGACCTCAAGGGTTCTCTGACCGGTCTCTCTCCGCCACGCAAGCTAGTGCCGGGCTCACCGACAGTGGTCCGATGCCGGCCCGCCCGCTGCACCCTGGCGGTCCCGGGTGACCGGAGATGCTCAACCTGGGTCCGGCCGATCCGGTTCACCCGTTCGGCCCACGGGACGGGCGGGCGGCCGGCAGGGCTCCTAGATTTCCATCGAACCAGCAGGATCGGCGCCGAGCCGCGGACGACGAGCGGAGACCGATCGGGGACCCGCGCGCTTGCCCGGCGCCTCCCGCACAGGTGCGGTCCGGTTCCATCCGGGCCGGGTGACCTGATGGAGAGAGCAGGTGCATTCCCATGCGTCCGTCGACTCGAATCGTCAGCATTCTCGCCTGCACAGCCGCCGCCCTCGGCGGTGTCGTCATCACCGCACCCGCCGCCCATGCGGACCTGGAGGACTGCACCGCATACCTCCGGGACCACGGTTACCAGGTCTCGGACGTCGCCCGTACGGCCTGCTACTACGGCCTGGTGGGTGAGCAACGCGGGTGTGTCAGGGAACTGGCCCAGCTCGGTGTCCAGGAGTCGGCCGCGACCGAGGCATGCCGCCGCGCCGCACTCTGACCGGCGCCCTCACCCGCACCCGCACCCGCACCCGAAGCCGGACCCGGGGCGAAGCGCCCCGGCCACCGCGCCGGGGCAAGGTGCAGCCGCGGCAGGGGCCCGGCTCGACCGGGCAAGCGATGCCCATCACCGGCCGACGGCAGGTCAGCACGCGTGAGGCCACGGGCCGGCGACCGCGCGGCGGTTCAGTCGGGCAGCAGATGGCGGGCCAGTACGTCCAGCGCGCCCATCACCTCTTCCAGGCGCTGCGGGTCGCCCTCGCCGAGTGCGGCGATGAGGGCGTCCGCGATGCCGGCCGCGCGCACCTCGGCCACCCGCGAGGACGCCTCGGCGGCCGGGCGGACGAGCATACGGCGGCGGTCGGCCGGGTCGGGGGCGGTCTCGATGGAGCCCGCCTCCTTGAGTCGCGCCACCGCCGTGGACACCTGGCTCTGCGGCAGGCCGGTGCGGGCGGCGGTCGCGCCGACGGTGGTGTCCGGGTGCGTGGCGATGTCGCTGGCCACGATCAGCACCGTCCGCGTGCTGCCGACGTACCGGTCCGAGCCGCCCGGGGGTTCCGGGAGAGCCTCTTCGCCGATCTTCATCAGGGTGCGTCCCAGGAGGAACAGCTCGACTCCGTTCACACCCACAAGGTACATCTTTTTCGATCCATCGAGATTGAAGTATCTAAATCGATCGATTATCGTTGAGGTGCTGCCGGCGGGCGGACCGCCGCGCAGAAGCGCGCAGAAGGGGGAGCGCCATGTCCGGCACCGCGACTACCGGCCTGCTGAACATCCCGGGAGCCGTCCTGCACTACCAGGTCCGCGGCAGCGGCCCGGTCCTGCTGATCTCGCAGAGCGGTGAGGGCGACGCCGACCGCACGGTCGACCTGGTCCCGCACCTGACCGACGACTTCACCGTGGTCACCTACGACCGCCGCGGCCTCTCCCGCAGCCGCCTCGACAACCCGGAGCGCGGCGCCTCGCTGGCCGAGCACGCCGACGACGTCCACCGGCTGCTGGACCGCCTCACCGACGAACCCGCCCTCCTGCTCGGCTGCAGCATCGGCGCCGTCATCGGCCTGCACGCCGCCCTCCGCCACCCTGGGCGGATCGGGACTCTGATCGCGCACGAGCCGGTCGCCCCATGCCTGCTCCCCGACGTGGAACGGGACCGCCACGAACGGGAGTTGGCACAGCTCCAGCAGGTCTACAAGCGCGGCGGACTCGGTGCGGCCCTTCCCGAGATCGCCAGGGTCCTCGGTATCGACCCCGCAAACCCGGACGCCGAGCCCGGCCTCACCCCGCAGCCGATCGACGCCCGGCGCACCGCCAACTTCGACTACTTCATCCGGCACGACTTCACCGCGGTCATCCACGACACTCTCGATGTGCCGGCCCTCAAGGCCACCTCCACCCGCATCGTCCCCGCCGTCGGCCGCACCACCCCCCGCGAGGTGTTCGACCACCGCTGCGCCACCGCTCTGGCCGGCCTGCTCGGCACCGGCCTGCAGGAGTTCCCGGGCGGCCACAACGGCAACACCAGCCATCCGCGCGGCTACGCCGCCCGCCTCCGGGAGATCGCACGCGGCGCGGCGCGGCGTGAGCGCCGTGAGCGTCCGGACCGGCTCGGACCGCCCCTGCGGCGGCCCTGTGCCGTACGTCCGACGCGCGAGGGCGCCCACGGTCCTCAGCCAGGCCCGGAGCCTGGAAGTCCGGCGGAACGAGTACCGCATACACGCTTCCCCGCGTGCCGCCTCCTGTCCGGGCAGGAGGCAGCACACAGGCGGACCGGTCGGGTCAGTAGTCCTCCGACTCCGACTCCGACTCCGGCTGCGGCTTGGGCTTGTGGCCCCAGGTGTACACGGCCGTGCCCTTGCCGATCACGCGCCAGAGCGCCTGGGCGTCGTCGTACACCAGATTGACGCAGCCGTGGGAGCCCGGACCGTCGTCGACCCCACCGTAGACACCGTGGAGAGCCTGGCCGCCGCTGAAGAACTGGCTGTACGGCATCGGCGACTTGTACTCCTTCGACCAGTGGTCGATGTCGCGCCGGTAGACCCGGAACCAGCCGGTGCGCGTCGCATTCCCGACCCGCCCGGTTCTCACCGGAACGTCGTCGAAGACGATGCGTCGCCCCGTCTGCACCCACAACACCTGGTGGTTGAGGTCGACACAGACAACCCGGTAGGTGCGGACCGGACAGCCCCGCACCGTCTTGGCCTTCGATCCGACCGTGCTCCACGCATGGGCGGATTCCGGGCTCGCGCCCTTGAGTGCTGGCAGGCGGTTGGATGCCGTCACCGCATGAGCCGGGGACATGGCAGGCGCCGCAGTTATCAGCAGCCCTGCCAGAACTGACATCCCCAGCAGCCGGCCGCGCACACCGCTCAGACGTCTACTGCATTGCTGGCTTCTCACACAGGAATAATATGAATAATCGGGACAAACTCTCGCGCTCAAGTCCCCCAGCCACCCGTCCAGCAGACGCTTCTTCACTCGCTCGGGCGGACAGCGGATCCGGCGCCCGCGTCGGCGTCGCGATCCAGGCCCGTGCGCGGGTCGTCCGACCACCCCCGATCACCACCTGTGCGCAGACTCTCCGCCACCTCCGCTACAGCGCACCGCCGATGACCGCACGCCCGGGAAAGGAACCCGTCGGCGCGCAGGCTTCTCGTACGCACGTTCAGATATGGCTCATGCGATCGAGTCCGGTCGGCAGTTCCGTGGGAACCCGAACCATCCGCCCGCGTTCATCCGGATCCCGCCCCTGTACCGGCCGGGGCCGGACCCCATCAGCGGCCCGGCCCCGGCCTCCACCACTCCCACGCCGTGTCCGCCGGACGTACGGGGCAGGCCTCAGCCCTGCAGGTGACCGACCACGGCCCGCACCGCCCGGTCCACTGCGTCGCGCGCCTCATCGATGCGGTCCAGGGTCTCGAACCCGTGGTGGGCGTTCGGCACATCGATCACTTCGACGTCGGCCTTGCAGTCCGCTGCCGCCGCCAGGAACTCCTCGACGGTCGCAGCGATCGCCGGCGCCTCCAGACCCACCCGGGTCACCACGATCGGGAGGCCCCCCGCGGAACCCACCGCGGCGGAGGGCCGGAAGCGCGGGTCCATGGACCCCCAGTTCGGCAGTGGCCCGAGCACCGGATAGGTCGCTGCCACACACCGCAGCCACGGCGGGGGAGCCGCGAGCCAGTCCGCCGCGAGCAGCCCGCCGCCGGAGAAGAACCACAGCGCGATGCGCTCCCCGTCGACACGCCGGTCGGCCCGCACCAGTTCGACCGCCTCGGCGACATCCTCGGCGGCCCGGCCGTAGTCGGCGAGGTCGTGCAGCCGGTGGTCGACGATCGCGCCGACCGCTCCCAGCGCGGCCGCGAAGCGGGCGTAGCCGACCAGGGACGGCCAGTCGCGCGGCGTGGGCCGGGTGGCGGCGGGGATCGGACCGCCGTGGACCAGCAACACCGCGGGGCAGGGGTGTTCGGCCTCGGGCAGATGGAGATCGACCCGTCCGGTGCGCACACGAGGGCGTTCCGCCACGTCCAGGAGGAAGGGGCGGAGATGCGAGGGCTGCTCGCCGCTGCGGGCGCCCACCCGGTGCCCCTCCCCTGCGGCGGCGGCCAGCAGTACGCGGGTCAGCTCATCGGGGGCGGAGAGCATCGGCCAGTGCCCGGTGTCGAGTTCGAAGAAGGTCACCCCGGGTTCGGTGAGCGCCTTGAAGCGCGGGTCCCCGAAGCCGACCATGGCCTCGACCCGGGCGATGGTCGACCCGTTCGCGGTGCAGAGGACACCGGTCGTCGGCAGCCCGGAGACGGCTCCCGTCAGCCGAAGCGGCCGGGTGAGCGTGGCTCGCGGCTGCGGGGCGGCCAGGCGGGACAGCTTCGACAGCGCCTCCGCGGGGAGGCCGGCGGTGCTGCCCCAGATCTGCCACCCGTCCGGTGACGGCGGAGGGATCCGCCAGTCGTCCCCGGTCGGCTCCGCCGGGTCCAGCAGCCGGTCGCGGAGCTCATGGTCCGGTACCAGTGCGAGTGCCGGGACGCCGTCCTGGGGCAGGCCCGTGTCCAGGTAGACGATCCGGGAGATCCGCTCGGGGCGGCGGCCGGCGGCGCCCAGCACCGGGTGGATGCCGTAGTCATGGCCGACGATCACCACCTCCGGGGCGTCCACGTGGTCGATCAGCTGTGTGAGGTCCTCGATGTGGGTCTCCAGATCGGTGCCTGCCCCTGCCAGACGGCGGCGGTCGCCCGCGCCGGTGAGCGTCACCGGGTACACCTCGGCCCCCGATGCCCGTAGCCGATCGGCGACCTCCTGCCAGATCCAGCCGCCGGTGAAACTGCCCGGCACCAGTACGAACGCCGTCATGACCGTCTCCTCGCATGCCTCGGTCCACGCGGTCCGCCCCACCGGCCCTCCGCGTCCACGGGTACGGTAGGAACTCCCCCTGAGGGAGGTTCAAGCCTTGTCGCCCGACGGTTTGTGGAGCATCGGGGAGCTCGCCGAGCGCGCGGGCGTCACCGTCAAGACCGTCCGCTTCTACTCCGACCGCGGTCTGCTGCCGGAGGCGGGACGCAGCAGCGGGGGCCACCGCCGCTACGGCGCCGAGGCGCTCGACCGGCTGCGGCTGATCCGCTCGCTGCGCACCCTCGATCTGCCGGTCTCCGAGGTGGGCCGGATCCTCGACCGGGAGGAGGTGTTGGAGGATGCCATCGCCGGGCAGCTTCGCGAGCTCGGCTCCCGGATGGCCGCCCTGCGCTGGCGGGAGGCCGCCCTCCAACTGCTCCGCGACTGCACCGCTGCGGAGCGCGCCGAGCGGCTGCGCCTGGTCGGCGCTGTGGCCGCACCACCCAGCACCGCGGCGCTGGCGCGCTTCTGGCGCCATGTGCTGCCTCCGCGGCTCCCGGCCCGGCTGGTCTCCGCGATCCTTGATGCCGCGGTTCCGCAGCCGCCGTCCGATCCGTCCCCGTCCCAGGTCCTGGCCTTCGCCAGGCTGCACGCGTTCACCTCCGACGCCCGCCTCGGCACCGACCGCTGCCGGCCCGCCTCCCGCGCGCTCGACGGGGGTTACCGTCCCGCCGTGCTCTACGACGGCCTCGGTGAGGCGTATGCACTGGCCGCGGCGGACCTTCGCGCGGAGCGGCCACCGCAGAAGGGCGAGGCGCTCGACTGCTTCGTGGCCGCCCACGCCGGGTCACGCGGGGTGCGGGACACCCCCGATTTCCGTCAGCGGCTCGGCAGTGTGCTGGCCGAGACCGCCGATCCCGTCGTCGGCCGCTACTGGCAGCTCGCGGGCGAGCTGTCCGCCGCACCGTCCGGACCGCCGGAGCCCACCATGGGCGCCGCCCACGACTGGCTCATCGCAGCCCTGGAGGAGCAGACCGCCGGGCCGGCCCGCTGAACCCGGGTCCATGAACTCCCGCTGCCCGCAGGGACGGAGACTGCTCAAGCGGAGGACTGCTGTGTCCCGGTTCACAGCCGCCGCGCCCCGGGCCCCGGTCCGTCCCGGCCGGGATCTGCGGCACCATCGGGTGAGCCCCGTGCTCACCCGCTTCACCGCCCGGCCGCAGGGCCGGGCATCCCCGCAAGGAGACCGGTGAACAACGCCCCGCCACCGCCCGCCCCGCTCCCCGGCCCGCTCCCCGGCCCACTGGTCGACACCGACTGGCTGGCGCCCCGGCTGGGCAGGCCCGGGCTGGTGGTCCTCGACGCCTCGGTCGGCGTGCACCGGGGTGCCGGGCAGCGGATCCCGGGCGCACGGGTCTTCGACATCGACGGGGTGTTCTCCGACCGCACCGGTCCGCTGCCCCACACCATGCCCACCGCCGACCGGTTCACCAAGGAGATGCGCGCCCTCGGTGTGGACGGCACCGACACCGTGGTGGTCTACGACGCCGCGGGTGTCTACTCCGGCCCGCGGGCCTGGTGGATGCTGCGGGCGATGGGCTTCGACCGGGCCGCGGTGCTCGACGGCGGCCTGCCAGCCTGGGCGGCGGCCGGGCTGCCGCTGGCGGACGGTGGGCCGGATGCCCCGGTGCGGCCTGGTGACTTCACCGCCCGGCCCCGCCCCGGGCTGCTGGTGGGCAGCAGCGAGGTGGCGGCGGCCCTGGGCGATCGGGCCGCCGTGGTCCTCGACGCCCGTTCCCGGGAACGGTTCTCGGGTACGGCCCCCGAGCCCCGGGTCGGGCTGCGGAGCGGCCATATGCCCGGTGCGGTGAACCTGCCCTTCGGCGACATCCAGCGGGACGGGCGCATGCGGCCGGCCTCGGAGCTGCGCGCGGTGTTCTCCGCACTCGCCGGGGACCGGGAGCGGCTGGTCCTCAGCTGCGGGTCGGGCGTCACCGCCTGCGTGCTGGCGCTGGGGGCCGAACTGGCCGGCCTCCGTGGGCTGTCGGTGTACGACGGCTCCTGGAGCGAGTGGGGGCTGCCCTCGGACCTGCCTGTGGTGACCGGCTGACCGGGCAGGCGGCCGGGTTGAGCGAACTGGCCCCGGGCCTGCCGCTGTGCCGGCTGCGGGTGCAGTGGGCGGCGGCGTCCACCATCAGGTCGGCGACGATCCTCCCCGATCCGGTCCCCCCGGCAGGCCTGGCCGAGGGCGGTCTCGGCGGTGACGTCGCCGATGTCGTAGGCCATGTTCTTCAGCACGCCGAGGATGAACTGCGTGGCCTCGTCGATCATGTGCTTGACTCCCGGTTCATGGCAGGGCATCCGGGTCTGGCCCCGGACACGGTGACGGTGTTGTGGTGTGCTGCGGACGCGGACGAACGGCAGCGGGCGCACGCGCTCCTTGTCGGAGCGGCCGCGGAGCTGCTCGGTGTCGTGCCGTCCGCGCTCCGGGTGGATCACGAGCCCGCCGGCCGGCCCGTCCTGGGCGGGGCGGGGCAGGGGCTGCGGGTGAGTGTGAGCCATGGGCGAGGGGTGATCGCCGTGGCGCTGGGCCGGTCGGTGGCGGTGGGGGTCGATGTCGAGGCGGTCCGGCCGCTGCGGGCCGCGGCCCTGGCCCGCCGCTGGTTCCATCCGCAGGAGGCGGACTGGGTGGCGGCACTGCCGCAGGATCAGCGGAACACCGCCTACCTGTGGCTATGGACGCAGAAGGAAGCCGTGGGCAAGTCGCTCGGCAGCGGGCTGCGGGACGGCGGCATGAGCCGCCGCATGGCGCTGCCGGCCTTCGGTCTTCCGGGGGACGCCCTGTCCGGCCGCCGCCCCTCTGAGCGCCGCCTCACTGTGAGCGGACGGCCTGTCAGCGACCCCTCCGTCGGTGGGTTCTCCGTCAGTGAGCCCTCCGTCGGTGAGCCCTCTGCCGACAGGCCTTCTGCCGACGGGCCTTCTGGCGGCGGTCCGGCGGGCGGGCCGGTGCTGGCCCCGCTGCCGGACGATCCGCTGACCGCGGCGGGAGCCGTCGTCCTGGACGGCGGCGCGGTGGTGCTCGGGGTGGCCGCCCACGGCATCGGGGGCGGCGGGGTGCGGGTCGACCTGCGCCACCGCGGATAGCCCCGGCGCGGTGGCGCTCACCGGACCGCCCCCGCCCTGGCCGCGGCCTGCAGGGCCTCCGGGTTGCGCAGCGGTTCTCCCGCAGCCAGGCCAGGTCCGCCCAGCCGACGGACGGGTCGAACTGTTCCCTGGAGTGCCGCTCCACGGCCGAGGTGCCGGCCTGGGCGCTGTGCGACGCCCCTGCCGCCGGCCAGGAAGTCCCAGGTGCTGTCGGGCAGCCTGGCGCGGGCGGCGATCTCGTACCCGCGCATGAGTCATACGCTTCCCCTGTAACGCACAGCTCTGACCTTGCGTCAGACATGCTCACACGGGTTTGTGATCGATCGCGGTTAAAGCGCACGGTCGTTCACTTAATGTAGTCGGTGTCGCCGGACCGGTCGGACCGTCCGGACACCCAGGAAGACGAGGATGACGACATGGCGGGGGGGCGCACCGACGGGCGCATCGAACGGGGCAACCAGACCAGGCGGCTCATCCTGCGACGGACGGTGGAGATCGCCTCGGTGGAGGGGCTGGAGGGGCTGTCGCTCGGAAGGCTCGCCGGCGAACTCAATCTGAGCAAGAGCGGGGTCTTCGCCCTGTTCGGCTCCAAGGAGGAGCTGCAGCTGGCGACCGTGCGCGCGGCGATCAACGTCTTCCTGGAGCAGGTGGTCACGCCCGCGCGGCGCACCCCGCCCGGGGTCGCGCGGGTGTGGGAGCTCTGCCGCCTGTGGCTGGTCTACTCCGAGCAGCGGGTCTTCCCCGGCGGCTGCTTCTTCTACTCCGTCTCCGCGGAGTTCGACGCCCGTCCGGGCCCGGTGCACGACACCGTCGTCGGCGCCCAGGTCAACTGGCGGGCCTTCGTGGAACAGGCGATCACCGAGGGGATCGAGGCGGGCGACATCGCCGCCGACACCGATGTGACCCTGCTGGCCTTCGAGCTCATCGCCTTCCTGGAGCTGGCCAACGGCGACTCGGTGCTGCGCGACGACTCCGCCGTCTACCGCACCGCCACCACCGCCATTCTGCGCCGGCTGCGCGCCGTCGCCACCGATCCCTCGTCCCTGCCCGACGTCCCTTGACCCCGACGCGGCCCTGCTCACGGTGATCACCTCACTGCCGCGCCCCCACAGCGCAGCGACGATCGCATGGAGCTCCGCCTCCACCGCGGCCGGACGGAAGACCGGGCGCAGGATGTCGTAGCCGCCGCAGGCGACCAGGGCCAGGTCGGGGCCGAAATCCAGCGCGGTCTGCAGCCGGGTGGCCCGGACCTGGGCGGCCGGGCGTTGCGGCCGGCCGAGGTTGAGACAGGGCAGACCGGGCTGCTGGGCGGTCAGTTCCCGGGCGATGCCGCCGGCCCATGGTTCGTCCGGATAGCACGGGACGGGGTCCCCGATCCCCTCCGCGACACTGTCGCCGACCACGGCGAACCGCATCCACGGGTGGCCCTTCAGCAGCCGCCCCGCCTCTCCGTCGCGCAGGCAGTACGGGTCAGCGGCCTCGCCGCTCGCTCGCTTGCCTGCTCAGCATGACGTCGACTCGCAATCCATCGGAGGTCGGCCAGCAGCCGGCTGCATCACGGCCGCGCCGCCGACAGTAGCTGTACTTACAGCACGATCGTTCACTCATTTTTCATCTCGACGACCGGCCGCCGCTCCGAGCTGGCGCCGTATACGGATCGACCAGGTATCAGTACGATCGGTCGCACTTAGGAATCCCGCCACGATGCTCACAGCACCACGAAGGGACACGCATGGACACGGACATCGTTGAACTCGACCGGATCGCGGTCGAGGAGTCCCTGCGGATCGTGCGCTCAGTGGCCGACCACCAGTGGGACCTGCCCACCCCCTGCACCGGCTGGAACCTGCACGACCTGGTCTCCCACATGGCCGCCCAGCACCTCGGCTTCGCCGCGGCCGCCACCGACGGCGGACCGGACGCAGCCGACCCGGCCACCTGGCGGCCCCTCCCCCTCGGCGACCGGCCCCGCGACGCCTACCAGGCCGTCTGCAAGCAGGTACTGGCCGCCTTCGCGGCCGACGGGGTGACGCAGCGGACCTTCCCGCTCCCCGAGATCCACCCCACCTTCGCCTTCCCCGCCACGATGGCCATCGGCTTCCACCACCTGGACTACGTGGTGCACAGCTGGGACGCCGCCGCCGCCCTCGGCATCCCCATCGACCTGCCCGCCGGGGCACTCCAGGCCGCCCTGGACATCGCACGGCTGATCCCCGACGACGAACGGCGCCGCACCCCCGACGCCCAGATCGGGCCGCCGCTCCCGGTGCCGGGTGACGCACGGGTGCTGGACCGGCTGCTGGCACTGGTCGGCCGTGACCCCCGGTGGTCCGCCGCGACGGCCCGGGGCACCACCGTGTCCGTCCCGCTGACACAGCACCGGTCCTGACCCGCCCCGGAGGTAACGACCCCTGTCACCGCAGCCCGACTCCGCGTCCACCGCGGACACACCCGGATCCGTCGCAGCCCGCCCGGCGGAGCGGGACGGCGCTGGTCCTGGTACTGGCGGACCCGCCCCCTGCCTCCGGCCGCGACCGCGGAGCAGCCCGGGGCGGCGGCCGCAGCGGGTACCCCGGCGTCGCCCACGGGCCTCGCCGTCGACTGACCCGCGGCCGTCCCGGGGGTACCGGGACGACAGCAGGGCCCGGCTGCACGGCAGCCGGGCCCTGTCCGTCATCGCCTCACTGGGTCGTGCAGCGCAGCCCGCTCAGCGACGGCGGTGCGCTGCCGGTGCCGAGCACCCCCAGGGTGGTCGATCCCCCCGGGGCCAGTGCACCGTTGTAGCTCAGGGAGCTGAGGGTGACGGCGGCCCCGGACTGGGCCACGGTGGCGTTCCAGGCCTGCGAGACGGTCTGGGCGCCGGGCCATGAATAGCCCACCGACCAGCTCTTGGTGGCGACGGTGCCGGTGTTGGACACCTTGAGGCCGAGCTGGAAGCCGCCACCCCACGAGTTGTCCAGCGACCAGGTCACCTGGCAGCCCCCGGACGTCGGAGTGGGCGTCGGCGTCGGCGTCGGGGTGGGAGTCGGGGTCGGGGTGGGAGTCGGGGTGGGCGTCGGCGTCGGCGTCGGCGTCGGCGTGGGAGTGGGCGTCGGCGACGAGGTCGGCGCCGTGCCATTGCCGGTGGTCAGCACGACCACCGACTCCGCCGGAACCGCGACCGACGAACCGGAGAGGGTGCTGGAGGCGATCGTCGGGTTCGCGCTGTCGTAGGTGTACTGGGTGACCGAACCACCGCCGATGCCCAGGGACGACCCGGCCAGCGTGTACAAGTGGGACGGGTCGGCGTTCACCAGCATGACCGCGTAACTGCCGTCCGGCCGCTGGGAGTAGTAGCCGTAGATGTTGGGGGTGGCCACGGCCAGGGTGCCGACCTTGGCGCCCTTCACGGCCAGCTTTGAGGCCAGCGCATAGCCGTAGTACGGCGCATAGGGGGTGTTCAGCGCCGGCTCGCCCTTGGTGGCGGAGGAGAACATGCCGAAGTCCGCAGTCTGCTCACCGTAGTTGTGCACATCCCACCAGTCGACGCTCTGGGCGCCATTGGAGAGCCACTCCAGGGTGTTGGCGGCGGCGAACAGGGCGCCGACGGGCTCCTCGTTCCACTCGTTGGCGGTCTGCGAGATGTTGGTCTCGCCGACCACGAAGTAGGCGGTGGGGTCGTTCTTGGCCAGTGCCGCCTTGACCTCGGCCGCCGCTGCGGGGATGTTGTCGACCGTTTCCATGATCGACTGGACGCTCTCCGCAGGTGTGCCGTTGACCGGGTACCAGTGCACATCGGCGCAGTCGGTGGCGGAGGCGTCGGCCTTGAGGACGGTGTCGTTCCAGTTCTGCCAGCCGTCCACCCCCGCGCCCGGCGCCAGGGTGCCGTCCATGGCGTAGTCGTAGCAGACCTGGGCCGCGGGGTCGGCCGCCTTGATGGCCTTCATGTACGGCAGCGCATTGGCGGCGTACGAGGCCGCAGTGTGCGGGTTGGCGTGGTTGTCGGTCTCCCAGGAGCCGTACTCCTCGTTGCCGATCTCCCACAGCGCCACTCCCTGGCCTGCGGTGTGCGACTGGTTGACCCAGGCTGCGGCGCTCTCCGGGGTGTCGGAGCCGTAGTTGACGGTGACGAACTTCTGGCCGCCGGATATGGCGTCGACCTGGCTGGAGTAGTCCGCGAAGTCCACCGGCTGGACTGCTCCGCCCTGGGTGTTGTTCTGCCACATGTAGCCGTCGGCCCAGGAGCCGCCGGGGTAGCGGACCAGGCCGACCTGGGCGCTGGAGAGATAGCTCGCGATCTCGGGGTCGACGAAGTCGGTGTCCCAGGACGCGGTGTTGACGCCCAGCGGGGCCAGCGGACCCGACAGGGTGGCGGCGGCGGAGCCCTGGGTCGGCCCGGCGCAGCTCACCGTGGGGACTGGGTTGGAGGTGCCGTTGAAGGTGCCGTGGAAGCCCCAGGTGGTGCTGGCGCCCACACCCAGGGCGGCGTTGAAGCCCTGCGGGGTGGCGGTCACCGTGGTGCCGCTCTGTGTCACGTTCGCGCTGTAGGGCGAGCCGGCGATGACGGCCTGGCCGGCGGTGTAGTTCCAGGAGACCGACCAGCTGTTGATCGGGTAGGCGGAGGTGTTGGTCACCTTCACCTCGACGCCGAAGTCGGGCGGGTTGTTGGACGGCGTCTGCCAGGAGACGGTGTACGTGGCGGTGCAGTCGGCCCCGGTGTCGGCAGGTGCACTGCCTGCGTTCACCATGACCGCGACCGCGGCGGACAGGGTGAGTACGGCCGCCATGGCGGCCCTGCCCCAGCGACTGGGGGTGATGGCTCTCAAGAGGACTCCTCGGATGGTTTTCCCCGCGGTGCGCAGAACAACTGACCGGTGGTGAGATGCGTTGCAACGGAGAGGAAACCTGTCGGCGGGGCCGTCGGCGGAGAGATGCCTCAGCCCGCGTCCGGCGTCGAGAAGCTCGTCGCCAGGGGCATGCGCGCACAGTCGGGGGTTCCGGGGAGGCCAGAGGCCTTCCTTCGGCGGCATGCCCGGGACGCCCGAGGGGCGGCGGACACCGCGGCCGAAATCCGGAACGGGTGCGGACATGCGGGAACAACAGATCGACTCGGCCTGATTCTACGCCTGACCTGCCGTCATGGGCACCCTGTGGAGGGACTTCGCGGTTCCCCCGCGAGCGGGGTGCGCAGAGGCGCCGGCGCTCGGGCCGGCGCCCCTGCGGCAGGCCTCAGCGCACCGTGCGGAAGAAGGTGCGGACATCCTCCACAAAGGCCTTGGGCTGCTCCAGGGAGAGGAAGTTGCCGCCGCGCTCCAGCTCCGTCCAGTGGGTGACCAGGTGCTCGCGTTCGGCGAACCGGCGGACGGCGACGTCGGTGCTGAGCGCGACGGCGACCCCGGTGGGGACGGTGCCGCGCTCCTTGGGGGACCAGGCCGCGGGGTCGTGCGCCGACTCGTAGTAGAGGTTGGCGGAGGACCCGGCGGTACCGGTGAACCAGTAGACGCTGATGTTGGTCAGCAGGTTGTCGATGCCCACCGCGTCCTCGGGCAGCTCGGTCTCGACATCGGTCCACTCCTTGAACTTCTCGGCCACCCAGGCGAGTTGTCCCACCGGGGAGTCGTTCAGTCCATGGGCCAGGGTGTGCGGGCGGGTCGACTGGATGGCGTTGAAGCCCATCATCTCGTCGCGGAAGAACTGCAGCCTTGCCACCCGCCCCTGCTCGGCCTCGGTGAGTCCGGCGAAGTCGGCGGGGTCCTCGGAGGGGAAGGTGATCAGCCCGTTGACATGGATCCCGATCACCCGCTCGGGCTGCCGGCGGCCCATCTCGGCGGCGATCCAGGCACCCCCGCCGCCGCCCTGCACGCCGTAGCGTTTGTAGCCCAGGCGGGCCATCACCTCGACGAAGGCGGCCGCGATCCGACCGGTGTTCCAGCCGGGGCTGCTGAGCGGCCCGGAGAAGCCGACCCCGGGGGTGGAGGTGACGACGACATGGAAGTCCTCCGCCAGCGGATCCACCACCTCGGAGAACTGGGTGAAGGACCCCGGCCAGTCATGGATCAGCAGCAGCGGCACAGCCTCCGGGTTCTCGGAGCGGATGTGCATGAAGTGGATGGTCTGACCGTCCGTCACGGTGGTGAACTGCGGGTGGCGGTTGAGCCGCTGCTCGCCCTCGCGCCAGTCGAAGCCGTCGGCCCAGTACTCGGCGAGCTTCCTGAGGTGGTCCACCGGCACACCCCGACTCCAGCCGGTGCCTGGCACCTCGCTGCTCCAGCGGGTGCGGGCCAGACGGTGGTGCAGATCGTCCAGCTCGGCCTGCGGGATGTCGATGACGAAGGGGGAGATCTCGTTGTTCATGAGAAAAAGAGTAGGGTTTCATTAGGAAGCTGGCGTTCCTAATAGGACAATGGACTGCACTGCATGCTGGAAACTTCGGCGCGACTGCTGCGCCTCCTCTCGCTGCTCCAGACGCCACGGGAGTGGCCCGGATCCGAGCTGGCCGAGCGGCTGGGGGTGAGCGGGCGCACGGTACGCAATGACATCGACCGTCTTCGTGAGCTCGGCTACCCCGTCCTCGCCACCCGCGGGGCCACGGGCGGCTACCGGCTGTCCGCCGGCGCCGCGATGCCGCCGCTGCTGCTGGACGACGACGAGGCGGTGGCGGTGACCGTCGGGCTGCGGACGGTCACCGCGGGCGCGATAGCGGGCATGGAGGAGACCTCCCTCCAGGTCCTGGCCAAGCTCCAGCAGGTGCTGCCCTCCCGGCTCCGGCGGCGGGTCCAGACGCTGGCCGCGTACACCGTTCCGGTCCCGGTCGACCGCCCCGGGCCCGTGGTCGACCCGCAGCTGCTGTCCACCCTGGCCGGCGTCTGCCGGGACCGTGAGCGGCTGCGCTTCGAGTACCGCAGCCATGACGGCACCGCCACCCGGCGCATGGTGGAACCGCATCGGGTGGTCAGCTGGGGGCGGCGCTGGTACCTGGTGGCCTGGGACGTCGAACGTGACGACTGGCGGACCTTCCGCATCGACCGGATCGAGCCGCGGCTGCCGACCGGTCCTCGGTTCGCACCGCGCGAACCCCCCGAGGGGGATGTGGCCGCCTATGTCGCCCGCCATGCCTCGGCTGCGGCATGGCGCTATCGCACCCGGGTCACCGTGCACGCCCCGGCCGAGGTGGTGGCCGGGCTGATCAATCCGTCGGTCGGCGTGGTGGAGCCGGTGGACGAGGCCAGCTGCGTCCTGGACACCGGCGCCGACTCGGTCGAGGAACTGGGTGTTCATCTGGGACGGCTCGGCCATGACTTCGACGTCAGCGGGCCGCCGGAACTGCTGGCCCATCTGGCGGAGTTGGCCCGCCGTTACGCCCGCTCCACCCCGTCCGGCCTCGACGGCCGCGAGGGCGGGGACGGCTGAACCAGGACCGGCCCGGCGCCGGTCCGGGCCGCGTACGGTCATGGCTGCACGCGCCACGCGGGGGTGTCAGCCGCGCCCGGAGACCTCGTCCAGCCGCCGCTGGAGATGCCGGCGCTCCGCCTCGGCGGCGGTCAGCGCCAGTGCCTCCCGGTAGGCGTCCGCGGCCTCCCCGGCACGGCCGAGCCGGCGGAGCAGATCTGCCCGGGTGGCGGGCAGCAGGTGATAACCCGACAGCGCCCCGGACGCCTCCAGCGACCCGACCAGGGCGAGCCCTGCGGCGGGGCCGTCGGCCATGGCCACCGCGACCGCGCGATTGAGCTCCACCACCGGTGAGGGGGCGAGCACCGCCAGCCTCCCGTAGAGGGCTGCGATCTGCGGCCAGTCGGTGTCGGCCGCCCGCGCCGCGGTCGCATGGCAGGCCGCGATGGCGGCCTGCACCTGGTAGGGGCCGGGCCGGCCCTGTTGCAGGGCTGCGTCCAGCAGGCCCACCCCCTCGGCGATCCCCCCGGCGTCCCAGCGGCCCCGGTCCTGGTCCTCCAGCGGCACCAGGTCCCCGGCGTCGTCGGTCCTGGCGGCCCGCCGGGCGTCGTGCAGCAGCATCAGCGCCAGCAGCCCGGCCGCCTCCGGCTGCTCCGGCATCAGCCCGGCGAGGCAGCGGGCCAGCCGGATGGCCTCCGCACACAGGCCCCGGCGCACCAGATCGGCCCCGGCGGTGGCGCTGTAGCCCTCGTTGAAGAGCAGATAGAGCACGGCCAGCACGGCCGCGGTGCGCTGCGGCAGCAGTTCGGCCGGCGGTACCCGGTAGGGGATCCCGGCGTTGCGGATCCGCTGCTTGGCCCGCACCAGGCGCTTGGCCATGGTGGGCTCGGGCACCAGGAACGCCCGCGCGATCTCGGCGGTGGTGAGACCGGTCAGGGTGCGCAGCGTCAGCGCGACCCTGGCCTCCGTGGAGAGCGCCGGATGGCAGCAGGTGAAGATCAGCCGCAGCCGGTCGTCCGGTACGCCGCCGGGGCCTCCCGCGCCGGAGTCCTGCGCCTCGGGGCCCGGCAGCGCGGCCAGCTCCCTGAGCCTGACCGCCTCGGTGGCGGTGCGGCGCAGCCGGTCCACGGCGCGGTTGCGCGCGGTGGTGGTGAGCCAGGCGCCGGGGCGGCGCGGGACGCCGTCGCGCGGCCAGCACTCCAGTGCCCGCGCGAAGGCGTCCTGCGCACACTCCTCGGCCAGGTCCCAGTCCCCGGTGACCCGGATCAGGGTGGCGACGACCCGTCCCCACTCCTGCCGGAAGGCATCGGCGACTGCGGCCTCGGCCTCGGCGCCCACGGTGCTCACTCCTCCCAGAGCGGCCTCACCTCGACGGTGCCGAACCTGGCGACCGGGTGCCGGGACGCCACCGCGATCGCCTCGTCGAGGTTGTCGCACTCGATCAGGTCGTACCCGGCGATCTGCTCCTTGGTCTCGGCGAACGGCCCGTCCGAGACCACCAGTTCGCCGTCCTGCATCCGCACCGTAGTGGCGTCCTGGGCCGGCCGCAGGCGGGACCCGGAAAGTCGGACGCCGCCGCTGTCCACCTCCTTCACCCAGGCTTCGGGTGAGGCCTCCTCCGCCGTCACCTCCACGGACTCGTCAACGCAGATCAGCAGCATGTACTTCATGGTTCCTCCGTGATTCCGCGGTACCGGGCACGGTCGCCCGGGACTCCCTGATGTCACGGACCATCGCGTCGATGGTCCGGGTCATATTGCGGCGCAGCTGCTCCAGACGCCCCGCGAGAACGGCTGCGGCACGGGCGGGGTCGCTCTCGGCTGCGACGCTCAGCCCGGTCCGCCCGGGGCCGTGGACAAAGCTCTGCCGGACGAGCGTCAGCCCGGGGGCGCCGCCCGGCAGCAGGTCGTAGCGCCACAGCGAGCCGGGACTGGCGGGGTCCTCGTCGTCGCAGAGCACCGACCAGGCGAAGGTGCGCGGCGGGTCCACCGCGGTCACCTGGCAGACGACGGCCAGCTCCTGGCCGTCGGGATACCGGTTGCGGGCCTCGAAGCGAGCGCCGGTCCTCGGTCGTGGATCAGCGGCGTCCAGCCAGGCCGCGTGGACGCACTCCGGGCTCCACTCCGCTGTGCGGGTCACATCGATGATCCGCTCCCACAGCAGAGCCCGCGGGGCCTCGACGACGAGCTCCACGTCCACCCGCGCTCCGGTCACTCCGGAACCGTCCATGCGGCCTCCTCCTTCTCCGGGCTGTCCGGCCGTTCTCATCCTGACGACGAACGGCGCGGCCCCCGATGGACAGCCACGCCCGAATTCGGCGGAGGATCCCGGTGGCGCGGGGTCCCCGGCGGTTGCAGAGTGGGGCATATCCGGACGGGACGCGGCATCGAGTGGGAGGCCCGCCATGGACACCACCCTTCGGCTGGCCCAGCAGCCCGAGGCCGACGCGCTCCTGTCGCGCAGCCCGCTGGCCACGCTGATCGGGATGCTGCTGGACCAGCAGATCCCGATGGAGTGGGCCTTCACCGGGCCGTACACCATCGCGCAGCGGATGGGCGGCGACGACCTGGACGCGCAGGCCGTGGCGGCCTGCGGCCCGGAGGCCTTCGCCACCCTGCTGTCGGCCAAACCGGCGGTGCACCGCTATCCGGGGGCGATGGCCGGGCGGGTGCAGCAGCTCTGCCGCGCTCTGGTGGACCACTACGGCGGCGACGCCGCGGCGGTGTGGCGGGACGCCCGCAGCGGCGAGGAGCTGCTGGGCCGGCTGACCGCACTGCCCGGCTTCGGTATGCAGAAGGCGCAGATCTTCCTGGCGCTGCTGGGCAAGCAGCTCGGGGTGAGGCCGCCGGGCTGGCGGGAGGCGGCCGGCCCGTACGGGGAGGACGGCTGCTACCGGTCGGTGGCCGACATCACCGGGAGCGAGTCACTGGAGCGGGTACGCGCATACAAGCAGGAGGCCAAGCGGGCGGCCAAGGCGGCCAAGGCGTCCGGGGCCGCGAGCCCCCCGCCCGGCGGGAGGCGGACGCAGGGCGGGAAGCCGGAGCGCTGAGCCGCGGCGACGGCCCTCATCGGCCGGAGCCGGGCGGCAACGGCTGCTCGGCCCAGATCACCTTGCCCTCGGCGGTGTACCGGGTCCCCCAGTGCTCGGCGAACTGCGCGACCAGGAAGAGCCCCCGGCCGCCCTCGTCGGTGGTGGTCGCAAAACGCAGATGCGGTGAGGTGCTGCTGGTGTCGGACACCTCGCAGATCAGGCTCTCGTCGCGGAGCAGCCGTACCCGGATCGGGCCGGTGGCATGCCGGATCGCATTGGTGATCAGCTCGCTGAGCAGCAGCTCCGTGGTGAAGGCCAGCTCGTCCAGACCCCAGTCGGCCAGCCGTCGGGTGACGGCGGCGCGCACCTCGCCGACCGCTGCGGGGTCGTAGGGGACGTCCCACTCGGCGACCTGCTCCGGCGCCAGCCGGCGGGTACGGGCGACCAGCAGCGCGATGTCGTCGCCCGGGTGGGCGGGCAGCAGGGCCTGGAGCACCGCGGTGCAGATCTCCTCCGGGGAGCGGTCGGCGACCCCGGCCAGCGTGCTGCGCAGCAGTTCCAGGCCGACGTCGATGTCCCGGTCGCGGACCTCCACCAGACCGTCGGTGTACAGCACCAGCCGGCTGCCTTCCGCCAGGTTCAGCTCCGCCGTCTCGAACGGCATGCTGCCGAGGCCGAGCGGCGGACCGGCGGGGAGGTCCGGGAACTCCACCGAGCCGTCCGGGTGGATCACGGCCGGCGGCAGATGGCCGGCCCTGGTCATGGCGCAGTGCCCGGTGACCGGGTCGTAGATGGCGTACAGACAGGTGGCACCGATCACCGCGGTGCCACCGTCGGCGGACGCCTCGTCCTGGTCGATACGGCCCACCAGTTCGTCCAGGTGGTCCAGGATCTCGTCGGGCGGCAGGTCCAGGGAGGAGAAGTTGTGCACCGCCGTACGCAGCCGCCCCATGGTCGCGGCGGCATGGAGCCCGTGGCCGACCACGTCCCCCACCACCAGGGCGACCCTGGCGCCGGGCAGCGGGACCACGTCGAACCAGTCGCCGCCCACCCCTTCCTGGGCCGGCAGATAGCGGTGGGCGACGTCCAGGGCGCTCTGCTCGGGCAGATTGCGCGGCAGCAGGCTGTGCTGCAGGGTCACCGCGACGGTGTGCTCACGGGTGTAGCGGCGGGCGTTGTCGATGCAGACCGCAGCCCGGGCCGCCAGCTCCTCGGCGAGCGAGAGGTCCTCCTCCGCGAACGGGGCGGACCCCCGGGCGCGGTAGAAGTGGACCATGCCCAGCAGCACCCCCCTGGCCAGCAGCGGTGCGGTGATCAGCGAGTGGATCCCGAAGTCGAGCACCCTGGAGGTGCGGTCGGCGTCCTGCGCCAGCCATCCGGGAGCGGCAGCCAGATCGGGCTCCACCACCGCCCTGCCGTTGCCGAAGCCCCAGGCCTGCGGTGACGACGGGACAAATCTGATCAGCTCGCCCGCCCGGTAGAGCGGAGCGTTGTCGCGGACGCCGTGCACCGCCACCCGGCGCATCTCGGCCACGGCCGAGGGCGTCGGCTCCCCGCCCGTCAGCACGGCCTCCACCAGGTCGACCGTGACGAAGTCCGCGAACCGGGGGACCGCCACCTGGGTCAGCTCCTCGGCCGTGCGCACCACATCGAGGGTGGTGCCGATGTCCACCCCGGCGTCGTACAGCAGCCGCAGCTGCTCCCTGGCGCCCTCGGCCCGGCCGGAGAGCGCCCGCAGCTCGGTGGAGTCCCGCAGGGTGGCAACGCTGCCGGGGGGACCGCCGTCCCGGTCCGTGGGCCGGTTGTTCACCGCCAGCAGCCGGTCGCCGGAGAGGATCACCACATCGGTGGCCGTACGGCCCGAGCCCAGCACTTCGGCCGCCCGCGGGTCCAGGCCCAGGTCGTCGATCCAGCGTCCCTCCGCGTCCGGCGGCAGGTCCAGCAGACGGCATGCCTCGTCGTTGGCCAGCAGCAGCCGGCCGTCGCCGCCGAGGATCAGCACACCCTCCCGGACGGCGTGCAGCACCGCGTCATGGTGCTCGTACATCCGCGCCATCTCGGTCGGCTCAAGGCCGTGGGTCTGGTGCTTCAGCCGCCTGCTGATCAGCGCCGTGCCACCGGTGGCCAGCACCAGCGTCCCGGCCGCGGCACCCAGCACGATCGGCAGCTGGCGGTTGACGGCACCGCTGACCTTGGCGATGGTGATCCCCGCCGACACCAGGCCGACCACATTGCCGTGGTCGTCCTTGACCGGGACCACCGCCTGCACCAGGGGGCCGATGGTGCCGTTGATGGTCTCGGTGACGACCCTCCCCTGGAGCGCCGGGCCGATGGTGCCGACGAACTTCTTGCCGATCCGGTCGGGCTTGGGGTGGGTGTAGCGGATCCCCTGGGTGTCCGTCACCACGATGAAGTCGACGTCCGACAGCTTGCGGGCGGCCTCCGCCCTGGGCTGGAGCAGCGCCGTTGGATCGCTGCTCTCCAGGGCCGCCCGGGTGCCCGGCGCGTTGGCGAAGGTCTGTGCCACCGCCACCGACCGGTTGCGGGCCTCCTCCTGGCTGTCGTACCGCGCCTGCAGCACCAGCGCGACCACGGCCGCGACCACCAGCAGCAGCGCCACGATCACCTGGAGGATGAACACCTGACCCGCGACGGTGCGTCCGCTCAACCACGCCCACAGGCCCCGTACGGGCCGCATCCGCCCGGCCCGCTGCCCGGGCCGCCGTGCACGCCGGACCCACGGGTGCCGACCGGCGAACCACGGGGCCGACCGGGCCCCGGACCGGCTCCGAGGTCGAGCCATACCCCCATGTCTACACTGCCTGGAATCCCCGGGCGAGCGGTGGCGCCGCCCTGCGGCCGGGGGTGTGACGGCGGCGCCCGACCGCTCATCTCTCGGCCGCTTCCCAGGGTCCGAAACGGACCTCGCCGACCTGCGTTCCGCTGCTGCGGGACAGCCGCAGCCGTCCGTCCAGACCGAAGCAGACCAGGACCGGCCGCCCCTGCGGGTCGGCGGCGGCCGCCGGATGCCCGGCCAGCACCCCGCCCAGGGACTGCGGGCGGCTGCCGCCGTGGGAGTCCAGCAGCGCCGCGGCGATACCCCCGCCGGGGTTGCGGACGGCGAGCAGCAGCCCACCCGCCGCCGGGACCAGGGCGACCGGGCCGTGCCCCCGGCCGGCAGCGCCGCATCCCGGCGGCGGCCGCGCCGGCCGTCCCAGCTGTAGACGGCCGGCTGCGCGGTCAGCGGCAGCCGGTAGGCGATCCGGACGGTGCCGTCGGGGGCGACGGCGGCGGCGGGCGGGGTACCGGGGGCCGGCAGGCCGGTGGGTCCCGCCGCCCGGACCGGGCCGCCGGGCGTCCGCTGCGCCCAGCGGTGCAGGCCGTCCCGGCCCGCGGCGAAGAGCTCCAGCAGCCCGTCGCTGACCACGGCGGCGAGCCCTTCCTGGACCTCGCCGCCGCCGAGGTCGGCCCAGCCGCCCCAGACACCGCCGGGGGAGCGCACCCGGCCGGAGATGCCCTTGCCGGCGTTGCGGACGAGGAGATGCACCCGGCCGTCAGGGGTGAGCACCGCCGTCGGCGGGCCCGTACGGCGGCCCTTGTCGGGATGGGCCAGTGGGTTGCCCAGCCCCCGCCAGGCGCGGAACGGCCCGCCGGGGGTCCGCTGCTCCAGCAGCACCGTCTCCCGGGTGTCGGCGGCGGTGGCCGCGCCGAGGCCGGAGAAGCGCTCGGCGAGGACCAGCCAGCAACCGTCGGCCTGCCGCACCGCGGTGACCGACGGGGCGAGCGGGGCGCCGCCCAGATCCAGCGCGGTGCCCAGCCGCCCGCTGCCGGGCACCTTCTCCTGCCACATCAGCAACCGGGTCCCGCGTACCGCGAAGACGGTGAGCCGTCCCTCCGCGTCATGGCCCGCCCAGGGCTGCGGCCCGGCCCAGCGGTAGGTGGTGGACCACGGCCAGTGGTGCCGGTCGGAGTCGTCGCCGCCGACCTCGTAGTCGCCGCAGCCGGACGGGTCCCCGCAGGGCCAGGTCGGAGCTCCGCCGTAGGCGTCCAGCCAGGCCCGCTTGGTCTCCCGGGCCGGGCCGGAGAGTCCGGGCGGCCACCGGTCGTTGTAGTAGCCGCGATAGGCCGTCGCCAGGCCTCCGGCCGGGCCCCGGCGGGCCAGCGCCGCCCAGGCGAAGAGGCCCGCGGCGGTGTGGTCGGCGTGGTCGGAGAAGCCGGGCTGGTCGGCGTCGCGGGCGTGGGCGGCGTCGTGCACCTGCTCGTCGGGGTCGGGATCCATGGTGCGCACCAGGGACGGCCGATAGTGGGCGAGGAGCTGCACCAGCGTCTCGATCAGGTCGTCGCGGGTGTAGACCTGCACCTCGTCCAGGGGTGAGCCGGCGGCGTTGCGGGTCCGCACCACGGTGCCCGGCCGGTGCCACAGGTCACGCAGGGTGATGCTGTACGGGGTGACCGGGTCCGAGTACATCTCCAGGTTGAGGAAGACCAGCGCCACCTCGGGGCGCTCGGCCAGCCGGTCGACCTCGGCGCGCCGGCCGCCGGGCAGTTCCAGCACCGATCGCCGCCACGGGGCGAAGACCCGGCCCGTGGCCATCAGCGCATAGGCCTGCCGCAGTCCCTGGTGCCGGGCGGCGGAGTACGCGGCGCGGTCGCGGCGCGGCGGGGGCCCGCCGGGTACCCGGTTGCGGCCGGTGGCGTCGCCCGCGGTGAGGTAGACGGAGACGACCCGGGCACCCTCGGCGATCGACTGCTGGATGTCCGGGTTCATGAAGTACAGGTCGTCGTCGGGGTGGGCGACCAGTTGCAGGGTGGTGGCGGTGCCGCCGGGGGGCCGTGCCGCGGGGCGCCCGTCGGAGGCGTCCGGCAGCACTGCCGGTCCCGGCCGCACGCTGCGGGCCACGCTGCCTGCCACGGTCGGCACTGCCAGCGCGCCGACCGTCCACAGCACGGCCCGGCGGGGAATGCCGGTGCCTCGGCGGTCCGGTGCAGTCACCCGATCACCTTCCTCGCCTTCCATGTAGCCAGAGCAACCGTCGTCCCGCGACCGGGGTCCTATTCTTCGGGTGCCGGCACTCAGGGGCGGCGTTCCGGGGACCGGCTCCAGGCCGGTCGGCAGGGGAAGAGGGGCAGCGGCATGGGCGGCTCGTCGACGAGTGGCGGCAGTGCGGAGCTGATGGTCGCGGAGGCGCGGAGGGCGTTCTTTGTGATGCTCGGCTTCCTGGTGCTGGTGTGGGCCCTGCAACTGGTCAACTGGCTGGACGACTACCGGCTGGACGCCCAGTTCGGCCTGGTGGCCCATGATCCCGGCAGGCTGGGCGGCATCGTCACGGCACCGCTGCTGCATGCCAACTGGGCGCATCTGGAGGGGAACTCCGGCCCGCTGTTCATCTTCGGCTTCCTCTCCGCCTACCGCGGGGTGAAGCGTTTCCTGGGGCTGACCGTGCTGGTGGCGCTGACCAGCGGAGCCGCGGTGTGGTTCTTCGAGGGCGGCGATGTGGTGACGATCGGCGCCAGTGGGCTGATCTTCGGCTGGTTCGGCTATGTGGTGCTGCGCGGGGTCTTCGACCGGCATCTGATCGACACCCTGGTCGGGGTCGTGATGGCGGCTTCGTTCGCCTATCTGCTGCTGGTGGCCGTCCCCGGCACCCCCGGGGTGAGCTGGCTGGGGCATCTGGGCGGCCTGGTCGGCGGGCTGGCCGGGGCCTGGATCTTCCGGGACCGCCGCCGCCCGCGCCCGGCCCGCCGCGTCGGCGGGGAGTCCGCCCCCGCGGTGTCCGGGGCGCCCTCCGCGCCGGCCGGTGGGCCCCGCGCCGACCTGCACAAGGAGCTGGGCGATCTCGGGCTGCTCTGAGCGGACGCGGGGGCGTACCGGACCTCAGCCCGTCGACTTCAGTGACATCAGCAGGTGCCGATGGCCCGGGTCCGCCGTGGCCTCGGCGCTGTCCCGCCCTGCCAGCAGCACCCGCTGCCCCGGGCCCAGCAGTGCGAACTCCACATACGGGGCGTCCAGCGCGGCCAGCGCGTCCACCAGATAGCCGGGGTTGAAGGCCACCGTCACGGCGGGGCCGTCCAGCGCGGCCGGCAGCCGCACGGAGGCGGTGTCGTCGTCGCCCGCGCCGGCCTCCAGCAGCAGCGACTCCGCGGTGAAGGCCAGCCGCAGCGGGCTGTGGCGCTCGGTCACCACCGCGACCCGCTTGACGGCCTCGGCCAGCAGGCTGCGCTCGGCGACCCCGAGGACCGGCTCCGGCAGGGCGAAGAGCTTGGCGTACCCGGGCAGGATGCCGTCCAGCAGCCGCATGGTGGCGGTCGTGTCGCGGCCGAGGAGCCCGAGCGTCCCGTCGCCGAGGGCCAGCCGGACCGTCCCGCTGTCGGCCGGTACGCGGGCGGCCTCCAGCAGCCGCCGGGCCGAGACCACCGCGTCCACCCGGTCCGACGCGGGGAGCAGCGGCCGCCACGGCAGGGTGCGCACGGCGAAGCGGTAGCGGTCGGTGGCGGACAGGGTGAGGGTGTCCCCGTCGAGTTCGAGCCGGACACCGGTGAGGACGGGGAGTGTGTCGTCACGGTCGGCGGCCACCGCGACCTGGGCCACCCCGGCGGCGAACTCCGCGGCGTCCAGCTCTCCGACGGTGACCGGCACGGCCGGCAGCGCCGGGTAGTCGTCGAGCGGCAGCGCCGAGAGGCCGAACCGGGTGCCACCGCCGGTGACCGCCAGCCGGGCCCCCTCCAGCGTGCACTCCAGCGGGCCGTCCGGGAGCACCCGGCAGACGTCCAGCAGCCTGCGCCCGGCCACCAGCACCTCGCCGGGCTCCACCACATCGGCCTGGACCGAGGCCCGGACGGAGACCTCGTGGTCGTACCCGGCGACGGCCAGCCGCCCCTCCGCGGCGGTCAGCCGCAGCCCGGCGAGCACCGGCTGCGCCGGTCTGCCGGGCAGTGCGCGGGCAGCCCGGCCCACCGCCTCGGCCAGGACGCCGCGCTCCACCTGGAACCTCATCTGCTGCCTCCCCGTGCACCGGTTTCGATAGCCGGGGACACTAGCGGCGACCACCGACAACGCGGCCCGGGAGCAACCGGGGACCCACTGAGGTATAGACCAATTCAGTGGGCGGTGGCTAGCGTGGAGACCACCGCCGCCTCATCGAACCGCCGGAGCCGCACCGTGGAGTCGTCCGTCCTCGCTTTCGCCACCGACCTGCTCGACGAGGGGCCGGACCGGTTCTTCGGCAATCTGGCCGAGCGGGCGGGAGTGGGCGGGGTCAGCCTGGCCTCGGTGTACCACGAGGCACGCGACATCTTCCCGCACAACCCCCACCGGGTGGTCCGCTATCTGGAGCCCGGGGCCGCCTACTTCCGTCCGGACCCGGCGGCCTGGCGCGGCCGCCGGCTGGCCCCCACCGCCTCGACCGCGATCGGCGACCGCGACCCCTTCGCCGAGGCCGCCGGGCAGGCCGCACGCCGCGGGATGCGGCTGCACGCCTGGACCGTCTTCCTGCACAACGACCGGCTCGGCTTCCAGCACCCGGACTGCGCCCCCGCCAACGCCTTCGGCGACCGGCATCTGACGGAGCTCTGCCCGGCCCACCCCGAGGTGCGCGAGTACGTCCGCACCCTGGTCGCCGAGCTGGGCCGCTACGGGGTGGACGCGGTACGGGCGGAGTCGCTGCACTTCCACGGCCTGCGCCACGGCTACCACCACGAGCGCTACTTCGAGCAGCTCGGCCCGGTCGCCGAGGCCCTCCTCGGGATCTGCTTCTGCGACCACTGCCGGGCCGCCGCAGCCGCCGCGGGCGTACCCGCCGACGAGGTCCGCGACTCGGTGCGGACCGAGGTGCGGCGCCGACTGGCGGACGAGGACGCCGCGGCGGAGCCCGGCCGGCTCGACCGGTTGGCCGACGGGGCGCTGGCCGCGTACGTCGACGCCTCGGCGGCCACGGTCACCTCGCTGGCCGCCGAGGCGGCCGAGGTGGCGGAGGGGCTGGGTATGCGGCTCAGCTTCATGGACGGCGGCGGCCCCGGCACCGGCTGGCTCTCCGGGATCGACCTCCCCGCCCTCGGCAAGGCCGTCCACCAGGTGGAGACCCTGGGCTACGCCGCGTCCGCGGAGGCGGTGCGCGAGAAGGTCGCCGCCTTCGCCCTGCACGGGGTCCGCCCGCAGGAGATGGCGGTGATCCTGCGGCCGATGGCGGAGGACTGCGACGGGGCGGCGAACCTGGCGGCCAAGGTGGCGGTGCTGCGCGAGCTGGGCGTACCCGAGGTGGAGTTCTACCACTACGGTCTGATGCGGCTCTCCTCGATGGACCGCATCGGCGCCGCCCTCCACCAACTCGGATAATCCTCCATCAAACACCGCAGAGCACCCGAGAGCTGACATCGCGCCGTTGCCCGCCGCCCAGATCTGCCGCATCCTCGCAGGTGAGGTGGGGTGGACGGGCGAGGTGAGGCGTCCTTGCTGCGCCGCTGCCCACAGGAACGGTAGGCTCTCCGTGTGATCTTCAAGCGCATCGGCAACGGGCGGCCGTACCCGGATCACGGCCGGAGCAGCACCCGACAGTGGGCGGACGTCGCCCCGCGCCCGGTGCGGCTGGACCAGTTGGTGACCACCAAGGGCCAGCTCGATCTGGAAACCCTGCTCGCCGAGGACTCCACGTTCTACGGCGACCTCTTCGCGCACGTGGTGAAGTGGCACGGCGATCTCTACCTGGAGGACGGGCTGCACCGCGCCGTGCGCGCCGCCCTGCAGCAGCGGCAGGTGCTGCACGCCCGCGTCCTCGAACTGGAGTGACCCGCGGGCCGTACGCCCACGGACGCCTCTCCGCCTGCTGGATATCGCTTTGTACATCCTTTCGGGTACCCCCATACTCCAGATGATGATCATTTAGTACGCTCACGCGAGGTCGGCACTATGTTGTTGACCACGGTCTCTGCGATACCCGCAGCCGTATCGAATGCCTGTCCCGGCGCGAGGGGGCGACACACGGTGAGCATGTTGACTCCCCCAGGCCTGAAGGGGAAGCAGTACCGGGTCACCGGAAACAGCTATCCCCGACTGGTCCCACCCAACAAACGCCGCCGGCGGATCGTCGCCCTGGTGTCGACGGTGCTGGTCGTCGCCGTCATCAGCTGGGGCGCGGTGCAGCTGACGGACATCTTCGGCAGTGCCGGCAGGAAGCTTTCTGCGGGTTCCTGCCCGGCAGCCGCCCCCAGTGCCTCCAAGTCCGCCGCGCACGGCGCGGCCGGTGACGCCGCCTCCCCGGCGCCCACGGCCGTACCCAAGCCGCAGGCGGTCACCGTGAACGTCTACAACGCCACCACCAGGGGCGGCCTGGCCGGCCGCACCGCCAACGAGCTCAAGAAGCGCGGCTTCAAGATCGGCATGGTCGGGAACGCCACGCCCGCGCTGGACAAGAAGGTCAAGGAGTCCGCCCGGCTGATCGGCGGCCCGTCCGCGAGCAAGGCACTGCTGCTGCTCGGCACCCACATCAAGGGCGCCAAGACCACCTCGGACACCCGCAAGGACGCCTCGGTGGACTTTGTGATCGGCAACGGCTTCACCGCCCTGCTCAGCCCGGCCCAGGCCGAGAAGGCACTCGCCGTGGCCACCAAGCCCTCGCCGAAGCCCTCCGCCCACTGCTGAACCCGTCCGCACAGCGCAGTGGCCGGCGGCGCCCTCGGAGGGCGCCGCCGGCCACTGCGCTGAGGTCGTCAGCCCGCGGTGCCGTAGAGGCGGTCTCCCGCGTCGCCGAGGCCCGGGACGATGTAGCCCTGCTCGTTGAGGTGGTCGTCGACGGCGGCGGTCACCACCGTCACCGGCAGCCCGGCCAGCTCCTTCTCCATCACCGCGACCCCTTCGGGCGCGGCCAGCAGGCAGATCGCGGTCACGTCGTCGGCGCCGCGGTCCATCAGCATCCGGATCGCCGCGACCAGGGTGCCGCCGGTCGCCAGCATCGGGTCCAGGACGTACACCTGGCGGCCGGAGAGGTCGTCCGGCATCCGCGTCGCATACGTGGAGGCCTCCAGGGTCTCCTCGTTGCGGATCATGCCGAGGAAGCCCACCTCTGCGGTCGGCAGCAGCCGCGTCATCCCGTCCAGCATGCCGAGGCCGGCCCGCAGGATCGGGACCACCAGCGGGCGGGGATAGCTGAGCCGGGTGCCCAGGGTGACCGCCACCGGGGTGGTGATCTCCACCTCGTCGGTGCGGACGTCCCGGGTCGCCTCGTACGCAAGCAGGGTGACCAGCTCGTCGGCGAGCCGGCGGAAGGTGGGCGAGTCGGTGCGCTCGTCGCGCAGGGTCGACAGCTTGTGGGCGACCAGCGGGTGGTCGAGGACATGGATCCGCATGATGAGACAGTAACCGAGCCCGGACACCCGTACGAGCCATGGGCGGGGCTTCGCACCGCCACCTCGCACCCCGTACGGCGGAATCAATGCGCCCGGACGGGGAAAGTCTGACCCTGTGAACGGTCGGGGGGCCGGCGCGGTAGGCACCCCGTCGGCCACGGCACAGCAGCGCGGGCAGGTAGTGCGCGCGGATCTCAGGGGATCGCATGGCGGAGCAGAGCCGGTCCGAGAGGGACCGTGTCCGGCGGCAGCGCGGCAGCACCTCGGCCGCCAGGGCCGCGGCCGCGTCCGACGCCGGGGAGATATCCGCGGATGACCGGGCAGCGGCCGAACGGCGCAAGGAGTCCGACGCCGAGCGGCGCCGCCGCCGGGCCGTCTTCCTGCGGGAACTGGCCGAGGCCCGCGAGCTGCGTGAGCGGGTGCAACCGAGGCGCACCAAGGAACGTCGGATGCGCGAAGCGGTACGGATGAGGACCTTCCGCTTCTGACGACCGCCCCGCGGGCCGCTGCGCCGCGCCGGGCTCCGACACGACCTGCAAAGATGCGCTGCGGAACACCCCCCGCAGTGGCAGGGTTTCTGTCACGATTCCGATTGGGGCGTCCGAGAAGCGGGCTCCCTCTGGAGCGGGGGCGCTCTCCCTGGGCCGTCCACCCGCCCCGGCTCTCCAACAGCCGAGACCATGGGAGTGTCCTGGTGGCGTACTTCGCTGCAGTGCTCGCTCGCACCGAGGACGGGTGGAGCGTGAACGAGACGGAGCTCGACGACGTCGAAACCCTCGCCGACCTGGCCGACCTGGCGCGCGAGGCCTCCGACGAGGAGGAGACGGTACTGGTCTTCATCGAGCAGGAGGACGCGTGGTTCGCAGTCGTCCGGGTGGACGGCGAGGAGGACCCGCGGATCTTCGTGTCGGACGGCGCAGCCGCCGCACGCAGTGCCTACGGGGAGATCGTGCTCACCGACGAACTGGTGGGCCGTTCCCCGGGCGATGAGCTCGACGACCTCGACAACCTGGTGGCCGAGCTGGACGACGACTCGTCCGACGGGTCAGGCTCCGCGTCCGACGACGACGATGACGACGACAGCCCGGTGACGGGGGCGGACGGCGTGCCGGCCGGCCCGTTGGGCGACACCGAGGTGCTCACCGAGTTCGGCATCTCCGCCAAGGCCCTGCTCGCCATGAGCGGCGAGGGAGCCGTCCCCGGGGACGCCCTCTCGGAGATCGCCGAGTCGCTGGGCTGCGGCGAGGTGCTGGAGGCGGTCCGGTAACGGGCGATGCCACCGGTGGCCGACACTGGTGGCATGCAGACCACGCCACTCCCGGCTCCCGTACGCCCCGATCCGGTACGCGACCGCTGGGCCGGGCCCATGCACCTGGCCCTCGCCGAGGCTGCCCTGGCCCCGGCCACCGGCGACGTCCCCGTGGGCGCGCTGGTGCTGGGGCCGGACGGCTCGGTGATCGGCCGCGGGCACAATGAGCGCGAGGCGGTCGGCGACCCGACCGCCCACGCCGAGGTGCTCGCGATCCGGGAGGCGGCGCAGGCGGTCGGCGAGTGGCGGCTGACCGGCTGCACCCTGGTGGTCACCCTGGAGCCCTGCACCATGTGTGCGGGCGCCATCGTGCTCTCCAGGCTGGACCGGGTCGTCTACGGCGCCGTGGACGACAAGGCCGGGGCTGCGGGCTCGCTCTGGGACGTCATCCGCGACCGCCGTCTCAACCACCGCCCCGAGGTGGTCCACGGCGTCCTGGCCGAGGCCTGCGGGGCGGCACTCACCGCCTTCTTCGACACCCATCGCGGTATCCCCGGCTGACCCGACCGGCGCGCACCAACGATTTCGTCGCCGCCCGACCCGTCCGGTAGAGTCTCTCCCGGTAGCGTGTCCGAGCGGCCAAAGGAGCACGCCTCGAAAGCGTGTGTGGGGGCAACTCCACCGTGGGTTCGAATCCCACCGCTACCGCTTCTGAGCAGTACGAACGCCGAGGGCCCGCCAGTGATCTGGCGGGCCCTCGGCGTTCTCAGTCTCATTCGCAGTCTCACCCGGACGTCCGGGATCAGCGCCGGATGATGGCGCCCCGAGCCAAAAATGGCTGGTCCTCGACCATATGACGCCCTTCTGCGGAGGCTCTGGCAGGAAAGGAACACGTCCGGCACGACGTGCTTGCCGCGCGACTGTCAGTCCGTGGTGTACAGCTCGTCCAGCCCGATGAGCTCGACCTCGCCGTTCCCGGCCAGCTCGCCCAGGTCCGCGGTGAATCCGGCACCGGAAAAGCAGAGAAGCCGGGTGCCCGAGGTGTCGTACTTGCCGCTCGACCTGAGCAGCTCACGGATGCGCCGAAGACGTTCCAGGTGGCCGAGACCCATCACGTCGTTCCACTTGGCCTCGCCGATGGCCAGCAGCGGTGGGCGGGCACCGTCGGCGTAGCCGAGGACCGCCACGTCCACCTGGCAGGTGGTCTTGTTGGCGGGGTCATTGACCGTTCCCGACGCGACCTGGGCGGGCCAGTCGCCGAAGCGGTCACCGGAGTGGTAGAGCGCCCACTCACGGCACAGTCGCTCGAAGTGCGGGCCCATGATGCTCCCGGCGAACCGCCCCTGGCTGCGTTCCCAGATCCGGTCGGCGGCGTTCCCGCGCAGCAACTGCGACCAGTAGGGCCGCATGATGGCGTGGTAGAAGGCCAGCAGGGGCTCGTTGATCCGGAAGTCGGTGCGGTTGCCCCGGAAGGCATCCTGCTCCCGCACGACCAGTCCGGCGTCCTCGAGCACGGTGAGCGGGTGGGCGAGTTCGTTGCTCTTGCGACCCACGTGCCCGGCGATGCCGCCCCGGCCGGTGTTCCCCTCCGCGATCGCGGCCAGCACCGAGTGGTACAGCGCCCCGTCTCGCAGGTCCGGCTCCTCGGCGAGCAGGTACCGGGCCTCCAGGAACATCGGGCTGCCGGGCGACAGGATCGCGCGGGCCACCCAGGCGTCGAAGTCCGAAAGATCATGCGGGACGTCGTAACGGATCATCTCTGTTCGATAGGCCGGCGTACCGCCGACCACCGCATGGACGAGCAAGGCCAGCCGCGGCTCCCCGAGTCCCCAGAAGCGCGCTGCAGCACGGTGGTCAAGGGTGTGCACCGTCAGGTCCAGCGAGGCCCGGCCGCGCAGCGGGGCATCACCGGACAGCAGTTTGCCCATGAAGGACATCGCCGAGCCGCAGAGCATCAGCCTGGTCCGGGACTCCATCCGCTCGGCGCGGCGCGGCGCGTAGGCCGCCTGGATCATCGAAGGCAGGGCCGGGGAGGTACGCGCCAGGTACGGGAACTCGTCGATCACCACCGGCACCGGCCGTTCCCGGCCGAGCCGCAGCAGGATGTCCAGCACCGCGGGCCAGTCCCTCGGTTCGACAGGTGCTACCGGGTTCAGGTACCGCGTCAACGCCGCGCCGATCAGTGCCAGAGATTCGGCCTCGGTCGCCTCCTGGGCCGAGAAGTAGAACCCGCCGGCCTGCTGACAGACCGCCTCCAGGAGAAAACTCTTCCCCTGCCTTCGCCGCCCGGAGACCACACCCAAGGTGGCACCGGGCCTCTCATCCTCCACGAAGTCGGCCAGCTGGGCCCACTCCCGGTCCCGGTCGAACATGTCCGCAGGCTTCAGCAGCACAATGCCCCACCTTGAGAGAAGTGCAGGTCTCATAACCATACCTCTCTCAGTGCGGAGTAGTGCCGACCTCAGCTCATCCGCCCGCGTTCGCACGCGTCGGGAACGCCCAGAGTTCTCGTCACTGCAGCTCTGACCTGCGGGAACGAAGGCGCCCGAGCTCTTCTGGAACACGGAGGGCAGCCTTCTGCACGCCCGAGAGGCAGGTGCAGACCTCGACATCGTGTGCAGTGGAAACTCCACCGTGGGTTCGAATCCCACCGCTACCGCCGCTGAGCAGCAGCGCCGCGTGCGTTCCCAGGGAGGCCCCGCTTCGCCGCAGCTGGATCAACGGGCCCGGAACAGCGCGTCACACGGCGAGGAGGGCGGTCAGGACGACGGTGGGGTCGGCGTCGGGTGGTCCGGCCGGCCACCAGTCGGCTCCGTCTTTGGTGTACGGATACCACAGTCCGTCCTGGCCCAGACGGAGCTGGGCGTCACGGCCCTCGACGGTCCAGCGGTTGCGCCAGATGCGCAGCTTGGGCGGTTGGCCGTCGGCCCACTCCGCGCGCAACGTGGCACGCTCGCGCTCCAGGCGGGCCGCGGGTGGGCTCCAGGGGTTCTCCAGCACGTCCAGGGCCGCCACACCGCCGTGCCGCCAGGCGCGGACGGCGGCGGCGAGCTCGCCGGGGGAGCGACCGCAGCTCGAGGAGATTCGGGCGAAGACCTCGAGGTCGGGATGGGAGGCGGCGAGGCGGACGGTGTCCTGCCACTCGGTGAGCGGGACGGGTGGAGCGGTCTCCGCATACCGGGGGCCGAGGGCTGCGCGCAGCAGGTGGTGGGCGCGCGTCGCGGTGTCAGCGGCGAGGAGTTCGAGCGCGGCCACGTCCACCCCGGACTCCGGGGCCGCGGAGCCCACCAGCACAGGGCCTCGGCCGGGGTGGACGGGCAGCGGCGGCGGGGGCGGCAGTGGTGGCAGTTCAGCGCGGGAAGCGAACGCCGGCCCCGCGGGATCACCGGGCCGGGCTGGGGCTGCCGCTGGGCCCGCGCCGACTCTCGCTGTCGCTTCGGCGGCCGCCCGGACTGTGTTGCGGCGGCCGAGTTCGTCCATCAGTTCACGCTCGCCGCGGCCACGCAGCAGCAGCAGGACGAAGGGGTCCCGGTCCAGGAGTCGGGCCAGCTGGTAGCAGAGAGCGGCAGCGTGTTTGCAGGGGTAGCCCCAATCGGGGCAGCTGCACTCGGGGTCGAGGTCCCGGGGGCCGGGCAGCAGCGGAACGCCCGCTGCCGCGGCGTCGTCGGCGAGCCCGGCGGGCATCTCACCGTCGAGCAGTGCGGCGATGTTGGCCGCCCGCTCGGCGATCACGTCGAGCAGCCGGTCCCACTGCTGGGCCGTCAGCTGCTCGACCTGGACGCTGGAGCGGTAGGGGGTCCGGCGACTGCCCTGCACTGGGGCGGCGGCTGTTCCAGCGGCGACGGTGACCTGCCCGACCGCGCCGCCGCGCGCGTAGCTGCGGCCGCGCTGCAGGCGGCCGGAGTCCAGGGAGGACTCCTCCAGGGCGCGCAGCCATTCGCGCCCCCACCAGGATTCAGCGAAGGGCGCGCGGCTGCCCCTGGCCGGCGGGAGCGCCTCGAAGGTGCGGGCTTCCTTGGGTGAACGAGGTGGCCGGGTACGCCGGGTCATCGCGTCGTCCGTCGCAGCGTGACCAGCTCGGCCAGCTCACTGTCGCTCAGTTCGCTGAACGCAGCCTCGCCCGTGCCCAGCACCGAGTCGGCCAGCTCCCGCTTCTGTCGGAGCATCTCGGCGACGCGGTCCTCGACCGTTCCCTCGGCGATCAGTTTGTGCACCTGGACCGGCTGGGTCTGGCCGATCCGGTAGGCGCGGTCGGTGGCCTGGTCCTCCACTGCCGGATTCCACCAGCGGTCGTAGTGGACGACGTGTCCGGCCCGGGTCAGGTTCAGACCTGTCCCAGCGGCTTTGAGGGACAACAGGAACACCTTCCTCTCGCCGCGCTGGAAGGCCTCGACCATCTCCTCACGGCGTTTGACCGTGGTGCCTCCGTGCAGAAACAGCGTGTCCACGCCGCGGTCGGCCAGGTGGCGTTCGATCAGTCTGCCCATGGTCACGTACTGGGTGAAGACCAGCGCCGACCCGTCCTCGGCCAGCACGGTGTCCAAGAGCTCGTCCAGCAGCTCCAGCTTCCCGGAGCGGCCGGGCAGCTTCGCGCCCGCCGGTTCCTTCAAGAACTGCGCGGGGTGGTTGCACACCTGCTTCAGGCCGGTGAGCAGCTTCATCACCAGTCCGCGCCGGGCGATGCCCTGTGTCTCCCGGATCTCGGTCATCAGCTCGCGCACCAGTGCCTCGTACAGCGAGACCTGTTCCCTCGTCAGTGATACCGGCTGGTCCGTCTCGGTCTTGGCGGGCAGTTCGGGCGCGATGCCGGGGTCGGACTTGCGCCGACGCAACAGGAAGGGTCGGACCAGTACGGCCAGGCGCTGCGCGGCCTGCTCGTCGCGGTCGCCCTCGACAGCCTTGGCGTAGCGGTCGCGGAAGGAGGAGAGAGTGCCGAGCAGGCCCGGGGTGGTCCAGTCGAGCAGCGCCCACAGTTCGGACAGGTTGTTCTCGACCGGAGTGCCGGTCAGCGCGACCCGGCCCTGCGAGGGGATCGTGCGCAGCGCCTGGGCGGTGTGTGCGTAGGGGTTCTTGACGTGCTGGGCCTCGTCGGCGACGAGCAGTCCCCAGGGCTGCTCGGCGAGGCGTTCGGCGTCGCGGCGCATGGTCCCGTAGGTGGTCAGCACAAAGCCGCCCCCGGTCCCGGCATCGAGGCCTTCCAGGTCGCGGCCGGGGCCGTGGAACCGGCGGACGGACGCACCTGGTGCGAAGCGCTGGATCTCGCGTTCCCAGTTGCCGAGCAGCGAGGCCGGGCAGACCACCAGGGTCGGTCCTGCGGTGGCCTTTCGTTCCTGGCGGCGCAGGTGCAGGGCGATCAGGGTGACGGTCTTGCCCAACCCCATGTCGTCGGCGAGGCAGCCCCCCAGCCCGAGTACGGTCATCCGGTTCAGCCAGTTCAGGCCGCGCAGCTGGTAGTCGCGCAGGGTCGCGGCCAGCGCCGTCGGCGGCCCCTGGGGCTCGCGCGCGGCACGGGACTCGGGGTCGGCGATCCGAGAACGCAACTCCTCCAGGACGCCCCCTGCGGTGACCGCTACCTGTTCGCCGTCCACCTCGACGGTGCCGGTCAGCGCGGCGCCCAAGGCGTCGATCGCGGTCAGCGAGGACATCGTGGACTGCGCCGTCCGGCGCAGGCGGCGGACCAGCCCCGGGTCCACGACCACCCACTGGTCACGCAGCCGCACGATCGGCCGGTGCGTCTGGACGAGGCGTTCCAGCTCCTCCTCGGTGAGCTCCTGGTCTCCGAGCGCGACCCGCCAGCGGAAGTCCAGGAGCCCGCCGGCGGACAGGAAGGACTCCGCCGAGGACTGCGTCCCCTGGCGACGTACGGGCTCCAGAATCCCGGCTGCGGTCAGCTCGCGCACCAGTTCCTTGGGCCAGTGGACGGCGACCCCGGCTGCGGACAGGCTCTCCGCCGCCTCACCCAGCAGCTCCTGGGCCTCCTCGTCGGACAGGTCGAGGCCGGCCGGGGCGGCCGCGTCCAACAGACGCGCGGCTGGGGGCCAGGCACGCGCGGCGCGCCGGAGCGTCAGCAGCGTGTCCACCTGAGCCCGGGGGCCGAACAGTTCCGGGGCGGTGGCCGCGCCGGACCACAGGTCCGCGGCGTCGGCGAGCACCGTGGGATCGGCCAGGCTCTGCAGTTGGACCACGGCCCGGAAGGACTCCCCGTGGCCCAGCTCCAGTCGCAGCGACACCGACAGGCCCGCGTCGCGGCCTGCGGCGACCTCCGCCGCCCAGGCGCGCTGCTCGGGCACACGCTGTGGTGCACGGACGGCGAATGCCGCTCCCTGGGACACATGGCGGGCGGCGGGCGGGCGGGTCAAGGAGTCGGCCACGGCGTCCAGAAAAGCCCGGAGCAGCGGCTCGGCCGTCGGCAGCGCGAGCGGGGACAGGCCAGGGACCGCGACCGCGCGGGCCTCCGGCGGCATCGCGGCTGCCAGGGAAGCAACCCGGTCATGGTCCTCCACGTCCAGCGGGCCGACCCGCCACGTGTCAAAGCCTTCCGTCGACACCCCGGGCAGCACTCGCCCGCGGGCGAGGAGTCGCAGCGCGAGCAGCGCCGCCGCGCCCCAGAACGCCGTACTGCCCGAAGAGCCGCCGGCCGACGCCTGCCCGTTGCCGTCCGTATCGATCGCCCGGCACCGTGTCAGCAGCGGCAGCGCCTGCTCCACCGGCAGCAGCACCGCTGCCACCCGGACCCGGCGCACCGACGAGCCGTGCGCACGGACCACGGTGAGTTCCTCGGGTTCCACTCCGAGGTCCGGTGGCTCACCACCGGGCGTCCAGAAGGCCACCCGTCCGGACCGGGGCGGATCCGAGGGAAGGAACACCGCTCCACCTGCGGCGAGCTCCGGCAGGCACCCGGACAGCCGTTCCCGGTCCGGGACTGCTGACTCGAGACCGGCCGCCGGACGGGACCTCGTCACTGCCCCCACTCCTGGCACCCTCCTCCAACCGTCCGAGGCGGTGCGGACCTCCCCGTACCCTCGTCGGTCCAAGGCTATCGGCGTAGAGAAGCGGGATACGCCACGACGGGCTGCGCCCACTCGGCACACGGCCGGAGGACGGTCTCGGCACCCACCGCTGACCAGCTGCGACGCACACGCAGCCACCCGTACCGGTAGCGTCGTACCTTCGACACATGGCGGACCATGGCGCCGGTTCCCACCCCTCCGCCAGGCATGGCTTCCTCCGTCGCGCCGTGGCAGAACCGGCTGCGTCCTGTGTTCCAGTCTCATCCGCAGTCTCGTCCGTCATGGTTCAGGCAAGTTCTTCGGCGATGCCGCTCCGGGCCACGGGGCCGCTGAAGTGCGTCGCTGTACGGGCGCGCACAGTCCCGGATCACGGAGAACTGCCCCCACCATCCGGGTGCAGACGTCGAAAGCGTGTGTGGGGCAACTCCACCGTGGGTTCGAATCCCACCGCTACCGCTTCTGAGCAGTGACGGCGAAGGGTCGGGCGAGTATCTCGCCTGGCCCTTCGTGCTGCCCGGTCCCGGTTGAGCCGTTCGGCCCCTCCCCCGACCCGACGGTGTGGTCGCCCGCCATCTGCCGGACGAGCCCCCCGACCCGCTCCGCTCCGCGATGGTGGTGCGGGCGCACCCCGCCGCGAACCATCACCACCCGCCCGAAAATCGGTGGAGCCGCACTCCCGTGTGCCGCTACCGTGTTCCCGCCCGCAGTCACCCCGTCAAGGACGTGCCGTTGTACACCAAGTGAGATCCCCCGAGCGCTGATCCGTCGCGCGTCGCCCATGTGCGCCGCGCTCCTTTTCGCTGCGGTCTTCTCACTGGAACCGGTGTATCCCTGTGTCCAAGAACTGGGTGGTCGTACCCACCTGCCTGCCGATCGTTCTCCGCCGTTGCCACCGGTGCTCCTCGGGGCGCTTCCGGGCGAACGGCACATTCCGCGCCAACGCGGACCGCAAGCTCCTCGACGCCTGGCCCCTCGCGCTGCACACCGGGCGCGGGGGCACCACCGGGCTCACTGCCCCGGGGCGGATGAACGCGCGTTCCGTGCAACCCGAGCTCCTGAACCTGCTGCGCGACAACGACCCCGGCCCGGCAGCCCGACTGCTCCGGGACCCGGTCGTACGGCGCCGCGACGTGGGCGGCTCGGGTCGAATCGAGCGGCCTGCCTGGCAGTCGCCGTACGGTCCGCCGCCGCACCGGACGCACCGCGGCCGGTGGGTGCCTGTGCCGGGGCTGTCCAACTCCCAGTCCGCTCTGCGGCGCGGATACCCGTGCGGCCGGTGCGAGTGAGCGCCGAAGGTCTCGGCCTTTCGCGAGCCGGGGTCGAGAGACTGCTCGCGGAGGGGAACCCCGTGTCGGCAGTCCGCCTGAGCGGAAGCCTCTCGGGCGACTTCACCTTCCTGCTCGCGCGCTGAGCCTTCCGGCCCGGGGCCTGTCCGGCGGTATCCGATCCGCCGGACAGGCCCCGGACCAGGACGAGTGGCCTGGTGCGCCGCTCGGCGTGCAAGCCGCCAGGACAGGCCTCGAAAGCGCCTGTGGGGGGCAACTCCACCGTGCGGTGGAATCCCATCGGCACCACTCTCCGAGCGGTGACGACGAGGGGCCGGACGGGCATCCTGCCCTTCGTTCGTCCTCCGCCCCGGGTGCTCTCCTCCTGCCGCTGGGCTGACGCCGGGTCCGGTCGTGACGCGATGCGACGAGCCGCGCCCTGAGGGCGCGCTGCATCGCCGCCCGACGGAGGGTCAGGACCGTCACCCGGCAGGACTTTCGGGGCCAGGTCACCCCGGACGTCCTGGGCCTGGGGTGCTGACGCCGCCGGCGACACCTCATGCCCGAGGGGTGGGCTCCGTGCCGGCGACTTCCCCGGCGGGGCCGGCCCCGCCTGCGCACGGCGGCTGAGCCGGGCGGGGCACGGACCGGTGACGTGCGGCACGGGGCCTCCGGCCCCGTCCCGTCGGACGGCGCCGCTGCGCTGTGCCGTCGGGACGCGGAGGTGGCGGCTGTGACGGATCACGGCCCCCCGCGCGTCTGGTTCTGCGGGGGGCGGTTCCGCTCCCCGACCATCTCTGAGGAGGCAGTCGATGACCGGTTCCACCGGACGTACGACACGTCGGCGGTACGCCATTGCGGCAACCGCCGCAGCGATGGCCCTGGGGGCGTGCCTGGGGACGGCACTGCCCGCACAGGCCGCAGCGGCTACCTGGAGCCCCGAGGCGGTGCCGGTGGACCAGGCGGCCCTGCTGGGGGTGACGGCCGTCGGCAGCCACACGACCTGGGCCGTCGGTGTCCAGCTGACCCCGTCCGGCAAGGCCACCCTGCAGACCCCGCTGCTCGTGGGCCGCGACGACCGGGACGGCCTCGGCTGGCGGCGGATACCCACCCCCGCCGACCAGGTGTCGGGCTCCCGCTTCAACGCCGTCTCGGCGGCGTCGGCCGACGACGTCTGGCTGACCGGGGATGCCGACGACACCGGCATCCTCACCGAGCACTGGGACGGTGCCGCCTGGCAGACCGTGCGTGCCCCGGTCCAGCCCAACAACGGCGCGGGACTCCTCGGCGTGGCCACCGTCTCCCCGGCCGACGCCTGGGGCGTCGGCTGGGCCACCGCCGCCGACGAGAGCGGCGACTTCGCCGGCCTCATCGAGCACTGGGACGGCTTCGCCTGGAAGGCCCTGCCGCTGCCGGCGGCCGGGACAGCCGTGCTCAACACGGTCACCGCCGTCTCGGCCCACGATGTGTGGGCCGGCGGCTTCGACACCGGCGACCAGCCGGTCCTGCTCCACTACGACGGTGCCACCTGGAAGCAGCTGCCCAAGCCCGCGATCGCCGGGCTGTACGGGGAGGTCAATGCGCTGACCGCGGACGGCCCCAACGACGTCTGGGCCGTCGGCCGGGTGCTGACCAGCGAGACCGACCGCGGCCATGCGCTGGTGCTGCACTGGAACGGCAGCAGCTGGCAGCAGGTCAAGGCCCCCGCCCACGCGGGCCCGCTCTCCTCGGCCTCCGTCGCACCGGGCGGCCTGCTCGCCGCGGGCCTGGACACCGCCCAGGAGCAGGGCATCGCCGTGCGGTGGAAGGACGACGCCGTACGGCTGCAGACGCTGCCCACCCCGGTGGACGGCGCCCGCGACATGCCCGCCGGGGTCGGAGTCAGCGGGCGCACCGCGACCGTGGTCGGCAGCCTCGCGGTCCCCGACGCGCAGGGCCCGGCGCCGCTGCTGCTCACCGGGGGGCTGTGAGCCCCGGCGGGGGGTGGTGAACCGCGACGGGGACTGAACGGCGCCGGAGGCTGCCGGGTGCTGCGGCCGGACCGCCGGCAGCCCGGAGGTCTCCGGCGCCGGGCACAGGTCGGGCGGGCGGGCCGCGGGCCGCGCGACCGGGGGAGCCGGAACGGCGTCCCGGCCCACTGCCCGGCCGCCGCCGGGGCGCGGCAGACACGGCGGACACAGCGGGGGGAAGGCGCAGCGGGTGGGGCAGGAGGGGAGCGGCTTCGGGGGGACAAGCCGCTCCCCCGGGACGGAGTCCCACAACCGGTGCCGCGTCGGGGGGAAGCCGCGGCACCCGGTCCCACAGCGGGGGCTCCGGATCCGGTACCGGCGGGTTCCTGCCAGACCCTCGGTACTCCTCCATCGTGCGTCATGAGCGGGCGTAAGGCACCCCGGCAAAGCCATTCAATTCGGGGACTTTGGTCCTTTCGGCCGCAGGGCGCGGCGGCGCCCCGGCCCGCCCCGGACGAGCCTCGCTGCACTGCCCCGCCCCCGTTGGGCCATCAGGTGGATAGGCTGCTGGCTTGCAAGTCGTTCCGGGGAGCGCGACAGCCGCCCCGCGGCACCCCTTCCGGGGTGCCGGAGCTGTCGACGGAGCGGGTCGCCCCGGAGTGCGGGGCCGCGCAGGGAGGCAGGTCAGGTTCATGGCTCAGGCGAAGAAGATCGGCATGTATCTCCTGCTCATCTTCGTGCTGTACACGATCATCAATTCGCCGTCGCGCGCCGCCGACCTGGTGCAGGTGGGCTTCGAGGGGATCTCCAGCGCGGCCAGGTCCGTGGGCACGTTCATGACGGGGCTGATCAACTGATCGATTCCGCCCCCCGGCCGGATAACGTGGCGAGGACAGCCAGCCCCTTCCCCGAGGAGCACCACCGTGATCCGGCACCTTGTCCTGTTCAAGCTCAATGACGGCGTCGACCGCGACGGCGACGAACGCGTCGCGGCCGGCGCCAAGGCATTCGAGGAGCTCGGCGGGCTCGTCCCGGGCCTGCGCGAGTGGCAGTGCGGCTGGAACACCACCGCACGGGACATCGCCTACGACTTCGCGATCAACAGTCTGGTCGACGACCGCGAGGCGCTGGAGGCCTATGTGGGCCATCCCGCACACCAGGCCGCGGCCGCTCAGTGGCGGGAGTTCGCGACCTGGGTGATCGCCGACATCGAGGTCTGAATCTCCACCTCTCGCCCACAATCCACCAACACGCGTAAGGCCGGTGCTTGCCGGACGTACAGCCCTCTTGTGATGCTATGACCGGTTTTGCGGGATTGGGCGAGAGGGGTGGCGGGGTCCGTGCGGGCACAGGGCAGCACGCCGGACACCGGCGCAGAGGAGGACGGGGGCCAGGGCGTCCGGGTGGCCCAGGCACCGGTGCCCGGCGGCCGGTCGCCACTGGACGTCCGAGCCCTGACCCGCGTCCTCTTCGAACGGATGGCCGAGCTGGAGCCGGGCACTCCCGAGCACGACCGGGTGCGCGCCGCGCTGATCGAGGTCAACGTCCCGCTGGTGCGCTACGCGGCCGCCCGCTTCCGCGGCCGCAGCGAGCCGATGGAGGATGTGATCCAGGTCGGCACCATCGGCCTGATCAACGCCATCGACCGCTTCGATCCCACCCGCGGCGTCCAGTTCCCGACGTATGCGCTGCCGACCATCCTCGGCGAGATCAAGCGGTACTTCCGGGACAATGTGCGCACCATGCACGTCCCGCGCCGGCTCCAGGAGCTGTGGGTCCAGGTCAGCGGGGCGATGGAGGAGCTCACCGTGGCCCATGGCCGCACTCCCCGGATCCCTGAGATCGCCGCCCTGCTGCGCATCCCCGAGGAGGATGTGCGGGACTGCCTGGACGCCGGCCGCGCCTACAACGCCGCGTCGCTGGAGGCCGCCCAGGAGAGCGAGGGCGGCCTGGCCCTGCTGGACCGGCTGGGCTACGAGGACGCGGCGCTGACCGATGTGGAGCACCGCGACATGGTGCGCCACCTGCTGGTCCAACTGCCCGAGCGGGAGCGGCGGATCATCATGCTGCGCTTCTTCGAACCTGACACAGTCTCAGATCAGCAGTGAACTGGGGATGTCCCAGATGCATGTCTCCCGGCTGCTGGCCCGGATCTTCGCCCGGCTGCGCAACAGCAACGCCTGGGAGTCCTGAAAGGGTATTGCCTCCCGGAGCGGGACATATCCGTCGGCAAACATCGGATTGCCGCGCGTTACCATCGCGTGACATCTTGCAACGCCGGGGTTTGCCGGGGCCGGTGTTCCGGTATTCCAGTGGACGTAGCAGGGGAACCGCCGCACGGCGGCATCCGTTGGGCAGTCAGGAGGGGGTGGGTGCATGTCTGTTGACCTGGGCAGCGCTGAGATCCGCGGCACGGTGTCCGACGAGGTGGTCCCCGTCGGGGCCGACCTGGACACCCGTACGCTGTCGCGCGCGCTCTTCCGGCGGCTGGCCGACCTCCGGCAGGGCTGCCCGGAGCAGCTCTATGTGCGGGACACCCTGATCGAGCTCAACCTGCCGCTGGTGCGCTACGCGGCCGCCCGCTTCCGCAGCCGCAACGAGCCGATGGAGGACATCGTCCAGGTCGGCACCATCGGCCTGATCAAGGCGATCGACCGCTTCGACCCCGAGCGCGGGGTGGAGTTCCCCACCTTTGCGATGCCGACGGTGGTCGGTGAGATCAAGCGCTTCTTCCGGGACACCAGCTGGTCGGTGCGGGTCCCCCGGCGGCTTCAGGAGCTGCGCCTGGCCCTCACCCGGGCCGGCGACGAGCTGGCCCAGAAGCTGGACCGCTCCCCGACCGTCGCCGAGCTCGCCGCCTGCCTCGGGGTGAGCGAGGAGGAGGTGGTGGAGGGCCTCGCGGTGGGCAACGCCTACACCGCCAGCTCCCTGGACTCCGCCCCGGCGGAGGAGGACGGCGACGGCCCCCTGGCCGAGCGGCTGGGCTACGAGGACGTGGCGCTGGAGGGCGTGGAGTACCGGGAGTCGCTCAAGCCGCTGCTCGCCCGGCTGCCGGCCAGGGAGCGGCGGATCATCATGCTGCGGTTCTTCGCCAATATGACCCAGTCGCAGATCGGGGAGGACATCGGCATCTCGCAGATGCATGTCTCCCGGCTGCTGACCAAGACGCTCGCCCGCCTCCGCGAGGGCCTCACCTCGGAGGAGTGACCGGCGGTCGAAGCCGGCGACTCACCACTCGGCCGCCCGCGCCCCGGGGTGCGGGCGGCTGCATGAGCGCCCTTACGCCCCCGGAGAGCCGATCGCGCCTCCGTGCGCCCCCCGGCTCGGCCGTGCTGTGCCCGGGTGCGGTGGCCGGCCAGCGGGTCCCCTGCGGCCGGGCGGTGCCAGGGCGGGGCCGGGTTCAGTCGGCGAGCAGATTGGCCCGCAGGGCCTCCCGCAGGGCGTCGTCCAGACCCAGGCCGTCGGTGAGGAACGCGTCGAAGGACGGCCAGCCCTGGTCGACCTCCGCGAAGGCGGCCTCCAGATAGACCGGGTCGGCCCGGTAGACGGGCATCAGCAGCTCGGGTTCGTCCATGATCCGGCGGGTGCCGAAGGCGTTCATCACCCGCTCGACGATCACCGCATGCCGCTCATTGGTGAGCAGATAGTCGTCGAAGACGGTGTCACGGTCGACGCCGAGCGCGGTCAGCAGCACGGCGGCCGCCCAGCCGGTGCGGTCCTTGCCCGCCGTGCAGTGGAAGAGCAGCGGGGTACCACCCGGCTGGGCCAGCAGCTTCAGCACCTGGGCGAAGCGGTCGCGGGCACCAGGGTCGGTGACGAACCAGCGGTAGAGGCCGACCATCAGTGCCTGTGCGCCGCCGTCCCCGAGGAGCGCCCGCTGTGCGGCCGCGTCACGGCTGGCCAGCGCGTCGCGCATGGCGACATAGATGTCGTAGTGCTCCGCGTAGACCGGCAGATGGTGCAGCGTGACGCCGTCCGGCGAGTCCGGTACGACGGTCCTGGGCGTGGCGGAGTGCTCGGCCGCGTCGATCTCGGCGACGGGCAGACCCGGCACCCGGTCGGCGCCGTTCTCCCGCACCTCCGCCAGCCCTCGCAGGTCGACCACCTGACGCAGGCCGAGGGCCGAGAGGGTGTCGAGGTCCGCCGCGGAGAGCCGGTGCAGTGCGTCGCTGCGCAGCGCCGCGCCGTGGCGGACGGAGCGTCCGTCCCGGGTGCGGTAGCCGCCCAGGTCGCGGGCGTTGAGGGCGCCCTCGAGTCCCAGGCTGCGGGCCACCATCGCCTGCTCCGGTGTCCCCTCCGCAGGGGGCCCGGTCTCGGCTCCGTGACGGCGCTCGGTCACTGCGTCCTCCGAACGTGCATCTCAGGGCATACCCCGGAGGGCCGTTCCACGTGGAACGGCCCGCACGAGGACCGGGCCGGACGGCCCGGCACCCGGGGTTACTTGAAGGCGAGCCAGGCGACCGCGGCCACGACCACCACAACGGCGATCACCACAGCGGTGATCACACCGGTGCGGCTGCCGCCGGCGGCGGTGGCGGGGGTCTGCTGCTCCGGGGTGTCGACGAAAGCCCGGAACATCTGGGTGCTGGCGGCGGGATCAATGTCGTTGTCGGCCATGGCAGAGGACTCTAACGAACCCTCGCACCGGGCGGGACCCCGGTCCCCCGCAGGGATTGCGGTGGTTGCTGTGGCGGTCCGGTGAACGGCGTCCCCGCCGGAGTGGCGGTCGGAACATCCGGTGCCGCAATGGCGTTGGATCTTGGTATGTCCAACAAGCGCAATGTAACCATCGGCGGCTCCGACCTGTCCGTCTTCCCGCTCTCGCTGGGCGGCAACGTCTTCGGCTGGACTGCGGACGAGCAGCAGTCCTTCGCCGTTCTCGACGCCTACGCCGCGGGCGGGGGCAACTTCATCGACACCGCGGACGTCTACTCGGCGTGGGTGGAGGGCAACTCCGGCGGCGAGTCGGAGACCCTGATCGGAAAGTGGCTCGCCTCCCGGGGCAACCGCGACGACATCGTGGTGGCCACCAAGGTGGGCGCGCACCCCGACTACAAGGGCCTCCGGGCCTCGACGGTGAAGTCGGCGGTGGAGGAGTCGCTGCGTCGGCTGCAGACCGACCACATCGACCTCTACTACACCCACTACGACGACCCCGAGACCCCCGTCGAGGAGTTCCTGGGCGCCCTGGACCAGCTGGTCCGCGAGGGCAAGGTGCGGCAGATCGCCGCGTCCAACATCAGCGCCGAGCGGCTGGAGGAGGCCCTGGCCGCATCCGACCGGGAGGGCCTGGCCAGGTATGTGGCCGTCCAGCCGCACTACAACCTGGTCTCGCGGGACACCTACGAGGGCCCGCTGGCCGAGGTCGCCGCCCGGCACGGCCTCTCCGCGGTGCCGTACTACGCGCTCGCCTCGGGCTTCCTCACCGGCAAGTACCGCCCGCAGGGCGCCGCGGTGCAGAGCGCCCGCGCCGCGGGTGCCGGCAAGTACCTGAACGACCCGCGCGGCCCCCGGGTGCTGGCGGCGCTGGACGAGATCGCCGCGGCGCACGGCGTGGAGCCCGCCACCGTGGCGCTGGCCTGGCTGGCGGCCCAGCCGACGGTCGCGGCGCCGATCGCCAGCGCCCGTACCGTGGAGCAGCTTCCGGCGCTGCTGGCGGTCGCCGAGCTGGAGCTCACGGCCGACGAGCTGGCTGCCCTGGACACCGCCTCCGCCTGAGGCGGGCGCGCCGAGGGCCGGCGGGGGTCAGCGCCGCCTGGCGTCCCGCCGGCCCGTCCCGGGGAGTCCGGCCGGGGCGACAAAGGCGACCAGCAGCTGCTCCATGAGGGCCGCGCGGGCGTGCCGGTCGAGCTCATGGGCGGTGGCGTGCTCCAGCCGCCGTACGGCCAGCGCCGCCGCCTCCACGGCGTCGTCGACGATGATCGTCCGCAGATCGGCGTCCAGGTCGGCGACCCGCCGCCGGCGCATGCTGTCGGCGACCTCGGGACCGTACTCCACAGCGAGCGGCTGCACGGAGTACACCTCCAGACCCACCGGGGCGGCCTCGGCCGCCAGGGACCGGGTGAGCTCGTCGCCGAACCACTGGCCGTCGCGCAGCGAGGGGGCGACGCCGTCGGGGCTGTCGCAGGGCAGCAGGGCCGCGGTGCGGCTGAGCACGGCGTGCACCTGCTCCCGCAGGTAGTCCTCGTGGTCGAGGACGGAGAGCATCGCCCGGGCGGTGTCCCGGACCCGCCAGACGACCATCAGGGAGACCCGCAGCGGGATGCCGGTGCGGTCCACCGCGTCCACCGGGTCGCTGCGCCAGTGCCGGATCCGGACGTCGACCCGGCGGCGGCGCAGGATCGGGTTCACCCACACCAGGCCGGTGCGGCGGACAGTGCCCCGGTAGTGGCCCCAGCAGGCCAGCACCCGGGCCTCGCCGCCGGTGTTGGCCATCAGCCCGGCGAGGGCGAAGAGTCCGATGCAGGCGGGCAGTACGGCCAGCCGGGCGGCGGTGACCCGCTGCGCCGGGAAGGCCTCGGCCGGGCCCGGCATCCACCAGGGCAGCATCCCTGCCCGGCCCAGCAGCATCTCTGCGCCGGCGGCGCAGGCCAGCAGGACCAGCAGGGCAGCCCAGCCGGGGAGCATCGCCCTCGGCGAGTGCTCCCGCAGATCGGCGTCGGCCCGGGGCGGGCGGCGGCCGTACACGGCCGCCACGGAGGTGGGGGTGAGCGGTGGCGCCGGTACCGCGGGGGCGGCGGGCGGGGGGCCGGGGACTGGTTCCTCCGTGCCGGACCGGGGCGGCTCCTCCTCGGACTCGGATGCCCGGGGGACGGAGCGTTGGAGACTGCGGGGGATCACGTCCATGCACGGTCCTCGTGGTCGGGTGTGGCACGGTGCGGCCCCCGGAATGCAGGCCGCTTCCCCTGCCAGGCTAGGCATTTAACACATCAAATGCGGCATATTGCCCGGCTCGTGTCGTCCCAGCGTGTCCCCTGCCCGACCGCGCTTCCGGCAATGGGAGGCGGCACACCGCCGACAGCGCCCACCGTTCACCCGATCGGCCGCCGCGCGCGGCAGGATGGGGGGCGTGGTGACCTCTTCTGTGCGCCCCATCAGCCCTGACCGGCTGGCCGGTGAACTGGCCGACCGCATCGCCGCACTGCCCGGCACCCCCTGGGTGCGGGTCGCCGTGGACGGCGCCCCGGCGGCGGCTCCCGGCGCACTGGCCGACGCGCTCGGCGAAGCCCTGCGGGTGCGGGGACGGCCGGTGCTACGGGTCTCCGCCGGCGACTTTCTGCGCCCTGCCTCGCTGCGCCTGGAGTACGGCCACCAGGACCCCGACTCCTACTACGACGGCTGGCTGGACACCGGCGGGCTGCTGCGCGAGGTGCTGGCCCCGCTGGACCCCGGCGGCAGCGGCCGGGTACTGCCCTCGCTCCGGGACGCCGCCACGGACCGGGCCACCCGGGCCCCGTACACCGAGCTGCCCGCGGGCGGGGTGCTGCTGCTGGACGGCGCGCTGCTGCTGGGCCGCTGGCTGCCCTTCGAGCTGACGGTGCACCTGGCGCTCACTCCGGGCGCGCTGGCCCGGCGCACCGCCGAGGAGGAGCGCTGGACGCTCCCGGCGTACGAGCGCTACGACGCCGAGGCCGAGCCGACGGAGGCCGCCGATGTGGTCGTCAGGGCGGACGATCCCCGGCACCCGGCACTGGTGGTGCGGCCCGGCTGAGCGGTCCGCATCCGGCTGATCGGCGGCGGGGCGGCACCGGGCCGCCCCGCCGCCGATCGGTCAGGCGCGGGTGTGGGCCTGCTCCGGGAAGGGGCGCTTGCCGACCTCGGCGGTGCAGAAGGCGCAGCGGACGGCGGCCGCGGGGATGGAGGACAGGCACTCCGGGCAGTCCACCTTGGGCGCCTCGAGGTCCTTGCGGGGCAGCAGGCGGGCGCTGAGCTTGCTGAACGGCAGCACCACCAGGAAGTAGACGACCGCGGCGATCAGCACAAAGCTGATCAGCGCGTTGAGGAAGGCGCCAAAGGGGAACGTGGTGCCGTCGACGGTGAAGTGCACGTGGCTGTAGTCGCCCACCGTGCCGGAGGCCAGGCCGATCAGCGGGGTGAGGAAGGCCGTCACAAAGCCGTTGACGACGGCGGTGAAGGCCGCGCCGATGACGATGCCGACTGCGAGGTCGACCACGTTGCCGCGCAGCAGGAAGCTGCGGAATCCCTTCATGGGGTGCTCCGTTCAGAGGGGACGGGCCGGATCCGAGTGCCGGGCCGACCGACATCCTTGCGGATCGGAGCCCTCCCGTGCAGCCCGCGCCGGAGCAGACCCCTCCGCTTCGTCCGCAGTTCAACCTGTGACCGGTAAAAGACTGTCTTGAATTGGTTGTACAGGGGTGTTTTTGACTGTTCGTTAGTAAAATCTGTCCGCAGAGTCACCATCTCGATACAGTCGGGGTCCGTGACAGTGAATCCCATACTCATCAAGAGCAGCTTTTCGGCCGTCGAACCCCACGGGCCGGAGGTGGCGGGCTGGTTCTACGACCACCTCTTCACCCACAACCCCGGCGTGCGCAGCCTCTTCGCCGAGCACATCGGCCCTCAGCGGGACCGCCTCTGGGCTGCCCTCGGCGCCCTGGTCGCCAACCTTGAGAACACTGAGGCCCTGGTCGGCATCCTGCAGAACCTGGGCCGCCGGCACGCGGGCTACGGCGCGCTCCCCGAGCACTACCCGGCCGTCGGCGCCAGCCTGATCGCCACCCTGCGGCACTACGCGGGCGATGCCTGGACACCCGAGACGGAGGCTTCCTGGGCCGCCGTCTACGAGGTGGTCAGCACCACCATGATCGACTCCGCGGCGGCCGCCAGCGAGCCGACCCCCACCGGCTGAGGCCGCCGCCGGTGGCCTTCGACCCCGCGGTTCTCCGCGACAGCTTCGCCGTCGTGGAGCGCCGCGCCGACCACGTGGCCAAGTACTTCTACGCCCATCTGTTCACCCACAATCCGGGCGTACGCGCGCTCTTCCCCGAGGACATGGCGGACCAGCGCGACCGGCTCTTCGCCGCACTCACCCAGCTGGTGCTGCGGCTGGAGCATCCCGAGCAGCTCACCTCCTATCTCGGTGCGCTCGGACGGGACCACCGCAAGTTCGAGGCCCTGGAGGCGCACTACCCGGCGGTGGGCGCCAGCCTGGTCGCCGCACTCCGGCACTTCTCCGGCCAGGCCTGGACCAACGAGGTCGAGAAGGCCTGGTCCGAGGCGTACGCGGTGATCTCTCAGGCCATGATCGACTCCGCCGCGGCCGTCGGCCACGACGTTCCTCCATGGTGGAACGCCCGCGTCACCGAGCGCCGCCGGGTCGCCTCGGACGCGGTGGTGCTCACCCTCGCCCCCGACCGGCCGTACCCCTTCACAGCCGGCCAGTACCTCAGTGTCTGCAGTGCCCGCGCGGCCCGCGTCTGGCGTCCCTACTCCATCGCCAACGCCCCCCGCACCGACGGCACCCTGGACATCCATGTCCGCCGCATCCAGGGCGGACAGCTCAGTGGGGCCCTGGTGAACGATGTCACCACCGGGGAGTGGTTACGGCTGGGCTCGCCGATCGGCGACGCCGTGCTCGACCGCGAGTCCCGGAGCCCGCTGCTGCTGGTCGCCGGCGGCACGGGCTGGGCCCAGACCAGGGCCCTGCTGGAACAGGCCGCGGAGACGCCCAGGCCGACCACGGTCTTCGTCGGCGCCCGCAGCGACGCCGACATCCACGACCTGGACTGGATCCGCGCCATGGTGGACCGGCACTCCTGGCTGGAGGTGGTGCTGGCCGCACCCGCCGACGGCGCCGGGCGCAAGGAGGCCACCGAGCTGATGCGGGCCGGACTGCTGGACCGCGGCAGCTGGGAGGGGTACGACATCCATCTGAGCGGGCCGCCGGACCTGGTGCCCTCACTGGTTCCCCTGCTGCTCGCCCGACGGGCAGACCCGGCCCGCGTCCGGCACGATCCCGTGCCGGTACCGAGCGAGACCCGGCCGCTGACGTCCTCGGACTGGTTCCTGATGCGCCGGGACATCCCCTGGATCAATCGGACCGAGCTGGGCAGCGGCTGAGCCGGGGCAGACAGCAGGAGGCCCCGGGCGTGATGCCCGGGGCCTCCTCGATGCTGTGCGCTCGGCAGGATTCGAACCTGCAACCTTTTGATCCGTAGTCAAATGCTCTATCCGTTGAGCTACGAGCGCCCTCAGGCGATCCTGCGACCTCCTGCGGTGTTGCGGAGAACAGCCTACCCGATCTCCGGAGCGGCTCCGACCAGGCGGCCTGCGGCGGGGCGTGGCGGCCGGCGGCCGCACCGGGCACACCTGCCCACGCCCCCGGAACCGCCCCGTGTGGGTCGACCGCCACCGGAAACGCCGAAGGCCCCGCCGAGTGATCGACGGGGCCTCCGACTGCTGTGTGCGCTCGGCAGGATTCGAACCTGCAACCTTTTGATCCGTAGTCAAATGCTCTATCCGTTGAGCTACGAGCGCCCTCAGGTGATCCTGCGACCTCCTGCGGTGTTGCGGGGACAACATTACATGACGGCTGCCCGGGGGTGAAATCGGATATCCACGCGCCGCCGGTCGCCGACAGCGTTCGCCCACGGCGAACAACCGGTCCCGCCCCCAAACGGCGACAGCCCCGTCGACCGGAGTCGACGGGGCTGTCCCCAACGTGCGGAGGCTCGGGGATTTGAACCCCGGATGGGCTTTAAGGCCCAAACCGCATTAGCAGTGCGGCGCCATAGACCAGACTAGGCGAAGCCTCCAGGCGCGGGCGCACAGCACCGTAGAGTGCTGCCACCACGTGCATGGATGATGTCACAGCCTACCCGGCTGCGACCAACCGCCGTCAACGTTACTAGGCGGGTCGTCGGAACCGCAAAAACAATGGGATAGTGCTGGATGGCACGGCCCGGGGGAACGGTGGAAGGGACACCGCGGCACAGCAAGAGTTCAGCCAGAGGAGGACCCCTCGACGTGAGCAGCAGGCCGACCCGAGGCGCTGCTCGCCTCGCAGCGATACTCGATGCGCTTCCCGACGCGCTGCTGCTCGTGAACAGCAACGGCACAGTCGTGGACGCCAACACCGCTGCTGTGGAGAGCCTGCAGGCGCCTGGGACCTCACTGGTCGGGATGGGTGTGCTCGGTCTCCTCCCGGAGCTCGACCCCAGCCGGATCCCCGGCTCGATGCGCCCCACGCCGGCCGACCGGCAGGGCGCGGACACGCCGGTGCGGATGACCGCGCGGCGCACGGACGGCAGCACCCTCCCGGTCGAGGTCTCCTACAACGACTTCGAGGACGACGGGGCCGGCTACGCCAGCACCTCGTACGACCCCTTCCGCAACTCCTCCGGCAGCGGCTGGGCCGCGCCCGGCTACGGCTCCGAGGGGGCCGCCCGCGACCTGCTGCTGATCCTGGTCCGCGACCTCACCGACCGGCTGGGTGTCGAGGCGGAGCTGCGGCGCCAGCACAAGCAGACCGAGATGATCCTGCGCGCCGCCGCGGAGGGCATCGTCGGAGTCGACCTCGAGGGCCGGGTCGTCCTGGTGAACCCCGCCGCGGCCCACATCCTCGGCTTCCGCGCCAGCGAGCTGGGCGGCCGCGAACTGCACCCGCTGGTCCAGCACTCCAGGCCGGACGGCACGCCGCTGCCCGTGGACGAGTCCGCGCTGTCCGACACCCTGTCCTCCGGCCGCAAGCACCGGGTGCGCGGCACGGTGCTGTGGCGCAAGGACGGCCGCCCGGTGACGGTGGACCTCACCACCGCGCCGGTGCGCGACGGTGAGCAGCTGGTCGGCGCCGTGATGACCTTCACCGACCGGACCAAGGAGCTCGCCCTCGCCGCCCGCGGCCGCCATCTGACGGCCGTGCTGGAGGAGGAGCTGCGCGGCTCCCTCGACCAGCTGCGCCGCCGGATCGACGGGCTGGCGGCGGACCCGGCCGGTCAGCTCTGGCCGGAGGCCAACTGGACCCTGCACCGGCTCGCCGACGAATGCGCCCGCTTCTCCCGCCTGGTCGACGGGGTGCTGTCCTACCAGCGCTTCGAGACCGCGGTGGAGAGCGGCAAGGACGCCCTGGACCGCCGCCCGGTGGGCCTGGAGAAGATCGTGCAGCGCGCCGTGGAGGCGGCCGGCGAGCTGGTCGGCACCGACCGGGTGCGCATCTCGCTGCATGCGGCCCCGGTGGAGGTGATCGCCGACTCCGAGCGGCTGGCCCAGGCACTGGCGCATCTGGTCGCCGATGTCAGCGGGGTCACCATGTCGCTGGACGCCGCCGATGCCACGGCCCGCGGCGGGGTCACGCCCTACGGCGGCATGCCGGCGCTGCCCCCGGTCGGCGGTGCCGCCCCCATCGTGGTGATGGCCGCGGCGCAGCGCGGCGACGTGGCCCGGATCGAGGTGCGCGGCGACGGGGACGGCGGCAGCCCGGTCCATCTGCCGATAGCGCGCGGCATGGTGGAGCGGCACGGGGGTGTGCTGCAGTCGCACCGGCTGCCGGACGGCAAGGGCACCACCTATGTGGTGGAGCTTCCGCTGGACCCGGCGGCGGCACGGGCCGCGGCGGAGCGGGCGGGCGCGGCCGGACGTCGCGACGCGCCCAAGGAGACGGACACCGCCGTACTGCCGGAACTCCCCGACGGCATCCCCGCGCTGCCTTCGGCACGCCGTTCGGAGGAGGACGGCGCCGGACCGCAGGACGAGGCCAGGCAGCCCTCCAGGGGGCCCATCGCACTCGGTCCCGGGCCCTCGGCCGGGGCGCCCGCGGAGGACGGCCCGCAGCCGGGCGCCGGACGTTCCCCGGAGGGCCGGCGGCGGCGTGCCGTGCCGGCCGTCGAGGGCGCCGAGTCCTATCCGGGTGACCCCACCCCGCGTGGGCGGGCCAGTGCCGAACCGCAGCGGAGCAGCTCCTTCGACGGGGACGAGGGGCCCGGACCGCGGGCCGCGTCCTCGCGCGGAGCCACCGCCGAGGCACCGGCCGCACTCCCGGCCGGCACCGCCACCGTGGCACCGGAGGCGACGCCGCAGGGCGTCCCCCTGCCCTCGGCCGCCGTCTATCCCGGTCTGGAGCACGCCCTCCCGGCGTCCCCGCCGCGACCGGCCGGGCCTGCGGCGCCGCAGCCCACCGGGCGCCGGCGGCGACTGGCCATGCCGCCGGGCGACGACGCCCCGGCCGACTCCGCCACGCCGGACGGCACCGGCCCGGCCGCGCCGGATCCTGCCCGCCCGGAGCCGGTGGACCCCTTTGTGACCGGCCGGGCGGTGGCCGCGCTGCCGCTGGGCGCCGCCCCGGCGAGCCCGGTACTGGACCTGCCGACCGCTGTGGGCCGCAACGGCAGCGGGCCGTCCGTGCCCGCCGCCAGGGCGCTGGAGGCCGCACCGGCCCCGCACATCCCGCCGCAGCCGATCGCGATGCCGCCGCTCTCCGGGACCGACGACAGTGAGGGCGTGGGCCTGCGGACGGCCGATCAGCTGCCCGAACCGCCCGCTGAGGATCCGTCAGCCGGTGCGGCCGTCTCCGTGGACGGCTCGCCGCGCCGGCTGCTGGTGTGGCCGGAGCCCGATCCGTCCACCAAGCAGGCGCTCAAGGAGCGCGGTTACCGCCCGGTGATCGTGCGGTCCCGCGAGGATGTGGACGCGCAGGTGTCCGCGTCCCCGGCGGCGCTCTTCGTGGACCCGCTGACCGGGCCGATCACCCGTACCGCGCTGCAGTCGCTGCGTACCGCCGCCGTCAACGCCCAGATCCCGGTGCTGGTCACGGCGGGGCTGGGACAGGCCACCCGGGAGGCCGCCTACGGCGCCGACCCGGCGGTGCTGCTGCGGGCGCTGTCACCGCGGGACAGTGAGAGCCATGCGCCCCGGGTGCTGCTGGTGGAGGCCGACCCGGACATCGCCACCGCGTTCTCCTCCAGCCTGGAGCGGCGCGGGATGCATGTGGAGCACGCCGCGTCGGAGAGCGACGCGGTGTCCCGGGCCAGCAGTGTGCAGCCCAACCTGGTGGTGATGGACCTGATGCAGGTGCGCCGGCGCCGGGTGGGCATCGTGGACTGGCTGCGTGCCAACGACCGGCTGCACCGCACCCCGCTGGTCGTCTACACCTCGGTGGACCTCGATCCGCAGGAGCTGCCGCGGCTGCGGACCGGTGAGACGGTGCTCTTCCTGGCCGAGCGGTCCACCAGCGCGGATGTGCAGGCCAGGATCGTGGACCTGCTGGGCAAGATCGGCGCCTCGGGCCCGGACGCGCACTGATCGCGGCCGTACGGCGGTGGTGGCCGCCCGCGGGCCCGGCTCGGTGCCGGGCCCGCGGGCGGCCCGCTGTCAGGACAGCCGGGTGACGTCCAGTTCGCCGTCGGCGTGCTGCCGCCGGATGACCTTCTTGTCGAACTTGCCGACCGAGGTCTTGGGCACCTCGGTGAGCAGCGTCCACCGCTCGGGCAGCTGCCACTTGGCGACCCGCTCGGCCAGGAAGTCCCGCAGCACGGTGAACTCCACCGCCGCGCCGTCCCGGAGCACCACGGTGGCCAGCGGGCGCTCGCCCCACTTCTCGTCCGGCACCGCCACCACGGCGGCCTCGGCGACGTCCGGGTGCGCCATCAGATGGTTCTCCAGCTCGACCGAGGAGATCCACTCGCCGCCGGACTTGATGACGTCCTTGGCCCGGTCGGTGAGGGTGAGGTAGCCGTCGGCGGTGATGGTGCCGACGTCACCGGTGCGCAGCCAGCCGTCCTCGCTGAACTTGTCCTCCGGCCGCAGCGGGTCCTGGCCCGCCCCGCCGAAGTACGCGCCGGCGATCCACGGTCCGCGGACCTCCAGCTCGCCCGCGGCCGTGCCGTCGTGCGGCATCCGCGTCCCGTCGGGGCCGACCAGCCGGGCCTCCACGGTGGCGGGGAAGCGGCCCTGGGTGATCCGGTAGGGCCACCGCTGCTCCGGGGTGAGGCCGGGCGGCACGGTGGCGAAGCTACCCAGCGGCGAGGTCTCGGTCATACCCCAGGCGTGCACCACATCGATGCCGTGGCGCTCCTCGAAGGCGCGCATCAGCGAGGGCGGGCAGGCCGAGCCGCCGATGACGACCATCCGCAGCGAGGAGGTGTCGTACGCCCCGTGGTCCAGCTCGTCCAGCAGCCCGGACCAGATGGTGGGGACGGCGGCGCTGACGGTGGGCCGCTCACTGCTGATCATCTGCGCCAGCGGCTTGGGCTGCAGGAAACGGTCGGGCATCAGCAGCCCGGTTCCCGACATGAAGGCCGCGTGCGGTATGCCCCAGGCGTTGACATGGAACATCGGGACGACCGGCAGCGCGATGTCGCGTGCGGTGAGCCCGAAGGAGTCGCCGGCGATGACCTGGAGGCAGTGCAGATAGACCGAGCGGTGGCTGTAGGCGACGCCCTTGGGGTCGCCGGTGGTGCCGGAGGTGTAGCAGAGGGCGGCGGCGGTGCGCTCGTCGAGGTCGGTGGCCCAGGGGTAGTCGGTCGGGCGTCCTGCGATCAGCTCGTCGTAGTCGTGCACGGTGCCGGCGAAGCCGTCGAGCGGCGCCCGGTCGCCCTGCCCCGCCACCACGATGTGCTTCAGGGTGGGGGCGAGCTGCGGCAGCACCGGGGCGAGCAGCGGGAGCAGGGTGGCGTCGACCAGGATCACCCGGTCGGCGGCGTGGTTGACGATGAAGGCCAACTGGTGGGCCGGGAGCCGCAGATTGAGGGTGTGCAGCACGGCGCCCATGGCGGGTACGGCCAGATAGGCCTCCAGATGCCCGGCGTTGTTCCACATCAGGGTGGCGACCCGCTCGTCGCCGACGACGCCCAGTTCGTCGCGGAGGGCGTGGGCGAGCTGCGCGGCCCGGGCGCCGACCTCCGCGTAGCTGCGGCGGTCGGCGGAGGCTCCGTTCCAGGTGGCGACGGTGGTGCCGGCATGCACGGTGGATCCATGGGTGAGGATCCGGGCGACGGTGAGCGGAACGTCCTGCATGGTGCTGAGCACTCAGGTCCTCCTTGACCGGGCGACTGCGTCGGCCCCGTCGGCCTACCCGCCGGTACTCGGGGTCGTGGCCCGATTCTGGCGAACCCATGGCCCGATTCAGCACTCGATTCGCTATCGAGACCTCCGTGCCACCACCGCCACCGGGGCGTCCACCGTGCTGCGGTCCACGGTGAGGGCGGAGCCGCCGTGCTTCTCCCGGACGTTGCCGCGGTACTGGTGGATCCGGCGGTGGCCGTGCCAGGCACGGGCCGAGAGGCCCTTGGCGCGGCCGGTGCCGGGCCGTCCGTTCCAGTGCGCGTACCAGAGGGTGCCGGGCAGGTCCCTGCGCCCCTTGCGCCGGGCGGCGGCGAGGTCGGCGATGCCGGAGTTGGCGCTGCCGTAGAAGCCGGAGCGGTATCCCCTGCGGTTGAGCCCACGGGTCCAGCCCACGGCGAAGTCGACCACGGCCCGGCTGCACCGGGCGTTGCCCCGGCGGTAGTTCTCCATGTCAAGGTAGAGCGGACTGCCCTTGGCCAGGCCGAGGGCGCGGGCCCGGCGTGCCGCGTCGGCCGCCTGGGCACCGCCCTGGCTGCCCGCGCGCCGGGGGTCGATCCGATGCAGCCGGTGCGCCGATCTGCGGCATGGGGCCTGCAGGCCCGCGTACACCGGAAGCAGCCGCCAGCCCATCCGGTCGACGGCGCGGACCCAGCCGGCGGTGAGATGGGGCTGGGCGCAGGAGCGGTTGGCGCCCCCGAAGTAGATGCCGACGGCCCGGTAATGGGAGTGGCGGAGCCATCGGCGCATGGTCGTCAGGGAGGGTGCGGCGCATGCGTCGAAGCCGTGTCCGGCGAAGGTCCGGACGGGGAGCGGCGCGGCCTGGGCCGGCTGGGCGGCGACAAGCACACCGGGTGGGGCGAACAGGACGAGGACGGCGGCCAGGACGGCCGCTGGGCGCGGGAGATGCACGATTCATCCTGTCCTTTTTCGGATGATTTACCGCTTATCGCCACGCCGAAGTAACGAGTTTGCGAGGGCTATGGTCCTTACGACAGACTGTGCCCATGTCCTCTACCGCCACCGAGCATCTGCTGCCCGGCGTACCCGCCGAGGCCCTCACCGTGCCGCCCTCCGTCAAGGGCGAGCCCGCAGGCGAGCGCGGCGGCTGGCGACGAGAGACCGCCCGCCCGGCGGATCCCGGCACGGCGGCCGGTCCTGCCCACCCCCCACCGGGGCGGTGGACCACGACCCTGCTGCGGCGCCTGGACTCGATCCCGGCGCCGCTTTTCCTTCTGGTGGGCATGGGCACGGTGCAGACCGGCATCGCCCTCTCCACCCCGCTCTTCGGTCCGCTCGGAGTGGCCGGCACCACCTTTCTGCGCCTGCTCATCGCCTCCGCGGTGCTGCTGACCGCGACCAGGCCCCGGCTGCGCGGCCGGTCCCCCCGGGACCTGGTCTCCGCCGTGCTGCTCGGAGCCGCCTCCGCGGGGATGACGCTGCTCTTCGCCGGTGCGGTGGACCGGCTGCCGATGGGCACCGCCGCCACCATCGAGTTCCTGGGCCCGCTGGCGGTGGCCCTGGTGCTCGCCCGCGGCCTCGGCCATGTGCTCTGGGCGGTACTGGCCGCAGCCGGGGTGGCGCTGCTCACCCTGGTGGGCAGCGGCCACGGCGGCGGGCTGGACCCGGCAGGGCTGGTCTGCGCCTTCGGTGCGGCGGCCTGCTACGCCGGCTACATCCTGCTCACCCACCGGGTGGGCGCGGCCTTCCGGGGACTGGAGGGCCTGGCCGTCTCCGTCACCGTGGGCGCCGTGTTGCTCGCCCCGATCGGCCTGGCCCCGGTCTGGCACGGGTTGGCCACCGGGCCGCACCCCTGGGCGCTGCTGTTGCGGGCCGCAGGCGTGGCGATGCTGCTCCCGGTCATCCCCTACGCCCTGGATCTGACGGCACTGCGCCGGCTTCCGCAGCGGGTCTTCAGTGTGGTGGTCAGCATGGAGCCCGCGGTGAGCGCGGTGGTGGGCCTGGTGGTGCTGGGGCAGCGGATCGGTCCGGCGCAGGCGCTGGGCATCGCCTGTGTGATCACTGCCAGTGCGGGGGCCACCCTCACCGGGCGCGACCGGGGCTGACGCAGCCCCGACCCGTACTGGCCCGACCCGCGCCTCCCGGACCCGCGCCGCCCGGACCAGTGCCGCCGCCTCCGGGCGCGGCACGCCTGCGGGGCGGGCGCCCATGGCGCACCGCCCCGCGGGTCCGGCCGACGGTGACCCTTTCCGCAGCCGGTGGCTGTTCATCCGTGGTGCCGGGCCGTCGGTCAGCCGGCCGGCTTGGCGAAGTGGATGTTGAGGTTGTTCTGCGCGGCGTACACCAGGCCGGAGTTGCCCTTCACTCCGAGGGTGTTGTTCTGGTTGGAGGCGCCGGAACCGGTCGCGGTCTGCTGCGTCCAGTTGTAGTTGCCGTCGAACGGACCGAAGACATTGCCGCTCCCGGTGTCGGCCACCACGGAGCCGTTGGAGCCGTTGGCGGCGCCGACTCCATTGGCGGCCTGTGCGGCGCCGGCGCCGGCGAGCAGCAGCGCCGCCGTGAGCGGTACGGCTACCAGCAGGCCGGCCAGGCGGGCGGTGCGGGTACGAGCCATGAGGTCCTCCAGAGGCTGGAAGTGGAACGTGCTGTGCGGTCTCACTCGGCCAGACGTGGACCGCAGGCTGCGACGCCGCTGACCAGGATTCCGCAACAAATCGACATAGCTCCAGCCCTGACAGGTCATTTACCTCCTTGGTGTGACATCACACGCCAAAACCTCCAACGAGCCACCATCTGCGCCGTGACGCTGGGCCGTCCGGGATCACCCGAACGGACCGCCGTACCGCAGACTCACCGCACCGTGCGCGGCAGCCGGGTGGAGAGCAGCGCCACCACCCCGGTCGCCGCCAGCTGCAGCACCAGCACCAGGGCGACCGCGTTGCGCATGCCCAGCGCCCCGGCCGGGGCCAGCGAGAGGAAGAGGGTGCCCAGTGTCGCCACACCCAGCGCCAGCCCGGACTGCTGGGTGGTGACCAGCACCCCGCTGCCCACTCCGGCCCGCTCCACCGGAACGTCCGCCAGCACCACCCGGAAGAGCGGGGTCATCACCAGGCCCTGGCCGGCCCCCGCGAGCGCGGTGCCCGGCAACAGGTCCAGCGGGCCGAGGCCCGGCCAGCCGCGCAGGAAGGTGATCACCAGCACCACCAGTCCGACCGCCTGGAGCAGGGCTCCCACGGTGAGCGTCCGGCTGCCGTAGCGGGAGACCAGGCGCGGCCCGGTCAGCGACGCCGCGAAGAACCCGACCGCCATCGGCACCAGGGCCAGACCAGCCGCGACGGGACCCAGCCGCAGCCCCTGCTGAAGCGCCACCGCCACCACGAACATAAAGCCGCCGAAGCCGGTGAAGAACGGCAGCCCCATCGCCAGTCCGCGGCGCATACCGGGCACCGCCAGCAGCGACGGCGGCACCAGCGGCACCTGGCCGGCCCGCTCCGCGCGGCGCTCCACCACCACGAAGGCGGCGGCCGCGAACGGGAACGCACCCAGCATCAGCCAGCTCCACAGCGGCCAGCCGACGGCCCGGCCCTCCATCAGCGGGACCAGCAGGGTGAGCAGGGAGACCGCCAGCAGCACGGTGCCCGCGGCGTCCACCCGTGCGGGGTGCGGGGAGCGGCTCTCCGGGACGGCGCGCAGCGCCAGTACGGCCGCGGCCAGCGCGACCGGCACATTGACCAGGAAGATGGCGCGCCAGCCGGTCCCGAACAGGTCGGCCGAGACCAGCACCCCGCCCAGCACCTGCCCGATGACCACCGAGATGCCGCCGACCGCGCCGTAGCGCCCCAGCGCCCTGGCCCGGCGGTGCCCGGTGGTGGTGGCCTGGATGGTGGCCAGCACCTGCGGCAGCATCAGCGCCGCCGCTGCGCCCTGGGCCACCCGGGCCGCCACCAGGGTGCCGGCCGTCGGGGCCAGCCCGCAGGCCAGCGAGGTGACGGCGAAGGCCACCGCACCGGCGGCGAAGAGCCGGCGGCGGCCGAAGGTGTCGCCCAGCCTGCCGCCGAGGACCAGCAGGACGGCGTAGGCGATGCCGTACCCGGCGACCACCATCTCCAGCACGGCCGGGCCGGCGGCCAGATCACGGTCGATGGTGGGCAGGGCGACGTTCACGATGAAGAAGTCGAGCATCGGCAGAAAGGCGCCAAGCAGCACGGTGACCAGGCCGAGGGCGCCGAGCTGCTGCTCCTCGGCGGCCGGCCGGGCCATGGGTCCCGGGTCGGTGTGGTGCCCTTTGACGCGGATCACCCGGGGGCGCACGGTGGCCCGGGAGGGGAGTGCGGCGGTGGCCGCGGGTACGGCGGTTCGGTCCGTGGTCTTGTTCACGACGTCCACGATCCGCCGGTCGAGAGACTGGTACCAGAGTGTGCTTATCCAGGTATAAGAAGTACCTGGCAAGAGGATCCGCGATGCTTCATCCTGGGATTATGACCACAGTCACCCTCCGTGGGACGTCCGACCGCACCGACGAGGTGCGCCGCCGGGAGCTGGCGTCGTTCCTGCGCAGCCGCCGGGAGCGGATCACCCCCGAGCAGGTGGGCCTCCCGAGCGGCGGCCGGCGCCGCACTCCCGGGCTGCGGCGCGAGGAGGTGGCGCAGCTCTCCTCGGTCGGTGTCACCTGGTACACCTGGCTGGAGCAGAGCCGGGACATCCAGGTCTCGGCCCAGGTGCTGGACGCCATCGCGCGCACCCTGCTGCTCGACCCCAACGAGCGCACCCATCTCTTCGTCCTGGCCGGGGTCACCGACCCCTCACCCGGGACGACCTGCGCAGCGGTGACGCCGGCGCTGCGGGAGATGCTGGTGCGGCTGGAGCCGCTGCCGGCCTGTGTGATCAACGCCCGGTACGACATCCTGGTCCACAACCGCACCTACGGCCTGCTGGTCGACAACCTGGACGCCCTGCCCTTCGAGGACCGCAACATCATGTGGCTGGCCTTCACCCACCCCGCGTGGCGGCAGGCGCTGGTCGACCGGGATGTGGCGCTGGCCTCGATGGTGGCCAAGTTCCGGGCCGCGATGGCCGACCATGTCGCGGAGCCGGCCTGGAAGGCCATGGTGAAGCGGCTGCTGGCGGCCTCTCCCGAGTTCGCGGCCGCCTGGGAGCGGCATGAGGTCGCCCAGCCGTCGGCCAATGGTTCAAAGCGTTTTCTCAACTCCCGGGTGGGGCTGCTCAATTTCGACTTCAGCTATCTCTGGCTGCAGCCCCAGCAGGGCAGCCGCATGATCACCTACACCCCGCTGGACGACGCCACCCGCACCCGGCTGGATCTGCTCCAGGCGGCGGCCGGCGTCTGAACGCACGGCAGGGGCCCCGCAGAACAGCGGGGCCCCTGTGTGCCGTGCGCCGTGCCGACGCCGCTACCAGCGGTACCAGCGGCCCCTGGCGCCGGATGTACCGGCGCCTCGGAAGAGGAATCCCAGGGCCCAGACGATCAGCACGATGACGGCAAACCACCAGAGGACCTTGACGGCGAAACCGACGCCGAAGAGCAGCAGCGCCAGCAGCAGAACAAGAAGCAGGGGAACCATGTCTTTACCTCCTGGCTCCGCGCTTGCCCCCGCCGGTGGCGTTCATGCACACCCTGCCGGCAGCGGTGATCAGCCGGTGCCGGGGCGCAGCGTCCGTACCCGACCCCGATGCCGGACTGGGCAGGCCCGGGTGCACCCACCGGAAGGAGCGCGGACAGCCTGGTCGGCTGCTCCCCGAGGAGCGCCCCCGGTTCCCGGCCGGCCGGCGGGGCGCCGAGCCGGAAGTGCGCCGAGTCGGAAGTGCGGCCCGCCGCAGCCGAATTCACGTCGTCGGCCGGGTTCGTCTGCACTGCCGGTCGGGCCTGACCGGCAGTGTCGGTCGGGCCTGCCGCGCCGTCGCTGACGACGGTGCATCACCTGCCGTCCACCGCAGCGGCCTTGGACATACGGATGGCGCGGCCACGGCCGTCAGCCGCCGGCCCCGGCCCCGGCCCCGGCCCCGGCCGACGGCAGCTTCAGCTCGGCCCAGACCACCTTGCCGTTGCGGGTGACCCTGCTGCCCCAGCGATGCGCCAGCTCATTGACCAGCCGCATCCCGCGGCCGCCCTCGTCGTCGGTGGCGGCGCGGCGCAGCCGGGGCGGATGGTGTCCGATGTCGGCCACCTCCACGGTGAGCACCTGGTCGCGGATCAGCCGCAGCTGCTTGGGCGCACCTGCGTGCAGCAGCGCGTTGGTGACCAGCTCGCTCACCAGCAGCTGGGCGAAGTCGCCGAGCTGTGCCAGGTCCCAGGTCTGCAGGGTCTCCCGGGTGAATCTGCGGGCCTCGCCCGGGGTGGTCCGCTCCCGCTCCAGCGGCAGCACGGCGATCCGGTCGGGGGAACCGCCCGCGCCTGCGCCATGATCATCGCGATGTCGTCCTCGGTGCCGGCGCTCCCCAGAGCCTTGAGCACCATGTCGCAGGTCTCCTCCAGGGAGCCCGAACGGGCCGCGATCGTACGGCAGAGCAGCCCGAGGCCCTGGTCGATGTCCTCCCCGCGCCGCTCCACCAGGCCGTCGGTGTACAGGGCCAGCACCCCGTCCTCGGGAAGGGTGAAGTCCACGCTCTCGAAGACCGCGCCGCCGACGCCCAGCGGCAGCCCCGGCGGCAGCTCCACCAGCCGGGAGGTGCCGTCGGGTGCGGCGACCACCGGGGGGAGGTGTCCCGCGGAGGAGACCGTGCAGATGCGCTCCACCGGGTCGTACACCGCGCAGATGCAGGTCGCGAACTGGCCCTCGCCGATCGCGGAGGTGGTCTCGTCCAGCCGGGTCAGCACCTGCTCCGGCGGCATGTCCAGGGTGGCCAGGGTCCTGGCCACGGTGCGGATCTGACCCATGGTGGCGGCGGCGCGGATACCGTGTCCCATCACATCGCCGACCACCAGCGCCACCCTGGCGCAGGAGAGCGGCACCACGTCGAACCAGTCACCACCGACCTCGCTCACCACGCTGCTCGGCAGATAGCGGTGGGCGATCTCCAGGCCCAGCGTCGGGTGGACCTCCTGCGGCAGCAGGCTGCGCTGCAGGGTGAGTGCGGTGGCCCGCTCCCTGCGGTACAGGCGGGCGTTGTCGATGCAGACGGCGGCACGGCCCACCAGTTCCTCGGCCAGCGCCGCATCCGTGGCGTCGAACGGCTCCCGATCGCGCAGCCGGACGAACTCCGCGCCGCCCAGCACCGCACCCCGGGCGAGCAACGGCACCATCAGATAGGAGTGGACACCCGCCGCCAGTGCGGGCGCCGCACGCTCCGCCCCGGGCACGATCTCCCGGAGTGACTCCTCGTCGACCTCCGCCACCAGGATGGAGCGCCCGCTGCGCAGGCTCTGGGCGTAGGTCCGGGACGAGCCGAACTCCGAGGCCGCCCCCACCGTGTCGGTCACCGGGGTGCTGCCCGCCTCGGGGGTGTGCCCCACCGCCACCGCCCGCAGCAGCACCGAGGTGTCCGGGGGCCCGGTGGTGGGCTCCTCCCCGCGCAGCACCGCGTCCAGCAGGTCCACCGTGGCGAGGTCGGCGAACCGTGGCACCACCAGCTCGACCAGCTCCTCCGCGGTGCGCTGCAGGTCCAGGGTGGTGCCGATACGGCTGCCCGCCTCGTTGACCAGGGCCAGCCGGGCCTGCGCGGTGTGTGCCTCCTCCAGGGCCTGTTGCCGCTGCCGGGCCGCCTCCCGCTGGGCGGTGTAGAGCCGGGCGTTGTCGACGGAGACGGCTGCCCGGGCGGTGATCTCCATCGCGAGTGCCAGATCCTCCGAGGTGAACGCCTCGGGGGTATCCCTCAGCCGGAGGAACTCCGCGCCGCCCAGCACCAGGCCCCGGGCGCGCATCGGCACCGCCATGTAGGAGTGCACCCCCTGCACCCGGAACCCCTCCGCCCGTCCGGGCGAGCCGGCCAGCTGCAGCAGATCCCCCGGCCGTACCACGGGGATCAGCACCGGGCGGCCGGAGGCCAGCGCGTCCGCGTGGTACGCGGACGCCTCCCAGGCCCTTGCGGTCCCGTCGGGGTCTATGTCGTGCATCTCCGCGGACCTGACACCGCCGACCGCCAGTGTGCGCAGCCGCACCCGCCAGTGGGGGTGCGGCGCCGACGGCTCCTCGCCGCGCACAAGCGACTCCCTTACGGCCACCCCTGCCACGTCGGCGAGCCTCGGCACGGCCACATCCATCAGCTCGCGGGCGGTGCGGGCCATGTCCAGGGTGGTGCCGATCCTGGTGCCCGCCTCATTGACCAGAGCCAGCCGCTCCCTGGCCGCGTTGGCCTCCTGCAGCGCCCGCTGCCGGGCCTGGGCGGTGCTGTGCTCCCGGGAGTACAGCCAGGCGTTGTCGATGGCGACCGCGGCACGGGCCGCCAGCTCGTCGACGAGTGTGGCGTCGTGCACCTCGAACGGCTCCCGTCCGCCGTGCCGGGCGTGCACCACCAGGCCCAGCACCCGCCCCCGGGCCACCAGCGGGGTCGCACGCACCGACCAGGTGCTGCGGTCCACATACCGCTGGAGCCGCCGGGTGGAGATCGCCGTCAGCTGTCCCACCTCCGGCCAGGGCACCTCCACGGTGCGCCCGTCCTGGAGCGCCTTGGCGTACGGCGATCCCGGCGGGATACGGCACACCACCTCCTGGAGCACATCCTCCGCGGGGAAGTCCGGGTCGGCGGCCATCACCGCCAGCCTGCGGACGGGCTCCGCCTCGCCGTCCGGCCCGGTGTCCAGCCCGGACACCCTGTGCTCCAGCACATACACCGAGCTCACGTCCGCGAGCTGCGGAACCATGGCGGCGGCGAGCTCCCGGGCGGTCTGCCGAAGATCCAGCGTGGTGCCGATGCTGGCCGCGGCCGCCACCAGCAGCCCCAGCCGCTCCCGGGCCCGGGTGGCGCTGGCGTCGGCCTCGAACCGCTCGGTGACATCGATGATCGAGGAGCAGACACCGGCGATCCGACCGGTGGGGTCCTCCAGCCGGAAGTAGGAGGCGGACCAGGCGTGGTCGCGTTCCGGGTCGCCCGGGGTGCGGCCGTACGAGCGGGCGTCCACCACCGGCACCCCGGTGTCCAGCACCTGCTGCATCACCGCCTCGATCTCCAGGCCGTTGATCCCCGGCAGCACCTGGCTCAGCCGCAGGCCCAGATGCTGCTCCTGCGACTTGCCGTTCATCCGGGCCAGCGCCTCGTTGATCCGCACAAACCGCAGACCGGTGTCGTACACCGCCAGACCGATCGGCGCCTGGGCGAAGAAGGCGTCCAGCACGGCGAGGCTGGCCTCCACCCGGCGCAGCGCGCGCACATCGGTGGCCACCGCCAGCACCATCGGACGCCGGTCCGGGCCGGTCACCGGATGCGTGCGGAACTCCAGGTTGACCTCATGGCCGTCCCGGTGCCGCACCGGAAAGACACCCGACCAGCCGTCGCCCGACACGATGCCCGCGAACAGGTCCAGCACCCCCGGCCGCTGCTCGTCGGTGACCAGCAGATCCGCCGCATAGCGGCCCACCGCCTCGTCCGAGGTGAAGCCGAGCAGGTACTCCGCGTCGTCGCTCCAGTGCAGGATCCTGCCGTCGGAGTCGATCAGCGCCGTGGCCAGCGGAACCACCAGCAGTCCGCCCGGCCGCGACGACACCACGCCCGCCTGCTCCGGGCGGGCGCCTTCCGTACTGCTCGACTCGTGTCCGCTCATGGTCAGGGAAACCGCCTGGAGGGCCGACTTGCCCCCATTCTTCCCTTTCGTGGGCTACGGCGCCTGTTCCGGACGCACCTGACAATCGACCCCGCCCGCAGTGCGGGGTCGGACGCCGACGCCCCCGGGCAGACGCCCGCCGGCCGGGTGTCCACCCGGTGAACGGGCCCGGCCGGGGCCGAGTCGACGGAAGAAGCCGGACATCAGGCCCTGACCGGGCCTTTCGCCCTGGCCACAGCCGGATTTCGGTTGCCGTGGTGTCACCCCTGAGCGCTACGCTTCCGAACGTTCGCACGCAGGACGTCCACAAACTGCACGCCGGCTGCGCGACGCGCGTCGGCCTGCCTCCGACCGCCACCACCTCTGGCTCTTCTGCTCATATCCCTGGGGGATTCTTGAGACGCACCACCGCGCTGTCTGCGGCCGTATCAGCGGCTCTCGCGGCCACCCTGTTCAGCGGCCCGGCGCTCGCCCACGCGGATGAGCCCACCCCGGAGCCCACCGCCACCGACACCGCGTCACCCACCCCGACGGAGACTCCGACCGACACCCCGACGGAGACCCCGACGGAGACTCCGACCGCGACTCCGACGGAGACTCCCACCGGGACCCCGACGGACACCCCCACCGGGACTCCGACCGACACCTCGACGGACACCCCGACCGACACACCGACGGACACGCCCACCGACACCCCGACGGACACGCCGACGGACACCCCCACCGGGACTCCGACCGGCACCCCGACGGACACCCCCACCGACACGCCCACCGACACCCCGAGCCCCGTCGCCCCCACCATCGACAAGGTGGGCCCGGCCGGTAGCGACACCGGGCTGCTCCAGGTCTCCGCGTCCTCCGACTCGGACATCAAGCAGGTCACCGCCACCGTCACCGACGGCAGCTCCACCCGGGTCGTCGGCACCTTCACCCAGCTCCCGGGCGGGGTCTGGCAGTCGACCCGGCTCCAGCTGCCCGAGTACGCGACCTACGATGTCGAGGTCACCGCGGTGGACGCCGACGGTGACACCACGACCACGGAGAACCTCCAGGCGCTGCCGTACCTCAAGCAGACCCGGGTGCTCTCGCACTCCCTGAGCGCCGCCAAGCCGATCGACTACGTGCACCCCACGGTCACCGCCAGCGGCAAGCTCGGTGTCTTCGACCCGTCGACCGGCAACGTCGACCCGCTGAGCAACAGCTGGATCGACTTCAGCGCCGGCAGCGCCTCCACGTACACCTGGACCAAGTCCGACGGCAGCTACTCCATGTCGCTGCGGCCCGGAGCGACCGGTGCCTCCCTCCACTCCGTGGTCGGGTACTACAAGCTGGACTACACCCGGGGCACCATCGACGACACCACCCTGACCACGGCGGCGGCGCCGACCCGGATCCGCCTCGACCACTCCTCGCTCACCGTCAGGTACGGCTCCAAGGTGCCCGTGAGCGGCACCGCCGAGTACTACTACGGCGGCGTCTGGAAGCCGCTGACCGGACAGCACATCAACGTCCACGGCAGCGTGGTGGCCACCTCCTCCACCGGCCGGTTCACCTCCAGCTCCTGGTACGCCCCGTCGAACGACTCCACCTGGGGCGTCGCCCTGCACAGCAGCTCCCCGGGCTACTCGTACCTGAAGTACTCCACGACGTCCTTCCACATCGACGTGGTCAACCGGGTCACCCTCAGCCTGACCAGTACGTCGCTGGACGAGTACGCCGACCTGCACCTGCAGGGCGCGATGTACAGCAGCAGCGGCAAGCTGCCGTCCTACCGCCGGGTGTATGTGCAGAAGTCGGCCAACGGCAAGACCGGCTGGACCACCGACGGCTACTTCACCATCGGCAGCAACGGCCAGTTCAGCGTCTACGGCTACCAGTCCGCCCCCAAGGGCTACTGGCGGCTGTACTACCCGGGCAGCAAGGACTACCAGTCGGGCTACAGCCGGACCATCCACTACTCCCGGTACGACACCCGGATCACCGGCTTCAACGCCTCTCCGGAGCCGGTCCGCAAGGGTCACAGCATCACTGTGCAGGGCACCCTGCAGCGGCTGACCACCAGCAAGTGGAGCAACTTCACCCACCAGCACGTCTACTACTTCTTCTGCGCCAAGGGCTGCAGGACCTGGTCGTACATGGGCTACGGCAGCACCGACTCCCACGGCCACTTCAGCAAGCACTTCACCGCCAAGCAGGACGGCACCTGGCTGGTGGCGTGGTTCACCCCGGACAACCGGTACGTCGACGCCTACAGCAACACGGACTACGTCGACGTCCGCTGAGCCCCTCCTGAGCGTGTGGCCCGGTGCCGTGAGGCACCGGGCCACACCCGTGTCCGGGAGCGGCTCCCGCTCCGCGCCGCCGGCGGCGCTGCCGTGCCGTTTGCACCCGGCGGCCTTCGGCGCCAGGCTGGTGGTGTCGGCTGCCGTCCAGGCCCACCGGGGTCCCGCCCGGCAGCGGCGGTGGGGAGCGTCCTGAGCCCCAGGAGGTCGGCATGGACACCGCGACCCTGGAAGCCATGCGCAGCTTGCTGCGCGGACCCGTCATCGGCCCCCGGGATCCCGGGTACACCGAGGCCCGTCAGGTCCACAACGCCATGATCGACAAGCATCCCGCCGCCATCGTGCACTGCCGGGACGCCGCGGATGTGATGGCCGCCGTCGACTTCGTCCGCGACCAGGGCCTGGAGCTCGCCGTCCGCAGCGGTGGACACAGCGGTCCCGGGCTCTGCCTGGTGGACGGGGGTGTCACCCTCGACCTCGCTCCGATGCGCTGGGTGCGGGTGGACCCGGAGGCCCGGACGGCGCAGGTCGGCGGCGGCAGCCTGCTGGGCGACCTCGACCATGCCGCGCACGCCTTCGGGCTCGGCACCCCGGCGGGCGTGATGTCGACCACCGGCGCCGCCGGCCTCACCCTGGGCGGCGGCCACGGCCATCTCACCCGCCGCTACGGCCTCACCGCCGACAACCTGCTGGCCGCCGACGTGGTGCTGGCCGACGGCAGCTTCCTCACCACGGACGAGTCCAGGGACCCGGACCTGTTCTGGGCCCTCCGCGGCGGCGGCGGCAACTTCGGCGTCGCGACCTCCCTCACCTACCGGCTGCACCCGGTCGGCACCGTCGGGATGGGCATCACCCTGTGGCCGGTCGACCGCACCCCCGAGGTGCTCCGCTGGTACCGCGACTTCCTGCCCCTGGCGCCCGACGACCTCAACGGCTTCTTCGCCCTGCTGGTCGTACCTCCAGGCCCGCCGTTCCCCGAGCCCCTGCACCTCAAGCGGGTCTGCGGTGTCGTCTGGTGCCGCACCGGCGACCCCGACGAGCTGGGGAACGCGCTCGCCTCCGTGCAGGAGGCAGGCCCGCCGGCCTTCCACTTCACCAGCCCGATGCCCTACCCCGCACTGCAGTCCATGTTCGACCCACTGCTGCCGCCGGGGATGCAGTGGTACTGGCGCGGCGCGTTCTTCGACCGCATCACCAACGACGCCGTCGCGATCCACGCCGCGTACGGCGCCGCGCTCCCCACCCCGCAGTCGCTGATGCACCTCTATCCGATCGACGGCGCCGTGCACCGGGTCGGCGCCGACGACACCGCATGGAGCTACCGCGACGCCCTCTGGTCCGGTGTCTTCGCCGGCGTCGACCCGGACCCGGCCAACGCCGCCACCGTCAGGCAGTGGTGCGTCGACTACTCGGATGCGGTCCGCCCGCACTCCATGGGCGGCTCTGCCGTCAACTTCATGGGCGCGGGCGAGGGCCAGGACCGGGTGCGTGCCACCTACCGCGACCACTACGACCGGCTCGCCCTGGTCAAGGCCGCCTACGACCCGGGCAATCTCTTCCATGCGAACCAGAACATCGAGCCTGCCGCCGTGCCCAACCGCACCCAACCGGCCTGACACGACCGGGAGTCGGACGGCGTCCCGCTGCTCTCCCTGATCCTCGGTCCTGTCGGCGCTGAGCCGACCGGCGACTGGTTCGACGGCCACCGGCAGAGCCGCACCCACCAGGCCACCTACGACCCCGCGGTACGCCGCGGGCGTCGCGAGTCCAGTCCAGTCCAGTCCGGTCCACCGGCGCCCTGCTCAGGCCGTCCGTCCCCGAACTCGCCCGGGCACGGCCACCACCCAGGCCTGCGGCAGGATGGCAGATATGCGGGAGATACACGACCACCGGGAACTCATGGCCCGCTGCGGCCGCGACACCCTGTGCATCTGGGCGGCACAGGGTCTCGACGGGCGCAGCCGTGCCTGGACGAGCACGGACGGACGGGCCGTCGCGGTCGCCGGACCGGACCTCTCCACGCGTGACCGGCTGGCCGTGTCGGGCCCTGCGGACGCCGCCGTCCCGCTGGCCCGCGAGGTGCTGGCCGAGGTGGGCCCGACCTACCGCCCGCTGGGGCGGCCCGAGGTCATCGACGCCCTGGTGGCCGACCACCCCGACCTGATGGCGGGCAGGACCTTCGGCTGGATGGACCGTACGGAGCCCATGACCGCGCCGCAGCCCGGTCCGGCCGGCTGGCTCGGCGAGGCCGAACTGCCCGAGGCCACCGCGCTCCTGCGGGCCGGCTTCCCCGATTCCGACGCCATGCCCGGGGACCCCGGTGTCCAACGCTGGGCCGGGCTGCGCGGCCCCGGGGGACAGCTGCTCGCCCTGGCCGCGCTCGCCTGGTCCGCGCCCACCGTGGGGCTGCTCGCCGGGGTCGCCGTCAGCCCGGACGCCCGCGGCCAGGGGCTCGGGCGTGCGGTCTGCCACTTCGTCCTCGCAGCCGCGCTGGACGGGCACGGGGCCGCCGCGCTGATGGTCGACGACGGGAACCTGGCTGCCCTGCGGCTGTACCAGGGCCTCGGCCTGCGGCACCGGCAGCTCCATACCGCCCTGGTGGCCCCGGCCGCGCGGGTCGACCGGGTCGTGGCGGCGGGGTGAGGCGGGGCCACACCCCGCGGTCGCCTCAGCGCTCTCCCAGCACCTCCCGGATCACATGCCGGGCGTTGCCCGCCATCGCCGGATTCGTCGTGCGGTAGTACGGCAGCGCGATCAGTGCCTGCGAGAGCGTCCGCCCGCGGCCGCGGTTCCAGGTGTCGTCGTCCACACCGAGCGCTTCACGGAAAACCTCCCGTGCGGCGGCCGGCAGCAGATTCCACGCCGGGACCAGATCGCAGGCCGGATCGCCCACGCCCATGCACCCAAAATCGATCACCGCGGTCAGCCTGCCACCGTCCACCAGCAGATTGCCGGGCATCAGGTCGGCATGCAGCCACACCGGCGGCGCGTCCCAGCCCGGCGCGCGCAGCGCCTCCTCCCACACGGCGGTCGCGGCCTCGCAGTCGATGCCCTCCTCCGGGATGCCGCGCAGTGCCTCGATCGCGGCCCGGGTCGACGCATCCAGCAGGGCGAGCGGTCCGCCACGGTAGGCAGGCGGCGCCCCGGGCAGCGTGATGCTCCGCATCGCCGCCACGAACCCGGCCAGGTCCCCGGCCAGCAGCGCGGGCTCGCGCAACCCTCCCGCCTCGGGGTTCTCCCCCTCCAGCCACCGGTACACCGACCACGGCCATGGGTACCCCTCGGCGGGCTCCCCGGCACCGACCACCTCGGGGACGGCCGCGGGCAGCCGGGGTGCGAGGCGGGGCAGCCACTGCTGCTCCCGCGACACGTCCTTGGCTCCGCCCTCCACCAGCGGCAGCCGCACGACCATGCCGTCGCCCAGCCGGTACATGGCGTTGACCGTGCCACCGGACGGGAACCGCTCGACCGCCAGCCCCGCCAACTGCGGGAACTGGTCGGCGATGAGCCGCCGTACAAGGCCGTCGTCGATCGGGTGCATACCGCGGTGCATCTGCCCTGCGCTCATGGGACGCCATCCGACCGCCGAACGCGGGGGGCGTCAAACGCATATCCGGCCGATCCTGCGGGCCCACGTGCGGTACGCGCTGCGGCGCACCGCTGTGCCGCTCCGGCCGGCGTCCCCGGGACCAGAGAGGGGAGACGGACAACGGAGAGCCGGTGGCCCGGTCGGGGCCACCGGCTCTCACCTGCGGCACTGCTCTGAAGCTCAGCAGGACTCTCCGGGCGCCGCCCGAATCCCGCCCCGATCACAACCGGCCGTGAGAGGCAGTGGCCCCGGGGCGGGCTCGCGGCTCCGGGTATGCGCCCGGCCTGGTGTGATGCCGCATGTCGAGGTCACAGCGACCGAGGACGCCGTCGACGGCAGGCTTGTCCTGATCACACCGGCCCGGGCCCCTCCCGGGGCAACTCGTAGCTGCTCAGGCGAGCTTGGGGTTCGGACCGTACGAGTTGTCGGCGGGGTCGCCCTGAAGAACCGTGAAAATGAACAGCACAATGTCGCCGATGAACGGCACCAGGCCAATGAAGAACCAGCCGCCGGAGCGCCCGGTGTCATGCAGACGACGCACCGTCAGAGCAATCGCCGGGATCGCGGTCGCAAGAACATAGGCCAGGTAGGGAATCATCGTGTGGACAACGGCACCGAGGCCGAGGAGGACCGCCAGCACGATCGCGTGGAAGAGAAGGAACATCCAGTATTCCGTGCGGCGCGCACGACCACTGAATGTGGCGTAGTTCTTGAAGACCGACAGGTACCAGTTCATCAGGGACTCCATCCAAGCCCCCACAGGATGGGGCCTTGCATTCGGGACGGGACGGCTGAAACCTAGAGGGCCAGTAAAAAAACCGTCAAGTCCCGCCGCGTTACGGTTTGAACAAGGCCGGGCCGGCTGCCCGGGGCCGGGCCCGATGCGGAGCGTCGGCTGCCGCTGTGATTGCGGGACTTTCACCGGCACGGACCTGGCCATCCGCTCCTGATACCGGTCACCGGAAATCTTTCTGACGAAACATCACATAGTTCTCAGCGGCGCGTAATGACTTGTCGGCCCCGAGCATGCGCTCTGCGCAGCCGGCCATGCGCCTTCGGCCAAAACCAGAGGTTCCGGGCAGTTCGACTTCAAACGCCCATCGGCCCACCCGTGCCGCCACAGACGGAGTCGTCACGGAATCACGAACTGTGAGTGTCTCCTGGATTTCATCCTGCGGAGGGCGAAGGGTTCGAACCCTCGGCGACGGTCACCCGCCACCAAAGCTTCCGAGAGCAGATGCATTTTCGGGCCCCGCCCTTCGGGAACACAACCATCGGCTGCGGCCGTCCCATGGCCCTCCCCTGTGACGCCGGGCGTGATGCCGCTCTGATGTCACCAGGACCGCGTACGGCGTCGGAAGCCCTGGTGGTCGGTGTGACCGGGTCGTAGTCTGCCGCGGTGATCTTCAAGAAGTCTCCGAAGTCCCGGCTGGCCGAGGGCGTTGCCGAGCTGGAGCGAGGCATCGCGCGACGCGACATCGCCCGCATCAAGCAGGCATGCTCCGCGCTGCTGGAGACGGTCCCGCAGGCCTCGGCCGCCGAGTGCACCCCGGTCGGTCCCCGGGCGGCCGGTCTGATACCCGTGATCTCACCGACTGGACCGCGAGCGCTGCTGGCCTTCGTGGCGGGCGTCTGCGTCACGCGGGGGAGCGACCCGGCGGCCTGCGCCGAGCCGGTCCTGAACGGCACCTTGCAGGCTCTCACCGACGCCCTCGAATTCGCCCGCCGTTGGCAGGCAGCCGGTCCCGAGGACCTGCCCAAGCCAAAATGGAGCGCGGTCGACGACGCCGTACTCGCCCGCGTCGACCACGGCAACAAGGTGGAGGCGGTGCGGCTGGCCCGGGCCTGGTGCGAGGTCGACCTGTGGCGCCGCTCCGCCGCGACCGTGCTCTCCTGGAGCGCCCAGGCACGCGAGGAGCTCGCCCGGAGCATGGGCCTCACCCGGAGCATGGGTCTCACCGCCCGGCTGGCCACGGTCGTGGACCAGGTGGCGGCGCTCGGTGCGCACGACCTGAAGCGCCTGGCCTACGTTCTGCAGATCCTTGACGACGAGCCGCTGGTGGTGCTGCACCGGCCGTCCGGTGCCGGATTCCAGGTCCGGATGAGCGGAATCGGTGACAACTTCCAACTGCACACCCTGCTCGGGCACCTCCTGATCGGCGGCGGCCACCTCCCCGGAGAAGCTCCCTCAGCGGAAGCCGTACGCATGTCCCTGGACGCCGAGTTCGACGCGGACCGCCAGGTCGAAACCGTCGGGGCCTTCAACCTGGTCGCACCCGACGGCGAGTGGATCCGGAACGAGGACAGACCGAGCGACATCCCGGTCGTCGACGGCGTCCGCCTGCTGGTGCTCGACCTGCCCCCATACCGGAGCAGCTGGAACGCGGGCCGGCTCTTCTGGCACATGCCCACCTCGATCACCCTCGAACGGGTCCTGCCAGCCGACGAGGCCGCTGCGAGGTTCCTGCAGGTCAGCCCGGCTCGCCCGGCCAGCAGCTGAGTCGGCGGCGGCCGACCCCCGGGCGTCACGGTGCAAGCAGGTCACACCACCGGTGACCACGGCCGAGGGCCTGCGGGGCGCATGACCGCTGCCCTCTCAACGGACATGACCACCCGTCACACTGGTGGTACTCGGGTGCACGGCTCCCGGGGCGTGCGAGCCTCTTCGGTGATCAGGGCCGGTGCCGCCCGGTGGCGCGGGCGGGGCGGGGCCGCCGTGTCAGGAGGGGAGGCGGTTCAGGGCTGCGGTGGCGATGCCCTTGACGTAGGCCGGGTCGTCTGTGGGCTGGCCGGTGAGCTCGACGACGGCGACCCTGATGCCGCTGCGAAGGACCGCGACACCGCCGGTGACGGTGCCGTCGCCGTTGTAGGACGGGTACCAGTGGCCGGTACCGCCGCTGACGGTGAGGGTGTGGGCCGCGCCGTAGTGCCAGTGGCCGGCCGGCTCGTCCTGGCAGTCCCGCACCAGCGCGTCGAGCTGCTTCTCGTAGGCGCTCGCCGCGCTGCTGGTGGCAGCACTCGCGGCCGACTCGATCAGCAGGCCTTCGGTGTCGAACGTCCAGGTCACCGACGCATACGCGGTGGCCTTGCCCTGGGTCAGGTCACGCATCGTCTCCTCGCCCGAGCACGCCGAGAGCCCCTGACGCCCGCTCAGTGCCACGGTCGCACCGACCGGACCGAGGCCCTGCTGGAAGAAGTCCTCGCTCTGGACGAGGGCGGCGGAGCCGAGTCCGGGCGCGGCGACCGCGACCGCAGCCGGCTGGGCGGTGACAGGGCGGGCGGCGGCCGCGGTGCGGTGCGCGGCGTTGCGCACGGCCCCGTCGGCGGTGGCCGACTGGGTGCCCACGACGCCGACCGTGATCAGTGCGGCGGTGAAGCAGGCCGCGGTGACGACCCGGTTGCGGTGAACGGACTTCTGCTGGACGGCCTGGTTCTTGGTCATCTGGTCCCCCTGCTGGTCGGGACGCCTGCTGCGTCCTCGTACAACCGGGGAGATGACGCCGGGGGAGGGAAAGTTGGGGCCCTGACCGGCTGTTTCACAGCTGTGACAGAGCGGTCCTGACGATGCGGGACATCGCGGCCGTGCCCAGGCAGGCGTCGACCTCCAGCACCCCGTAGTGGCTGCCGCTGCGGAGCACGGCGATGCCGCCGCAGGGCTCCTTGCCCTCGGGCGCCGTGCCGCTGGTGTTGAGGGATCCCTGGTACGCGCCCATCCAGTTCGCGCTGACGTCGGGGCCGAGTTCCAGCGTCGTGGTCCTGCCGTAGACCCAGTGGCCGGGAGGTTCGGCCTGGCAGGGCACCTCCTCGAGCAGGAGGCGCTCGGCGTAGTTCTGCGCCAGGGCGGGGCTCAGGGCCGCGGCGGCGACCTCGCGGGCGACCTGGTCGGCGCTGTCCACGGCCACGGTGGGGTCGTCCGGGTCGGTGCGGGTGCTGGTCATCAGTCCGCGGAAGTGGGCGCCGGGCCCGCCCAGCGTCTGGGTGAGCGTCTTCTCGCCGGTGCAGGCCGCGTTGGCGTACGCGCCGTCGCCGAAGCGATCCCTGGCATGGATCTGCGCAGTGATGCCGACCGGGCCGAACGCCGCGGGGTCAAGCAGGTCGGCGGTCGTCACCGGCCCGGTGGCGGCCTTCGGCGGGGCGGAGCCGGAGGCCGAGGACGCGGGTGTCGGGACGGACGCGACGGCCGTCGCGAGAGCGGAAGCGCCTTTGGTTGCAGGCGCCGCCTGCGGTGCCGGGTGCGCGGTGCCTGGGGGCGGTGGCAGGACGAAACGGCCGGTCACCAGGCCGAACGCGGCGGCCGCCACCAGGGCGGCGACGGCGGATCGGGGCCGGACGGCGGCGCGGCCGCCCCCCGCCGCGGGACCGCCGTTCACAGCCCGCCGGCCAAGCGCTCGCGCATGAAGCGCCGCGCCTGGTGGATACGGTCCTTGACAGTGCCCAACGGGGCGTCCAGCTCATCGGCCACCTGAACGTAGGTCAGGTCGCCCAGGTCGCGCAGCACGAAGGACTCCACCAGGGTGGGGTGCTGCTGCTCCAACGCGGTGAGCGCCTCCATCAGGTCGAGCCGGGTCCCGGCTATGACGCTGGTGCTCCGCGGGTCCACGGACTCGGGCAGGTCGGCGTGGCTGTCCTCGGCACGCCGGCGCATCGAGCGGTAGGTGGACCGGGCGGCGTTGGAGGCGATCACCGTCACCCAGCCCAGGAAGGAGCCGCGGCCGCCGTACTCGCCCAGGTGCGTGCTGACGGAAAGCAGCGCGTCCTGCGCAGCCTCCTCGGCGTCGGCGTGGTGCGGCAGGAAGCGGGAGCAGCGGCGCAGCACCACCGGCCGGAGCTTGGCCAGCAGGTACTCCATCGACCCCGGGTCCCCCGCCTGAGCAGCCGCCACAAGCCGTTCCAGCTCGCCCTCCTCGAACACCCGGAGCCCCCGTCCTGTCCTTCTCGTGTCCCACTCGTCGAACGGGAGTTTCCCACTCCCGACGATTCCGGCAGAATGCTGCCACATGCGCAAGCTCGGCCGTTACCTCCTCCTGGACCGGCTCGGAGCAGGCTCCTTCGCGACGGTCTGGAAGGCCTACGACCCGGAGTTCGACACCGAGGTCGCGGTGAAGGTGCTGGCCGAGAACTGGGCCGCCAACGCAGATGTGCGCGAGCGGTTCCTGGCCGAGGCGAGGCTGCTGCGCCGGATCGCCAGCCCGCGCGTGGTCCGGGTGCACGACGTCGGGGTGCAGGAGGACCGGCCCTACTTCGTCATGGACTACGTGCGCGGCGGCACCCTGGCGGACCGGGTCGGGCGGTGCGGCCAGCAGGAGGCGCTGCGGCTGGCCGCGGAGGCGGGCTACGCGGTCCAGGTCCTGCACGAGGCGGGCGTGGTGCACCGCGACGTCAAGCCGTCCAACCTGCTGCTCGCCACCGGCTCCGAGCCCGCCGCGGTGCTGGTGGCGGATCTGGGCAGCGCGAAGCAGCTGGCCGACGCGTCCGGGCTGACGGTGACCACGGGCACGCCCGCGTACATGGCGCCGGAACAGGCCTTCCAGACCGGCGGGTTCGACGGGAGGGCCGACGTGTACGCGCTGGCCGTCGTGGCCTACGAGCTGCTGACGGGACAGAAGCCGTTCGGCCCGGGGGGACGCGCCACGGCCCTGATGACGGACCAGCCGGCCGCATCGACGCTGCCCGCGCTGCCGGCCGGCCAGGAGCTGCCGCCGGGAGTGGCCCTGCTGCTGCGGACCGCGATGTCCGTCGAGCCGGCGGACCGACCGCCGACCGCACAGGCCTTCGCAGACGCGCTGCTGGCGCCGGTCCCCCAGCCCCAGCCCCAGCCCCAGGAACGCCCTGGGCGGCTGACCCTGCGCGCGGTCTGTCTGGCGTCGGGCGTGGTGTTCACGGCGACGACCCTGCTGAGCTGGCTGCATCGCTGAATCCGACAGGGCACCGGTCCACTCCGGGGTCGTGTCCTGGATATGAATCCTCGCCCCGCCATGTACCAGCCCGGCGGCACGCTCCGCGAGGCACAGCCACGCAGGGGGTGTTTGTCACCGCTGATCTCCCGCCGTGTGACCGGGTCTACGCGTTCTGTCGCCGCTGGCGCGACCACACTCTGGTCGCGGAGTTCCACGACCGGCTGCGCGGCCGGGCCCGTGAGAGGGAGGGCCGGGACGCGGAGCCGACAGCCGTCGTGATCCCGCACACGCTGGTCAGCGCCGGGATACGAGTGAGACACCCTGAGGCAGAGAGCGGCGAAGGCCGGTGCTCCCGATCGGGGGCACCGGCCTTCATCTGCGGCATTGCATCCTGCGGAGGGCGAGGGATTCGAACCCTCGGTGACGGTCACCCGTCACGACAGTTTTCAAGGCAGTGCCCGAGTGGGGGAACAAGCACGCGTTGACCTGTGCAAACGGAGGCCACACAGTCGGCTAACCCCGCCGCCGTCCACACCTCGTCCACGACGCCGCATGGGACACATCCCGCAGGGCTCACGGAACCGAGAACCACAGGCGGAGGACTGAGGCCACGACGAGGCCCGCCCGCAGAACCGTCTGGCCCTTCCTTTGCCCAGCGGGGCGGGCACGCAAGAACCCCTCAACGGTTGCCCCAACACGCTTTCGTCCGTATGAGCGTGCGGGTGCGCCCGTAGTGGTTCACGGGGCAGGTCAGTCGGGGTGTGCGTACCGCGGTGAACGGTGGCGGCCGTCAGTGCACTGGACAACGACCAGGGCACCGCGCGGTGCTGTCTGTCATAGACCTCGGGCCGCCGCGATAGAGGGAGGCCGGCGTCTGCGCAGCGGCTGCCGCCCCGCCCGGTGGGGGAAGGGGCGGCAGTGGTGGCTCGCCGTGGGCGCTGCTCGTCAGGAGATCAGGATCCCGGCGTGGGCGCTGGCGGGCTGGAAGCTCGGCGTGCCCGCATAGGTGGCGTTGTAGCCGCCGTTGAGGACGATGAGCGGCACTGCCAGCGGTGCCGCGCAGGACGCCGTCCCCTGGGCGTTGGTGGTGGCGGTACACAGCACCGTGCTGCCGGCGGTGAAGGTGATGGTCTGTCCGGCGATGGGCTGACCGGTGTCCAGGTCGGTCAGGGTCGCAGTCAGGAAAGGGTACTTCAGCTGCGGGAAGGGGAAGAGCTGCACCAGCGCCGCCGTGGCGGTCAGCTTCGTGCGGTCGCGGGTGTAGGTGAACGGAATGCTCGCCTGGCCGCCCGGGGTGGTGACGGTGACCGTGACCGTCCCAGCTGCGTGCGGGGGCAGGGTGGCGGTGATCTGGTTGTCGGAGACGACGGTGTAGGGCACCGGGGTACCGTTCACCTTGACGCTGGTGGTGCCGGTGAAACCGGTGCCGCTGATGGTGACCTGGGTGCTGCCGCCGGCCGGTCCGCTGGTCGGGGAGATCCCCGTGATGGTGGGTGCCGGCGTGACGTACGAGTAGTTGGCGGCGCTGACCCCGGTGCCACCCGGGGTGGTGACCGACACCGGACCGCTGGTGGGTCCGTGCGGCGCCGTGGTGGCCACGATCGTGCTGTCGTTGACCACGGTGAAGCCGGTCGCCGGAACTCCGGCGATACTCACCGCCGAGGCCCCGGTGAGGCCGGTGCCGCTGATCGTCACCTGGGTGCCGCCTGCAGTGGTCCCGCTGCCCGGGGTGAAACCGGTGACGGTCGGTACCGGCGCGACGTAGGTGTACGTGACGGGTCCGGCGACGGTGCCACCGGGGGTGGTGACGCTCACCAGGCCGGTGCCGGGCGCATGCGGCGCCGTCGTGGCCGCGATGGTGGTGTCATTGACGACGCTGAAGCTGGTGACCGGGGTTCCGGCGATGCTCACCGCGGTGGCGCCGGTGAGGTGGGTGCCGGTGATCAGGACGAGCGTGCCGCCGGAAGTGGTGCCGGAGGAGGGGCTGATACTGATGACGGTGGGCGGGGGAACGACGAACGTGAAGCTGCCTCCGGTTCCCGTGCCCAGGGGGACGGTGACGCTCGCCTGGACCGTCCCGGCGGCGTGAGGCGGTGTGGTCGCGGTGATGGTGTTGTCGTCGACCACGGTGAAGCCGGCCACCGGGGTACTGTCCAGGCTCACCGCGGTGGCCCCGGTGAAGCCGCTGCCGCTGATGGTGATGGAGTCACCGCCCACGGTCGAACCGGTACCGGGATTGATGGCGGTGATGATCGGCCGGATCTGGAGGACGCTGACGTCGTTGCTGCCGTTGTTGGTGACGTAGAGGAAGTTACCGTCGAGCGTCACCACGTCCCGGGAGGGCTGAGTACCCACCGCCAGGTTGGTGATGAGCGTGTTGCTCGCGGTGTCGATCACTCCGACGGTGTTCGCGCCGAAGTTCACCACGAACACGCGGTCCCCGGCGGGGTTGGCGGCGACACCGGCCGGCTGGCTGAAGCCGGTGATGGTGGCGATGACAGCGAGGGCGGCGGTGTCGATCACGCTCACCGTGCCAGAGCTGTTGTTCGCCACGTACGCGAACTGGCCGTTCGGCGTGAAGGCCACTCCGATGGGCCCGGAACCCACGGTGATGGTGCTCGTCACCAGGTTGGTACCCGTGTCGATCACACTCACCGTGCCGCTTCCCTGGTTGGCGACGTACACCGTCGCGCCGTCAGGGCTCACCGCGACACCGTTGGGGCTGCTGCCCACCGTGACGGTGGCCGTGGCGGTGAGAGTCCCGACGTCGATCACGCTGACGAAGTTGCTGCCGTGGTTGGCCACATAGGCGGTCGCACCGTTCGGGGTCACCGCGATCTCGAACGGCTGGGGCCCCACGGCGATGGGGGACCCGGTGATCACGTTGGTGGTGGTGTCGATCACGCTCACGGTGTTGCCACCACCGTTGGTGACCAGGGCGGTTGTCCCGGTTATCGCCACGTCGATCGGTCCGTTGAAACCGGTGACGGTGGCAGTGACGGTGGCGGTGGCGGTGTCGATCACGCTCACCGTGCCGGAGCCGTTGTTCACCACGTACGCGAACTGGCCGTTCGGGGTCAGCTCCACTCCGATCGGACCGGTACCCACCGGCACCAGCGGATCCCCGGCCGGCGCCACCGACTGGAGCCCGGCCTGAAACGCGGCCGCCGCCTCCGGCGAACCGAGCGCCTGACCGAGCAGGGCGGCAACGGCCGCCGCCAGTGCCTCCCTCGTCGCCTGGCTCACCGAGTTCTGCGCGGCCTCCGCCGCCACGGCGGTCGTCGCCGGCGTCTGCGCACAGGTGCACTGCGCGTTGCTGTTGGTGCTCACAGGACGTCCCCTCGGGTCTATCGGGGGCCGTCGACCGCACCCGGCCATCGCGCTTGCGCAACGGTGGGCGGGTGCGGTCGGATCTTCTCGCGGAGGGGCGCCCATGCGGTCGCCGCCCAGGGAGTCACGTCCTCCCCGGCGTGCAGCCGCCACCCTCCCGGAGAAGGATGGGCGGCCCGCCGGGTCTCACTATCAGTGATAGACCGCATACTGACGATAAAATAGACTATGGCCAAGATATTGGGCCAAATGGGCGAGCGCTCGGCTGTGGCGCACGCCCTTACTTCGCGCCCCACTGCGCCACTCCGGCCTGGCACTAGGACCACCTGGACTCCGGCAGGACTTCGACGTTTTTCCTGTTCAGAGGCAGCGAGCGCAGGCTTGTCCCTGTCGGCCCTCGACAGCGCCCCGCAGGGCGCCGTTCGCCGCTGGCTTCACCATCCCGGTCCGGGAGGTTCTCAGTCGAGAACCGCGAGGTGGTCGGCGGCGCCACCGTGCCACTCGACCATGAAGAGGGTGGCGTCGTCGCTGGTGTGCCCGCCCCGTTCCCTCTTCAGCGTGTGGGAGAGCCGGCGTAGGTCCGCCCGAACCCCCTGCGACGGTTCCTGCCCCAGGCGGTTGACGCAGCGGATGAGGCGTTCCTCGCCGAACGGCTCGCGGCCGGGGACGTGTTCCTCGATGATGCCGTCGGTGTAGCACAGCACCCGGTCGCCCGGCTGGAGCAGGTGCTCTCGGATCCGGGGCTCCTCGCCGCCGAAGCCGACGGGCAGCGTCGTCGCGCTGTCCAGTTGCCGTACGACCCGGCCATCGCGGATCAGCAGTGGCGCGGGGTGGCCCGCGTTGACCAGTTCCAGCTCACCGGTGGTGATGTTGATGTGCATCAGCTGGGCGGTGACGAAGTGGTCGGGGCCGAACTGCCGGGAGATGGCGTCGTCCATGAACGCGTACTTCTCGGCCAGGCTGACGAACACGCGCCGGGCATGCCGGTAGGCGCCGATGGCCACGGTCGCCATCGTGGCGGCGTCCAGACCGTGGCCCATCGCGTCGATCACGGCCATGTGCAGAATGTTGCCGTTGAGGGCGTAGTCGAAGCTGTCACCGGCGACACGGTAGGCGGGCTCCAAAATGCCGGCCACCGCGACCTGCGGCACCGTCATCGTCAACGGCGGCAGCAGGCTCCACTGGATCTCCGCCGACACGCTCATCGGCTCCCGGCGCCGGGCCAGGAAGAACAGGTCGGTGTAAGCGTTCTTGGTGACCACCATGTCGGCGACCAGGCCGGCGAGCCTTCGCACCAAGCGCCGGTCGTCGTCGCCGACGACGTCCAGGGTCAGGGCCATCACCCCCACCTGGTCACTGCCGTCCAGCAGCGGCAGATACATCCGCACGCCACCGTGGGCCTGCGGCACGTCGACGACGTCCCCGCTCAGGAAGGCCTGGCCAGCGGGGGAGCCGGCCATCGGCTCGGGCTGACCGACGTGCAGCTTCCTGCCCGCAAGCGGCACCAGCATTTCCTGTGCATAGTCCTGGAGCAGGATGGAGACGTCACGGCCGCCGATCCTGGCCACCTCCTCCGCGACCAGCGGGGCGATCAGCTGGGGCGGCATCAGCCGCGCCCGATCCAGCAGCAGGCCGAGCAGCCGCTCGCCGAACCCCTCCGACCGGTCGACTCTCTCCTCGCCCATGACCTGCCTCGCCACCTCCTTGTCGCTACCCATGCGGGTCACCGCATCCACGCAACGTGACCTGGGAAGGCCGCCGGAAGGGGCTCGGTACGCAATGTCGGCACGCACGAACAGCGCCATCAAAGACGCGGTGGTGGCCGGGCCCTCTTCCAGGAGCCCGACCACCACCGCTCTTCACCCAGGAGTCACACGACGCGGGGGCCGTAACGGATGCGGAGCGGGATTTTCTGTCCCACGTCAGGCACCCTTCTCCAGCTGGGCGGCGCCCACCATCAGCGCCCGGCTGGCCCGTCCGCCCAGCCCCACCGCTCACTCACCCACTCAGCGGCCTGCGGCCATGTGGGGTTCAGCCGCGGCCCATGCCGTCTTCGCCACCGTAGCCACCGCCACCACCACCACCGTAGCCACCGCCACCACCCTCACTGCCGCCCGACTCGTGACCGTAGCCGACGTGCGTACGGCCAATCCCCGAGGCGTTGATGCAGGTGTTGCCGAAGGCAGCGTTCAGCATCGAGAGCTTGAAGTTATGGGTGTTGCCACAGAGGTTGAGCGGAAGGCTGATCGGCTTCTGCACCACGTTGCCAGTCATGAGACCGGGCGAGCCGACAGCCGCTCCCTTGGCGTCAGCTCCAATTGCCGCGGCAGCCCCGGCGTCTGCGACAGCTAGACACCCAGCCGCCGCCGCCAGCGCGGCCACCTTTGCGATCTTGCGCATGATTGGATCTCCTCAATGCTGCGGTTCAACAGTCCGATCAACAAACCACCACCCCCCGCCGCAGGTCACGCCCACACTCTGCACGTTCACCCCAATAGCCCCACCCAGTGCCTACCAACAGGCCACCCGGCGGTACCCGGCAACCCCCGACTACCTCTGTCGAGCCCGCCTGTGTCCTGTGCCCGCCGTGCGCCGGACCGCACCCCACAGCTACCCCGCAAGGTCTGTGACCAGTTCCGCGATCTCCTCCGGTGACCACGCCCCTTCGGCGCCCGGGCAAGTGCTGGAAGCGCAGGGCCCGCTCGGCGATCCGCGAGGTACCCGCCCCGCCGGTGTACCTCCGGATGGTCAACGAGCACATCGACCGCTATGGCGTTGCCCCGGACGGGCGCCTCTACCGGGCGTCCAACGGCGGGATTCTGCTGAGCAAGGAGTACACAGCGGTGTGGAAGGAGGCTCGGAAGATCGCGCTCCCGCGCAAGATGGCCAACTCGCCGTTCGCCGAGGTGCCGTACGCGCTGCGCAAGGCGGGCATCTCGTTCTGGCTGCGCTGCGGGATGGACCCGGCCGAAGCCGCGAGCCGGGCCGGGCACAGCGTCGCCGTGCTCTACAAGTTCTACGCCAGGATCCTCGACGGCCGGCGGGAACAGGCGAATGCCCTGATCGACCGGGCGATGCGGGAGGCAGAAGGGGCCTGATTCTCGTCCACAGCCCGTCCACACACTGAGTCGACACCGGGAAACAGGCGACACGAGGTGAGACAGCAAACAGGTCGGCGGTGGTGCCGGATTGCTCCGGGACCACCGCCGACCTGCACAAACGCTCACCTGCGGAGGGCGAGGGATTCGAACCCTCGGTGACGGTCACCCGTCACGACAGTTTTCAAGACTGTTCCCTTAGGCCACTCGGGCAGCCCTCCTGGCGGAGGTCAGCCTAACGGGTCCGAGGGGGTGGGGTGCGGAGATCAGCGTGGGCTACTGGCTGTCGCCCACTCGTTCGCCGAGGGTCACCGTGGTGGTGTGGGTCTCGCCGCTGCGGGTGTAGACGACCTGGACCTGCTCGCCCGGGCGGTGCGACCAGATCTCGCTGACCAGGGTCGGCCCGCTGTCGATCGGCACGCCGTCGAGCTTGGTGATCACGTCACCGGGCTTGAGGCCGGCCTTGTCGGCCGGTCCGCCCGCCGTGACGGCCGGGGTGCCCTGGACGTCGGACGGCATGATCTGGGCGCCGTCACCGGTGTAGTTGTCGTTGCGGAGCACACCGAGGATGGCGTAGACGGGGCGGCCGCTCTTGATCAGGGTGTCGGCGACCCACTTGGCCTGGTTGATCGGGATGGCGAAGCCGAGGCCGATGCTGCCGGCCTGCTCGGTCTGGCCGAAGGGGCTGCTGCCGCCCCCGCCGCTGGTGGACTGGATGGCGGAGTTGATGCCGATGACCTGTCCGCCGGCGTTGAGCAGCGGGCCGCCGGAGTTGCCGGGGTTGATGGACGCGTCGGTCTGCAGCGCGTTCATGTAGGAGGCCTGGGCGCCGGTGGAGTCGCCGGAGGCGACGGGGCGGTCCTTGGCGCTGACGATGCCGGTGGTGACGGTGCCCTCGAGGCCGAAGGGGGCGCCGATGGCGATGGTGGCGTCGCCGACCGCGACCTTGTCGGAGTCGCCGAGCGGCAGCGGGGTGAGCTTGCCCTTGGGCGGGTTGTCGAGCTTCACCACGGCCACGTCGTAGCCCTCGGCCCGGCCGACCACGGAGGCGGAGTAGCTGGAGCCGTCGGAGAACTTGACGGTGAGCTTGCCGCCGTCGGCCGCCGGGGCGACCACGTGGTTGTTGGTGAGGATGTGGCCCTGGGTGTCATAGACGAAGCCGGTGCCGGTGCCGGACTCCTGGGAGCCCTCGGCCTTGATGGTGACCGTGCTGGGCAGGGCCTTGGCGGCGATGCCGGCGACGGAGGTGGGGGCGCGGTTGAGGGCGGCCCGGTCCACCGTGGAGGAGACGGTGGTGCTGCCGGCGGAGGAGCCGGAGCCGGAGTCGCTGTTGGCCCAGGCGCCGATGCCGCCGCCGATGGCGCCCGCGACGATGGCCACGGCCGCCACCAGGGCCGTCAGGCCGCCCCGCTTGCGGCGGGGGTACTGGGGGTCGGTGGTCGAGCCGCCGGGGGCTCCCCAGCCGCCGACGGGCTGTCCCGCACCGAACGGGTGGCCGCTGGGCGGCGGCCAGGAGGCGCGGTCGGCCGCGGTGTCTCCGGCCTCGGCGCCGAACGGGGCACTGTGCGCAGGCGGCGGCGGGTAGGCGCCCGGCTGCGGCGGAGCCTGGTAGGGCCCGCCGACGGGGGTGTCGGACGGCGCACCGTCCGACGGCACGGCGGGCTGCTGCGCCGTGCGGTCGGGAGCCGGGCCCACCGCGTCGTGGCCGCCGGCGGGCTGCGCCCCCTGCGGCCCGGTGAACCCACTCTCGTGCTCGGTGCTCACGGACGACCTCCATGGATGACAGGACCTTGGTACCCAGCATTTCCCATAGCCCGTCGGAGCGCCGTAAGCAGCACACCCGTGCGGATGATGGGTTCCTTAGGCGGTACTGATGCTCGCAGGTGGGGCCCGGCCTTGGCGCAGCAGCCCCCTGCGCCTACCATGACCTGTCGAACTGACACGCGGGAGCTTGGACCCAGACCAGGCTGAGAGGGCACCGTTCGGCCGCAGCAGCGGGCCGAGGGGGTGCCGACCGCCTGAACCTGACCGGGTAATGCCGGCGTAGGGAGTAGTGGCCGTGATGGCTTCACCATCCATGTCCCCATCCGTGGACGCCCCGTCCCAGGCACCGGACGGCGAGGCGCCGCTGGTGCTGGACACCGCTCCGCCGCGGCCGCTCGGCTTCCGGGACCAGGCCGCGTTCTGGGCCAATCTGGGCGTCAGCCTGATCGGCTTCAGCAGCGCGGCGACGGTGCTGGGTGCCGGCCGGGAGCAGCTGTCGTTCGCCGCCTCGGTGACCGCGATCGTGGTGGGCACCGTGGTGGGCACCGCGATGCTGGCGGTGGCCGCGGTGATCGGCGCCCGTACGGGGGCGCCCGCGATGGCGGTGCTGCGGGGGCTCTTCGGCACCCGGCTGTCGTATGTGCCGACGGTGCTGAACATCGTGCAGTGCGTGGGCTGGGGCGTGTACGAGCTCACGGTGATCACGATGGGCGCCGAGGCGATGACCCACGGCCGGGGCTGGCACTGGCTGTATGTGGTGCTTGCGGGGGCGGTGACCACGGCGCTGACCATCCGGCCGCTGGGCGCGATCGGGCTGCTGCGGCGGTATGTGGCGGTGGCGGTCGGGCTGGCGATGGTCTACTTCACGGTGCAGCTCGCCCGGAACGGCGTACCGGATCCGGGGGCGGGCCACTGGCACGGGTTCCTGGGCGCCACGGACTATGTGCTGGCGGTGTCGATCTCGTTCGTCCCGCTGGCCGCCGACTACACCCGGCACTCGCGCACCCCCGGCGCCGCCTTCCGCGGGACCTTCTCGGGCTACACGGTGGCGCAGGTGTGGTGCTACGTGCTGGGGCTGATGGCGCTGCTCCAGGCGCACGGCGACAGCAACCGGATCTTCGACACCTTCCTCGGGGTGACCGCGGGCTGGGCCTTCTTCGCGGTCCTGGTGGTGCGCGAGGTCGACCAGTCCTTCGCCAACGTGTACTCGACTGCGATGTCCGTGCACAACCTCTTCCCCAGGGTGGACCGGAGGCTGCTGACCGTCGGGATCGGCGTGCTGGTGACGGCGCTGGCCCTGCCGGTGAAGGAGTTCGGCAGCTGGTACTACGGCTTCCTGGGGCTGATCGGTTCGGTCTTCGTCCCGCTGCTCGCCGTTCTGGCGGTGGACTACTACCTGGGCCGCGGCAGGCACGGCGGCTGGGACCTGACTGACGGACGACGCCCCGGCCCGCCCGCTGATGCTGCTGCCGTGGCTGCTGGGCTTCGCCGCCTACCAGTTCCTGGCCCCGTCGGACATCGGCGGCTGGTGGTCCGGCTTCTGGGACCGGGTGCACGGCTGGGTGCACTTCACCCCGCAGCAGTGGACGTCCGCGTCGCTCTTCGCCTTCCTGGTCGCCGCGCTGGGCACCTGGGCGCTGACACCGCTGACCGCGCGCGGCGCGGGTGCGGCGGAGCCGGTGGCCGCGGCGGGCGGACAGGACGCGGCGGCCGGGTCGTAGCGCAACGTTCACCCGGACGTCCATCGCGCGCGGCCGGGACCCGGCGGCGGCGCCCGTAGGGTGGTGCAGGTGAGGACAGCGACACCTGGCGGCCCGGTGCGGCCGCTTGCCGTACCCAGCCGGACCGCCACCCGTGTGGTCGCCCATCGGGGCTCGTCGGACGCCGTGCCGGAGCACACCCTGGCCGCGTACCGCAGGGCGATCGAGGAGGGCGCGGACGCGCTGGAGTGCGATGTGCGGCTGACCGCCGACGGGCATCTGGTGTGTGTGCACGACCGCCGGGTGGACCGCACCTCCAACGGCCGCGGTGTGGTCTCCACCCTGGAGCTGGCGCAGCTGGCCGAGCTGGACTTCGGCTCCTGGAAGGACGGTTCGCTGCCGCCGGAGGAGCCCGAGGCGCCGGACCGGGCCCCGGAGCTGTCGGTGCTCGGCAGCGGGCCGGGGGCCTGGCGGGTGCCGGATCCGGAGCGGACCTCGGTGCTCACCCTGGAGCGGCTGCTGGAGCTGGTGGCGGACGCCGGGCGGCCGGTGGAGCTGGCGATCGAGACCAAGCACCCCACCAGGTACGCCGGCCGGGTGGAGGCCGAGCTGCTGCGGGTGCTGCACCGCTTCGGGCTGCTGGCACCCGGGCCGAGCCCGGTGCGGATCATGAGCTTCTCGCAGCTGTCGCTGCGACGGGTGCGGCAGGCCGCGCCCAGCATCCCCACGGTGTTCCTGATGGAGCGGCTGCCGCTGCGCTTCCGGGACGGCACGCTGCCGCAGGGCGTGGGGATCGCCGGTCCGGGGATCGATCTGGTGCGCGCCAATCCGGGCTTTGTGGCCCGGCTGCACCGGGCGGGCCACCGGGTGCATGTGTGGACGGTGGACGACCCGGCCGATGTCGAGCTCTGCCTGCGGCTCGGGGTGGACACCGTGATCACCAACCGGCCCCGGGAAGTGCTGGCCCAGTTGGGCCGCTGAGGCTGCTGGGGGGCCTGGGGCAGCGCCGCGGATTGCAGTGCTCCGCTTTCGCGACAGCTGGTAATTATTACCCTACTGCTTGTCATTACCGCCTTGTATGCCTTCTTCCGACTTGAGGCGATCGCTCACATCCTGTTTCCAGCCCATTCACGGCGGGCATTCACTTCTCGGCATGCGGTGGCATGCGGTAGAGGGAGGTCTCGGGGGTGGCTTTGGTGATGGCGCGCGAAGTGCCGACTTCCTCGACCATGGCATTGCCCCATGGACCCGCGAGCGTCGGTACGGCGCGGCGGCGCCTGCGGCGGGAGCTGTGCGATCGCGAGGTCCCCGACACGGTGGTGGACGACGCGGTACTGATCCTCTCGGAGCTGCTGAGCAATGCCTGCCGGCACGCCAGACCGCTGGCCCCGCTGCCCGAGCTGGATCCCCGGGCCACCGGCGGACCGAGGCGCCCGGAGCAGCCGGCGGCCGCGGACGACGACGGCGGTGTCCTGGTGGGCTGGCAGGTGCACGATGACGGCCTGCTGACCCTGGAGGTCACCGACGGCGGCGCCGCGACCCGGCCCCGCAGCGCCCGGCCCTCGCTGACCTCGCACGGCGGCCGCGGACTGAGCATCGTCGGCCGGCTGGCGGCGGACTGGGGGGTGCGGGACGCCCCGGGCGAGGTGACGGTCTGGGCGGTCCTGCCCGTACGGGCCCGTCACGCACGGCGTTCCGGCCTCGGCTCACCCGCCGTGCACCCGGTGGCCGCGCTCAAGCGGCCCGACGCCGAGAGCGCCTGACCACGGACGACGCTCCGTCACCTCCTCGGCAGACACGCCGAAGCAGTCATCGGCCCTGCCTGCCCGGCTACGCTTCCCGGCGGAAAGCATCGCCGAACGCGTCACCGCATTGGGGAGACCCGCACCATGGCCAAGAAGGCCGCCACCAAGGCATCCCAGCGCAAGCCCGCCACCTCCGCCGCCGGGGCGACCGCGGCCGACCCCGGATCGATCCCGGTGGTCGGCGCCCGCGAGCCCTGCCCCTGCGGTTCCGGCCGCCGCTACAAGGCATGCCACGGCCGGGAGGCCGCGCACGCCGTGCAGCAGCTGGTGCAGCGTCCGTTCGAGGGGCTGCCGGGCGAGGCCGACTGGGTCGCGCTGCGCGAGCTGGTGCCGTCCGCCACCGCACCGCTGACGCTGCGCAAGGAGGTGGCCGCCGACGGGGCGCCGTCGGTGACGCTGGCCACCGTGCTGCCGATGGCCTGGCCCGCGCTGCGCCGCGCGGACGGTTCGATCCTGCTGGGCCTGCAGACCCAGTCCGCCTCGGGTGACGTCAGCCGGGATCTGGCGGACGCGCTGGAGCAGGCGCTGGCCGCCGAGCCGGGCAATCCCGTGCCGCCGCGGCGTCCGGCACCGGGCGGCCCCCGGCTCCAGGACCTGCTGGACCTCTCCGCGCCACTGGAGCCGACGGTGCACAGCGGGTTCGAGTTCTGGCTGGAGGACGCGGAATCGGCGACCGGTGAGGTGGCGGCCTCGCTGGAGCGGGCCAACGCCGCGGTGATCCCCACCGAGCGGCTGCAGGGCGTGGAGTCGGCCTACTGGTGCGGCACTCCGGAGAAGAACCACCTGCGCTGGGTGATGAGCCACCCGGAGGAGGCGCTGCTGGACGCGCTGGCCCGGCTGTCGGCGGCCGGTGAGGCCTCGCTCGGCGAGTCCACCCGGCTGGTGGGCTCCTTCCGGGCGCACGGGCTCACGGTTCCGGTGTGGGACCTGCCGCGTGAGATGTCGGCGGCGGACTGCGAGAAGCCGGCGGCGGCGTTCGCGGAGCGGCTGGCCGATGTGCTGGCGGCGCCGAGCCCGCTCACCCCGGAGGAGCGCCGGGTGCGCGCGGGTCTGGTGAACCGGCAGATCACCCTCGGGTGATCCGGACCGTCGATCGGATGCCGAAAGGCAGCGCTCGATCACGAATCGCGTGAGTCGCGTCACATTTCTGTCGTCCGACCGGAATGTGCAGGTCGAGTTCGCTCGAGGGAATTTGCGGATCGAGCGATCCTTGTTACCGTTTAAACAGCCCGGTCGCTGGTGCATCCCCCGTCGCCAGCGGCCGGGCGCTCTACGTTCCGGCCCGTGTCGTTCCGGGCTCTGCCGTTCCGGGTCGCGGAATTCCGGCCCGTACGGCCCCGGTGTCAGTACGCCAGGCGGCTTCCGTCGGGCGTCGCCACGCTCGCCGCGACCAGCGCACCCAGCAGATCCGCGACCCCCGGCCCAGGGCGCCCCGGCGGGCGACCTCGGATCCGCCACCGGCGGACGCTCCCAGCGGACCCCGCCGCTCCCGGTACGCGACGGCGGGAGCACCACATAGCCCGCGGGGCCGTGGTACCGCAGCGAGGTCGGCACCCAGTCCTGCTGCGCCAGCAGGTCGCCCAACTCGTCGAAGCTGTAGGGGCGGACCAGCAGCACATGGCGGTGGGGCGAGGCGACCACCGGACCGGTGCGCACCCGCAGGGCGTCGAAGTAGTCCAGCACCCTGGCCCCGGCGGCGGCCGGCAGGCTGACCGCCGCGACGGCGCCGCCGGTGGCGGCGACGATCGGCGCGTCCGGCCGCTGGGTCCACCACCAGTGCACCATCCGGGGATCGGTGGTGGCCGCCAGCAGCGGCGGGTCGTAGGGGTGGGCACCGGGTACGGGGCAGTCGCCCCTCGGGCAGACACAGCTGCGGGCCGGACGGCGGCGTTCGCCGTCGCCGCGCTCACGCCGGTCGCCGCGCTCCTCGCCCCGTTCGCCGAAGCGGTCGCGCAGCGGGCGCGGCTGCACTCCCGCACCGGGAACCACGGGCCATCGCCACTGCTCCGCGCAGGTCAGTGCCGCGGACAGCAGTGCTGATCTGTTCCTCCGTCGCCTTCCGAGGATCTCGCGCATGAGCGCTCGTTCCTTTCCGTGACCGTTGAAGGATCGGGCAGTGACAAGCGGGGCGGTCTGCTGCGCGCCACAGTAAGAGCACCACGTCGGACGCCGGTTCCGGTACGTGGCGGGGGGTGGCGGATGGTGGCGTTTGCACTCCGGGCCCCCCGTGGGGGTTTCGCCGCCTGCCGTACGGGGGATGCTCCCGGGTTCTCCGTGCAGCAGGGTGGTGCGGGATCTGCTGTGTCCGTGCGACGGGGTGGTGCGTCTCCTGGACGGGAATCCGTTCGGTGTCCCTCGGTGTCCGGAGTGACGCCGTACGGCGGGGGGTGGTTCCACCGTACGGGTATGAGCGGTCCCGGGCTTCCGGGCGCACCTCCATCGTACGGTCCGGGGTCCGCAGGAGAGCAGTCCTGCGGTGGTGTCGCCCCTGTCCAAACCGCCCCACCGCCCCTCGCTGTCCACCGGCGCCGCCCCGGCGTCTCCGGTTCGTCTCTCCGATATCGCATCTCCCACGCCGACGGTTCGGAGTCGGATGGGACGGATGCCGGCTCCGGTGTCCGGATCCACCTCCCCCGGCCTCTGCCGCCACTTCCGTCCCGGGCCTGCAGCACGCCCCCGGATCGCCGGGGCCCCGGGCGGTGCGAGGGGCCCCGCGGCCACCCAAGGCAGCTTGAACGATCAATCAAAGGGATGCTTTTCGGCCGAATTTCGCGGCCGGGACACCAGCGATCCGCCGGGGCCGCAGTTCTGGACACGCCCGACCGGTCTGTGTAGAAGTGAGGTCATTCCTTGCTTTATGGCATCTCGTGGGGGTTCACCCGCCCGACCGGGCAGCCTCCGGAAGGGCGGATGGCATGACCGAAACGCATCCCTCCCCCACCGGTATCGGCAGGCCGCACGCCGGCTCTCCCGAGCACGCCTCCCCTTACCAGGACGGCCTTGTGGGCAGCGAGTTGGGCACCGGGCTGGGCACAGCCGTCGACCTGCCCTCACCGGGCGCCCCGGTGGAGCAGCTCACCGCGGTCCAGGACCGGCTCGCCGCCTGGCTCTCCGACTTCGCCGGCCTGCACGAGCACACCGAGCACCTGGCCGCCGTACGCGGCCTGGACGCCACCCTCGGCGCCGTACTGGACGCCGGCGCGGCACTGCTCGGCGCCCGCCGCGGCATGCTGGTGCTGGACGCCTCGCACGGCGACGCGACCGGCCTGGGCCTGGACCGCTCCTGCCGGGGAGCGCTGGAGACCGTCCCCAGCGACACCGGCCCCTACGCCGGCCTGCTGGCCCGCGAGGACCGCCCCGCGCAGCTGCTCCACACCGACCTGGCCGGCAGCCCCGGCCTCGACCCCCGCTACCGCGCCGTCGCCGCCCAGCTCGGCATCGGCGCCTCCTGCGCGCTGCCGCTGGCCACCGCCGAGGACGGCCCCCTGGGCGCGGCCGTCTGGTTCTACGACGAGCCGTCGGAACCCTCCGAACGCCAGCAGCACCTGACCCGCCTGTACTGCTCCTTCGCCGCCCCGCTGATCGCCAAGGAGCTGGAGCGCGAACGGCTGCACGCCGGCTGCGAGGCGCTGCGCCACGGACTGCTGCCCGACCGGCTGCCGCGCGTCCCGGGAATGCGGCTGGCGGCCCGCTGCATCCCCGCCGCGCTGGACCGCTCCGCGGGCAGCGACTGGTACGACGCCCTGGCCCTGCCGGAAGGGGCGCTGGCCCTCACCGTCGGCAGTGTCGGCGGTGGCGGCACCGGCGCCGCCACCGCGATGGGCCGGCTGCGGTCCGCACTGCGCGCCTATGCGGTGCTGGAGGGCGAGGATCCGGTGGCGGTGCTCGGCGATCTGGAGCTGCTGCTGAAGACCACCGAACCGGCCCGCTCGGCGACCGCCCTCTACGCCTATGCCGAACCTGCCGAGCGCCGGATCACGCTGGCCGGAGCCGGGCACTGCCCGCCACTGCTGGTCGGCGACCGCGGCGCGGCGTTCGTGGAGACCTCGCTGTCGGCGCCGCTGGGCATGCTCAGCTGCTGGGAGGCGCCGGGGGTGGAGCTGACCGCCGGCCGCGGTGACGCACTGGTGCTGTACACCGAGGGTCTGGCCCGGCGCTGCGGGCCCGGCCTGGAGGCGGGGCAGGCCAGGCTGCGGGCGATCGCGGCGGAGGCGCCCTACGAGGTCCGCAGCGACCCGGACCGGCTCTGCGACCGGCTGCTGGCCGCCGCCTGCGCCGAGGGTGCCCGCGCGGACGGTTCCGGCGGCGAGGCGGTCGACGACCTGGTCCTGCTCACCGCCCGGTTCGACTGAGGCAGCCGCCCCGGCACCGTGCGGTGCCGCAGCCGGCCCGTCGGCCGAACGTGCGCTCGGACCCCCCGCCTACGATGGGGAGGACCGCCCGACCGCCTGTCCGAGACCCGGTAGGCGCAGCCGGGCGGCCCGACGACGCAAGGAGGCGACGTACGTGACCCAGGACCGCACCCCGGCGGCGGCGGAGAACCCCGAGTCGGCCGTGCCCGACGAGGGCGAGCAGCCGATCAAGGGACGCAAGAACGGCCTCTACCCGGAGGTCTCCGACGAGCTCGCCGCACTGATGAAGAGCGGCTGGGCCGACACCGAGCTGCGCGATCTCCAGCCGATCGAGCAGGCCCCCTACGCCGCCCGGCGGCGGGCCGCGCTCTCCGCCCGCTTCCCCGGCGAGCGGCTGGTCGTCCCCGCGGGGAACCTCAAGACCCGCTCCAACGACGACGACTACTCCTTCCGCCCGTCCAGCGAGTACGTCCACCTCACGGGCGACCAGACCCAGGACGCCCTGCTGGTGCTGGAGCCCCGGCCGGACGGCGGCCATGACGCCACCGCCTATCTGCTGCCGCGCTCCGACCGCGAGAACGGCGAGTTCTGGCTGGACGGCCAGGGCGAGCTGTGGGTGGGCCGCCGGCACAGCCTCACCGAGGCCGCCGTGCTGCTGGGCCTGGAGTGCCGCGACGTCCGCAAGGCGGCCGAGGAGATCGCCGCCGCCGCGGCCGCCGACCCGGCCCCGACCCGTATCGTGCGCCGCCATGACGCCGCCCTGGAGGCCGTCCTCGCCGAGCTCGAGGCCGACCGCACCGAGCAGCGCACCGACCCGGAGACCCCCACCGCCGCCGAGCAGCGCGACGAGGAGCTCAAGGTCTTCCTCAGCGAGCTGCGCCTGGTGAAGGACGACTGGGAGATCGGGCAGCTCCAGGCCGCCTGCGACTCCACGGCACGCGGGTTCACCGATGTGGTCCGGGAGCTGGCGCAGGCCGTCGCCTCCTCCGAGCGGTGGATCGAGGGCACCTTCTGGCGCCGCGCCAGGGTCGAGGGCAATGACGTGGGCTACGGCTCCATCTGCGCCGCAGGCCCGCACGCCACCACCCTGCACTGGGTGCGCAACGACGGGCAGGTCCGGCCGGGCGAGCTGCTGCTGCTGGACGCGGGCGTGGAGACCCACACCCTGTACACCGCCGACGTCACCCGCACCCTGCCGATCAACGGCACCTTCAACCCGCTGCAGCGGCGGGTCTACGACGCGGTGTACGACGCCCAGGAGGCCGGTATCGCCGCAGTGCGGCCGGGTGCCCGCTACCGCGACTTCCACGAGGCCGCGCAGCGGGTGCTCGCCGAGCGCCTGGTGGCCTGGGGCCTGCTGGACGTGGATGTGGAGAAGGTGCTGGAGCTGGGCCTGCAGCGCCGCTGGACGCTCCACGGGACCGGCCACATGCTGGGCCTGGACGTCCACGACTGCGCCCACGCCAGGACCGAGGCCTATGTGGACTCGGTGCTGGAGCCCGGCATGGTGCTCACCGTCGAGCCGGGACTCTACTTCCAGCCCGACGATCTGACGGTGCCTGAGGAGTACCGCGGCATCGGTGTCCGGATCGAGGACGACATCCTGGTCACCGAGGAAGGCAGCCGGAACCTGTCGGCGGGCCTGCCGCGCCGTGCCGACCAGGTCGAGGAGTGGATGCGCGGCCTGACCGGCTGAGCATCCGGCGGGCGGGGGAGTCCGCTCCCCCGCCCGCCGCGGGCTCAGCCCTCCGCCCGGTCGGCGTTGGCGACCATGGCGTCGTGCAGCCACTGCGCCAAGCCGGGCCGGACCTTCTCATAGGTCGCGGTGAACCGCGGGTCGGCGAGGTACATCCCGGCGAGCCCCCGGTGGATGGCGTAGGAGCAGTCGTAGAAGGAGTCCGAGATGGACTGCCGGTGCTCCTCCGCCAGCGCCATGGCCTGCTCGCTGTCCGGGGCGTGGCCGGCCGCCATCGCCTCGGCCAGCCTGCGGTTGAGGTCGTCGCCCGCCGCCTTGATCCGGACCCAGTCCTGCTTGCCGTACCGGGCGGTGCGCTGCTGGGACTGCCGCCAGACCTCGCTGTCGCCCCAGCGCTGCTCGGCCTCCACCTCGTAGTCCTCCGAGTAGCCCTCCCCGAAGATCTCGAACTTCTCTTCGGGGGTGAGGTTGATTCCCATCTTCCGTGCCTCCATCGCTCTCTCCACTGCTGCGGCCATCTCCTGGAGCCGGGCGATCCGGTCGGTGAGCAGCCGGTGCTGCCGGCGCAGGTGCTCACTCGGGCCGGTGCCCGGGTCGTCCAGGACGGACGCGATGTCGTCGAGGGAGAAGCCCAGCTCGCGGTAGAAGAGGATCTGCTGCAACCGGTCCAGGTCGGCTGCGCCGTACCGGCGGTAGCCGGACGGTGTGCGTCCGGCCGGCGACAGCAGCCCCACCTCGTCGTAGTGGTGCAGGGTGCGTACGGTCACCCCGGCCAGCCGGGCGACCTGCCCCACCGAGTAGCCCATGGGCCCTCCTTTCGTCCTGGTACGAGGCTGCGTCCTCACGCGACGTGAGAGTCAACCCGGTTCTCCGGCGGACGGGTGACGCGGCATGCCCCGGCAGGGGTGGCGGACCCGCCCCGGCGGCGGGCGGTGCTACGGATGGTGGATTCGGCGTCCGACCGCGATCCGGGGAGCCCGCCTTGTCCGTCGTAACCGCCACTGCCGTGCAGAGTGCCAATGCCGTGCCGGCCGCCAACGCCGTGCGGGCCGGCTGTGCCGAGGAGCGGGAGCTGTCCTTCGCCGGCTTCGGCTACACCTGCCGCGTCGTTCGGCAGGACGATCCGGTGACGGCCCCGGTCCTGCTGCTGGGCGGCTCCGCGCAGGACCGCAACTCCTGGGTGCGCCACGAGCGCTGGCTCGCGCCGCTGTCCACGGTGGTCACCGTGGACCTGCCCGGGTACGGTGGCGCCGACTTCCTGCCTGCCCGCTACGGCCTGGACTTCCTGGCCGCCACCGTCCGCCAGCTGCTCGACGAGCTGGGGATGGCCGAGGTCAATGTGGTCGGGGCGTGCTTCGGTGCCGCCGTGGGCCTGCGCTTCGCCCAGCACTACCCGGGGCTGGTACGGCGTCTGGTGCTGGCGGGCATGACCAGGACGGAACCGCGGGACCACTACGGCGACAGCGTGCCCCGCTGGTCCCGGATGCTGGAGGCCGGCCGGGTCGACGACCTCGCCCGGGAGCTGGCCGCCTGGTTCGTGGCGCCGCCCGGCCAGGCGCCGGTGCGCAAGCAGGCGGCGATGGCCCGTTTCCTGTACCAGCAGTTCGTGGCGCAGACCCCGCGTCAGCTCGCGATGTGGCTGGAGCACAACATCCGTCTGGTGAACCACGAGTGGTACCGCCCCGAGCCGCTGGCCGAGCTGCCGGTGCTGGTCGTCACGGGGGAGCACGACATCCTCACCACCCCGCGGATGGGCCGCGAGGTGGCCGCCTGCCTGCCCGGCGCCCGCTTCACCACCGTGCGGGAGGCCGACCATCTGGTCCATCTGGAGCGGATGGCGGAGTTCACCGAGGTGCTGGCCCGCTTCTGCAACCGGCCGGTGGACGGCCTGCCCTGGTGCACCCCCGTGGAGACCTGGCCCTGCCGCGGCTGACGGCCCGGCTCACCCGGACAGGGCGCGCCGTTCGCGGTGGTGGCGGTCGGCGGCGTCGGCTGTCAGGTACCGCTTGACCACGGTGCCGGGCCGCAGCTCGGTCCCATGGGTGGACCAGGGCCCCGTCACGGAGCCTCTGCGGGCCTTCCGGTCAGCGGCGCGAGGGCTGCCCGCAGCCCGTCGGCCTGCCGGTAGTGCAGCACCGCCATGCCGGTGGCGCGGGCCACTGCGGTGTTGGGCTCGGTGTCGTCGACGAAGAGGCACCGCTGCACGGGGACGCCGGCCAGCCGGGCGGCGATCCGGTAGACCTCCGGATCGGGCTTGGCCACGCCGACCCTGGCGCTGTTGACGACCGCGTCCAGGGCACCGGTGAGGCCCAGCGCCTCCAGGTCCGACTCCAGCCGGGTGGTGGCGTTGGTGACCAGGACCACCGGCACCCGCCGCCGTGCGGCGGCGAGCAGCGTGAGCACCTCGTGGTCCACCCGGCCGGTCTGCCGCGACCAGGCGGCGCACAGGGCACGGGCCCGGTCCGCCGAGCCGCAGACACCGGCCAGGTCCTCGGCGACGGCGGCCCGCCACTGCTGGTCGGTGACGCGGCCGGTGATGGCGGGGTGCAGCCGCTCGGGGCGGAAGGCGCCCGCTGCCAGGGTCCCGGCCGGAAGCCCGTGGGCCCGGTCGAGATCGGCCATGTGGTCGTCCCACAGCCGCAGTACCCCGTCGAGGTCACACAGCACGGCGTCGTACGGAAGCGCTCCCATGGGCGCCGATCGTGCCAGGGCGGCACTCCGGGGACAAGATCGCAACCGGGCCGACAGCGTCCCGGACAGGCCCCCAACGGGTCAGGAGGCGGCGCGCAGCAGTGCCCCGTCCTGCCACTTGAGGACCTTGTCGAAGCTGAGGATGGTGCCGCGCCGCGGATGGCTGCGGAACTGGACGTGGTCGGCCAGCGCCTGGATCAGAAAGAGGCCTCGGCCGCTCTCGGCGGTGGGGTCCGGCAGGTCGGCGCCGAGCTCCAGTGGCAGCGTGGTGAGGCTCGCGGCGATCGTGAGGCCGCCGTCCAGCACATGGGTGTCGTAGGGGCCAGGGCGCTCGCCGCCGTGCAGCCGGCGGGCCGAGGCGGCGGGGCTGAGCGAGGCCATCACCGCCGCCCTGCTGATCACCGTGGTACGGGAGCGCTTGGACTGGCAGCGCGGCGCGGGCCGGGCCGGGACCTTGTGGGCCGGGGCCACCGGGACGGCGGCGGGGCGGCGCTGCACCCGGGGCGCGGACGGGGCCAGCAGCGGGACGGCCAGGGCAGGCAGCCGGGTGGCGGGGTCACCGGGGGGCCCGGGGGGCAGTCCGGGGCCGCAGTCCATCACCTCGATCCGCAGCCGGTCGCCGTCGATGGACGCGGTGATCTGGAACCCCTCGTCGGGGTCGCCCCCGATGGCGTGCTCGACCGCGTTGGCGCAGGCCTCCGTGAGGGCCACCCCGATCTCGTGGGCGACCTGCGCGTCGACGCCCGCGGTCTCCATGGTGCCGAGCAGGATGCGGCGGGCCAGCGGCACGCTGGCGGGCTCGCGCTTGAGGTGCAGCGTCCACCAGATGTCCACGACGGATTCCTCCTGGCCATGGCTGCGGCTCCACATACAGCTAGGTATTGCCGACGCACTGTGATGCCAATCGTCCGAGGTGCCCCGGACCCCCCGTTCGGCCGATCCCCCCTTTTGGACGACGCAAGGGGCGGACGCGGCCCGGGGACGGTATGCGACGACTTTGCTCCCCGTCCCCCGGAGCGGGTCCCTGCGGTGAGATGATGGGGCCGACATGCCCGTCTGCCGTGCAGCACACACCGCCGGGACGGCCGCCGCACCGCATCGGGTGCATGCTGCCGCCTGGGATCTGCGCATGCTCAGGGCCGCCCCGTTCGCCGCCGTCTGCACTCTGCTGGCCGCAGCCGGGCACACCGTCGCCTCCGGCGGCACCGTGCCGGTCGCGGCGCTGGCTGCGGGTTTCATCCTGGTCTGGGCGCTGGGCGCACTGCTGGGCGGGCGGGAGCGGTCACTGGCCGCGATCTCCGGTGGCCTTGCGGCGGGGCAGCTGATGCTGCACTTCCTCTTCCACGGGATGCAGTCCCTGTCGGTCGGCGGCCAGGCCGGGATGCCGGGGATGGCGACCGGCACCCGATCGGCCCCGCAGACGGTCACCGAGGTCGCGGGGCGGCTGCTCTGCAGTGAGCACCGCCTCGGCGGCGTCCTGATGCTGCCGTCGGGGACGACCCCGTCGCAGCTGGTCTCGCGGGCCGGCCTGGACCCTGCCGCATACGCACCGGCGCCGTCCGCGCCCTGGTGGCATGCGCTGCTGCCGACCATGTCGCCGCTGATGCTGGCCGGTCACCTGGCCGCGGCCGTGGCGGCCGGCTGGTGGCTGCGGCGCGGCGAGGCCGCGCTGTGGCGGCTGGTACGACTGGCGGCCTCGGCCGTCCAGACGTATGCGGCCCCGCTGCGGATCGTCCTGGCGGTCGCCAGGATGCTGCTGCGCGGGCTGCTCGGCGTCTCGGTGGTGCGGCCGCTGCGGGCGTCCTGGGCCGACCGCGGTGGGTGGCGGCTGCCGGTGCCGTCGGCGCTGCGGCACTCCGTGGTCCGGCGTGGTCCGCCGGCGGCGGTGTACGCGATCTGATCGGCCGCCCGGGTGGCGCCGCACTGCGGCGTGCCCCGGTGCACGACCCGTCCGATCGGTCGCGATCCGCGTAAGTCGCAGACAGACCACCCGTGCATCCGCAGCCACCCCTGTGGCCTGCGTGTGCCCAGCTCCGGACGGAGACTCCCACGATGAACCGCAGCACCCTCGCCCGCCGCTCGGCGACCGTTCTGGCCACCGCCGCCGCCGCCGTACTGGCCGCCGCGGGAATCGCCTCCGCGCATGTCACGGTGAACCCGCGCGAGGCCGAGCAGGGCAGCTACACCAAGGTCGCCTTCCGGGTGCCCAACGAGCAGGACAGCGGCTCGACCACCAAGGTCGAGGTCGACCTCCCCCAGGACCACCCGGTGGCCTCCGTGGCCACCCAGCCGGTGCCCGGCTGGACGGTGAAGGTCGACAAGACCAAGCTCGACAAGCCGCTGACGTCGGACGACGGCGAGATCACCGAGGCGGTCACCAGGATCACCTGGACCGCGGACAAGAGCGCCGCCATCGCCCCCGGGCAGTTCCAGGAGTTCAATGTCTCGCTCGGTCCGCTGCCGACCGACACCGACTCGATGACCTTCAAGGCACTGCAGACCTATGACAACGGCCAGATCGTGCGCTGGATCGATGTCGCCAAGGAGGGGCAGGCCGAGCCGGAGCACCCGGCCCCGGTGCTGACCCTCACCAAGGCCGGCGCCGACGACCCGGGCACCACCGCCCCGGCTGCGTCCTCCTCGCCGGCCGCCGGCTCCGACTCGGGCACCGGCACCGGGAAGGCCGAGGCCGCCGCCGGTTCCTCCGAGGACACCACGGCCCGCACGCTGGGCGTGGTGGGCATCGTGGTGGGCGTGGTGGGCGCCGGTCTCGGTGTGCTCGGGCTGCGCCGCAGGGGCGGTTCCGCCTCCTGATCCGCAAGGCGGGGCGGACGGCTGCCATGGGCCCCGTCCGCCCCGCCCGGCCCCACCCCGCCGCCACGGCACCGCATCGATCGGAAACCGCGCAGATGACCCGCACCACCCTGCCGCCGCGCCGCCGCCGCATCGCGGCCGCAGCCGCGCTCACCCTCGCCGCCGCCCTCGCACTCGGCGCCTGCGGCAGCTCCACCTCGGGCTCGGCCGACCAGCAGGCCGTCGCCGTCAAGCAGTCCGGCAACTCCCCCTACCAGGGCACCACCCTGACGCAGCCCTTCAGCAAGCCCGACCTGGTGCTCACCGACACCGAGGGCAAGCGGTTCTCGCTGCGGCAGCAGACCGCCGGCAAGCCCGTGCTGCTCTTCTTCGGCTACACCAGCTGCCCCGACGTCTGCCCCACCACCATGGGCGACATCGCGGTCGCCATGCAGAAGCTGCCCGCCGCCGAGCGCGACAAGGTGGAGGTGGTCTTCGTCTCCACCGACCCGCAGCGCGACACCCCCAAGCGGCTGCGCAGCTGGCTCGCCTCCTTCAACACCCGCTTCATCGGCCTCACCGGCGATCTGGAGCAGGTCAAGAGGGCCGCCAAGCCGCTGGGCATCCTGGTGGAGGACCCGGTGGTCAACAAGGACGGCTCGGTCACCTCCACCCACGGTGCCCAGGTGCTGGCCTTCCTGCCCTCCGACGACAAGGCGCACATCCTCTATCTGAGCCAGAGCTCGGTGCAGGTCTTCGCACACGACCTGCCGCTGCTGGCCAAGGGGGTACAGCCGTGATCCGGCCGCGGGCCGCAGCCGCCGTCGCAGCCGGAGCGGCCGCCGTGGCCCTCGCGGGCTGCGGCTCCCCGGCCGGCGGCGGTCCGTCGGCCGAGGCCCGGCTGGGCTCGGGCGGCGGGGTGGCGCGGATCAGCGTCAGCGACCCGTACATCCCGCTGCCCGCCTCCTCGGGCGCCGCCGCCGGCTATCTCACCCTGCACAACAGCGGCGGCACCGCCGACCGGCTGCTCCGGGTGGCCAGCCCGGACGCCGGCTCGGTGACCATGCACCGCTCCACCACGGCCTCCATGGAGCCGCTGGAGAGCCTCACCGTGCCCGCCCACGGCAGCGCGGCCTTCTCCCGCGGCGCCGACCATCTGATGATCATCGGGTTGACCGGCCGGCCCCAGGTCGGCCGGACCGTGGAACTCGACCTCACCTTCGCCGCATCGGGAACCATCGCGGTGAAGGTGCCCATACAGCCCGTCGCCTACCGGCCGCCCGGCGCCGGAAACTGATCGGAGGGACCGGACATGACCTCCACCATCGACCGCAGACGCCTGCGCCGTCCCGCAGCCGCCCTGCTGCTGGTGCTGAGCGCCGCTCTCGCGCTGCTGCTCGGCGGCGCGGGCACCGCCTCCGCACACGCCGCCCTGGTCTCCACCGACCCCGCCCCCGACTCGGTGGTGGCCACCGCTCCCAGCCAGGTGGTGCTGACCTTCAGCGAGGGCGTCACCCTCTCCGACAACTCCGTGCAGGTCTTCGACCCCGGCGGCAAGCAGGCCGACCTGGGCTCCCCCGCACACGCCGACGGCAAGGACGCCACCGCCGCCGTGCAGCTGCGCGACGGGCTGGCCCAGGGCACCTACACGGTCTCCTGGCGGGCGGTCTCCGAGGACTCGCACCCGGTCTCCGGAGCCTTCACCTTCTCCATCGGCAAGCAGACCCAGACCGCGGTGCCCGCCGCGGTGGCGGGGCGCGAGGGCGGATCGAGCACGGTCGGCGCCCTCTACGGCATCGCTCGCGCGGTGGCGTACGGGACCTTCGCCCTGCTGGTCGGCTCGGCCGCGTTCATCCTGCTCTGCTGGCCCCGCGGGGTGTCCGCACGGCCGGTGCAGCGGCTGCTGATGACCGGCTGGGGCGGTCTGCTGCTCTCCACCGTGGCGGTGGTGCTGCTGCGCGGCCCCTATGAGAAGGGCAGCGGCCTGGGCGACGCCTTCGATCTGTCGCTGGTGCGCACCACCCTGGACGAACGGCTGGGAACCGCCCTCGCCGCCCGTCTGCTGCTGCTGGCAGCGGCCGGCGTCTTCCTGTCGCTGCTGGTGGGACAGCTGTCGCAGAGCGGGCAGGCCGCGGCGGCGGGCACGCCCGCGGCGGCGGCCGGCTCGGAGGACTCCGAGGAGGCCGAGCTGCGCCGGCTGGAGCAGCGTGCGGCCGGTCGCTCGGAGCGCGAGGCCAGGATCGGCCTGGGCGTCGCGGGGCTGCTGCTCGCCCTGGCGCTGGCCGCCACCTGGGCCGGCGCCGACCATGCCGCGGTGGGCCTCCAGGTGGATCTGGCGCTGCCGCTGGACATGCTGCACCTGGTCGCCATGGCGGTCTGGCTGGGCGGACTGGTGACGCTGCTGATCGGCCTGTCCGTTCCCCGCGACCGGGGCGGCGTCACGGCGGGCGCCGTCGGTGTCTTCTCCCGGACCGCGTTCTGGTGTGTGACGGTGCTGGTGGCGACGGGTGTCTACCAGGCCTGGCGCGGGCTGGGTTCCTGGAGCGCCTTCACCGGCACCGACTACGGCCGGCTGCTGCTGGTGAAGATCGGCTGTGTGGTGGTGCTGCTGGGCGCTGCCTGGTTCTCCCGCGGCTGGACGGCCCGGCTGCGCGCCCTGGGCCCCCTCCCGGAGCTGGTTGTGGCCCCGGTGGAACCCGAGCCGGTGGCCGCGGGCGCCGACGACACCCCCCGGGACGCCAAGCGGCGGGCCCAGCTGGAGCGTCAGCGGGCACTGCGCGTCGCAGCCGCGGACCGGCGGGCCAAGGAACAGGCGGCGGCCAGGGAGCAGGCCGCCGGCGCCGACCGCTCCGGGCTGCGGCGTTCGGTGCTGGTGGAGGCCGGCGTGGCGGTGGCGGTCCTGGCCGTCACCACGCTGCTGACCAACGCCCCGCCCGGACGCACCGCCCAGGTCGCCACGGCGGCGGGCACGGCGGCACCGGCTGCGGCGGCTGCACAACCGGTCAACCTCACCATCCCCTATGACACCGGGGGCAGCGGTGCCGGCGCCAAGGGCAATGCCGCCATCGTGCTGGACCCGGCGCGCAGCGGCCCCAACACCCTGCATGTGGCGATCACCGACGCCGCCGGCAAGCCGGTGGAGGTCCCCGAGGTGCGGGTCGCCTTCGACCTGCCGGCGAAGAAGCTGGGACCGCTGCGGCCGACCCTGCAGAAGGCGACGGGCGGCCACTGGTACGGCCAGGTGCAGCTGCCCATGGCCGGCGACTGGCAGCTGTCGCTGACCGTACGGTCGTCCGACATCGACGAGACCACCGAGACCGCACCGGTGCGGATCGGATGAGGGACCGCGGCCGTGAACCGGCGGCAGCGGGTACGGCAGGCACGGGCACGACAGACACGGGCACGACAGGCAGGGGCATGGCGCAGAACAGCAGCACCACCCACACCGGTACGACCGGCAGCGGCGCCGACGACGGCGACTCGGCCGATCGGCGGGCCGTGCTCACCCGGCGCGGGCTTCTCGGTGCGGCAGGGGCGGCCGGGCTGGCCGTCGGCGCGGCCGGCGGTGTGTTCGGCCGCGCGGCGGCGGGGGACGACGGTGCGGCGCCGTCGCTGGGGGCGGCGTCGGTGCCGTTCCACGGCGTGCACCAGGCTGGCATCGTGCAGAACCAGCAGTCCCAGGCGCTGCTGGTCGCGTTCGACCTGGCCACCGGAGCCACCCGGGCGGGCACCGCCGCGCTGATGCGTCGGTGGTCCGACTCGGCGGCCCGGCTGGCCGAGGGCCGTCCCGCGACCGGCCATGAGAACCAGATCGCCCTGGACGCCGGGCCCTGCTCGCTCACGGTGACCTTCGGCTTCGGCGCCTCGTTCTTCGACCGGACCGGCCTGGCCGCGGCACGCCCCGAGGCCCTGGCCCCGCTGCCGGACTTCCCGGACGACGCCATCGACCGCTCCCGCAGCGACGGCGATCTGTGGGTGCAGATCTGCGCCGACGACGCCCTGGTCGCGTTCCACGCACTGCGGGTACTCCAGCAGCAGGCCGCCGGGACGGCGTCGGTCCGCTGGCAGATGTCGGGGTTCAGCCGCTCCCCGGGCGCGACAGCCCGTCCGATGACCACCCGCAATCTGATGGGGCAGCTGGACGGCACCAACAACCCCAGGGCATCCGACGCCTCCTTCGCCGCCAAGGTCTTCGTCCCCGCGGGGCCGGCCGACCCGGCCTGGATGTCCGGCGGATCCTATGCGGTGGTACGCCGGATCCGGATGCTGCTGGACAACTGGGAGAACCTGCCGGTCGACCGGCAGGAGCGGGTGATCGGCCGCCGCAAGTCGGACGGCGCGCCGCTCTCCGGCGGCACCGAGACCACCGCCGTGGACCTGGCCCGGCAGAACCCCGACGGCACCCTCGCGGTGCCGGCCGACGCCCACATCCGGGTGGCGGCGCCGGCGGCCAACAGCGGGGCGACGATGCTGCGCCGCGGCTTCTCGTACCACGACGGCTTCCGGGCGGACGGCGCACCCGACGCGGGTCTGCTCTTCATCGCCTTCCAGTCCGATCCGCTGACCGGCTTCGTCCCGGTGCAGCGCAAGCTGGCGGGCGCGGACAGCCTCTCGCGGTTCCTCAGGCACGAGGCGAGCGGGCTGTACGCGGTGCCGGGGGGCGCGGCACCGGGCGGCTATGTCGGCCAGGCGCTGCTGGAGTCATGACCGGGCCCGGGGGGCCGGTCGCACAGATGCGGTCCCACTGAGCGGAACAGGTCACGGTATCGGGACCGGAGTGGCTAAGGTGGCGAAACGGACGTCCGTATGCGGACTCCCCAGCAGCACACCGTACGGAGGCGGCATGTCGGCCACCCGCTACACCTACCTCGGGCCCGAGGGCACCTTCACCGAGGCCGCCCTGCGCTCGCTTCCCGAGGCTGCGACCCGGGAGCTGGTGCCGATGGTCTCGGTGCCCGCGGTGCTGGACGCCGTCCGCCGCGGCGAGGCGGCGGGCGCCCTGGTGGCGATCGAGAACTCGGTGGAGGGCGGGGTCACCGCCACTCTGGACGAGTTGGCCACCGGCTCGCCGCTGATGATCTACCGCGAGGTGCTGCTGCCGATCGCCTTCGCGCTGCTGGTGCGGCCGGGGACGGCGCTGGCCGATGTGAAGACGGTCACCGGGCATCCGGTGGCGCAGCCCCAGGTGCGCAAGTGGCTGGAGGCCCATCTGCCGGATGCGCTCTGGGAGTCCGCCGCGTCCAACGCCGACGGGGCCCGGCAGGTGCAGGAGGGCCGGTTCGACGGCGCTTTCGCGGGCGAGTTCGCCGCGTCCATGTACGGATTGCAGCCGCTGGTCACCGATATCCACGGCGGCCGCTCGGCGACCACCCGCTTCGTTCTGGTGGGCCGCCCCGGGCGGACGTCCTCCCCCACAGGGGCCGACAAGACGTCGGCGGTGGTGTGGCTGGGCGACGACCATCCGGGCGCACTGCTGGAGCTGCTCCAGGAGTTCGCGGCCCGCGGCGTCAACCTGATGCGGATCGAATCCAGGCCCACCGGGGAGGGGCTGGGGAAATACTGCTTCTCGATCGACTGCGAGGGCCACATTGTGGACCGCCGGGTGGGTGAGGCCCTGATGGGGCTGAAGCGCATCTGCCCCAAGGTGCGGTTCCTGGGCTCCTATCCGAGGGCGGACGAGGTGAAGCCGACGCTGCGGCCCGGCACCTCGGATGTGGACTTCACCGGGGCGGCGGAGTGGCTGGCGCGGTGCATGGACGGACGCGGCGAACGCTGACCACTGCTGCCTGATCAGGACAGATCAGTACTGATCAGGTCAGATCGGTGTCAATCAGTCGACTTTTCCGCCATCCAGGGGATGACCATCCCACCCCCCACCTGGGGCGCAGCCGGAAATCCACAGCAGGTCAAGTTATCCACAGGTCCTGGGGATGAGTCGACAAAACGTCATGGACGGTAGAGGTGCCCCCCAACCGGACATGTCGGAATCCTGTCACAACAGTGATCACGCATCACTCGATTGGGTGCTCGATTTCCTGCTGATGGGGGAGTTTGGGAGCTTTGCCCACCGGCAGACGCCCCGCGGTCAGTAGTCCACAGCGGCACCACACAGCCTGTGGATGAATCTCCGGCGGGAGGTGTGCACAGCCGGTTATCCACAGGGGAGGCCCAGTTATCCCCAGTAGAGATGATCTCAGAGAACTCGGATGGAAAGCGACAAACACGCTCTATCCGCGCAACAAATCAATCCGGAGTGATCTCTTCCGCTCTCCGGGCGCTCCGACGCCGCCGACCCGAAAAGGTTGGCGGATCAGCCCTCTGGCCCCGGTAGGCTTCGTGCTGTGATTGACCTTCGCCTGCTTCGTGAGGACCCCGACCGAGTGCGCGCCTCCCAGCGTGCCCGTGGTGAGGACGTCGACCTCGTCGACGCCCTGCTCGCCGCCGACGAGCGGCGCAGGTCCTCCGGCAGTCGCTTCGACGACCTGCGCAATGAGCAGAAGATCCTCGGCAAGCAGATCCCCAAGGCCCAGGGCGAGGAGAAGGGCGGGCTGCTGAAGCGCGCCTCCGCACTGGCCGCCGAGGTCAAGGCGGCCGACGCCGAGCAGAGCGCGGCCAAGGAGGAGGCCGAGCAGCTGCTCCGCCGGCTCGCCAACCTGATCGACCCGGAGGCCCCGGTCGGCGGCGAGGAGGACTTTGTCACCCTCGAGGAGATCGGCACCCCGCGCGACTTCGCCGCCGAGGGCTTCGAGGCCCGCGACCATGTCGAGCTCGGCCGGATCCTCGGTGCGATCGACACCGAGCGCGCCGCCAAGGTCTCCGGCTCCCGCTTCTACTACCTCACCGGCATCGGCGCCCTGCTGGAGCTGGCCCTGGTGAACATGGCCGTCGACCAGGCGGTGACGGCGGGATTCACCCCGATGATCACCCCGGCACTGGTGAAGCCCCGCGCCATGGAGGGCACCGGCTTCCTGGGCCAGGCGGCGGAGAACGTCTTCCGCCTGGAGCAGGACGACTTCTACCTGGTGGGCACCTCCGAGGTGCCGCTGGCCGGCTACCACATGGACGAGATCATCGAGGCCGACCGGCTGCCGCTGCGGTATGCCGGTTACTCTCCCTGCTTCCGCCGTGAGGCCGGGACCTACGGCAAGGACACCCGCGGCATCATCCGGGTGCACCAGTTCGACAAGGTCGAGATGTTCGTCTACACCACCCCGGAGGAGGCGGAGGCCGAGCACCGCCGTCTGCTCCAGTGGGAGAAGGACTTCCTCAACGCGCTGGAGATCCCCTACCGGGTGATCGATGTGGCCTCCGGCGACCTGGGCGCCTCGGCGGCCCGCAAGTTCGACATCGAGGCCTGGATCCCCACCCAGGGCAAGTACCGCGAGGTCACCTCGACGTCCAACACCACCGAGTACCAGTCGCGCCGGCTCTCCATCCGGATGCGCGGCGCGGACGGCGTGCGGCCGCTGGCCACCCTCAACGGCACCCTGGTCGCGGTCCCGCGCACCATCGTGGCGATCCTGGAGAACCACCAGCAGGCCGACGGCTCGGTGGTGGTCCCCACGGCGCTGCGGCCGTTCCTGGGCGGGCGAGAGGTACTGGAGCCCCTCCGCAAGTGAGCAGTCCCCGCATCCCCTACCGGCTGATCGCCACCGATCTGGACGGCACCCTGCTGACCGGGTCGGAGACGGTCTCCCCCCGTACCCTGGCCGCGCTGGCGGCGGCATCCGCCGCCGGCGCGGTGCACATCGTGGTGACCGGCCGCCCGGCGGCCGTGACCCGCTCCGTGCTGGACGACATCGGGTACACCGGTCTGGCCGTCTGCGGGCAGGGCGCACAGGTCTACGACGCGGGCGCCCACCGGCTGATCACCTCGGTCACCCTCGACCGGCAGCTGGCCGCGCTGGCGCTGGCCAAGATCGAGGCGGAGGTGGGACCGCTGTCGGCCGCCGCCCACCAGGACGGCGTGGACGGTCGGATGGTGGCCGGCCCCGGCTTTGAGCTGATCATCGCCGATCTGCCGATGACCAGGCTGGAGGACCACCGCGGCCTGTGGAGCGAGCCCATCGGCAAGCTCTACATCCAGCACCCCGGTATGGGCGACGACGACCTGGCCGCCGCCGCCCGTGCGGTGGTGGGCGACCTGGTCGGCGTGGTGATGGCCGGCGAGGGCATCGTGGAACTGCTGCCGCTCGGCCTCACCAAGGCCACCGGGCTGGGCATCGCGGCCCGCCGTCTGGGTGTCACCGCGGCGGAGACCATCGCCTTCGGCGACATGCCCAACGACATCCCGATGTTCGCCTGGGCCGCCCACGGCGTCGCGATGGCCAACGCCCATGCCGAGCTGAAGGCCGTCGCCGACGAGCTCACCGCCTCCAACGAGCAGGACGGTGTGGCCCTGGTCCTGGAGCGGCTCTTCGGCCTGCCCGGCGCCTGACACCCAGCGCCCGACACCCAACACCCGACACCGGCTGCGGCCCGACACCTCACCGGTCCCGGTCGGCCGGGGCGGGGGAGGTGTCGGGCCGCGGTTGCATGCGGAGCCCGGCGCCGGGGCTACTCCTCGCCTGCGAGGGTGAAGCCGCCCAGGCGTACCGCGGCGAAGGCGGTGGCGCCCAGCGTGACCACGATCAGCAGCGGCACTGCGACCGGCAGCGAGACATCGGCGGCGATCACTCCGTGGTGGGCGACCGCCTTGGCGAGCGAGAGGCCCCACTGCTGGATGGACAGCGTCCGGGCCCCGTGCACGAAGTTGCCGACCAGGCTCTCCCAGATCAGCGAGTACATCAGGCCGACCACCACGGCATGCCGGGTGGCGACGCCGAGCAGCAGGAAGAGGGCACTGTAGGCGGCCCCTGCGACAAGCGCCCCCAGGCCGTAGCCGGCGGCCAGGCCGTCCGTGGTGCCGTAGAGGATGAGGCCGGCCAGGAAGGTGGGCAGTGCCGCGAAGACGGTGGTGCAGCCGATGGCGACGGCCAGCTTGGTGACGATGATCTTCCAGCGCGGCTGCGGCTTGGCCAGCAGATAGACGATGGAGCCGTCGTCGATCTCGGTGGAGATGGCACCGGTGCCGGCGATCAGGCCGAGCAGCGGGACCAGGGTGCCGAGCGCGAGGGTGCCGAGGACGTCCACGGCGATGTCGTGGTCCTGCCCGTTGGAGGCCCGCACCAGCACCGAGAGGAGCAGCAGCAGCACGGGGACGACCAGCAGCAGGACGCCGCGGCGGCGGCCCAGCAGGCCGCGTACGGTCAGCCTGGCGACGGTCGGGTTCACGGTGGTGGGCCTCTCTGGGTAGGGATTCTGACGACAGGTCAGGAAGCGACGAGGTAGGAGAAGACGCTCTCCAGGGACTCGTCCGCCGGTGCGACGGTGTAGAGCCGGATGCCCGCCTCATGGGCGACGCGCGGCAGCAGCCGGGTGAAGCGGTGGAAGTCCACGGCCTGGACGCGCAGCGCCTTCTCCTGCCCGTCCAGCTCGATGCCGGCGGTGGAGCCGTCCGCGATCAGTGCCGCGGCGAGCGCCCGGTCGTCGCTGGACCGCACCAGATAGCGGTGCGGGCGGTCGGTCATCAGCCGGCGGATCCGGCGGAAGTCGCCGGATGCCGCGTGCCGGCCGGCGACCACCACCTCGATGTGCCGGGCGAGCTGCTCGACCTCCTCCAGGATGTGCGAGGAGAAGAGGACGGTGCGCCCGTCGGCGCCGAAGCGGCGCAGCAGCTCCATCAGATGGAGGCGCTGGCGGGGGTCCATGCCGTTGAAGGGCTCGTCCAGCAGCAGCACCGCGGGGTCGTGGACCAGCGCGGAGGCCATCTTGACCCGCTGCTTCATACCCTTGGAGTAGGTGCCGGTCCTGCGGTCCTGGGCGTACTCCATCTCCACGGTGGCCAGCGCCCGCGCGGCGGCCGCCCCCGGGTCGGGCAGCCCGTGCAGCTCCGCGTTGGCCAGCACGAACTGCCGGCCCGTGAGGAAGTCGTACATGGACTCCCGCTCCGGGACGAGTCCGATCTGCCGGTAGACCTGCTGGTTGCGCCAGATGGGCTGCCCGTCGAGGGTGACGGAGCCGGCGGACGGCGCCAGGAATCCGCTCATCATGTGGATGAGGGTGGACTTGCCGGCGCCGTTGGGGCCGAGCAGACCGGTGACGCCGGGGCCGATCTGCATGGTGATGTCGTTCACGGCGACGACGTTGCCGAACCAGCGGGAGACGCCGTCGATGCTGATGGTGGCCATGGCTTGGCTGACTCCCTGTCAGAACTTCCGGTAGCGGCGCAGCAGCAGCCCGTAGGAGGCCGCGGCGATCACGATGAACTCGGCGAGGAAGACGATGCCGCCGTTGCTCGGCGGCCAGCTCGGTCCGTCGCCCTGCGGCAGCCGGAACAGCCAGGTGGAGAGCGAGTCGACCAGGGTGGACGGGGAGAGCAGCCCGGCCCAGTTGGCGTTGGGCGAGCCGGTGGGGCCGCCGATCAGGGCCCAGGCGATACCGGCCACGGTGGTGGAGACGACCAGGACGCCGATGATGGCCGCCACTCCGAAGCCGCGCCGCGGGGTGGCCGCTGCCACCACCAGTCCGACGGCGGCGTAGAGGACGGAGTAGAGCAGCGCGGTGCCCAGGCCGTAGAGGGCGTGGGCGGTGTTGTGGCCCACGTCCATACCGGCCAGCAGGGCGCCGAGGTAGAGGATGACCACCGGCAGCCCGGTGAGGATCAGCAGCGCGGCCGTCATCGCGGCGAACTTGGCCCGCACGTAGTCGGTGCGGGTGAGCGGCCGGGAGAAGTACAGCGGCACGGTCATGAACCGCAGGTCGCGGGAGAGCGCCACCGGTGCCTGTGCGGCGAGGAAGATGCCGAACAGGGTGCTGGTGCTGGAGAGGTAGGACGGGTAGTCCGTCGCCAGCTTCTCCGCGTTGGTGGAGACCGCAAGCGCCACGATGATCAGCGCGGGGACGCACATCGCGCCCAGCAGCACCATGGGCAGCACCTTGGACTTGGCGGAGCGGCCGAGTCCGTAGGCGCCGCGCAGGCTCTGCACGAAGAGCGACCGGGTGGCATAGCTGCGGCCCAGGCGCGGACCGGTGTAGTTGCGGTACCCGATGTTGTGGATCACCCCGGTCCGCGGGGTGGCGGCGGCTGCGGCCTCAGACGGCACCGACATCTGCGGAACCCTCCTTGTGCTGGTCGTCGAGGTGGTCGGTGTCGCCGTCGTGGAAGATCTCCACGACCCGGTGGCGGCGCTGCTCCATGCGGACCAGGCCCAGGCCGAGGTCGGCCACGGTGTCGCGGACGATGTCGTAGGTGTCGTCGTCCGCGATCTCCACCAGCATGATCCGGCCGCCCAGTTCGCCCGCGGCGGTGTCGGGCCGCACGGTCAGCCCGGCCGCCGTCAGCCGGTCGCGCACCGCGCTGTCGGGGTCGGCGTCGGTGCCCGGCTCCACGTCGTCGGCGGCAACCTCGACGGCCAGCAGCTGGATGGCCTCGGTGAAGGACGCGGTGGACGAGGAGCGCAGCAGCCGCCCGCCGTCGATGACGACCAGGTGGTCGCAGGTCCGCTCCAGCTCGCCCAGCAGGTGCGAGGTGACCAGCACGGAGATGCCGAAGTCGGTGTGGATGCGGCGGATCAGGCCGAGCATGTCGTCACGGCCCACCGGGTCGAGCCCGTTGGTGGGCTCGTCCAGCAGCACCAGCTGGGGGTCGTGGACCAGCGCCTGGGCGAGCTTGACCCGCTGCTTCATGCCGGTGGAGTAGCCGCCGATGGGCCGGTAGCGCTCCTCGTACAGACCGACATGGCGCAGGGTGTCGGCGGTGCGCTCGCGGGCCGCGGCCGCCGGCAGCCCCGACATCCGCGCCATGTGGACGACGAACTCGGTCGCCGAGACATCCGGCGGCAGGCAGTCGTGCTCCGGCATGTAGCCGACCCGCTCCCGGATGGCGGGACCGTCGGTCGCGACGTCCAGGCCGAGGACGCGGGCGGTGCCGGAGGTGGCGGGAGCCAGCCCGAGCAGGATCTTGATCAGCGTGGACTTGCCCGCGCCATTGGATCCGACCAGGCCGACCACACCGGGCTGCACATCGACTGTGAGCCGGTCCAGCGCGGTGACCCGGGGAAGCTCTTGGTGAGACTGTCCGTGGTGATGACTGACGACACGCTCAGAACCTAGCGGTCCCGGGGCCGCAGCGACATGCCCTGGGAAGGTGATCACCTCCTGCTCCCTGAGGCGTACCCGCCCGGGGTCGTCCCCTAGGGGACGGCCCCGGGCCGGGAGTGCGCGGCGTTCAGCCGAGCAGCTCGCCCTGGTCCGTGACCACCTGCCGATAGGCGGTCGCGGGCACCCCCGCGGGGTTGCTCATCACCACGGCGCCCACCAGGTCTCCGGCACGCAGTTCCACGACGTGGACGATGTCGCGCTGCTTGCCGCCGATCTGCTTGGGCTCCGACAGCGCCAGACTCTCCAGGCCTGACGGGAGCTGGAAGTCGGCGTTGTCGGCGGCGAAGCTGTTGGAGACCGTCTTCACCCCGGTGCCGTAGATGGCGGAGTAGAAGGCCTGCGACTCCGCCTGGGAGCCAAAGCCCACCAGCCGGATCTCGGTGCGGGTGCCGTCGGGCGTGGTCCAGGTGCGGCCCGCGCCGCGGCGGCAGAGGCTCTCCTTCATCTGGCGGCCGGTCCTCGCGGAGTCGGTGAAGAGCAGGGTGAAGGCCTTGCACTCCTGGTCCGCGCTGCTCGACCTGGCGGAGGTGGTGACGTTCGTCGCCTCCTTGGGCGCGGGCAGCAGCAGGCCGCGCAGATCTGCCCAGTGGCGGCCGTCGTTGCCGTTGGCGAAGGGGCTCGGCCTGCCGGAGGGCAGCGGCGGCAGCGTCAGTTCCGGGAAGGCGTAGCGGCCGTCCGGGGCGGTCCGCAGCCCTGGGATGTCGGTGCGGTCCGGTGTGGTGACGGCGATGGCGGCTTCGGTGCCGGCGAGGCCGAGGACCAGGACGGCTGCGCCCCAGCGCAGCACGGTGCGCAGCCTGCGCCGGTTGCGGGGCGGCTGCGGCTCGGTGTCGGCGACCGGTGCCCCGGGGTCGGCAGCGAGGACCTGCGTACCGGCTTCCAGTGCGGCGGGGATCTGCTGGTCCGTCATACTGCGGCTCCCGGGCGTGCCAGACGGTCCAGCTGCGCCTTGAGCAGCTGCACGGCTCCGTCCTTGTCCAGCGGTGTAACGCCGGTGACGTCCATGGAGATCAGGAGGTCGCCCTCGGCGGCGAAGCAGGTCATGAAGTCGATCTTGGCCGACGGTTCGAGCGGCGGAAGCACACAGCGGGCGTTCTGATGCCCGGCGACGGCCGGTCCCTGCCGGAAGGCGCCGCTGGCGTCGACCACCGCCCCGTTGAAGGCGCTGGCCGCGGCGACGGCCTGCTGGTTGAACTGGTCGAGCCGCATCTCCACCATGAGGCCGCCGCTGCGGTCCTGGTAGGTGCGCAGTCCGCTGGCGCGCAGGTGCAGCGACTTCCAGGCCTTCTCGACCGTCTTGCGGTTCTTCTTGGGGACGGTCTTGAGGGCCTCCTCCTCCCGGGACGCCAGCTGCTTGCTGTTGAGCTCGGCGTCATTGCCGGACCCGCCGCTGTCGGGGCCGAGCGTGTAGGAGTCCGGCACCGGCAGCAGCAGGTCGCGCAGCGACCCGAAGTGGTTGCCGTTGGAGTGGCCGCCCCAGGCGGGTGAGGGCGCCACGGTGGGCGCGGTCGCCGCCGGGGCGGCTGCCGCGGTGGTGTCGTCCTGGTAGGCGGTGTGCAGCAGCACCTCGCCGACGCCGACGCCGGCCAGGGCTGCGGCCACCACGGCGGCGACCGGCCGGAGCACCCGGCGCCGGCGGGCCGGGCGAGCGGGGGCACCGCTCGGGACGGCAGCGGCGAACGCCCCGGGCCGTCGGGGTGGTCACCGGTCGGCAGCTGCGCGCCGTCGGGCACGGCGGGGCCGCTCGGGTTCTGCAGGTCGGTCACAGCAGCTCCCACTGGCGCTTGGCGAGGTCTGCCACGTGGCGGATGTCCACCTTCCTGGGCGAGTGCACATCGATGCGCATCACCACGTCTCCGTAGCGTGCGACGGCCAGCCCGAAGTAGAAGCGCTCCGTGGACTCGGCATAGGCCTGGCTCTTGTCGGTGGTGTAGACGACCCCGGTGTCCGTCCCGGGGATCTTCTGCTCGGTGCAGGGGTCGTCCTTGAAGCTGCCGCAGTTCTCGGCGTCGGAGATGGCCTTGGACGTCTCCGAGGCATGTCCTGGCTGGTACTGGATCAGCCGGACCCGTACATCGGTGTCACCCTCCCGCCAGCTGACCTCTGCGGCGCGGCGGAAGCCGGCGCCCAGCAGGGCACGGAACGCATCGTCCGAGTCGCCCCACAGCAGCGCCATGTCGGCGGCGGACATCCAGCCGTCCTCGCCGGGGAGGTAGTCCCAGTCCTTGACGCCCTTGGGCTTCTTGAGCAGCAGTTTGCGCAGGTCGCCGTCGACGGCCTGCGCGGCGGGTGCCGCTGCGGCGGCCGCCGCGGCGTTCAGCGACCCGGCCGGGTAGTGCGGCTGCGGTGCCGTCAGCGGGGGCAGCGGCGTCGGCGGCCGGTGGGACTGCACGGCGTAGCCGACCCCGCCCCCGGCGAGCACGCCCAGCACCAGGGAGGCGGCGATCAGCAGTGCGGTGCGGCGGCCCCATGACCGGGGCCGGGCCGGCGGCTTCCCGTCGTCGGCGGGCGCGGGTACCGGCGCGGCGGCGAGGGCGGGCGCCTCACCGGACGGATAGGGCTTCCAGGGGTCGAAGTCGGCGGGGACGTCGTCGGGAGCGCGCTGCTCCGCGGAATCGGTGCTCAAGGGACACTCCACGGTCTCTGGGCGGGGGGCACGGGCTCAGCGCCCGGTTCGCAGGCGCTTCTGCTGGCGCTTCAGCAGGTCGGTGAGCACGGACTTGTCCGGAGTCCCCTTGACCTCCACGCCGATCTGGACCTCCACGTCGCCCTGGTGGAACAGGCCGATCAGTGTGCCGGTCTCCCCTTCCTGCTTCGGCTTGATGATGAAGCCGCGGGCACCCGGCACACCGGGTACGGAGAAGGCGGTCCCGTTCATCGACATGCCCTGTACGAACCAGCTCGCCTTGTTGGCGCTGCCGAACCGGATCAGCCGGGAGGTCACCTCGGCGGAGCCGTCCGCGGTCCGGTAGACGCGGTAGGCGGCGGAGCGGAATCCGTAGTCGCGCAGGATGCCCTTGGTCTCGGTGGTGTTGCCGAAGTCCTCGGCGACTGCCGTGAGCGACAGCTTCGTCCCGTCTCCGTTCCCGTACACCTCGGCGTCCGTGGGCACGGGCAGCAGGAAGAAACGCAGGTCACCGGTGTGGGCGTCCCCCGACACCCGTCCGGTGACGGTGGAGCGCGGGGTCTTGCTCGCGCTGGGCGACGGCGGCGCCGAGCTCGGCGCGGGCGGGGTCGCCGAGGCGGACGCGTCAGCAGACGCCGACGCGGAGGCCGACGCCGATGCGGACGGCGCCCCCTGCGCCGCGGTGGTGTGCTGCGGCGGCCTGCCGACCGCCACCGTCACCGCGGCACTGGCGGCGGTGACCGCCAGCAGTCCCGCGGTGGCCAGTGCGACCGTCACCGCTCTGGGCAGGCGGCGGGGTGCGGTGGCGCCGCCGTCGTAGGTCACTGGTGGAGGGTCGGACGGCGGTGGCGCTGCCGCCTCCGGCTCGGGCGGGTGCACGGGTACTCCCAGCGGGTCAGGGATGGGTACCGGTCCGGGCCGACTCGCCTGATCCCCCTGGTCAGCCCCCGAACGCGGTCAAGGGCCGATTATCGCGATCTGTCAGGTCGCCTACAACGCACTATGTCTGAGCTGTCCGCAACTGCTCGATTGCTGCCGTACGGATCGTTATCTGGCACCCCCGTACAAGGCCTCCTTCCGCCCCGCGGGCGGACCTCCGGCAGGTCGGAGGCATGATCGCCGCTTGGGCGGGACCGGCGCGGAGGAGTTCCCACCGCACGGCGCGGGGTTCACCGGCCGCGGTGCGGGGCCACTGCGGCGCCGCCGCGGCGACGGGCGGTCGCGGCGGCGCGGAAGGCCGGTGCCGGGGCTGCCCGACCGCACACCCCGGCGTCGCGCGGCCCCGTTCCGGCACTCCTCAGCCGAGCTGCGCCAGGCCCTCCGTTGCGATCTGCTCGAAGACGGCGAGGTCTGCCTCGAAGATCGAGTCCGGCACCGGCCAGTGGATCACCAGCTCGGTCATGCCCAGTTCCTGGTAGCGGCCGGCCCAGTCGACGAAGGCGTCCAACGAGACGAGCGGCTTCTCGACCGTGGAGCCGTGCAGCAGCACCTTCTCCAGCTCTGCCAGGTCGCGGCCCTGGGCCTCGCAGGCGGCGGCCAGCTTCTCCAGCTGCCCCGCGATCACCGCGGGTGCCTGCTCCATCGGCACATCCGCCGGGCCGCGCGGGTCGCCGTAGGTCACCCAGCCCTGCCCGTACTCGGCGGCGAGCCTCAGCCCGCGCGGGCCGGTGGCGGCCACATAGAACGGCACCCGGGGCCGTTGCACACACCCGGGGATGTTGCGGGCCTCGGACGCCGAGTAGTAGGTGCCGCTCTCGGTGGTCGCGTCCTGGGTGAGCAGCTTGTCCAGCAGCGGCAGGAACTCGCCGAACCGCTCCGCGCGCTCCTTCGGCGACCAGGCCTGCTGCCCCATCGCCGTCGCGTCGTACCCGACCCCGCCGGCCCCGATCCCGACCGTCAGACGGCCGCCGGACACGTCGTCCACCGAGACCAGCTCCTTGGCGAGGGTCACCGGGTGGCGGAAGTTCGGCGAGGTCACCAGGGTGCCGAGGCGCAGCCGCTCGGTCGCCGTCGCGGCCGCCGTGAGTGTGGGCACCGCCCCGAACCACGGCTCGTCCCGGAACGACCGCCACGACAGGTGGTCGTAGGTGTACGCGGCGTGGAAGCCGAGTTCCTCGGCCCGCCGCCAGATCTTCTGCCCCTCGGCCCACCGATGGATGGGGAGGATCACCGTACTCAAGCGCATACTGGCGACCCTACGTCGAGAGAAGCCCACCGCGTCGGGCGCATATCGCAGTATGCTTGCCTCATGTCAGCAACCACGCGCATCACCGTCACGCTCCCGACGGAACAGGTGGCCGAGCTCAAGAAGCTCACCGACAACGTGTCCGGATACGTCGCGGAAGCCGTCGCCCGCCAAATCCGGCACCAACTGCTCGCGGACGATCTCCGCCGCTACCAGGAGGAGCAGGGCCAGTTCACCGATGCGGAGCTGTCCGAGGCGCACGCGAGGATCTTCGGCTCCGCCGGGACGGCAGGTTCGGCGAGCGCTGCGTGACCGAGCGCTTCGAGACCGTGGTGTTGGACGCTCAGGGACTGTCCTCGTGGATCACACAGGACCGGGGCGTGCTGGCGATGCTCCAGGTGTTCCACGCCATGGGTGCCGACTTCGTCGTCGGCGCGAACACCATCGTGGAAGTCACGCACGCACGCGTGAACGAAGCCCGGCTGAACTGGGCCCTCTCCCGGGTCAAGGTCGAGGCGGTCACGGAGCAGGCCGCAAGGGCCTCAGCCAAACTGCTGAAGCAGACCGGCCTGCACGGCCACAAGTACGCGATCGACGCGACAGTCGCCGAGATGGCTCTGCGCCAACCGGGGCCGGTGGTCATGTTGACCTCGGACGTCGATGACATGGCGAAGCTCTGCGGCGGCGGTGTCCGACTCATCGCGATCTGAGCCGGAGCGAGGCCCGGACGCTCCGGATGAGCGTTTCCGCAGCTCAGGCTGCGATAGGCGAACGAGGCTTGACTGAGGTCACCAGGGTGCCGAGGCGCAGCCGCTCGGTCGCCGTCGCGGCCGCCGTGAGTGTGGGCACCGCCCCGAACCACGGCTCGTCCAGGACATACCCGCCACTCGGGCGCATACCGCAGCGGGCTCTCCCTGTGCCGGCGACCGGGCGCTGCACCGGGTGAACGCGGCCCGGCCGAGGGGACGGGCGCCCGGGGTGCCGCGACGCGGTTGTGCGGGCCGCCTGTCCGGGGTGCTCCCCGCACGCCGTGAAGAATCGTTCCTTCCTGGGCGCCCCAAGCGTTGCGCCGGTTGGTCGACAGCGCGATACCTCGATGGGAGCGCGGGGGACGGTGGGGTGCACGGGTCCACCGGGTGCTTCCGGGGCGGGTTGTACGCTTCGGGCCCAGTGCGTATCCGCACGGGTTTCCGAGTCACGGACGCCTGATCCTGGTCGCCGTGGAGGCAGTCGTGGAGTTCAGCCGCAGGCGCTTCGGTCTGCTCATAGGGGGCGGCGCGGCAGGTCTGGCGACCGGAGCCACGGTGGCTGTCGGTGTCAGCCGGGCGATGGACAAGGAGCACCCCGCGCAGGGCGGGCGCCCGGCGGCGCACACCGTCGGTTTCGACCGCCACTCCGTGCTGCTGGACGGACGCCGTATCGCGGTCTGGTCCGGGGAGTTCCACCCCTTCCGGCTGCCCAGCCCCTCCCTGTGGCGCGACATCCTGCAGAAGTTCCGGGCGAGCGGCTACAACACCGTCTGCATCTACGTCTCCTGGAACTACCACTCCCCCGCACCGGGGACCTATGACTTCACCGGCGTACGCGACCTGGGAGCGATGCTCGACATGGCGGCCGAGGAGGGCCTCCATGTCATCGTCCGCCCCGGCCCCTACATCAACGCCGAGGTGGACGCCGGCGGCTACCCCGGCTGGCTCACCGCCACCGCCGGCACCGCCCGCACCGACGACCCGACCTACCTCGGCCATGTCGACCAGTGGCTCACCGCCGTCAACGCGGTGATCGCACCCCGCCAGTACACCTCCGGCGGCGGCACCGTACTGCTGTACCAGCTGGAGAACGAGTACGCCGCCCATGTGCACGACGGCACCGGCGCCCGCTACATGGCCCATCTCTACGCCAAGGTCCGCGCCGACGGCATCGAGGTGCCGCTGTTCCACAACGACAAGGGCCGCAACGGCTACTGGACACCCGGGTCCTTCGCCACCGACGGGGAGAGCGGCCGCTACCTCTACGCCTTCGACGGCTACCCCTCCCCGGACGACACCCCGCCCGACTGGGGCCTCTTCGGCCGCGGCGGCGCCAAGGGCGGCTCCACCGCCAGCCCCGGCACCCCCGGCTTCCTCGCCGAGTTCGGCGGCGGCTGGTTCGACTGCTGGGGCGGCGCGGAGTTCGACGGACAGGGCTACGCCGGCGCCAGGGCGACCCGCGACGCCGCCTATGAACGCCGCTTCTACCTCACCAACCTGGCCAACGGCATCACCGTCCACAACGTCTACATGACCTTCGGCGGGACCTCCTGGGGCTGGCTCCCCGCCCCCGCGGTGTACACCTCCTACGACTACGGCGCCGCCATCGACGAGGCCCGCAACCTCACCTCGAAGATCCCCCCGATGAAACAGCTCGGCTATCTGCTCGCCACCGTGCCCGGCCTCGCCCGCCTGGACCGGGTCGGCCGCGGCGACACGGGCGACCCCGATGTCGTCCTCTACCACCTGGCCGACCACGCCGGCTCGGCTCACATCCTGGTGGCCCGCAATGACGCCGCCACCGACCGCGAGGTCACACTGCCGCTGCCCACGGCCACCGGCACCCGCAACGTCCCGGTCCGCATCCCGGCCCGGGACGCCAGGCTGCTCGCCACCGAGCTCACCCTCGGCTCGCGGCTGCTGCGCTGGACCACCGCCCAGCCCATGCTCCAGCAGAAGTCCGGACGCCAGGACATCGCCGTACTGGTCTCCCGCCCCAAGGACACCGTCGAGCTGGCCCTGGCCTGCTCCCGGCGCCCCACCGTCAGCGTCCTCGACGGCGCCGCGCAGACCTCGTACGACGCCTCCGCCGGGCTGCTGAGGATCACCGCGACCCTCTCCGGCCTCACCCGGCTGCACATCTCCGGGGACGGCCACCCCTCACCCCTGCTGCTGCTCCTGGCCGACGACGACGCCTCCGCCGCGCTCTGGCGCCACGACACCGCCTCGGGCCCCGTGTTGGTGCACGGTCCGGCGCTGCTGCGCGACGTCGAGGTGCGGGGGACCGCCGTGCGTCTCACCGGGGACACCACCGCCCCGAGCGGTCTGGAGGTCTGGGCGCCGCGCGGGATCGAGGCCGTGCTCTGGAACGGCCGTCCCGTCCCGGTCGCCATGTCGCCCTCGGGCAGTCTGACGGCCCGTCATCAGCTGCCCGGGCCCGCCTCCTTCGCCCTGCCGAAGCTCACCGGCTGGCGCCGGGCCGAGGAGAACCCCGAGTCCGAGCCCGGCTATGACGACTCCGCCTGGGCGGTGGCCGACCGCCGGACCTCCCACAGCCCCACCCCGGTGCCGGCGGGCGGCCCGGTGCTCTTCGCCGACGACTACGGCTTCCACTACGGCGACGTCTGGTACCGCACCACCTTCACCGGACCGGTCGACAGCGCCACGGTCGAGCTCGCCTACCGGACCGGCACCCAGGGCCTCCTCATGGCCTGGCTGGACGGCACCCCGCTGGGCGCCCACCGGATGCCCGTCCCCACCAAGGAGCAGACCGGGGTGCGCCGCTGGTCCGCCACGGCATCCTTCCCCGTGCCCGCGGGAGCGCTGCACGGCACGGGCCGGCATGTACTGGCCGTACTGGTCCGCCCGATGGCGCACGACGAGGACGGCGGCGCCAACGACGCCCACAAGACGGCCCGCGGGCTCGTCTCGGCCGCCTTCGCCCCTGCCTCCGGCTCCGGCCCGGCCCCGGCGCTGACCTGGCGGATCCAGGGCGCAGGGCCCGCCGACCCGCTGCGCGGCCCGCTCAACACCGGCGGCCTGCACGGCGAACGCGCCGGCTGGCACCTCCCCCACCACGACGACCGCCACTGGCAGCCGACCACCCTCCCCCACACCGGCACCCGCCAGGGCGTCACCTGGTACCGCACCGACTTCCGCCTCGCCGTACCCCACGGCACCGACGCCTCCCTCGGCCTCACCCTCACCGACGACCCCGCGCACGCCTACCGCATCCAGCTCTTCCTCAACGGCTGGAACCTCGGCCAGTACATCAACGACGTCGGCCCCCAGCACACCTTCGTCCTGCCCAACGGGATCCTCGACCCCCACGGCCACAACACCCTCGCCCTCGCCGTCCTCAGCGACGGCACCACCCCCGCCGGACCGGGAAACGCAGAGCTCACCCTGCTCGGCGCCGCAGCCGGCGGCGTCCCCCTGACCCTGGTGACATGACCCGGTGCGGTTCGGGCGCGGCGGTGCGGTCGCGGTGATGTGATTCTTGAGACGCACGGCAGCGCCACCACAGGATGACCACATCGGCCGCCGGTGGGCGAGGATGGTGCGGTGACCACCACCTCACCCACCCCAGACCGGCAGCACATCCAGGCCGTGCACGCCGGGACGGCCCGCACCCACCGGCCCCGCATCGTCGCCACCGACCTCGACGGAACCCTGCTGCGCAGCGACGGCACGATCTCCCCCCGGACCCAGGCCGCGCTGGAGGCGGCCGAGCGGGCGGGGCTGTGCATCGTCTTTGTGACCGGTCGGCCGCCGCGCTGGATGGACTCGGTGAGCGACCACATCGGCGGGCACGGAGTGGCGATCTGCTCCAACGGCGGCGCCGTCTACGACGTACGGCGGCGGATGCTGCTGCAGAGCTATCCACTGCGCGCGGACGACGCACTGGCGGTGGTGGAGCGGCTGCGGTCGGCACTGCCGGGCACGACCTTCGCCTTCGAGTACCCGACCGGCTTCTCGCACGAGCCGGAGTACCCGGCGCTGATGTGGGACTCAGAAGCGGTGCACCGGATCGCCCCGGCCGAGGAACTGCTGGCGGCGGCGGACGGCCACAGCGTCTTCAAGGTCCTGGCCCGGCACCCGGAGCTGGACCCTGACATCTTCCTGCTGAAGGCCCGGGAGGCCGCCGGGGAGCTGGCGGAGTTCACCCGGTCCAGTTCGGTGGCGCTGCTGGAGATCAGCGCCACCGGGGTGTCCAAGGCCAGCACGCTGGCCCGCTGGTGCCAGGAGCGGGGGGCGACGGCGGAGGATGTGGTGGCCTTCGGCGACATGCCCAACGATCTGCCGATGCTGGCCTGGGCGGGCACCGCCTACGCGGTGGCCAACGCCCATCCCGAGGTGCTGGCGGCGACCGGGCGGCACACCGCGCGCAACGACGAGGACGGGGTGGCTCTGATCGTGGAGGAGCTGCTGCGCGCCCGGATCGACGGGCACCCCCGGAACTAGTGCCGCCCTCGCCGGCCTTTGCCCTGCCGCGACGCTCCCCCGGCCTTCGGCCGGGAGGTGCCCCCTGGCACGCACGCTCGCTGCGTTGGCCGAAAGCCCAGGTACGACCCAGTACAAGGGCTTCCGGCCGCCTTGCGATCGCACGCACCGGACGCCGCGGCGTGGGGGCACCTCCCGGCCGCCAGGCTGGGGGAGGGCAAACGTCGGCGGGGGCGGCACTGGTGCGGGGGCGGCACCAGGTCCGCGCCTTCGGGCGGGCGCGGCCGCAGCGGGCGCCGGGCCCGCGCCGGGCACTGCGCAACGGCCGGACTCTGCTCAGCGGCCGGACCCGCCTCAGGCGGGGACCGGCTGCAGGGCGTCCGTGCGCTGCTCCCGCTGCCAGATCCGCAGCAGCGGACCGTCCTGGGAGACCAGGTCGGCCCAGGGTCCGCGCTGCACCACCCGGCCGCGGTCCAGCACCAGCACCTCGTCCACCGCCGCGTCGGCCAGGCCGGCCAGCCGGTGGGTGATCAGCAGGGTGGTGCGGCCCGCGGTGGCGTCCAGCAGGTCGGCGGTGAGGGCGTCGGCGGTGGGCAGGTCCAGGTGTTCGGCAGGCTCGTCCAGGATCAGCACCGGGAAGTCGGCGAGCAGCGCGCGGGCGAGGGCCAGGCGGCGGCGCTGGCCGCCGGAGAGGCCGGCGCCGTGCTCGCCGACCATGGTGTCCAGCCCCTGGGGGAGGGAGTCGACCCAGGTCAGCAGGCGGGCGGCGGCGAGGGCATGGCGCAGCTCGGAGTCGGCGGCGCCCGGTCTGGCCAGCCGCAGGTTCTCCCGTAGCGAGCTGTCGAAGACATGGGCGTCCTGGGCGCACAGGCCGATCACCCGGCGGACGGCGTCGCCGTCCGCGTCCCGGCTGTCCACAGCCTGTGGAGCGCTGCCCAGGGTGATGGCACCGGCGGTGGGGTCGAGGAAGCGCAGCAGTGCGGCTGCCAGTGTGGTCTTGCCCGATCCGGACGCGCCGACGACGGCGATGCGCCGGCCGGGGGCGAGGTCCAGGTCGATCCCGGCCAGTGCGTCGGTGTGCTGTCCCGGCCAGCGTGCGTGCAGGCCCCGGACGGTGACCGGGAGCGGCTCGGCGGGCAGCGGGGCCGGGTGCTGGGGCTCGCGCACCGGGTCGGCGGTGTCCAGCACCTCCACCAGCCGTCCGGCGGCCGCCTTGCTGCGCTGGCGGAACTGGGCGGCGACCGGCATCCCGGCGACGGCCTCGAAGGCGGCGAGCGGGGTGAGGACGACCACCGCCAGGCACGCACCGGGCAGTGCTCCGGTGGCGACGCCCTGTACGGCGACCGCAGCGGCGGCGGTGACGGTGAGGCCGGTGGTGAGCGCGGTCAGCGCGGCGCCGAGGGCGGTGGTGGCGGCGGAACGGGCGGCGATCCGGGCGAGTTCGGCATCGGTGTCGCCCACGGCGGCCAGTCGGCGGGGGAGCGCGCCGGCCGTGGTGAGTTCGGCGGTACCGGTGAACAGCTCGACGACACCGGTGGCCAGGGCACCGCGGGCGGGTGCCGTACGGCGTTCCGAGCGGCGGGCCAGCAGCCCGGAGAGGGCCGGGACGGCGGCGCCGACCAGCAGCAGTCCCACGGCGAGCACCGCTCCGGCGGCGGGCAGCAGGGCTGCCATGGCGAGCGAGGCGGCGGCGGAGACGGTGGCGGCGACCGCGGCCGGCAGCCGCCACCGCAGGAACCAGTCCTGGACGGAGTCGACATCGGCGACCAACCGGGAGAGCAGATCACCACGGCGGAATCCGGCGGCGGAGTGCAGGGCGGCGGGGGCGAGCCGTTCCAGGCGAGCATGGACGGCCGTGCGCAGGCTCCCCAGGGCACGCAGCACGGTGTCGTGGGAGAGCAGCCGCTCGGCGTAGCGGAAGACGCTGCGGCCGATGCCGAAGGCCCGGACGGCGGTGACGGCGACCATCAGGGTGAGCACGGGGGGCTGCGTGGAGGCACGGGAGATCAGCCAGCCGGAGGTGGCCAGCAGGGCGACGGCGCAGCCCAGGGCAAGGCTGCCGAGCACGGCGGCGAGTGGCAGCCGTCCGGTGGGGGTGGCGGCCCGGGCGAGGGCGGTGATCCGGCGCAGTGGGGTGCGGCCGGGCCGGGTGGCGGCGGCGCGGCGGCCGTCAGCGCCGGTGGTCTGCCGCTCGTACGGCCGCTCGTGGCCCCGGGGTGCCGTCGGATCGGCCTCGGGGTGCAGCGGTGCCCGGGGCTCCCCGGATGCTTGCGGTCGTTCGGGAGCGGTCAGCCGGATCCGGCGGTCGGCGGTGGCCAGCAGGGCGGGTCGGTGCGCCACCAGCAGGACGGTACGGCGCGGGTCGGCGGCGAGGGCTCGGACCGCGTCGACCACCGCCGCCTCGCTCTCGCCGTCGAGGTTGGCGGTGGGTTCGTCCAGCAGCACCAGCGGCCGGTCGGCGGCGAGGAAGGCGCGGGCCAGGGCGATCCGCTGGCGCTGACCGGCGGAGAGCCCGGTGCCGCCTTCCCCGAGGGCGGTGTCGGTGCCCTGGGGCAGCCTGTCGGTGAAGTCGAGGGCATGGGCGGCGCGCAGGGCGGAGCGGACCTCGGCGTCGCCGGCGTCGGGGCGGGCGAGGCGGACGTTGTCGGCGACGGTTCCGGCGAAGAGACAGGGCTGCTGGGGTACCCACACCAGCTGCCGGTGCCAGCTGTCCAGGTCGAGGTCGGCGAGGTCGTGGGCGGTGCCGTCGGCGGCGGTGATGCGGACGGTTCCGGAGTCGGGCCGGGTGAAGCCGAGCAGTACGGAGAGCAGGGTGGACTTGCCGGCTCCGCTGGGGCCGGTGAGGGCGACCGTCTCACCGGGGGAGAGGTGCAGGTCGGTACCGTCCAGCGCGGGGGTGGTGCGTCCCGGGTGGGTGACGGTGAGTCCGTCGGCGGTGAGGGTCGCGCCGATCAGGTCGGGGGCGGGGGTGCGGCCTCTTCCGGGGAGCGGGGTCTCCAGGACGGCGAAGACCTGTCCGGCGGCGGCCAGCCCTTCCACGCTCGCGTGGTAGTGCGCGCCGACCTGGCGGATAGGCAGATAGGCCTCGGGGGCGAGGATCAGCACCAGCAGGCCGGTCCTCAGGTCGAGGCTGCCGTCGACCAGTCGGAAGCCGATGGAGACGGCGACCAGTGCGACCGAGAGGGTGGAGAGCAGTTCCAGGGCGAAGGAGGAGATGAAGGCGATGCGCAGGGTGCGCAGGGTGGCTCTGCGGTAGTCGTCAGTGACTGCGGCGATGGCCTTGGCCTGGGCTTTTGCCCGGCCGAACACCTTGAGGGTCGGCAGCCCGGCGACGACGTCCAGGAAGTGGTGGGAGAGCCGGATGAGGGTCTGCCACTGCCGGTCCATCCGGCTCTGGGTGGCGAGGCCGATCAGCACCATGAAGAGCGGGACGAGGGGCAGGGTGCCCGCGATCAGCGCGGCGGACAGCCAGTCGGCGCCCAGGATGCGCAGCACCACCAGGGCGGGGACGGTGACGGCCAGGGCCAGCTGGGGGAGGTAGCGGGAGAAGTAGTCGTCGAGGGCGTCCACACCGCGGGTGGCGAGAGTGGTGAGCTCGCCGGTGCGCCGTTCGCTGCGGGCGGCCGGATCCAGGCGGGTGGCGTGGTCGAGCAGCTTCAGCCGCAGTTCCGACTTGACGGAGGCGCAGGCCCGGTGGGCGGTGAGCTCGGTGAGCCAGGCGACGGCGGCGCGTCCGGCGGCGGTGGCGGCGAGCAGCAGCAGCGGGCCGCGGAGTTCGGCGAGGCCCGCGTGCTGCTGGAAGGAGCGTACGACGATCTCGGCGATCAGCCCGGCCTGGCCGATCACCAGGCCGGCGCCGGCCGTGCCGAGCAGTACGGACCCGGCGAGGAAGCCACGGGTCGCACGGGCGTACCGCAGCAGCCGGGGGTCGACGGGCTTCACGGCTGGTCCGCCGCGACGGTTGCGGGGACCGCCTTGCTCGGGGCGGGGATGTGCTGGACGCCGATCCGCCGGCGGAAGACCCAGTAGGTCCAGCCCTGGTAGAGCAGGACCAGCGGGGTGAAGAAGCCCGCCACCCAGGTCATGATCTTCAGGGTGTAGGCGGAGGAGGCGGCGTTGGAGACGGTGAGGCTCCAGGCCGGGTCCAGGGTGGAGGGCAGCACATCCGGGTAGAGCGCCAGGAAGAGCATGGCCACGGTGGCCACCACCGCGGCGCCCGAGCTGACGAAGGCCCATCCCTCGCGGCCCGCCCGGTTGAGCAGCAGCGCGCTCAGCAGGGCGGCCACGGCCAGGACCAGAGCCACCAGGCTGCGGGCGTTGCCGGTGTGCGCTTGCGTCCAGGCCAGGAAGACCGCGGCGAGCACCACGGTGGCAAGCCCCAGCCACTGGGCGAGCGCACGGGCCCGCAGGCGGATGTCGCCGAGGGTCTTGAGGGCCGTGAAGACCGCGCCGTGGAAGGTGAAGAGGGAGAGCGTCACCAGGCCGCCCAGCAGCGCATAGGGGTTCAGCAGGTCGAGGACGCCGCCGGCGTACTCCTTGCCGCTGTCGACGGCGACGCCGTGCACCATGTTGGCGAAGGCCACGCCCCAGAGCAGGGCGGGCAGCAGCGAGGCCCAGAAGATGGCCTGCTCCCAGGAGCGCTTCCAGCGCTCGCCGTCCCGCTTGGCCCGGTACTCGAAGGCCACACCCCTGATGATCAGGCAGACCAGGATGGCGAAGAGCGGCAGGTAGAAGCCGGAGAAGAGGGTGGCGTACCAGTCGGGGAAGGCCGCGAAGGTGGCTCCGCCCGCGGTGAGCAGCCACACCTCGTTGCCGTCCCAGACCGGGCCGATGGTGTTGATCAGTACCCGGCGCTCGCGCTCGTCGCGGGCGAGCACCCGGGTGAGGATGCCGACCCCGAAGTCGAATCCTTCGAGGAAGAAGTAGCCGGTCCACAGGACGGCGATGAGGACGAACCAGACGTCGTGGAGGTGCATGGCCGCGGTCTCCCAAGATGTGTGACGGACCGTCAGTAGGCGAAGGCGAGGGGCTTGTCGGCGTCCTCGGCGGCGGCCGGATCGCCGTCGCCGGTGGAGCGGCCGCGCAGGGTCGGGTCCTGCTCGGGCGGGCGCTCGGAGCTGACCGGCCCGGCCTTGGCATAGGTGACCAGCAGCCGCACCTCGACCACGGCCAGTGCGGCATAGAGCAGGGTGAAACCGATCAGCGTGGTGAGCTGCTCAGCCGTGGAGACCCCGGGGGAGACCGCGTCGGAGGTGCGCATCAGACCGAAGACCGCCCAGGGCTGTCGGCCGGTCTCGGTGAAGATCCAGCCCCAGGAGTTGGCGATCAGCGGGAACCCCATGGTGAGGATGGCGGTCCGCCAGCCCCAGGCGGTGAGGGACGGGCTCAGCTCCCGGTCCCGGGTGAGCATCAGCCGGGGCACTTCGTCCGGGGCCGTCCGCTTCTCCGGTGCCACCCAGCGCCGGCTGCGGGTGAGCCAGAGCCCGGCCAGGGCGCAGACGAACGAGGTCATGCCGAACCCGATCATCCAGCGGAAACCCCAGTAGGTGACCGGCACATTGGGCAGGTAGTCCTTGGCGCTCCCGCCGTACCGGGCGGCCTCCGCGGCGGAGACGTCATTGACGCCGGGCACCTCGGAGTGGAAGTCGGAGTGCGCCAGGAAGGAGAGCAGCCCGGGGATCTCCACGGCCACCGTGTTGTGTCCCTTGGCCACGTCACCCACGGCGAAGACCGAGAAGGGCGCGGGCGCCTCCTTGTCCCAGAGGGCCTCGGCTGCGGCCATCTTCATCGGCTGCTGCTCGAACATCACCTTGCCCAGGCTGTCCCCGCTGAGCGCGGTCCCCAGCCCGGCGACCACCGCGACGACCAGCCCGACCCGCAGGGAGGTCCGCATGACCAGGGTCTTGCGGGTGTCCACGGCCTCGCCCGCGGCCAGTTGCCGCTTGGTGCGCCACAGGTGGAAGGCGGAGATGCCGACCATGAAGGCGGCACCGGTGAGGAACGCCGCGGTGAGGGTGTGGGCGACCACCACCAGGGTGGTGTTCTGGAAGAGCACCGCACCGATGTCGGTGAGCTGCGCGCGGCCGGTCGCGGGGTTCAGCCGGTAGCCCACCGGGTGCTGCATCCAGGAGTTGGCGGCGAGGATGAAGTACGCGGAGAGCACGGTGCCCAGGGCCACCATCCAGATGCAGGCGCAGTGCAGCTTCCGGGGGAGCTTGTCCCAGCCGAAGATCCACAGCCCGATGAAGGTGGACTCGAAGAAGAAGGCGATCAGCGCCTCCATCGCCAGCGGGGCACCGAAGACATCACCGACGAAGCGGGAGTAGTCCGACCAGTTCATACCGAACTGGAACTCCTGCACGATGCCGGTGACCACGCCCATGGCGATGTTGATCAGGAAGAGCTTTCCCCAGAACTTGGTGGCATGGAAGTACTTCTCCTTGCCGGTGCGGACCCAGGCGGTCTCCAGGCCCGCGGTGATCGCGGCCAGACTGATGGTCAGCGGAACGAAGAGGAAGTGGTAGACGGTGGTGACACCGAACTGCCAACGGGCGATCGTCTCGGGAGCCAGCGCAAGATCCACAGGTCACTCCTGCCTACCGTGCTTGTCCGCTTGTGAACGTGAACACTTTCACAAGCTCAGTAGGATTATCACCCACACGGCTGGAGTGAATGCGCCCGAACGGGCCTCAGCAGGCGTGAAGTCGGTCACCCGGCGTGAGCCACCGGTCCCCCGGGCGCACCGCCCGGCACAGCTCCCCGGCCCCTGACGACCGGTCCCGTTGCGGCCCGTGCCCCGCTCAGGCGGAGGGGATGCGGACCCGGAAGAGCGCCCCGTCCCCCGGGGCCGTGACCAGGTCGACCCTGCCCTCATGGGCCGCCACCAGCGCACCCACGATGGCCAGCCCCAGCCCCGCACCGCCGCCGCGCTGGCGGCTGCGGGAGGCGTCCACCCGGTAGAAACGCTCGAAGACCCGCGCCGCCTGGTCCTCCGTCAGCCCGGGCCCCCGGTCGGCGACCTCCAGCACTCCACCGCCGTCGGCCGTCCCCACCCCGATCCGCACCGGAGTCCCCTGCGGGGTGTGGGCCACCGCGTTGCCCACCAGATTGGCCACCACCTGGCGCAGTCGGGCCTCGTCCCCCAGCACCACCGCGGCCCCCGGCGCCCCCTCCCCGCCGGGGCCGGTGAGTGCCACCGGCCGGTCCGGATCCAGTGCCATGACGTCGTGCAGCGCGTCCGCCGCAAGGCTGCGCAGATCCATCGGCGCCAGCTCCAGCGGCCGTTGCTCGTCCAGCCGGGCAAGGGTGAGCAGATCCTCCACCAGCCCGCCCATCCGCAGCGCCTCACGCTCGATGCGTGCCATGGTGCGCTGCACATCGGCCTCGGCGGGCAGCGCGCCCATCCGGTAGAGCTCGGCGAAGCCGCGGATGCTCGCCAGCGGGGTACGCAGTTCATGCGAGGCGTCGGCGACGAAGCTGCGCATCCGGGCCTCGGACTCGGCCCTCGCCGCAAAGGCCGCCTCGATCCTGGCCAGCATGCCGTTGAGCGCTGCGGACAGCCGGCCGACCTCGGTACGCGTCGAGGTCTGCGGCACCCGGCGGGAGAGCTCCCCGGCCGCGATCAGCTCCGCGTCCTCCTCGATCCTGCGCAGCGGTCGCAGGCCGGCCCCCACCGCGAACCAGCCCGCCACCGCGATCAGCAGCAGCACCGAGCCGCCGATCAGCAGAAACCCGGTGCGCAGCTTGCCCGCGGTGGCGTCCACCTCGGCCAGCGACGAGGCCACCACCACGGCGGCCGGGGCGCCCTGGACGCGGTCCTGCACCGGCAGCACCAGCGCCCGCCAGCGACCGGAGCCCTGGTCCCCCGGGATGTCGAAGGCGGTGCCCATGCGGTCGGCCAGGGTGCGTGCGGTGAGTTCCGGCATCCGCGGACCCGGGTCCCCTTCGTCCACCGGCTGCCGCAGGGTCTGCTCGGCGCTGCCGTCGGCGTTGAGGAACTGGACCGTGTACTGGCTGGGCAGCCACTGACTGGGCGGCCGCGCGGCGGAGCCGACGGGCAGCCGGATGACGGCGCTCTCCGGGAGGCGGGCCGCCGCCCGGCGGGCCAGCGGCTCGCCGAACCGGTGCAGCTGCTGGTCGAGCCGCTCCACCAGCTGGACCCGTACGGTGCCGACCACCACGGTGTCGCTGACGGCCAGCCCCAGGGCGGCCAGCACCAGAGTCATGGCAAGCAGCCGTGCCCGCAGGGAGAGCCGCGGCAGCCGGACGGCGAGGGGTCGGACGGCGAGGGGTCGCACTGCCGCTCAGACCTGGGTCTGGGGCGGGCGGCGCAGCACATAGCCGATGCCGCGCACGGTGTGGATCAGCCGGGGCGTCTCCTCGGTTCCGGGGTCCAGCTTGCGGCGCAGATAGGAGATGTAGGACTCGACGATGGAGAGGTCGCCCCCGAAGTCGTAGGCCCAGACATGGTCGAGTATCTGCATCTTGGAGACCACCCGGCCGGCGTTGGCCATCAGGTAGTGCAGCAGCTTGAACTCGGTGGGTGACAGCGACACCGGGCGGCCGCCGCGTGCCACCTGATGACCGACCGGGTCCAGCTCCAGATCGGCCACGACCAGTCTGCCGTCCTCGGCCAGGCCGCCGGTGCGCCGCAGGATCGCGCGGATCCGGGCGATCAGTTCCTCGAGGCTGAACGGCTTGGTGACGTAGTCGTCGCCCATCGACAGCCCGATCACCTTGTCGCCGGTGCCGTCCTTGGCGGTGAGGAAGAGCACCGGGACGTGGTCGCGGGCACCGCCTCCGCCGCCCGTCCGGCCGGAGCCGGGCGGGCGGCGCCGGGACTCCTCACGCAGTCGGCGGACGACAGTGAAGCCGTCCATGTCGGGCAGCATCACATCCAGCACCACCAGGTCGGGCCGCTCTGCCGCAACGGCGGCGAGCGCCTGCTCGCCGCTGGCGGCCGAGGCCACTCGGAAGCCGGCGAACCGCAGCGAAGCGGCCAGCAGCTCCCGGATATTGGGCTCGTCGTCGACGACCAGCAGGCTGGCCTCCGCCGACGACGCTTCGGTTGCGTCCATACAGCTGTCCGTTCACTATCCGCGGGGGCACGGTACGGCGCGAAGATGAGAACCCGCTGAGAACCGGGGCCGGCCGCCCGTCAGCCGCCGATCACCCCTGGCTGCCACTGCCGCCGAAGCCCCCGAAGCCGCCGCCACCAGCGAAGCGGCCTCCGAAGCCGCCGGTGGTGGTGCCGCCCTCGGTGACCTGGCTGGCCGCGACATTGCCGGAGGAGTCCTGGGTGCCCTGGACCACCACGGTATCGCCGGGCTTGAGGTCGGAGACCTTGCCGTCCTTGCTGAGCTTCACCTTGGTGGAGCCGCCAGTGGTGACCTTGACGGTGTTGCCCTGGGCGTCGGTGAGATAGACGCTGTCGCCGTCCACCACCTTCACCGTGCCGACCGTCATCGAGGTGGACGACCCGGCGCCCTGGCCCTGGCCGGCACCCTGGCCCGCGCCCTGACCTTGGCCCGCGCCCTGCCCGAAGCCGCCCGCGCCCTGCTGCCCGCCGCCGCGGGCACCGGTCCGCTGCTGTCCGAAGCCGGCCGCCGCGGCGGCCGGCAGCTTGCCCGCGCCGCCGGCGGTGCCGTGGTTGCGCTCGTACCAGACGCCCCCGGAGAAGGCGCCCGCGGCGACGATTCCCGCGGTGAGGCAGAGGGTGAGCCAGGGGAGTCGGCGGCGGGGCGGGGCGGCGAGCTCCGCGGTGATGTCCCTGGCGTCCGGCGCCGTCGCCAGGATGTCCTCCGCCAGATCCACCGGCGGCACCACCGTCTGCGGCACCACCGCCGACTCCGCCTTCACCAGGTCGGCCCGATGTGCACCCATAGCGGTCATCTCCTTGCGGCTACTCATGACGCAGCGCCTCGATCGGCCGCAGCGAAGCGGCCCGGTTTGCCGGATAACTACCGAAGAACAGACCGATGGCGACCGCGATACCGAACGCACCCACCACCGACTCAGGAATGATCACCGGCTTGATCCCGACGATCGTGAAATGCGAACCCACCACCCCGACCAGCACCCCAAGACCCGCACCCAGCACCGACAACAACGTCGACTCCGCCAGGAACTGCCCCAGGATCACCCCCTTCGGAGCACCGATCGCCTTACGGATACCAATCTCCCGAGTCCGCTCCGTCACCGTCACCAACATGATGTTCGTGATCCCGATACCACCCACCAGCAACGAAATCGCCGCCACCGCACCCAACAGCACCGTGAACGTCTTGTCCGTCGACTGCCGGGCACTCAGCAACGACTCCTGACTGCTCACCCGGAAATCCACACTGCTGGAATCCTTGATCCCATGCGTGCCCATCAGCACCTGCGTGATCTCCGACTGCGCCGCCGTCGTCACATCCGCCGACCGCGCCTGCACCACAATCTGGTTCAACGAACCAAAACCCGTGAACGCATTCTGCACCGTCGGCAACGGAGCAATCACCACATCATCCGAATCGGTGATACCCGTACTGCCCTTCTCCGCCAGCACACCCCGCACCGTGAACGGCGTCCCACCGATCACCAGCGTCTTGTCCACCGGATCAACAGTCCCGAACAACTCCTCCGCCGTCGTCGACCCGATCACCGCAACCTTCCGCGAATTCAGCACATCATCATTGCTGAAATAATCACCCTTCGCGACCCGGCTGTTCGTCGTCTCAAAATACGCAGGATACGTACCGATGATCGAATTCACCGTGTACTCGGTCCCCTGATACACCGCCGTACCCGAACTGCTCACCACCGGAGCAACCGACTTCACATCAGGCGCATCCTCGGGATTCGCCAACGCCTTGGCGTCCTTGAGGGTGAGCTGCTTGGTGGTGGTGGCACCCGAGGCTCGGCCTCCGAACCCGCCTCCGCTGGAGGAGATGGTGAGGGAGTTGGTGCCCAGCGAGGTGATGGAGTCCTTGACCGACTGCGAGGAGCCGTTGCCCACCGCCAGCAGCAGGATCACCGCCGCCACACCGATCAGCACACCCAGCATCGTCAAGGCGGAGCGCACCTTGTTGGCGGCCAGACCACCGCCGGCCATCCGCAGGATCTGCCAGAACATCACAACCCGCCTCCGCTCAACGCAGACCCCGCCACAGCACCCGCCGCAGACCCCGCCACAGCACCCCGCGGCCAACCCTGCCTGGGCGAACACCGGAGGCGGACCCAGCACCGGACCCTGCCGCACATCCGACACGATCCGCCCGTCCACCAACCGCAGCACCCGCTTCGCATGCCGCGCCACCTCGTCCTCATGCGTGATCAACACCACCGTGCGACCCGCCGCATTCAAACGATCCACCATCACCAGCACCTCGTCCGTCGAACGACTGTCGAGATTGCCCGTCGGCTCATCCGCCAACAACATCGCCGGCGACGTCACCAACGCACGCGCCACCGCCACCCGCTGCTGCTGACCACCCGACAACTCATTCGGCCGATGATCCAGACGATCCCCCAGACCCACCATCGACAACGCCGCCACCGCACGCCGACGACGCTCCGCAGCCCGCACCCCCGCATACGCCAACGGCAACTCCACCTGCGCCAACGCCGTCGTCCGCGGCACCAGATTGAACGACTGGAAAATAAAACCGATCTTCCGGTTCCTCACCAACGACAACTGATGCTCATCCAGATGACCCACATCAATGCCATCCAACAGATAACGCCCCGACGTCGGCACATCCAAACACCCCAGGATGTTCATCAACGTCGACTTCCCCGACCCCGAACTCCCCATCACCGCAACAAAATCACCCTGCTCCACCTCCACACTCACCCCCAGCGGACCACCCCCCGCAGGATCATCCGGCCCACGCAACGCATGCACCGCCGCCTCACCCACCCCATACGACTTCCGAACCCCACGCACCGAAATCACCGGCACGGATCGGGAGGGGGAGGCGGCCGTTCCGGGGCGCGCCGGAACGGCCTGACGCCGGGCGACCGGCAGCCTGGGGCTCACCGGCGAGCACCCCCGCCGATGTTCCGGCCACCGCCGCCGAAGCCTGCGCCGCCACCGCCGAAGCCGGCGCCACCACCGAAGCCGCCCGGGAAGGCACCACCCGGGAAGCCATTGCTGCCGGAGGTGGTCGTGGAGGTCAACTCGACCTTCTCACCCGAGGACAGACCCGAGGAGATCTGCACCGAGGAATCACCCTCGATACCGACCTGCACCGTCCGACGCTCCGTACTCCCGTCGTCCTTCACCACCGTCGCCGTCCGCGACGCCCCCGTACCCGACACCGCATTGGTCGGCACATACAGAGCGTTGTCCGCCTCACCCGTCACCACCGACACCGTCGCACTCATCCCCGTACGCAACGCACTCGTGTCACTGGTGATCTGCAGCTTCGCCGCATACTGCACCGCACTGCCCGAACCACTCCCACTCCCGCTCCCACTACTCGTCGGAAGCGAACTGATCGACAGCACCTTCGCATTCAACTGCGTATCCGACTGCGCATTCAACGTGACCGTCGCAGCCTGACCCTTCTTGACCTTCAACGCATCCGACTCCGAGAACGACGCATCCACCTGCATCCCCGACGGATTGGTGATCACCACAAAACCCGACGGCGCACTCGACGACGACGAAGAGGACGAGGAGTTGCCGGAGCCGCCCTGCCCGCTGCCGGAGGCAGCAGAACCGGTGGAACTGCCGGTACCGGAGACGGTGTCGCCGACCTTGCCGCCCACCGAGGCGACCGTGCCGCCGACCGGCGCCTTGAGCACCGTGCCGGCCAGCGCGTCCTCAGCGTCGGAGAGGTCGTTCTGGGCGTCGGTCACCTGCTGCTCGGCCTGCGCCACCTGCGCGGCATCCACCTTGGTGGTGGTCGTGGTGGTCGGCTGCGGTGTGGTCTGACCGGCGTTCTGTCCCCCGGACTGGCCCGCGCCGCCGCGGCCCCCGGTCGAACCGGCGCCGGAACCGGAACCGGTCGAGGACCCGGGAATGGTGGTGGTGACGGTCTCTCCCGCCTGGGCCTTGGTGAGCGACGCCTCCGCCGTGTTCAGCGCCGCCTCCGCGGCATCCACCTTCGCCTGGGCGTCCGTGGTGGAGACCTTCGCAAGCACCTGGCCCTTGGTGACCTTGTCACCCACCCCCACCTTGACCGAGGTCAGCGTGCCGCCGGTGACAAAGTCCACCCCGGCATCGGTCGGCGACGCCAGAGTGCCCGAACCGGACACCGTCGCCAGCACCGTGCCCTTGGCCACAGTCGCCGTACGGGTCTGACCGGAACGCCCGGTGGGAGTCGCGTCGGCGTTCACCGTGGCGTACGCCAGGCCTCCGCCGGCCAGCAGGACGACACCGAGCAGGGAGTTCAAGATGACGGCCCTGCGCCGCCGAGGGAGCACCTTCATAGCGGCACAGCGTGCCGCAGCACTCTTGGCCTAAGTCTGAGCACAACCTTGTAGAAGCCTGGGAATGTAAACCGCCATAAAGTGCTCAGATCAGACTTTTTTACCCTGGAGAAGGGGCATTCCACCCCTCCCGGCACGACATGGACCCAGGGAACTCACAGGAATCATTCCGGCCGCCCTCAGTCCTGTGCGGTTGATTGCCTGAGGCGGTCGCGCGCGCCCGCGGCCCTCACATCAGCACCGACCTCAAGGAGCCGCAGGTATGTCGGGTACCCCCACGGTTGCGCCGAACGCGGCCCAACCGCACCGGAAACACCTCAGGGCCGCCGCCGGGGCCGCAGCCCTGGCCTGCGGAGTCCTGCTGGTGGCGGGCTGCGGGTCGAGCTCCGGATCAGGCGCCGCTTCGGCACCGTCGGCCGGTGCGACCGGCGGCAACCAGGCCCCCGGCGATCCGGGCAGTGCCTTCGCCGCCTACACCCAGTGCCTGAAGGACAACGGGTACACCTTGCCCGACAGGCCCAGCGGGGCCCCGTCCGGCATGGGCCGCCGCAGCTGGAACCCCAGCGACCGGCCGAGCGGCCGGCCCAGCAACTGGCCCAGTGGGCGCCCCAGCAACTGGCCGAGCGGGCGTCCCAGTGGCATGCCCCGCGGCGGCGGCTTCGGGATGGGCAACACCGCGGACCCCGCGTACCAGAAGGCTGCCAAGGCCTGCGAGTCCAAGCGGCCGTCCTTCGGCGGCGGCCGGGGCGGCAGCAACGGCGGGGGTGGCGGCGCCGCCGCCTCCGCGCTCAAGGCCTTCGCCGACTGCATGAAGGGCAAGGGGGTCACCGTCCAGGCCGCGGGCCGCGATCCGCTCGCGGGCCTGTCGACCAGCGACCCCAAGGTCTCCGCCGCACTCAACGTGTGCCGCCCACTGCTGCCCTCCGCAGGCTCGGAGCCCGCACCCAGCGCCTCCCCGAGCGCCTGAGCCGCAGCCGGCCCGTTCGCTGCCCCGCCGACCCGCCGCCGTACCCGGCGGGGTCACCGGTCGCGGACGGGTCGGCTGCGCCGTCCCCCCGGTCCCACGCCGACCTGTGGACCGGCGTGGGACGAGATCCCGATCCTCCGCTGGTGCCGCACTCCGCGCCGCACGGCCGGGGGTGGCGGCGACGACCGGTCAGCCACCCGCCGGAGCCTGACCGCCGGCGGGGGCCTGCCCGCCGCCTCCCATGCCGCCCATACCGCCGCCGAAGCCTGCGAAGCCGCCACCCGTGGCGCCGCCCTCGGTGACCTGGCTGGCCGCGACATTGCCGGAGGAGTCCTGGGTGCCCTGGACCACCACGGTGTCACCGGGCTTGAGGTCGGAGACCTTGCCGTCCTTGCTGAGCTTCACCTTGGTGGAGCCGCCAGTGGTGACCTTGACGGTGTTGCCCTGGGCGTCGGTGAGATAGAGGCTGCCGTCCTCCACCACCTTCACCGTGCCGGTGGTCATGGTGGTGGACGACCGGGAACCCGACCCCGCACCCGAGCCCTGGCCGAATCCCGCTGCACCCTGCCGTCCTGCTGCCGTCGGAAGGCCTCCGCCGGCACCCGTGGTGGCGTTGTTCTTCTGGTACCAGATGCCACCCGCGAACGCCGAGGCCGCGACGATTCCCGCGGTGAGGCAGAGGGTGAGCCAGGGGAGTCGGCGGCGGGGCGGGGCGGCGAGCTCCGCGGTGATGTCCCTGGCGTCCGGCGCCGTCGCCAGGATGTCCTCCGCCAGATCCACCGGCGGCACCACCGTCTGCGGCACCACCGCCGACTCCGCCTTCACCAGGTCGGCCCGATGTGCACCCATAGCGGTCATCTCCTTGCGGCTACTCATGACGCAGCGCCTCGATCGGCCGCAGCGAAGCGGCCCGGTTTGCCGGATAACTACCGAAGAACAGACCGATGGCGACCGCGATACCGAACGCACCCACCACCGACTCAGGAATGATCACCGGCTTGATCCCGACGATCGTGAAATGCGAACCCACCACCCCGACCAGCACCCCAAGACCCGCACCCAGCACCGACAACAACGTCGACTCCGCCAGGAACTGCCCCAGGATCACCCCCTTCGGAGCACCGATCGCCTTACGGATACCAATCTCCCGAGTCCGCTCCGTCACCGTCACCAACATGATGTTCGTGATCCCGATACCACCCACCAGCAACGAAATCGCCGCCACCGCACCCAACAGCACCGTGAACGTCTTGTCCGTCGACTGCCGGGCACTCAGCAACGACTCCTGACTGCTCACCCGGAAATCCACACTGCTGGAATCCTTGATCCCATGCGTGCCCATCAGCACCTGCGTGATCTCCGACTGCGCCGCCGTCGTCACATCCGCCGACCGCGCCTGCACCACAATCTGGTTCAACGAACCAAAACCCGTGAACGCATTCTGCACCGTCGGCAACGGAGCAATCACCACATCATCCGAATCGGTGATACCCGTACTGCCCTTCTCCGCCAGCACACCCCGCACCGTGAACGGCGTCCCACCGATCACCAGCGTCTTGTCCACCGGATCAACAGTCCCGAACAACTCCTCCGCCGTCGTCGACCCGATCACCGCAACCTTCCGCGAATTCAGCACATCATCATTGCTGAAATAATCACCCTTCGCGACCCGGCTGTTCGTCGTCTCAAAATACGCAGGATACGTACCGATGATCGAATTCACCGTGTACTCGGTCCCCTGATACACCGCCGTACCCGAACTACTCACCACCGGAGCAACCGACTTCACATCAGGCGCATCCTTGGGATTCGCCAACGCCTTGGTATCGGTCAGCGACAACCCCTTGGCCGAGGAGGCCGAGGACGATCTCCCGGCCCCGCCCATCCCGCCGCCTCCGCTGGAGGAGATGGTGAGGGAGTTGGTGCCCAGCGAGGTGATGGAGTCCTTGACCGACTGCGAGGAGCCGTTGCCCACCGCCAGCAGCAGGATCACCGCCGCCACACCGATCAGCACACCCAGCATCGTCAAGGCGGAACGCACCTTGTTGGCGGCCAGACCACCGCCGGCCATCCGCAGGATCTGCCAGAACATCACAGCCCCCCTCCGCTCAACGCAGACCCCGCCACAGACCCCGCCGCAGCACCCGCGGTCAACCCCGCCTGGGCGAACACCGGAGGCGGACCCAGCACCGGACCCTGCCGCACATCCGACACGATCCGCCCGTCCACCAACCGCAGCACCCGCTTCGCATGCCGCGCCACCTCGTCCTCATGCGTGATCAACACCACCGTGCGACCCGCCGCATTCAAACGATCCACCATCACCAGCACCTCGTCCGTCGAACGACTGTCGAGATTGCCCGTCGGCTCATCCGCCAACAACATCGCCGGCGACGTCACCAACGCACGCGCCACCGCCACCCGCTGCTGCTGACCACCCGACAACTCATTCGGCCGATGATCCAGACGATCCCCCAGACCCACCATCGACAACGCCGCCACCGCACGCCGACGACGCTCCGCAGCCCGCACCCCCGCATACGCCAACGGCAACTCCACCTGCGCCAACGCCGTCGTCCGCGGCACCAGATTGAACGACTGGAAAATAAAACCGATCTTCCGGTTCCTCACCAACGACAACTGATGCTCATCCAGATGACCCACATCAATGCCATCCAACAGATAACGCCCCGACGTCGGCACATCCAAACACCCCAGGATGTTCATCAACGTCGACTTCCCCGACCCCGAACTCCCCATCACCGCAACAAAATCACCCTGCTCCACCTCCACACTCACCCCCAGCGGACCACCCCCCGCAGGATCATCCGGCCCACGCAACGCATGCACCGCCGCCTCACCCACCCCATACGACTTCCGAACCCCACGCACCGAAATCACCGGCACCGGGCCCGAACGGGCGGGGGCGAGCCCCCGCCCGGCACGGGATCGTGCCCTCGGCTGCTTGTGCGGCGTCACCCGCGGCCACCTCCGCCCGCACGGGCGCCGCCGCCGAGACCCGCGCCACCAATGCCGGCGCCGCCGGCACCAAAACCGCCCGCGCCCGGGAAGGCACCACCCGGGAAGCCATTGCTGCCGGAGGTGGTCGTGGAGGTCAACTCGACCTTCTCACCCGAGGACAGACCCGAGGAGATCTGCACCGAGGAATCACCCTCGATACCGACCTGCACCGTCCGACGCTCCGTACTCCCGTCGTCCTTCACCACCGTCGCCGTCCGCGACGCCCCCGTACCCGACACCGCATTGGTCGGCACATACAGAGCGTTGTCCGCCTCACCCGTCACCACCGACACCGTCGCACTCATCCCCGTACGCAACGCACTCGTGTCACTGGTGATCTGCAACTTCGCCGCATACTGCACCGCACTGCCCGAACCACTCCCACTCCCGCTCCCACTACTCGTCGGAAGCGAACTGATCGACAGCACCTTCGCATTCAACTGCGTATCCGACTGCGCATTCAACGTGACCGTCGCAGCCTGACCCTTCTTGACCTTCAACGCATCCGACTCCGAGAACGACGCATCCACCTGCATCCCCGACGGATTGGTGATCACCACAAAACCCGACGGCGCACTCGACGACGACGACGAAGAGGACGAGGACGAAGAACCGCTGCCGCTCGACCCGCCCTGGCCCGTACCCGAGGACGAGGAACCCGTCCCGGAGACGGTGTCGCCGACCTTGCCGCCCACCGAGGCGACCGTGCCGCCGACCGGCGCCTTCAGCACCGTGCCGGCCAGCGCGTCCTCAGCGTCGGAGAGGGTGGTTTCGGCCTCGGTCACCTGCTGCTCGGCCTGCGCCACCTGCGCGGCATCCACCTTGGTGGTGCTGGTGGCCGTGGACTGGCCACCGTCCGCACCGGAGCCGCCGCCACCTGTGGTGGTGACGGTCTCTCCCGCCTGAGCCTTGGTGAGCGACGCCTCCGCCGTGTTCAGCGCCGCCTCCGCGGCATCCACCTTCGCCTGGGCGTCCGTGGTGGAGACCTTCGCAAGCACCTGGCCCTTGGTGACCTTGTCACCCACCCCCACCTTGACCGAAGTCAGCGTGCCGCCGGTGACAAAGTCCACCCCGGCATCGGTCGGCGACGCCAGAGTGCCCGAACCGGACACCGTCGCCAGCACCATGCCCTTGGCCACAGTCGCCGTACGGGTCTGACCGGAACGCCCGGAGGATGCGGTGTCATCGTGGGCACCGGCGTACGCCAGGCCACCACCCGCCAGGAGCACCACACCTAGCAGGGAGTTCAACAGGACGGCTCTGCGCCGCCGAGGGAGCACCTTCATGGGCGTCAACGTGCCGGACACCCATGAACGAAGTCCTGGGTAAAGGATGAAGGCAGTCTGAGATCCGCAATGTGCGGACGACTCCCAGGAAGCGCCCCGGCCCCCGGGAGTCGCCGCTGCCGCCGGCCGGACAGGGCAGTGGCCCGCACCGGTGTCCCGGTGCGGGCCACTGCCCTGGCGCTGCGTGCGGGTCAGAGCTCCTTGCGGAAGCCCTCCGCCGCATGCAGGAAGAGGTCGTTGGCCGCGGTCTCCCCGATGGTCACCCGTACGCCCTCACCGGCGAACGGCCGCACCACGACGCCTGCCTGCTCGCAGGCGGCGGCGAAGTCCATGGTGCGGTCGCCGAGCCGCAGCCAGACAAAGTTGGCCTGCGACTCCGGCACCGTCCAGCCCTGGCCGGCCAGGGTGTCGGCCACCCGGGTGCGCTCCTGCACCAGGGACTCCACCCGGGCCAGCAGCGCCTCCTCGGCCCGCAGCGACGCCACCGCGGCGTCCTGGGCAAGCTGGCTGACCCCGAAGGGCACCGCCGTCTTGCGCAGCGCGGCCGCCACCGGCTCATGGGCGATCGCAAAGCCCACCCGCAGCCCGGCCAGGCCGTATGCCTTGGAGAAGGTGCGCAGCACACAGACGTTGGGCCGGTCGCGGTAGAGGTCGACGCCGTCCGGCACCGTCTCGTCGCGGATGAACTCGCGGTAGGCCTCGTCCAGCACCACCAGCACATCCGCGGGCACCCGGTCGAGGAAGCGCTCCAGCTCGGCCCGGCGGACCACGGTGCCGGTGGGGTTGTTGGGGTTGCAGACGAAGACCAGCCTGGTCCGCTCGTTGACGGCGGCGGCCATCGCATCCAGGTCGTGCACCTCGCCGGGCGTCAACGGCACCTGGACGGCCGTGGCGCCGCTGATCTGCGTGATGATCGGGTACGCCTCGAAGGAGCGCCAGGCGTACACCACCTCGTCGCCGGGCCCTGCCGTGGACTGGAGCAGCTGCTGGGCGACGCCGACCGAGCCGGTTCCGGTGGCGATGTGCTCCGGGGGCACTCCGAACCGCTGGGCGAGCTCCGCGGTGAGGCCGCTGCAGGCCATGTCCGGGTAGCGGTTGAGCGTGGCCGCCGTCCCGGCGACCGCGTCCAGGACGCCGGGCAGCGGGTCGTAGGGGTTCTCGTTGGAGGAGAGCTTGTAGGCAGGTGCACCCTCCGCGCCGGAGGCCGGGCGTCCCGGCTTGTAGGTGGGAATGCCCGCCAGCACCGACCGAAGCCGGGGGCCCTGCGCAGCCGTGCCGCTCACCGTCGTGTCCTCCACTCACTCGTCCACACCCGACCGTACGGTCGGGAAACACCTTACGAGCCGCCTGCGCGGAATTCACCCGTGCAGGTGAGATATTCCGGCGCCCCCAGCCGAGGACACCGCATCCTCCGCCGGTGCAACGGCACATGTCAGAGGGAACCCACGGTACGGGGATGCGCTTCCAAGGGGAAAAGGCCTTGGCGCTCATGGAAACGTATCTCCGGAAGTCTGTGACAGGGCGGTCACAGCGGGTCGCCATGCGCCATACCATCGGTTCGCCATGACAGCAGCAGCCAACCAGAGCGGCCGTCGGCCCACCAGTCCGCGGCGGCTGGAACGGGCCGGCATCCGGGACGTTGCGGCCGCGGCCGGAGTGTCGATCACCACCGTCTCCGATGCCCTCAACGGCAAGGGCCGCCTCCCCGACGAGACCCGCAGCCGGGTGCGCGAGGTCGCAGAGCGCCTGGGCTACCGCCCGTCCGCCGCGGCCCGCACGCTGCGCACCGGCCGCTCCGGCCTGCTCGGCCTCACGGTGACCACCTACGGCGAGGAGCCGTTCACCTTCACCGAGTTCGCCTACTTCGCGGAGATGGCACGGGCCGCCACCTCCGCCGCGCTCAGCCGCGGCTATGCGCTGGTGGTGCTGCCCGCCTCGTCCCGGCACGACGTCTGGGGCAATGTCGCCCTGGACGGCACCGTGGTGATCGACCCGGCGGACCACGACCCGGTGGTCGCCGAGCTGCACCGCCAGGGCGTGCCCGTGGTCAGCGACGGAAAGCCCGGCAACTGCCCCGTCACCGCCTGGGTGGACAACGACCACGAGGCCGCCGTGCTCGGCATCCTGGAACATCTCTCCGAGGCCGGCGCCCGCCGTATCGGACTGCTCACCGGGACCAGTACCGACACCTACACCCGACTCTCCACCGAGGCCTATCTCTCCTGGTGCGCCCGGGTCGACCAGGAGCCCGTGCACGAGACCTACCCGGCCCACGACCCCGCCGCGGGCGCCGTCGCCGCCGACCGGTTGCTGGCCCGGCCCGACCGGCCCGACGCGGTCTACGGCCTCTTCGACCCCAACGGCACCGATCTGCTGGCCGCCGCCCGCCGCTACGGGCTGCGCGTCCCGGAGGATCTGCTGCTGGTGTGCTGCAGCGAGAGCGATGTGTACGCCACCACCGAGCCGCCCATCACCACGCTCTCCCTCAAGCCGCGCAACATCGGCACCACCGTCGTCAACCTGCTGATCGACGCCATCGAGGGGGTGGGGTGCCAGCCGTCCGGGCGGCGGCTCGCCCCCGGAGCCGAGCCGCCGCCCGGACGGCTGATGCCCACCGAGCTGATCGTGCGGGCCTCCTCGCAGCGCCGCCATCCGCGCACCACCGTCAGCCCTCCCCGTACGCCGGACGGGGGCTGACCGCCACCCCGCCCAGGGTGCGGGACGTCCCCCGGTGCAGCCGCCCTGCGGTGCGGTCGGCCGTGTCCTGCAACCCCCGGCACGGCCGGCTCCGCCGCGGCGCCCCCGCTTCCCCGGCCCCGGCCGAATGCATCAGCTGCCCGGGGGCGGTGAGCGTCGGTGCAGGCCGGACCGGACCGGACCCGGACGGGCCGTGGGGCCCTGCCCGGCCGGCGCCCGACATCCACCCGCACCGGACAAACCGGGGCAGCGGCGGGCCCGCGCCGCAAGCCTGCCGCATCGGATGCGGCCCAGGTGCGGACGCCGGGAGATCGGTCTTCCTATGATGGGCGGATGACACCCGAGGACCGCTTCCCCGGGCCTGAGCTGCCGGAGTCAGGCCCCCGCGCCCGCATGGCCGTCGACCCCGGGTCGTACGGGCATGAGGGCGGCCTCCACGGTGGTCCGCAGCAGTCGTGGCCCGGCCTCGACGCGCAGTCCGGCGGGCCCGGTCCGCAGGTCGCCCGCGGCTGGTTCGAGGAGGCGGCCGTCCAGGCGGCGCAGGACGTCCACCTGGTCGCACAGGATCCGCCCACCCTGGATCTCGGCGCCCCCGTCGCCACGCCGTCCCCCGCCGAGCCGGCGGGTGCCGTCGCCGCCGTGCCCGACCCCGATCCGGACCAGCCCGTGGGCCCGCTCTATGTGGTGGGCGACGTCCACGGCTATCTGGACGAGCTGCGCGACGCCCTCCGTGAGCAGGGTCTGGTCGACGCGGAGGGCCACTGGTCGGCCGGCCGTTCCCGGATCTGGTTCCTCGGCGACTTCACCGACCGCGGTCCCGACGGCATCGGCGTCATCGACCTGGTGATGCAGCTCGCCGCCGAGGCGGCCGCGGCCGGCGGCTACTGCCGCGCGCTGATGGGCAATCACGAGCTGCTGCTGCTGGGTGCCCACCGCTGGGCCGACGAGCCGGTCCAGTCCACCGCCGGCACCGCCTCCTTCCTCGCCGCCTGGCGGCTGAACGGCGGCCAGCAGCAGGACATGGACCGTCTGGAGCCGCACCACATCAGCTGGCTCGCCCGGCTGCCCGCCGTGGCGGTGGAGGACGGCCATCTGCTGCTGCACTCCGACACCACCGCCTATCTGGAGTACGGCGGCTCCATCGACGAGGTCAACGACACCGTCCACCAGGTGCTCGCCTCCGACGACGCCGCCGAGTGGTGGGACTGCTTCCGCCGGTTCACCAAGCGGTTCGCCTTCCGCGGCGACACCGGCCCCGCATCCGTCGGCGAGCTCCTCGACGCCTACGGCGGCCACCGGGTCGTCCACGGCCACAGCCCCATCCCGTACCTCACCGGCGACGCCCACAGCGAGGACGGCCACGCCTCACGCGTCGTGACCGGACCCCATGTGTACGCCGACGACCTCGCCGTCGCCATGGACGGCGGTGTCACCATGGAGGGCAAGCTGCTGGTGGCCCGACTGCCCCTGGGGTGAGACCGGTACGGTGCGGCGGCAGCCGCCGCGGCGGGACCCCGCCGCGGCCCGTCCACCCAACCGAAATCACTGACTCCGCTTGATCCGGGCTTAAGTTCCTGAAACGGACTGTCACGCTGTCAGTCCCCGGTCCTACCATCAAGACAACCGTCGAGGCCACCGGCTGCACACCGACCCACCCACCCGGCCGACAGCCCGCAACCGGCCCGCATCAGCAGCGGTTCCCCGCTGTGACGGCCGCCCCGGCGGACGGACCATCACTTCTCCCTGACGGAGCAATCGGGGGCCAGATGAACACCGCTCCGCACCTGCGACCCGACGACCGACCGGACTTCGAACGGGTCCTGGACGAGGCGCTTCGCGACGAGACCGTACGCCAGGCGCTCAACACTCCGGCCGCCCGCCTGAACGCCGAGCAGCTGCGCACCAAAGCGCTGGCGGCGGCCCCGGTCATCGCCGCCGCGGCCGCCGACGACTATGCCCGCTACACCGCGCTGCGCGACCGCATCCGCACCGCCGCAGCCGGCCGGCAGAGCGAGCGCGGTGAGGGACCGAGCCTCAGTGCCGCCGCGCAGCTCGCCGCGGAGACCCGCGCCGGTGCCATCCCCGCGCTCACCGTGCTGGCACCGATCCTGGCCTGGGCGGCAGCGCTGATCTTCCTGGTGCTCGGCTATGGCCTGCACACCGCGAATCCGCATCTGATGTTCGCCCACTCGCTGGTCACCGCCGGCTGGGTGGCCCTCGCGGTGGGCGCCGTCGCCATGGTCGCGGGCATCATCGGCCTGCTGCTCACGGCACTGCGGGACGGCTCCGCTCCCCCCGACGGCCTGGACCCCCGGCTCTACGCCGAGCTGGCGCACGCCCGGGAGGAGTGGAAGGCCGCGCTGAAGGAGCACGGCATGCTCCCCTACCTCCACTCCGTGCTCACCGCGGACCCGGTCGAACCCGCGGTGGCCACTGCCGGCGCGGGCGTCAATCTGGTGCGCCAGCGCCCCCGCCTCGGCTACACCAGCCCCGGATTCACCAGCCCCGGCCCGGAGCGGGCCCCCACCGGCAACGGACGCTCCGCCTTCACCTCCCCCGACTACTCCCGCCCCGGCTTCGGCTCCCCCGACTTCACCAGCCCCAACTACGACGGGCCGGACGCCCCCCGCTCCTGAGCGCCCCGCCGGCCGCGGGGCGCTCAGCCACGCCCCCGCCCGGGGCCCGCGAGCTCCGTACTGCCCTCCATGAGGGGCGGGCCGGACCCTTCTGGGCAGTGCGGTTGACCTTCCCCCTGGGGCAGACCCGAGCATCATCGATGCCGGGCGGTCCCGCCCGGCACGAGGAGGGTGGACATGGAGCTGCTGACCATCGGCGCCTTCGCCAGGGAGTCCCGGCTGTCGCCGAAGGCGCTGCGCCTCTACGACGACCTCGGTCTGCTGCCGCCCGCCCGGGTCGACCCCGCCTCCGGCTACCGGTTCTACCGGCCGGACCAGCTGGAGCGGGCCCGACTGGTGGCGTGGCTGCGGCGGCTGGGCATGCCGCTGGCCCGTATCCGTACGGTGTGCGACCTGGATCCCGCCGCCGCGGCGGACGAGGTCACCGCCTACTGGGCGCAGGTGCGGGCCGACATCGCGGCCCGGGAGCGGCTGGCCACCTTCCTCGTCGACCATCTGTCGGGAAGGACCACCGCCATGTCCGATGCCACAACCCCGCTCACCGTCCGCTTCGCCGCCCGCTCCCACCCGGGGCTGGTCAGGCAGGGCAACCAGGACTCCGTCCATGCCGGGCACAGGCTGGTCGCCGTGGCCGACGGCGCGGGCGACCGCGGCGGGCTCGCCAGCGCGGCGGCCATCGACGCGCTGAAGCCGTTCGACGCCGAGCTGCCCGCGGGAAATCTGCTCAACGCGCTGGAACAGGCCGTGCAGCACGCCGACGGCGAACTGCGCAGCCTGCTGGAATCCGACCCCTCACTGGAGGGGCTGGGCACCACACTCACCGCCATGCTGTGGTCGGGCTCCCAGCTGGCGCTGGTGCACATCGGCGACACCCGCGCCTATCTGCTGCGCGACGGCGAGCTGTTCAGGATCACCCATGACCACACCCATGTGCAGTCGCTGGTGGACGAAGGCCGCCTCACCCCCGAGGAGGCGGCCTCACATCCGCAGCGCGCGCTGCTGATCCGCGCACTGTTCGGCAACGGTGCACCGCAGGCCGACCTCTCATTGCACGAGGCCCGTCCCGGTGACCGCTATCTGCTCTGCTCCGACGGTCTCTCCGCGGTCGCCGCCGAGACCGAGCTGCACACCGTCCTCACCTCGATCGCCGACCCCGAGGAGGCTGCCCAGCACCTGGTCGACCTGGCCAACGGCCACGGCGGACCGGACAACATCGCCTGTGCCGTCGCGGATGTCATCGCGACGCCGTCCAGCGAGGGCTGAGTGCGATCTGCTGGAGCTGCTCCAGGGTGAGCGCAGGCTTCGGACGGGTCACCGGGCCGCCCTGGCTGTAGGAGTTGCAGACCAGGGCGGCCACCCGCCGGCCGTCGGGGCGCAGCACATCCGCCTGTCTGACCACGGTTGTGCCGGTCTTCTCGTCGGGCCCCTCGGTGAGCAGCACCTTGGTGCCGTCGGAGAGGGTGTGCACGGAGCAGGTCCCGGTCGTCACCCGGGAGCAGTCGTACCAGTCACCGGTCAGCTCGCTCTTGCTGCTGACCTGCACCTGGACCAGGGAGCGGCCCCCGCCGTCGTTGTAGGAGAGCTCCACCGACCCCGGTCCGGCGTTCTTGTCGGTCAGCTTGCCGCCCGAGGGCAGCAACTGGGTCAGGGTCTCGACCATCTTCGTCCCCGGGACGGAGTCGCTGGGCTCCGGGAGAGGCTGGTGGCGGACGGGTGCGGGCAGCGTCCTGATGACGCGCTGCCAGTCATGACTGGTGATGACAGAGGTCAACTGGGCCATGGTCAGCGCCGGTTCGGCGTTTCCGGTGACCGCCTTCTCCGCGCCGCCGGCGAACTCCTCCACGGAGAGCTCGGCGTGCGACGGTGTGGTGAGGGTGGCGTACCAGCGGCGCTGGCCGTGGTTGTCGCTGGGGTAGGTGAACGACTCGGTGGTGACCAGCACCGAGCCGTCCGCCAGGGTTTTCACGGTGCAGTGGTCGTACGGGCGGACCTGCACCGGCAGGCATCCGGCGGGGCCGTCCTGCGGATCCCGCTGCTGGACGGACAGGTCGACGGCGGCGGTCCCCCGGGAGCCGGTCCAGGTCAGGTCGGCCTGGTATCCGCCGGGCAGGCCGTCGGCCGGGCCCCGCCCGGAGGCCTGCGACACCTTGCCGCCCCGGGAGCAGCCGCTCCATGATGCCGAGTACCTCCGTGCCGCTCAGCGGCGCCGGTGTCGGCGTCTGTGTGGACCGGACGGCGGTCGACTGCTCCAACCGGGCGGGCCCGGGTGTGGATGCGGGGGACGCCTGGGTGTTCCCGGTCAGCAGGGTTCCGCCCAGGGCGGCCAGTGCGGTGACGGTGACCGCTCCGCCGATCCGGGCAGCCCGGGCCCTGCGCATCCGCTGTCCCCGTGCGGCCCCGGCGTAGGCCAGGTCGGGTGGGGGCGGGCTGAACTCCCCCAGCACACTGTCCAGCGCGGCCGGCAACCGGCGCTCGAACTCCTCGTCATGCGACATTCGTGGCTCTCCGTAGTCAGTGCGCGGCAAGGTCTGAAAGCTGGTCGCCCAGCAGCGTGCGCAGTCTCCGCAGGGCGCGCAGGCACTGGGCGCGCACCGCTCCGGCCGAGAGGTCCAGGACCTGGGCGGTCTCCTCCACGGAGCGGTCCTCCCAGTAGCGGAGCACCAGCACCGCCCGGTCTCTGATCGGCAGCCGGGCCAGCCCCTCCAGCAGGGTCAGCCGCAGCTCGCGGTCGTCCGGCCGGTCCATGGCGTCCGGCAGCCGGTCGCTGGGGTACTCGGTGGAACTGCGGTTCCGTCGGTGCGACAGAAACGTCCGGACCAGCACGGTGTTGGCATAGGCGACCGGGGACTCCCGGCGGTTGATCCGGCGCCAGGACCGGTACATCTTGCCCAGGGTCTCCTGCACCAGGTCCTCGGCCAGGTGCCAGTCGCCCGTGAGCAGGCATGCCGTCCGGAACAGATGGCCGCTGCGTGCTGCGGCGAACTCCAGGTAGTCGGCAGGCGGTTCTCCCACAGTGCTGTCCCTCCGTGGTCCGACGTCACCCTCTTACACGCGGGAGACCCGCTGCCGCGTTACGGGTGTGCGCCGATGCTCATGGCCGCCAAAGCCATCCCGCGGTGAGCCGAGGGGCGCGGGCGGCCGGCCGGTGCGGCCGGCCGCCCGGTACGGCGGGGCGGGGTCAGTCCGCGAGCGGGAGGTAGACCCGGTTGCCGTTGGCGGCGAACTCCTCCGACTTCGCCTTCATACCCGCCTCTGCGGACATCTCGGGGTAGGTCTCCGCGATGCTCCTGCTGATCTTCATCGAGCAGAACTTCGGCCCGCACATGGAGCAGAAGTGGGCCGTCTTGGCGGGGGCGGCGGGGAGGGTCTCGTCATGGAAGGAGCGGGCGGTCCCCGGGTCGAGGGCCAGATTGAACTGGTCCTCCCAGCGGAACTCGAAGCGGGCGTCGGAGAGGGCGTCGTCCCAGGCCTGGGCGCCGGGGTGGCCCTTGGCGAGGTCGGCGGCATGGGCGGCGATCTTGTAGGTGATCACGCCGGTCCTGACGTCGTCCCGGTCGGGAAGCCCCAGGTGTTCCTTGGGAGTGACGTAGCAGAGCATCGCGGTGCCCCACCAGGCGATCATGGCGGCGCCGATGCCGGACGTGATGTGGTCGTAGCCGGGTGCGACATCGGTGGTCAGCGGCCCGAGGGTGTAGAAGGGGGCCTCGTCGCAGAGCTCCTTCTGCAGATCCATGTTCTCCCTGATCCGGTGCATGGGGACATGTCCCGGTCCCTCGATCATCACCTGCACATCGTGCTGCCGGGCGACCCGGCCGAGCTCACCGAGGGTGCGCAGCTCGGCGAGCTGGGCCTCGTCGTTGGCGTCGGCGATGGAGCCGGGGCGCAGGCCGTCCCCCAGGGAGTAGGTGACGTCATAGGCCCGGAGGATGTCGCAGAGCTCCTCGAAGTGGGTGTAGAGGAAGCTCTCCTGATGGTGCGCCAGGCACCAGGCCGCCATGATGGAGCCGCCGCGGGAGACGATGCCGGTCTTCCGCCGCGCGGTCAGCGGGACGTACCGCAGCAGCACCCCGGCGTGCACGGTCATGTAGTCGACGCCCTGCTCGCACTGCTCGACCACGGTGTCGCGGTAGACCTCCCAGCCGAGCTCCTCGGGACGGCCGCCGACCTTCTCCAGGGCCTGGTAGAGGGGGACGGTGCCGACGGGGACGGGGGAGTTGCGCAGGATCCACTCGCGGGTGGCGTGGATGTCGGGGCCGGTGGAGAGGTCCATGACGGTGTCGGCTCCCCAGCGGGTCGCCCAGGCCATCTTCTCCACCTCCTCCTCGATGGAGGAGGCGACGGCGGAGTTGCCGATATTGGCGTTGATCTTCACCAGGAAGTCGGTGCCGATGACCACCGGTTCCACCTCGGGGTGGTTGATGTTCACCGGGATGACGGCGCGGCCGCGGGCGACCCGGTCGCGGACGAACTCGGGCGCCAGACCCTCCCGGAGTGCGGTGAACTCCATCTCGGGGGTGACCACACCGCGCCTTGCGTAGCCGAGCTGGGTGACGGCGGCCCCGCCGCGGGCGCGCAGCGGACGGCGCCCCCGGCCGGGGAGGACCGCGTCCGGACCGTGCGGCCCGCCACCCTGCACGGGGTGCCGGGAGCCGTCGTCCTCGGGGCGGGGTTCGCATCCCTGGTACTCCTCGACATCGCCGCGCTCCCGGATCCACGGGTCGCGCAGCGCAGGCAGTCCGCGCCGCACGTCGGCCGTGTACGCCGGGTCGGTGTACGGGCCGGAGGTGTCGTACAGCGGCACCGTACGGCCGTCGGTGAGGTGCACCTCGCGGTAGGGGACCCGCAGGTCGGGACGGGAACCGGTGCGGTAGGCCTTGTGCCAGGCCGGGGTGGGGTACCCGCTGCGGACAGACGTGTGCTGATCTTCGTGCGTGCTCATCGGAGCCACTACTCCCTACGCCGGCATTACCCGGTCAGGTTCTGCGGTCGGCACAGCGGTCAGTGCCCTCTCAGCCCGGTGCTCCGAGCTCCCGCGTCTGCATCAGATGCGGTCAACCGTAGCGGCCGGGCGGCGCGTAGAACCAGGGGGCCTCCGCGTGGTTCCCTTGGTCCTGCCCCACCCCTGGAAGGACGTCCCCGTGGCACATCAGGACGAGCACCGGCATGTCGACGCCCATGGCCACGGTCATCACCACGGTCCGGCCGCGCCCGCGTCGGCGCGGCTGCGGCGGGTGATCGCGGCGGTGCTGGTGCCGTTCGCGGTGGCGGTGGTGGCCGGGCTGGTGGTGCTCTGGCCGGGCGGCGTCCCGCCGCACAGCGCGGGGGCGGCCGGGGTCGGGTTCGACCAGAAGACGGTGCGGGGCACGGTGGTCGCCACGGCCGCCGCCCCCTGCCAGGGCGATGCGGGCAAGGCGGTCTGCGCCCGGGTGTCGGTCCGGCTGACCAGCGGCTCCAACACGGGCAGGACGGTCCAGCAGACCCTGACACCGGACATGGCCGGCCGCTGGGCGGTGGGTGACAAGGTGATCCTGACGGACTCGCCCAACGCGCCGGCCGAGCTGCGCTATGCCATCACCGACGCCGACCGGGGCGTGCCGATGGCGCTGCTGGCCGGGCTGTTCGCGGTGGCGGTGGTGGCGGTGGGCCGGATGCGCGGGCTGACGGCGCTGGTGGCGCTGGTGGTCAGCTTTGCGATCCTGTCGCTCTTCATCCTGCCCGCGGTGCTGCACGGCCGCAGTCCGCTGCTGGTGGCGGTGGTCGGCGGCAGCGCCATCATGCTGGTGGCGCTCTATCTGTGCCACGGGCTGTCGGCCCGCACCTCGGTGGCGGTGATCGGCACGCTCTCCTCGCTGGCGCTGATCGGGGTGCTGGGAGAGGTCTTCATAGGGCTGACCAAGCTGACCGGCAACACCTCGGACGAGACCGCCCTGGTGCACTCGCTGTATCCGGGCATCCGTCTGGACGGGCTGCTGCTCGCCGGGGTGATCATCGGCTCGCTGGGAGTGCTCGACGATGTCACGGTCACCCAGACCTCGGCCGTGTGGGAGCTGCGTGCCGCCAACCCCGGACTGGGGGCCCGTCAGCTCTACCGGGCGGGGATCCGGATCGGTCGCGACCACATCGCCTCCACGGTGAACACCCTGGTGATGGCGTATGCGGGTGCGGCGCTGCCGCTGCTGCTGCTCTTCTCCATCTCCCAGCGGGGCGTGAGCACGGTGGCCACCAGCGAGATCATCGCGGAGGAGATCGTACGGACCCTGGTGGGCTCCATCGGGCTGGTGGCATCCGTTCCGGTGACCACGGCGCTGGCGGCGCTCGTCGCGGCGCGCGACCGGGTGCCCGCGCCGGCGGCGGCCCCGGCTGCCGTCCCGGCGATGCAGGGCCATGCCCGCCACCGGGTGCGGCGCTGACCGGCACCCGACGGTGAACAGCCGGCCGTGGCGGTGACGCAGGCGCCCGGGTGGCTCCGGGAGGCGGGGGCCGTCCGGGGCTGTCCGGGGTGGTGGGGCGCCCGTACCCTTTCGGCAGGGGAGGCGGTCGCATGGTGGGACGTCAGGGGCGGGTGACCGGCACGGTGGGGCCCGGGCTGGTCGGCGAGGTGCTGGTGCCGGTACGCGGCGGGGCGGAGGCCTTTCTGGCGTACCCGGTGGAACCCGGGGAGCGGATCGAGGTGGGCACGCTCGTCGTGGTGGTGGAGTACCAGCCGCCCCGCACGGTTTATGTCGCTCGCGCCTATGCGTGAGGGATCTTCAGGGAATGTGCGCCAAACCCGTATCAAGATCGTCCCAACTTTGTCCGGGCGGCTTCCCAAGCCGCGCACACCGGCGCACACTCGTCTGTCGCCGTCCGCATTTCGCGGACGGACCGAAGGGGGTATGTGCCGATGGTCATCGGCATTGGAGCGGCGGCGGTCGTCGCCGCGTTCGTGGTCCTGATCGTGATCTTCAAGCTGATGTGGCGGGTCGCCGAGCCCAACGAGGCGCTGGTGATCTCCGGTTCCAAGCACCGCACCGAAGGTCTGGGCGAGGGGATGGGGTTCCGGATCGTCACCGGCCGGGGAACGCTGGTCACGCCCGGCATCCAGGTGGTTCGCAAGCTCTCCCTCGACCTCAACGAGGCCGATCTGGACGTGGAGTGCGTGACCAGCCAGGGCATCCCGGTGCGGGTCAAGGGTGTGGTGATCTTCAAGGTGGGCGACGACATGGTGTCGATCGCCAACGCCGCCCGCCGCTTCCTCGACCAGCAGAAAATGATGGGCCAGCGGGTCCACAACGTCTTCGCCGGCCATCTGCGCTCCATCGTGGGCGGGCTGACCGTCGAGAACATGATCCGCGACCGGGAGCGGCTGACCGGGGAGACCCGGGCGGCGTCCGGTACGGAGATGGAGAAGCTCGGCCTGATCATCGACTCGCTGCAGATCCAGGAGATCCTGGACCCCACGGGCTACATCAAGAACCTCGCCGCCCCGCACGCCGCGGCGGTCCAGCGGGACGCCAGGATCGCCCAGGCCGCGGCCGACCGCCAGGCGACCGAGGCCGAGCAGGAGGCCGCCGCCCGCAAGGCGGAGGCCACCCGCAACAGCGAGATCCAGAAGGCGGGCTACCAGGCGGAGATGGACAAGGCCGCAGCTGAGGCCAGGCAGGCAGGCCCGCTGGCGGAGGCCGCGTCCCGCCAGGAGGTCGTGGTCCAGGAGACCCGGGTGGCCGAGCTGGAGGCACAGCGCCGGGAGCAGCAGCTCCAGGTGGACGTCCGCAAGCCGGCCGACGCCCAGGCGTACCAGACCCGCACCCTGGCCGAGGCGGAGCGCGACGCGCGGATCTCCTCGGCGCAGGCACAGGCCCAGGAGACGGAGCTGCGGGCGGCCGCCGAGGCGACCCAGGTGAAGACCGCGGCGGCCGCCGAGGCCGAGGCCACCAGGGCACGCGGTCTGGCGGCTGCGGAGGCGACCCGGGCGACGGGTGAGGCCCAGGCGGCGGCCTCCCGGGCACAGGGTCTGGCGGCTGCGGACGCGGCCAAGGCCAAGGGCCTGGCCGAGGCCGAGGCGATCAAGGCGCGGGCGGCGGCGCTGGCGGAGAACCAGGAGGCCGTGGTCGCGCAGCAGCTCGCCGAGAACTGGCCGGAGATCGTCCGGGCGGGCGCCTCGGCGTTCGGCAGCGTCGACCAGATGGTGCTGCTCAACGGCGCCGACGGGATGTCCGAGCTGTTCGCCAAGGCGCTCACCATGGGCGGCACCGGGCTGGGCCTGGCCCGCCAGCTGCTGAGCAGCATGAACACCACCGGGGCGGGCTCCTCCCAGGAGCAGCCGGGCAGCGCTCCGGTGGCACAGCGGGTGCCGGTCCAGTCCGAGGACGCACAGGACTGACCGCAGGACAGCAGGGCGCCCGCACACCCCTCCGAGGGGTGTGCGGGCGCCCTGCTGTCTGTCGGGGTGGCCGATGACGGCGCTAGCCCTTGGCGGCCTTCTTCACCAGGATCACCACGGCGGCGGCGATACCGACCACGATCAGCGCCTTGAAGGCGAAGGCGATGACGGCGCCGACCAGTCCGAGCACCGCCCAGAGCACGTTCCACGCCACGATCAGCACCACGATCGGGACGACCACGTTGCGCACCCAGCCGGGCAGCGACTTCCAGAACTCAGCCATGTCCGTTTCCTTCTCTCCCCTCGGACCGGCCCCTGCGATGCCGCGTCCCGTCCGCTGTGGACATCTCGATCGTACGGGCGGGCGGCAACGGGGACGAGGGTCGTCGGCCCCGAGAAGACCCGGACATTCCCCTGACCGCCGGCCTCGGGGGCGGACTGTCGGCCTCGGGGGCGGACCCTCAGACGGGCCAGGTCTCACCCCGCCAGGCGGCGTCCCAGAACATCCACTCATAGCGGGCCGTGGTGGTGAAGTGCTCGGTCGCGCGCTGCCTCTCCGCTTCCGAGAGCCCCTCCCCGAGCCGGTCGGTGAGTGCGAGCACCCTCCGCACCACGCCCTGGTAGGCCTCGTCGCCATAGGTGGCGATCCAGCGTGCGTAGAGGGGGTCCGGGGAGGACTTGGCGAGCAGTTCCTCGCCGACCCTGGCGTAGATCCAGTAGCAGGGCAGCACCGCGGCGACGGCCTCGGTGAAGGAGCCGCCGTGGGCGGTGGCCAGCAGATAGCTGGTGTACGCGCGGGTGGTGGGCAGGACCGGTTCGGCAGCGGCGGTGGCGGCGTCCGAGCCGAGGGCTGCCATGAACTCGGCGTGCATCTCCTGCTCGGCGACGATCGCGCCCACCGCATCGTCGGCGAAGGCACGGACGTCCTGCTCGGTGTACGCCTTGGCCGCGCAGACGGCCAGCGCACGGGCGTAGTCGCGCAGATAGTGCGAGTCCTGCACCACGAAGTGGCGGAACGCACGGCGGGGCAGGGTGCCGTCGGTGAGGCCGGCCAGGAAGGGGTGCTCAAGAACGGCCTGGTAGGTCGGCTCGGCAGCCTCCCACAGGTGCCGGGTGAAGGACAGGCTCATGATCCTCAGCTTTCCGGTGGGGAGAAGACCACCAGCACCCGCAGTTCCTCGGTGATGTGGTGGAAGCGGTGCGGGACCCCGGCGGGCACATGGACGACGGTGCCCCGGGCGACCGTGGCGGTCTCCTCGCCGACCGTCAGATAGGCGCGTCCGCTCACCACCAGGTAGATCTCGTCCTGGGCGTGCGGCCGCTGGGTGTCGGAGTCGCCGGGGGAGAGGGCGTAAAGGCCGGCCGACATATGGCGCTCCCGCAGGAAGCGCAGATAGGCGCCCTGGTTGGCGGCGCGTTCGTCGTCCAGGTCGTCCAGTCGGAAGATCTTCACAGGAGGGTATTCAACACCAGCCGGCAGGCCATGGGGCTTCCGGTCGGGGACCTGCGGCTGCGACGATCACCGCCATGAAGAGCTTTGTGGTGAAGACGCTGATCAACGCGGCAGCCATCTGGGTCGCCGCCTGGATTGTCGACGGGATCTCCCTCTCCGGCGGCTCGACCTGGCACAAGGTGCTGACCGCGGTGCTGGTGGCGCTGGTCTTCGGGGTGGTGAACTGGATCATCAAGCCGGTGGTGAAGCTGCTGTCGCTGCCGCTGTTCATCCTCACCCTGGGGCTGATCACCTTTGTGATCAACGGGCTGATGCTCTGGCTCACCTCGTGGGCCTCGGGCCGGCTCAGCCTGGACTTCCATGTGGACGGCGTATGGACCGCCCTGCTGGGTGCCCTGATCATCAGCATTGTGTCCTGGGGCCTGCACCTCGCCTTCGGCGACGACGACTGAGCACCCTTCCCTCCGATGACCGGCTGCCGCGGGCGGCCGGAGGCTCCGCCAGGGTCTCCGGCCGCCCGCGGCACTTCGCGCGGTCCCGGGTGCGCAGCGCTGCGGCGCACCGTACGCGCACCGTGCCTGACCCGCACCACGGGGGGGTTTCACCGCCCCCGATGCGCGGCAGAATCCCCGGCAACAGCCGTCACTGCTGCCGCTCACAGCCAGAACCGCCCCGTCCACCGGGGCCGCCCGGAGGTGACCATGGGCTCCACAGCCCACCGCCCTGTGGTGAAGCGCACCGCCCGCGCCATCGTGCTCGACCTGGACCCTGCCGACCCCTCGGGCCCCGCCTCGATCATCCTCATCAAACGCACCCGGCCGGGGTGCACGCCGTACTGGGTCACCCCCGGCGGCGGGGTGGACCCCGGCGACTCCAGCGTGGTGGAGGCGCTGCACCGGGAGGTCGACGAGGAGATCGGCGGCAAGGTCGGCGATGTGGTGCCGGCCTTTGTGGACACGGTGCTGCATCCCCAGCACCACCCCGGGAACGCCACCGCCGGCAACGGCCCCCCGGCCCCTCCGCACGGCGTCAAGGTGCAGCACTTCTTCGCCTGCCGGCTGGAGTCCATGGATCCGGCACGCCGGCACGGGCCGGAGATGGATCACCCGGTGGGTGAGTACGAGGTGGTCCGGCTGCCCTTCACCCGCGAGGGCGTGACCTCGGTCAATGTGGTGCCGCCGTCACTGCGGGCGTATCTCGCGGCCAATATCGAGGGCATCCGGGCGCTGCTGGCCTCCGATCTGACCTGATCCGGCCGGGCCGGTACCCCGCGCACCGGGGCGGACCCGGCGCGGCGGCCCCGGCAACGGCACCGGTGGCACCGGGGCCGGCGGCCGGGTCCGCCAGGCCGCCGGTTCAAGCTGTGGTCGCGGCGCCCAGGTCATGGCGGATGCGCTCGCCCGCGACCCCGGCGCGCAGCAGGGCGTCCACCCCGCGGCGCACCATGGCCGCCGGACCACTGAGATAGGCGTCGTACTCGTCCCACGGCCCATGGGCCTCGACCACCTCCGGCAGCGTCCCGGCAAGGCCCAGGGTGCGCTGGTCGGAGATCACCGGGTGCACCGACAGCCAGGGGTGCTGCTGGGAGAGCCTGAGCATCGGCTGCAGCTCATAGAGCTCCTCGTTGCGGCGGGCCCCGTAGAAGACCTGGACCCGCCGGTCTCCCGCACCCTGTTCGGCGACCTCCTCCACCAGGGCCCTGATCGGAGCGATACCGGTGCCGCCGCCCAGGCAGAGCAGGTTGCCGCCGGCGTTGTGGTCCACCACCATGCCGCCCTCCGGCGGCCCCAGCCGCAGGACGTCGCCGGGCCGGGCGCGGTGCACCAGCGCATTGCTGACCCAGCCGGCCGGGACCGCCTTGACATGGAAGGTGAGCAGACCGTCGGGGCGGGGGGCACAGGCGATGGAGTAGCTCCGCCACACCCTGGGCCACCAGGGGGTCTCCAGCGGTGTGTACTGGCCCGCGCGGTAGGGGTAGGGCTGGTCGGGCCGCACGGTGACGACGGCGATCTCCCGGGTGCGCTGTTCATGGGAGACGATCTCGGCCTGCCACCAGGAGGGGCCGGCCGCGGTGTCCTCGCCGGTGCCCCGCATGATGCGGGAGATCAGGCCGTAGACCCGCCGCCAGGCGGTCTCCGTCCGGGCGTCCCAGCGGTTGCCGCAGTAGCGGGCGAGCGCGGAGAGCAGGCACTCCCCGAACGGGCCGTAGTGCTCCGCGGCGACCCCGTAGCGGCGGTGGCTGCGGCCCACGGGGTACAGCTGCCGGGCGAGTGCTGCCGGGTCGGCGGCGCTGCGGGCGGCGGCGAGCAGAGCACGGAAGAGCCGGTCGCGCTGGACGTCCATGGCGGCGGGGAAGAGCGACCGCAGCTCGGGGTGGTTGAGGAAGAGCAGGGCGTAGAAGTGTGCGGTGGCCCGCTCGGCGACCGGTTCCAGGACGCCCAGGGAGACACGGACCAGTTCCAGGTCACCGGGGGTGGGGTCGTCGGCGGCCTGGCTCTCCGGGGTGCGCGCCGGGACAGCCGCACTGGGCAGGGCCAGCTGCGCGGAGGGACGCGCGGTCGGCTCCGGGACGCCCCAGGCCCGGCTCCAGTGGTCGCCCGGCCCTGCCCAGTTGAGGCCGGGGGCGCGGGTGATCAGCGGCTCGATGGGCGGTCGGGACGTGGCTGCGGGGTAGGCCGCCGGACGCGGCGCGGCCGGCGGCTTCGGCGGCAGCAGTACGGCGGCCACGGGCACCGGCGGCGGGGGAACCGGTGCGGCCGGCGCAGGCGGCGGGGGAACCGGTGCGGCCGGCGCAGGCGGCGGGGGAACCGGTGCGGCCGGCGCAGGCGGTGCCGGCGCGGGCATCGCTGCCGCGAGTGTGATGGGGACGGCCGTCACCGACACGGGCACCGGCGGTGGGGGCACAGCCGGCGGTGCCGTGGGCGGTGTGGGAAAGGGTGCCTCCGGCGCAGGCGGCGGGGGCGCAGATGCCGCTGCTGCGAGGGGCTCCACCGGGACCTCGATAACGGTCAGCGACTCCCGGGCAGCGGTTGCCGTCATACCCGGTACCGCTGCGGGCGTGGTGGAACCCACCCCCGCGCGCACCAGGACCGGCGCGGCGGTCCCCCGGTGCCGCGCGCTGCCCCGGCCCTGGTCCGGCTCGGTCGTCAGAGCTTCCATGGTCGGCCTCGACTCCGCAATGCAGAAACAATTCTTCGAATCTGATCACTTTTGATCGGCGGAATTCAGAATGCGTCCCAGCCAACAAGGGAAGAATTCCGTTCGATCCTCAGCCTTACATGTCAGCTCAGCTCATCCGACAAAGAGCGTGAATTACCCGGCGCGCGCATCATCGGCGCGCTACCCTCGCGCGGAAGCGCCCCCGCCGTCACACCCTCAGAGGACGTCGGCGATTTCCTGCATCAGCCGCCGCTTGGCCCTGGCCCCCACCATCGACCGCACCGGCTCCCCCGCCCGGAACACCATCAGCGTCGGCATCGACAGCACCCCGTACGCCGCCGTGGTCTCCGGATTGGCATCCACATCCAGCACCGCCACCCGCAGCCGGCCCGCCTCCTCCCGGGCGATGTCCGCCAGTACCGGCGCCAGCATCCGGCACGGCGGGCACCACGACGCGGTGAACTCCACCAGTACCGGCAGCTCCTCGGCCAACACCTCGGCTGCGAAGTCTCCATCCGTGACGGTGCGCACCGCGCCGCCGTCAGTGGCCGGACCGTGCTCCATCTGCTGCTCCCCTTGTCTCGTCCGGTGACCGGTCACAGACCCGGGTGCGGTGTCAGCTCGCACCGGGGCTCGGGTACCGAGCGGGCGGAGTCCGCCGTGGCCAGCTGGTGCCGCAACTGCTCGCGCACACCTTCCAGCCGGGCGATACAGGAGTCCAACTCGGCTAGCTTGCGGCGGTAGACCTCCAGCGACGCCGGGCAGGCGTCACCGGCGTCATGGCCCGCACGCAGGCACTCCACAAAAGGCCGGGTCTCCTCCAGCCCGAAGCCGAAGTCCAGCAGCCCGCGGATCTCGCGCACCAGCCGGAGATCGTCCTCGTCGTACTCGCGGTACCCGTTGACCGCACGCCGGGCGCTGAGCAGCCCGCGCGACTCGTAGTACCGCAGCGTGCGGGTGGATGTCCCCGCACGCTGCGCCAGCTCACCGATTCGCATGGCCCGCTCCTCCCGGCTGCGCCGTCGAGTCGACGGTAGACCTTGACGCCGACGTCAACGCCAGCCGGTGGAAGGGGTCGGAGACAGGAAGGGGTCAGAGATATCTGAGCAGCTCCCCCGGGTTCTCCACGCAGTCGGCGACGAAGCGGAGGAAGCCGCCGGCGGTTCCGCCGTCGCAGACCCGGTGGTCGAAGGTGAAGGAGAGCTGGGTGACCTGGCGTACGGCCAGCTCACCGTCGTGCACCCAGGGCTTGGCGGCGATCCGGCCGACGCCGAGCATCGCGGCCTCCGGGTGGTTGATGATCGGGGTGGAGCCGTCGACGCCGAAGACGCCGTAGTTGTTGAGGGTGAAGGTGCCGCCGGTGAGCTCCGCCGGGGTGAGGCTGCCCGTCCGGGCGGCCTCGGTCAGCCGGGCCATCTCGGCGGCCAGCTGCTCGGTGGTCAGCAGCTGGGCGTCGCGTACCACCGGCACCATCAGGCCACGCTCCGTCTGCGCCGCGAAGCCGAGGTGGACCGCCCGATGGCGGCGGATCCCGGTGGGGGTGCCGTCCGGCTCGGTCACCACGCTGGCGTTCAGGTCCGGGTGGCGGGCCAGGGCCGCGGTGCAGATCCGGGCGAGCAGCGGGAGCAGTCCGATCCGGGGTGCGGCGGCGCGGGCCGCCAGCTGGTCCTTCAGGGCCAGCAGTCCGGTGGCGTCGGCGTCCACCCAGCAGGTGGCGTCGGGGATCTCCCGACGGCTGCGGGAGAGCTTCTCGGCCACCGTGCGGCGCAGCCCACGCAGGGGCACCACATCGTCGTCCCAGGCCACGGCCGGTTCGGGGGCGGCAGCGGAGGTTTCACGTGAAACAACGGCAGCCGCCGCACGGGTGACGTCGGCGCGCAGGATGAGTCCGTCCGGACCGCTGCCGCTGACCGTGGCCAGGTCGACACCGAGCTCCCGGGCGGTCCGGCGGACCAGTGGCGAGATCACCGGCAGCGGCCCGCTGCGCGCCGGCCGCGGGGCCGGCTGTGCGGTCGGCTGCGGAGCGGGCACGGCGGCGGGCCGGGTCTGGACGGGCCGCACCCGGCGACGCCGGGGCGCGGCGGAGTGGCCCGCCGTGCCGTAGCCCACCAGGACATTGCCGGACCCTCCGGCGTCGTCATCGCCCTCGGAGGCGGCCACCGCCACGGTGACCAGCGGGGCCCCGACGGGCACCTCCTCGCCGACCGCGCCGAAGCGCGCGGTGACCACACCGCCGTAGGGGCAGGGCACCTCGACGCTGGCCTTGGCCGTCTCCACCTCCACCACCGGCTGGTCCACCGCGACCACCTCGCCGACCTCCACCAGCCAGCGGATGATCTCGGCTCCGGTCAGTCCCTCGCCCAGATCGGGCAGGGTGAACTCGCGCACCACGGGCATCGGGCTCAGTCCTCCCACTGCAGACGGGCCACCGCGTCCAGGATCCGCTCCACCCCTGGCAGATGGTGGCGCTCCAGCATCGGCGGCGGATAGGGGATGTCGAATCCGGTGACCCGCAGCACCGGGGCCTCCAGATGGTGGAAGCAGCGCTCGGTGACCCGGGCTGCGATCTCCGCGCCGACCCCGGCGAAGCCGGACGCCTCGTGCACCACCACCGCACGCCCGACGCTCCGGACCACCTCGCAGACCGTGCGGTCGTCGAACGGGACCAGGGTGCGCAGATCCAGCACACCCACGTCCCAGCCCTCCTCGGCGGCCGCCTCCGCGGCCTCCAGGCAGACCGGCAGGGAGGGCCCATAGGTGATCAGCACAGCGGAGGTCCCGGGCCGGCGCAGCTGCGCACGGCCGAGCGGGGCGACCGCTGCGGGGCTCTCGGGGCTCCAAGCGGACTTGGACCAGTAGAGCCGCTTGGGCTCCAGCACCACCACCGGGTCGTCGGACGCTATGGCGGCCCGCATCAGGCCGTAGGCGTCCTCGACGGTGGCCGGGGTGACCACCTGCAGCCCAGGGGTGTGGGCGTAGTAGGCCTCGGAGGAGTCGCTGTGGTGCTCCACCCCGCCGATGCCGCCGCCGTAGGGGACCCGGATGGTGATCGGCAGCGGCAGCCGGCCGGCGGTGCGGTTGCGCATCTTGGCGACATGTGAGACCAGCTGCTCGAAGGCCGGATACGCAAAGGCGTCGAACTGCATCTCCACCACCGGACGCAGCCCGTACATGGCCATGCCGACGGCGGTGCCGAGGATCCCCGCCTCGGCCAGCGGGGTGTCGGTGCAGCGGTCGTCGCCGAACTCGGCGGCCAGACCGTCGGTGATCCGGAAGACTCCGCCCAGGGTGCCGACGTCCTCACCGAGGATGTGCACGGCCGGGTCGTCGCGCAGTGCATGGCGCAGCGCGGTGTTGAAGGCCTGCGCCATGGTGGCGGTGGTGGCCGCGGCGGGGGTGCTGGTCGCGGTGGTCATCGGGCGGCCGCCTCGGCTCGGAGCTCCGCGGCCAGCAGGTCTGCCTGCTCGCGCAGTTGCGGGGTGGGTTCCGCGTAGACATGGGCGAAGAGGCTCATCGGGTCCAGCGCGGGGTCGGTGTGGAACTCCTCGCGCATCCGCGCCGCGAGCTGCTCGGCCGCGTCGGCGGCTGCGCGCACGGCGGCGTCGTCCAGCAGTCCGGCGTCACGGAGGTGGCGCTCCATCAGCTGGACCGGGTCGTGCTCGCGCCAGGCGGCGACCTCGTCCTCGGTGCGGTAGCGGCCCGCGTCGTCGGCGTTGGTGTGGGCGTCCAGGCGGTAGGTGACGGCCTCCACCAGGACCGGGCCCCGGCCGGAGCGGGCGTGCTCGACGGCCTCGCTGAGCACGGTGTGGACGGCGGCGGCGTCATTGCCGTCGACCAGGCGTCCCACCATGCCGTAGCCGACCGCCTTGTGGGCGAGGGTCGGTGCGGCGGACTGCTTGGCGAGCGGTACCGAGATGGCATAGCCGTTGTTCTGCACCAGGAAGACCACGGGTGCGCCCAGGACCGCGGCGAAGTTGAGCGCCTCGTGGAAGTCGCCCTCGCTGGTGCCGCCGTCGCCGACCAGCGCGAGGGCTACCGTGTCGGTGCCGCGCAGCCGGGCGGCGTGGGCCAGTCCGACGGCGTGCGGAGCCTGGGTGGCCAGCGGGGTGGAGAGCGGTGCGGTGCGCCAGGCCGTCGGGTCCCAGCCGCTGTGGGCGTCGCCGCGCAGCAGGGTGAGCGCCTCCAGCGGGTCGACTCCGCGGGAGACCACGGCGAGGGTGTCGCGGTAGCTGGGGAAGAGCCAGTCGTCCTGCCGCAGCACGGCGGCTGCGGCGACCTGGCAGGCCTCCTGGCCGGTGGAGGCCGGGTAGACGGCGAGACGGCCCTGCTTGGTGAGGGTGGTCGCCTGCTGGTTGTAGCGGCGTCCGGCGACCAGGCGGCGGTAGAGGTCCCGGAGCAGGGCGGGGTCCAGCGCGGCCGCGGCGGCGGTGCCCAGAATCCGCACGGGGGCGGCGTCGGGGAGCAGCGGGGCGGGGTCGGTGCGCGGCGCCCTGGCGTCGGGCTGCCACGGGGGCGGCACCTGGTGCTCCGGTGCCGGGCGGGGGCCGGTGGCGCCCGGCGGCTGGTCCAGGACGGTCATCCGGAACACCTCCGTGTGGGTGGGGAAGCTCGCACGATCCGGCATCGGTGGTGCCGGAGGGACTGCGGTGGCCATGAGTGGCGCGGGTCACGCTTCTCTCCCTACCGATTGTTCGGTCGTGCTCTCACTTTGGCCACAGAGCTGCACAAGTGGTGGACAAACTGCCGAGTCGGCGGTCGACTGGAGGCAGGACGTCCACATCGGGAGGGCAGTGGGATATGCCCGCTGAACAGATGGCAGGGGGCGGCGGCTCCCGCGCGGAGATGCAGCCGGACTCACAGACGATTCGGGCCGGTCACGGGGCGGGCCCGACGGGTGCACACGGCACCGCCGGGGCGAACGGCGGCGGCCCGGGCGGCACCGGGGCCGGGGGCCGGTCCCTGGACCGGATAGACCGGGCCATCCTGCGGCTGCTGCAACAGGACGGCCGGGCATCGATCCGCTCGGTCGCCGAGCGGGTCCATGTGTCCAGGGCCAATGCCTACGCCCGGATCGCACGGATGATGGAGGACGGGGTGATCCGCGGCTTCACCGCCCGGGTCGACCATGAGCGGGCCGGGCACGGCGCCTCCGCCTATGTCACCTTGAAGATCGTGCAGAACTCCTGGCGCACCGTGCGGGAGCAGTTGCTGGCGCTCCCGGGAGTGGAGCACATCGCCCTGGTGAGCGGGGAGTTCGATGTGCTGCTGCTGGTGCACACGGTCGACAACCGGGCGCTGCGGGAGCTGGTGCTGGGACGCATCCAGAGCCTGCCCGCCGTGCTGGGCACCCAGACCCTGCTGGTCTTCGACGAGACCGACCAGCCGTCGGCGCTGCCCGAGTGAGAAGGAGGTCTCAGGGGGTGGCCCGCAGGCCTCCGAAGGCGAGACGGACCACCGCGTCCACGATCCGCTCGACGGCGACGGCATCGGCGGCCAAGGCCCCGCCGGCGCCGGGGTGGTACCACTCCGCGATGGAGTTGATCATGCCGAAGAGCAGCCGGGTGGCCAGCCGGGGCTCCACATCGGCGCGCAGGTCCCCGTCGGCCGCGGCCGCCCCCACCAGCTCCGCCACCCGGTGGTCGAAGTCGCGCCGCCGTCCCAGCGCCCACTGCTCGGTGGCGGGTTGCCCCGTACCCGCAGCAGCAGGGTGACATAGGGCAGCTCGGCCAGCAGCACCTCCGCGGTGCGGCGCACCACATGCTCCAGCCGCTCCACCGGACGGCCCGACATCGCGGCGGGCTCGTCGAGGATGGCGAAGAGCCCGTCCAGCGCCCGCCCCACGGCCAGCCTCAGCAGCTCCTCCTTACCGCGGACATGGTGGTAGATCGAGGACTTGGAGATGCCGGCGGCCCGTGAGAGGTCCTCCATCGACGTGCCGTCGTAGCCCCTGGTGTTGAAGACCTCGACGGTGACCGCGAGCAGCGTCTCCACGGTGTAGCTGTCCCGGCGCACGGCGGCTGTCGGCTCGGCGCCGCGGGCGGACGCGGGCGGCATGTTGTCGACCATGGGGACGAGTATCCACCGGTCGGCCGAGGGCCGACCCCCCGGACGGCAGGTTTCCCCGGGTGCACCGCCCGCCCCCCTGTGGACCGACCGATCATTCGGTTACGCTGAGATGCCGAGAGCTCCATCCCACCCTCCCAGCACGAGGAGCGCACACCATGGCAGCAGCGGACCGCGGCCCAGCACCCACCACCCCGGCCGTCGCCGAGCTGGTCGAACGGCACCGGGAGACGCTCGACACCGCACTCGCCGCGATCACCGCCAGGGACTACTGGTCGCCGTACCCGGAGATCCCCAAGGCCTACGGGGAGAGCGCGGCCGCCGAGGGCAAGGAGGCCTTCGACGCCCTGCTGGGCAAGCCCTTCGGGCTGGACCAGCCCGGCACCGACGGCGAAACCGGCGGCGAGGTCTCCCCGTACGGGACGGAGCTGGGCATCAGCTATCCGCACGCCGACCCGGAGGTGCTGATCGGCGCCGCCGTGGCCGCGATGCCCTCGTGGACCGCTGCCGGACCGCTCACCAGGGCCGTGGTCTGCCTGGAGATCCTGGCCAGGATCAATGCCCGCTCGCACGAGTTCGCCCAGGCCGTGATGCACACCACCGGCCAGGCCTACGGCATGGCCTTCCAGGCGGGCGGCCCGCACGCCCAGGACCGCGGCCTGGAAGCGGTGGCGTACGCCTACGCCGAGCAGACCCGGCTGCCCCGGCAGGCCGGCTGGACCAAGCCGCAGGGCAGGCGCGACCCGCTGGTGATGGAGAAGACCTTCACCGTCGTACCGCGCGGGGTGGCCCTGCTGGTGGGCTGCAACACCTTCCCCACCTGGAACGGCTACCCCGGTCTCTTCGCCTCGCTGGCCACCGGCAACCCCGTCGTCGTCAAGCCGCACCCCCGCGCCGTGCTGCCGCTGGCGCTGACCGTGCGGATCGCCCGGCAGGTGCTGACCGAGGCCGGCTTCGGCGCCGACCTGGTCACCCTGGCCGCCGAGCGGCCCGGGGAGGGCCTCGCCAAGGTGCTGGCGCTCCGCCCCGAGGTGCGGATCATCGACTACACCGGCTCCAGCGCCTTCGGCGAGTGGCTGGAGGCCAATGCGGTCCAGGCGCAGGTCTACACCGAGAAGGCCGGCGTCAACACCGCCGTCGTCGACTCCACCGACGACTACGCCGGAATGCTCGGCAACATCGCCTTCTCGCTCTCGCTCTACAGCGGGCAGATGTGCACCACCCCGCAGAACCTGCTGATCCCGCGCGGCGGCATCAGCACCGACCAGGGCGAGAAGTCCTACGACGAGGTGGTCGCCGATCTGGCTGCGGCGATCGGCGGCCTGCTGGGCGACGACACCCGCGCGGCGGCCATCCTCGGAGCGGTGGTCAACCCCGGTGTCGCCGAGCGGATCGGCCAGGCCGTGGACGGCTCGTACGGCGAACTCGCCCTCACCCCGCGCACGGTGGCCGTCCCGGAGTTCCCCGACGCCCTGGTGCGGACCCCCGCGCTGGTGAAGGCCGACGCCGCCAAGCCGGACGACGAGGCGGCGTTCCTCAGTGAGTGCTTCGGCCCGGTCTCCTTCGCGGTCGCGGTGGACTCCGCTGCCGACGCGGTGGAGCTGCTGCGCCGCACGGTCAAGGAGAAGGGCGCCATGACGGCCGCCGCCTGGACCACCTCGCCCGAGGTGGAGCAGGCCGTCGTCGACGCCTGTCTGGACGCGGGTGTCTCGCTGTCCCTCAACCTCACGGGCGGGGTCTACGCCAACCAGACCGCCGCCTTCTCCGACCTGCACGGCACCGGTGCCAACCCGGCGGCCAACTCGGCGTACTGCGACGCCGCGTTCGTCGCCAACCGCTTCCGCACCGTACAGATCCGCCGCCACAGCTGAGCAGGCAGGCCGGCTGCAGGCCGGCCCGGAGCCCCGGTGCGCCACCCTGCACCGGGGCTCCCCGCCCCGCACGGCCGGGCTCGGTGGAGCCGGCGGCCGGTACGGGGGGCTTCTCCGTCCGGGAGGCTTCTCCGTCCGGGGCGCTTCTCCGTCCGGGGCGCTCAGTCGCGGTGGCGGGCGGCGCGGCGCGGGTGGAAGACCCAGACCCGCATCAGTACGAAGCGGACCAGCGTGGCGAGCGCATTGGCCGCCACCAGCGCGCCCAGTTCCGCGGTGTGCGAGGCATCGGGGACGGCCAGCTGCACGGCGGCGATGGCGCCGCTGCTCAGCGCCAGGCCGATCAGGAAGGCGATACCGCCCTCCACCTGGTGCCTGAGCGCATCCCTGGCGCCGGTCACCCCGAAGGTGAAACGCCGGTTGGCGGCGGTGTTGGCAACCGCGGTCGCACCCAGCGCCAGGGCATTGGCCACCAGCGCCGGGACCAGTTGCCGCAGCCCCAGGTAGAGCAGCACATAGGCGAGCGTGGAGAGCGTCCCCACCGCCGCGAAGCTCGCCAGCTGCCACGGCAGTCCCGGGGGCAGCTTCGCCTGCTGCACCCGGGGCGGCACCGGCAGCCGGGCGGCACCGGAGAGCGAACGGCGGGCGACCCGGCCCATGCCCCTGAGGTCGTCGATCACCGTGCGGACGATGTCCACCCGGCTGTCCGGGTCGTCCACCCAGTCCACCGGGACCTCGTGGATGCGCAGCCCCGAGCGTTCGGCGAGCAGCAGCAGTTCCGTGTCGAAGAACCAGGCGTTGTCCTCGACCTCGGCCAGCAGCGCCTTGACGATCCCGGTGCGGGCCGCCTTGAAGCCGCACTGGGCGTCGGAGAACTTGGCCGCCATGGTCGCCCGCAGCAGCACGTTGTAGGTGCGGGAGATGAACTCGCGCTTGGGCCCGCGCACCACCGCGGAGCCCCGGTGCAGCCGGCTCCCGATGGCCAGGTCGCTGTGGCCGGAGAGCAGCGGTGCGACCAGCGGCAGAAAGGCCTCCAGTCCGGTGGAGAGGTCGACGTCCATGTAGGCGACGACATCGGCGTCGCTCTCCCCCCAGACCTGCCGCAGCGCCCGGCCGCGGCCCTTGAGGTCCAGGTGCACCGCGTGCACCTCGCGGAGTTCCGCGGCGAGGGCGGTGGCGACCTGCCAGGTGGCGTCGGTCGAGGCGTTGTCGGCGACGGTGATCCGGAAACGGTAGGGGAAGGTCTCCGCCAGATAGGAGTGCAGCCGGCGGACGCTGCCCTCCAGCACATGCTGCTCGTTGTAGACCGGGACGACCACCTCGACCAGTTTGGCGGTCACGGCTGTGCCGCCGTCGAGGAAGGGCTCCGGAGAGGCCGGTCCCACCGTGCCCCAGGTCGCTGTGTGGCTCATGGATGCGAGGCTCACATCGGCGGATGGGGCCTGGATGATGGCTGTCTGAGAGACGGCTGAGAACTCAGCGCGGCTCTGTCTGACGCACTGTCAGTACGGCCTCCACCAGTGGCCCGTACCGCGCCACCAGCTCCTCCCGCCCCATGGCCACCACCGGCGGCAGCCGCAGGACGTAGCGGCACATGGCCAGGCCGATCAGCTGGGCGGCGACCAGTGCGGCCAGCGCCGCAGCCTCCGCGGGGTCCGGCTCCAGGGCGGCGACGGCGGGGGCGACCTGCTCGGCGAAGATCCGCCGGGCGTGCTCGGCGGCGGCCTCGTTGGTGGCGGCCGAGCGCAGCATCACCTGGAGGGAGTCGCTGTCCTCCCAGCGGTCCAGGAAGTGGGCCACCAGCCCGCTGCCGACCTGGTCCGGCGGGAGGTCGGCGATGGCGGGAATCCGCAGGTCGAAGTCGGCCGCGGCGGCGAAGAGCCGCTGCTTGGAGCCGAAGTAGCGCATCACCATCGCCGGGTCGATCCGGGCGTCGGCGGCCACGGCGCGAATGGTGGTGCGGTCGTAGCCGTCGGCGGCGAAGCGCTCACGGGCGGCGTTCAGGATGGCGGCGCGGGTGGCGTCGGAGCGGCGCGGGCGGGGGGCGGAATTCACGTCAACAACTGTAGGCCAACAACCGTTGACATACCACCGGCGACGGTCCTAGCGTGGAAGTCAACAGGTGTTGACCGCGAGGGCCCAGCCCGGACCCCGCGAGCCCCAGGGGGCAGCCATGTCGAACCGCACCAGCACCAACAGCACCAGTGACGTCCTGGTCGTCGGCGCAGGCCCCACCGGCCTGCTGCTCGCCGGCGACCTCGCCGCGGCCGGGGTCACGGTCACCCTCCTGGAGCGCCGCGGCCAGGAGTCCAACCTGACCCGCGCCTTCGGGGTGCACGCCAGGACCCTTGAGGAGCTGGACGCCCGGGGGGTCGCCGAGGAACTGATCGCCACCGGCACCGCGCTCTCCTCGCTCCGCCTCTTCGGCCGGCTCCATCTCGACCTCTCCCGTCTGCGCAGCCGCTTCCCCTTTGTGCTGATCACCCCGCAGTACCGCACCGAGGAAGTGCTGCAGCGGCGCGCCGAGGCCGCCGGAGCCCGCATTCTGCGCGGCGCCGAGGTGGTCGCGCTGCGCCAGGACGAGGACGGCGTCGAGCTGGACGTCCGCGACGGCGACGGAGCGACCGCCACCCACCGGGCCCGCTATGCGGTCGGCGCCGACGGGGTGCGCAGCACCGTACGGCGGCTGCTGGGCCTGCCCTTCCCGGGCAGGTCGGTGGTCAGCTCGGTGATGCTCGCCGATGTCCGTCTGGAGCGCGCCCCCGACGAGGTGCTGGGCGTCGGCGCCACCGGTGAGGGGTTCGGCTTTGTGGCGCCGTTCGGCGACGGCTGGTACCGCGTCATCGCCTGGGACCGCCGCCGACAGCTCCCCGACGACGCCCCGGTCGACCCCGAGGAGCTGCGCGACGTACTGCGGCGCACCCTCGGCGACGACTACGGCATGCACGACCCCCGCTGGACGTCCCGCTTCCACAGCGACGAGCGGCAGGTCCCGCAGTACCGGGTCGGCCGGGTGCTACTGGCCGGCGATGCAGCGCACTGCCACTCCCCGGCCGGCGGCCTGGGCATGAACACCGGACTCCAGGACGCGGCCAACCTCGGGTGGAAGCTCGCCGCCGAGATCCACGGGCACGCCCCCGCCGGCCTGCTGGACACCTACCATGCCGAGCGCCACCCGGTGGGCGCCACCGTGCTGCGCGGCTCCGGAGCGCTGATCCGGGTCGCCCTGGCCCGCACCCCGGCCACCCGCGTCCTGCGGTCCGTGCTCAGCCGGGTCACCATGCTGGGCCCGCTCACCCAGGGTGCGGCGCGGCTGGTCTCCGGGATCGGCATCGGCTACCCGGCCCCCCGCGGTGCCCATCCGCTCACCGGCCGCCGGGTGCCCGACCTGCGCCTCGACGGGCATACGGGCGGGCCCGAACGGCTCTACCAGGCGTTGCGCGGCGGGGCGTTCGTCCTGGTCGGCGGAGCACCGCAGACCGCGGCCCCCTGGGGTGGCCGGGTGGTCGCCGCCGCACCGGCCGGTGGACTCACCACCACGGTGCTGGTCCGCCCCGACGGATACACCGCCTGGGCCGCCGACGGGCCCTCCCCGGACGAGGTCGAGGCGGCCCTGGGCGCCTGGCTGGGCGAGCCCGACACGTACTGACCCGGCGGTCCGCGGCCGTTCAGGCCTTGCTGCGCGCATAGTGCCGCGCGGCCTTGGCCCGGTTGCCGCAGCTGGCCATGGAGTGCCAGCGGCGGCGGCCGTTCTGCGAGTCGTCGAAGAAGAAGAGGATGCAGTCCGGGTCGGCGCAGCTGCGGATGCGGTCCGGACTGCGGCGCAGCAGCGTCAGGAAGTCGTCGACGGCGAGCCATGCCGCCAGCCATGCGGGGCTGTCCACCTCCAGGGTGTCCGCGGGCCCCTGGGGGGTCAGCTCCCTGCGCAGTCGCCCGTGCCGCAGCACCTCATTGAGCTCCTCGGTCGCGGCGGGCGGGGGAGCGGCCGGTTCGGCGGCCGCCGCGGCCAGCGCCTCGCGGGCGATCCGGGTGGCGGCCAGGGACACGCCGTCGGCGGTGCACCGGTCGGCCAGTCCTGCCGAGGAGAGCCAGATCTCGTAGCCCGCACGGTCCTTGAGCAGGTCGTTGGGCTCGGCGGTGCCCCTCCACCGGGTGTTCAGCAGGTCGAGGGAGAGCGGCTCGCCGATCAGCGGACGCGGATCGCGGGGGTCGGGCGTACGGCTGCTCATACCCAGAGTTTAGTTCTAACTGTTCAGATCGTGAGTAATGGTTGACCAGTGCTCCGCCTAACCGTTACGGTCGCTTGTATAAGTTAGAAGTGGAGAGCAGCCATGACGTCGTCCCTGCAGACCAGCCACATCGGCCTCAATGTCACCGACCTGGACCGCTCCATCGCCTTCTACCGGAGCCTGTTCTCCTTCGAGGTGGCCCGCGAGGGCAGTGGAGCCGACCGCCGCTTCGCCTTCCTCAGCCAGGAGGGGACGCTGGTGCTGACCCTCTGGGAGCAGAGCGAGGGCTCCTTCACCACCGGCTCCCCCGGTCTGCACCACCTCTCCTTCCAGGTCGACACCCTGGAGGAGGTCCGGGCCGCCGAGCGGAAGCTGCAGGAGCTGGGTGCCGCCTTCCAGTACGAAGGGGTGGTCCCGCACAGCGAGGGCAGTGCCTCGGGCGGGATCTTCTTCACCGATCCGGACGGCATCCGACTGGAGGTCCACACCCTCGCCGGCGTTGCCGAGACCGGCGCCGAGGCCCCGGTGCCTGCCGCTCCCACCTGCGGTTTCTTCTAGAGGGGGCACCGACCGTGGAGACCCCCGAGACGCCCTTCCACCCCGGTGAGATCACCGTCCAGCGACGGGCCGGGGTGCTCGATCAGGCCGGTCATGTCGGCCGTTCCGTCAGAGCGGTGATCCCTCCCGTCGCCGCACGCTTCCTGGCCGACCGGCGGATGCTGGTGGTCGGCGCGGCCGACGGCCGGGGACGGCTCTGGGCCACCATGCTGACGGGGCGTCCGGGATTCCTGGACGCCCCGGACCAGCGGACCCTCACGGTCGCCGCCCGGCCTGTCCCGGGCGATCCCCTGGAGGAGGTGCTCGCCGGACCGGCCAAGGTCGGCACCATCGCCCTCGAACCCGCCGGCCGCCGCCGTATGCGCCTCAACGGCCGCTCCCGGCCGCACCGCGGCGGCCTGCTGATCGACGCCGACCAGGTCTATTCCAACTGCCCCAAGTACATCCAGCGCCGCGAGGTGCTGGACCGCCCCGCCACGGCCGCGGATCCCGCTCCGGCCCGGTGGGGCACCTCCCTCGGCGTCGCACAGCAGCTGCGGATCGCCACCGCCGACACCTTCTTCATCGCCTCCGCCGACGGACCCGGCGACACCGACGCCTCCCACCGCGGCGGCAACCCCGGCTTTGTCGAGGTGGTCGCGCCGGACCGGCTGCGCTGGCCCGAGTACGCCGGCAACAACATGTTCATGACCCTGGGCAATCTGGAGGACCGCCCGCAGGCCGGCCTGCTCTTCCCCGACTGGGAGACCGGCACCTCGCTGCTGCTGTCCGGTACCGCCCGGGTCGACTGGACCGCCCCACAGGCGCCCGCCGTCGACTACACCGTCGACTCGGTGGCCGAACTCCCCACCGCCGGCCCGCTGCGCTGGTCCGAGCCGGAGTTCTCCCCGGCCAATCCACCGGTCGTCCGCTCCGGCCGCACCCGCTGAACCGTGCACCGCAGGCCCCGACCCGCCGTCACCCGGCGGTCGGGGCCTGCGGCATGCACGGCGGTCCCACGCGGACTGTGACAAGGCATCGGCTTCAAAGCGTCATATCGGATGAGATGAGATCCGACGAGAGGGACGGAAGCGGTGGCGTCATCACGAAGGCTCGAAGAGTTCCAGGAGTTCGCCCACACCAACACTCCCAGCCTGCTGCGGACCGCACTGCTGCTCTGCGGTGACTGGCATCTGTCCGAGGACCTGGTGCAGACCGCGCTCGGCAAGGTCTACGCCTCCTGGGGCAGGGTACGGCGGGCGGACAGCCCCGAGGCTTACGCCCGCACCGTACTGACCCGGACCTACATCTCCCATGCCCGGCTGCGCCGGAGCGGGGAGCGGCCCGTGGCCAGCATCCCGGACACCACGGCGGGCTCCCAGGACCCGACGCTGCGCCTCGCGCTGCTGGATGCGCTGGCCCAGCTCTCCGCACGGGACCGGGCCGTGGTCGTCATGCGCTACTGGCTGGACCGCAGCGTGGACAGACCGCGGCCGACCTCAGGGTCACCCCCGGCACGGTGCGCACCCGCAGCATGCGGGCCCTGGCCAGGCTCCGCGAACTCCTCGGCAGCGACCAGCACGCGCTGTACGCCGCCCACTGACGCAGCACGACCCAGCCGCCTCACCCCGAAACGGAGAAGCAGTCCCATGGAAGAGAACTACGGCCCCCGACTGACCGACACCATGGACCGGGCCCTGCGGGACATCCCGGCCACCTCGCGGGACCTGGTCGGCGGCGCCGTCCGCCTCGGCCGCCGCACCCGCCTCCGCCGCCAGCTGGCGGCCATGGGCGCGGCCTGCTCGGTGCTGACCGCCGCGTCGCTCGGCGCGGTGTGGAGTGCCGGCTCCGGTCCGGCGCACCCCGTCGCGGCATCGACCGTGCAGATCCCCGCACTCGCCCTGTCCGCCGCCCAGACCGCTGCGCCCAAGGGCACCACCGCGCTGACCGGGAAGGACACCGTACGGATTCTCAAGGGGCTGCTGCCCGCCGGTGCCCGTTCCTCCGTCACGTACTCGCAGGACAGCGATCCGGGCAGCACCGCGATCTCGACCACCGCCGGACTGCGGGTGGAGACCGCAAGCGGCCGAGGCCTGGTCGGCGTCAACTTCCAGGCCAGGTTCGGCTCGGCCAAGCCCGCCGGGCCCGCCCATCCGATGACGGATGAGGAGTTCCGCAGGGCCCTGGCGAAGAAGCTCCACGTCCCCGAGAACCAGGTCACCGACGAGATGGTGAAGAAGGCCCGCAACGGCGGATCCGCCAAGGACTCCGCGGCAGCGAAGAAGGTGGATCTGAGCACCTACTACTCGTGCGCCAAGCGGGGCTTCGACGGCACCCCCGTCTCGTGCAGCGTCGTCAACCTCCCCGACGGCTCCCTGCTGATGACCTACGAGGAGCGGTCCGGTGCCATGGTGAACCGAATCGCCGACCTGCTCCGCAAGGACGGCAACAGGATCGTGGCGATGACCTCCAACACCGCCGACGCCAAGCACCTGCCGACCACCGGAGCACAGCCGCCGCTCAGCATCGACCAGCTGAAGACGGTCGTCATCAGCAACCAGTGGCAGCAGTGGGTGACCGCCCCCGCCGGCGGTACCTCCGGCCGCTGAGAAGCCGTCCGGCACCCCACTGCCGGACCGCCTCCGGCCACCGCCCCGCACCGGCCACCGCCGGGCGGGGCTCGGCTGTTCGCCGCTACTCCCCGGGGATCTCCGCATGGGTGCGGATCCAGGAGTGCATGGCGACGGCCGCGGCGGCGCCCGCGTTGATGGAGCGGGTCGAGCCGAACTGGGCGATGGAGCACACCAGGGAGGCGTGCTTCCAGGCCTCCTCGGTGAGTCCCGGGCCCTCCTGGCCGAAGAGGAGGATGCAGCGGCGCGGCAGCTCGGTGGTCTCCAGCGGCACGGCGCCGGGGAGGTTGTCGATACCGATGATCGGCAGGTCTCGGGCGGCGGCGAACTCCGCCAGCGAACTCACATCACCGTGGTGCCGGACATGCTGGTAGCGGTCGGTGACCATGGCGCCGCGGCGGTTCCAGCGGCGGCGGCCGACGATGTGGATCTGCTCGGCGAGGAAGGCATTGGCGGTACGCACCACCGAGCCGATGTTGAAGTCATGGCCCCAGTTCTCCACCGCGACATGGAAGGGGTGGCGCCGGGTGTCCAGATCGGCGACCACCGCCTCCTGGGTCCAGTAGCGGTAGCGGTCCACCACATTGCGGCGGTCGCCGTGGGCCAGCAGCTCCGGGTCGTAGTGGTCCCCCTGCGGCCAGGGCAGCGGGTGCGGACCGACCCCGACCTCCCGCCCGAAGGCCTCGTCGTACTGCTCGCCGTCGTGCGCCTCGCCGTCGTGCCCCTCGCCGCCGCCGGGCCCGACGGGGCCCGGCGCGGTGGTGTCCGGCCTGCTGGTGTCCGGGCGGCCGCCGGGCGGGGTGGTGGAGGTGCTGCTGTTCACGCCACGAGGGTAGTCGGGGCCGCTACGGGGTCGCCGCCTGCTCCTCCGGGGCGGTCCGGTCCTCGACCGCGGCCCTGAGGTGCGCCAGGCCGGACAGCCGTGCCGCACCCCAGACCAGGAAGGTGGTCGGGAGGAAGACCGCATCGGCCGTGATCATGGCCATGGAGAAGATCGGCAGCCCCAGGGTGACCGCGATCCCCGCGTGCTCCAGCATCATCGCGCCCAGCAGTACGTTCTTCACCTTGCGGTTGACCAGGGTGAAGGGGAATGCCACCTGCACGGCGACCGTGCCGTACGAGATCAGGAAGACCGCGATCATATGGCCGGCGAGCAGCCCCGCCAGCCAGGGCCAGGGGGTGAAGTAGTCCAGGTGGAGCGGGTAGTAGAGGGCGGTGCCGTCCTGCCACCGGGAGCCCTGGATCTTGTACCAGCCGGCCGTGGAGTAGATGAAGCAGACCTGCACCGCGACCACCAGCATGCCGCTGTTGTGCAGCATGTTGGCGCCCGCGTCCAGCAGGGCGCGCAGTTCGTGCCCCGGCATCCGGCGGTTGACCACGTACCAGAGGCCGTTGAAGGCCCAGAGCGCCCAGAAGACGGTGCCCCAGCCCAGGTGGAACCAGGTGTCCGTGGTCATGTCGAGGGTGTCCCGGGAGAAGCCCGAGAGCTGCACCCAGAGCAGCAGGACGCCCAGCACCGACCAGAGCGCCACCCCGGTCCAGCCGTCCCCCTTGCCGCGGGCGGCGCGCCGGGCGTCCAGCGACCACACCTGGCTGCAGCGGATGAAGACCAGGTAGATCGCCATCAGGTGGAGGACGTTGTCACCACCGTCGCCGACGAAGATGTCGCGGTTCTGGATGGAGAGCACGCCCACCATGAAGACCACGGTCATGGCACGGGTGCGCCAGCCCAGCATCACAGCCACCGCGGCCAGCAGCGCGACGTGGTAGACGATCTCGAACCACCAGCGGCCGGTGGACCAGATCAGCACGGTGAAGGCATGGTTGCCGGCCAGGAACTGCCGCGCCATGTCCAGCGACCAGGCGGCGCGGTCGCCGTAGAGCACCCGGCGCTCGCCCCACTCGCGCAGCAGGAACACGGCGAAGGTGAAGCCGAAGCCTATGCGCACCACCGCGGCCTGGTGCGGGCCCAGGGCACGGCTCAGGAAGGTCTCGAAGGCCGCGGAGCACCGGTCGTTGAACCTGTCCAGCGGCCGGGGCCGCGGCTCGGCGGAATCGCCGCCCGGGGCGTCAGCGGTCCCGGGCTCGTCGGCGCCACGGGGGCCGGGGAGGCTGACCGGGGAGGCGGCAGCGGTGTGTCCGGTGTCGGTATCGGTGTCGGTGTCCATCTCAGAGTCCCACGTAGTCCTGGTCGGTCACCGGCCACCACTCGAGCTCCCGATACGTGGGCTCGGTGGACCACCGCTCTGAGGACCAGGACGGCGGGGCGACATTGGCGGTGCCTGCGCGCAGCTGCACCTGGATGATCTGCTCACCGTGCCACTGGCGGCCGATCCGCTGCAGGGCGATGCGCTTGAGGTACCGCTGGAAGAGGTCTCCGCTCTGGCCGCCGTTGTAGACGTCCCAGGCGCGGCGGAGGAGGTTCTGGTCGACGTGCCCGGGGGCCGGGTTGTGACGGATCCCCGAGACGTCCTGGGCGGTGAGTCCCACCCACTCGCCGACGTGGTGGGAGCCGTCCGAGCCGAGGGTGGTCACCCTGGCGTCGACCGCGATGTTCTGCTGCAGCGGGTTGGGGGCGAACAGCTTCCAGTTCTGCTCGAACTCCGGGTAGACCCAGGCATCGACCTGCTTCTGGTACCGCTGCGATATCGAGTTGCTCGGCGCGACATGCAGAAAGACCGCGCCCAGGTGCCAGACGGTCCCGGCGATCACCAGCACCGCGGCGAGCGACAGGGCGGCCTGCGCCGGGGTGGACCAGGTGCGGCCCGCCGCGGTGGCAGGGGGCTCCGCGTTCCCGGCGGGCGGCGGGGTGTCCTCGGACACCGCACCGTCGTCGTGCGCGGCGGCCGACTCGTCGGGCTCCCCGCTGCTGGGCTGCTCCATCATGCTCCCGGACATCCTCACCCGGGTGCCATCTCACCCGGGAGCCAGCCATGCGTCACCGCACGGTACCGATGCAGGGGGGCGTGCGACAGTGCCCGGCGGACAGGAGACCGGAATGCCCGGTTTTATCAGGCGTGATCAAGCCTGCCGCTCATAGCGGAGCAGCCCCTCACCGTCCCGGGTCGTGAAGCGGAAACCGGCCCGCTCCAGTACCCGCTGGGACGCGGTGTTGTCCGGCTCGACCGCCGCCTCGACCACCGTCACGGCGGCCCGGTCGGCCAGCGCGAGGGCGGTGACCAGACGCACCGCGTCGGTGGCGTGGCCGTTGCCGCGGGCGGACGGCGCCAGGTCGTAGCCGATCTCCACCCGGCCGTCCGCCGGAGGACCGTGGAAGCCCACTGCGCCGACCGCGGCGCCGTCCTCCAGCCGCACGATCGCCCACATGCCCCAGGCCTGCTGGTACACACCGGCCTCGGCAGCCCGCGCCAGCATCCCCGCGGCGTCCCTGGTCCCCTCGAAGGGCCCGTCGGCGACCCAGGGCAGACCGCCCGTGCCGCCGGCCCGCAGCTCGGCCGCCGCCTCCGGGCCGATCACCCGCAGTTCCACCGTACTGTCCGCCATGGCCTGCACTCTCTGTCCCCGCCCCGCCCGCACCGCGAGCCGAACGGTCATGATGCACCGCGGCCGGAGGGCGGCGCCACTCCGGCCCGGTCCACGGGGAGAGCCGCCTCAGAGGACGAACGGACTGCTGCCGTCGCTGCTGACCATCGGACGGCCGGCGGACTCCCAGGCGTACATGCCGCCGTCGATGTTCACCGCGTCCCGCCCCTGGGCCACCAGGTACTGGACCACCTGGGCGGAGCGGCCGCCCACCCGGCACATCACATGCAGCCGGTCGTCGGGCAGCTCGCCGATCCGGGCGACGACCTCGCCGATCGGGATGTGCAGCGCTCCCTCGACATGCCCGGCGTCCCACTCGTCCTGCTCGCGGACGTCGAGCAGAGCGGCATCGGCGGGCACGGAGGCGGCGTCCATGGTGGGCACCTGGCTGTGGAACATGGCGGGTCTCTCCCGGAGGATCGGCTGGACGTTCCCCGCCATTGTCACCCGAGCGGGCTCAGGAGAGCAGACGGTCCAGTTCGGCCTGCTGCTGCGCCACCCGCGCCAGCAGCTGCTCGGCGATCTCCTCCAGCAGGCGGTCCGGGTCCTCCGGGGAGAGCTTCAGCAGCCGCCCCATCGGGCTGGACTCCAGCCGCACCTGCTCCTCGGCGAGCTGCTCGATCCGGGCGATCAGCCAGGCCAGCCGCTGCTGCAACCAGTCCGTGCGGTCGGGAGCCTCCGTCTCGGGCGGCGCGCCCGGCTCGGTCTCCCACTCCGCGGAGAGCGCCAGCAGCGCCGCCTCGTCGCCGTGCGCATAGGCCTCGTTCACCCGGGCGATGAAAGCGCTGCGGCGCTGCTGCTCGTCGGGGTCGGTGGTGAGGTCCGGGTGGGCCCGGCGGGCCAGCTCGCGGTAGAGCCGCTGGGCCTCCCGGCTGGGGCGGACCCGGCGCGGGGCCTCGGGCTCGGCGGCCGGGCCGTCGGCGCCGGGCTGCGCGCCCGCCCAGGCACCGCCGTGGTCCAGGTCGGGAAGGGGGGTGACGACACTGCGCGCCGCATAGGCCCGGCGGATGTCCTCGGGGGAGCCGCTGCGGGCCGCGACGGCCTCGGCGATCAGCGCCTCCAGCTCGTCCAGGTGGACGTACATCGGGCCGAGCCGCTGGTGGTGGAGGAGGGCGAAGTTGTCGATCTCCACCCGGAGTGTCTCGACCTCGATCTCCAGGTCCACCAGGGCCGCCTCGACAGCGGCCACCTTGAGCTCCAGGGCCTGCTGCCCGGGGTCGCTGCCCCGGACGGTGCTCTCCGCGGTCACCTGCTCGCCTCGCTGCCTCACTCGTCCGGTCCGGGCGGCTCCTCACCCTACACAGGACGGCGACCCGCGCCCCGGCTGTTCACACCCCGGTCTCGGCGGGCAGCCGCCCGGCCCTGATCGCCGCCAGCAGCTCCTGGTGGTCGGCCTCGGTGCGGTCGGCGTAGCGGACGGCGAACTCCGCGACGGCCTCGTCCAGCGCCTCGCCGCCGCCGCAGTACCCCGCCAGCAGGACCGGGTCCGCGGTGTGGGCATGGGCGCGGGCCAGCAGGGCGCCGGTCATCCGGCTGTAGTCGTCCAGCTGGTCGGCGGGGAGCGCGGCCGGGTCGACGCTGCCCTTGCGGTTGCGGAACTGCCGCACCTGACACGGCCGTCCGGCAACCGTCGTCCAGCCCAGCAGGATGTCGCTGACCAGCTGCATCCGCTTCTGCCCCAGCACCACCCGCTGCCCCTCGTGCGCCACCGGGCCCGGCGCCGGGAGCCCGGCGCGCACCAGGTGCGGCAGCAGCACCGACGGACGGGCCTCCTTCACCTGGAGGACCAGGGGCCGGTCCTGGTGGTCGGTGAGCAGCACCACGTACGAGCGGGTGCCGACGCTGCCGGTGCCGACCACCCGGAAGGCCACATCCTGCACGTGGTAGCGGGAGAGCAGCGGGCGCCGGTCGGGTGCCACCGTGGTGGCGTACTCGGCGAGGGAACCCGCGACCGCGTGTGCCTCCCGGTCGGCGATCTCGGTCAGCACCGGCGGGGCCGCGGTGAAACGGCGGCGGCCGTCCGCCAGCCGCTCGGTGGACCTGGCGGCGAAGCGGGCGCTGGTGTTGCGCAGCGCCCGGCCGGAGACCCGCTCCAGGGTCCCGGTGAGCTGGTGGGCGTCGGCGTGGTAGACGAGGGTCTCATCGGCGATGGCGTTCCAGGCGTCCATGGCGGGGAGCGAGGCGAGCAGCCGCATGGTGGTCCGGTAGGAGCGGACCGCGTCATGGGCGGCCTCCCGGCAGACCTCCTCGGTGGCGCCGCACTGCCGGCCCGCCAGCACCAGGCTGGCGGCGAGCCGCTTGAGGTCCCACTCCCAGGGGCCGGGGACGGTCTCGTCGAAGTCGTTGATGTCCATCACCAGATGGCCCCGGGCGTCGCCGTAGAGGCCGAAGTTGGCGGCATGCGCATCACCGCAGAGCTGTGCGGTGACACCGGTGACCGGGGTGCCGGCCAGGTCCGCCGCCATGAGCGCGGCCGAGCCGCGCATGAAGGCGAAGGGCGAGGCGGCCATCCGGCCGATTCTGATCGGGACCAGGTGGCCGAGCCGGCCGGCGTTGGACTCCTGGACGGCCTGGACCGCGGTGGGCCGGTCGGGGGCCGGCGTGAACTCCGCATGGCGCCGCCGCGCCACCCGCTCCCGCAGGGCCTTCCCCGCCCGTCTGGCGGTGCCGTCCGGGAGGTCGGGCGCAAAGCCGTCCACTGCGAACCGCCGCTCGGCCGCGTCCCGGCCGACCTCTGCTTCCACGAGCGCTCCCTGCCCCACCCCGGCGTCTGTCGGCGTGCAGGCTATCCGGCGCACCGCGGGGCGCAAACGGCAGCGCCCGGGGGGCGACACACCACTGAGGCACAGCAATCTTGAGGATTCCTCCGCGACGGGGGCCCGGTTCGTGCTTGCCTGGAACCCGCACGGGCACGGCCCTCACGAATGCCGTGCCCGGACCCCGGGAAGGGCTGGACGGTTAGGCGGGAGCAGACTGACCCCATGCTGGAAGAGGGCCCCATGCTGGAGGGAACCGTGCCGGAGCCGGTCCCCCACGCGACGAACAGAGCATCCGAATCCCCCGAGGCCACCGCGCCGACGGGGGTGGTTGCGCTCGTCCGGCTGGCCTCTCTGGTGATCGACCCGGACGGTTCCATCGCGCACTGGAGCCGGTCCGCGGAGGAGCTTTTCGGCCACCGTTCGGAGACCGTCTTCGGACGCTCCGCGAACGGGCTGCTGCCAGTCCATGAGACCCGGCCGGGCGCCACCGCGCCCAGCCGCGACACCGATGCGCTGGAGCTGCTGGACGACCGCCTCGCCACCGCCGACTGCTGGGCCGGGTCGATGCCGGTGGTCGACCGCGAGGACCGGGTGCGCGATGTGCTCTGGTGGGCCTACCGGCTGGTGGAGCCGGCCGGCCGCAGCGTGCTGGTGCTGGCCGCCGACGCCCGTCCGCTGCGCGGCGGCCCGCGTCTCGCCCTGGGGTCGAGGCTGCTTCCCTATGCCGCGGTGCCACCGCAGGGCGGCCCGCTGCGGATCACCGCGGCGGTCTGCCCGCCGGGTGCGCACCGCATCCCCGGGCTCGCCACCCGGCTGGCCGCGGTCCTGCCCCGGACCGGCAGCGAGCGCCGGGAGCGGCTGCTCCAGCAGATCGGCACCGCGGGCGCCCCGGCCCTGCGGGTGGACGGTTCCGCACCGCTGCCGATGCTGCCGTACGAGCCCCAGGAGGCGGCCGGAGCACGGATCGCCACCGGAGTGGGCCGCCGTTATCCCACCCCGCAGCAGCGGGTCAGCCGTGCCATGCGCCCGCTGTCCCAGGACCGCAGGCCCGCCACCGCCGAGGCGGCCGGTCCGGCGGCCACCACCGCGGTGGGCCCCAGCATCGGGGTCCGGATGGTGATGCCGCCCGGACCGCTGCCGGGTCCACGGGAGAACGTGCCGTCGCCGGCAGGGTCCGCACGCGGCCCCGCCCATCTGCTGCCGCTGCTGAACACCGGACCGGGCGGGGAGCAGTTCGCGCTGCTGAGCGAGGCCGGCGGCCAGGTGGGCACCACGCTGGAGCTGGACACCACGGCCCGGGAGCTGTGCCGGGTGCTGGTCCCGCGGGTCGCCGACTTCGCCTGTGTCGACCTGCTGGACGGGCTGCTCTCCGATGCCGAGCTGCCGCAGGAGCAGCCGGACGACGACACCACCCTGCGCCGGGTGGCGCTGGCCCACAACGACACGGCGGGCGGCTGGGAGCACGAGCTGGCGGAGGACAGCCTGCTGGCGATGCCCCGGTCCACGCCGACCGGTCTGGCACTGCAGTCCAACCAGCCGGTGCTGGTGCCGACGATCGGTGCCGAGCTGGCCGAGGAGTACGCGGCCGCACTGGGCGGCCCGGGCCTGGTCCCGCTGGTCACCGGCCGCTCCATGCTGGTGCTGCCGCTGGCGGCGCGCGGCACGGTGCTGGGCATCCTCAAGCTGCTGAGGCTGCCGGACCGGGCCGCCTTCGACGAGAGCGATGCGGCGCCGCTGCGGGAGCTGGCGGCGCGGGCGGCACTGTCGCTGGACAACGCCAGGCTGCACCGGGCCGAGTCCAAGGTCGCCACCACCCTCCAGCGCAGCATGATCCCTACCCGGCCGCCGCGCATCCCCGGGGTGCAGGTCGCACACCGGTACATGCCGGGCAACCGACGGGCGCAGGTGGGCGGCGACTGGTTCGACGCGGTGCAGCTGCCCGGCAGCCGGGTCGCCCTGGTGGTCGGCGATGTGATGGGCCACGGTCTGCACTCCGCCGCCGCGATGGGCCGCTTCCGTACGGCGATGCAGACCCTGGCCGCCCTCGACCTGCCGCCGGGCCAGCTGCTGCGCCACCTGGACAACCTCGCCCACCGGCTGGGCGACGACCACCTGGCGACCTGCCTCTATGCGGTCTACGACCCCATCAACCGCACCTGCACCCTGGCCAACGCCGGCCATGTGCCACCGGTGCTGGTGCATCCGGACGGGCGCAGCGAGCTGCTGGAACTGCCGGAGGGCGCGCCCATCGGGGTGGGCGGGGTGCCGTTCGTGGCCAAGGAGATCAAGGTCGAGGACGGCTCCATGCTGGTGCTGTGCACCGACGGGCTGGTGGAGGTGCGCGGCGGCGACATAGGGGACGGGCTGGCCGCGCTGTGCGGCAACCTGATCGACCCCGGGCGCACCCCCGAGGAGGCCTGCGACACGGTGCTGGCGCGGCTGCACTCCGACGACCGCAAGGACGATGTGGCGCTGCTGGTGGCCCGCTTCGACGGAGTGGCGCCGCAGGACGTGGTCACCTGGCGGCTGCGGCTGGACTCGGCCGAGGTGGCCAGGGCCCGGGCCCTGGTCCGCGACCAGCTGGCGGCCTGGCAGCTGGACGGGCTCTCCGACACCGCACAGCTGCTGGTGAGCGAGCTGGTGACCAATGCGCTGCGGGTGGCGCGGGACAGCATCCAGCTGCAGCTGATCCAGGTGGACAAGCTGCTGGTCGAGGTGAGCGACGACGACCACAACCTGCCGTCGCTGGAGCCGTCCGGGCATCTGGACGAGGACGGCCGGGGGCTGAGCCTGGTGAGCCAGCTGTCGTCGCGCTGGGGGACGGCCCGCAAGGCGGTCGGCAAGGTGGTCTGGTTCGAACTTCCGCTGCCGCACCGTTCCTGAGGGCTCACCATCCGGCGCCGTATCCAGCATTCTCTTCTCGGCAGGCAGCCGCCTCCCGGCTGGTCATGCAGGTGATCACAGGCGGAAGTTGTAGCATGCAACTGAAGAGAGGGGGCAGCGATGCCGACCCGTGAGGCGACCCTCGCCACCATCCAGCGCGAACTCACCGCCTTCGCCCGCCGCGCCCGCAGCAAGGCCGCCCGGGTGCACCCCAAGCTGTCACTGGTCACCTACAGCATGCTCGACCACATGGTGGAGACCGGCGGCTGCCGCGCCACGGATCTGGCCTGCCACTTCATGCTGGACAAGTCGACGGTCAGCCGTCAGACCGCCACCCTGGAGCGCCTCGGCCTGATGGTCCGCGAGACCGACCCCGACGACCACCGGGGACAGATCCTGCGGCCTTCCGAGGAGGGTCTGCGGCTGCTGCGCGACGCCCACGAGCAGCGCAGGGCCACCTATGAGGCGCGCCTGGCCGACTGGGCCGACGACGACCTGGAGCGACTGGCCGGCTATCTGCAGCGCTACAACTCCGAGGGTTGAGCCGCCCGGGCCGCCGGGGCGCGCCCGCACCAGGCGCGACAGCGGCGCCGCACCACCTGCCTGGTGACCTGCCGCAACACCCGGGTCACCCAGTGCGCACACTCCGGTGCCCGCCTGCCCCGGACAGCAGAAATCCCTGCGCAAGTCCTTCCCATAGCCCCCGCGGACCCGCCACGATCGTGCCAGCGCGCCATGCGCGCCATCAGCACCCCGTCGCAACCGTCGGCCCGCCCACCCTCTCGGACCTGCATCGGCACGCGGCACCGGAGCAGGAGGAGAACGAGCCGTGCATCCCCCAAGGGTGGACTCCCGGACGACCACCGCCCTGGCTGCCCCCGGGCACCCACGAGTCGGGCCGCCCCGCAGCTCGCCCGGGACCTTTCCCGGACCCGCCGCCGCGCCCGCACCCCGTATCCCCTCGCCCCGCCACATGGTGATGGCGCTGGCGGTACGCCCGGAGTCCGTCCCGCTCGCCCGCGGCACACTGCGCCGGCTGCTCGCCGCCTGGCACGCGGACCCCAACGACGACACCGCCGCCGCGGCGGCCCTGGTCCTCAGCGAACTGCTGACCAACGGCATCACCCACGGCACCGCCCAGGAGCAGCAGGCCTCCTCGGTCACGCTCGCCGTCTCGCTGCTGCCACCGCCCGGCCCGGGCGCCCCCCAGATACTGCGGCTCTCGGTGCACGACCCGGGACGCAGCCGCCCGCACATCCGCCAGGCCGATGCCGACGAGGAGCACGGGCGGGGACTGCTGCTGGTCGCCGCGACCGCCGACCGCTGGGGCTGCGAGTCGCTGCCCGGCGACGGCAAGCGGGTCTGGGCGGAACTCGACCTGGTCTGACCGCCGCTGGACCTGCCCGGTCCGGGCGCCGCCCGGTCCGCCGAGGCGCGCCCTTATCCGTACTGACCGGCGCGGCCGGTGTCCGGCAGCGCCGGCACCAGCACCGCGACCCGGGACCGCACGGTGCCCACGACCTCGCCGAACACGGAGGCCAGCACCGCCACAGCCACCGCCGCCAGATGCTCCCGCCCGGCCAGATTGGGCAGCCCCGCGGCCTCGACGGCCATCAGCACCACCACTGCCGCCCCGCTGAACCACGCCCTGGCCCGCCAGGCCGTGCAGATGGCCAGCGCCACCACCGCGGCCGACGGGCCCACATCCCGTACCGCCGCATCGGCCGTCGGCAGACCGAAGGGGCTCCCCGGGCCGAGATCCACGGCCAGCCGGGCATAGAGGGTGCCGGCCACCGTGCCGGCGTAGGCGACCAGCAGGGTCCGCCCCCGGCCCAGCACCAGCTCGGCGAGCCCGAAGACCACCAGCACCTGGGCGAGCGCACCCCAGACCGGCAGGTCGAGTGCGGGGACGAAGAGCGACAGCGGCGTCCTGAGCAGTGACAGCGCCAGCGGCTGGTTGCCGCGCACCACGCCGACGTCGTCCACCACCGCCGCGCCGCCGGGCAGTCGCTGCAGCAGGTCGAAGCAGAGCACCAGCAGTGTCGCCGTGGTCGCCACCGGCAGGGCCGCGAACCCGCGGACCGCGAGACGACCCCGCACGACCGCCCACAGCCTCCCCCACTCGGCAGCGGCGGCCCGTCGCACTAACGGGTCCCGGGTCCTCCGCTGCACATCCCCCGTGCGGATTCTCAGGTTCACGGACACCTTCCGAAGGTCCGATTCTCTTGTCCGTTCCACGCTAGGCGGCACCGGGCGCGTTTCCCTCGATCTCGCTACCCAGCTTCGGATCATCCTTCTGGCGGAGAGCCCGGGGACGACCCTTACGGATGACGGGTCCTCCGCCCCCCGGCGGAGGACCCCCGACTGCGGACGGCAAGGCCCCGCGGCACCGCCCCGGCGGACGTGGGGGCAGGGCTGCCACCGCAGGAAGCGCACGGCGTGCCGGTCCGGAGCGCCGCACCGGCGGCTCCCGTACCCGGGGGCGGCTCCCTCTCCGGCCGGACGACCACGGACCCCCGGGCCACCGGGGTCCCGCACCGCCGGGTCACGACGGGCAGGCCCGGGGACCAGCCGGGCCGCAGGGGTGGGTACGACACGCGCTACCTTCCATGGTGGCCGCCGCATCCCCCTCGCCTGCTGCCTCCCGATGGCGATTCACGCCCCCGCCGATCGGCGGGGGCATGTCCACCACAGGCGGGAGGGGCAGCGGGCCCGCCGCCCTCCTACCCTCATGAGGGGCCATCACCGCCCCGCCACTCACCAAGGAGGCACCGTGCCCATCCGGGTCGTCATCGTGGACGACGAGGTCCTGGTCCGGTCCGGCCTCGGCCTGATCGTCGGCTCCGCCCCGGACATCGAGGTCGTCGACGCCTGCTCCGGCGGAGCCGCCGAGCAGTCGGTACGCACCCACCGCCCCGAGGTGGTGCTGTTGGACATCCGCATGCCGGACCTGGACGGCATCACCGTGCTCCGCCGGCTGCGTGCGCTGCCCGAACCGCCGGCCGTGTCGATGCTCACCACCTTCGACACCGACGAGTACATCGGCACCGCGCTGCGGGCCGGGGCGGCCGGCTTCCTGCTCAAGGACACCGCCCCCGACCAGCTGGTGCACGCGGTACGGGTGCTGGCCGGCGGCGGCAACATCCTCTCCCCGGCCGTCACCGCCACCGTGATCGGCGGCTATGTCGGCGGCGGACGGCCGGACGCCGAGGCCACCGCTCAGGTCCGCTGTATGACCACCCGTGAACTGGATGTGCTGGCACTGCTGGGCGAGGGCCTCTCCAACGCCGAGATCGCCGACCGGCTCTTCCTCGGCACCGGCACCGTCAAGGACCACATCAGCGCCATCCTGGGCAAACTGGGGGCCACCAACCGGGTCCAGGCCGCGGTGATCGCCCACCGCGCCGGGCTGGCCCGCAGTCAGGGAAGCACCCCCGAGTGAACCCACGTACGACCGGCTGGACCACGCGGGCCACCCGCCGCTCCTGGATGCGCCGATGGGCGGTCGCCACGCCGGTGCTGCTGTCCCTGCTGGACGCCGCACTGGTGGACGACCTCTCCCGCAGTCTGCAGACCGCCACGTCGATCCTGGCCGCGCTGGCGCTGCTGCTCCGCAACCGGCGGCCGGTGCTGGTGCTGCTGCTCACCCTGCCCGGCACCTTTCTGAGCTTCATCTGGATCGCACCGATGACCGCGATCTACAGCATCGCCGCCCGCCGCCGTTCGATGACGGTCACGGTGGTGTCGGCCTCGCTCTTCGCCCTGGTGGAGTTCTTCCACTGGCCGATCAGCGACTACTGGCCGATCTCCCTGGACCGGGAGACCGCGCTGTACGCCATCGAGTGCCTGATGCTGGCCGGCGGCCCCGCCGCACTCGGCCTGCTGGTCCGCACCCGTGCCGAGCTCGCGGTACGGCTGGCCGAGCTGACCCGCGGCCGGCGCCGTGAGCAGCTGCTGCTCGCCGAGGGCGTGCTGGCCACCGAGCGGGCCCGGCTGGCCCGCGAGATGCACGACGTGGTCTCCCACCAGGTCAGCCTGATCAGCATCCAGGCCGGCGCCCTCCAGGTCAGCACCGGCGACCCGGCGGCCAAGGACTCCGCGCAGACCATCCGGGAACTGTCGGTGCGCACCCTCGACGAGCTCCGCCACATGGTGGGCGTCCTGCGTGCGGCCGGCGGCACCACCCAGGACCTGACCCCCCAGCCCACCCTGGCCGACCTGCCACGGCTGATCGGCGACAGCGGTCTCGACGCCCACTCCGCCCTGGAGTGGGGCGGCCGGACCTGGCCGGAGGCGGTGGAGCGGGCCGCGTACCGGACCGTGCAGGAGGCGCTGACCAATGTGCGCAAGCACGCACCGGGCGCCCGGGTCACGGTGGCGGTACGGGCCGACGGCGACCTGCTCCAGGTCGAGGTGCGCAACGGGCCGCCGGACGGCGCCGCCGACGCACCGGAGCTGCCCGGCGGCGGCCACGGCCTGGTCGGTCTCCGCGAACGTGCCCAGCTGCTCGGCGGCACGCTGGCGGCGGGACCCTCCGACGGGGGCGGCTTCCTGGTACGGGCGGCGCTGCCGATAAGGCCGGAGACCGCCAGGCCCTGAGCCGCGCAGAACTCCGCGGACCGGCGCCGAGCGATACGCCCCGCCGCCGCGGAGAGACGGCGTGGGCCTTCCGGCCGGGGCCGGCCGGCGCGCGCGCCGACGCCGACGCCGACCAGCAGCCGAAGGCCCCTGCCGTCGGGCAGGCCCTGGGCGGCGGGCTGCTCAGACCGCCGTACGGCCGCCGTCCACCGGCAGCAGCGCACCCTGTACAAAGCTCGCCGCATCGCTCGCCAGATAGGCGACGGCTTCGGCGATCTCCTCCGGGGCGGCGGGCCGCCGGGCCGGTGCCTGAAGGGCGATGTCCGTGAGGTCGTCGCCCATCCCGGCCGTGCCCTCCGTACGCGTCGGCCCCGGCTCCACGGCGTTGACCCGGACCCCGCGCGGACCGAACTCGGCAGCCCACGCCTTGGTCAGCAGATTCACCGCCGCCTTGCTCGACCCGTACAGCGCCATCCCCACCTCGCCGTACTCGGACACCGAGGTGCTGACATTGACGATCGCCCCGCCACCACGCTCGGCCATCGCCGGTGCCAGCTCGGCCACCAGGTAGAACGGCGCTTTCACATTGACCGCGTAGACGGCGTCGACGTCGCCCTCCGGCATCTCCTCGGTGGGCCCGAACAGGACAAGACCTGCGTTGTTGACCAGGATGTCGACCCGGCCGCCACCCACCGCGCTCGCCTCACGGGCCAGCCGTCGGGTCGACTCCGTGTCCCGCAGATCGGCGGCGACGAAGTCCGCCTTGCCGCCCCGCCCCCTGATCGCGCCGACCACGGCCTCTCCGCGGGCCCGGTTCCGGCCGGAGACCACCACATGTGCGCCCCGCTCGGCGAGCACCGCCGCCGTGGCCGCACCGATGCCGCTGGTCGACCCGGTCACCAGAGCGACACTCCCTGCCAGATCTGCAGTGGTCATGACGTGGTCCTCCGTTTCTGGAAAGAGCGCTCACCACGGTGCACGGCTTGGCCGTGACCGCTGCTCCGGTCGCCCTCCAGGAGGCGGCCGGTGTGTCAGCGCATACCGTCGGCCTCAGGTTCCACTGATGTCCACAGCCGCCATCACCTGCGAGGTGTTCCCGGCCCGGGGATCTGCGCCCGGCCGCTCCCGGTGACCGCACGGTCGCGGTCGAGGGGCATCCGCACGGCCGGCGGGGCCTGTCCTCCGCGGTGACATGCGCACCGGGCCCTCCGGAAAGACCGACCGCAGCACAGGGCACCGCCCCACCGCCGGGCTCGGCAAGGAGCGGCGACGCACCGTACCGCCGGTGATCTGCATCACCCCCGGCATGCCGCCTCCACCGGCGAAGAGCCACTCGCCGGACAGTGACCGCCCCTGCCTCAATCGGACCAGCGGCAGGCCCGGCCCGCCACGGGGCGGCCAATACGCGAAAAGGACCTCCGTCAGCGACTTTCGTCACTGCCGGAGGCCCTTTTCGGTACCTCACTGTGCGCGAGGGGGGAGTTGAACCCCCACGCCCTTTCGGGCACTGGAACCTGAATCCAGCGCGTCTGCCTATTCCGCCACCCGCGCAAGGGTGTTGTCCTCAGATGCTACCGAACCGTCCTCGTCGGCACCAAGCCGGACTCTCTCCGTCTGGTGACCGGTCCGAGTCCCTTCCGGGCGCCCCTTCCGACGTGGAAAACATTAGCACGTCAGCCTGGGTGCCCTCGAATCCTTTGCCCGGGCACCCCGCAGCCACCCGTCCGGCGTGCCCGACCCTCCCAGCGGGTAGGTGGCCCACGGCAAGCGCAGACAGTTCTCTCCCGTCCGAACTACCATCACTGGACGGAGACCGCAGCGCGACAAACGGATGAAGCCGGACGGGTGGCGGGTCTCCGGCCGGTGACCCCTCCTCCCGCGGTGGCATCCTGCGGATGAGGGGTGTGCTCAAGCGCACCCCCGGGCAGAGCACTGCCGGGGAACCGTACGGATGCCTGCGGCGTGGATACGATCAGTAGGCAAGTACGCAGTACAGCGGATGATGTGAACCCAGAGGAGAGGGGGTGCCCGTGGGAGTCCTGAAGAAGTTCGAGCAGCGGCTCGAGGGTCTCGTGAACGGCACCTTCGCCAAGGTGTTCAAGTCCGAGGTCCAGCCGGTCGAGATCGCCGGCGCTCTGCAGCGCGAGTGCGACAACAACGCCACCATCTGGAACCGCGACAGGACCGTCGTGCCCAACGACTTCATCGTGGAGCTCAGCCCGCACGACCACGAGCGGCTGAGTCCGTACGCGGGACAGCTCGGCCAGGAGCTCGCCGGGATGGTCCGCGAGTACGCGGACGCCCAGCGCTACAGCTTCATGGGCCCGCTCCAGGTCCACCTGGAGAAGGCCGACGACCTGGACACCGGTCTCTACCGGGTGCGCAGTCGCACCCTGGCCGGCAGCGAGTCCCAGGGGATGTCCCAGGGCGGCGCCCAGGGCTACCAGCAGCCCGGCGGCTACCAGCAGCGTCCTCCGGCGTCGCCCGCCGCCCAGCAGTGGCAGCAGCCCGGCGGGTACGCGGCGCCGCCGCCGCCCGCGATGCCTCCGCACACCCCGGGCGGGGTCGGTGGCAATGTGCGCCAGCTCCCCGGCACCGGCGGCGGAGCCGGGCTCCGGCGCTGGATCGAGATCAACGGCACCCGGCACCAGCTCGGTGGCGGTGCCCTCGTCCTCGGCCGCTCGACCGAGGCCGACATCCGCATCGACGACCCGGGCGTCTCCCGCAAGCATGCGGAGATCCGTCCCGGTTCGCCCTCGATGGTCCTCGACCTGGGCTCGACCAACGGCATCGTGGTGGACGGACAGCACACCCAGCGCGCTACGCTCCGCGACGGCTCGCGGATCGTCGTGGGCAGTACCACCATCGTCTACCGGCAAGCCGAAGGGTAGAGCGGGGCACACATGTCAGAGCTGACCCTCACGGTCATGCGGTTGGGCTTCCTCGCCGTACTGTGGCTGTTCGTGATCGTCGCCGTCCAGGTGATCCGCAGCGACCTCTTCGGCACCAGGGTGACCCAGCGTGCGGCGCGCCGTCCGGCCGCCCCCGGGTCCTCCCAGGCGGCGCGGCAGCAGAGCGCCCGGCCGCAGCCCCAGCAGCAGTCGCGGCAGCGCCGCGGCGCCCCGACCCAGCTGGTCGTGGTGCAGGGCTCGCTCGCCGGGACGACGGTCGCCCTCCAGGGCCAGACCATCACCCTCGGACGGGCACACGACTCCACCATCGTGCTCGACGACGACTACGCATCCTCCCGGCATGCCAGGATCTACCCGGACCAGAGCGGGCAGTGGATCGTCGAGGACCTGGGCTCCACCAACGGCACCTACCTGGACCGGCAGCGGCTCACCGCTCCCTCGCCGCTGCAGCCGGGGATGCCCATCCGTATCGGCAGGACCGTCATCGAGCTGCGGAAGTAGTAGCGCATGAGGCATCGGACCACGTCCACCGCGAGTGACGAGGCAGCTCGAGGGGAGGCGCACGCCGCATGACCCTTGTGCTGCGCTTCGCGGCCGGTTCGCACACCGGCATGATCCGGGAGCACAACGAGGACTCCGGCTACGCCGGTCCCCGGCTGCTTGCGGTCGCCGACGGCATGGGCGGCCAGGCCGCCGGCGAGGTGGCCTCGGCCGAGGTCCTCGCCACCATGGTCAAGCTGGACGACGACATCCCCGGCGCCGACCTCCTCTCCCTGCTCGGCGACGCCGTGCAGCAGGCCAACGACCGGCTGCGGAGCATGGTCGAGGAGGATCCCCAGCTGGAGGGCATGGGCTGCACCCTGACCGCCATGCTCTGGACCGGCCAGCGGATGGGCATGGTCCACATCGGCGACTCCCGCGCCTATCTGCTGCGCGACGGCTCGCTCAGCCAGATCACCCAGGACCACACCTGGGTGCAGCGGCTGATCGACGAGGGCCGGATCACCGAGGAGGAGGCGGGGGCCCACCCCCAGCGTTCCCTGCTGATGCGCGCCCTCGACGGCCGCGGGCAGGCCGAGCCCGATCTGTCGATCCGCGAGGTGCGGGCCGGCGACCGCTATCTGATCTGCTCCGACGGCCTCTCCGGCGTGGTCAGCCACCAGACCCTCGAAGAGACCCTGGGGTCCTTCTACTCCCCGCACCAGACCGTGCAGGAGCTGATCCAGCTCGCGCTGCGCGGCGGCGGCCCCGACAACATCACCTGCATCGTGGCCGACGTCCTGGACGTGGGCGACAGCGACACCATGGCCGGGCAGGTCAGCGACACCCCCGTGGTGGTCGGCGCGGTCGCCGACGGCCCGCCCACCATGACCGAGCACATGCTGCACACCCCGGCCGGCCGTGCGGCCGGCCTCGGCCGGCCCGCCCCCCAGCATCCCGCCGACGGCGGCGACGGGTTCGGCGAGTTCGGCCCCGCCGAGGACTACGAGGCCTACGACGAGTACGACCTGGAGAAGCCGGACCGCCGCAGGCGCAGCAAGGGCGCCAAGTGGTTCAAGCGGTCGCTGGTCCTGGTCGTCGCCCTGGGCCTGGTCGGGGGCGGCGGCTATGTCGGCTGGCGCTGGACGCAGAAGCAGTACTACGTGGGCACCAAAGGGGACCATGTCGCGGTCTTCCGCGGGCTGAACCAGAACCTCGCCGGGCTGAACCTCTCCTCGGTCTACAAGGACTACCCGGACATCGAACTCAAGTACCTGTCGCAGCTGCAGCAGGACCAGGTGAAGAGCACCATCGCCGTCGACAATGTGGACGACGCCCTCACCAAGGTCCAGCGGCTCGGCGACCAGGCCACGGTCTGCAAGAAGGTGGCCCAGGGCGCCGTCCCGTCCACCGCGGCGACCCAGCCCGCGCAGCCCTCCGCCAGTGCGCCCGCGAGCCCGCGCCCCACCGCGACCGGAACCGTCGCCGCCCGTGCCGCGTATGTCCAGGGGACGGCGGTACGTGCCGCCGCCACGCCCAGACCCGGCGCGAGTGGCAGTACGGGTCCCGGCAGGACCTCGCAGCAGCCCGTCCCGGGCCAGTCGGCAGGCAGCTCCGCCAGCAGCAAGCCGACCCTGACCGCACCGGAGCAGGAGCTGGCGAAGTCGTGCACTCAGTAGTGGCAGGGGAGCGGCCGACGCCGTGAGCAGTTTCGGATTGCCCAACAGCAGCAGCAACACCACCACGATCACCCCCCAGGGGGCACCCAACCGCAGGAACACCGAGCTGCTCCTGCTGATCTTCGCCGTGGTGGTGCCGATGTTCGCCTATGCGAACGTCGGACTCGCCATGGACGGTTCGCTGCCCGCCGGCATGCTGGGCTACGGCCTCGGCATGGGCGGTCTCGCCCTGATCGCCCACCTGACCATGCGGAAGTTCGCCCCCTACGCGGACCCGCTGATGCTGCCGCTGGCCACCCTGCTCAACGGGCTCGGGCTGGTGATGATCTGGCGGCTGGACAAGGCAGGGCCGCTGCTGCCCCAGAACTACCCGGCGGCGGCCAACCAGCTGATGTGGTCGGGCCTCGGTGTGGCGCTCTTCCTCGGGGTGCTGGTGCTGCTCAAGGACCACCGCATCCTGCAGCGCTACACCTACATCTCCATGGCGGTGGCCCTGGTGCTGCTGGCCGCCCCGGCCTTCTTCCCCGCGCGGAAGGAGGACTTCGGCGCCAAGATCTGGATCCACCTGGGCAGCTTCTCCATCCAGCCCGGCGAGTTCGCCAAGATCATCCTCACTGTCTTCTTCTCCGGCTACCTGATGGTCAAGCGGGATGCGCTGGCACTGGCCAGCCGCCGCTTCATGGGCCTCTACCTGCCGCGCGGCCGCGACCTCGGGCCGATCATCGTGGTCTGGATCCTCAGCATCCTGATCCTGGTCTTCGAGACCGACCTGGGCACCTCGCTGCTCTTCTTCGGCCTCTTCGTGGTGATGCTCTACGTCGCCACCGAGCGCACCAGCTGGATCGTCTTCGGTCTGCTGATGTCGGCGGGCGGCGCGGTCCTGGTGGCCAGCTTCGAGCCGCACGTCAAGGTCCGGGTCAACGCCTGGCTGGACCCCATGGCCGCCTTCTCCCCCATCCGCCGGCCGGTGCCACCGAGCAGATCGGCCAGTCGCTCTTCGCCTTCGGCTCCGGCGGCGTGTGGGTACCGGCCTCGGCCAGGGCCGCTCCTGGCTGATCGAGTTCGCCGCCAAGAGCGACTTCATCCTCGGCTCCTTCGGCGAGGAGCTGGGCCTGGCCGGCCTGATGGCGATCTTCCTGCTCTACGGCCTGCTGGTGCAGCGCGGACTGCGCACCGCGGTCGCCGCCCGCGACCCCTTCGGCAAGCTGCTGGCCGTCGGCCTCTCGTCAGCCTTCGCCATCCAGGTCTTCGTGGTGGCCGGCGGCGTCACCGGCCTGATCCCGCTCACCGGTATGACAATGCCTTTCATGGCCCAGGGCGGATCCTCCGTGGTCGCCAACTGGGCGCTGGTGGCGGTACTGCTCAAGATCAGCGACACCGCCCGGCGGCCGGCGCCCGAACCCGCGCCCGGTCCTGACGCGGAAGCTACCCAGATAGTGCGAGCGTGAGGGCATGACTCACACCGCAAAGAGGGGACCCATCGCATGAACAAGCCCATCCGACGGGTTTCCATCTTCTGCATGCTGCTGGTGCTGGCCCTGATGGTGCGCGCCAACTGGCTGCAGGGCGTGAAGGCCCACGCACTGGCCACGGACACCAACAACAAGCGGGTCCTCTACGACCGCTATGCGCACCCGCGCGGCAACATCTTCCTGGCCAACGGCAAGCCGATGACCAAGTCGGAGTTCGTCAACGGCCTCCGGTTCAAGTACAAGCAGTCCTGGACCGACGGCCAGATGTACGCCCCGATCACCGGCTACTCCTCGCAGACGGTCGGCAACACCCAGATCGAGTCGCTCGAGGACGACTTCCTCTCCGGCAACGACGACCGGCTCTTCTTCCGCAACACCCTGGACATGCTGACGGGCAAGCCCAAGCAGGGCGGCAATGTCATCACGACCATCGACCAGAAGGCCCAGAAGGCCGGGTACGACGCCCTCAAGGGCAAGAAGGGCGCCGCGGTCGCCATCGACCCCACCACCGGCGCCATCCTCGCCATGGTCTCCACGCCGTCCTACGACCCGACCAAGTTCGCCGGGCAGGACACCTCCCCGTACACCAAGTACCTCAACGACCCCGACAGCCCGATGATCAACCGGGCGCTGAAGGAGACCTACCCGCCGGGCTCCACCTTCAAGATCGTCACCGCGGCGGCGATGTTCGAGAACGGCATCTACAACAGCCCCAACGACAAGACGGACACCCCGGCCCGGTTCGTCCTGCCGAACACCCAGCAGGTACTCCGGAACGAGTCCGCGTCCGAGCCCTGCGCCGGCGCCACGGTCCTCATCGCCATGGAGTACTCCTGCAACACCGTCTTCGCCAACATCGGCGACAAGGTGGGCAAGGACAAGCTGGCCGCCCAGGCCGCAAAGCTGGGGTTCAACAACCCCAAGGTCGACACCCCCGTCCGGGCCGCCGAGAGCGTCTTCCCGCTGGACTCCGACCGCCCCGGCACCGCGCTGGACGCCATCGGCCAGCACAACACCCGGGTCACCCCGCTCCAGATGGCCATGGTCGCCGCCGCCGTCGCCAACAACGGCTCGCTGATGCAGCCGTACATGGTCGACAAGGAGCAGACCCCCGACCTCACCACCATCTCCCAGACCAAGCCCAAGGAGATGAGCCGCGCCTTCAGCCCGGAGACGGCGCAGAAGCTGCAGACGCTGATGCAGGGCGTGGTGGAGAGCAACGTCGGTACCGGAACCGCGGCCCGCATCCCCGGCGTCACCGTGGGTGGCAAGACCGGAACCGCCCAGCACGGAGAGAACAACAAGGACCTTCCGTACGCCTGGTTCATCTCCTACGCCAAGACCGGTGACACTCCCAAGGTCGCCGTCGCCGTGGTGGTGGAGAGCAACGAGGGCGACGACCGCGCCGGCATCGCCGGCGGCAAGCTCGCCGCACCCGTCGCCAAGGCGATCATGGAAGCCGTCACCGGGAAGTGACCGATAACTCACCGGCCCCGCCGCGACCGTCTCCGGGTCACCCGGTTCCCTGGGCCCACCTGCACAGATGATGCAGTCGGGCATATGGGCACAGGTGGTGCACACCTGATACCGGTCTGGTATCGGGTGGTGCTGGCGGCGGGCTATCGCCCTCGGGACCGGTAGCGTATCCGCAAGCAGCGGTCTGTCTGCAGGACGGTCCTGCGCCCCAGTGGGCGCAGGGAGCCGGACTGCGGGGCCCAACGTCACATCCTCATGCACCGGGTGAGGGAGAGGGCTGGGAGCTATGGAAGAGCCGCGTCGCCTCGGCGGCCGGTACGAGCTGGGTGCCGTGCTCGGTCGCGGCGGCATGGCCGAGGTGTACCTCGGCCACGACATCCGGCTCGGCCGCACCGTCGCCGTGAAGACGCTGCGGGCCGACATGGCCCGTGACCCGTCGTTCCAGGCCCGGTTCCGCCGCGAGGCCCAGTCGGCAGCGTCCCTGAACCACCCGTCCATCGTCGCCGTGTACGACACCGGCGAGGACTACATGGACGGGGTCTCCATCCCCTACATCGTGATGGAGTACGTCGACGGTTCCACCCTGCGCGAGCTGCTGCACTCCGGCCGCCGGCTGCTGCCGGAGCGCGCGCTGGAGATGACCATCGGCATCCTTCAGGCGCTGGAGTACTCCCACCGCAACGGGATCGTGCACCGCGACATCAAGCCGGCGAACGTCATGCTGACGCGCAACGGCACCGTCAAGGTGATGGACTTCGGCATCGCCCGTGCCATGGGCGACCAGGGCATGACCATGACGCAGACCGCCGCGGTCATCGGCACCGCCCAGTACCTCTCCCCGGAGCAGGCCAAGGGCGAGCAGGTCGACGCCCGCTCCGACCTGTACTCCACCGGCTGCCTGATCTACGAGCTGCTCGCCCTGCGGCCGCCCTTCGTGGGCGACTCGCCGGTGGCGGTGGCCTACCAGCACGTCCGGGAGGAGGCCCAGCCTCCGTCGGTCTTCGACCCCGAGGTACGCCCCGAGGTCGACGCCATCGTGCTGAAGGCGCTGGCCAAGGACCGCGACTACCGGTACCAGTCCGCCGACGAGATGCGCGACGACATCGAGCGCTTCCTCGACGGTCTCCCGGTCGCCGCGGCCCAGCAGGTCGCGGCCTTCGGCATGGGCGGCTACGACAACGGCTACGGGGCCGACCAGTACGGCGGCCAGCCGACCACCGTGCTCTCCCCGCAGAACCCGAGCATGGCGGGCACCGCCATGCTGCCGCCGGTCGGCGGCCAGGGTGGCGACTACGGGGACGACGGCGGCTACGGCGGCCGGGCGAGCAACCGGCGGAGCCAGCCCAAGAAGAACAACACCTCCTGGATCGTGCTGGCCATCGCGGCGGTACTGGTCCTGGTGGGCTCCTTCTTTGTGGCCCAGGCACTCTTCGGCGGCGGCTCCAAGACCCCCGACCCCAAGGTGCCCTCGCTGATCGGGCTGTCCCTCAGCGACGCCGAGAAGCAGTTGGCCAACGGCACCACCGGGTTCAAGCTGACGGAAGGCGACAAGGTCCCCTGCGAGCCGGATGTCGCCGCCAAGGGCAGCATCTGCACCCAGGACCAGGCCGCGGACACCACTCTGGCCAAGGGCAGCACCATCACGGTGCACCTCTCCTCCGGCCCGGAGCAGGGCGATGTGCCCGACCTCGGCGGCATGACCCAGGACCAGGCGCAGCAGCGGCTCGAGCAGTCCGGCTTCAAGCTGGGCGAGGTCACCGAGAAGGCGACCGACGACGAGAGCCAGCAGGGCAACGTCCTCACCCAGCAGCCCGCCGCCAACCGCAAGGCCCAGAAGGGCTCCAAGGTCAACATCGTGGTGGGCAAGGCACCGGACAAGGTCGACGCCGGGGACTTCACCGGCCAGGACGCCGCCACCGCTCAGCAGACGCTCCAGGCGGCAGGCTTCCATGTCACGGTCACCCAGCAGGAGGACCCCAACAACGTCGGCAAGGTGATCAGCCAGTCGGCCAAGGGCCAGCAGCCCAAGGGATCCGACATCGAACTGGTCGTCGGTCAGCAGCCGGCGCAGGTCACGGTGCCGGTGCTGGGCAACATGGGCCTTCAGGACGCGCTGAACCTGCTGGACAGCAAGGGCCTCCACGGCCAGGTGGTCAACGGACCGTCGGACACCACCGCGCAGGTGGTCTCCAGCGACCCCCAGGCAGGTACACCGGTCAACCCCGGCCAGCAGATCAACCTCGTCACGCAGCCCGGTCCGCAGGGCGGCAACAACGGCGGCGGCAACAACGGCGGGCTCATCGGCGGCACCCCCGGCGGCTGACCGATCCGGCGACTGAACCCCGTGGGGGCTGTGGACAACCTGTCCACAGCCCCCACGCCGTGTTCAGTGGCAGCAGCGCCGCCCGCGACGGCGGTCCTGCACCGCGTGATGCGCCCAGAGGGTGCACAGCGCGTCCAGGCGGCTGCGGACCTCCCGCAGGGTGATGTCCAGATGCGTCAGGCGGCAGCTCATGGCACCCACCACCTGGGCGTGGGACTGCAGCTGCCGCGCCACGGCCTCCTCGGCGGCCCGGCGGGCCACCTCGGCGATGTAGGAGTCCGGGGCGGCCGACGGCCTGGCCGCGTCGGCGAGGTCGAGCAGATGGGCGCGCACCTGGCGGGCCACCTCGCTGTCCCGCAGCAGCATCGCGACATTGAGCACGGCTCGCCTGGGGAACAGTGCGAGAGACCTGCTGCGGGACTGGATCCCACTGACTCGCTTGAAGTGAGTCAGTGGTTCTCCCTCCAGCACCAGGTAGCCACTGGCCTCCAACTCGTCGCGGTGGTCGGCGACCATGTTGTAGATGACGGTCTCACCCACCTCGAAGTAGTCAGCGACGAGCCGGGTCGTCAGGTGGAGGCCGTCCGGCAGCAGCTGGAGCGCCTTGACGCGGTTGAGGGCTTGGGTCCATCCGGTGAGGCTGTCGCGCATGGTGCGCGATTCCAGGATCACGGCCTGCTGGTTCATCGTCTCCCCCTGCGGGTTGTTGGTGTCGGCGCCCCGTGCCGCAGTTGGCTGCGGACTCGGGCGGCGCCGCTGACGGCGATCTCGGGTGCGGGGCGGTGCGGGACGGTCCCGGTGGGCGGGAGTCCGGTGCAGGCGCGGCAGACGCCCGGTTGGGCCACGGGTACGGCGCACTCGGGGCATTCATGGCGGACCGGGGGTGGCGGCGCCGGGTCCGGGCGGGGCGGCAACTTGCGTTCCAGCCGGTTCTTCAGCAGGGCAGCGGCCGAGTGGACCACCTTGGGCAGGCCGGAGATCAGCGTCAGCCTCAGCTCCCCGAACGAGACACCGCGCGCCAGCCACTCGGCGACCAGTGGGGCCAGTCGCAGCGCCTCGGCAACGCCGATGCGCAGCAGGGGCTGGGACTCTACGGCCCGCAGCAGCAGCCGGGCTGCCTCACCGAGCCGGGTGTCGGGCGCGGCACCGGAAGCCGCTGCGGCCGGGGCTTCGGCGGCGGCTTCGGGGGTGGCTCGGCCCGCCGGCGGTGTTGGCGGTGCCGGTGGCGGTGTTGCCGGTGGCGGTGTTGCCGGTGGCGGCGGGGGAGGGAGGGTTTTTCCCCCAGTAGTTACCCCTTGGGGGGATGCACCGGGATCCCGACCACCCGCCTCCCCGACGGACGGATTCCCGGCGGTCGGCGGTGCGTTGTCGTGGCGCCCGCTTCCTGGCCGGCTCGCGGCCCAGGCCGTCTCCACCGCGCCGGGGTCGAGCAGCGGCGCGTCGGTGACCATGGTCTCGGTGGTCCAGGCGCCCGTCTGCGGGTTCTGCCGCCGCCGCAGGTGGTAGAAGCCCTCCGCCGTGATCTGGCGCCGTGCGGTGGCAAGGGCTGCCCTGCCCTCCGGCATCCGGGCGGCGATGGTCTCCAGGGTCTCCCCGGTGCTTTGTGGCCGGGTGAGGGCGCACAGCAGGAGCCTGACCGCCAGCCCGTTGAGGCGCGGGTGGTGGAGAATCGCGCGATGTGCCGAGAGGGTGCGGGCGGGCTCGATACAGTGAATACGCATCGGAGGGTTGCTCCCGGTGCCGGGCCCCGGGGTGTTGGCGCACCGCCGGGGTCATTTTCATGCCTTGGGCATATGACGCACTCTTCAACGCCGCAGCGCGGTGCAAGGTCACGAGTCCGGCCCAGCGCAAAGGCGCCACCCGGGGCGTGTGTCAGCACACGCACGCCGGGTGGCGGGGAGTCAGCTCAGCGCAGCTCTGGCGGCAGGGTCCGCTGCGCGTCGACCGGGACGGTGCGCACCAGGGTGCCCCAGACTGCCATCCGGTAGCGGGAGGTGTAGACCGGGGTGCAGGTGGTGAGGGTGATGTAGCGGCCGGCGTGGGTGTGGCCGGAACCCTTGGGGATGGGCGCGATGACATCGGTGTTGTACTTCGACGTCTGCGGCAGGGTGCTGTCGACGCGGTAGATGTACCAGGTGTCCGCGGTCTCCACGACCACCGCGTCTCCCTTGTGCAGCTTGTCGAGGTTGTGGAACTTGGCGCCGTGGCCGTCCCGGTGTGCGGCGAGCGCGAAGTTCCCGGACTTGGCCCAGGGCATCGCCGCGGCGTACGGGTCCTGGTAGACGCCTGCGACGCCCTCGTTGAGGATGTCCGTACCGGTGCCCATCTTGATCAGCACCGTGAAGTCCTTGCCCATCGCCGGGATGTGCAGAAAGCCCACGGAGTCGCCGGTGGCGAGTTTGGCCGGGTGGTGGCTGCTGGACGAGGCCGAGTCCCCGGAGGCGTCCGGCTGCTGGGTCCACTGGTCACGCAGGTGATGTGACGCAGCGGTCGCCTGACGGTCCGCTATGACGTTGGTCCACCACAGCGAGTAGGCCACAAAGAGGCCAAGCAGCACGCCGAAGGTGATGAGCAGCTCGCCGAGGACCGACGCGGCCGCAGCGGCCCTGCCCCGGCTCGGGCCACGGTGTCCAGCCAATGCCTGCCCTTCCACACGTCTAGGAACCCAGCAGAGCGTCGGGCTTCCCCTTGCTCCGCGGGCGCTCCTCGACCATCTTGCCCCAGAGGATCAGCCGGTAGGTGGACTTGAACTCCGGTGTGCAGGTGGTGAGGGTGATGTACCTACCCGAACGAGTGAATCCGGAGCCCACCGGAACGGGCTGGATCACGCTGACGTTGGACGGTGGGGTCTGCGGCAGCGCGCTGGTGATCGCATAGGTGTAGTAGGCCTGCGCGGTCTCCACCACGACCTTGTCGCCGACGGCCAGCTTGTTGATGTAGCGGAACGGCTCACCGTGGGTGTTGCGGTGGGCGGCGAGCGCGAAGTTGCCCGTCTTGTCCCAGGGCATCGCGGTCTCCAGGGCCCCCGAGTAGTGGCCGACCATGCCCTTGTCGAGGACGGAGTGCTTGTCGGTGCCCTCGGCGATGGGAGCCTTCACATCGAGCTTGGGGATCCAGATGATGGCGAAGCCCTGACCGGGGGCGAAGACGCCGGGATCCCGCGGGTCGTCGGGATCCCGGGAACCGCCGCTGTTCCCCTTGTCCCACTGCTGCTCAAGACGGTTGGCAGTGCCGCTGGCGGCCGCGTGGGCGCGGACATTGGTCCACCACAGCTGGTAGGAGACGAAGAGCAGCAGCAGGACGCCCAGGGTGACGCACAGCTCCCCGGTGGCACGGACGAGCTTGACGCTCACCGGCTCCCGGCCCCGGGCGCCACCAGGTGCCGCCCGGCGGCCGTGGCGGCCGGTGGCGGGCTGCCCGGCTGCGGCAGCGGCACTGCGTCGCCCTCTGCCGCGCGCCTGTTCGCGGTCCGCTCGCCGCCGCTCGGCGCGGCCGCCCAGGGGGACCTCGGCCGGTGCTGCGGGCGGTATGAACGGCACCCGCAGCTGCATGGTGTCGTCGGGCCCGGCGGGAGGTTCGTCGCCCGCTTCCGGTCGCGCCGTCGGCCTGGTTTCCGGTATCGACACCGTGCGCAGCTGCATGGTGTCGTCGGGCCCGGCAGGGGGTTCGTCGCCCGCTCCGGCCTCCGGCCCCGCCCCAGGCTTCACCTCGGGTATCGACACCGTGCGCAGCTGCATGGTGTCGTCGGGCCCGGCGGGAGGTTCGTCGCCCGCTTCCGGTCGCGCCGTCGGCCTGGTCTCCGGTATCGACACCGTGCGCAGCTGCATGGTGTCGTCGGGCCCGGCAGGGGGTTCGTCGCCCGCTCCGGCCTCCGGCCCCGCCCCAGGCTTCACCTCGGGCTCGGGCTCGGCTGCGGGCCTGGCCTCGGGTATCGAGACGGTCCGCAGCTGCATGGTGTCGTCGGGCCCCGCCGCCGGACCGTCCGGGGACGCACCGGGGGATGCGGAGACGGCACGCAGACGCATGGTGGCGTCGACGCGCGGGCCGCCCGGCGAGGGCGTCTCCTCGGGCTCCTGTTGAGCCTCCCGGCGCTCCGGCCGGACCGCGGTCACCTCGGTCAGCCTCGGCCGATCACCGGAGCCAGCCCGGCTGAGCGGCCGACAGCAGCCGCGTCCCCGCACTGGACCAGCCAGTTGGCAAGCATCCGGTGGCCGTGCTCGGTCAGCACCGACTCGGGGTGGAACTGCACACCCTCCACCGGTGCCTCACGGTGCCTCAGGCCCATCACGACGCCGCTCTCCGTCCAGGAGGTGGTCTCCAGCACGTCGGGGATGGAGTCCTGCTCCACGGCGAGCGAGTGGTAGCGGGTGGCGGTGAAGGGCGAGGGCAGCCCGGTGAAGACGCCGGCGCCCTGGTGCAGCACCTCGGAGGTCTTGCCGTGCAGCAGCTCGGGTGCGCGCCCCACCACGCCCCCGTAGGCGACCGCGATCGACTGCAGGCCGAGGCAGACCCCGAAGAGAGGCAGCCCTGCGGCGGCGCAGTGGCGGACCATCTCGATGCACACCCCGGCCTCCTCGGGGGTGCCCGGCCCGGGCGAGAGCAGCACGCCGTCGAAGCCCTCGTCGCCGCTGCGTGGCACGGCGTGGTCGACGGTCACCTCGTCGTTGCGGACCACCTCGCAGGTGGCACCGAGCTGGTAGAGGTACTGCACCAGGTTGAAGACGAAGCTGTCGTAGTTGTCGACGACGAGGATCCGTGCGGTCATGCCTGAGCTGCTCCGGGGTGAAGGACTCGGTGGGAGTCGGTGCCCACCACGGCGGAGGGGGCGGCCGCGCCGTTGAGGGATGTCTCGCTGCTGCGCGGCGCCGGGGTGGGGCTGTCGGTGGGGTGTACGGCTGTGGAGCCTCCGTCGTTCACGGTGACATCACCGAAGGGGAGCAGCGGTTCGGCCCACGGAAAAACATACTGAAAGAGAAGGTAGACGATCCCGAGCGCCAGAAGCAGTGAGACGACCGACTTCGCCAGCACATTCCCAGGCAGCTGCCGCCAGATCCAGCTGTACATGCCGCTCCTTCCCGTCCCCTGGGGGCCAAGCCTACGTGCCGGGGTGGCGCCCCGTGGGCGGGAGTGGGGTTATGGGACCGCCTGGGCGTAGCGGAGGTCGACGGTGCCGTTGTAGCCGGGCAGGGTCATGGCGCCGCCCTGGTCGACCTTCCAGCCGAGGCCGTAGGCGTTGACGTACTGGAGGTAGTTGCTGATGTAGGGGTCGGCGTCGACCGCGGCCCGCATGGCGGCCTGGTTGCCGACGGCGCGTACGACGTAGGGCGGGGAGTAGACGCGCCCCTGCAGGATGAGGGTGTTGCCGACGCAGCGGACCGCGCTGGTGGCGATCAGCCGCTGGTCCATCACCTGGATGCCCTTGGCGCCGCCCCGCCACAGGGCGTTGACCACGGCCTGGATGTCCTGTTGGTGGATGACCAGGTCGTTGGGGCCCGGCTCCGGGACGCCGGGGATGCGGGCGGTGGCGCCGGGGGGCGCGTCATTGAGGGTGACGGTGAGGCCGGGGCCCTTCAGGGGTTCGAGGCCGGCGGCCTTGGAGAGGGCGCCCAGCCTCCTGATGTCGGCGGGGTTCTGGCCCTGCTGCTCGGCCAGGGCGTCCACCTGGTTCTGAAGCGCGGAGACCTGGTGCTGGGTCTGCTGGTTCTGCTCGCTCTTCTCCCTTATGACGTCGGTGAGACGCAGCAGGGAGTCGTCGGTGCGGAGATTGGTGCCCCGGGCGGTGAGTGCGCTGACGCAGAAGAGCAGACCTGCGAGAGCGAAGACAGCGCAGGTCAGGGCACGGCCGACAATTCGGGCGGCCGGACCGCGTTGGGTGGGCGAGCGGTCGGCATTCCCGGAAACTGACACCGTACCCTTATCTCCTTCCGACCCGATCAGCCACTACGCTAACGGACGCCGGTGGCGTGTGAGTGCCGCATCGGACCGCGTCCCGCACCCCCGGTCGCCGTCAGCATCCTGCGCGGTCATGCAGCGCATCGACAGGAGAGTTCCTCGTGCCGAAGTCTCGTCTCCGCAAGAAGTCCGACTACACCCCGCCGCCGTCGGGCGCCGCGGCGGTCAAGCTGGATTCCGGGCGGCATTGGGTCGCACCGCTGATGCTGGCGTTGTTCCTGGTGGGGCTGGCCTGGATCGTCGTGTACTACGTGACCAGCACCGCCTGGCCGGTGAAGCCCTGGGGCAATTGGAACATCCTGGTGGGCTTTGGTTTCATCGCTGCGGGATTCGGCGTCTCCACTCAGTGGAAGTGACGGGTTCCGTCATCTGTTCCCGCCGACGGCGGCCGCGGTGTGCGCGGCCGCCGTTCCGCATCTCCACAGTCCTACATTCAGCTTGTCCACACGGTTATCCACACTGGGGAAAAGTTCAGACTGTCTGTGGATAACTTGACAGCCGATACACCCCCCGTACGGGCGATTGACCATGAACATGCAGGTGGACGCGGGTAGATCGGCTTCTGTGGATAACAATGGGGATGACGAACGTCACCCATTGATCAGAGCAGTCCCCAGCAACACCAGTCCCAGGGCCACCAGCACCATCGCACCCACCGCGACCCCCTGGACCAGGTCCCTCCGGTCTGCGGGCGCCCGCACCATGGCCAGCGCGGTGAGACCGCCGGCGACCAGCCCGCCCACATGCGCCCGCCAGTCGATGCCGGCCACGGAGAAGGTCAGGATCAGGTTGAAGCCGATCAGCGCGATGATCGGACCCAGCGGATAGCCGTTCACCCGGTGCAGCACCACGGTGGCGCCCAGCAGCCCGAAGATGGCCCCCGAGGCGCCTGCGGAGTACGTCCCCGCGCCGGCCACCACAAACGACAGGGCGCTGCCCATCAGCCCCGAGACCAGGTAGAGCGCCACATAGCGCAGCCGCCCCAGGGCCTGTTCCAGCTGTGGGCCGATCCACCACAGCGACAGCATGTTGAGCCCGATGTGCCACCACGACCAGTGCATGAAGACCGAGGTCAGCAGGCGGTACCACTGGCCCGCGCCGGTCGCGACCCCGACCAGGTGCCCCTGGTCGTAGCCCTTGCCGACCAGCACCAGCTGGTTCTGCAGCGATGTCCCCACCAGCTGGACCAGCAGGAAGAGGGCCACATTGAGGCCTATCAACACCTTGGTCGCCAGCGCCGGATCCTGTGCCAGCCGGCCGCCGAACGGGGTGCGGGCCTCACGGACGCCCTCCCGGCCGCTCTGCACACAGTCGGGGCACTGGAAGCCCACCGAGGCGCTGACCATGCAGAGCGGGCAGATCGCCCGGCCGCAGCGGGCACAGCTGATACCGGTCTCATGCTGCGGATGGCGGTAGCAGCGGGGCAGCCCCGGCGTCTGCGGGGGCTTGGCGGGCTGCGGGGGGACGGCCGGCGGGGGCGGCACCACAGGGTTCGGCGGCGGCTGGTGCGGCCGCTGCGACCCGGGGCCGGATCGCCAGCCTTCGTCGGGGAGCATCTCGGCTACCTCCTCGTTGGTCCCGGGGTTCCGCTGTCCATGGTCGGCCTCGGCTGACTTGTCCTCGGTTGGCCCCCGAGGTTGAGGCACAGGCCCCGGTGGCGCCGACGCGCCACCGGGGACCGGGTGCCGATGCGCCGCGGTCAGCGGCGGGTGATCTCCACCGACTCGATGACCACGTCCTGCAGCGGGCGGTCGCCCGGACGGGTCGGGACGGTGGCGATGGTGTCCACGACCTTCTTGCTGGCCTCGTCGGCAACCTCACCGAAGATGGTGTGCTTCCGGGTCAGCCAGGTGGTGGGGGCCACGGTCACAAAGAACTGCGACCCGTTGGTGCCCGGACCCGCGTTGGCCATGGCCAGCAGGTACGGACGGTCGAACGACAGCTCCGGGTGGAACTCGTCGGCGAAGCTGTAGCCCGGGCCGCCGGTGCCGGTGCCCAGCGGGTCACCGCCCTGGATCATGAAGCCCGAGATGACCCGGTGGAACACCGTGCCGTTGTACAGCGGCTCGGTGGAGGCCTGCCCGGTGCGCGGGTCGGTCCACTTGCGGCTGCCGTCGGCCAGCTCGACGAAGTTCGCCACCGTCTTGGGGGCGTGATTCGGGAAGAGCTTGATCACGATGTCGCCGCGGTTGGTCTTCAGGGTGGCGAACAGTTCCTCGGCCACGATGTGCCTTCCTACGTACGTCACTGACAGAACGAATCCTCGCACGTTCGGCGAAGCCGGGTACGACAGGCGCTCCCCACCGCTCCCGTACGCCCCCGCAGGCCGCGCCGCGGCCTCCGCATACGGCCTATTCCCGCATGCCGGTGACCGGACCCGCAGGCATGATCTGCGACGAGGGGGAGAGGCGGAATATCGGACACCACCGAGGAGGAGGCTCTCGTGACCCGCTTGGACGCAGCGCGCGAAGCTGCCGGAAAGACCAGGGACACCCTGGCGCCGTACGCGACCACCGCCATGGACACCGCTGCGCACTACGCGGAGGGCGCCCGCCGCCGGGTGGCCCCACGGATCGAGGCACTGGCTCCCAAACTCGAGGCGGCTGCGGCACAGGCCGCCGCCCAGGCCCGCTGCACCGCGCGCACCACCTATGCGCAGCATCTGGCACCGCGGGTCGGGCAGGCCCGCTCCAGCGTCCCTCCGCAGCTGGAGGAGGCCGCAGTCCGCGCCGCCCTGCTGACCAGGGACACCGCGCTGACGGCCCGCGACGCCGCGGTCTCGGCCGGACGGCAGGCCAGGGCGACCGCCGCACCCGCGGTGGAGGCGCTGATGGAGGAGGCCCGGACGACGGTCGTCCCGGTCGCCATGGAAGCGCAGAGCCGAGGGGCCGCGGCGCTGGCCGCACTGCGCAACCCCGTCACGGCCGCCGAGATCGAACGGCTGGGACGCCGCCACGACCGTCGCCGCCGCTACGGGCAGGTGCTGCGCGGACTGCTGGTCATCGGTGTGCTGGCGGGCGGCTCCGTGGCCGCCTGGCAGTGGTGGCGCAGGCAGAGCAACCCGGAGTGGCTGGTCGAGCCGCCGTACGAGGAGCGGCCCGGCACCCGCGCCTCCGACCAGGTACGGGCGGTCTCCGCGACCGGCATCGTGGCGGCCGAGGCGGCCACCCAGAACACCGTGGACGGCTCCCACCCGGTGGACCCCGAGGTCCAGGCCAAGCAGGACAACGACAAGAACGGCACGAACGGACGCTGACGGCCGCCGCGCCGGGCGGTCGGCCCAGGGAGCTGCAGAGCTCCCGGCACCGCACGGCGCGGGCCGCGGTACTCCCCGGAGGCACCGGATCACTTCGGGAGGCACCGGGTCACTTCGCCCGGACCGGTGCCCCCGACCGGGCCCGCTGCTCCGCGGCGGCCGCGCCGGTGATGTTGCGGGCCATGCCGCCGAAGACCAGCGCATGGAACGGCGACACGCTCCACCAGTAGGCGTGCCCGGCCAGTCCGTGCGGATGGAACAGGGCCCGCTGCCGGTAGTGGCACCCGCTCCCCCCGTCCGGCTCCACGGCGAGTTCCAGCCAGGCCAGCCCTGGGAGCCGCATCTCGGCCCGCAGCCGCAGCAGCCGCCCCGGTTCCACCTCCTCGACCCGCCAGAAGTCCAGTGAGTCGCCGACCCGCAGCCGCTGCGGGTCCCGCCGCCCGCGCCGCAGGCCCACCCCGCCGCACAGCCGGTCCAGCCAGCCGCGCACGGCCCAGGCCAGCGGGAACGAATACCAGCCGTTCTCTCCCCCGATGCCCTCGATGACCCTCCACAGCGCCTCGGGGGCAGCGTCGACCGGCAGCTGCCGCTGGTCCCGGTAGAGACTTCCGCCGGCCCAGTCCGGGTCGGTGGGCAGCGGATCACTCGGCGCTCCGGGCAGCGACGCGGAGGACCAGCGGGTGGCCACGTCTGCCTCCTGGATGCGCTGCAGCGCCAGCTCCACCGCCCGGTCGAAGCCCACCGGGCCGCCGGGGGGATCAGGTGCCCAGCGGGCGATGTCGTGCTCGGTGCAGACCACCTCGTGGCGCAGCGACTCGACCAGCGGCCGCGCGAGGGAGCTGGGCACCGGCGTGACCAGGCCCACCCAGTAGCTGGACAGCCGCGGAGTGAGCACCGGGACCGGCATCACCAGCCGCCGGGGCAGCCCCGCCACGGCCGCGTAGCGCTGCATCATCTCCAGATAGGTGAGGACATCGGGGCCGCCGATGTCGAAGGTGCGGTTGACCTCCGCAGGCAGCGCCGCAGCCGACACCAGCAGCCTCAGCACATCCCGTACCGCCACCGGCTGGATGCGGGTGTGCACCCAGCTGGGGGTCACCATCACCGGCAGCCGTTCGGTGAGGTACCGCAGCATCTCGAAGGAGGCGGAGCCGGAGCCCAGGATCACCGCCGCCCGCAGCACCGCGGTGGGCACCCCGGAGGCCAGCAGGATCCGGCCGACCTCCGCCCGGGACCGCAGATGCGGGGAGAGCCGCTCCTCGGGCACTCCGGCAGGTGCCAGACCGCCCAGGTAGACGATCCGCCGCACCCCCGCCGCCCGGGCCCCCTGGGCGAAGGAGCGCGCCGCCCGGCGGTCGGTCGCCTCGAAGGACGTACCCGTGCCCAGGGCGTGCACCAGGTAGTAGGCGACGTCGACACCCGCCAGCGCGCTGCGCAGCGACGCCGGGTCGGTGACGTCCCCCTGCACGGTCTCCACCTGCCCCGCCCACGGCTGGTCGCGCACCTTGGCCGGGGTCCGGGCCAGACACCGCACCTGGTGCCCGGCGGAGAGCAGTTCGGGGACCAGCCGGCCGCCGATGTAACCGGTGGCGCCGGTGACCAGGCAGCGCAGCCGCAGTGGGTCGTCCATACCGGACTGCTACCCACCGCCCGGCGTTCACGCTGGGCCGACCTGGACTGCTCGGGCCGGACCGCACGGCCCGGTGCCTCTCCTGCCCGGTGCCTCTCCTGCCCGGACCCGGCGGTCCGGTGAGCAGCCGTGCGGGGGCTCGTACGGGGCGGCCGCCGAACCACCCTCCCCACGTCTGCTCGCCGCACTCGGCCGGCGGGGTGGTGCGCGGCGGGTCGGGCGGGAGCGGCGCCGCGTCTGCGGGAACGACGGAGCCCCGGCCTGCGCGGTGCAGGCCGGGGCTTCGGGGTGCTGTGGAGCCTAGGGGAGTCGAACCCCTGACATCCGCCATGCAAAGACGGCGCTCTACCAACTGAGCTAAGGCCCCTCGGCGGTCCTGGAAGATCCGCCGCGCACAAGGGTACCCGGTTCCGGGCGGAATCTTGAGCAGGTATCCGATCCGTCGCCCCGAACGACCTGGCAGAGTGCTGCCCGAAGGGCACGATCGGGTCGGGATCAAGGTGGGATCGTCTCCATGGGACAGCTGTTCGCCGGGCGGTACGAACTGGTGGACCCCGTCGGGCGCGGCGGCGCCGGCGAGGTGTGGCGCGCCTGGGACCGGCGGCGCGAGCGCTATGCGGCCGTCAAACTGCTGCAGCAGCGGGACGCCGGCTCGCTGCTGCGCTTCGTCCGGGAGCAGGCACTGCGGATCGACCACCCGCATGTGCTGGCCCCCACCAGCTGGGCCGCCGACGACGACCAGGTGCTCTTCACCATGGACCTGGTTCGGGGCGGATCGCTCGGCCATCTGCTGGCCGACCACGGTTCCCTGCCGCCGCGCGCCGCCTGCCGGCTGCTCGACCAACTGCTGTCCGGGCTGGGTGCGGTGCACGCCGAGGGCGTCGTCCACCGCGACATCAAACCGGGGAACCTGCTGCTGGAGGCGACCGGCACCGGACCGCTGCATCTGCGTCTCTCCGACTTCGGGATCTCGGTGCGGACCGGGGACGCCCGGCTGACGGAGACCCACTTCGTGGTCGGCACCCCCGGCTACTTCGCACCCGAGCAGCTGCGCGGCGCCGACCCCGAACCGCGGCAGGACCTCTACATGGTCGGCGTGGTGGCGCTCCAGCTCCTCACCGGCGCCCGGCAGGACCTGGACGCCCTCCATGCCGCCTACGTCGACGGCCGCCGCCCACAGGCCCCCCAGGGCGTCCCCGAGCCGCTCTGGCAGGTGATCGGCACCCTGCTGCACCCCGACCCCGAGGGACGCTTCCGTACTACCACCGGAGCGCGCAGAGCGCTGGCCGAGGCGGTGGAGCTGCTGCCCGGCCGTCCGGAGGACGAGCCCTTGGTGACGGTGCCGGACCGGATGGGCCCGCTGCCGGCCGGGTACGGACCGCTCGGACCGCTGGGACGTCCGGTGGATGCCACCGCCGCCACGGTCCCCCGGCCCCCGGGGGACCCGGCTGCCGGGCCGGCCGCGCCCGGCCCGGCCACAGCCGCCCCGGGGGTCTTCGGGCCGCCCGTGACCGCCCCCTACACCCGACCCACCGGCGCCTTCGGGCCACCGACCGTCATGGATGCCCCGACGGAGCCCCTCGCGGCCCGCCGTGGCCGCTTCAGCCGTCCTCCAGGGGTCCGGGTGGTGGTGCCGGTGCTGCTGGCTGCCGCGGTCTGCTACGCGGTCGGCATCTGGGCACTGGTCTCCGGCTGAGCCCCGAGTGCCTGCTGGTGTTTCACGTGAAACACCGGCAGGGCGAGCTCACGCCGTCCGGCGCCGCGCCGCCGCCGACCAGCCCAGCAGGGAGAGCAGCAGCAGGGTGCCCGTCCCCAGGGCGACCACCGCCAGCACGGTCCGGCCGGACGCCCCTCCCGATACCTGCAGCGGCTGTCCGGTGCCGATCTGCGCCGGGTCGCCGATTCCAAAACCGGCCTTCATCGCATCCCCTGCATAACCCGGACCGGCCACCGCAGCGCCCTGTGTGCGCAGCCTGATGGTGATGCCGACGGACCCGTCCGCACCCACCACCTTCGCCCCGCCGGGTGCCATGCTCACGGCCAGGTAGTACCAGCCCTCCAGAGCCATCGCCGTGGTGTCGTCGCCCGACTCCCAGCGGTTGGCGTAGGCAACCGGCACGGTCAGCAGCGAGGACTCCGCCGGATCGCCCGAGTAGTAGGCGGACTGGCTCTCCCCCGGCGTGCGGGCCGGGTTGAGAAGTGTCTGTTCGATCTGAGTGGAAGCGTACGAACCGCTGCCCTTGGTGGTGGCGTTGGCGATCTCGATCCGCGAGGAGAGACTCTGCCCCCAGTGCAGCGGCACCCGATAGTACAGCTGCTCTCCCGGGTGCAGGGAGTCCTTCCACACGCCTGCGCCCAGGGCCGGCGCCCCGGCGAAGCCATGGGACCCGGCGACCGGCCGCGGCTCGCCCGGTTGGGGCACCGGGGTGGCGGGCGCGGCAGTCCTGGCCACCCCCGGGGTGCTCCCCGGGCGCAGTGCCGGTTCCAGCAGGAACTGCAGTTCCACCGGCCAGGAGGCCGGGTCGGAGCCGGCCTTGGAGGTGCGCTCCAGTGAGACCAGATAGCGGCCGGCCTTGTCGCAGCTGCCGCTGTGGTCCTGCCGGGGCACCCGGGAGGCGGTACCGGTGACCGGCATGGCGCTCTGGTCACTCGATGCGATCGACAGGGTGCCGCCGCCGCAGCGGTCTCCGCCGGTGCTCTCCAGCTTCAGCTCTGCGCCGTCCCCGTAGGACGCCTTGCCGCCGCTGCGGGGCGCCAGGGTCACCGACACATAGGCCGCGGAGGCGCCGTCCAGGTCGACGGCCCAGTACTTGCGGTCACCGAGGGCGAGCGTGTCGGTGTACGACCGTCCAGCGGTCATCACGGGAGCGTCGCTGCTGCTCTCCGTCCCCGCCAGCCGGTCACCGGACGCCTGGTAGGAGCGGTCCGGCGGACTCGCCCCCGAAGCCGCCCCTGGCGCCGCCACCGCCACCCCGGCCAGCAGCAGCACCGCCGCCCGCCGACCCGTGTCCACTCCCAGCACCACGGCCCCTCCCGCCCCTCGTACCGGTGGGCGGTCCCGCGACGCGGGCCGCCGAACGACAAGACCCCGGCCGCAGGGCCGGGGTCGTCGCAAGAATCGTCGTGTGCGCCGTCTCAGCGGGCGCCGGCACCGGCCGGGACCGGGTCGGTGGCCTCGGTCCACAGGTCCTGCTCGGCGCGGTCCGCCTGGACCTGGCGGTACACAAAGTAACCGCCGACGGCGGCCAGGGCGATCAGGAGGAGCTTCTTCACCGCGCGACCTCGTCCTTCTTCAACGTCCGGGGGCTCCGCCGGGCTCATTCGGCCACTCAGGGGAGGCCGGCTCCTGCGGGGTCCGCGTGTGTGCGAGTGCGTACCGGCAGTCGTGGTGGCAACCGCCGTGCGGCCGATGATACACACCCCGATCCCGCCACCGACGCTCCCGCCGACGCTCCGTCACCGGCCCGGCGGCGGCACCCCCTGAACATGACTCAGGGCCGGACACCTGCTGGTGTCCGGCCCTGAGTACCGCGGTGGGGCTAACAGGACTTGAACCTGTGGCCTCTTCCTTATCAGTGATCCCATGGTGGTCGACCGAGGCTGCGCCTGGACTGCCAGCTTGAGGGATCCCTCCGTAAACGTGCGCCGCGAACCGCCACTGTGCGCCGCCGTTGCTGTCAGCTGCTGCTGTCAGTGCTTCCGGATCCAGGAGGGCCACGCGGCGCGGGTGGAGCGCTGTGCCCATGCCATCAAGCCGACGCCGGAGAGGAGCATGCAAAGGCCTACGATCCACACTGGGGTGGCTGCGTCGGCGGTCCAATGCCTACCGGCCATCTCGACCGGGAGCATCTCGACCGTGAACCCGAGGCCCAGCATGACGCTGCCAAATCCCCACAAACGCGGAAACGGGCGCGGCCTCGCATCCAGGGAGGCAACCACCCTCGGGCGATCGCCGCTGCGCCCGGCACAAAGGCGATGATCCAGATGACCGCGAGACCGACCCACATGAAAACGGGCATAAAGCCCCCCACAACGCGAACTGTGCGACTCTGCGCCGCCTCTCGGGGATCTTCGCACGTCAGTAGTGCGATGGGATAGCCGCAGCTCAGGGCGTTGGCGCGATCTTTGGCCGGTGGCCTGCCTGGGCTGGGGTCGAGCATGGCCAGGGGGCCGTACGCTGGTTGGCAACTCGGGCAGGTCTTGAGCCTGCCCGCAATGTGTCCGAGTGGCCCCCTGGTCTTGCTCGACGTCGGGTCCCGGACCGGGTAGGTGGCTAAAGATCGTGTCGGCGCCCGCCCCAGCCCCGGCCGGCCTGCCTCACCCTCCCGCCTTGCGGCGCGGAGCGGGCCGCCGCCGGAGCGGGGCGAAGACAGGAGCGACGGCGAGCGGCGCCGCGTCGGCGCCGCTGCGAGCGAAGCGAGCCTTGATGAAGTAGCGAAACTCGTAACCGCTCCACCTCTCCCGCTACGCGTCGAAGTCGTACTCCAGGACGTAGGAGCCTGAGTCCAAGGTCATCTCGTTGACCTCGACGGCGCCGCCCTCCTCTTCGAACGCGGTGCGGCACAGCACGATGACCGGAGTCCCGGAGCTCAGCGCCAGGCTTGTGGCCTCGGACTGTCGGGGCATGCGGCACCGGATCTCTTCGCGGAAGTGCACGGGCTTGTGCCCGAGATCAGCCAGCCGGGCATACGTGCCGCCGGGGCCGGTGTCCTCCTGCGTGATGGCGGAACCTGCGACGAGTTCGGCCGCGAGGTAGGACGTGGCGAACATGACCGGCTTGCCGTCCAGGACGAAGCGGCGCCTGCGGACACAGGTCGCGTCACCGCTGTTCAACCCGAGTACCCGCGCGATGCGCTCGGGGGCTGCTTCCTCGGTGACGGAGATCTGGTCTACCACCAGGTTGCGGCTCTCGATGTCGACGTCCGCGGACCAGATGGACTGTCCAGAGCCCCAGTGCTCCCGAGACAGGCGCTGGATGCCTCGCCGCCTCAGAGGGCGGAAGTCACGGACGAACACGCCGGCGCCCTTGCGGGCTTCGGCGACGCCTTCGTCCCTGAGCACACCCAGCGCTTGGCGCGCGGTCATGCGGGCGACGCCGTAGCTCTCCATCAGCTCGTTCTCGCCTGGCAGGCGGTCTCCGGGGACATACTCGCCGGACTCGACGGCTGCCATGAGCGCATCGGCGATCCGCTGGTACTTGGGCTGATTGCCGTCGCTGCTGGTGGCCATCACTTCGCACCTCCTCTTCTCTAGACATCTTAGGGCTGCCCGCCCTCACCGGCAGAGCGGGAGACCCGGCATCTACCCAAGCGCAGCACACTGACAGATCTCTAGAGAGGTGTTGACATCTCTAGAGATCTGACTTTCACTGGAGATGTCTAGAGATGTCGATGGCATCCGGACATGCCAGAGGGCGGCGCCCTACCGCCAAGCAAGCCGCCGCCCCGGTCCCTCTCTCAAGGGAGCCTCCATCATGCCCCGTTTCGTGATTCCGCAGCCCGATGTGATCGCGCCAGACCTGGCCGCCCTGACCAGCTCCGAGCTGACGGTGGCGTTGTATGCCTCCTCCCTCGATCACCGCGACCGGACCCGGCCGTCCCACAGCGCTCTGGCGAAGTTCGCCCAGGAGGGTGTGCGCGTTCTTGGCCCAGCGGGGGTGGACGACTGGTCGCGTCGGCTTCTGGGCTTCTGGGCGATGTGGATGCGGGACCTGGAGACGCCGGAACTGCTGGCGGACCACCGTTCCCGCTTCCCCCTGGCCCGGCGGCTGAAGCGCTGCAGCGGTCTGGCGTACGGGCTCGGAATGCAGATCGTCCGGCGTGACGACCTGACCTTTGAGCGCGGTCTGCCGCTGGTCGACCCGTGCCCGTGCGGCGGCTCCGGTTGGCTCACGGTCACCACTACCGCACTCCCGGCCTCCGCTCGTGGACGGCAGGAGTGCCCGGCCCACCCGGCCACCCTTGCCGCTGTCACGGCGGTGGCTGCGTGACCGACACGGCAACTCTGCCCGGGGGGATGGACCGGGCCGCCGTCCTGGACCTGGCGCGGCTGTCCTCCCGGGGAGACCTCCCTCAGCTCCACGACCAGATCCGCCGCACCGGCGGCTGCGCGAACCCGATCCACATCCGGGGCTGGCGCAAGCTGGTCTACGCGCCGACCGGCGCCGTGTGGCACGAGTACTCCACGCATAACCAGCCCGGGGGGCGGCTCAAGGTCGCCTGCGGCAACCGCCGGGCCTCGCGTTGCCCGTCCTGTGCTCGCACGTATGCGGCGGACACCTTCCACCTGATCCGGGCCGGGCTGGTCGGCGACGACACCAAAGGTGTGTCCACCACGGTTCGGCAGCATCCTCGGGTCTTCGCCACCCTGACCGCCCCGTCGTTCGGCCCGGTGCACAACCGCCCGGATGCGGGGGCCTGCCGCTGCGGCACAGTGCATCCGAAGGGGGACGCCCGGCTGGGCACGCCCCTGGATGCCGACCGGTACGACTACGCGCACGCGGTGTTGTGGAACAACCACGCCCCTGAGCTGTGGCGCCGGTTCACGATCTACCTGCGCCGCGAGGTCGCCACCCGCGCGGGCATCCCCCGATCTCGGCTCGGGGACGTCGCCCGGGTCTCCTTCGGCAAGGTCGCCGAGTACCAGCGCCGGGGCGCGGTCCACTTCCACGCTGTCATCCGCCTCGACGGCGCCGACGGCGCCGACACCCCACCCCCGGCCTGGGCCACCCTCGCGCTCCTGGACGACGCCATCCGCGCCGCAGCCCGCTCGGCCGGCGTACCTGTGGCCGCTGCCACAGACCTGCCGGCGCGGGTGCTGCGCTGGGGCGCCCAGGTGGACGTGCGCCCGATCGGGGGCTTCGGGTCGGGGGAGATCAGCGAACGGGCGGTCGCCTCGTACGTGGCCAAGTACGCCACCAAGTCGGCGGAAGCAACCGAGTCGGTGGACCGCCGGATCATCGAGCGCCGGGAGATCGACCGGCACGACCTGCCCGAGCACACCCGCCGCCTGATCCAAGCCTGTTGGGACCTGGACGCGGCCTACCCGGATCGGATGCTGGCGCACTGGTCGCACATGCTCGGCTTCCGCGGCCACTTCTCCACCAAGTCGCCCCGGTACTCGACCACCCTCGGCGCGCTGCGACGGGTCCGCGCCGACTACCGCGCCAACCAGGCCCGCGAAGACCTCCGGGAACGGCTGCTCTCCGCTGGACTGCCGGACCTGGACGACCTGCCCGAGGCAGAAACCCTTGTGCTCGCGCACTGGACCTTCGCTGGGTCCGGCAACACCCCGGGGGAGTCCCTGCTGGCCGCCAGCATCGCCCGGGAGCTGCACGAGACCCGTACCACCGCCCGAGAGGAGATGGCCGCGCTGCTGGCCGCAGAGGAGGAGGCACAGGCATGTCTGACGAGCTGCTGACCGTCCCTGAGGTGATGGTTCGCCTCAAGCTTGGGCGCTCCGCCGTCTATGACCTGATCCGGACGCGCCAGCTGGCGTCCATCACCATCGGCCGGGCTCGGCGCATCCCCGTTGCGGCGGTGCGCGCCTTCGTGGCCGTGCGACTGGAGGAAGCAGCCTGATGGCGAAGCGGAACCCCAACGGGGCGGGCTCGATCACCCGGCGCAAGGACGGCCGGTACATGGGTGCGGCCTACGTGACCAACACCCGTGGCGAGCGGGTTCGGAAGTACGTCTACGGCAAGACGTACGACGAGGCGGCCGAAGCGCTGGCCGCACTCCAGCAGCAGGAACGCAAGGGTGTGCCGGTGCCCGACAAGGCGTGGAAGCTGGGGGACTTCCTGGATCACTGGCTGGCCGAGATCGTGAAGCCCAACGTCCGGCCGACCACCTACAGCAAGTACGAGACGATGGTGCGGCTCTACCTGGTGCCCGGTCTGGGCACGAAGCGGCTGAACAAGCTGGGCTCAGCGGATGTGCGCACGTTCCTGAATGACTCGCTGTCGGCGGGCGTGGGCCGGTCCACGGTGGCGGAGTGCCTTAAGGTCCTGCGGAACGCGCTCAACCGGGCCATGCGGGAGGAGCTGCTGCTCCGGAACGTGGCCGCGCTGGTGGACATGCCCAAGGTGACCAAGAAGGAGTCGATCCCCTGGTCCGCCGATGAGGCGGTCGTCTTCCTCAAGCGGGCGCGGTCGCACCGGCTCTACGCGGCCTTCGTCCTGGCGCTCGTGCTCGGCCTGCGTCGCGGTGAGCTGCTGGGGCTGCGCTGGGTGGATGTCGACCTGCCTGGCGGCGTCGCCCACCCGCGCAAGCAGGTGCAGCGGGAGACCGGGGTCGGGCTGGTCCTGGTGGACCTGAAGACGGAGACGTCCAAGTCGGCCCTGCCACTGCCTCGGCTCTGCGTCGAAGCTCTGGGCGAGCGTCGGCGGCTGCAAGAGCTGGAGCGGGAGATGAAGGGCACAGCCTGGCAGGAAACCGGGCTGGTCTTCACCTCCGCGGCCGGCGGGCCTGTCGACCCGGACGGCTTCTCCGGGACCTTCGAGCGGCTGGTGAAGCGGGCCGGTGTCCGGCGGGTCCGGCTGCACGACACCCGGCACACCTGCGGGACCCTGCTGGCCGCTCTGGACGTGCACCCGCGCTATGCCAAGGAGATCCTGCGGCACAGTCAGATCGCGGTGACGCTGGACATCTACACGCACGTCACGTCGGCCTCGCAGCGGGCCGCCGCCGCTCGGCTGGGCACCAAGCTCCGGGACGGCCTCCACGGGCGTTGATGTCAACCGTGGATGTCAAAGAGGCTCCGGGGAAATTTCCCCGGAGCCTCTCCGCTGGTGGGGCTAACAGGACTTGAACCTGTGGCCTCTTCCTTATCAGGGAAGCGCTCTAACCGTCTGAGCTATAGCCCCGCGCTGCACTGAAAGATTAGCGGATCGATGGCCGAACGCCCAAATCCGTATCCGCGCGCGCCGCACACCCAGCGAACGCAAGGCGCAGCTCAGCGGCCTCCACCACAGCGGGCCCGGCTCCGGCGGATGCCGGGGCCGGGCCCGTCGGGGCCGGGGAGGGTTACTCCTCCTCGGCGAGGGTGACCTCGACACCGCCGGCAAAGCCCGCGGCGGTGTTGTAGATGAAGGCGCCCAGCGTGGCCAGGGCCGTCAGCAGCACCACATCGACCACGGCGATGATCGTGCTGAACGTGAAGGTCTTACCGAAGGAGAGGTACGACTGGAGGTCGAAGCCCTGGCTGGTGTCCGAGCCGGTGACCTCCTTGAGAGTGCTGCCGACCGAGTCGAAGACGCCGATCCCGTCGAGCACCATCCACAGCACACAGGAGGCCACGATGGTGATCACGCCCAGCGCGATGGACAGCAGGAAGCTGACCTTCATCACCGACCAGGGGTCCACCTTGGTGACCCGCAGCCGGGCCTTGCGGGTCCGGGCCGACCCGCCTGCCGCGGCAGGACTCGCCGAGGGCCTGCGGGAGGAGGTGGCGGGTCCGGTGCGGGTGCCCCGGGCCGGGGTCGTCCCCTTGGCGTAGGTGGTCGGCTGCGAGTAGCCGCCCGCTCCGGGCTGTGCGGTGCCCGTACCGACCGTCGGCGGTGCCTGAGGAGGCTGCGGGTAGCCATAGCCCCCCTGCCCCTGGCCGGCATCGGCCACCGGAGGCATCAGCGAGGTCGAGGCGGCCGGCTGCTCTGCTGGTGCCCGATGGCCGCCGCCAGGCGCGTGCTGGCCGCCCTGGCCCCTGGCCTGCGCGGATCCCTGCCGGCCTCCGGCAGCTCCACCGCCTGCCGCGCCCGTGGCTCCACTCACCCTGGTCCTCCCGCAGTTCCCCTCCAGGCCGGTTGTCTCCGCCCTGGTCAGTCCAAATGGTCCCGCACCGGACGGGTCGCCCGGCCGCGGTCAGCCGACCGGCCGGACGGTGCCCACGGCAGATCCGCGGTACCGTCCGGCCGCCCGGCCGGGAAGCGATCCTCAGGACTGGTCGGCTGTGCCGTCCGCCGTCGTCCCGCTTCCGCTGTCTCCCCCATCGTCGACTGCCCCGGTCCCGGCCCCATCGCTCGCCGGCTCGCTGCCGTCGGCGGAAGGGATGCCGTCGCCGTTCTCGTCCTGTTCCTCCTCCTCAGCCTCCGCGTTGCGGGCGATGCCCACCACCGCGTCACGCTTTCCGAGGTTGATCAGTTGGACGCCCATCGTGTCACGTCCGGTTTCACGAACGCCCGAAACCCTGGTGCGGATCACACCGCCCGACAGGGTGATGGCCATGATCTCGTCGGTCTCCTCGACCACCAGAGCGCCGACCAGGGAGCCCCTGTCCTCGACGATCTTGGCTGCCTTGATGCCCAGACCGCCGCGGCCCTGGACCCGGTACTCCTCCACCGGCGTCCGCTTGGCGTAACCGCCGTCGGTCGCCGTGAAGACGAAGGTACCGGGGCGGACGACGTTGAGCGACAGTAGTTCGTCGCCCTCGCGGAACGACATGCCCTTCACACCCGAGGTGGCACGGCTCATCGGCCGCAGCGCCTCATCGGTGGCGGTGAAGCGGATGGCCTGGGCCTTCTTGCTGACCAGCAGCAGGTCGTCCTCGGCCGACACCAGCTCGGCACCGATCAGCTCGTCGTCCCGGCCCTCCTCGTCGGTGCGCAGGTTGATCGCGATCAGACCGGCCGAGCGGGGCGAGTCGTAGTCCTTGAGCGGGCTCTTCTTCACCACGCCCTCGCGGGTGGCGAGCACCAGGTACGGAGCGTCCTCATAGGTGCGGACCGCCATCACCTGGGCGATGTGCTCGTCGGGCTGGAAGGCCAGCACATTGGCCACATGCTGGCCACGGGCGTCACGGCCGGCGTCCGGCAGCTCATAGCCCTTGGCCCGGTAGACCCGGCCCTTGTTGGTGAAGAACAGGATCCAGTTGTGGGTCGTCGTCACAAAGAAGTGGTCGACGATGTCGTCCTGCTTCAGCTGGGCCCCGCGCACGCCCTTGCCGCCGCGCTTCTGCGAGCGGTAGAGGTCGGTACGGGTCCGCTTGACGTAGCCGCCGCGGGTGATGGTGACGACGATGTCCTCTTCGGCGATCAGGTCCTCGATGGACATGTCGCCGTCGAAGGGGATCAACTGGCTGCGCCGGTCGTCGCCGTACTTCTCGACGATCGCCGCCAGCTCCTCGGAGACGATGCCGCGCTGCCGGGTCGGCGAGGCCAGGATCGCGTTGTACTCCTCGATCTTGGCCATCAGCTCGTTGTACTCGTCCGTGATCCGCTGGTGCTCCAGGGCGGCGAGCCGGCGAAGCTGCATCTCCAGGATGGCGTTGGCCTGGATCTCGTCGATCTCCAGCAGCCGCATCAGGCCGGTGCGGGACTCCTCCACCGTGTTGGAGCGGCGGATGGTGGCGATGACCTCGTCGATCGCATCCAGCGCCTTCAGCAGGCCGCGCAGGATGTGGGCGCGCTCCTCGGCCTTGCGCAGCCGGAAGCGGGTACGCCGGACGATGACGTCGATCTGGTGGTTGACCCAGTGCCGGATGAAGCCGTCCAGCGACAGGGTGCGCGGCACCCCGTCGACCAGCGCCAGCATGTTGGCACCGAAGTTGGTCTGCAGATCGGTGTGCTTGTACAGGTTGTTGAGGACGACCTTGGCGACCGCGTCCCGCTTGAGGACGATCACCAGTCGCTGGCCGGTCCGCGAGGAGGACTCGTCACGGACGTCGGCGATGCCGGCGACCCTGCCGTCCTTCACCAGGTCGGCGATCTTCAGCGCCAGATTGTCCGGGTTGACCTGGTACGGCAGCTCGGTGATCACCAGGCACTGGCGGCCCTGGATCTCCTCGACCTCGACCACGGCCCGCATGGTGATGGAGCCGCGGCCGGTGCGGTAGGCCTCCTCGATCCCGCGGCGCCCCACGATCAGCGCGCCGGTGGGGAAGTCCGGGGCCTTGATCCGCTGGATCAGGGCTTCCAGCAGCTCCTCGTTCGAGGCCTCCGGGTTGTCCAGGTACCACTGGACGCCCGAGGCCACCTCGCGCAGGTTGTGCGGCGGGATGTTGGTGGCCATGCCGACCGCGATACCGGTGGCACCGTTGACCAGCAGGTTGGGGATCCGCGACGGCAGGCAGGTGGGCTCCTGGGAGCGGCCGTCGTAGTTGGCGGCGAAATCGACGGTGTCCTCGTCGATGTCGCGCATCATCTCCATCGCCAGCGGCGCCATCCGGCACTCGGTGTACCGCATGGCGGCGGCCGGGTCGTTGCCCGGGGAGCCGAAGTTGCCGTTGCCGTCCACCAGCGGCATCCGCATCGACCACGGCTGGGCGAGGCGCACCAGGGTGTCGTAGATCGAGGAGTCACCGTGGGGGTGGTAGTTGCCCATGACGTCGCCGACGACGCGGGCGCACTTGTAGTAGCCCTTCTCCGGCCGGTAGCCGCCGTCGTACATGGCGTAGAGCACCCGGCGGTGCACCGGCTTGAGGCCGTCGCGCACCTCGGGCAGCGCCCGGCTCACGATGACGCTCATCGCATAGTCGAGGTAGGAGCGCTGCATCTCCGTCTCGAGCTCGACCGGCTCGATACGCAGGGCTCCGCCGACGAACTGGTCGGGGGAGGGCATGGTCTCGCTGGGATCCGGCTGCTCGCCGTCGGGACGGTTGTCGTCGACCACTGCTGGTCAGTTTCCTTTCGCGCGCTGCTGTCCTGGCTTCCGACCGGGGTCAGACGTCCAGGAAGCGGACGTCCTTGGCGTTGCGCTGGATGAAGGTGCGTCGGGCCTCGACGTCCTCGCCCATCAGGACCGAGAACAGGTCGTCGGCGCGGGCCGCGTCCTCCAGCGTGACCTGCAGCAGCACCCGGTGCTCCGCATCCATGGTGGTGACCCGCAGCTCCTCGGCGTTCATCTCGCCGAGACCCTTGAAGCGCTGGATGGCGTCGTCCTTGGGGAGCCGGCGGCCGTTGTCCACGCCGGCCCGGATCACGGCGTCGCGCTCGCGGTCCGAGTAGACGTAGTCGAAGTCGTCCTTGCTCCACTTGATCTTGTACAGCGGAGGCTGGGCCAGATAGACGTGACCCGCCTCGACCAGCGGCCGCATGAAGCGGAAGAGCAGGGTGAGCAGCAGCGTGCGGATGTGCTGGCCGTCGACGTCGGCGTCGGCCATCAGCACGATCTTGTGATACCGCAGCCTGGTGATGTCGAAGTCCTCGTGGATGCCGCAGCCGAAGGCCGAGATCAGCGCCTGGACCTCGGTGTTCTGCAGCACCCTGTCGATCCGGGCCTTCTCCACATTGAGGATCTTGCCGCGGATCGGGAGGATCGCCTGCACCCGCGGGTCACGGCCGGACTTGGCCGAGCCGCCGGCGGAGTCACCCTCGACGATGAAGATCTCGCACTCGGAGGGGTCCTTGCTCTGGCAGTCCGAGAGCTTGCCCGGCAGCGAGGCGCTCTCCAGCAGGCCCTTGCGACGGGTGAGGTCGCGCGCCTTGCGGGCCGCCACCCGGGCGGTGGCCGCCTGGATGGACTTCCGGATGATGTCGGAGGCCTCGGTGGGGTTGCGGTCCAGCCAGTCGTTGAGGTGCTCGTGGACGACCTTCTGCACAAAGGTCTTGGCCTCGGTGTTGCCCAGCTTGGTCTTGGTCTGGCCCTCGAACTGCGGCTCGCCCAGCTTGACCGAGATGATCGCGGTGAGGCCCTCGCGGATGTCCTCGCCGGTGAGGTTGTCGTCCTTCTCCCGGAGCAGCTTCTTCTCCCGCGCGTAGCGGTTGACCAGGCCGGTCAGCGCCGCACGGAAGCCCTCCTCATGAGTACCGCCCTCATGGGTGTGGATGGTGTTGGCGAAGGAGTAGACGCCCTCGCTGTAGGAGCTGTTCCACTGCATGGCGACCTCGACCGAGATCGTCCGGTCGCGGTCCTCCACCTCGAAGTCGATGACGGTGGGGTGGACCAGCTCGCCCTTGCGGGAGTTGAGGTACCGGACGAAGTCGGAGATGCCGCCCTCGTAGTGGTACCGGACCGAGCGGGGCTTCCCCTCCTCGTCGGAGTGGTCGGGGCGCTCGTCGCTGAGCGAGATGGTCAGCCCCTTGTTGAGGAACGCCATCTCCTGGAACCGCCGCGACAGCGTCTCGAAGGAGTACTCGGTGGTCTCGAAGATGTCCGGGTCGGCCCAGAAGGTCACCGAGGTGCCGGTCTCCGCGGTGGCCTCGTTCTTCGCCAGCGGAGCCGTGGGGGCGCCCAGCTTGTACTCCTGGGACCAGCGGTAGCCGTCGCGCTTCACCTCCACCGAGACCCGGCTGGAGAGGGCGTTGACCACGGAGACGCCCACGCCGTGCAGACCGCCGGAGACGGCGTAGCCGCCGCCTCCGAACTTGCCGCCGGCGTGCAGCACGGTCAGCACGACCTCGACCGCGGGCTTGCCGGTGGACTTCTCGACGTCGACCGGGATACCGCGGCCGTTGTCGATCACCCGCACCGCGCCGTCGCGCAGGATGGTGACGTCGATGGTGTCCGCATGCCCGGCGAGCGCCTCGTCGACCGAGTTGTCGACGACCTCGTAGACGAGGTGGTGCAGGCCGCGCTCACCGGTGGAGCCGATGTACATGCCGGGGCGCTTGCGGACGGCTTCGAGCCCTTCGAGGACCGTGATCGCGCTGGCGTCGTACGACGTCCCGTTGCCGGGAGTGGTGTCGGAGGTCTCAGGGGACTGGTTGGGGTTGCCGGAATCGGCCACGAAGCGCCCTTTCTGGCACAGCGCGGACCGCATCCCCGCCCGGCTGGGCAGGACTCGACGCGGCCACGGGTTCGTCTCAGAACCGCAAGCGGCGGTGTATTGCTTCCAGTCTACCGGTACCGCCGACAGAGATGGGCGTTTGCCAGCCCCTGAGGGCTGATGTGCCGCTCTGAATCCCCTCCGCACATGTCCCGATACTCAGGCGGGGGGCCAACTGCGCTCAAATGGGCCCTCAGGCTCTCCGCAGCGCTGCTCGCGGCAGCCGGCGGTCGCCAGGTGGAGCGACCGGGGCTCAGCCCCAGGTGTCCCTCGGACCGCGGCTCCCCGGCGCCCTCAGCCGCCCGTAGCTCCGCGGTGGCCCGGCCGGACCCTGGACCTTGATCACCTTCACCGTCCCGTGCCCCAGCTCCTTGTTGAGCCGGGCGACCAGCTGCGGGGCAAGCAGCCGCAGCTGGGTGGCCCATGCCGTGGAGTCGCAGCGCACACTCAGCTCACAGGACTCCTCGCTGTAGTGCTCGGGAGCGCAGTGCGCCGCGATCTCGGGACCGACGATCTGCGGCCAGCGGCCCATCACGCCGCCCACCGCGGCCGGAGCCTCCCAGCCCCGCTCGGTGATCAACTGGCGCATCGCCGCCCCCAGCGGCACCGGATCGCGCCCATCGGCGCGGGCTCCGCTGCGCAGCCCCCGGCGCTTGGACTCCTTCTTCTGCCGGACCTGCTCCCCGCGCTCCCGGGCCTGCTCCTTGGCGGCGCGCAGCGCCACCCGGGCCAGGTCCACTCCGGACAGCGCCGGGCCGGACGGCTGCCGGGGGTCGGGCCCTGAGTCCTCGCTGTGCACATCGGTCACGGGAGCCTGTTCCTTCCCCAGCCGTGGACAGTGAAGTGGTCCAGCCTACGGCCTGGCCGCGTGATCCGGGCCGGGGAACAGCCACCCGTCCCCCGACCGGGGAGGACCGGCGCCCCAGCGCCGTGCCCCGGCTGCACGGTCGCCCGTCCAGGGACATCCTGGCCGGACGCGGGCACCTGGGCGGTCACCCTTCGGCGATGCGCCGGACATCACCGTCGGCGACCGCGAACCGGGCACCCGACAGCGCCTGCGGCACGTCCTCCGGTACCGCCGCGGTGACCAGCACCTGCTCACCGGGGGCCACCAGCTCGGCCAGCCGATCGCGCCGGCGGCTGTCCAGCTCGGCGAAGACATCGTCCAGGATCAGGACGGGCTCACCGCCGTCCTGGCGCAGCAGCTCATAGGAGGCCAGCCGCAGCGCCAGGGCGTACGACCAGGACTCGCCATGGCTGGCATAGCCCTTGGCGGGCAGTGGGCCCAGCCTGAGCAGCAAGTCGTCGCGGTGCGGCCCCACCAAAGTCACCCCACGCTCGATCTCCTGCTTCCGTACCGAGGCCAGCGCCTCCAGCAGCGCCTGGTACGCCTCCTCGCGGGAGGTGGGGGGCGGTCCCTCCACCGAGCTGCGGTACTCCAACGTGGTCGGGCCACCGCCGGGCGCAAGCTGCTCATAGGCCTTCTCCACCAGCGGCTGCAGCGCGGCCACCAACTGGAGGCGGAAGGCGGTCAACTCGGCGCCCGACCGGGCGAGATGGCCGTCCCAGACGTCCAGGGTGGACAGGTCGGCCTTGCCGCCCCCCGCCCTGCGGGCCATGGCGGCGGTCTTCAGCAGGGCGTTCCGCTGCTTGAGGACCCGCTCGTAGTCCTGCCGAACGCCTGCCAGTCTGGGGGCGCGGGCGGTCAGTAGCTCGTCCAGGAAGCGCCGGCGCTCCCCGGGGTCGCCCTTCACCAGGGCGAGGTCCTCCGGCGCGAAGAGCACGGTGCGCAGCAGGCCCAGCACATCACGCGGCCGCACATTGGAGGACCGGTTGATCCTGGCGCGGTTGGCCTTGCCGGGGTTGATCTCCAGTTCGATCAGGGTGGAGCGGCCCTCCCGCAGCACGCTGCCCCGGACCACCGCCCGGTCGGCGCCCAGACGCACCAGCGGGGCGTCGGCGGCCACTCGGTGGCTGCCCAGCGTGGCCAGATAGCCCACGGCCTCGACCAGGTTGGTCTTGCCCTGGCCGTTGGGGCCCACAAAGGCCGTCACGCCCGGGTCCAGGGGAACCTCGACCCGGGCGTAGGAGCGGAAGTCGGCGAGCGACAGATGCGCGATATGCATGGTGTGCTGATCGCGCGGGGTTCTGTGGCCCGCGCTGACTTCCTCTCAGTGACGGTCGGACCGGATCAGGAGACGGCCGGCGGCTCGACGTCGGCGCCGGGGGAGTCCGCACCCTTGTGGTCGCTGACAGCGGTGACGGCGTGCCCGCCGAACTGGTTGCGCAGTGCGGCGATCATCTTCATCTGCGGGGAGTCGTCCTGACGGGACGAGAAGCGGGCGAAGAGCGAGGCGGTGATGGCCGGCAGCGGGACGGCGTGGTCGATGGCCGCCTCGACGGTCCAGCGGCCCTCGCCGGAGTCCTCCGCATAGCCGCGCAGGTGCCCCAGGTGCGGGTCCTCCTCCATGGCCCGGACGGCGAGGTCCAGCAGCCAGGAGCGGATGACCGTGCCCTCCTTCCAGCTGCGGAAGATGTCGTGCACATTGGTGGTGACCTCGGCGGCCTCCAGCAGCTCCCAGCCCTCGGCGTAGGCCTGCATCAGGGCGTACTCGATGCCGTTGTGGACCATCTTGGCGAAGTGGCCGGCGCCGACCTTGCCGGCGTGCACAAAGCCGAAGTCGCCGGACGGCTTGAGGGCGTCGAAGATCGGCTGGACCTTGGCGACGTGCTCGGCCTCACCGCCGACCATCAGTGCATAGCCGTTCTCCAGGCCCCAGACGCCGCCGGAGACCCCGGCGTCGACAAAGCCGATGCCCTTGGTGGCCAGCGCCTCGGCGTGGGCGATGTCGTCGGTCCAGCGCGAGTTGCCGCCGTCGACCACGATGTCACCGGGGGACAGCACCTCGGCGAGCTGGTCGACCGTCTGCTGGGTCGGGACGCCGGCCGGAACCATCACCCACACCACTCGGGGGCCCTGGAGCTTGTCCACCAGCTCCTGGAGGCTGTTGACATCGGCGAGGTCGGGGTTGCGGTCGTACCCGATGACGGTGTGACCTGCGCGGCGGATGCGCTCGCGCATGTTCCCGCCCATCTTGCCGAGACCGATGAGACCGAGCTCCATGACAAGTCCTTACGTATGTCGACGTGCCTGATGACGGCCCCTTTGCCGCACCTTTGAGCCTACGCCGGGGGAGGGTTGCGGCCCCGACGGGCTGGGGCCGTCGGGAGGAATGCCTGCCCTGTGGGGCGGATTCCAGACCCGACGGCTCCGGTACTCCAGGGCGCCCGATATCCACAGCTGTGGAATCAGCGTCCACAGCTGTGGATCAACCGGAGAGGCGCACCGGCATGATCAGGTACTTGTAGGCCTCGTCCGCCTCGGCGTCCACCGAGGGACGGCCGCTGAGCAGCGCCGGCTTGGTGGAGGTGGTGAAGCTCAGCTGGGCCACCGGGGCGTCGATGGCGGAGAGCCCCTCCAGCAGGTACGCCGGGTTGAAGGCAATCGAGATGTCGTCGCCCTCGAGGTCCGCGTCGATCCGCTCGGTCGCCTGGGCGTCGTCCCCGGAGCCCGCCTCAAGCGTCAGCACACCCTGCTCGAAGGAGAGCCGGACCGGGGTGTTGCGCTCGGCGACCAGGGAGACACGCTTGACGGCCTCCACGAAGGGCGCGGTCACGATGGTGGCCACCGCGTTGAACTCGGTGGGGAACAGGCTGCGGAACTTGGGGAACTCGCCCTCCAGCAGGCGGGTGGTGGTCCGCCGCCCGGCACCTTCGAAGCCGATCAGCCCCTCGCCGCCGCCCTCCTTGCCGGAAGCCAGCGCGATGGACACCACATCGCCGCTGTTCAGCGACTTGGCAGTGTCCAGCAGGGTCTTGGCGGGCACCAGGGCGACCGCGGACAGACCGGGCTGCTCCGGCTTCCACAGCAGCTCGCGGACCGCGAAGCGGTAGCGGTCGGTGGCGGCCAGGGTGATCCGGTCGTCCTCGATCTCGACCCGGACGCCGGTGAGCACCGGGAGGGTGTCGTCACGGCCGGCGGCGACCGCGACCTGGGCGACGGCGGAGGCGAACACCTCGCCCGAGACCGTGCCGGTGGCGGTGGGCATCTGGGGCAGAGCGGGGTACTCGTCCACAGGAAGGGTGGGGAGTGTGAATCGGGAGGAGCCGCAGACGACGCTCACCCGGACCCCGTCGGTGGAGATTTCCACAGGCCTGTTGGGAAGTGCCCGGGAGATGTCGGCGAGCAGTCGGCCGGAGACCAGGACGGTGCCGGCCTCCTCGGCCTCGGCCTCGACCTCGACCCTGGCGGACACCTCGTAGTCGAAGCCGGACAGGCTCAGCCTGCTCTCCTCCGCGGTCAGCAGCAGACCGGCGAGGACAGGCACCGGCGGTCGTGCAGGGAGGCTGCGCGCAGCCCAGGCCACGGCCTCTGCGAGGACGTCACGCTCCACCCGGAACTTCACCGGTCACCGCCTCCTGATGCTCCTGCTGTAGGCGTGCCGCCCATCCCCACCCTGTGGGCTTCCCGGTGGGCCGGCTCGCTCCTGTTGCCGGAGACAGTCTGACGCACTCTGCCGACAGCCGTGGCATACGGGCCGGACTGGTGGTGAACAGGTGTCGGATTGCCGTCGTCCACAGATCGACGCCCCACCCCCTGTTAGACGAATCATCGGGGGATCTCTAGGTAGTGGTAGTAGTAGGGGCTGTGGATTAGGTGGATAACCCCGTTTTCCCAGCTCAGACCCACTTTTTTATCCACCGGGCCTGTGGGTGGAGCCGTGGATGAACCGGCCTCTTCTGTGGACGGCGGAAGTTTCCCCACAGCGCTTCCACAGCTGTCCCCAGGTTCTCCCCAGCACTGTCCCCAAGTTTTACCCAGGTTTCCCACCGGCCACACCTCCACGTCCGTGTGACCGCTTTCACACGGACCGGTGAAGTCGGCGTTTCGCTTGTCGAACTGTGGACGTTGCTGTGGAGAAGCTGGGGACAACCACCCTGGACCTGGGGATGGGCCGTGGACAACCGTGGCGCCGCGTTGACGCCGCTTCAGTCGTCCACAGCTTGTGGATGCCGGTAACCCACAAGTCCACAGGCCGCTGAGCTGGAGCTACGAGCGTACCGCCGTGCCTGCTGTGGAGGAGATCTGGACAACCCGACAGTCCCCAGGATGTGGACGGCCGAGAATGCCGGAACCTGTGGAGTTTCCGGCATTGCCTCGTATCTGTTCGAATTCCTGCGCATCCGTGCGAACCGGGAAGCAGGCAGAGAAAGACAGCGGGGCGCCGGGAGAACACTCCCGGCGCCCCGCTCTCGGGCTTTTCCGCAGTCAGCTCTTGATGCGGTTGGTGAGCTCGGTGACCTGGTTGTAGATGGACCGCCGCTCCGCCATCAGCGAGCGGATCTTGCGGTCGGCGTGCATCACCGTGGTGTGGTCCCGGCCGCCGAACTGGGCGCCGATCTTGGGCAGCGAGAGGTCGGTGAGCTCACGGCAGAGGTACATGGCGATCTGCCGTGCGGTCACCAGGACCCGGCTCCGCGAGGAGCCGCAGAGGTCCTCCACACCCAGCCCGAAGTAGGCGGCGGTCTGCTCCATGATGGTCTTCGCCGTGATCTCCGGTCCGGCCTCCTCGCCGCCGGGGATCAGGTCCTTCAGCACTATCCCGGTGAGCTCCAGGTCCACCGGGGCCCGGTTGAGGCTGGCGAAGGCGGTGACACGGATCAGCGCTCCCTCCAGCTCGCGGATGTTGCGGGAGATCCGGGAGGCGATGAACTCCAGCACCTCCGGCGGAGCGTTGAGCTGCTCCTGGATCGCCTTCTTCCGCAGGATCGCGATCCTGGTCTCCAGCTCGGGCGGCTGGACGTCGGTGATCAGACCCCACTCGAAGCGGTTGCGCAGCCGGTCCTCCAGGGTGACGAGCTGCTTGGGCGGCCGGTCCGAGGAGAGCACGATCTGCTTGTTGGCGTTGTGCAGGGTGTTGAAGGTGTGGAAGAACTCCTCCTGCGTCGACTCCTTGCTCGCCAGGAACTGGATGTCGTCGACCAGCAGGATGTCCATGTCGCGGTAGCGCTTGCGGAAGGCGTCCGCCTTGCCGTCGCGGATGGAGTTGATGAACTCGTTGGTGAACTCCTCCGAGCTCACGTAGCGCACCCGGGTCCCGGGATAGAGGCTCCGCGAGTAGTGCCCGATGGCGTGCAGCAGGTGTGTCTTGCCGAGGCCGGACTCGCCGTAGATGAAGAGCGGGTTGTACGCCTTGGCCGGTGCCTCGGCGACCGCCACCGCCGCGGCGTGGGCGAAGCGGTTGCTGGCACCGATGACAAAGGTGTCGAAGAGGTACTTGGGGTTCAGCCGGGCGGCAGGCTCGTCCTTGCGCGGCGTGCTGCCGCCGGCCGGTCCGCCGGGCACCGGATGCCCGCCCGGCCCCTTGGGCACCGGGGCGCCCGAGGGGGGTACCGCGGGTCCTGCGGCCGGCCTGGTGGGGCCGCCGTCCGCCGGACGCTCGGGGTGCGGACGCCCGTCACCCTCGCCGGCCGCGCCGCGGCTGCCCGGGCGTGCCGTCTCGCCGTACTCGCCGCCCAGCAGATCACCCTGGGTGCCGCGGGTGTCCCGGGGCGTCTCCGGCGGCAGCTGGCGGAAGCCCTCGGGGGGAGTCGTGGAGCGCTCCGGGTGGGGCGGCCAGTCACGCGGCCGGCCCTCGGCGCCGGGCCACTCTCCGGGTGCCCGGTCCGGGGTGTCGCTCTCGTAGCCGCGGCGGTCCTGCGGGTAGGAGGGATCGCCGTAGCCCGGAGCGGAGGCCCAGTTGTTCTGGTCCGACCATCCGGGGCGCTGCTCGTACGGAGCCGGGCGCTGCTCGTAGCCGTTCTCGTACCCGCTGTCGTAGCGGCGCTGCTCGTACCCCTGGTCGTAGCCGCCGCGCGGCCCGCCGGGCGTCCAGCCGCTCCAGGGGCCCTCCTGAGCGGGCTGCCCGTGGCTCTGCCAGCCGCCGCCCTCGCCGCCGGGCCCGGAGCGGTAGTCGCGGTCCTCCCGGTAGTCACGGTCCTCGCGGTACTCCGGGCGGCCGGGCTCGGACTCGGGCCGCTCCGGGGCAGCTGCGGCAGCAGGAGGCATCGCATTGGCGTCCACCATGACCGCGATCCGCACCGGACGGCCGAACTCGCCACCCAGGATCTCGGTCAGCAGCGGCAGCAGCCGTCCCTCCAGAACCTGCTTGGCGCGCTCGTTGGGTGTGGCCAGCAGGGCGGTGTCATGCATCATCCACATGGGCTGCGTACGGCGCAGCCACATCTTGTCGCTGTCCCCGACACTCGCGTCGTCGACCAGCCGCTCGACGACCTTTGCCCAGGCCGGGGCAAGGTCGCTGTTGACATCAGCCACTGGTGCACGCTTTCTCGTTCCACCGCTGGGGGTGGTCTTGGTCGGGGGCGCTTGACCCACGGACGTGTGGGTCAACGGTAGGCGGGGAATGCAGAGAGGTTCTGCAACGGTAATCAGCCGCCGCGCCTTGCGACAAGTTGTTGTCCACAGGCTGTGTACAGCCGGGCCCGGCAGGATTCGGGTGATGCCTGCGACGGCGCGCCCATCACCCGGTTTGACCCATGGTCCCCCGTCCGCGTACCGTAACCAGGTCGAGTTGTCGATGGCCGCTGCCGCATGCCCGCGGGTCAACCGCTTCTACCAGGCGCGCAGCACGGGCGCCGTGGATCACCTTGTTCGTCGAGGTGATGAGGAGATCGCGCGGACGCACGGTGACGGCCAAGCGGCGCCCCGCCACCCTACGATTGATCCCTGGAGCCCCCGAGTGAGCAAGCGCACCTTCCAGCCGAACAACCGCCGCCGCGCGAAGACCCACGGGTTCCGGCTGCGTATGCGCACCCGTGCCGGCCGCGCCATCCTGGCGACTCGCCGCAGCAAGGGCCGCGCGCGTCTGTCGGCCTGATCCGTCTACAGGGTCATGCTGTGCTGCCCACCGAGAATCGGCTGAGGCGGCGCCAGGACTTCGCGACCGCGGTGAAACGCGGCCGCCGTGCCGGTAAGCCACTTCTCGTCGTACACCTCAGCCGAGGTGCGGCGACAGGTGGGCCGGACGGCGGACGGAACGACTTCGGCCCGCACGCGCCGAGGGAGACTGCTCCCCCGGCGCGTGCGGGTTTCGTCGTGAGCAAGGCTGTCGGCCCTGCGGTGGTCCGCAATCTTGTCAAGCGTCGTCTGCGTCACCTTGTCCGGGAGCGTGTGTCGCTGCTTCCCACAGGTAGCCTGATAGTGGTACGCGCGCTGCCCCCGGCGGGGGCGGCGGACTACGCGGACCTGGAGCGCGACTTGGATGCAGCCCTTCGAAGGCTGCTCAGGACGGAGACGACAGCCATCGGGCCGACGGGAGCAGGGCGATGAAGTACCTGCTGATGGGGCTCATCCGGGTCTACCAGTGGACCATCAGCCCGCTGCTCGGCCCCGTGTGCAGGTACTACCCGTCCTGTTCGCACTACGGCTACGAGGCGATCCGGGTGCACGGCGCTGTGAAAGGCACCGGCCTCACCGCCTGGCGCATCCTGCGCTGCAATCCCTGGTCCCCCGGAGGTGTGGACCATGTACCGCCGCGCAAGCGGCCCGTGTGGCACCAGCGGCTGCGCGGTGCCATGGCCGCCTCGTCAGCGGACCCCCAGACTTCCAGCCGTGCCGAGAGCCCGGCGCCCACACCCAACGCCGGAGGAGCCTGAACGTGTGGAGCTTTCTTAATCCCCTCTTCACCGCGGTTTCCTGGATCATCGTCCAGTTCCACACGCTGTACAGCCATGTCTTCAACCCGGACAGCGGATGGGCCTGGGGCCTCTCCATCGTCTCGCTGGTGGTCCTGATCCGGATCTGCCTGATCCCGCTCTTTGTGAAGCAGATCAAGGCGACCCGGGCCATGCAGGCGATCCAGCCGAAGATGAAGGCCATCCAGGAGCGCTACAAGAACGACCGGCAGCGCCAGTCCGAAGAGATGATGAAGCTCTACAAGGAGGCGGGCACCAACCCCTTCTCGAGCTGCCTTCCCATCCTGGTGCAGTCCCCGTTCTTCATCTCGCTCTACCAGGTGCTGAACCACATCGCCCGAAACGAGCCGGTCGGTGTCATCAATGGGAGCCTGCTGGCCAGCGCCCAGCGGGCGCACATCTTCGGGGCTCCGCTCTCGGTGAAGTTCACCGACTCGGCGGACAAGGTCAGCGCTCTGGGCGCCTCCCTCACCGATGTTCGTGTCGTCACGATCACGATGATCATCCTGATGTCGCTGTCGCAGTTCATCACCCAGCGCCAGCTGATGACCAAGAACGTGGACCTCACGGTCAAGACCCCGTTCATGCAGCAGCAGAAGATGCTGATGTATGTCTTCCCGGTCATGTTCGCCGTCTTCGGCATCAACTTCCCGGTCGGCGTGCTGGTGTACTGGCTCACCACCAACGTCTGGACCATGGGCCAGCAGCTCTTTGTCATCCGCCGCAACCCGACCCCCGGCAGCGCGGCCTGGAAGGACCGCCAGGAGCGGCTGCGCAGGGCCGGCAAGCTCGCCGCGGACGGCACCGTGGTGAAGGGCGGCATCACCTCTCTGGTCAAGGGCGGCAAGCCGGAGGCGGCCGAGTCGGCGACCGAGCCTGCCCAGGTGGTCCGCCAGCAGCCCAAGCGGCAGACCAAGTCCCAGCGGCAGCAGACCTCAACTGCGGGCAAGCCGTCCGTCGGCACTGCGAGCGATGCGGACAAGGCGGGTACCGGCACGGCGGAGACCGGCGGGACGGGCACCGGCAAGGCGTCGACCGCCGATGGCAAGCGATCCGGGCAGCCGGGCAAGCGGACCCCGCAGCCGGCCGGTCAGCGGCCCAAGAAGAAGTCCTGACCGGCACCCCCTGAACGTTGTCCCCTCTTCCCCGAAGGAGTCCCTCCGTGACGGAAGGCACCACCTCCGCTGCTGCGGACGCCCCCGCGACCGCTTCCGCAGCAAAGACTGATCTGATCGCCCAGCTGGAGCAGGAGGGCGAGATCGCGGCCGACTACCTCGAGGGTCTGCTGGACATCGCCGACCTCGACGGTGACATCGACATGGACGTCGAGGGCGACCGTGCGTCGGTGTCGATCGTCAGCGAGGGCGGTGGGCCGCAGCGCGGGCTGCAGCGCCTGGTCGGCCAGGACGGTGAGGTACTGGAGGCGCTCCAGGAGCTGACTCGGCTGGCAGTGCACCGGGAGACCGGCGAGCGCAGCCGGCTGATGCTGGACATTGCGGGATTCCGGGCGCGTCGCCGGGCGGAGCTGACCGAGCTGGGCAGCAACGCGGCTCGGGAGGCCAAGGAGTCCGGTGAGCCGGTGAAGCTGAGCCCGATGACCCCCTTCGAGCGCAAGGTGGTGCATGACGCGGTGGCCGCCGCCGGCCTGCGCAGCGAGTCCGAGGGCGAGGAGCCGCAGCGCCGCGTGGTTGTGCTGCCGGCCTGAGGCGGCTGACCGACACTGGACATGATGTGCACGGTGACGGCCCCGTCCGCCTCGCGCGGGCGGGGCCGTCCTGCTGCGGTCGCGGGTCGGAGGATGTTTCACGTGAAACAGCACGATGGGTCGGTGCGTGCGTGGTGAGGGAAGAGGCTGGGATGGAGACAGGTACGCCTGCCACGGCGCCCGAGGAGGGGCTGCCGGAGGAGGGGCTGCCGGAGGCGCCGCCCGCGGCCAGGACGGTCTTCGGGGAGCGCTTTGAGGCGGCGGTGCGCTACGCCGAGCTGCTGGCTTCCGCAGGGGTGCAGCGCGGCCTGATCGGGCCGCGTGAGGTGCCTCGGCTCTGGGAGCGCCATGTGCTGAACTGCGCGGTGCTGGCGGAGGTGGTCCCCCAGGGGGTCACGCTCTGCGATGTCGGTTCGGGTGCGGGGCTGCCGGGGATCCCGGTGGCACTGGCTCGTCCGGATCTCTCGGTGACCCTGCTGGAACCGTTGCTGCGGCGGACCAACTTTCTGGAGGAGGCCGTCAGGGATCTCGGCCTCTCCAATGTCACGGTGCTGCGGGGGCGGGCCGAGGAGATGATCGGCAGGCTCTCCGTGGATGTGGTGACGGCCAGGGCGGTGGCCCCGCTGGACCGTCTGGCGGGCTGGGGGCTGCCGCTGCTGCGTCCTTACGGGGAGATGCTGGCGCTGAAGGGTGACTCGGCGGAGCAGGAGCTCTCGGAGGCCCGGGGGGCGCTGACCAAGCTTGGTGCGGTGGAGTGGTCGGTGGTGCGGGCCGGTGCGGGGACGGTCGAGACCCCGACCCATGTGGTCCGCGTCCAGGTGGGTGAGAGTCCGGGTGGGGTGCGGGCGGCGACCCGTCGCGCCAAGGCGGCTCGGGCGGACCGGGCAGGCGGCGGTGTTCGGGGCTCCGCCGGTGGCCGCGGGGGCGGACGCCGCCGACGTTGAGGCGTGGGCAGTGGTCCTTACAGGGGCGGTGGCGGATTCCTTGGCCACCGCCCCTTGAGTTTGCCTCGGAGTGTCGCTACTTCAGATATGCGACAAAACGGGCATGGTGTTTCACGTGAAACGTCGATCCCTACTTCCAGGAATCTTGAGCCGCAGCAGGGCTGCGGGCTTCGAGCCACCGTCTGTGATGGGTTCGGGGGGCCCTCCGGGTGAAGATCCGGTTGCGGAAGGAGCGGATGGTCCACAACCCGCACCCAAGCGGCCGCGGCTGCGCGATGATGCCTCGAAGACCTCAGTTTCCACCGCGCACTCCGCCGACATTCCCGGATTCGCCGTTCAGAGCGGGCGCGGTGGCGGTGACCGGCCCGGAGAGGGGAGCCGACCCTTGCAGTCCGATGTTCATGGCACTCAGCCGATGACCGACTCCATGGACCCAGCCGCCGCAGCCGCTCTGTGGTCCGGCCGAAGGTCTGATCCCCTGCCGGGCCCGCGGGAGGAGGCCCATCCCGCAGGCGCCGGGTCCATGCAGCCGGACCTGACTCACCAAGCCCTGTCCCCCATGCACGGCGTCGATGTTTCACGTGAAACACTGGCGCGCATGCAGGATGCCGAGACTCCCCCGCCGATCGACATCGGGCCCGTTGTCGACACCCCCATCGGGAGGGCGGCCCAGCTTGCCGTGGAGGCACTGGGCCGTACCGGAGAGGGACTGCCGAGGCCGGCGGAGACCAGGGTCATCGTGGTCGCCAACCAGAAGGGTGGCGTCGGCAAGACGACCACCACCGTCAATCTGGCCGCGTCGCTGGCCCTGCATGGCTGCCGGGTGCTGGTCGTCGACCTCGACCCCCAGGGCAATGCCTCCACCGCTCTGGGCGTCGACCACCATGCCGAGGTCCCCTCGATCTACGAGGTCCTGGTGGAGGGCAAGCCGCTGGCCGATGTGGTGCAGCCCGTGGTGGAGGTGGAGGGGCTCTTCTGCGTCCCGGCCACCATCGACCTGGCCGGCGCCGAGATCGAGCTGGTCTCCCTGGTGGCCCGGGAGAGCCGGCTGCAGCGCGCCATCGAGGCGTATGAGCAGCCGCTGGACTATGTCCTCATCGACTGCCCGCCGTCGCTCGGTCTGCTGACCGTGAACGCCCTGGTCGCCGGTCGGGAGGTGCTGATCCCGATCCAGTGCGAGTACTACGCGCTGGAGGGTCTCGGTCAGCTGCTGCGCAATGTGGAGCTGGTGCGAGCGCACCTCAACCCGCAGCTGCATGTCTCCACCATCCTCCTCACCATGTATGACGCGCGGACCAGGCTGGCCGCCCAGGTGGCCGAGGAGGTGCGCAGCCACTTCAGCAAGGAGGTGCTGCGTACGGCGATCCCGCGGTCGGTGCGGATTTCGGAGGCCCCGAGTTACGGCCAGACGGTTCTCACCTACGATCCGGGTTCCAGCGGTGCGCTCTCCTATCTGGAGGCTGCTCGGGAGCTGGGACTGCGTAGTGTCCCGGAGGCGGAGACGGGCGCAGCTGATCGGCAGGACTACGGAGTCGGCATGCAGGCCGGTTCGGTGGAGGGACAGAGCACGATGGAGGGCAACCGGTGAGTGGTCGCAGGGGTCTGGGCCGAGGGCTCGGAGCGCTGATTCCGCCAGCTGCGGGTGAGGCGGAGACAGTGCGGCCGCAGGGTCAGCAGCCGGGGGCGCAGGGTCAGTCCCTGCCCAATGGGCGGACGTTGATCTCCCCTGGAGCGGCATCGCCGACCGCGGTACCGGTATTGCCTGCGGACCGCGGCACCGTCGCAGCCAAGGTGGCTGCCGCGGAGGCGTCCCGTGCGGGAACCGTCCCCGCCGCAGTCGAAGCCCCGGTGGCACCCGAGCCGGCGGTCGAACTGGCCCCGGTTTCCGGCGCCCGGTTCGCCGAACTCCCGCTGGATGCCATCACCCCCAACCCTCGGCAGCCCCGCGAGGTCTTTGACGAGGAGAAGCTCCAGGAGCTGGTCTCCTCCATCAAGGAGGTGGGCCTGCTGCAGCCGGTGGTGGTCCGTCAGACCGGCACCGATCGCTATGAGCTGATCATGGGTGAGCGGCGCTGGCGGGCCTCCCGTGAGGCCGGTCTGGAGTCGATCCCCGCCATCGTCCGGGCAACCGAGGACGAGAAGCTGCTGCTGGACGCTCTGCTGGAGAACCTGCACCGGGCGGAGCTCAATCCGCTGGAGGAGGCGGCGGCCTACGACCAGCTGCTGCAGGACTTCGGATGCACTCATGAGGAGCTGGCGGACCGCATCGGGCGCTCGCGGCCGCAGGTCTCCAACACCCTGAGGCTGCTGAAGGCGTCACCGGTCGTTCAGCGCAAGCTGGCTGCAGGGGTGATCTCGGCAGGACATGCCCGGGCACTGATGCAGCTGGACGATCTGGAGGTCCAGGAGAAGCTGGCGTCCAGGATCAATGCCGAGGGGCTTTCGGTGCGCACCGTGGAGGAGATGGTGCGCGGTATGGGCCAGAGCCACAAGCGCTCCGGTGCCCGTCCGGGAGGGCGGGTCTCCCCGGCCTTCGGTGAGCTCGCCACTCGGCTCTCCGACCGTTTCGAGACCCGGGTGAAGGTCGAGGTCGGCCAGCGCAACGGGAAGATCGGCAAGGGCAAGATCGTGGTTGAGTTCGCCTCGGTGGAGGATCTCAACCGCATCCTGGACAGCCTGGCGCCGGGTGAGAACTCGCTGCGGCGAGAGGGCCGGGAGCCCGCCGAGGGATAGCCTTCGCACCAGCCGACAGGGCCGGTCCGGACTCACCACGTGGAACTGCTCCACAGGGGAACCGGAGCCGGCCCTTTCTCATGGGCTCCCCAGGGTGTATCCCGAGGGCATGCCATGTCCGGGAGACCGGCGGCTCGATAGGATGCCGCCGGGCCGTGATACCGGAGGACTGCGGCAGTCACCGCCCTGGAGGGGATATGCATGGCTTGTCGCGAACGGCGCTGCTGACGATCGGGCTCGGTCTGGGTGCATGCGGCGGGTTCGTCGGAGGCCTGGTCCACGACCGGCTGCGCAGACCCCGGGTCCCTCGCCAGGTGCGGGGGGCCGGGCCGATCGGTCTCTCGGCTGGCGCGGCTGCTTGCGTTCCGCGAGGCCTCCGCGTGAGGGTATGAGGCATGGGACGCAGGATTGCTCCGCTGACGCTCGACAATCTCTCAGATCTTCCCGTGACCTGCCGCTCCTGTGTCTTCTGGGAGTTGGATCCGGTGAGCGGTGAGGCTGCGGTCAAGAGCGGCAAGCCGGAACTGGAGAAGGAGTCCTGGATCTCGGGCGTGCTGCTGGACTGGGGATCCTGCGGGCGGGTGGTCTATGTCGACGAGACCCCTGTGGGCTTTGTGCTGTACGCCCCGCCGGCCTATGTCCCCCGCTCACTGGCTTTTCCCACCAGCCCGGTCTCCCCGGATGCGGTACAGCTGATCACCGGGCGGGTGCTGCCGGGATACCAGGGGCAGGGCTTGGGGCGGGCGCTGGTGCAGACCGTCGCCAAGGATCTGGTACGTCGCGGTGTCAAGGCGATCGAGGCTTTCGGGGACGCCCGCTGGGAGACTCCAGGGTGCGTGCTGCCGGCCGACCATCTGCTGGCCGTGGGGTTCAAGACGGTTCGGACCCATCCGCGCTATCCGCGGCTCCGGCTGGAGGTTCGCTCCACGGTGTCCTGGCGGGGCGATGTGGAGGTGGCCCTGGAGCGTCTGCTGGGTGGGGCCCGCAAGGAACCGGCGCTTCGCCCTCTGTAGGGGGCTCCTGGGTGAAACGACGGGGCCGGATCTCCTGTATGGAGATCCGGCCCCGGTCGTCTGTTGCGCTGCGGGCTACTTGCCGATGAACTCGGCCAGGTCCCGGAGGAGTGCGGCCTTGGGCTTGGCGCCCACGATGGTCTTCACGACCTCGCCGCCCTGGTAGACGTTGAGGGTCGGGATGGAGAGCACACCGTACTTGGCCGGCACCGTCGGGTTGGCGTCGATGTCCAGCTTGGCGATGGTGATCTGGTCGCCGTACTCGGCCGCGATCTCCTCCAGCGCCGGGGCGATCTGGCGGCACGGGCCGCACCAGGCAGCCCAGAAGTCCACGAGCACAGGCTTGTCGCTCTTGAGGACGTCGGTCTCGAAACTGTCGTCCGTCACATGGATGGTGGCGCCGGCCACGGGAACTCCTAGTGGTGTGTCGGGGGAACGCGGTGGGTGAGGTGAGCCCGGGGGTGGTCCGGAGGTCTCACTTGCAACAACAAACGGTGCACCTGATCTGTTTCAGGCGCCACTGGAGCCGCTCTCGCTGTTTCACGTGAAACATGAACCGCATCAGATGGCGACTGCGGCCTGCTCCGGCTCGGAGGTGTGCTCCGGGGCGGTGTCGGCCAGGGCCGCGAGATAGCGCTCGGCGTCCAGCGCGGCGGAGCACCCGGTGCCGGCGGCGGTGATGGCCTGGCGATAGGTGTGGTCCACGACGTCGCCTGCGGCGAAGACGCCCACCAGGTTGGTCCGGGTCGACGGGGCCTCCACCTTGAGGTAGCCCTCGTCGTCCAGCTCCAGCTGGCCCTTGAACAGATCGGTGCGGGGGTCGTGCCCGATGGCGATGAAGAGCCCAGTGACAGGCAGCTCCCGGGTCTCGCCGGTCTCGGTGTCACGCAGGGTCAGCCCGGCAAGCTTGGGGTCGCCGTGGATGGACTCGACCGTGCTGTTCCAGGCGAAACTGATCTTCTCGTCGGCGAAGGCCCGCTCCTGCATGGCCTTGGAGGCGCGCAGGGTGTCACGACGGTGGACCAGGGTGACCGTCTTGGCGAAGCGGGAGAGGAAGGTGGCCTCCTCCAGAGCGGTGTCACCACCGCCGACCACTGCGATGTCCTGGTCGCGGAAGAAGAAGCCGTCGCAGGTGGCGCACCAGGAGACACCGCGGCCGGAGAGCTCGTCCTCGCGGGGCAGCCCCAGCTTGCGGTGCTGGGAGCCGGTGGTGACGATGACAGCCTTGGCGTGGTGGACGGTGCCCGCGGAGTCGGTGACGGTCTTGATGTCACCGGTGAGGTCGACCTCGACGATGTCGTCGGGGACCAGCTCGGCACCGAAGCGCTCGGCCTGGGCCCGCATGTTGTCCATGAGGTCGGGGCCCATGATGCCGTCGCGGAAACCCGGGAAGTTCTCGACCTCGGTGGTGTTCATCAGTGCACCGCCGGCAGAGACTGCCCCCTCGAAGACCAGCGGCTTCAGGGAGGCACGTGCGGTGTAGAGAGCGGCCGTGTAGCCCGCAGGGCCGGAGCCGATGATGATCACGTTACGGACGTCGCTCACTGCATCTCCTGGTTCGCATCGCGGCCCCGCGAAGTCTGCGGGAGGGCGGCCTGCTCCGCCGCCCGGAACAACGGTTCCCTATCTTCTCGCATTCCCAGAAGACGGCGCGCCACCTCAGCGCTTGGGAAGTGTGCGGTGCAGCTTGACTGCGCCAGGTACGGAGGGGGTTGTGAGCTCGCATGTGGAGTCGATGAGGAAGACCTCAAGCTCGTCACTGGCGTCGTCCGGATAGACGACAACCCCGACCGGATCGCCCTCGAAGGTGCCGAAGTCTGTGGCGACGGGGTCGTCCCCGTCGTGGCCGGTGGCCTCCAGCACACAGCCCGGGAGGGAGGGGGTCGCTGCCTCCTGGGGGACACCCCTGCCGTCGGCCGGTGTTCCGGCAGGCTTCAGGGCAGTGCTGGACCTGGGGCTGGCGGCAGGCTGGACCTGGTCGCTCACCAGCTGCATGATCTGCGGCCCGAGGTTCTCCACGGTGTAGGTGGTGCCACTGCCCGCAGCGTCGGGGGCTGCGGCGCCCTGGCGTCCGGGCTCCTTGAACGAGTGGGGAGCGGCTGCCGACGCGCCCTGCCTGCCGGCTGCGGCGTCTGCCTTGGAGGCAGAGGAGTTCGCGTTGGGGCCCGAGGCGAGGCCGTGGAGAAGCGCGCCACCGAAGCCGACGGCTGCAACCAGGGCTGCGGCGGAGACCAGTGTCCCCATGAGCCGGCGTCGACGGGTGGGCCTACCGGGCCCTCCTGAGCCAGGGCCCCCTGCGGGGGGACGGGTCCGGTCCTTGGGCCGCGAGCCTGGCGAACCCGGTGCGACCGGCGCAAGGGTCGGCATTCGCTCCGCTGCCAGAGCGGCATCGATACGACCGGCGACATCCGCGGGGATGGTGGGTTGCTCGACCGCGCCGAGCAGCGAGCGGATCTCCAGCAAGGCCTCATGGGTGTCGGCGCACTCCACGCAGTCGACCAGATGGGCGCGGAGCTCAGCGGCAGGGTCGGGAGCGAGAAGTTCCTCGACCAGGTCGGAGATGTCGTCGATCGCCGGATGGCCGTCGGGATAGGGAGTGCCGGCAGCCGAGTCATGGAACGGCGGGTCGGTCGGGCCGATGCCCGATGTGCTCGAGGTCATGCGGGCGCTGCACCTCCTCCTGCGGTCATGTCTCCGGCCATGTCCCCGGTCGGGAGAGCGGGACTCCTCCCTGGGACGGTTCCGCCTCCCTGGAGGTTCCCCGACTCGCCCCGACGGCGCCCCCCAGGGATGGGAGCACCGGACGGCGGCGATGTTTCACGTGAAACAGTGCGCGATGTTTCACGTGAAACAGCCTGTGAAGTGTCGTCCTGGGCGGCACGGAGATGCTTGAGCATTGGCAGCAGCCGGGCACGCCCCCGGGCGCAGCGGCTCTTGACGGTCCCGACCGGCACCCCGAGCATTCCGGCCGCCTCCGCCACCGGATAGCCCTGCATATCGACCAGTATCAGCGCCGTGCGTTGCGTGGTGGGCAGTGCGGCGAGCGCCGCGGCCAGCTCATGGCGCAGCTCGCTGCGGACCACTGGTGCATCCGCAGGCTCGTCGGCGCCGAGCAGAGCGTCGATGCCTCTGCCCTCCTCCTCCAGCGGTGAGGTCCGTCGGGAGGCGGCGCGGCGCGCTCGGTCCAGGCAGGCGTTGACCACGATGCGGTGCAGCCATGTGGTGACTGCTGAGCGCCCCTGGAAGGTATGGGCGGAACGGAAGGCGGATACCAGTGCATCCTGCAGGGCGTCGGCTGCCTCCTCCCGGTCGCCCAGAGTCCGCAGTGCGACCGCCCAGAGACGGTCGCGATGGCGGCGCACCAGCTCACCGAAGGCATCCGCGTCACCGCCCACATGGCGGGCGATGAGCTCCGCGTCGGAGAACGGTGACACGGCGGCGCCAGTGGACGGCTCCGAGCCTTCCATTGACACCTCCCCTGTCCTTGGACCGGCTTCATACCTTGCCAGGCCGTCCGCTGTTCGTCAGCTCCGGCCCCCCTGCGGCAGTCAGCCGAGGACCTGGACCTCGGAAATGCCTCCGCGGTAGGTACCGCCCCCCGAGTGCTCAGGCGGAAGCGAGGTGATGCGGATCAGCACATAGCGTGTCCTGACAGGGGCTTTCAGCTCCACGTTCAGCTGGGTGCCGACGGTCGCTGAGTCACGCAGCACGGTGGGGAAGTCGGCCAGGCGCCGGGGATCGGAGGCGCCATCGGCAGCCGCCCTCACATCCAGCTGCTGACCGGCGGCATACAGGGTGGCCTTGACCTCGGAGATGCTCTTCACACTGCCGAGGTCCACCACGATGCCGCTGCCCTGGGCGCGCTGAGGGAGATTGCCGAAGTTGGGCTGGCCGTTGAAGTGCGCGGTGACCCAGGCCGTCGAGGGGTCGCCGTCGTACGCCAGCGGGACCTTCTCTTCCGCTATGGGTCCCGACAGCGGGGAGAACTCCGTAGCGCCCTCGATGGTCAACGGCTTGGCGGGAGCATGCTGCCGCGGGTCCTTGCCGCTGTTGACCTCAGCCGAGTTGCGGCGGGTGTCGGGGCCGCCGCTGTCGTTCTGGTGGCGCAGATGGTCGGCCAGCCCCCAACTGCCGAGCCCGAGGGCGGCCAGCAGCAGCACGGCGGCGGTCCAGCGCACCGCGCGACCACCCCGGGAGCGTCGTACCACCGATGCCTGAGTCGCGACCGCCGGTGCCATGGGAGGCGGGGCCGCCGCGGGGGCAGGGCTCTGGAACGCCGACCTCATGGGCGCGGCGGGCTTCGGGTAGGCCGGCTTGGGATAGCCCTGCGGCGGATAGACCGCCGTGACCGGCTCGGGTTCGGGCTGCCGCACCTTGGGCATCAGCGCGATGGCCTTTGCCAGGTCCTCCGGAGTGGTGATGGGCTCCAGATGCCTTGGGGGCTCCTCGCAGAGAGCCTGTACGGCGATCTCCGAGAGGCCTCGGTGCACCCCTGCCCGGACCTGGTCCGGCGGCACACAGCCGATGTGTCGGGGCATGCCCTGGAGGTCGTACTTGTCCTCCGGGTAGGGCCAGCGATGGGCCAGTGCCGCATACAGCAGCGCACCGATGGCCCTGGTGTCGTCCTGCTCGGCATTGTCGTCGCTGAGCCCGTGCAGCGCCGCATCCACGGCGATTCCGTTGATCCGGAACTGGCCGCTGTCGGTGCGCAGCACGCACTTGGGAGTCAGCCGGAGATGGGACTGTCCGCGTCGGTGGGCGGCAGCCACCGCATCGGTGACCTGGCGGACCATCTGGTACGCGTCATAGGGCTCCATCGGCCCGGCGGCCAGCAGGGTCCCCAGGTCGGTGGCGTCCGGCAGCCACTCGCGGATGATGTAGACCAGATCGCCGTCGGTCACCGCGTCGAGAACCTGCACAAAGCGCGGATCGCCGAGCAGCGCCGCCGAGCGTGCGGCGGCGAGTACGGCCCGGGAGCGCTCATGACCGGCGGCGAGAAGGTGGATGCCGACCGCGCGGCGCAGCTTCTCGTCGACGGCACGCCAGCTGGTGAACACCCCGGCCTGGGAGATGCACTCCTCCAGGCGATAGCGCCCGGCGACCTTGTCTCCGCTGTGGCGCACCGGAGCGGGGAGCAGGGGGGCCACAGGTTCGTCGGCCGATGCCTCCGGGGCTGAGGTGTGCGAGGCGGCTGCGTCCACGGCGGGCGCGTCGGAAGCCGGCGCGTCCGGGGTGGGTGCGTCGGGGGTGGGTGCGTCCGGGGCCGATGCACCCGGTCCCGGCGCGTCCGGCGCAGGTGCATCTGGCGCAGGTGTGTCGGGCGCGGGTGTTTCCGGGGCCGCCTTGTCGGAGGCGGTCTCCGATGACGAGGAGGGGGCGGAGACGTCCTCGACGGGTGCCTCACCCTGGTTGCCTGGGCTTTCGGGGGTGTCCGGGCCTTCGAGGGTGTCCAGCGTACTGTCCTGCGCGGCGTCGGCTCCTTCGGTCTTGTCGGACGTCGCCGCCTCTGCTTCGTCCGATCGGGTGGACTCCTGATGCCGACTGCCGGGGGTTGTCCGTCCGTCGCCGTTGCCACCGGGAGCGACAGCGGACCCATCCGCGCCGTCCCCGGTCACCACGTCGACGGCGGCCCTGCTGCGATCCGCCACCGTCGTCCTGCCTCCCCTTGCATCGCCCCGGATGAGTACAAAGCCGTCCAGGGACAATTGTGCCCAGTCTCCCTACCCGAGTACGACCGACGGGAGGGCGTGAACGTTGCCCCGAAGGGCCGGAAGCCTCCCGGCCGGACGGTTGCGGGCCAAAGGAGATCATCCCGGTCGGGACCCCTGGAGTGCAAAGGGCCCCGGGACCGTCTACCCGGTCCCAGGGCCCTCACGCAGAACGATTCAGCGGCCGAGACGGCCCCGCACCATGCCGACCATGGAGTTGACCTCCTCGATCCGCAGCTGCCGGGCGACCGCGACAAAGACGGTCAGCTGCACCACGGCCGCGACGATCAGCGTGAGCAGATCGCCGAACCAGCCGGAGACCAGGCCGGAGATGAAGAGCGCGACGGCGATACCCGCAGCGGCCGCCGGGATACAGGCGACCAGCAGCCGGTTGTACGTCCGCCCGATCCGCCGGCCGTCGAGTTCGCCCACGCGGCGCTTGAGCTTGGGCACCGCCACAATGACGCCCACCAGGTACGCCAGGCCGTAGACCGCGGCCATGCCGGTGACCGCCCACTGGCTGGGCAGCAGCAGATAGCAGAGGGCGGAGGCCACGGCGTTGGTCGCCGCCACCCACACCGTGTTGGAGAACGGGGTGCGGGTGTCCTCGTAGGCGTAGAAGCCGCGCAGCAGCACATACTGCGCCGAGTACGGAATCAGGCCCAGGGCGAAGGCGGAGAGCATGTAGCCGATCTGGCGGCCGCCGCTGTGACCACCGAAGCCGTAGATCACCGAGCCGATCCAGGGGCCCAGGGTGAGGAAGAGGAAGGCGGCGGGGATGACCGCCACCGCGGAGGTCCGCAACCCGTAGGAGATGTCGTCGCGGACCGCGCCCGCGTCGCCGTCCGAGGCCGCGCGGGAGATCCTGGGCAGCACGGCGCTCATCACCGAGACGGTGATCACCGCTTGCGGGAGCTGCCAGATCAGCTGGGCGTTGGAGAACGCCGCCAGACCCACGCCCTGGTAGCCGTGCTTGCTGGCGATCTTCTCCGCAGCGGTGGCCAACTGGGTCACCACGAGGAAGCCGGCCTGGTTCACCAGGACGAAGAGGAAGGTCCAGCGGGCCAGCCGGGCGGCGTGGCCCAGACCGTGTCCGCGCCAGTCGAAGCGGGGCCGGTAGCGGAACCCGGCGGACCGCAGATAGGGGACCATCGCCAGGGCCTGGACGACGAGGCCCAGCAGGGTGCCGATGCCCAGCAGCCGAACGCCCTCGGGGGAGATGGTCTGCGGGCTGACATGGGTCCGGCCGGCGCTGCCGAAGGCCCAGATGTACATCCCAAAGGTGAAGATCACCACGATGTTGTTCAGGACCGGGGTCCACATCATGGCGCCGAAGCGGCCCCGGGCGTTGAGGATCTGCCCCATGACCACATGGACGCCCATGAAGAAGATCGTGGGCAGGCAGTACCGGGCCAGCGCGACCGTGGTTTCGGCGCTCGCGGGGTCCTGCATCAGTGAGGCGGACACCATTCGCACCAGGACCGGTGCGCCCACGACGGTCACGAACACCACACCGGCCAGACCCACCACGACCAGCGTGAGCAGGCGGTTCGCATAGGCGACTCCGCCGTCCTCGTCGTTCTTCATGCTGCGCACCAACTGCGGCACGAAGACCGCGTTGAGCGCGCCACCACCGACGAGGATGTAGAGCAGGGTGGGAAGCGTGTTGGCGGCCGTGTAGGAGCTGCCCATGGTGCTCACACCGATGGCTGCGGCGATGACCATGGTGCGCAGGAAGCCTGTTCCACGTGAAACAAGCGTCCCCGCGGCCATCACGGCACTGGAACTCAGCAGCCCCGAGACCTTGCCGCCGGCCTTGGGGGCAGCGGCCGCCCGGGCTTCCTCCTCCGCCTCCTCCTCCAGCTCCAGCGGGGGTTCCACGGCGATCAGCGGGACGGTGCCGGTGTTCTCGGCAGTGCTGTCACCGGCGGCTTCGCCGTACCAGTTGGGGGCGTAGTCCTCGCCGGGGACCTCCTGCTGCTGCCTGGGGCCGCCCATCAGACCGTCCATGCCGACGTACTCGGTGGTCTCGCTGTCCCAGGGCGAGCCGGGCTGCTGCTGGTACTGCGGGTACGGAGGCTGCTGTGCGGCGTAGGGGTCCTGAGCGGAGGGACCGTTCTGCGCATAGGGGTCCCGGCCGGGGTGCTCCTGGCCGTAGGGGGCGTAAGGGTCCTGGCCGTAGCCCTCCTGTGCGTAGGGCTCCTGCGCATACGGGTCGTAGGCGTAGGTCTCCTGGAGGTACGGGTCGGGGACCTGGCCCGGGGCCGGGGCGGCGGCGCCGGGTCGGCCCTGCGGGACGCGGCCCTGTGCTCTGTCGTCGCGCGGCGCGCTCATGCCACCTCTTCGCTGGTCAGGTATGGATGCCGGCGGAAATCAGGGTCCCACCTTCTCATTCCGGGCCCTCTGATCCGGTCCGTCGGCGCCGTCCACCGAAGCGTCCTGCTGCGGGGCGCCGCCGTCGTCGACGGTACCCGGCGGGTCCTGGGGCGCGCCGGAGCCGCGGTCCGGATCATCCTGCGGAGACGCGGGGGCGTCCGGGTCCGGTTCCGGGTCGTCCTTGCCTCGCTTCTTGCGCTGGAGGTAGATCCGCAGGCCGGCCAGCAGCGCCAGCAGCAGGCCGCCGGCGATCACCCAGATCACACCGCTGGTCACATCGGTCACCTCCAGGTCGAAGGTGACCGGGGGACCGTAGGGCTTGGGGTCGGCACCGGTGGTCCACAGCTGCGCCGTCATCCGGACCGGGCCATTGGCCGACGCCTTGGCCGGGAAGCGGACCGACTTCTTCAGCTCGCTGAGGATGCTCAGCCGGGCCGGGGTCGGCTGGTAGACGGTGAGGCGGGTGGCCGACGCCGACGTCAGCCGGACCTCGAGGTTGGTGACCGTCTGGCTGAGACTGTTCTCCACACTGACCTGGATCATCCCGGAGTCACCGGACAGGGTGGTGGAGCTCTTGTCCACCAGCCGCACTGCGGAGCTCAGGGTCTGCAGATAGTCCGCGACGCCCTCGCGGTAGCTGTGGCCGGTGGTCCGGTCGGTGCGCCAGGCGGTGGACATCGAGCGCAGTATCGCCGCATTGAAAGGGTCGCGGACCCGGTCGGGGGAGACGAGGATCTGCATCAGCAGGTCCAGCTGACCCTGGGTGCCCATGGAGCGGCTCAGCGCCCAGTGGCTGAGCTGGGTCGCCCGGGCCGCCTTGGGATACCGCGAGGTGCTGGGCACCTTGGTATCGGCCTGCGGGTCGGCCGGGGCCTTGGCCACCGTGCCCAGGGTGGCCTGCGAGACCCAGCGGCCCTGGGTGGCCGCGGCCATGGCCTCGGCCAGGGTGTCCGCGGCGTCGGCCGAGAGGTTGCGCGGCGGCATCACCAGGAGGCTGCGCTGCTGGTTCGGCTGCTCCAGGGTGATCGTCAGGGTCTCGGCGAGGAACCTCTGCATCGCGAGCGTACGAGCCTGCCTGGTGCTGAGGTCCCCGCTGAAGAGGTTCGACAGGGGAGCGTCGGAGACCACCGCATGGATCCCCTTGCCGATGGACCGGGCCGCGTTGACGGTCCGCGTGACCGAGTCCGACTCCGGCATGTCCGCGCCGTTCACCAGCAGAGTGGTGCCGCCGACGGTCCGGGCCGTGGCCACCACCTGGGGGTCGATATGGCCCTGGTAGGGCCAGGCGACATCGGTGCGGGCATCTGTGCCGAGGCGGTAGTCGGTGGTCACGTCGCCTGCGGTGGTGGCTCGCTTCAGCGCGGTGGAGAGACCCGCGATGCCACTGCCGTTGTGGGCGATCGAGGCCAGGTCCGGGTCGCCGTAGGGCAGCGAGACGACCTCGTCGCCGCCGGCCGCCGCGGTGTGCAGTGCCTCCAGCCAGGCGCTCGCCTGGCTGGACCCGGTGCCGGGATCGGTGTTGTCCGTGGCGGCCGCCTTGCCCTCGGTGCCCTTGTGCTGGACCCGGTAGGCCTTGGACATGGTGTCCGCGGTGTCCAGGACGTCCCCGTCGACCACCCAGGTCACCTTGGACAGGCTGCTGCCCGCCGCCACCACCTCGTTCAACCGCCCGCCCGAGGCCAGGTCGGTGGCCAGGGCGTCACTGCGCAGCACGGGGGTCAGCGAGTCCGAGTCGTTCGGCAGCGACTGCGGGACCGTCTCCGGCATGGCGGTGATCGGCCAGACCGTGGCGATCTGCGTCTTCTTGATGTCGGCAGGCTGGGAGTAGTACGGCAGATAGGTACGGGCGATGCCGAGCGTCGCCGGGAGGGTGCTCACCGTCGAGGTGCTGCCCTTGACATCGACGGCCAGTTCATAGACCCCTCGCGAGCCCAGCCCCAGCTGCGAAGCCTTGGCGGTGACCTTGAACGGGCGCTTGGCGCCGGGCGCCAGATCGGGGAGTGCGCCGCCGAGCCCGGGGATCTCCAGGCCGTCGGCGGTCACCGGACCGGTGCGCTGGAAGACGGCGGCGATCTCACTGCGGAGTCTCAGCGGCTGTCCGCCCCCGGAGCCGGTGCGCACGCCGAGGTGGGCGTTGTGCACTGCCTTCTTGCCGCTGTTGTACAGCGTGCCGGAGACGGTGACCTCGGTACTGCCCGAGGTGGCGTAGGACGGGGAGACCGAGTCGATCGAGAGGGCCACCGGAAACGCGGTGGACGGCTTGCTGGCTCCTGGCACAGCGGCCTTCCCTGCGGGGGCGGCACCGGGCGCCGCTGCTGCCGCCTGTGCAGGGGCGGCGGTGTGCACGGTGCCCGCCTGGGCCGCCGGGGCGCCCACGGCGCCCCCGAGCAGCGTCAGCGCACAGGCACCCGCCAGTGCGGCCACCCGGCGCACCGACCCGGTTCTCCCCCCGACCGCAGGACGCGGCCAGGCCCCCCCGCGTACCGTGCTGCCTCGCCCACGCGCCTCGCCCTCGCCGTTCTCATCGGTGTCGTCGGTCTCGTGCCGTACGTGTTCTACAGGGTGCCGCGCCCAAGTCGCGCCCTGGCATGGTAACGACGCTGCGGCGATGCCGGTGCCGCGCCCTGTGCCGCCCGGGACGGCCCGCAGGGCGGTAAACGGGGCAGCAGGGCAGGAAACGGGGCGGCATGGGGGTGCGGTGGGCACGTACCCTTGTGAGTCGTGCCTAACGTCAACGCTCCCAGCAACACCGTCCCGGCCGACCCGGCTGCTGCTCCCGTCCTCGGCGCGCTCAGTGCGGCGCAGGCAGGAGGCGTCCAGGAGATGCTGCAGGTCAATCCGGTTGCCATCGACATTGCCCGTCGCTTCGCCGCGGCAGGTTTCCGGCTCGCGCTGGTCGGCGGTTCGGTACGGGACGCACTGCTCGGGCGGCTGGGCAACGATCTCGACTTCACCACTGATGCGCGCCCACAGCAGGTGCTCAAGCTGGTGAAGGGCTGGGCGGACGCGGTCTGGGACGTGGGCATCGCCTTCGGCACGGTGGGTGCCCGCAAGGACACCGCGGACGGCAGTTTCCAGATCGAGATCACCACCTACCGCTCCGAGGCCTACGACCGCACCTCGCGCAAGCCCCAGGTGACCTATGGCGAGACCATCGAGGAGGACCTGGTCCGCCGGGACTTCACGGTGAACGCCATGGCACTGGATCTGCCCGGTGAGGACTTCATCGACCCCCACCGCGGCCTGGACGACCTGGCCGCGCGGGTGCTGCGCACCCCGGGCACCCCGGAGGAGTCCTTCTCCGACGATCCGCTGCGGATGCTGCGCGCCGCACGCTTCGCCGCCCAGCTGGACTTCGACGTGGCCCCCGAGGTCGTCGCTGCCATGTCGGCCATGGCGGAGCGGATCACCATCGTCTCGGCGGAGCGGGTCCAGGCGGAGCTCAACAAGCTGGTGCTGGCCGCGCATCCGCGCAAGGGCCTGCGGCTGCTGGTGGAGACCGGGCTGGCCGACCATGTGCTGCCGGAGCTGCCCGCACTGCGGTTGGAGCGGGACGAGCACCACCGCCACAAGGACGTCTACGAGCACACCCTCACCGTGCTCGAGCAGGCGATCGCCCTGGAGACGGACGGCCCCGACCTGGTGCTGCGGATGGCGGCGCTGCTGCACGACATCGGCAAGCCACGCACTCGCCGCTTCGAGTCCGACGGCAAGGTCTCCTTCCACCACCATGAGGTGGTTGGCGCCAAGATGACCCGCCGGCGGTTGCAGGAGCTCAAGTACTCCAAGGAGCTCACCGAGGACGTCTCGCGGCTGGTGGAGCTGCATCTGCGCTTCCACGGCTACGGCAGCGGGGAGTGGACCGACTCCGCAGTCCGCCGCTATGTCCGCGATGCGGGGCCGCTGCTGGAGCGCCTGCACAAGCTGACCCGCTCCGACTGCACCACCCGCAACCGCAAGAAGGCCGCGGTGCTCTCCCGCACCTACGACGCCCTCGAGGAGCGCATCGAGCGGCTGCGGGAGCAGGAGCAGCTGGACGCCATCCGGCCCGACCTGGACGGCAACCAGATCATGGAGATCCTGGGGATCCGGCCGGGCCGGGACGTCGGCCGGGCCTACCACTACCTGCTGGAGCTCCGGCTGGAGAACGGCCCGCTGGAGCACGAGGCGGCCGTTGCCCGGCTCAAGGAGTGGTGGGCGCTGCAGCAGGAGTCCTGACACGGTGCTGCGGCCCCGCCCGGAGGCGGGGCCGCAGCGCAGGGGTCCTAGTTGTGGGTGGGCACCAGGCAGAGCATGAACTTGGAGGTGCCCTGCTCCTGGTAGTAGCCGAGTGTGGCGCCGTTGCCGCACTTCTCGACGTCGGAGGTGCCGCTGAGCCGGTCCACGATCTTGTAGTCGGCGTCGGCGGAGCCGCAGTCGACGACCTTCACATCGGGGTTGCTGCTGGTGCCGCTGTTGTGGATGCAGTCACCGACGGATGCATACTCCGGGTCGTGCGCCGCGCCGGTGACCCCCGCGATCACCGCCACGACCAGGACCAGCACCGGCAGCAGCAGACCCCAGGAACCGGGGCGGGCGAAGATCGGCTTGCCGGGGTTCATCGGGGTGCCGGGGGCGCCGGGCATCGGCGGCGGCAACTTGTTGATCTTGGATCGCTGCGGGATGTTGATCAGCATGGTGATCGGGTTGATGATGGAGGAGGCGAACCCCCACCAGCCCTGCCAGAGGCTCTTGCTGGTCATGTCCCGGTGTGCCGCGATGCCGCAGGTCCGGCAGAACGGCCCCTGGAGCTTGAGGAACTTCATGATCACCAGGAATCCCTGGTGGCCACGGATGGTGGCCTCGACCGCGGGCACCGAGCCGCAGAAGCGGCAGCTGGGTCCATAGCCCTGCGGCATGGGAGGCGGGAAGCCTGTGCCGGGCATCGGCCCCGCGCCCTGCGGGGGCGGGAAGCCGTAGCCGGGCATCGGCCCCGCATTCTGCGGAGGGGGGAAGCCGTAGCCGGGGGTGGGAGCCTGCGGCGGGACCGAAGCGGCATAGGGGTTCTGGCCGGCCGGCACCGGACTCTGCGGGTACGGCGGGGGAGGCGTGCTCATAGGGATTCCTCGGCGTTCGGGACGGGTTGCAGCCCCGAACGATATGAGCGTGCACCGACAGATGTACGGGAATTGCGGCGCGGACGGCTTCTGGTGGCCGAATCGTGATGCTCGACATCCACTCAACGGTCCGTCGGGGAAAGCTTGTTGAGGCCTGGGCAGGGGGCGTCAGTGCGGGTCGGTGCTTGCCGGACCCGCTGCTGCCGGTGAACACCGCGCGGTGCCGGGGGCACCGGGGCGGAGGGTACCCGCCGGGCTGCAGTGGCCCGTACGGCGCCGGCGGCCGGCCGCCCGGCTGGGAGCAGGGATCAGGCTGCGGCGGGGCGCCCGGGGACAACCCTCGGCAGCCGGCGGACCATCAGGTCCAGCACCGCGGCGACCCTCCGGTCACTGTGCGGCCGTGCGCTCACCATGCGGTTGGGGAGGCGGGGTGCGCCGTACGGCGTGGGCATGGACGGCCGCCGTGACCGCGTACAGCACTCCGACTGCGACCAGCACCGGAACGGAGCGCCCGGAGAGCGGCAGCACCAGCGCGGTGAGTGCGGCGGCGGCCACGAACGCCACATTGAAGAGCACGTCGTAGACGGCGAAGACACGGCCGCGGTAGTCGTCCTCCACGGAGCTCTGCACGATGGTGTCGGTGCAGATCTTGGCGCCCTGGGTGATCACCCCGAGCAGCAGCGCCGCCCCCATGGTGGGTACCGCAGAAAAGAAGAGGCCGAGCCCCGGGACGAAGACGGCGGCGGCCACCAGGCAGGTCGTCATCCAGCCGGCCACACCCAACCGCCGGGTCGCCCACGGGCTGATCACCGCGGCGAGGAAGAACCCCGCGCCGGAGAGTGCCACGGCGATGCCCAGGGTGCCCATACCGGCCGCCTCGTCGGAGGCGGAGTTGAAGGTGTAGCGGCTCAGCATCAGCACCATGACGATGAGTACGCCGTAACAGAACCGGGTCACCGTCACCGCGGCCAGCGCATGGGCTGCGGGTCGGCAGTCGCGCAGCAGATGCCGCACACCGTCCGCGAGGCCGCGGACCGTGTCCATGACGGCCGTGCGCAGCGGGGAACGGTCCGGGCGCGGTCCGCTCCCCGGCGCCCCGTGTCCCGGCTGGTCGGGCCCCAGCAGGTCGGGGGCCATCCGCCGGGCGGCCAGCGAGGCGCTCAGGTAGAGCAGGGCGGCCAGTACCACCAGGGCGGTGTCCGCGGGCAGGCCGTGCGGCAGCACCAGGTCGACCAGGAAGGCCGCACCGCCGCCCGCGGTGGCGGCGACCGTGCCCAGGGTGGGGGAGACGGAGTTCGCGATGACCAGGTGCTCGCCGCCCACCACTCGGGGCAGCGCGGCGGAGAGACCGGCCAGGATGAACCGGTTGAGGGCGGTCATCAGCAGTGCCGCGGCGAAGAAGAGCCAGTCAGGTACCCCGCCCAGGACCAGGGCTGCGGTGACCAGGCCCAGTACAAAACGCGCCAGATTGCCCAGAAAGAGCACCTGGCGGCGGCGCCAGCGGTCCAGCAGCACCCCGGTGAACGGCCCGACCAGGGAGAACGGCAGCAGCATCACCGCCAGGACCGAGGCGATGTCGGCGGGGGTGGCCTCACGCTCCGGGGAGAAGATCACATAGGAGGCGAGCGACACCTGGAAGACGCCGTCCGACAGCTGGGAGAGCAGTCGTACCGCCAGCAGCCGGCGGAAGTCCCGCAACCGGACGAGGGCGGCCAGCTGCGAACGGTGCGAGGAGCCCGGCCGGTCGCCGGGTCCCTCTGCCTGCTGCGGGGTGGGCGCGGAGGCGGGCCCGTCGGTGATCGCCACCAGTCAAGGGTCGCACGCCCCGGTCCGGCCGGGGAACGGACGAGGGCCCTCCCACCGTGGACTGCACGGGTGGAAGGGCCCTCGTCGGGTGGCGCTCGGCGCTCAGCGGTCGGTGTGTCGCCGACCGCGTCGCAGGACTCAGCGCTCGACGTCTCCGCGGATGAACTTCTCCACGTTGTCGCGGGCCTCGTCGTCGAAGTACTGCACCGGCGGCGACTTCATGAAGTACGAGGAAGCGGAGAGAATCGGGCCGCCGATACCGCGGTCCTTGGCGATCTTCGCGGCACGCACCGCGTCGATGATCACACCGGCGGAGTTGGGGGAGTCCCAGACCTCGAGCTTGTACTCCAGGTTCAGCGGGACGTCGCCGAAGGCACGGCCCTCGAGGCGGACGTAGGCCCACTTGCGGTCGTCCAGCCAGGCGACGTAGTCGGACGGGCCGATGTGGACGTTCTTGGCGCCCAGGTCCCGGTCCTTGATCTGGGAGGTGACGGCCTGGGTCTTGGAGATCTTCTTGGACTCCAGCCGGTCGCGCTCCAGCATGTTCTTGAAGTCCATGTTGCCGCCGACGTTCAGCTGCATGGTGCGCTCCAGGACCACACCGCGGTCCTCGAAGAGCTTCGCCATCACGCGGTGCGTGATGGTGGCGCCCACCTGCGACTTGATGTCGTCGCCGACGATCGGGACACCGGCCTCGGTGAACTTGTCCGCCCACTCCTTGGTGCCGGCGATGAAGACCGGGAGAGCGTTGACGAAGGCGACCTTGGCGTCGATGGCGCACTGGGCGTAGAACTTCGCCGCGTTCTCGGAGCCGACGGGCAGATAGCAGACCAGCACGTCGACCTGGCGGTCCTTGAGGATCTGGACGACGTCGGCCGGCTCCTCGCCGGACTCCTCGATGGTCTCGCGGTAGTACTTGCCGAGGCCGTCCAGGGTGTGGCCGCGCTGCACGGTGACACCGGTCGACGGGACGTCGCAGATCTTGATGGTGTTGTTCTCGCTGGCGCCGATGGCGTCGGCCAGGTCGAGACCGACCTTCTTGGCGTCCACGTCGAAGGCGGCGACGAACTCGACGTCGCGGACGTGGTAGTCGCCGAACTGGACGTGCATCAGGCCGGGGACCTTGCCGGCCGGGTCGGCGTCCTTGTAGTACTCGACGCCCTGCACCAGCGACGCGGCGCAGTTGCCCACGCCCACGATGGCTACGCGAACCGAACCCATTCCGGTTGCTCCCTGTTCTCAAGAGGTCCGTCCTGTGGAGGACCTCGACGTGATTGATTTGCAGTCGCCGGCAGTCCCCCCTGCCGCTGCTGTGCCGGCCAGTGGCGGCGGATGCCGCGGTGTCAGCGCTCCGGCCGGTCCGGCGGCGATTCCGGGCTGCCGCGGCCCGACCGGTTGGCGCGCTCGGTCTCGATGAGCTCATTGAGCCACCGGACCTCCCGCTCCACGGATTCCAGGCCGTGCCGCTGCAGTTCGAGGGTGTAGTCGTCCAGCCGCTCGCGAGTGCGGGCGAGCGAGGTGCGCATCCGCTCCAGGCGCTCCTCCAGCCGGCTGCGGCGTCCCTCCAGGACGCGCATCCGGACGGCCTTGTCGGTGCGGCTGAAGAACGCAAAGTGGACGCCGAAGTGCTCGTCCTCCCATGCGTCGGGTCCCGAGTCGGAGAGCAGCTCCTCGAAACGCTGCTTCCCGTCCGGGGTCAGCCGGTAGACGATCTTTGACCGCTTGCCGTTGAGCGCGGTGGCGGGCACGTACTGCTCGTCCGGGTTGTCCTCCACCAGGAAGCCCTGGGTGACCAGGTTCTTCAGGCAGGGATAGAGCGTCCCGTACGAGAAGGCACGGAAGGACCCCAGCAGGACGTTGAGCCGCTTGCGGAGCTCGTAGCCGTGCATGGGTGCGTCGTGCAGCAGGCCGAGGACGGCGAATTCAAGGATGCCGGAGCGCCTGCTCATGTCCGCCTCGCCTCCTTCCGGGACCCGTGTCGGGAGCGATGCATCGAAGCGATATGCCGCTGCGATGTATCGACTCGATATATCGAAGACCATAGGACGGAGGGTTCCTCCGGGGCAAGGGGGGGTCGGGTGAAAGTGATCACAAGGTGCGTGAGGGGCGCTGTCACCCCCGTTAGGGCAACGGGCAAGTAATGATCTGCGTTCGCTTTGCCCTGCTTGTCAGTTAATGCCCGATTTATGGGCTGCACGGCCTGCGTACGCTGTGGCCTGTGCACAGGGGAGTCGGGAACCGATCAGGGATCCGGGACGTCGTTGTTCCCGGTGCATTCCGCCGTGCCGGGCCCCAGAGGCCCCGGACGGCAGGTGATTCGGGGGAATCCTGCGGGTGCCTTGACCGCCTGCGGGGAGTGGACTACCGCCTTCAGGCCCGAGCGCCTGGCCGAGGAGTAGCTGGAGCATGAGCGAACACCGGCGCAAGCCGCCGCAGGGTGGCGGCAACGCCCCTGGACGGCGAGGCGCACAGCCTGCCGGCAACGGCCGCCCCCCGTACCCCGGCAACCCGCAGGCCGGGCACCCGGTCGGCGGGCAGCCCCGGGTGCCCCGCCCCGGAGCGGCAGGCGCCCCCGGTGCACCGGGGGCCCCTCGTCGCACCACCGGCCGGCCCGGCGGTCCGCCGCCGACGGCTCAGCAGCCCCGGATGACGCGTGCCGAGATGCGCAAGGCCGCCAAGCGCGGCCCCGGCGCGCCCACGGGCCCCGTCGGCCGCGCCAACCGGATGCCGCCCAAGAAGCGCTTCATCGACTACCCCCGCTGGGGCAAGAGCGGTGTCCGCCGCTGGCTGCCCTCCTGGCGCCAGGTGCTCACCACCTTCCTGATCTTCTTCGGTGGCTCGGTGGGCGCGGTGGGCTATGCGTACGCCCACACCGGGGTGCCCAGCCTCAATGACGCGGTGAAGCAGCAGAACAACATCTACCAGTGGTCCGACGGCAGCACGATGACCACCACCGGTGAGACCAACCGGCAGATCGTGCCTCTGGACCACATCAGCAAGGAGATGCAGTTCGCGGCGATCTCGGCGGAGAACGCCACCTTCGAGACCGACCACGGCATCGACCCCAAGGGCATTGCTCGCGCCGTCCTCAACATGGCCAAGGGCGGTGAGACACAGGGTGGCTCCACCATCACCCAGCAGTACGTCAAGAACGCCTTCCTCAGCCAGGACCAGACGCTCTCCCGCAAGGTCAAGGAGCTCTTCGTCACGCTGAAGGTGGACAAGACCCTCAGCAAGGACGAGATCCTCGACGGCTACCTCAACACCAGCTGGTTCGGCCGGGGCAGCTACGGCATCCAGGCGGCGGCCAAGGCGTACTACAACACGGACGCCAAGAACCTCGACGCCTGCCATGCGGCCATGCTGGCCGGACTGCTCAAGGGCGCGGGCTACTACGACCCGACCCTCAACGCGGACAACCACGCGCGTGCCGTGCAGCGCTGGGGCGACATCCTGGACAACATGGTCCGGTTCAACCACCTGAGCCAGGCCGACCGCGCGAAGTGCAAGACCTTCCCCGAGCCGGTCAAGCAGGTCCAGTCCGCCAACCTCGGCGGTCAGAGGGGCTATCTGGTGGCGATCGCCAAGCAGTATGTGATCGACCACGGCGGCGTGCGGGAGCAGGACCTCGACCGAGGCGGCTACACGATCAAGACCACCTTCGACAAGAAGAAGGTCGACGCGCTGGCCGCCACGGTGAAGCAGGTCTCCAGCGCCAACTTCGACGCCAAGAAGCGCCCCCTGTACGACAGCGACGTCCAGGTCGGCGGTGCCACGGTGGAGCCCGGCACAGGGAAGCTGGTGGCCATCTACGGCGGTCCGGACTACCTCAAGCACTTCACCAACAACGCCAACTCCACCGGTGTCCCGGTGGGATCGACCTTCAAGCCGATCGTCCTCGCCGCCGCCATGCAGGACGGCGTGCAGACCAAGCTGGACGACCAGGGCCAGCCGACCCGGATCACCCCGGAGAGCCGGTACAACGGCAACGACCTGATCAAGATCCGCAACACGGACGGCACCTATGTGACGGACAAGGACGGCAGCTACTTCCGGCAGAAGAACGAGAGCACCTTCGCCTGGGGCTACATCCCGCTGCGCAAGGCGATGCTCTACTCGGTCAACAGCCCCTTTGTGCAGCTCGGCGAGGACGTCGGCCTGGACAAGGTCGCCGACATGGCCCAGAAGGTGGGCCTGCTGAAGAGCACCCTGGCCTACCGGAACGCCTCGTTCTCCATCGGTACCTCCACCCCGAGCGCCATCCGGATGGCCAATGCGTACGCCACCTTCGCCGCCAGCGGGGAGGAGGTCGACCCGTACTCGGTGATCAGCGTGACCCGCGAGGGCGTCAAGCTCCCGCACTTCGAGGCGCCCGAACCCAAGCGGGTGATGGACGCTGCGGTCGCCGACACCGTGACCGATGTGCTCAAGGACGTCATCTGGAAGGACGGCGGCACCGGTAACGCGGCCAAGGCTCTCGGCCGCCCCTCCGCCGGCAAGACCGGTACCACCGACGACAACCTGTCGGCCTGGTTCGTCGGCTACACCCCGCAGCTGTCCACGGCGATCGCCATGTGGCGTGAGAAGCCGGGCAAGGCGGGCCTGGAGTCGATGAACGGTCTCGGTACCGGCAACCCCAAGGACTCGGTGCACGGTGGTTCCTATCCCACCGAGATCTGGACCAAGTACATGTCGGCCGTGCTCAACGGTGTGACGGAGCAGCCGCTGCCGGTGCCGGGTGACCTGGGTGCTCTCCAGGTCGACGAGTCCGGTGCGCCCAGCACCGTCAAGCCGTCGCCGAGCGCCAGCGCCTCCTCCGCGCCCCCGTCGGCATCGCCGACCGTCACCCCGTCGAACGTCCTGCCCAGCGCCACCGGCAGCCCGGACCCGGCGACGTCGAGCCCCGGCAATGCCAACGGCGGCTGGAACGGCGGCGGTCTGCTGGGCGGCGGCAACAACGGCGGCGGCAACGGCGGCAGCAGCCCCACCCCGTCCGACACCGCAGGCGCCAGCCCCAGCACCAGCAGCCCCGGCGGCCGTCCGGGCGGCAACAACAACGGCGGCCTGCTGGGAGGCGGCACCGGAACCACCCAGGCGGCGTCCAACTGACCTCCTGGACCCCAAGGGGTGCCGCAGCCGGTTCACCGGTTGCGGCACCCCTTCTGCCGTCCCCAGCTGGGCGGTGCCGGCCTCTGGCGGTCCCTCCGGGCGCGGTCACAGGATTGTGCGGCAGTATGGCGCCCATGACGTCGAGCGCTCATGAGGAATCCGCGGGGACAGAGACCGTCCTGCCCCCCGCCGACACCGTGGTCGTCCCCGCCGACGAGGACCCGGTCGCCGCAGCCGGCAGCGAACTGCTGGGCGGCCCTCCGGGTCGCCGTGCCCTGCTCGGCGTCTCCTGGTGGACCCCGGGCCGGGTGCTGGCGCTCATCGTCATCGCGGTCTTCGCGCTGGGCATGGTGCAGAAGAGCCCCTGCTACTCCAGCGGCTGGTTCTTCGGCGCCACCACGCAGTACACCCATGCCTGCTACAGCGACATCCCGCACCTGTTCTCCGGCCGCGGCTTCGCCCAGGGGCTGCTCCACAAGGACATGATCCCGGCAGGTGCCGACGGCACCCGTGACCCCAACATGCAGTATCTGGAGTACCCGGTGCTCACCGGGCTCTTCATGCAGATCGCCACCTGGCTCACCCCGCGCTCGGGCAACCTCGTCCCGGACCGCGAGCAGTGGTTCTGGATGGTCAACGCCGGGATGCTGATGATCTGCGCGGTGGTGGCCGTGATCGCGGTGATGCGTACCCACCGCCGCCGCCCCTGGGACGCGCTGCTCTTCGCGCTCGCCCCGGCGCTGGCGCTCAATGCAACGGTCAACTGGGACCTGCTGGCGGTCGCCCTGACCGCGATGGCCATGGCGTACTGGTCGGCCCGGCGGCCGGTGGGGGCCGGTGTCCTGATCGGTCTGGCAACCGCCGCCAAGCTCTATCCGGTGCTGCTGCTGCTACCGCTGCTGGTGCTCTGCCTGCGTGCCGGGCGGATGCGGGACTTCAGCCGGGCGGCGGCGGCCGCGGTCGGGGCCTGGCTGCTGGTCGACGTCCCGGTGATGCTGTGGAACTCCGACGGCTGGTGGACCTTCTACAAGTTCAGCAGCACCCGCAAGGAGGACTTCGGCTCCTTCTGGCTGATCATCCAGGAGCTGCGCGGGCAGTCACTAGGCCCCTGGCTCAACATCCTCATCGCCGCGCTGATGATCCTCAGCTGCGCGGGCATCGTCTGGCTGGCGCTCTCCGCCCCCCACCGGCCGCGCTTCGCGCAGCTGGCCTTCCTGGTGGTGGCTGCGTTCGTGCTCACCAACAAGGTGTACTCACCGCAGTACGTGCTCTGGCTGATCCCGCTGGCCGCCCTGGCCAGGCCGCGCTGGCGGGACTTCCTGATCTGGCAGTCCTGCGAGGTGGTGTACTTCCTCGGGGTGTGGATGTACCTGGCCTACATCTCGGACTCCAAGCAGCACGGACTGTCCGAGCCCTGGTACCGCCTGGTGATCCTGGTGCACATCTTCGGCACCCTCTACCTGTGCGCACTGGTGGTGCGGGACATCCTGCTGCCCGACCGGGATCCGGTGCGCTGGGACGGCAGCGACGACCCGTCCGGTGGGGTGCTGGACGGCGCGCCGGATCGTTTCGTCCTGGGCGAGGCACGCTGGATCAAGGAGCAGGCCACCTATGCGCCCTATGCGCCGGCCGGCGGCGGTCCCGAGGACTGGCTCGCCCCTCAGGGGACGGAGAAGCCCGCGCTCTGAGCGCGGCGGCGGGCCCGGGCATGCTGCCCGGGCCCGCACAACGGCCGGGTCCGGTGCCGTTCTCCGGTGACCGGGCTCAGCGGCGGGACATATACATGTCCAGCGCCTTGTGGAGCATCTTGTTGAGCGGGAAGTCCCACTCCCCCAGATACTCGGCCGCCTGGCCGCCGGTCCCCAGCTTGAACTGGATCAGGCCGAAGAGGTGGTCGGTCTCGTCCAGGGTGTCGCTGATGCCGCGCAGGTCGTAGACGGTCGCCCCCAGCGCGTAGGCGTCGCGCATCATCCGCCACTGGACGGCGTTGGAGGGGCGCACCTCCCGCTTGTGGTCGGCGGAGGCGCCGTAGGAGTACCAGACGTGCTCCCCCACGGTGAGCATGGTGGTGGCCGCCAGGGCCTCGCCCCCGTGGTAGGCGAGGTAGAGCCGCATCCGGTTGGGGTCCTCGGCGGTGAGCGCCTGCCACATGCGCTGGAAGTAGGCCAGCGGCCTGGGGATGAAGCGGTCGCGCTGCGCGGTGACCACATAGAGGTCATGGAAGACCGGAAGGTCGTCGTAGCCGCCCTGGACGACCTCCACCCCGGACTTCTCGGCGCGCTTGATGTTGCGGCGCCACAGCTGGTTGAAGCCGCGCTGGACGTCGTCCAGCGAGCGGTTGGCCAGCGGCACCTGGAAGACGTACCGCGGCTGGACGTCGCCAAAGCCCGCACCGCCGTCCTCGCCCTGCAGCCAGCCACCCCGGCGGAGCCGGTCGGCCACCTCGAAGGCACGGGGCTCGTACCAGCTCGCCTGGACATCCCGCAGCCGCTTGGCGTGGCCCTCCGCCATCGCCTCCTTGATCACCGCGGCGTCCCAGCGGCGGATCACCACCGGCGGGCCCATCTTCACCGAGAAGGCGCTCTGGGCCTTGAGGTGCGCCAGCATCGGCTGCAGCCAGCGCTCCAGATCGGGGTCGAACCAGTCGATGAGCGGGCCCTCGGGGAGATAGGCGAGATACCGCTTGATCTTGGGCAGCTGGCGGTACAGGACCAGACCGGCGCCGACGATCCGGTCGTGCTCGTCGATCCAGCCGATGGACTCCGAGCGCCACTCGGACTTCACATCGCCCCAGGCGGGGACCTGCATATGGCTGGCTGAGGGCAGGCCCTTGACGAAGGCGAGGTGCTCGGCACGGCTGATCGTTCTCAGGCGCAGGCTCATGCTCGGGACGCTCCTCTTCGGGCAGCCGCTGTACGGGCCGAGAGCCTAACGCCCGGCTGTCCGCGCGCACCCGCTCCGTCAGCGGTGGAGCCGGGCGGAGGGGATACGCGCGGTTGCCTCGACCGGTTGCGTGGGCGCCCGGAGCGGCGGCCGGGAGCTACCAGAGGCCGCCGAAGAGCCCGCCGTGGGCCAGGCCGATGCCCAGGCCGACCGCGCTTGCGCCAAGGAAGATCACCAGAAGGAACCGCTCCGCGGTGGTCGCCGAGACGTACTGGCCCCAGGCGCCGGTGATGATGCCGGCGAGGCCGCTCCAGGAGGTCAGCAGATGCAGGTTGTGGAAGAAGGAGGTGATGAAGGCGAGCAGACCCAGGACCACGGTCAGCGCGGTGAGGGCGTTCTCCATCGGATGTGGACGGCCGTCGGTGTTGAGGGTGAGCGCCATGGGGCGGCGTACGGCGTGTGCCATGGGATCTGCCTCCTCGAGGAGGAATGCGGCGCGCACCGTCCAGTGGCGCCGTCCGGTCACGCACTCTCGGGCAGCGTGGCACAGGCTGCCGCGCCACGCATCCGATGCGTACCAGATTGAAGCGATCTGCTCGCGGATTACAAGACCTCGTTCGGGTGCGGGTAGTCTGTTACGTCTGCACCGGTGCATCCACAGGGTGGCCCGACTGTCAGTGGTCCCCACTACGGTTGGTTCTGTCCTTGCAACCGGCGCCGACGCAACAACCCTCCTGCCACGGAGAGACCGTGGCCGCTGAGTCCAAAGGAGGTGGGTTCCACATGCGTCACTACGAGGTGATGGTCATCCTCGACCCCTCGGTCGAGGAGCGCGCTGTCTCCCCCCTGATCGAGAACTTCCTCAATGTCGTCCGCACCGGCGGCGGCAATGTGGAGAAGGTCGACACCTGGGGCCGTCGTCGCCTGTCGTACGAGATCAACAAGCAGTCCGAGGGCATCTACTCGGTCATCGACCTCAAGGCTGAGCCTGCGGTCGTCAAGGAGCTCGACCGCCAGCTCAACCTGAGCGAGTCGATTCTCCGGACCAAGGTGCTGCGCCCGGACACCCACTGAGCCTGCCGGTCAGCCCCTAGGGGCCCCGACTGTCTCACGCCGCGTGTTTCACGTGAAACATGCGGTGAGCATCGCAGGACTCCCTCTCCACGAGCGGGAGCACTGGGAACGGAACGTCTCCTCCCGAGAGGTCAACCACCACCATGGCAGGCGAGACCGTCATCACCCTCGTCGGCAATCTCGTCGACGACCCCGAGCTGCGCTTCACCCCGTCGGGTGCGGCGGTCGCGAAGTTCCGCATCGCGTCCACCCCCCGCACCTTCGACCGTCAGACCAACGAGTGGAAGGACGGCGAGAGCCTCTTCCTCACGTGCAACGTCTGGCGTCAGCCGGCGGAGAACGTCGCCGAGTCGCTGCAGCGTGGCATGCGCGTGATCGTGCAGGGCCGTCTGCGTCAGCGGTCGTACGAGACCCGCGAGGGCGAGAAGCGGACCGTCTTCGAGGTCGAGGTCGACGAGGTCGGCCCGAGCCTGCGCTCGGCCACCGCCAAGGTCACCCGGGCCAACCGGTCCGGCGGCCAGGGCGGCGGATTCGGGGGCGGCGGCCAGCAGGGCGGCGGTGGCTGGGGTGGCAACTCCGGCGGCGGCCAGCCTTCCGGCGGCCCGTCCGACGACCCCTGGGCGTCCAGCGCCCCGGCGGGCGGCGGACAGCAGGGCGGCGGCGGTGGCGGCTGGGGTGCCCCGGCCGGTGGCGGCTACTCGGAAGAGCCTCCGTTCTAAGGAGCTCCCCGCTCGGAGATCCTGCGCCAAGCGGACGAGATTTCGTGCGACCCGGGCGGCTGCGGCTGCCCGGATCGTGAACACCGATGGAGTACATGATGGCGAAGCCGCCTGCGCGCAAGCCCAAGAAGAAGGTTTGCGTGTTCTGCAAGGACAAGATCAACTACGTGGACTACAAGGACACGAACCTGCTGCGGAAGTTCATTTCCGACCGCGGCAAGATCCGTGCCCGCCGGGTCACCGGCAACTGCACCCAGCACCAGCGCGACGTCGCCACCGCTGTCAAGAACAGCCGTGAGATGGCGCTGCTGCCCTACACCTCGACTGCTCGCTGAGAGAGGGTGACCGAAGCATGAAGATCATCCTCACCAATGAGGTTCCCGGCCTCGGTGTCGCCGGCGACATCGTCGAGGTCAAGGACGGCTACGCCCGCAACTACCTGGTCCCGCGCGGCTTTGCCATCCGCTGGACCAAGGGCGGCCAGAAGGACGTCGACGCCATCCGTCGCGCCCGCAAGGTCCGTGCCATCCAGTCGCTGGAGCACGCCAACGAGGTCAAGGGCCAGCTCGAGGGCCTTCAGGTCAAGCTGGCCGTCCGTTCGGGCGACTCCGGCCGCCTGTTCGGCTCGGTGACCCAGGCCGACGTCGTCGAGGCCGTCAAGGCCGCCGGCGGCCCGTCCGTCGACAAGCGCACCGTCACGATCGCCTCGCCGATCAAGACCGTGGGCTCGCACCGGGTCAGCGTCAAGCTGCACACCGACGTCGAGGCCAAGCTCGACGTGGCGGTCGTCGCTGCCTGACCTCTGGTCAACGCGGCACACCACGCGGTACCGAGGGCCGGGACTCCCCCAGGGAGTCCCGGCCCTCGGGCGTTCCCGGAGGGCGGCCCGGGCTTTCGGTTCCACCCTTCGCTACTCAAACGTGCGGACCCGGATGAGTAGCCGGCTGAGTAACCGCCCCCATCCCGGGGCTGCCGCGGGCGAGTGACGATGGCTGTGCTCGAACCACCGGGTGCGCGCATGCGTACCCAGGCCGGGCCGGCACCCCGTCCTGCAACGCCCCACTGCTACCAGCGGAGGTCGCGATGACCGCCCCCCATCGGGCAGCCCGCCGACGTTCGTCCGACCCAGGGCCCGATCCGGACCCCGACTCTGATCCGGACCCCGAACCCGGGCACGACCCCGCGACATCCGGCGCCTCCTCATCCGGCGCCTCCTCATCCGGCGCCGACGGGGCCCGTGAGGCCGGGATCCCCTGGACCGAGGCCTTCCACGCGCTCGAGGACCACTGCCGCCGCGCACCCAGCCGCCACAACACCCAACCCTGGACGCTGGTCTACGAGCGGGACCGGATCACCATCCACTGGCAGCCGGAACGGCTGCTGCCCTGCACCGACCCCGACCGGCGGGATCTCTTCCTCTCCCTCGGCGCCTTCCTGGAGACCTGCCTGATCGTCGCCTCCGGTGCAGGCCTCGCCGTACGGGCCGCTGTCGATCTCGACGAAGGCAAGCACCGGGCGGCCCGGCTGCTCCCCGCCGACAGCCGCTACCGCACCCCGTTCACCCTCACCACCGTGGAGACACGCGGCTGCGCCCGGGGACAGCACCGGCCGGGCCCGCTCACCGGCACCGAGCTCTCGGCCGCCCGCGACCAGCTGGCACCCCTGCCCTTCGCCCGCTTGGTCCACCTGCACACCCGCGAGATCGCGGCACTGGCCCGCCGCGCCGACCGACGGCTGCTCGCCGACCGCCGAGCCGCCGCCGAACTCCGCAGCTGGCTGCGGCCCACGGCCCGCCATCCCCGCCATGCCCTGGACGGCCTCAGCGGCCCCGCGCTGGAGCTCACCCCCGCCGGTGCCACTGTCCTGGCCGCATGTCTCACCAGCCCGCTCCACCCACTGCTCCGCACGCTCGCCCTGCCGCGGTTGCTGGCCGCCGCCCACCACCGACCGCTCCGGGCCGATGGCAGCGTGCTGGTCCTGGTGGGCGATGCCTCGGGCCGTCGCGGTCCTGACGCCGCCACGCCACAGGGGCTGATCGAGCACGGCAGGGCCCTGGCCCGTGCCTGGTACGCGCTGACCGAGCACGGGGTGAGGGTGCACCCGCTGGCCGCGCTGATCGACGACCCCCGTACCGGCCCACTCCTGGCCGCCCGACTGGGCATCGGCGAGGAGCGGCGGATCCTCTGCGTCTTCCGGGCCGGCCACGCCATGCAGCAGCCCGAGCGCTCCGCCCGTATCCCGGCCGGCGGAGCCGTGATGGGAGAGGGCGGCCCGGCGCGGCGCTAGGGTCTGTCCGACCGTTCCCGTCTGGTGCGCGACGCCTGGTACGGCACCTTGCTGCGGTGCCGGAGTCGACCATTCGCGCCGTAGAGGCGCGCGGCGTCCGGTGCAGGGCCCCTCCTCGCCGAAGGCGGGCAAGGAGGGCGCATCGCAAGGCGGAGGTTCGACCTCGTACGGGGCGTACCCGGTCGGACGAGCCCTAGGCTCGCACCGCCCCGGTCACCAGCCATGCACCGGTGCGGGTCCGCCACCCCAGCGAGGCCAGTCGTACGGCCATCGAGAGTGCGATCGCCCACCAGAGCGCCACCAGACCGCCGCCCAGCGCCGGCACCAGTAGGGCGACGGGGGCGAAGACCGCCAGGGTGACCAACATGGCCCAGGCCAGATAACGGCCGTCGCCCGCGCCGATCAGCACCCCGTCGAGCACGAAGACCGCCCCGCACAGCGGTTGGGTCACCGCGGAGATCAGCAGCACCGCGGCCAGTCGGTCCTGGACCGCCGCATCCGGGGTGAAGAGGGGGACATACAGCGGCCGTGCCACCACCAGCAGCAGTCCCAGCACCACCCCGGAGCCGATCCCCCACTGCACCATCCGCCGGGTGGCCGCCCGGGCGCCCACCACATCACCCGCTCCGAGGTAGCGGCCGATGATGGCCTGCCCGGCGATGGCGATGGCATCCAGTGCGAATGCCAGGAAGTTCCACAGGGTCATCGCGACCTGGTGTGCGGCCACCTCCGCGTCCCCCAGCCGGGCGGCCACCGCGGTGGCGATCAGCAGGATCGCACGGAGGCTCACGGTGCGTACCAGCAGCGGACCGCCCGCCCTGGCACAGGCCCGGATCCCGGCCCGGTCGGGTCGCAGTGTCGCGCCGTGCCGTCGGGCTCCCCGGACCACCACCAGGACATAGACGGCCGCCATCCCGCTCTGCGCCAGCACGGTGCCCCATGCCGAACCGGCCACGCCGAGCCCCGCTCCGTACACCAGGCCCAGGTTGAGCAGCAGATTGGCGGAGAAGCCGGCCAGTGCGACCAGCAGTGGGGTGCGGGTGTTCTGAAGGCCGCGCAGTACGCCGGTCGCGGCGAGCACCGACAGCATCGCGGGGATGCCGAGGGCGCTGATCCGCAGATAGGTGACGGCGTAGGGAGCCGCTGAGCGCGAGGCGCCGAAGGCGTCGACCAGCAGGGGGGCCGATGTCAGTGCCAGCAGTACCAGGACGGCGGAGAGCAGCAGGGCCAGCCAGATGCCGTCGATGCCCTGCTGGATGGCGGCCCTTCGGTCGCCGGCGCCGATCCGGCGGGCGACGGCTGCGGTGGTGGCGTAGGCGAGGAAGACGAACACCCCGGTGAGGGTGGCCAGCAGGGAGGCAGCGACTCCGAGGCCGGCGAGTTGAGCGGTGCCCAGATGGCCCACGATGGCCGAGTCGGCCATCAGGAAGAGGGGCTCGGCGACAAGCGCTCCGAACGCCGGCACCGCGAGTGCCAGTATCTCCCGGTCGTGACGGCGGGGGGTGCTCTCCTGGTCATCCACAGGTAAGAGCCTATAGTGCTTCTCGTCTATTACTGCCCACCTCGCGTGGTAGTGATCCCTACACCCTTTGTGGCGATCTTCCTGATGGGCTCAGAGAAATTCTCCTGCACAGGGGGTGGATGGAGTAACGGCAGGTCAGCTCGTTGACGCCAGGTAGATCGTGTGGTTATCCACAGGGGTTTCCCCCAGGCTGTGCACAGGTTGGGGCTCGTTCTCCACAGTCGGTCGCCCTTCATCCACACCCCCTGTGGATAACCGTCTTGGTGGAGAGGCCGCAGGAGCCTTAGCGTGGACCGTCGCCCCGGCCTGTCGCACCCCGCCCCGGGAGCCTTGCTGTCAGAGGGGTGCCGTAAGAAAGAGATGGGCGCGCGGCCCACGCGCGGACAGGGAGGCACCGGTATGGAACGCACGACTCCGGCCTCGATCACCCAGTGCCCCTCCCACCCCATCCGCTGAACGGGGAAGACGCGTGACCGGCCCGCAGTACGACGAACACGACACCCCTCCGCCCCCCGACGACGAGTGGCCCGACGGTCCCGGTGACCGCCTTCCGGTGCCGCGCAACCGCCGCGACGGCGGCCGCGGCTCCGACTGGAAGGGTGACCGCGAGTGGAAGGGCGACCGGGACGCCGGCACCAGCCGGGGCGGCGACGCCTTTGAGCGGGTGCCCCCGCAGGACCTCGCTGCGGAGCAGTCGGTGCTGGGCGGCATGCTCCTGTCCAAGGACGCCATCGCCGACGTGGTGGAGGTCCTCAAGCCCGCCGACTACTACCGCCCGGCCCATGAGCTGATCCACGGCGCGATCCTGGACCTCTACGCCCGCGGCGAGCCCGCGGACCCCATCACGGTGGCCGGCGAGCTCACCAAGCGCGGCGAGATCACCAGGGTCGGCGGCCCGGCCTATCTGCACACCCTGGTCAACTCCGTGCCCACAGCCGCCAACGCGGAGTACTACGCGGAGATCGTCCATGAGCGCGCGGTGCTGCGCCGCCTGGTCGAGGCCGGCACCCGGATCGCCGGGATGGGGTACGCCGCCGAGGGCGACGTCGACGAGATCGTCAACGCAGCGCAGGCGGAGATCTATGCGGTCACCGAGCAGCGCACCAGTGAGGACTACGCCCCGCTCGCCGACATCATGGAGGGCGCCCTCGACGAGATCGAGGCGATCGGCTCGCGCAGCGGGCAGATGTCGGGCGTCCCCACCGGCTTCACCGATCTGGACTCCCTCACCAACGGGCTGCACCCGGGCCAGATGGTCGTGATCGCCGCACGTCCCGCGATGGGAAAGAGCACGCTCGCACTGGACTTCGCGCGGGCCTGCTCGATCAAGAACGGCATGCCGAGCGTCATCTTTTCGCTGGAGATGGGGCGCAACGAGATCGCCATGCGCCTGCTCTCCGCCGAGGCCAGGGTCGCGCTGCACCATATGCGTTCGGGAAACATGACGGACGAGGACTGGACCCGGCTCGCCCGCCGGATGCCCGATGTCAGTGCGGCGCCGCTCTACATCGACGACTCGCCCAATCTGTCGATGATGGAGATCCGGGCCAAGTGCCGCCGCCTCAAGCAGCGCAATGACCTGCGGCTGGTGGTCATCGACTATCTGCAGCTGATGCAGGCCGGCGGCTCGCGCCGGGCCGAGAGCCGGCAGCAGGAGGTCTCGGAGATGTCCCGGAACCTGAAGCTGCTCGCCAAGGAGCTGGAGCTCCCGGTCATCGCCCTCTCCCAGCTCAACCGTGGCCCCGAGCAGCGGACCGACAAGAAGCCCATGGTCTCGGACCTCCGTGAGTCCGGCTCGATCGAGCAGGACGCGGACATGGTCATCCTGCTGCACCGTGAGGATGCCTACGAGAAGGAGTCCCCACGGGCAGGTGAGGCCGACCTGATCGTCGCCAAGCACCGAAACGGCCCCACAGCGACCATCACCGTGGCCTTCCAGGGCCACTACTCCCGCTTTGTGGACATGGCCAACAGCTGAGGCGTAGCTGAGGGGCTTCTGCTCAGCGGCACGCCGTTCCCCGGTGGACCGTTGGTGCTTCCGCGTGGAGGTGCTGCCAGGCGGCGGCCTTGTGGCTGCCGCGTGCAGCCGAACACGGGCGGCAGTGTGTGCCGGGACCCTCGGCCGCACCGAGCCGTTCCCGCCGATGCCACAGACCGGGAGCCGCGTGCGGCTTGCCAGTGCAGTCGCCCGGCTGTCGCTGGGGCCGGGCTTCGGCCCGGTCGCGCGGCCTGCTTCTCCATGGACGGTCATCTTGTCCTGGTGTCCTGGTGTCCTGGTGTCCTGGTGTCCCGGTGCCCCGGCTTCTCGACGGCCCGGTGGCCGGGTGCTCGCGTCAGGGCCGGGGTGGCGCAAGCGGGGTTGCGGCTGCGGCACGGAAGACGTCCTCCGGGTCGCGGCCGCCGATCACGGCGTCCAGGCTCCCGGTGAGCAACAGGGTGGCGAAGCCATGGGCCATCGACCAGGCGGCGGTGAAGGCCAGCTGCGGATCGGGGCCGCCCAGCGCCGCGACCCCGCCGGCCAGCCGCTCGGCGGTGAGTGAGCGGGCGGCAACGAGCTCCAGGTCGTCGCTGCGCACCAGGTCGGGGCGGAACATCACCTGGAAGTGCGCTGGATGGCGGGTCGCGAACCGGATGTAGTGCGCCCCCATGTCACGCAGGTCGCTGCTCTCCGCCAGCTCACCGGCCAGCAGGATGTGGCCTTCGGTGGCGATCGCGGTGAGCAGGCCCGTCCGGTCCCCGAAGTGGTGCGCGGGGGCGGCGTGCGAGACGCCCGCGCGGCGCGCGAGGTCGCGCAGTGACAGCGCGGACGGTCCCTCGGCGGCGATGACGTCGAGGGCGGCGGCGATCACGGCGCGCCGCAGGTCTCCGTGGTGGTAAGCGCGCTGGTTGGTCATGCACAGCAGGTTACGCGGAATCTAGGCATTGACAAGTTTCTCCCGCTGCAGGCAATCTAGTCACTGTCAAGTTCTGAGCCGAGGAGGCAGAGCGATGCGGCGCAACCTGGGTCGTGTACGGCAGATGTGGCACCTGCTCGAGCCGCTGCACGCGGTGCTCTACTACGCGCCGGCCGCATTCGAGGAGGCGGCCGCACTCGGCTACAACACCGATACGCGCTGGCCGAGTTACTTCCCGTACCGTGCCGCGCCCCTGGGGCCGGTGCCACCGGGGCGGATCACCTCGGCCTTCTACAGCTTCAGCCCGCGCATGGTCGAGCAGTACACGACCTCCGCCTGGGAGAAGGCTGCTCCCGCGGAGGTGCTGGCCGCCCGCCTGCGGGCCGTCGACCGTACGTACCGCGAACTGCTGGGTGAGCGTGCGGAGAGCTCCGAGATGGCGGAGGCCGCAGCACTTGCCGAGCGGGCCGCCGAGGCTGCGGGTACGGCCGGACGACCGCTTGCCGCGGCCAACGCCGCACTGGACCGGCCGGACGCGCCGCATCTGCGGCTCTGGCATGCCGCGACCGTGCTGCGTGAGCACCGCGGCGACGACACCTGGCCGCTCTGCTGACAGCCGGCCTCGATCCGGTGGAGGCACTGGTGTCATTCGCAGCCATCGGTGCCGCATCCGAGAAGACCTTTGAGAGTCGGGGCTGGAGCGCGCAGGAGTGGAGTGCAGCAGGTGAACGGCTCACCGCCCGGGGCCTGTTGGGCCCGGACGGTGCCACCGATGCCGGGCGTGCCCTGCGTGCCGAGGTGGAGCGGCGCACAGATGAGCTGGCCGCTGCTCCATGGGCGGCCCTCGGCGAGCACGACACGGCCCGACTCGCCGATCTGCTGGGCGAGTTCTGGGTTTCCATGCTCGGTTCCGGCCTGCTCCCGTCGGAGACCACGCTGGGGATAGGCAAGGTATGACAGACGCTCCAGGGAGCAGTCTTTCCGGGCTGCGGGAGTCGGATCCGTCGATCAAAGCGACTTATCCGATGGGTAGTTGATGGACCGGGCAGGGGCACTGAAGTGCGTCTCTCCGGTGCGTCCGGCACCGCCTCCTCTCCGGAGGAGGAGTGGCGGTGAGGTGGTTTTCACAGAGTCGGACTGACGGCTGATCACCCCTGGGAGGGAATTGGCTGGTCCGTTCGGCGCCTGGTCGAGCGTCTTATGTCGGACTTTCGGCTCGTAGACGTGCTCCCTGGAGAAGGACAGACGTCGATCCATGGCGTCGTCCGCAGCGCAGAACCGAAGGAGTCATCCGATGCCGTCGTTCTCACCGATGCGTGCCGTCGTCACTGTTCTGACGACCCTGCTGGCGGTGTTCATCGCCATGGGCCTGGTCGACCAGGCAGCTGCCGCGGCAGCCGGGGCGCGTGCGGGGACGCCGACCACAGCCACGGCTGCGTCCGCGTCCGCGTCGGGTGACCGCGCCGACTGGCACCGGATCGCCGGCTGCGAGAGCGGCGGCCGCTGGGACATCAACACCGGCAACGGCTACTACGGCGGTCTGCAGATGACCCAGGGCACCTGGGAGGACTACGGCGGCCGCCGCTTTGCTCCGCGCGCCGACCTGGCGAGCCGCGAGGAGCAGATCGCAGTGGGCGACCGGATCGTGGAGTCCCGGGGCCTCACCCCCTGGCCGGTCTGCGGACGCGCCTCACGGAGCGGGGCCCGGACGCCACTGCACCTCACGTCCGCCCGCATCCCGCAGCACCCGGCGCAGGTCTCCGGTGTGGAGTCACTGACGCCCTGGACAGTGCAGGCGATGATGCCGGTGAAGGTGCCCGCGCCGGGGAGCTCCTACTGGACCGTCCACCACGGTGACACGCTCACCTCCATCGCCCACCAGTCTCACCTGCACGGCGGCTGGCACGCGCTCTACGACCTCAACCGCGACATCCTCGGTGGCAACCCGGACATGATCCAGCCCGGCCAGCACCTGAGGCTGGCACGCTGACCGGGTGCTGGAAGGCCAGGTCAGTGGGCGCGGGAGTACTGCACCGGAGGACGCACCTCGGCACCCAGCCGACGGGCAGCCTGCAGAGGCCAGGTGGGGTTGCGCAGCAGCTCACGGGCGAGCAGTACGGCGTCGGCCCTACCCGAAGCCACGATCTCCTCGGCCTGCTCGGGCTCGGTGATCAGGCCGACGGCCGCGGTGGGAAGTCCGGTCCGGACACGGACGGTCTCGGCGAAAGGCACCTGGAACCCAGGGGCGACCGGAATACGGGCGTCAGGTGCGTTGCCGCCAGTGGAGACATCGAGGAGATCGACGCCTCGGGCCTGGAGTTCCTTGGCCAGGAGGACGGTGTCCTCGCCGGTCCAGCCCTCCCGCTCGTCGGCGGTGTCTCCGGACAGCCAGTCGGTGGCCGATGTGCGGAAGAAGAGCGGCAGTTCGTCGGGCCAGACAACGCGGACGGCCTCGACGACCTCCAGGGCCAGACGCATCCGGTTCTGGATGGTTCCACCGTAGGAGTCCGTGCGCCGGTTGGCGTACGGAGAGAGGAACTCATTGATCAGGTAGCCGTGAGCACCGTGCAGCTCGATGACCTTGAATCCTGCATCGTGGGCGCGGCGGGCAGCGTCCGCGAACCCCTGGACGACTCGCTGGATCCCCTCGGTGTCCAGCTCGTGCGGGACGGGCCGGTCGCCGAACGCCAGCGGGCTCGGAGCGACGGCCTGCCACCCTCCCTCCTCCGGGGAGAGCGCACCCTGGCCTGACCAGGGCTGAGCGTCACCGGCCTTGCGTCCTGCATGGGCGAGCTGGATACCGGGGATGGTGCCCTGCTGTTCGAGGAAGGCGGTGATCCGGGCGAAGGCCTGCTGCTGACGTTCGTTCCACAAGCCCAGGTCATGGGTGCTGATACGACCCTCGGGGAGGACGGCGGTGGCCTCGACCAGGATCAGCCCGGCGCCGCCGGCCGCACGGGAGGCAAGGTGCTGGAAGTGCCAGTCGCCGGGCACGCCGGTGTCGATGCCTTCCGGTGCCGCGGAGTACTGGCACATGGGAGCCATCCACACCCTGTTGGGGATCGTGAGGCTGCGAAGGGTGAGGGGCTCGAAGAGGGCGCTCATGGACTTCCTCGCTCGGGTTGTGGCGATGCGGTGGGTCCTGCCGTACCGGACAATAAGCAGCGCCAGAAATAATTGCAACAGCATCTTATTTGGTGGCCGAGGGTCGATACTCGGGTCATGCAGCAGAGCAGCACGGGGCGGATCGCCTATGACGTACTGGTCCTGGCAGGTGGGGCCGCCCGCCGACTCGGTGGGGCGGACAAGCCCGGCCTGCGCGTGGGGGAGTCCACGCTGCTGGTCCATGTTCTGGAGGCATGCCCCGATGCCGGCACCACGGTGGTCGTGGGTCCGGTTCGCGACACGGGCGGCCGAAGGGTGCACTGGACCAGGGAGGATCCGCCCGGTGGAGGGCCGGTGGCCGCAATCGCCGCGGGGCTGCCATGTGTCCAGGCGCCTGTGGTGGCGCTGCTGGCAGCCGATCTGCCCTTCCTCGACCAGCCCGCCGTGCGGCGTCTGGTGGAGGCGCTTGAGGACAGGCATCTGGATGCCGCGGTCCTGGTCGACGCCGACGGCCGGGAGCAGCCTCTGGCTGCCGCCTACCGTGCAGAGGCGCTGCGCAGCGCGCTCATCGGCCTGCTGGCCCAGCACGGCGGCCGCCCCGATGGCCTGTCGTTGCGTCGACTGGTCGGCGGGCTTCGGGCGGCCAGGCTCCCGGACCCCGACGGCGTCGCCTATGACTGCGACACCTGGGAGCAGGTCGAGGCAGCTCGGCAGCGCCGGTCCCGCTGATCGGCCGACGGCGGCCATCCCTGGGTATGGACAGCCTGGACATGGACAGCCTGCGCATAGGCAGCCTGAGAATGGACGGTTCAGACCTCGACCTCCCGGTCATGAACAGCGCCGGCAGGCACAGCGCCCGCACGGACAGCCCGACCAGGGACGGCCCTCGGACAACCAACACGGCGTCGGGCGATGCATGCCGCCTGCCCCGGAATCCGGGAACATGGGCGGCGTGCTGGATGACTGGATCACCGAAGCCAAGATCGAACTGGGAGTCGACCTCGATGTCGACATCGCCGAGCTGCTCGACATGACCAAGGTCGTGGCACACGGTGTGGCCCGTCCGGCCGCCCCGTTGACCGCGTTCCTGGTCGGTTATGCGGCCGCCCGTGCCGGAGGCGGCCCCGAGGCGGTCTCCGAGACATGCCGTAAGGCAGCGGCCCTTGCCGAGCGCTGGGCTGCCGAACCGCGCGACGCCAACGGCCCCGGATGAGTACGGCCGCATCCGTGGGCACCGACCCCGAGGCGCCTCGCGCCTCCGAGCCGCGCCGAACCGAGGACGCGCCCTTCGACCAGGATGCGCCCGCAGCCTCCCCGGGCGACGCACCGCGGCCGGGACCGCCACCCTCAATGCCCTGGCAGTCGGCGCGCGACGTCGCCCGCCGGGCAGGCGGCCGCCGACTGGAGACCGTGCACGCCGAGCCGGCGGAGGCCCTGGGCCACGCCCTCGCCGAGCCCCTCGTGGCCCGTACCGACCTGCCGCCCTTCGACACCGCCGCCATGGACGGCTGGGCGGTCGCCGGTCCCGGCCCCTGGCGGCTGCACGGCCGTCTGCTGGCAGGCCAGAGCCCGTCCGGCCCGCTCCCCGACGGCACCGCCACCAGGATCGCCACCGGAGCTCCGCTGCCTGCCGGGGCCACCGCCGTACTGCGCCGGGAGCACGGTTCGGTCGAGCAGCGCCAGCAGGGCGGCGACCTGCTGCACGACCGCGCCCCCCGGGCCGCGGAACCGGGCCGCGATGTGCGCCCCCGCGGTCAGGAGTGCCGTCGGGGCGAGCCGTTGCTGCCGGCCGGTGCCACGGTCACCCCGGCCGTGCTGGGCCTCGCTGCCGCAGCCGGCTGCGACCGGCTCGCCGTGCACCGCCGACCCACCGTGGAGCTGCTGCTGCTCGGCGATGAGCTGCTGGAGTCCGGTCCCCCGAGGGACGGCCGGGTCCGGGACGCCCTGGGCCCGCTGCTGCACCCCTGGCTGGAGGGGTGCGGCGCCAGGCTGATCGGCCGCCGTCTGGTGCGGGACGATCTGGCGCTGCTGCGTGACGCCCTGCGCCACTCCTCTGCCGATGTGGTGGTCACCACCGGCGGTACAGCCGCAGGGCCGGTGGACTTCCTCCATGAGGCCCTGGCCCAGGCCGGTGCCCGGCTGCTGGTGGACTCCGTGGCGGTGCGGCCCGGTCATCCGATGATGCTCGCCGAGCTGCCGCCGGGTCCTGCCCCCGCCGGCTCCGGCGGGGCGTCCGAGTCGCGGCCTGCGGCGGGTCTGCTGTCAGGCCCCGCGCCGGAGCCCGAGCCGGGGGTCCGCCATGTGGTCGGCCTGCCGGGCAACCCGCTGGCCGCGGTGGCCGGGGCCGTGACCCTGGCCGTCCCGCTGCTGCGCGCCCTGGGCGGGCATGTGGCCGCAGCGGCCCGCCGGGCGCCGACCGCGGGCGGGATGCCGGGCCACCCCGGTGACACCCGGCTGCTGCCGGTGCGGCTCTCGGAACGCGGCGCCGAACCGCTGGCCTTCGACGGTCCGGCGATGCTGCGGGGCCTGGCCCTCGCCGATGCGTTCGCGGTGGTCCCGCCCGGTGGTCTGCCCGCCGGTGCGGTGGTGGAGCTGCTGGAGGTGCCGGGCCGTTGAGTGTCCGTCAGCCGCGGTCGCACCCCTCCGACCGGCCGCGTTCCCGGGACCGGGCGTGGTTCCTCCGTCAGGAGCCCGCCGACCGGTCGATCCTGCTGCCGAGCCGGGCTGCGCTTCCCCCTCTGCTGCAGGTCGCCCGGCGCCTGCTGCTGGCGCTGGCGGTGCTGGCACTCACCGTGCTGGTCGTCTACGCCGACCGTGGCGGCTACCACGACAGTGCCGGCGGGCCGGTGGATCTGCTGGACTCCGCCTACTACGCCACCGTGACCCTCTCCACCACCGGCTACGGCGACATCACGCCGGTGAGCCAGGGTGCCCGGCTCACCAACATTCTGGTGATCACCCCGCTGCGAGTGATCTTTCTGATCATCCTGGTGGGCACCACCCTGGAGGTGCTGGCCGAGCGCACCCGCCATCAGCTGCGGCTGACCCGCTGGAGGAACGCCTTGCGCGAACACACCGTCGTCGTCGGCTATGGGACCAAGGGCCGCCATGCGGTGGACGCCCTGCTGGGCCAGGGGCTGTCCAAGGACGAGATCGTGGTGGTGGACCCCCAGCGGGCGGCAGTGGACGCTGCCACCGCCGACGGTCTTGTGGCGGTGCTGGGCGATGCGACACGTACCGAGATCCTGCAGCGGGCCCGGCTGGACACCGCCTCCAGAGTGGTGGTGGCCGCCCAGCGCGACGACACCGGCGTCCTGGTGACCCTGACCGCCCGGCAGCTCAACCGGAGGGCCACCGTGGTGGTCGCCGTGCGCGAGGACGAGAACGTCCCGCTGCTGCGGCAGAGCGGTGCCAATGTGGTCGTGACCAGTTCAGGCTCGGCGGGCCGCCTGCTGGGCATGTCGATGCTGAGTCCCAACACCGGCGCGGTGATGGAGGATCTGCTCACCCATGGCACCGGGATGGATCTGGGTGAGCGCCCGGTCACCCGCGCGGAGGCTGGGCGCAGCCCGCGTGAGTGCCCCGATCTGGTCGTCGCGGTCGTACGGGGCAGCCGACTGCTGCACTACTGCGACCCGGAGGCGGCCGTGCTGCAGCTCACCGACCGGTTGATCACCATCCGTGAGGCCTCCCGGGCCTGATGTCTGCGGCCCGCGTCCGGCGGGGCTAGCGTGGTCCGCATGCGAGCGATCACGATTCCAAAACCGGGTGACCCCGACGCGCTGGTATGGGCGGAGGTGCCGGATCCGGTGCCCGGTGAGGGCGAGGTACTGGTGGAGGTGGCGGCCTCGGCCGTCAACGGGGCCGATGTGCTGCAGCGGCGGGGCTTCTACGATCCGCCGCCGGGCGCCTCGCCGTATCCGGGGCTGGAGTGCTCGGGACGGATCGTCGAACTCGGCTCGGGTGTGGCTGGGTGGGCGGTCGGTGACGAGGTGTGCGCGCTGCTGAGCGGCGGCGGCTATGCGACCCGGGTCGCGGTGCCGGCCGGGCAGCTGCTGCCGGTGCCCAAGGGGGTCGGGCTGGTGGAGGCAGCCGGTCTGCCAGAGGTGGTGTCGACGGTGTGGTCCAACGTCTTCCAGGTCGCGCATCTGCGTCCGCGGGAGACGCTGCTGGCGCACGGCGGGTCGAGCGGTATCGGGACGATGGCGATCCAGCTGGCCAAGGCGGTCGGTGCCACGGTGGCGGTGACTGCGGGCAGTGCGGAGAAGCTGGCGGCCTGTCGGGAGCTGGGCGCGGACGTACTGATCGACTACCGCGAGCAGGACTTCGTCGCGGCGCTGGCGGACGCCACCGAGGGGCGGGGCGCGGACGTCATCCTCGATGTCGTCGGGGCGAAGTACCTCGACCGCAATCTGGACGCCCTGGCGGTCAACGGCCGGCTGGTGGTGATCGGTATGCAGGGCGGCGCCAAGGCGGAGCTGAATCTGGGCAAGCTGCTCGCCAAGCGGGCCGCGGTCGCCGCGACCAGCCTGCGCGCCCGGCCGCTCGACGAGAAGGCCGCCATCGTGGCCTCGGTGCGGGAACACGTCTGGCCGTTGATCGAGTCCGGTGTGGTGCGCCCAGTGGTCGACCGGGTCCTGCCGATGGCCGAGGCGGCGGAGGCGCACCGGCTGATGGAGAGCAGCGGACACATCGGGAAGATCCTGCTGGCGGTCTGAGCCGGCCGGGGCAGGCACTGGCAGTCCGATATGCCGCGCATGTCGGCTTGTGTGATTCTGGAGAGGAACCGTCCGACCACGCTCCGCAGGTCGGAGGGTAGCGGCGCCGAGGTCCTGGGCGCCGCCGGCCTTGCCCGGTGCTGTCGCTTGCGAGCGGCGGCTGTCGGAAGGACGCCCGCCAGTGACCGCAATCCCGTGCCTGCCCCGCCCCGCCGCCCCCCGCCGGGTCTCGCCCGTCGGCTCGGGCCGGTCCCGTCACCGTGTCCCGCCCCGCCCGGCCGCCGCGTCTGCGGCGGGCAGGGTCCCCGCGCCCGTGCTGCTGGCACTCTGCGGCGCTCTGGCCACCGCCGCACTGCTGGCACCGGCCCCGACGGCCGCCGCGGCCCCGCCCTCCGGCGGCTGCGATCGGCCCGCGGCCCACTCCGCACACTCCCCGCAGCCCTCCGGTGACCACCGCCGGACCGTCCGGAGCCATGCCGGCCGGACCCCCAGTGCCCAGAACACTGGTGCCCAGAACACCGGCGCCCAGAACACCGGCGCCCAGAGCCCCGACGCCCGGACGGGTGCCGGTGCCGGTGCCGCGCACCGCGGCACCGTCCGGTCCGGAGAGGACCGGCACCGCCTCGGGCACACCCCGCGGCAGGCCTGCTCAGACGCCCCCGGGAAGCTCTCCGGCGCAGCCCCGCAGATCGGCGCACCCGACGTGGGCGCGACCGTACTGCCGCATCCGTCGGCCGCCGTGGGCGAGCGGACCGGGACGGCCCACCGGCTGCCGCACCAGGAGACGGCAGGCGCGGAGGACGCCGAAGCGGCCGGCATACCGGGGTCGCGGCGCAGCCTGCCGCAACCACCGCCGGTCACCACGGACCAGCCGCTCCCCGGCGGTGCGCTCCCGGTCGCGGCCGATCCTGCCCTCCCGGGGGTGGACGAGGCCGACGGCGAGATACCCACCGCCGTCCCCTTCTCCTCGGTCGCGGCGGGGACCTATCTGCCGCTCGGGATGGGGATGAGCCTGATCGGCTTCGGGGTGGCGCTGGTGGGTCTGCGGCTGCGCCGCCGCTGACCGTCGGCCGGCCGCCGTGCGACCGTACTTTTGCCACCCCACTTCTCCGGGGCACTCGACCTCGGCGCGCCCCGGTGAGGAAGAATGGCGCTCATGAACACGCCGATGAACGAACGGCCGGAAGACAGCCCGCACGTCCTGATCGTCGGCCCGGACGGCATGGCCGTCGGCGGTGCCCACGGAGGTGCTCGCCTGCTGTCCGGCGGCGAGGGGGACGAGCCGCGTGAGCTGCCGGTCACCGAGATGGTGGAGCAGCCGGCGAAGGTGATGCGGATCGGCAGCATGATCAAGCAGCTGCTGGAGGAGGTGCGCGCGGCACCTCTGGACGAGGCCAGCCGGGTGCGTCTGAAGGACATCCACGCCAGTTCCATCAAGGAGCTGGAGCAGGGGCTGGCCCCCGAGCTGGTGGAGGAGCTGGAGCGGCTCTCGCTGCCCTTCACCGAGGACACCATCCCCAGCGAGGCCGAGCTGCGGATCGCCCAGGCCCAGCTGGTGGGCTGGTTGGAGGGGTTGTTCCACGGCATCCAGACGGCGCTGTTCGCCCAGCAGATGGCGGCCAGGGCGCAGTTGGAGCAGATGCGCCGTGCGTTGCCGCCCGGGCAGGCCGGTCAGCTCGGCGAGGAGCCCGGAGAGCCCGGCCGGGGTATGCGGTCGGGCCCGTACCTCTGATCCCCGTGTCGCGGCCGATCGCCCACCCGTGTTCCGACGTGTCCGGCGCACTCCGGCGTACCGGAACCGATCGGCCCCCGACTCCCGTGTACCGGGGCGTGCACAGTACGATCGCACGCCCCGGTACGGACGTCGGGGCGTGCCGATAACCTGGCCCCTGCCGAAGGCCGTTGGGCCCTCCGGCCGGTCCACACACCACGCGTACGCGGCGGCAGCGGCGGCGCGGCACGCCGAGGGGGATGTTGAGGACGATGGGTGAGGACGGCACCACGGACGGTGCGGGCGCCGGCCTGCGGGCGGTCGGGCACGGCAGATATGTGCTGCAGCAGCTGCTGGGCCAGGGAGGCATGGCCTCCGTCCACCTCGCCCATGACACCGTGCTGGACCGGCCGGTGGCCGTGAAGACGTTGCACACCGACCTGGGCCGGGAGTCCTCCTTCCGCGAGCGGTTCCGGCGCGAGGCGCAGGCTGTGGCGCGGCTGAGCCACACCAATATCGTGGCGGTCTACGACAGCGGTGAGGACACCGACGGTGACGGCTCCACGGTGCCGTACATCGTCATGGAGTACGTCGAGGGAACCTCGCTCAGCGCGGTGCTGCGCAAGGAGATGGAGCAGCACGGGGCGATGCCCGCCGACCGCGCGTTGAAGATCACCGCGGAGGTGCTGGCGGCGCTGGGAGCCTCGCACGAGCAGGGGCTGGTGCACCGCGACATCAAGCCGGGCAATGTGATGGTGACGCCCAAGGGCGTCGTCAAGGTGATGGACTTCGGCATCGCCCGTGCGCTGCAGTCTGGGGTCACCTCGATGACCCAGACCGGCATGGTGGTGGGCACCCCGCAGTACCTCTCCCCGGAGCAGGCGCTCGGCAAGAGCGTGGACGCGCGCGCGGACCTCTACTCGGTGGGGTGCCTGCTCTTCGAGCTGCTCACCGGGCGGCTTCCGTTCGACGGCGACACCGCGTTCTCCATCGCCTACAAGCATGTGCAGGAGCAGCCTCCGGCGCCCTCCACCATCAACCGGGCGGTCACCCCTGCGGTGGACGCCCTGGTGGCGCGGGCGCTGCGCAAGGATCCGGCGCATCGCTTCCCCACTGCCGAGGCGATGCGGGAGGAGGTGCGGCGGGCCGCCTCCGGCGAGCAGGGCGGGGCGACCCCGCTGGTGATCGGCGGTGGTCCCAGTGCCGCCCATGGGCAGGGCTCCGGTGGCGGCAGCCCCATCTCCTCGGCGATCTTCCCGCAGGTCACAGGGGAGCTGCGGACGCCCTCCCCGGAGCAGGTGCGCCAGCCGTACCAGCCCGGTCCTGTGCCGTCGTTCGGCGCCGGTGGCCCGATGGCCCCGCACACCCCACCGCACACTCCCGTGCACACGCCGCCACCGCAGACTCCGCCGCCGCACACGCCCCCGCCGCACACGCCAATGCCGCACACACCGGTGCCGGGCCCGGTTCCGCAGTACGGTCCGCCGCAGAACCGGCCGCTGCACACCCCGCCGCCGAGGCAGGGCTTCCCGCAGCAGGGCCCCGCACCCATGCCCGGTCCGATGCCGGGCCCCATGGCGGGTCCCATACCGGGGCCGATGCAGCCGATGCGGATGGGGGCGCCCACACCGCCGCCGGGCCCCTTTGCGCCGGGCCCGGCCCCGTTCGCGCCGCGCCCGCCGCAGCCCAGCGGCAACGGTTGCGGCACGGCGCTGGTGGTGGTCGGTGTGATCGTGGGTGTGCTGGTCCTGATCGGCATCATCGTGGCGATCGTGGCGGCCCGGACCCAGAGGGACAACGAGGGTCCGTACACCAGCCCCACGGACGGGTACTCCGGGATGCGGTTCCCGGGCCCGGCGAGCGGACCCGGGGCGGTGATCTGACCGGTCGGACGTGGGCGGACATGGGCACACGGGGCGTGCGAGGGCAGATTGCGCGCCGACCGCGGGGGTGCGCGCCCGGCGGTGGCCGGGTAGGCGTCACCCAGGTGGTTCAGCCGACACGGACGCCCTTCGAAGGCGGTAGCGTGCACGGAGGAACCCCTCCTCCGGCCCGTTTGTGGGCAGGAGGGGCAGATCAGGTTGCCGGGCCCCGGCGGACCCGAGACAGAGACGAGAGCGTGATCGCATTCAGGCCGACGACGGACGGCGAGGAGTGATGGCAGAGACACCGCACACGGGGGACGGCGACCGCCGCGACACCGCCCGTGAGCAGTCACCGAACGTCGTCCCGGGAGAGCAGGACGCCATCCACGGCGGCCGGGCCCCGGGCGCCGCCCAGGACACTCCGCACACGCCGGCCGCCGCGCACAGCACCGGCGGGTTCGGCCGCTCCGGCTTCGGCGCCCCCGGTACTCCGGGGCAGGGCGTCGAGGGCGACTTCGGGACGGTCGGCGAGGGGCGCTACCAGTTGACCCGGCGGCTCGGCCGCGGCGGCATGGCCGAGGTGTTCGCCGCCCAGGACCTGCGTCTTGGGCGCACAGTCGCGGTGAAGCTGCTCCGCACCGAGTTGGCCCAGGACGACGTGGCCCGCCAGCGTTTCACGCGCGAGGCGCACTCGGTGGCCTCGCTCAACCACCATGCCGTGGTGGCGGTGTACGACACCGGCGAGGAGGAGCTGGCGAACGGCGACTCCATGCCGTACATCGTCATGGAGCTGGTGGAGGGCCGCACCGTCCGCGATCTCCTGGTGGACGAGGAGGCGCCGCCGGTCGACCAGGCGCTGATCATCATCGCCGGTGTGCTGGAGGCGCTGGCGTACAGCCACCGGCACGGCATCGTGCACCGCGACATCAAGCCCGCCAATGTGATCATCACCACCGCGGGCGCGGTCAAGGTGATGGACTTCGGCATCGCACGTGCGCTCACCGGCGCCGCGAGCACCATGACCCAGACCGGCATGGTGATGGGCACTCCGCAGTACCTCTCCCCGGAGCAGGCACTCGGCAAGGCGGTGGACCACCGCTCCGACCTCTATGCCACCGGCTGCATGCTCTATGAGCTGCTGACGCTGCGGCCGCCGTTCACCGGTGACACCCCGCTCTCGGTGGTCTACCAGCACGTTCAGGACAATCCGGTGCCGCCCTCGCAGGCCCACCACCGGGTGCCGCCGCAGCTGGACGGCCTGGTTCTGCGGTCGCTGGCCAAGAACCCCGACGAGCGCTTCCAGAGCGCCGACGAGTTCCGTGCGCATGTGCAGCAGACGCTGCGCGAGCTGCACGGCGGTTCGGGCACCGGTGCAGGCCGAGCGGCGGGTGCCGCGGTGGCGGGGCTGGCGGCGGCCGGTGCCGCCGGTGCGGCCATGCCGAACGGCTCCAACGCCGTGACCGAGCAGTTCGGCACCGCGACGCCGCCGATGGGCAGCAACGCTCCGACGGCGCTGGGTCCGGGCTACCGGCCCTATGACACCCCGGCGGGCGGTTACGGCAGGGGCGGCCCGGGAGCGGGTGTTCCGGCCCAGGCGGACGACGAGCCGCCGCGCGGGCGCAGCCCGCTGCTCTGGCTGGCGCTGGCCGCGGCCGCCGCGGTGGCGGTGGTGGCCGCGATACTGGCCTCCCAGCACTCCGGTTCCGGTGGCCCCAACCCCGGCACCACCAATCCCACGGCTCCCAGCGCCTCCAGTACCAGCGGTGCGCCGAGCGAGGAACCCACGCCCAGCTTCGGGTCGCAGCCGCCGACCGGGAGCACCGGGACGATCAACGAGTCGCCCGGCGGTGTGCCGCTCCCCGGTCCGACCTCGTCGGCCCCGGCCAGCTCGCAGCCGCCGACCTCGCAGCCGCCGACATCGGAGCCGCCGACCTCGTCGCCGACGGTCTCGACGCCGCCGCCCAGCTCCTCGGAGTCGGCGCCGTCGTCGCCCGAACCCAGTGCCAGCTCCAGCGGCAATGCGGCCGGTGGCGATGACGGGGGCGGCCCCACCCCCACCGATGTCGGGGGCACTCCGGGTGGCGCGGCCAGCCCCTGACCTGTATTTCGGCCCCTGACCTGTATTTCGGCCCCTGACCTGCATTTCGGCCCCTGACCTGCCCTTTCGGCCCCGGACCCGGCTCCGCCGGTCCGGGCCGCCGCATGTCCGGCCACCTGTTGCCGTCCCGTTCCCGCCCCGTCCCGCGCCTCCGCCGCGGGGCGCCCGGCCGGTCAGTTGATGTATGCGTCCAGCACCTGTTCGTACTCCTCGCACCAGGAGACGATCTGCGCCGCTGCGGCCGGGAAGAGCGGGTCCGCCCGGTGGTCGCCGCGCTGGTAGCGCCACTGCAGCATCCAGAAGTCGTTGAGCCGCTCCCACCACACCCGGTGCACCGCGGCCGCCATCTCCTCGGCCCCGGCCGCCCCAGCCGCCCGGTAGGCCTGGGAGAAGCGCCGCACCCGCACCAGGTCCAGTGCCCCGGTGAGGGGGTGGTGGAAGAAGAGGGTGGCTCCGCGGACGGCCTCCTCGGCGCGCGGTTTGAGGCCCAGCCGGTCCCAGTCCAGGATCGCGACCGGCTCGGACCCCCGGTAGAGCAGGTTCAGCGGGTGGAAGTCGCCGTGCACCCACCCGGTGGGCGGGGCGGCGTCCGGCCGCGGGCGGCGGTGGGCGTGCGAGGCCAGCAGGCCGCGGCGTTCCAGCAGCCGCTGCCGGGCCAGCAGGTCCAGCTCGTCCTGGGGGCGGTGGGCGGCGGCCAGGGCCAGCAGTTCCTCGATGAGCTCCTCGGTGCGTACCGGGTCGGCACTGGGCTGGACCAGGGGCTGTAGCACCGGGGGGTGGACCCTGGCCAGGGCCAGGTGGACGGCGCCCAGCAGGGTGCCCAGTTCGGCGCACTGGTCCGGGGTGAGCTCGTGTCCGGCCCGGTGGCTACCGTCCACCCAGGGGAAGAGGGCGTAGCGCCGCCCGGCGAACGCCACCACGGTACGGCCGTCCCGGGCGGCCAGCGGGGGCGCGGTGGGCAGGCCGAGGGCGTGCAGGGCCGCGGTGGCGTGGTGCTGGGCGGCGATGGCGGCCGGGACGGCGGTGGTGCGGTCGACGTAGCACTTCAGGAAGTAGGTGCCGGCCGTGGTCAGCACCCGGTATCCGTGGTTGAGCAGGCCCTCGGCCACGGGGGAGGCCTCCAGCGGCTCGCCGGCGTCGTAGCGCCGGAGGAGGGCCGCGGCGGCGTCGGCGGGCGGGGCCGGGCTGGGGATGCGTGGCGTACGGCTGCGGCGGTCAATGTGCTGACCGTTGATCACGTGACCGATGGTACTGCTGTGGCGGGTGTGGCGAAATCCGCTGACGTGACGTCAGTGTTGTTGCCGGGCAGGGGGTACCGAGCGGTAAAGGAGGCCGGTGATCCATGGCATGTCCACTTCGTCCGAGTGCGTACTACTTTCCGGCTCCCCTGCCGGGAGGCCCGCGCCGCCCGGTTTTGAACCGAAGTTCCTCCTCGGAGGCCCTTACGCCGAGCGGGTGGCTCCGGATAGCGTGCGCAGGTGCACCGACGGGAACCCTGACATCAGAGCCCGAGGCTCCACCGCCGACGGAACAACTAGGACGTCCAAGCTCAAGCGCACTTCATGCTTCTGCTGGGTAACGTTCTCTGCGGGTCGTCCCCGGGAGCACAGAAAGACCGCCCCCCGCTTCGCACACCCCGCGCACACCCCGCGCGGAAACCGCGAGGAGGACCGCCGAAGGAGGCGGCCGAACGGGAGGATGTCGGACCGGTTGCCGGCGACCCCGGGGGCCGGACAGACCGAGGAGTGAACGTGACCGTCGACAGCACGGCGGGAGTGCCCAAGAAGGCCTCCGGCACCCGCAGGAAGCGGGGGCCCTCCCGCTCCGGCAGCATCGTGTCGCCGCCGGAGCCCGAGCTCGTCCAGCTGCTGACCCCCCAGGGTGAGCGGATCGAGCATCCGGACTTCTCCCTGGAGACCACCCCGGACGAGCTGCGCGCGCTCTACCGCGACCTCGTCCTCGTCCGCCGCTTCGACGCCGAGGCCACCGCCCTGCAGCGCCAGGGCGAGCTGGGCCTGTGGGCGTCACTGCTCGGCCAGGAGGCCGCGCAGGTCGGCTCCGGTCGCGCCATGCGACCGGGCGACTACGCCTTCCCCACCTACCGCGAGCACGGTGTGGCCTGGGTCAAGGGTGTGAACCCGCTCAACCTGCTGGGCATGTTCCGCGGCGTGAACCACGGCGGCTGGGACCCCAACGAGAAGAACTTCCACCTCTACACCATCGTCATCGGCTCGCAGACGCTGCACGCGACCGGCTATGCCATGGGCATCACCAAGGACGGTGCCGACGACGCGGTGATCGCCTACTTCGGCGACGGTGCCTCCAGCCAGGGCGACGTCAACGAGGCCTTCACCTTCGCCTCGGTCTACAACGCCCCGGTGGTCTTCTTCTGCCAGAACAACCAGTGGGCGATCTCCGAGCCCACCGAGAAGCAGAGCCGGGTGCCGATCTACCGGCGTGCCTCCGGTTTCGGCTTCCCCGGCATCCGGGTGGACGGCAACGACGTCCTGGCCTGCCTGGCGGTCACCCGCTGGGCACTGGACCACGCCCGCAGCGGCAACGGCCCGGTACTGGTGGAGGCCTTCACCTACCGCATGGGTGCCCACACCACCTCCGACGACCCCACCCGCTACCGGCTCACCGAGGAGCTGGAGGCCTGGAAGCTCAAGGACCCCATCGAGCGCCTCAAGGCGCACCTGACCCGGCAGGGCTGGGCCGACCAGGAGTTCCTGGACGCGGTGGAGACCGAGAGCGAGCAGCTGGCCCGGCGGGTCCGCGAGGGCGTCCGCACCATGCCGGACCCGTCCCCCGCAGCGATCTTCGAGCATGTCTATGCCGACGGCCATGCACTGGTCGACGAGGAGCGGGCGCAGTACGAGGCGTACGCGGCCTCCTTCGAGGGCGGGGAGGACCGCTGACATGAGCAGTTTCACGATGGTCAAGGCGCTGAACGAGGCGCTTCGCAAGGAGCTGGAGGCCTCCCCCAAGACGCTGGTCATGGGTGAGGACGTGGGCCGCCTCGGCGGTGTCTTCCGGGTCACCGACGGGCTGCAGAAGGACTTCGGCGAGGACCGGGTGATCGACACCCCGCTGGCCGAGTCCGGCATCGTGGGCACCGCGATCGGCCTTGCGCTGCGCGGCTACCGCCCGGTGGTGGAGATCCAGTTCGACGGCTTCGTCTACCCGGCGTTCGACCAGATCGTCACCCAGCTGGCCAAGATGCACGCCCGGGCGCTCGGCCACATCAAGCTGCCCGTGACCGTGCGCATCCCCTACGCGGGCGGCATCGGCGCGGTCGAGCACCACAGCGAGTCGCACGAGGCGTACTTCGCCCACACCGCGGGCCTGAAGGTGGTCACCCCCTCCAACCCGGTGGACGCCCACTGGATGCTGCGCCAGTCCATCGCCTGCGACGACCCGGTGATCTTCCTGGAGCCCAAGCGCCGCTACTGGGACAAGGCGGAGCTGGACCCCAACGCCGCCGGTGCGCCCTCGCGGCTGCACGAGGCGCGGGTGGTGCGCGAGGGCCGGGATGCGACGCTGATCGCCTACGGGCCGATGGTGCGGGTCTGCCTGGACGCCGCCGCAGCCGCCGAGGAGGACGGCCGCAGCCTGGAGGTCGTGGACCTGCGCTCGCTCTCGCCGGTCGACTTCGACACCCTGGCCGCCTCGGTGCAGCGCACCGGCCGCGCGGTGGTGGTGCACGAGGCCCCGGTCTTCCTGGGCATGGGCGCCGAGCTCGCCGCCCGGATCACCGAGCGCTGCTTCTACTCCCTGGAGGCCCCGGTGCTGCGGGTCGGCGGCTACCACGCGCCGTACCCGCCGTCGCGGGTGGAGGACACCTTCCTGCCGGACCTGGACCGGGTGCTGGACGCCGTCGACCGGGCCATGGCCTTCTGAGGGGGGATGATGACCACCACCGATGTGCAGCAGGTCCGCGAGTTCCGGATGCCGGACGTGGGCGAGGGCCTGACCGAGGCCGAGATCCTCAAGTGGTACGTACAGCCCGGTGACACCGTCACCGACGGCCAGGTCGTCTGCGAGGTCGAGACGGCCAAGGCAGCCGTGGAGCTGCCGATCCCCTACGACGGCGTGGTGGATCGGATCTTCTTCGCCGAGGGCACCACCGTCGACGTGGGCACCCCGATCATCGCGGTCGCCCTCGGCGGCGCGCCGGTCGCGGCCGCGCCGCAGCCGGCGGAGGCCACGGTGGCCAACGGGCAGCCGTCGGCCGTGCCGGCGCTGCCGGAGGCCGAGCCGGAGCCGGAGCGCCGGGAGGTGCTGGTCGGCTACGGGCCGCGCACCGCCGCCGCCCGTCGCCGTCCGCGCAAGGCCGCGGCCGCTCCGGTGGCCCCGGTCGTGTCCGCACCCGCACCCGTGCCCGCACCCGTGTCCGCCCCGGCGCCCGCGCCGGCCGCCCCTGTGGCGTCCGCCCCGGCCCCCGCCGTGGAGCAGGCGGCCCGGCCGCTGGCCAAGCCGCCGGTGCGCAAGCTGGCCAAGGACCTCGGCGTGGATCTGCGGGCGGTGACCCCGTCCGGCCCGGGCGGCACCATCACCCGGGACGACATCCACGCCGCCGTCACGGTGCCGCTCGCGGTTCCCGCGGGGCCCGTGGAGCCGGTCACCGTGTCCGTCCCCGAGACGGCGGTGCTGCTGCCCGCAGCCGCGGCCGCCGAGGACCGCCGGGTGCCGGTCAAGGGGGTGCGCCGGGCGACCGCGCAGGCGATGGTGGCCTCGGCCTTCACCGCCCCGCATGTCACCGAGTTCGTCCAGGTCGATGTGACCCGGACGATGCGGCTGGTGCGCGAGCTGAAGGAGTCCGGCGAACTCGGCCAGGGTGTCCGGGTCTCCCCGCTGCTGTTGGTCGCCAAGGCGCTGCTGACCGCGATCCGCCGCCACCCCGAGGTCAACGCGGCCTGGGACGAGCCCAACCAGGAGATCGTCTACAAGGGCCGGGTGAACCTGGGCATCGCGGCAGCCACTCCGCGTGGTCTGATCGTGCCCAACATCAAGGACGCCGGCGCCAAGACCCTCCCGGAGCTGGCGGTCGCACTGCAGTCGCTGGTGGAGACGGCCCGCGAGGGCCGCACCGCACCCGCGGACATGCAGGGCGGCACGGTGACCATCACCAACGTCGGTGTCTTCGGCGTGGACACCGGTACCCCGATCCTCAACCCGGGCGAGGCCGCCATCCTGGCCTTCGGCCAGGTCAGGGAGCTGCCCTGGGTCCACAAGGGCAAGGTCGTCCCGCGCCAGATCACCACCCTGGCGCTCTCCTTCGACCACCGTCTGGTGGACGGCGAGCTCGGCTCCAGAGTCCTCGCCGACACCGCCGCCGTACTGGAGCGCCCCAAGCGCCTCATCACCTGGGGCTGACCGCACCAGCCGGTTTCGTCCGGGCCCCCGCCGCTCCTCCGGGTGCGGCGGGGGCCCTTTTGTGTCCGGGTACGGGCGGGGTCCGCGGGGGCTGGTCCCTTCCGGTGACCTTGCGGTACAGGCCGACGCCCGGGCCGCCTGCCCGGGTACGTCTTCGCAGCTCCAGCACCCGGCAGCGAGGACCCGCCCATGTCCGGCAACGCAGCACGTCCCCGCCGCGCCGGTGCGGCACTGGTCCTGTCCGCGGCGCTGGCGCTGGCGCTGCCGCTGCTCTGCACGGCCTCGGGCCCGCTGCGGCCCTCCGGTGCGCGCTGGTCGATGTCGGCGGAGGCGGACCTCGGAGGCCTGGTGCCGCCGCCGGGCGGGGGCAGCGGCCTCGATCCCCGGTCGGGGTCCATCCCGGCCGTGGACATAAGGCGGAGCGGGGACCCCCGTAACCGGATCACGCTGGTGCTGCTGGGCGACGGCTTCACGGTGCAGCAGCTCGGGCTCTTCCGGGCGGAGGCCGACCGGACCTGGCGGGCGCTGATGCAGATCGAGCCGTTCCGCACCTACCAGCACTTCTTCAACATAAGGCGGGTCGAGATCGCCTCCCGGGTGCCGGGCATCAGCGAGCAGCGTTCACGGCTGCGGCTGGTACCCACCCCGCTGGGGATGCACTTCTGGTGCGACGGCACCGCCCGTCTGCTCTGTGTGGACGAGCAGGCCGCCGTACGCCTGGCCGGGCCGGTGCGCGGCCCGCACTATGTGATCGCGATCGCCAACTCGGCCCGCTACGGAGGAGCCGGCGGCGCCGGGGTGACCACCCTGGCCGGCGGCAGCCCGGACGCCGGACGGATCATCCAGCACGAGATGGGCCACACCCTGGGGGAGCTGGGAGACGAGTACGACAGCGCGCCCTCCGACGCGGACTACCCCAACCTCTCCACCGACGACGCACAGGCCATGCTGCACAACCACACCAAGTGGTGGCGCTGGCTGGGCGCGCCGGCACCGGGCGGCGGTGTGGTGGGTGCGTACCGCAGTACCAACGGGCTCTACCGGCCCACCCTGGACTCGGTGATGCGGACCCTCGGCGGCGCCTACAACCCGCCCTCGCAGGAGGCCGTCATCAAGGCCATCTACCGGCTGATCGATCCGCTGGACGCGGTGGGTCCCGCCGCCGGTCCGCTGTCCGGCCACCCCAGGCTGTGGGTGCGGCCGATCCCGCTGGCCGGCGGCGGGCGGATGCAGGTGGTCTGGCGGGTGGACGGACATCCGGTGCGCCCCCGGTCCGGCGACGGCACCTGGCTGGACCCGGCCGAGCTGCGGCTGCGCCACGGACGTGCGGTGACCGTCACCGCGACCGTCCGGGACACCACGGGCCGGGTGCGCGACGAGCGGTTCCGCGCCCGCTGGATGACCCGCACCGTGCGGTGGACCCTGCGGGGCTGACCTCCCGGGGTGCGCGGCCGAAGAGCCCCGCACCCCCGAGGCGCCGTGACGGCCCGCCGCTACGGCTGCGGCCCACCCTCGCGGTGTAGCGCCGGGAGTGTTGCATCTATGATGGATGCATCATGCATCCCAAGCAGCCCGCGGCCGACCGCGTCTACGGCTATGTCAAGCAGTCCGTGCTGGACCGCACCTTCGCCGGTGGCACCCTGCTGGTGGAGGGGGAGATCGCCGACGCCGTGGGCGTCTCCCGCACGCCCGTGCGCGAGGCCCTGCTGCGGCTGGAGGCCGAGGGACTGCTGAAGCTCTACCCCAAGAAGGGCGCCCTGGTGCTGCCGGTGTCGGCACAGGAGATCGCCGATGTGGTGGAGACCCGGCAGCTGGTGGAGCTGTATGCGATCCGCAAGGTGCTGCCCGCCTCGCCGGAGCTGCTGGAGCGCCTGGCGGAGCTGCTGGCGGAACAGCAGTCGCTGGTGGAGGCGGGCGACCTCCAGCAGGCGTCGGCCGTGGACCGGGCCTTCCACCACGCCATCGTCGCCGCCGCCGGAAACCGCATCCTCGAGCACCTCTACGACCAGCTGCGCGACCGCCAGTTGCGGATGGGCGTGGAGGTGATGAAGGTCCGGCCGGAGCGGGTGCGGCTGAACCTCTCCGATCACGCCGCGATCCTCCAGGCGCTGCGCGAGGGCGACACCGGCACGGCCGAGCAGCTGGTGGGCCGTCACGTCCGGCGGCTGGGCGTCCTGCTGGGCGCCACCCCGGCCGACTGAATCCCCGCAGTACCCCGAAGAAGGAGCTGACCACCGTGACCGCGAGCATGCCCGGCCAGGCCGAGGCGGCCGCATCGCCGGAGCCCGACCCCCTCCGGCAGCCGTCCCGACACACCCGGACCCTCGCGGGGGAGCCGCCGGGCGGCGGCGCCGCCTGGCTGGCCTGGGGGATCGGCTCCTGCGTCTATGCGCTGGCCGTGGTCCACCGCACCAGCCTCGGGGTGGCGGGCCTGGACGCCGCCCAGCGTTTCGGGGTCGGCGCGTCGGCGCTCTCCTCCTTCTCCATCCTCCAGGTGCTGGTCTATGCGGCCATGCAGATACCGGTGGGGCTGCTGGTGGACCGGCTGGGGCCGCGCCGGGTGCTCACCTTCGGCGTGCTGCTGCTGACCCTCGGCCAGCTGGGCTTCGCCCAGAGCACCTCCTTCGCCCCGGCGCTGGTCTCCCGGGCGGTGCTGGGCTGCGGCGACGCGATGACCTTCATCAGCGTGCTCCGGCTGGCCGCCCGCTGGTTCCCGGCCCGCCGCAATCCGCTGATCGCGCAGATCACCGGCCTGGTGGGGCTCAGCGGCAACCTGGTGTCCACCGCGGTGCTCTCCCAGGTGCTGCACAGCCGCGGCTGGACGGCGACCTTCACCGCCACCGCACTGCTGGGCATCGCCGCACTGGCCCTGGTGGTGACCCTGCTGCGGGACACCCCCGAGCACGCCCGCCCGCTGCGCAGGCTGCGCGGCCGGGCGCGCGGCGCCGGCGATCCGCTCGCCGGGCGTGCTCCGCGGGCCAGGGTGCCGATGCTGCCGCAGATCCGGGCCGCCTGGCGGGAGCCCGGCACCCGGCTGGGCATGTGGGTGCACTTCACCACCCAGTTCCCGGGCAACGCCTTCGGTCTGCTGTGGGGCATGCCGTTTCTGGTGGAGGGGCAGCAGCTGTCCCGTTCCAGCGCCGCCGGACTGCTGACCCTGCTGGTGGTCAGCACCATGGCCTGCGGGCTGCTCTTCGGGCAGCTGGTCTCCCGCCGCCCCGGCGTCCGTACGCCCATCGTGCTCACGGTGGTGCTGGGTACCGGACTGCTCTGGGGCGCGGTGCTCGCCTGGCCGGGCGGACGTCCCCCGATGTGGCTGCTGGCCGCCATGATCGTCTGGATGGGGAGCAACGGGTCGGCGTCCCTGGTGGGCTTTGACTACGCACGCCCGGCCAACCCGCCGGAGCGGCTGGGAACGGCCTCCGGCATCGTCAATGTGGGCGGGTTCGTGGCCACCGCGGTCACCCTGCTGGGCATCGGTGTGCTGCTGGACGCGGTGAGCCCCGGCGGCGTCCACACCGCGGAGTCCTACCGCTGGGCGTTCTGCTGGCTCTATGCGCCGATGCTGCTGGGGCTGGCGATGATCGCACGGCTGCGGCCGGCGGCGGCGCGCCGGGAGGCCGAGCGTGCGGCGGCGGTCCCCCCGGTGACCGCGCACATCCCGGCCGCCCGCCGCAGCTGACGGGCGGCTGCCGTCAGGGCGTGACCGAGAAGTTCTCCAGGATCCGGCGGGCCAGCTGCTCGTCCCCCTCGACCTTGACCGGGGCGGTCTCCGGGCGGATCCGCCCGCAGGCCAGCCGGGCATAGGTCTCCCAGTCGGTGGTCAGCTGCACCGCGGGGGCGAGCGGCACCGTCTCGTCCACCGACCCCCGGCCGCTGTCGTCCACCCGTACCGTGCGGATGAACTCCACCGCGCCGTGCACATCGACCACCACGGTGCTGCCGGCCGGTGCGCCCGCCAGCTTGGCGACGACCTTGGGCAGCGCCTGGATCAGCAGGTCACGGGCGACCAGTGCACCGGGGGAGCCCAGGTGGCCGGGCTGTCCCAGCGCCCGCCGCAGGTCCTGCTCGTGCACCCACACATCGAACGCCCGCCGGCGCAGCACCTCGTGGTACGGCATCTGCCGGGAGAACGGGCCGGCCGGCCAGCGCACCTCGTCCTCCGGCTGCTGCTTGGCGTTGCGCAGTGCACGGGAGCGGCGGATGACGGTGTACTCCAGTTCCCCGGTCATCTCCGGCGCGGTGTGGCAGCGCCGCTTGTCCACGGGGACCTCGCAGTACCGGGTGAACTCGCTGGTCACATGGCGCAGATCGCGGGGCAGGGTGTGGATCGGGCGGGGGTCGCCGAGCAGCTCCAGCTCGATTGCGATGACATGCGAGACCACGTCCCGCACGGACCAGCCGGGGCATTCGGTGGCGTGGTTCCACTGCCCTTCGGGCAGCGGGGCCACGAGTTCGGAGATCGACTCGATGGAGTGGGTCCATGCGTCGATGTACGCCTGGACGGTCTGATTGTCGGCCACGTGTCTCTTCGACCCCTTGATCGCTCCGGTGCATCTGCGTGGTGGGCCCGGCGCCGGCTTCGCTCAGGGCACATGCGCTATCGGCACGTTACGCTTCCCGGTGTCACCGGGTCAGTGCTTTCGAGTGATGATCGTAGGACTCTTGGAGTGGACGGTGGTACTGTGCGCGCTTCCCTGATCCAGCTCTCCGTCTCCGACACGGAATCCCCCGAGGAGCGGCGCGCCCGCGTCTCGGCCCTGGTGAGTACACGTACCGGCGACGATCTGGTGCTGCTGCCCGAACTCTGGCCGCTGGGCGGTTTCTCCTACGAGCAGTGGTCGTCGGGTGCGGAGCCGCTGGACGGGCCCACCGCGGACGCCATGTCCGCCGCCGCCCGCGCGGCCGGGGTGTGGCTGCACGCGGGCTCCATCGTGGAGCGCGACCCCGACGGGCCGATGTACAACACCTCGCTGCTCTTCGCGCCCTCCGGGGAGCTCTGCCACACCTACCGCAAGATCCACCGCTTTGGCTTCGACAGCGGCGAGGCGGTCCTCATGGGGGCCGGCCAGGAGATCGTCACCGCCCCCACCGAGCACGGCACCCTGGGGCTGGCCACCTGTTACGACCTGCGCTTCCCCGAGCTGTTCCGGGCACTGCTGGACGCCGGGGCGGAAATCCTCACCATCCCGGCCGCCTGGCCCGAACGGCGGGCCGCACTGGACCCTGCTGGCCCGCGCCCGGGCCGTGGAGGAGCAGGCGTTCGTGCTGGCCTGCAACACCGCCGGCACCCACGGCGGGGTGCCGCAGGCCGGCCGCAGCCTGGTGGTCGACCCCTGGGGCGAGGTGCTGGCCGAGGCGGGCACCGACGAGGAGATCCTCACCGTGGAGTTCGACCTCGCGACCGTCGCCAAGGCCCGCGCCGACTTCCCGGTGCTGCGCGACCGCCTGCTGGGCATCCCGGCGCCGGTGCGCCGCTGACATCCCGGCGCCGCGCGGGTCCCGCCGCCGCTCACCCGGACGGGTGAGTCATCGGGCTGCCCGGACCCCCGCGGACCTGGGGCGCACTCCGCATACGGGCTGATGTTCGAGTTGCGAGCACAAAGCTCCCTCAACACTATGAGTCAACGCTCTCTCATCGGATCTGATCGCCTCAGACCATCCGACAAGGATGCGGATCGCGTCCCTGCCAAAGGAGCACCATGGGCCACCAGCCTGCTCGCCGCGCCACCGGGGCGTTCACCGCCCTCGCCGCGGCCACCGCCGCCGTCCTCGCCGCCACCGGGATCGGGGGTGCCGCCGGAATCGGAGGCGCCACCGCCGGGGCCGGCACCGGGGCCCCGGCCGCTGCCGGGACCACCTTTGTCCGCCCCGCCTCGTCAGGGCACAGCCTGGTCGAGGCGGCCGACAAACCGACCTCGACCTCCGACTGCCTGAAGACGTACCGCATCAGGTGCTATTCGCCGCTGCAGTACCGCAAGGCCTACAACCTGGACCCGCTGTACCGCGCCGGCATCACGGGCAAGGGCCGGACCATCGTCATCGTCGACTCCTTCGGCTCCCCCACCGTCCAGCACGACCTGGACGTCTTCTCCAAGGCCTTCGGCCTGCCCAGCACCAAGGTGCGGATCATCAGATGGGGAAAGGTGCCGAAGTTCGACCCCGGCAACACCGACCACGTCGGCTGGGCGGGCGAGACCAACCTCGATGTGCAGTACGCCCATGCCATCGCACCCGGAGCCAAGATCGTCCTGGTGGAGACCGCAGTCGCGGAGACCGAGGGCCTCACCGGCCTCCCGGAGATGATGAACGCCGAGTACGACCTCATCAAGAAGGGCGTCGGCGACGTCATATCCCAGAGCTTCGGCGCCACCGAGAACACCTTCCCCGGCTTCGCCAAGGGCGACCACTCGGCCCTGATGAAACTCCGCTATGCCTTCAAGGCCGCCGCGGAGAAGAACGTCACCGTGCTCGGCGCCTCCGGGGACGCCGGCGCCACCGACTACATGCTGGACGGCAGCACCCTCTTCAAGCACCGGGTGAACTCCTGGCCGTCCACCGACCCCCTGGTCACCTCAGTCGGCGGCACCCAGCTCACCCTGGACAACTCCGGCAAGCGGCTCGGCATCGACACGGTGTGGAACGACGGCTACGGCGCCTCCGGCGGCGGGATCTCCGGCATCTTCGACCGGCCCGACTTCCAGCGCAGCGTCGCCGGGACCGTCGGCAGCCACCGCGGCACACCCGACATCAGCCTCACCGCCTCGGTCAACGGCGGAGCCTGGGTGTACTCCTCCTACGCCTCCGCCACCAAGGGCTGGGGGATCACCGGCGGCACCAGTGAGGCCACCCCGCTCTTCGCCGGGGTCGTGGCCCTCGCCGTCCAGCAGGCCAACCACCGCCTCGGCCGGATCAACGACGACCTCTACGCACTGGCCCGGCAGGGCCCGAGCCGCAGCGGCCTGGTCGACGTGGTCACCGGCAACAACTCCTTCGGCGGGGTGAAGGGATTCACCGCGGGGAAGGGGTACGACCTGGCCAGCGGTCTCGGCACCATCGACGGCACCGCCTTTGTGAAGGCGCTCGCCCGCGGCGCCCACTGACCGGGGACGGTCCGCCGCCCCGCACCCGCGCCGGGTGCGGGGCGGCACCGCGGCTCAGTCGTCCTCGCGCTCTTCCCGCTCCTCGCGCTCCTCCTCGTGCTCCGCCGTCGAGAGCCGGTCCACGCAGACCGCGACCGACAGCAGCAGTGCGGCGTCGGCCCCGTCGGCCACGTCCACCGCATAGGTGTCCCGGACCCGGAACCACTTGCGCGAGATCCGGGCCAGCCGGCCGCCGTCCGCCTCGATGTCGTACTCCTTGTCGAGGAAGTCCCCGTGGATCTCCCACTCGCTGCCGTCCGCCAGCTCCGCCAGGTAGCTGTCGCGGAACGGGGTGAAGAGCTTCTTCTTCACCGTGGCCACGGTCTCGCCCCGGGCGTCCTGGACCTTCATCGCGTCCCGCAGCGACAGCACCTTCTTCTTGATCACCGCGACCACCTCGCCGGACGCGTCCTTCAGCTCGAAGGTCTCCCGCAACCGGAGCGCCTTGCCGTCCACCAGGAAGGCCTTCTCACCGTTGTCGGTCTCCACCCAGAAGTCGTCTCCGATACCGAAGATCCGCTCCCGCACCAGGTACTTCATCCCGCACTCTCCTCCACGTCCCGGACCTGCCACCAGCTTGGACGTCCTCCTCCCGTCCACCGGTTCGACCCGCCCGGGGAATGAAGAGAGGGCCGGATCGGGTTGGATGTTGCCATGGCTCCTCGTGCACGTGTACGCGCCCCCGAGCTGGTCGGCGCAGGCGGCTGGCTGAACACCGGCGGCAAGGACATCTCCCTGGCAGACCTCCGCGGCAAGATCGTCATTGCCGACTTCTGGACCTTCTGTTGCATCAACTGCCTCCATGTCCTCGACGAGCTGCGCGAGCTGGAGGAGAAGCACCGCGACACCGTGGTGATCGTCGGCGTGCACTCCCCCAAGTTCGTCCATGAGGCCGACCACCGGGCCGTGGTGGACGCGGTCGCCCGCTACGAGGTGCACCACCCGGTGCTGGACGACCCCGAGCTCGCCACCTGGAAGCAGTACGCGGTGCGGGCCTGGCCCACCCTGGTGGTGATCGACCCCGAGGGGTACGTCGTCGCCCAGCACGCCGGCGAGGGCCATGCCCACGCCATCGAGAAGCTGGTCGAGGAGCTGGAGGCCGAGCACGCCGCCAAGGGCACCCTGCGGCGCGGCGACGGCCCCTATGTGCCGCCGGAGCCGCAGGCCGGCGACCTGAAGTTCCCGGGCAAGGCCGTGCTGCTGGAGGGCGGCGGCTTCCTGGTGGCCGACTCCGGGCACCACTCGCTGGTGGAGCTGGCCGAGGACGGCGAGACCGTGGTGCGCCGGATCGGCGACGGGGAGCGCGGCCTGCTGGACGGGCCCGCCGACCAGGCCCGGTTCAGTGAGCCGCAGGGGCTGGCGCTGCTGCCGGCCGAGGCCGCCGCGGCACTGGGGGTCGACCTGGTGGTCGCGGACACCGTCAACCACGCCCTGCGCGGGGTGCGGCTCTCCGACGGTCGGGTGACCACCCTGGCCGGCACCGGCAGGCAGTGGTGGCAGGGCGCCCCCACCGAGGGCCCGGCCCTGGAGGTCGCGCTCTCCTCCCCGTGGGACGTCGCCTGGTTCGCCGGCCGGCTGTGGATCGCGATGGCCGGAGTGCACCAGCTGTGGGCGTACGACCCGCAGACCGGCACCGTCGCCGTCGCGGCCGGCACCACCAACGAGGGCCTGGTGGACGGCCCGGTGGCCGAGGCGTGGTTCGCCCAGCCGTCCGGCCTGGCCGCCTCCGCCGACGGCGGCCGCCTCTGGGTGGCCGACTCCGAGACCTCGGCGCTGCGCTGGGTGGACGCCGCCGACCTGACGGTGCACACCGCCGTGGGCACCGGGCTCTTCGACTTCGGCCACCGCGACGGCGGGGCCGGGCAGGCGCTGCTGCAGCACCCGCTGGGCGTCACCGTGCTGCCGGACGGGTCGGTCGCGGTGAGCGACACCTACAACCATGCGCTGCGCCGCTTCGCCCCGGCAGCGGAGGAGGGCGCGGCGGGCGAGGTCACCACCCTGGCCACCGATCTGCGTGAGCCCTCGGGCGCGGTGCTGAGCGGCGGCGACATCGTGGTGGTGGAGTCCGCCCGGCACCGGCTGACCCGGCTGCGGCTGCCCGAGGAGGCGGTAAGGGTCGAGGGCACCGCGCACCGCACCCAGCGCCCGGCCACCGAGGTGGCAGCCGGGCCGTTCCGGATCGACGTGGTCTTCTCCGCCCCGGCCGGCCAGAAGCTGGACGAGCGCTACGGCCCCTCCACCCGGCTGCTGGTCAGTGCCACCCCGCCGGAGCTGCTGGTCTCCGGTGCGGGTGCGGACAGTGCGCTCTCCCGGGAGGTGGTGCTGGCGTCCGACGGCCCCGCCGAGGGAGTGCTGCATGTCTCGGCGATGGCCGCGTCCTGCGACGACGACCCCGCGGTGGAGTACCCGGCCTGCCATGTCCACCAGCAGGACTGGGGCGTCCCGGTCCGGCTGGTGCCCGGCGGGGCGGGACGGCTGCCGCTGGTGCTGGCCGGCATGGACGAGGAGGGTGCGGCCGGCTGATCCGGCGGCGGTCAGAGCCGCGGGTCCTCGTAGTAGTGGTGGCGCTCCTCCACCACCTCGTCGGCACCGGGGCCGATACCGCGACGGGGCCGCCGCAGCACACTGCTGAAGGTCACCAGGCCGAGCAGTCCGACGACCATCAGGATCACGCCGACCACGTCCAGGTTCACGCCGTTGACATGCCAGTCGGTCGCAAAGGCGAGGATGGCGCCGAGAGCTATCAGGATCACGCATCCGCCGAGACCCATGGTGGCTTCCCTCCAGGGGGATTGAGTGGCCCGCCGCCGTCGGGCCGACCGGGTGGGGGCCGGCCCGGCGGCGGCCGGTGCTGCCTGCTGGCAGCGGTCCTGCAAGGGGCGGCTACCCGGTCACGGCTGCACCATTCCGCATACGGCAGGGGCGGGGAGCGGCCATTGGCCGCTCCCCGCCCTGGTTCGGACGGTCCGTCAGCCCTCCAGGAAGCCCTTCAGCGCCGAGGCCAGCAGGAACGGGTCGTCGGCGCCGCACAGTTCGCGCGAGGAGTGCATGGAGAGCGCGGCGACCCCGCAGTCCACGGTGGTGATGCCCAGTCGGGCGGCGGTGATGGGGCCGATGGTGGTGCCGCAGGGCATGGCGTTGTTGGAGACGAAGTTCTGCCAGGGCACCCCGGCGCGCTCGCAGGCGTCGGTGAAGACCGCACGGCCGATCGCGTCGGTCGCATAGCGCTGGTTGACATTGGTCTTGAGGATCGGGCCGCCGTTGGGCACCGGGTGGTGGCCCGGCTCATGGCGCTCGCTGTAGTTGGGGTGCACGGCGTGGCCCATGTCGGCGGAGAGGCAGATGGTGCCGGCCAGTGCGCGGGCGCGGTCCTCCGGTGAGCCGCCGCGGCTGAGCACCGAGCGCTCCAGCACGTTGCCCAGCAGCGGCCCCTGGGCGCCGGTGTCGGACTCGCTGCCGGTCTCCTCGTGGTCGAACGCGGCCAGCACCGGGATGCGGGACCCCCCGCCGGCCGCGGCCACGGCGCTCAGCGCGGCGGTGCCGGCGTGCACCGACAGCAGGTTGTCCAACCGGGCCGAGGCCAGCAGTTCGCGGTCGCGGCCCAGATAGGACGGCGGCTGGACATCGTGGACCATCAGGTCCCAGCCGATGATGTCGGAGGCGGCGACCCCGGCGTGGCCGGCCACATGGTCGAGCAGCGCGCCCTCCTCGACCGGGCCGATGCCCCAGATCGGGGTGAGATGCCGCTGGCGGTCCAGCTTGAGGCCGTCGTTGACCTGGCGGTCGAGGTGGATGGCGAGCTGCGGCACCCGCAGCAGCGGCTCGTCCAGGTGGACCAGCACGGTCGACCCGCCGCGCAGCGCCAGCCGTCCGGAGATGCCCAGGTCGCGGTCGAGCCAGGTGTTGAGCGGCACCCCGCCGTAGATCTCGACGGCGATCTGCCGCCACCCCTCGGAGCCGGTGTCAGGCCTGGGCTTGACGCGCAGGGTGGGGGAGTCGGTGTGGGCGCCGACGATGCGGAAGGGGGTCTCGGGGCCCGCGCCCTCGGGGACGTACCAGGCGATCAGCGCACCGCCGCGCACCACGAACCGGCCCCCGGCCCGCCCGTCCCACGCCTCGGTCTCGGCCACCTGCCGGAAGCCCGCCTTCTCCAGCCGCTCGGTGGCGGAGGCCACCGCGTGGTACGGGGAGGGGCTGGCGGCGAGGTAGCTGATCAGGTCGTCGGTGTGGGCACGGTCGAAGTAGGCCGTGGGGGCGGCGGTCGGCATGGTGCTCCTGTGGATGAGGGTCGACGGCAGGGCGTACGGCACGGTGCTGCCGTTGCCCACCGCCCGAGCATAGGCGCCGCCACCCGGGGCCGGGCTCATCGAGGTGCACTCGGGGGGAGCGCACCGAGGGGGCCCCGGGGCGCATGCCCTGGGACCCCCTCGGTGTGAGGGTGCGTCAGTCGGATCAGAAAGCGTCCTCGGGCAGCTCCATGATCGCGTTGTCGATGCCCTCGGCGATCAGGCGCTGCGGGGCGACGGTGGGCAGGATGTTGCGGGCGTAGAAGCGGGCCGCGGCGATCTTGCCCTGGTAGAAGGCGACGTCCTTGCCGGTGGCGTTGGGCAGCTTGGCCAGCGCGACGGCGGCCTGGCGCAGCAGCAGCCAGCCGATGACCACGTCACCGCAGGCCAGCAACAGCCGGGTGGTGTTGAGGCCGACCTTGTACATGTTCTTGACGTCCTGCTCGACCGAGGAGAGGTCGGCGAGCATCTTGCCGACGATGGCCTCCAGGTCGCCGGAGGCCTTGGCCAGCGCCTCGCGCTCGACGGACAGTTCCTCGCCGCCCTCGCCGCCGGCGAGGAACTTCTGGATCTGCTCGGAGAGCGCGGTGAGGGCCTGGCCGCCGTCCTTGACGATCTTCCGGAAGAAGAAGTCCTGGCCCTGGATGGCGGTGGTGCCCTCGTAGAGGGTGTCGATCTTGGCGTCGCGGATGTACTGCTCGAGCGGGTACTCCTGCAGGTAGCCGGAGCCGCCGAAGGTCTGCAGCGACTGGGCGAGCTGCTCGTAGGACTTCTCGGAGCCGTAGCCCTTGACGATGGGCAGCAGCAGGTCGTTGAGCCGCTCGGCGGCCTCGGCGGTCTCACCGCGCAGCTTGGCGGACTCGATGTCGTCCTGGACGGAGGCGGTGAAGAGCACCAGCGCGCGCATGCCCTCGGCGTACGCCTTCTGGGTCATCAGCGAGCGGCGGACGTCCGGGTGGTGGGTGATGGTGACCCGGGGGGCGGCCTTGTCCAGGAAGTTGGCCAGGTCCGGACCCTGCACCCGCTCCTTGGCGTACTCCAGGGCGTTGAGGTAGCCGGTGGAGAGGGTGGCGATGGCCTTGGTGCCGACCATCATCCGGGCGAACTCGATGATCTTGAACATCTGGCGGATGCCGTCGACGGACTCGCCGAGCAGCCAGCCGCGCGCCGGGTGCTTGGCGCCGAAGGTCATCTCGCAGGTGTTGGAGGCCTTGAGGCCCATCTTGTGCTCGACGTTGGTGGCGTAGACACCGTTGCGCTCGCCGAGCTCGCCGGTCTCCCAGTCGAAGTCGAACTTGGGCACGATATAGAGGCCGAGGCCCTTGGTGCCGGGCTTGCCGCCCTCGGGCCGGGCCAGCACCAGGTGGATGATGTTCTCGGACATGTCGTGCTCGCCCGAGGTGATGAAGCGCTTGACGCCCTCGATGTGCCAGGAGCCGTCGTCCTGCTTGACCGCCTTGGTGCGGCCGGCGCCCACGTCGGAGCCGGCGTCCGGCTCGGTGAGGACCATGGTGGCGCCCCACTGGCGGTCGACCATCAGCTGGGCGACCTGCTTCTGCTCCGCGGTGCCCTCCTCGAAGACGACCTGGCCGAAGGCCGGGCCGGAGGAGTACATCCAGATGGCGGGGTTGGAGCCCAGCACCAGCTCGGCGTAGGCCCAGAGCAGCGAGCGCGGGGTGGGGGTGCCGCCCAGCTCCTCGGGCAGGCCCAGGCGCCACCACTCGGCGTCCATGAAGGTCTGGTAGCTCTTCTTGAACGTGTCCGGTATGGGGGCGGTGCTGGTCTCGTCGAAGACCGGCGGGTTGCGGTCCGCGTCGGCGAAGGAGGCTGCCAGGTCGTTCTCCGCCAGGCGGGCGATCTCGTCCAGGATGTTCTTGGCGGTCTCGACGTCCATCTCGGCGAACGGCGCGCTGCCGTACACCTGGTCGCGGCCGAGTACCTCGAAGAGGTTGAACTCCACGTCGCGGAGGTTGGACTTGTAGTGACCCATGGCCTTCTCCGGTCATCGCGTAGGTCGGTGCCGGGGGTCTTCAGTGCGCCCGTGCGGAGGCGCCCCCCTACCCGTCAGTAGCTCCCATGATGCTACCCGGCGGTAACATAATCAACCCTTGCGGGCATGAGGGTCGTCACGTCCCACTGTGCCTCCGGCGGCGCTCCGGCGCCGCTGCTTTGCCGAACAGGCGCCCCACCGGCTCCCGCCGGGCCGATAGCCTGGACCTGTGTACGGCTATGACCAGACCGCATCCGGAGCCGGGGCAGGCTACCCGGGAGGCCCCTACCAGCAGGCGGGGCCGCAGCCCGGGGTGGGCGGCATGCCCGGCCCGGCCGCGGGCGCGCACCCGGGGGGTGCCCCGCATGCCGCCGGATACGGCGAGCAGCAGCCGCAGCAGCCGCGTTATCCGGAGCCCTCACCGCCCTCGCTGGCCGATGCGGTGCGCGCCTTCACCAGTGGCGGGCTCACGGTGGAGGACTTCCAGGCGATCTTCATCACCTCCAAGGTCTACTGCCCGCGCGGCGAGCGCCCCGGCTTCCTGGCGCTGCACAACACCCCGACGCCGGTGATCCCGATGTTCAGCTCGCTCAAGGAGCTGCGCCGCTATGCCGGCAAGGACTCCAAGTACTTCACGGTCACCGGGGCCGAGGTGCTCGACCTGCTGCCGACCGGCTATGGGTTCGCCCTGGACATGGAGGGCGAGCACCGGATGGTGTTTGACGCCAAGGCGGTGGAGCAGATGGTCGACTTCACCATGCGCCGGATGTACGGCTGACCCGTCCGTCCTCTCCCCGAGCGGAATAGTCCAACCTTCAACTTGCTTTGTAGTTGACTGTTGAACTACATTGGCCGAAGACACCCCAGGAGGCCGCCATGCCCGCCGTGACCGTCGAGAACCCGCTGGTTCTGCCCAAGGTCGACACCCCGGACCCCACTGCCACCCGGGCCCGCAGGGTCCGCCAGGTCGCCACCGCGCCGCAGGGCTACGAGGGCGAGGGCTTCCCGGTGCGGCGCGCCTTCGCGGGCATCCACACCCGCCACCTGGACCCGTTCATCATGATGGACCAGATGGGCGAGGTGGAGTACGCGCCGGGCGAGCCCAAGGGCACCCCCTGGCACCCCCACCGCGGCTTCGAGACCGTCACCTATCTGATCGACGGCAAGTTCGTGCACAAGGACTCCACCGGCGGCGGCGGCTTCCTCGGCGGCGGCGACACCCAGTGGATGACCGCCGGCTCCGGGCTGCTGCACATCGAGACCCCGCCCGAGGACCTGGTGGTCTCCGGAGGCCTCTTCCACGGACTCCAGCTCTGGGTCAACCTGCCGGGCTCCGACAAGATGACGGCCCCCCGCTACCAGGACATCTCGGGGGAGAAGGTCAAGCTGCTGACCAGCCCCGACGGCGGCGCGGTGCTGCGGCTGATCGCCGGTGAGCTGGACGGCCACCAGGGCCCCGGCATCACCCACACCCCCATCACCATGGTGCACGCCACGATCAGCCCCGGCGCCCGGATCACCCTGCCCTGGCGCAGCGACTTCAATGCCCTGGTGTACGCGCTGAACGGCGACGGCACCGTCGGCGAGGAGAACCGCCCGTTCGGCCTGGGCCAGGCGGTGCTCTTCGGCGACGGCGACAGCATCACCGTGCAGGCCGCCGAGCGGCAGGAGTCCCGCTCCCCCAACCTGGACGTGATCATCCTGGGCGGCCGCCCGATCCGCGAGCCCGTCGCCTGGTACGGCCCGTTCGTGATGAACAGCCACCGGGAGCTGGAGCAGGCCTTCGAGGACTTCCGTGCCGGCCGGCTGGGACAGATCCCGGCAGAGCACTCCTGACCCGACCGCGACGGCGGTGTACGCGCCCTCACCCGAGGCGCGCGTACACCGCCGTCGCGTCGTCCTGCGCCTTGCCGCGCGGCCAGCGCACACAGCGGGGGTCGGACGCCTCCACCGCACGCACCCGCGCCAGCAGCTCACCCGGGCCCGAGTCGGCCATCAGCTCCAGCGCCTCCGGCCAACCGCCCAGCCGGTACCGCTCCACATAGCGGCCGGCGCCGTCCGAGAGCGCCGCCACCCCGCGCAGCCCGGCCAGCGGCACCGCACCGCTCTCGGCGTGCTCCGCCGCCCGCGGCAGCGCGGCCGCCACCCAGGGACCCCGCCCGGTGTTGCGGACCGCCCGCACCGCCAGGACGTACTGCATGTGCAGCGCCGCCCGCTCCGGTGAGCCCGGGGCGGTGGCCCACACCCGGCGCCGCAGCTCCTCGCCCGCCGTGAACGGCTGGTTGTCGCCGATCACCACCGGTTCCCCGTCGTACGGGTGGAGCACCAGCAGGGAGTCACCGAGCACCGCGTACTCCAGTTCCGCGCCGTGCTGACGCGCGGCAACCACCATCGCCGCAGGGGTGTTGGGGTGCGACAGGTCGCAGCGGGCGCCGTGCAGGGCCGCGGTCTCGGCGATGGCGTCCGCCAGGCACTGGGCCGCCGTGCGGTCCGCCCGGTCGGTCAGCCTGGCCAGCAGATGCACTCCCAGCCGCCGTGCGTACCAGGCCGTGCCGTGCCGGCAGCCGGACTCCAGGCCGGCCGGCGTGCTCGATCCGTCGACCAGGACCAGCGCCTCGGACGTCGCAGCCGCGAAGTCCTCGCTGATCCGGTCCGGGTGCTGCGGTTCCCCCGCCATCTCCACCTGCACCAGCCCAGTGTGGCCGCGGGCGCACCGTGCCGACAGGGGTTCGGTCGACGGTCACCCGAACGCGGTCGGGCCGCCGTCCCGCGCCCGACCGCGTCCGGTGCCGCTCAGGGGCGCCAGATCTCCCGGAGGTGCGAGATCTTCCCGGCGGTCAGCGTGGCGTCGTAGAGGTCCCCCGAGCAGGAGAGCGGCGGTGTCACCTCGGCATGCGCCAGACAGGCCGTGATGTGCCGGGACAGCTCGGCGATCGAGACCGGCCGCGGGGTGGAGACGGCGGCCAGGTCCGCGGTGGCGCCGGGCGCCAGCGCATAGCGGACGACCTTGCCGGTGCCCGCGTACCCGCCGCCGTCGGGGTCGCAGCTGAACGCCGCGATCCGGAGCGGCAGCACCCCGCCCGCCGGAGCGCCGGTCACCTGCACCACCCGGTGCCCGGCGGGCAGCCGGGGCTCGGTGCAGTCGAAGGACGGCTCCGGGTCCAGCGGCAGATCCCCTGCGTCCGAGGGTGTTGCCGACGGCGCCTCCGGGACCGCGGCCGGCGATGTCGCCGGGTCGGGAGGGAGCGTGTCCGACGCGGGCGTCCCGGACGGCTCGGCAGCCGGGGTGGAGGCGGCCGCCGAGGCCGACGCCGCCGGCGGCGTGGATGCCGCCGGGCCGCCGGCGGCCGTGCCGCCGCTCTTGCAGGAGGTGAGCGTGGCCAGGGCCGCGGCGAGGACCGCCGTGGCCAGCAGGCTGCGGGAGGGCATGGTGAAGTGATCCCTTGGTTGGTGTCGTGGGCAGGCCGGACGGGCGGGGCGTCCCTCAGAGGTCGTTGCGGCGGTAGGGGACGTACGGCTGGCCGATCGCCCGCTCATGGGCGGCGTCACCGGAGTAGTAGGGGTACGGGATGACATGCGAGACGGTGCCCTGCGACCCGTTGTCCTCCAGGGCGATGTACTTGGTGTGCGCGGCGTCGGCCCAGCCGCCGAAGAGGACCGTGTGGTCGCCCGCGATCAGCGCGTCGCCCGGCTGCAGCTCGTCCTTGGTGATGGGGTGGGAGATGCTCTTGCCCTCCAGCCCGTCGGTGTTCAGCCCCGGCGGCTTCAGACCCCAGGCGGCGGAGACAAAGCCCGAGCAGTCGTCCCGGTAGCCGTTGGTGGTGGCCGACTGGCTGTAGCCGATGCGGTGGTTGATCCGCTCCAGCGCGCGGTCCAGGATGCCGCGGCGGACCTCGGAGAGCCCGGAGGTGTCCGGGGCGGTCTGGACGCCCGCACCTGTGGTGGTGTGATGGGTGCCCGGCTTCCAGGCGTCCCAGGAGCCGACCGTCTTCCACTTGCCGTCGCCGTGGCTCTGGTAGGAGTCGGACCCGGTGGTGTTGCTGCCGCCGCTGCCCTTGCCGCTGCCGCCGCCGGTCTGCTTGGGGCTCTTGGGCTTGGTCTGCTCCTTCTCGTGCTTCTTCATCTCCTCGTGGATCCTGCGGTCGGCAGCCGCGTACTCGTCCGCCACCGCCTTGAGCTTGCCGGCGTCCGCAGCCAGCTCCGCGGTGAGCTTCTGCTGGATCCCGGCGAGCGTGCCCGCCTGGCTCTCGATCGCCTTGACGTCCTTGAGGACCTCGTAGGCGGTGGCCAGACCCGCCACTCCGCCGCCGAGGGCGGCCGCCGCGAGGTCGATCCCCGCGGCGGCGGCGATGGTGGCCCTGATACCGCCCAACTGCGCGGAGACTTCGGCGAGCTGCTCGCTCGCGGAGTGCCAGTCCTGCTGGAGCTTGGCGAGTTCCTGCAACTGAACGCCGAACTGCTCGTCTGCCATGCTTTTCCCCGTCCCCCTGATGTCCTGCCGGGCCGCTCTCCTGCCGGATGCGGGCCCACCCCGTACGACGGCCGCGCGGAGCGCGCGCCGCGTCACATCACATTGGCCAGGCGCTCCACGGACTTGCCCAGCGCCTCCAGGTCGTCCGCGGCGCCGGCCAGCTCCCGCAGGCGGCCCTGCGCATGGGCGGAGAAGGCGTCCGCGGCCTTCCCGTGCCACGAGACCTGGCCCACCGCCGCGTCCATCTCCTTGCGCAGCGTGTCGACCTTCCGCCCCAGCACGCCGAGTTCGGCCGCGATCCGGTGCAGGTCCTCGGTGCTGCCGAACATCTTGTCCAGCACCGAGTGCGCCACCTCGACGGGTGACATCACGATGTCCTTGGCGGCCTCGGTGACGTCGTCCCAGGCCTTGCCCACAAAGCTCATAACGTTGCTCCCCCGTGTCTCACGAGCCCGTCTGTGCCTCGATCCAGCGTAGTCCAGGGCCCTGTCGCGCCCATAGAGCACCGTGTATGACGATGCGTCAGCGAGGGCTGTCCCAGAGCACATGGACCACCGTGGCGTCATCGCTGACCTTGCCGCGCCGCCAGCGCCGCCGCTCGGGATCGGACGCCTCCGCGGCGCGCACCCGGGCCAGCAGCCCGCCCGGGCCGTCCGAGGCCAGCAGCCGCATCGCGTCGGGCCAGCCGCCCAGCCGCAGCAGGTCCACATAGCGGCTCGCCCCGTCGCTCATCGCGGCCACCGCACGCAGCTCCGCCAGCGGCACCGAGCCGGTCACCGCCTCGGCCGCCACCGCCGGGTCCGCCGCCGCGGTCCAGAACCCTCCCGGCCGGTTGCGCAGCTCCTCCACCGCGACGGCACGGCGGGCATCGGCCCGCGCCCGCTCGGCGGACCCCTCCGGCAGTGCCGCGGCGGCCGCCCGCAGCTCCCCGGCGGCCCGCTCCACCCGGTCGTCGGTGACCACCTCCAGCCGGTCCGGCAGCTCCAGCACCACGGTGCAGTCGGCCAGCACCAGATACTCGAAACGCCCGTCCACCACCCGGCCCGTGGCGACGGTGGCCTGCGGAGTGGCGCGGACGGTCAGATCGCAGCCGCCGCCGTGCGCCAGCGCGGTGCCCCGGACGGCCGCGGCCAGGCAGTCCGCCAGCCCGCGGTCGGGGGAACCGGCAACCTCGGTCAGCAGCCTGACGCCCAACTGCCGTACGTACCAGACCACACCGTGGGTGCAGCCGGGATCGTGCGGGCCCGGCGTGACCCCGTCCAGCACCACAAAGGCATCCGGGGCGGCCAGCGCGAAGTCCTCGTTCTCCCGGTCCGCGGAGCCTGCCTCGGTCGCCAGTCCGATCTTCACCATGAGCCCATCCTGCCCTGGCCGGCTACGGGGCGGTCTGGCAGACGAACACCAGATAGCCGCCGTAGACCGCGGAGAAGGCGGTGGCCGCACTCAGCAGGATCGCCGTCGAGGCCCGGCTGCGGACCCTCGCCAGAGCGGTGGCAACCGGCAGCAGCAGCGGGAAGGCAGGCAGCAGAAACCGCGCCCGGGACGGGAAGTAGGCCGCGTCACCCAGCGCGATCACCAGGATGACCGCGCTGAACACCAGCAGCGGCAGCGCCTGGCGGTGCACCAGCGACAGGGCGAACAGGACCACGGCGCCGAACAGCACACAGGCCACCACCAGACGGCCCAGGGTCACCGGCTGCGCATGGACGAAGAGCAGACGCAGATCGTGCAGGGTGGAGGTCCCCCAGTCGAAGCGTGACCTCCAGAGCAGCTGGACCTGGAAGTACCCGTTCCACCGGCCCAGCCGCAGCCCCACCCAGCCCACAAAGCCCAGCCAGCCCAGCGGCGCCAGCACCGCGCCCAGCAGCGGCCGCCACCATCCGGCCGGACGATGTCGCGACAGACCGGTGGTGCCCGCGCTGTCCGCCGTGCGGTTCCGCCTCAGCAGCGTGACCAGCTCCACCGCCGCGCCCGCGCAGACCGCGGCGGCCACCGCCACACCGCTCGGCCGGGTGAGGCCCGCCAGGACGGCCAGCAGCCCCGCCCACACCCAGCGCCGGGTGACCACCGCATAGAGGGCCCAGGCGGCGAAGGCGGTGAACACCGGTTCGGTGTACGCCATCCCCTCCACCACCGCATGCGGCAGCACCCCCCACAGCACCGCGGCGATGACACCGGTGCGCCGGCCGTAGCGGGCCGCGGACACCGCGAAGATCCCCCACGCGGCGGCCACCGCACCGACCCAGGCGACCAGCAGCGCCACATCCGGCAGCGGCAGCGGCAGCACGGTGTGGACGGCGGTGATCAGTGCCGGGAAGGCAGGGAAGAAGGCCAGGTCGGTGTACTCGTGGTGGCCGTTCACAATGTCCGCCACCGGCAGCGAGTGGTCGTACCCCAGCGCGGCGATCTGCGTGTACCAGTCGGCGTCCCACAGCGTGGCCAGCGTCTCCAGCCCCGGCGTCCCGCGCTGGTGCCCCCACACCACGATCAGCAGCACCCCGACGGCCCGCACAGCGGCATAGCAGAGCAGCGCGGGAGCGGCGAAGCGGGCTGCGCCGCGCAGCCGCCCGGCGGTGCCGTCCAAGCGCCGGACCCAGGGTCTCCGGGCATCCGGGCCGTCGCCCGACGGCAGGTCCGGCGACGGGGCGGGAGGGCGTTCCCTCTCGCCCACCGTATGGATGGGAAGGGCGTTCACGGCGTCCCCCAGGCAGCTGTCATGGCGGCGGGCCCGGCCCGCCCACCGGCGAATCCGTCATGGCGTCGGCGTCCACCCCCGAACCCCCCGGTGCCGACCCCACGCTTGGGACGGCAGCGTTCTCGGGCCGGTTCCCCTTCTTCCGCGTGTCGGCGGCGGTACAGGGTGTGACATGCGCGACATGCCGGGTCTGCCCGGCAGCGCGCAGGATCGTCCGGCGTCGTGGCGGGGTGGCACGGAGGCCGGGTCGCAGCCGGGGGGGGGGGGTGGTTGTCGTGTCGGCGTGGGACGGTCCGGCGGTGGGGGAGAGCCGGGGACGGGGGCGCCGGGCGCGGCGGTGGAAGTGCCTGCGGGACCGGTGGCGGGAGGCCGCCGGGACCGCCATGGTCGGGGTGGCGGTCAGCCCTGGCCGGCGGGGGACGGCCCGACGGGGGCGGGCGGGACGTCGTGCGAGCGGATGCGCCGGGCCGCCCGGAAGGCCACGACGGCCGCGGTGAGCATCAGTACGCCCTGCACGGCGTCGGCCGCTCCGAGCACCACGGAGGGTGCGCCGAGCAGGTGCGGCAGCCTGGCGGTGGCCATCGCCGCCCCGACGAGGACCGGGAACCAGGCCAGGGAGGACCGGAACCCCCGGTCGTCACCAGTGCCCTGACGGGCTCGCGCCGGTGCCCAGCGCAAGAGGACAGCGCCTGCCAGCATGGCTACGCCGCCCAGCGCGACGACTGACCAGTCCGCGAGACACAGCATCCCGTACTTCCCGGTCGGCTCATCCGGCGTGCGGATGTCCACTGCCGGGCGATGTCTCCCGGTTCGGCTGATCATCGCGTATCCGGTCTCCGTCGGGACAGGATGCTGCGGCAGGGGCCCGGGCGAGGGCGGCATGTCCGGGAGTGCAGGGATTTGCGGCTGACCAGCAGTCGGCGGACGGCAATGCCATGGTCAACACGGGCTTCGGGGAACGATAGTTCGGATAGTTTCATGCTCGCCCGACGCCACCCGCCCCTGAAGGGAACCCCGTTGACCCGAACCCTGCGACGCCGTCGCAGACGGCTCGTGCTGCTGCTGTCCGGGGCGCTCCTCGCAGCGCTGCCGACGACAGCGGTGGCCGCGCAGACGCCGATCGACCCGGCCCTGCCGACGCCCACGGTGCCCAACGAGTACGGCTGCGGCAGCGACGGCACGGCTTGGATCACCCCGTCCATTCCCTCTCCGGCGGGGGTGAACTTCGACGTGGGGATTCCCAGGCCCACCCTCAACGGCCAGAAGTTCCAAGGGGTTGTCCACCTGTGGGATCTCGACGGCTCGCAGTCGGCCGACGGCGCGACCGACCAGTCCCCGGTCCCCTACCAGGGGGTCTATGTGCCACTGTCCCTGGCGGACGGCCACAGCTACGGCTGGTACGCGTCGACCTTCGACGGGACCTCGTACTCCGAACCGACCGGGACCTGCTACTTCACGGTGGACGGCAGCGGGCCCACCGTCGGCGCCATCACCAATCCCGACCTCCCGCAGTCGGGCAGCCCGGGAAGGCCGAAGAAGGCAGTAGGGCAGTCGACCACGTTCACCTTCAGCGGTGCCGAGACCCTGCCGGCCGGCTGCACCACCGCGGCTGCTCCGGACTGCCAGGCCAGCGGCCTGGACCACTTTGTGTACTCGTTCAACCAGGCCCCGGGGAGCGGGGACCCCGAAGTCGTCCCAGGTCCTGACGGCAAGGCGGACGTGACGATCAACCTCACCAGTTGGGGTACCGCCACCCTCTACGTCTCCGCAGTGGACGCGGCCGGCCGGCGGTCCCAGCCCCTCACCTACTCCTTCTACGTTCCCTCGCAGCTCCCGCCCCCCGCGTCGACCACGGTGAACCTCAGCGCCCCGGCAGCCTCTCCCCGGGCGCTGGGACTGACCGTCACCGGCTGGCTGACGTACGGACCCTATGACGTGGGCGGGCTCCTCCATGTGCGCAGGACCGACCCGGCCCACCCCGCCGGGGTGGCGCTGCCCGACGTGCCCCTGGCCGCCGACGGCAGCTTCCGGATCACCGACCATCCGGGAGTCGGCGGTGCCAACACCTACACGGTGAGCTACCCCGGCGACGCCGACCACCTGGCGGCGACCGGCAGCGCGACCGTCCAGGTCTCCCGCAGGGCCGCATCGCTGTCGCTCGCCACCGATGTGCCGACCTACGCCTACGGCGCGGCCGCCACGGTCACCGCCCACCTCGGCCCGACCTACGACGGCCGGACCGTCCAGATCTGGGCTCAGCCGGCGGGCGGCAAGAAGACCCTGGTGAAAAGCGGGTCGGTGGACAGCCAGGGCAATCTGCGGGCGAGCTGGCAGGTCACCCGCGCAACCACCTTCACCGCGGCCTTCGCCGGTGACCAGCGCTATGCGCCCGCCGGTGCGGCGCGGAGTGTCCAGAGCTACGCCGGGGTGACCGGGTCGCAGAGCGGCTACTACACCAGCACGCACTACGGCAGCACCCTCTACCGGGTCTACCACCACACCGCCACGGAGCAGCTCAATGTCTCGGTGGCGCCCAACAAGGCCGGCCAGTGTGTGATCTACCGGCTGGAGCAGTACTCCGGCGGTGCCTGGCACACGCTGAGCACCACCTCCTGCGCCGCCCTGGGATCGGCCAGCACGGCATCCCACCGGATCGGCCTCAGCCATGCGGCCGGCGGCAGGTTCCGGGTGGCGGCCGGATATCTGCACAGCAGTGACGACAGCACCAACCTCAGCACCTGGGGAAGCTGGCAGTACTTCACCGTGGTGCAGTGACCGTCGATCCAGGACGTGTGGGCCCGCCCCGACCGGGGCGGGCCCACACGGCTGTTCAGGCCGGGTGACCGCTCACACTGCCGGTGAGCCCGCAGCGCCCGGGGTGACCGCGGGCCCGTGGCCCGGTGCGGAGATCCAGCGCTGCCATCCGGCGGCGAGTACCAGGGCCGCAAGACCCGTATAACCGCCCGCACCGGGATGGGCACCGTCACCGCTCTCGGCCTCGGCCCGCCAGACCCTGTCCTGCGCCAGCGCCTCCGTGACGGGGACCCAGGGGACGCCCGCACGGGTGCAGACGGCTTCCAGGCGGTGGTTCAGGGAGAGGAGCCGCTCCAGGTGGGCGGGCCCGGCCGAGCACACCGGCGGTGGGCCGACGACCAGCGCCGGCATCCCACGGCGGGCGCACTCGGTCAGCAGCTGCGTGAGATTGTCCAGGGTCCGCTCGGGTGCGACCCGCACGGAACCGTCCTCCTCCACCGCGTCATTGCTGCCGAACGACACGACCAGGCGGTTGTCGGCGCCGGGGGAGAGCCGGCGGGACACCTCCTCCCAGCAGCGGGCGAGCACCTCGTCGGAGGTGTTCCTGCGGATGCCCAGGTTGAAGCCCGTCACCTCGCCGCCCGGTACGCGGGTCGCCTGGAGCACCCGTCCGACCCACCCCCGGTACTCCGGATCACCGACGCCCTGAACGAAGGAGTCACCGATGAAACACACACGTATGTCGCCAGCCACCTCTGGACCCGTCCCTGTCCGAACCTGTGAGGACCACCCGGACCGTACCCGAGCCGGTGCGGAACGTCCGTACCGTTTTCCGGGGCCCGGCCGCCCACCGCCGTCCGGCGGCGGTCCGCCGGGCGCGCGGCCGGTGCGGTCACGGGCGCGCGAGGACCAGGGCGGTGTCGTCGGTGAAGCCGCCCGGCGGTGCCAGGTAGGCCGGCGGCGCGTCGGCGAGCGCCCGGGCGTGGGCCACCGCCTCGGGTGGGTGCGGCGACAGCTGTGGGAGGCCGGGGCCGATGTCCCGGGACGGCCCTGCCGCGCGGCACTTCGGCGCATGGTCGGGGCACCCGGCCCGGATGCGCGCTCGGCCGAACGGGTGAGGGTCCGCTCGTCGTCCGGTGCCTGGGCTTTCCGGGCGTAACCGCATGGCTGCGGGGTGTGTCACCCCCTGCGCGGTTGCAGCCCCCCGGGGGAGCACCGAGGGTGGACGCCGGTGGTCCCATCGGCCGGACCCGGTCCACCGGGTCCGCCTCCCGGGGCCGCACCGACTGTGCCGAGGGAAGTGACCGACATGCGACGTACTCCCGCGACAGCCGCGGCGCTCCTCCTGTCCGCCGCCACCGCAGCCGCCGTGACGACCGTGCCCGCATCGGCGGCATCCGCCCCCAGGGCGACGGGAGGGGCGACGGTCGTCGTCAACTGCCTCGGCTCGCCGGAGGTGCGGCCGAAGGAGATCATCCTCGCCTGTGCCGACGCCAACGACCTTCTGAGCTCGCTCAGTTGGACCAGCTGGAGCCCTGGCGTCGCCACCGGCAACGGCGTGCGGCAGCTCAACGACTGCCTGCCCAACTGCGTGGGCGGCCACTTCCACGACTACCCGGTCCGGATCACCCTCTCGCGGGCGCGTCTCTGGGCGGGCCACGCCGGGGTGCGCCACTTCACGGCCCTGACGATGCGCTACACCGGCGTCCGGCCCAGTGGCGAGCCGGTCCAGGTCACCAGCGACCTCCCCTGACGGCGGACGGCTGGGATCAGCGGCAGAGGCAGGGCGGAGCAGCCGTCCGCATGCGCCGGGCCGAGAGAGCGGCAGGCGGGAATGCGGCCGAATCCGCTGGGCTGCCGAGCCGGCCTCCAGGACGCAACGGCTGCTGGAGGAACGACTGTCGCCCGTCGGGCCCGCCCACGGCGGTGGGCGGGCCCGACGGCGGTCGGGTGCGTCAGCGGACGCGGATCGTCACCGTGACGGTCTTGAGGACCGCCGGCAGCCTGGTGGTGTCGACCTTGAGGATCTCGCCGTTGTCGCTCTGGCCCGTGGGCGGCAGCACCTTCTGGTGCACGGTCCATGTGCCGTCGGGGTCGACGGCGATGGTGTCGATGCCGAAGTCGTCGTCGTTGGACAGGTACAGCGTCCTGCCGCCGTCCGCGGTGGCGACGCCCTCGACCTTGTCATGGGCGAAGAACGCACCGGTGGGGTCGAGCTGGCTCACCAGCGTCCCGACGTTGAGGTAGGGCTGCTTCTGCGCGACGTTGACACCGGCGCCCGTGAGCGCGGCGAGCGCGGGGTTGGTGTCGGCCTTCCCGACGAAGGCCTCGGGCGACTTGCCGCCGATGGTCAGGCCGCTGACATCCGTGGCGCCGTTGATGTCGACCTCGTAGACGGTCTTCTGGGCGAACGGTTCGACGTTGCCGTCGCGCTCGTCGATGAGAAACTTCGTGCTGGACAGCGCGGTGATCTCGCTGTTGGCGTCACCCGTGGTCGCGGGGTTGTCCAGCAGGTACAGGTACTGCTTGGCCTGGTACGTGTGCAGGTCGACCGTGACGATGCGGGTGGGTGCGACGTTGCCGGCCTTGGTGCTGCCGAGGTCCGGCTGCTGCAGCGCGGACTGCATGACACCCACCAGGGTCGAGCCGTCCGGCGTGATCGTCAGGCCCTCCATGCCCTTGTTCTTGGCACGGTAGGCGAGTTCGGCCGGCAGGTACCCGAGGATCTTGTGGTACGCGTTGTCCGGGCTGTCCTTGTACGGGGTCAGCCGGCCCAGCTCGTATCCGTTGGCATCGAAGTGCGTGATGTACGGGCCGTACTCGTCCGAGACCCAGAACGTGCCGTCCGGCAGCGCGACCAGGCCCTCGGAGTCGTAGCCGTACGGATCCCTGGCCACGGGCGTGGGCGTACCGCCGTTGGCGTTCGTCGCCGCGACGTCGTCGATGACCTCGCTGGTGTCGTGCGGCGGGCGGCCGCTGTACTTCACGCCGCCGAGGCTCTTCGGCCCCTTCAGGGTGACCTGCTCGACCAGCTCGGCCTTGCCGTCCACAAGCTTGAACTCGCCGATCTCGGGCGTGAAGCCGAGGAGCATCTCGGACTTGTTGCCGTCGGGGGCGTCGGCGTTCGGGCCGCGGTCGGTGAGGCTGTAGAAGTATCCCGACCTGCCCGGCACCGGGGCGAGCGACGAGCCGAAGCCCTCGCCGGAGATCCGGGTGGTGGTGCCGCCCGGGCCGGCGACCTCGCTGAGCGGCGACAGGGAGGACCCGTTCGCCTGAGCGTCCTTGAACAGCTGTACCGCGTCGGTCGTCGTGTAGGTGAAGGTGTCCGTGCCCTTGAAGCCGGAGTTCGGCGTGTACGCGAACGTGCCGTCCGCGTCGACCGTCACCTTGCCGTCGGACGGGGCCGTGTGCCGCACGACCGCGGTCGCGCCCAGGTCGTTCCGCAGAACATTGCCGGTCACCGTGCCGTGGCCGGAGAAGGAGTCCGACGCCGCGCGGAAGTCGTGCGACGGAGCCGAAAGCCAACCGGAGGCCTGGGCCGCTGCGGTGCCCGCGCCCACCACGGCAATGGTGGCACCGATCGCAATGGCGATCCGAGTGCGCCTGCGGGAGAAGGGTCTTGAAGTCATACCCCTGAACTTGCCGGTCGGTGGTGAACTCCGAGATGTTCTCTGATGAACCCTCGGCTCAAAAGGGGGGGCGCGGGCGCCTCATGAGGCGCCGGGACTTGCGGTGACGCCCGCGAGCAGAGCTGCGAGGCCCGACTCGAAGGCCAGTTGGCGCGGTTTGTGCCGTCCGGGGCCGCGCTGGGGGGCCTCGGCAAGTTCGGGGGCCTCTGCGTGGCCAGGAACCTCCCGCATGACCGCAGGGGCAGCCAGGTCGAGCGCGAAGCCGAGCGCGAAGCCGAGGACGAAGCCACCGGCCGCCCCGATGTGCCCGGTACCTCGCTCGCAGCGGACCTCCCGGAAGTCGAATCCGCATGCCTCGCAGGCGAGACTTCCGCCTCTCCGCAGAGCAGAGTCGATCTTCGTCCTGCGCAGGCCCTTTTCCGCTTGCGTGCCAGGTGCCGGGCCCCGCGTCCATCGTCCGGAGGAGTCCGGACGCGACCGCGGCTCAGCGCGGATCGGTGTCCAGGACGACCTGGTGGTGTACGAGCTTCCACTGTCCATGGGTGCAGCGGAGGGTCGAGCGGTATTCCCCGCTCTCCCGATCGTCGTCCCCACGCCCCGTCAGCGTCGCGATCATCTCAAGGTGGCCGGCGTTGTCCCAGCCGATGTCGACCCTGCCGTCGGCGTCGAAGAGCATCGCCGGCGCCGCCCCGGCCAGGGGCACTGTCCCGCGCGACCGCCCGGCGCCGGAGCGGGCCCGCGTCGTCCGAGAGACGGCGACGGCGGGGCCGCCGGCGCACTCGTACCGCCTGATCGGGCACGGTGGCCAGATATGGATATCCAAAAGCGAAAGGCCCCGGCTGGGGATTTTCTCCCGGGCCTGGGCCTTTTTCAGTGGTGCGGGTGACGAGAATCGAACTCGGGCTCTGAGCTTGGCAATCCCCGGATCAACCGGAGCCTTCCGGTCCGTGAGCTGGGTATATCGCCTCTTCGATCATAGGTGAGGCATGCTGCGTTGCCCTCTGGTTGACCGCCCGTTCTGGCACGCGCCGCACTGCTGAAACCACTGCCCACAGGCTCTTAGCTGTGATCGAAACGCTGTTACGCGGCGCCGCCGGAAGGACGAGCCATCGGCAATCTGAGCCGCTCAGTATAGGGAGACGTACGGCCCTGACCTAGGGGATGTGCCCCTCATCGCGTAGGAGCTGCTGGGCGGCACTCCACCAAAGTCCTTCGCCGCCGGCCGCCACTGACGCGTGGTTCTCCGTTCCGAGGCTTGCGATGTGATCTGCGTACTCATTGCGGGCGTCGGTCAGGCTCAGGGAGCCGTTCGGTCCGCCCCACACCTCGTCCGCGTTGAGGTCGTCCTGGCCGTCGTCTTCCCACCCGCACTCGATGCAGATCTCCCAGTGGCACCGCGCCTCCAGGGTCAGCAGGTGACAACAAGGACAGGCATACGGTCCCCGGCCGGGCGGACATGCATCGCGTAACTCTCGTGGTGTCATCACGCTGAGAAGCGTGCAACGGATCAGTGGCACGTAGAACAGTCTCAGGCCTGGAAGTCGAAGAAGTGACACGCCGGTTCGCTGACCTGCGGACGATCTGCCGATCATTCCCCTGAGCTGCGGGGGAGCGGTCGGCGGCTGTCGTCGCCGGTCACCGCTGAGCGCCCCCGCACGGCCTCGTGACGGCCCCGAGCGCGGCTTTGCCCGTGGCCGCGGAGCCAGACGTCTCGTAGGTTCAGCAGGTGACCTACGACATCACACTCGTGCGGGTGCAGCCGGGCCTGACACTTCAAGAAGCGCTCGACCGCTTCAACGCCAGTTTCGATCCCGATGCCGACCTTCCCGAGCTTCGTCTTAGCGATGCACAGCGAGCCGAGTGGGACCGAATCGCGGATCGAGTCTCGCGGGAAATTGGATCTGTCGAGTGTGAGGTGTACCGGTACAGCCTGACCCTGGAGACGGTAGGTCCGCCGGGACGCGTGCAGCTCGACTACGCCGGAGATACAGGCAACATCGAGATCGCTTACCACTACTCGGGGCCGGCGGCATTGGCAGTGATGGACCTGGCGTATCGCATTGCCCGCATTGTTGAGGAAGAAAGCGGCCTGACTGGCCACGACTTCGAGGTGGACCAGCCCGCCCGCACTGGTGACCCCGCCAGAGCTGCCGCTCGGCTGAGTGGTGTCTCCGACTGGGCTCAGTCTCACTTGCGCTAACGGATCACCAGGTGGACCTGCGGCGTGGAGTGCCGGCCAGGTCGGTGGAGCGTGGTCGGGCACGGATCGGGCACGGATCGGGCACGGCTGTGGCGTGCGACTTTTTCGTCCCGAAACCACTTGGGTGGGGGCGCTACCTTGGGCTGGTGCGGCCCTGAGTTGTACTGATGGTCCGTAAATGTTCGCAGTCGTCTGCCCGTGCTCGTCGGCGTTGTCGCGCGGTTGGACACTCGGCCGCGCCAGGATTGCCTTGCCTCGAGGCAAGGCGACGTGGTGGGGCGAATCCATGCGACGGCGTCCGTTGTCCGGGTGGCCAGTGGAGACACACCGATGAGTTCCGCCGGCCGGGCCGGTCTACCAGTACGTACGCCTTCGAGTCACCGACTGGAGACCCACCATGACGCATCCCGCACACCCGGGCCGCACGCTGTTCCTGAACATCCCCGTGGCGGACCTCGAGCTCAGCAAGGCGTTCTTCGCCAAGCTCGGGTTCGGCTTCAACCCGATGTTCACCGACGAGACCGCCGCCTGCATGATGGTCGGCGAGCAGGCCTTCGTCATGCTGCTCAGCCGCGAGAAGTTCGCGGAGTTCGCGAAACTGCCGATGGCGGATCCCAGGACGCACACGCTGGCGTTGTACTGCTTCAGCGTGTCGTCCCGCGACGAGGTCGATACGGTCAGCGCCACTGCACTCGCGGCGGGCGGCTCCGAGGCGGATGGCGCCGAGGACTACGGCTTCATGTACTCACGCAGCTTCTACGACCTCGACGGCCACGGATGGCAGGTCATGTGGATGGACCCGGCAGCGGTGGAGCAGGGCCCCGAGGCGTTCGCGGCCTCCGCGCAGGACGCCGACACCCCGGCCTGACCCACCACGCGTAAGGCAGGTGGCCAAGCGGTCGTCAACGGCAGTCCCATCCCCTGAAGGCCTCGGACCATGATCGGTCCGGGGCCGTCTCCGTGGTGCCCGGCAGGATCCGAACCTGCGACACCCGCTTTGGGAGCGAGGTTGGGCGGTCCAGACTGTGACCTGCGGACTCTGTAGCTGAGCGGGATCTCGTCACGTGCTCCGCCTTGCGCCCCGATTCCCGCTGAGTCCCCGCCCGTTCCGGCACGTGAGTGGCGCGGGACGTCTGAACTGGTCCGGACAACAAAAAAGCCCCGGGCCGCTGGCCTGGGGCTTTTGCGTGGAGCGGGTGACGAGAATCGAACTCGCGCTCTGAGCTTGGGAAGCTCATGTTCTACCATTAAACTACACCCGCCTGAGCCGTCGTCAGCCGGCGGCTCGTGCTCCGTCACTCTACCTCATCGCCGGTGGTGGCTGCACGGTTGCGGGGTGGTTGCCGGGGGTTGGTGTGGACCGGTGTTCGGAGGGTGTCGGGGCGGTGCGGGGGTGGGGGGTGCGGGCGTACTGTGGGGGCCGCGAATCCCCGGGACTGCTGTGAACGGCGGACTACTGTCTTGTATGTCCGAAACGTCCCCTAATGTGACGCTGCCGTGAGGTCGCAGCGGACCGTGGGAGTCCGTAGCGAGCCGTCCGTTGGGGAAGGGGATCGATGGAGCAGCGCACCGTCGTCCGATGTGCCGAAGGGCACCTGTTCAGCACCAGCACGTTCCCGATGCAGAACCTCGGCCCCAGGCGGCTGGGGCCGGGGCGGCTGATCCGCTGTCCCCTCTGCGGGCGGTTGCGCAGTTCGGTGCCCGCAGACGTGGAGGCGCTGTCGATGGGGCAGTTGGCACGGGCGATGCGGCTGGAGGCGCCGGAGTTCCTGGCCTAGGCCGCCGCGGGCCCCGGTGCCGGATTGGGCCGGGGCCCGCTGCTGCACGTAACCTCGTTGCGTGCTGCTCTCTGACAAGGACATCCGGGCCGAGATCGACAAGGGTCGGGTGGCCATCGACCCGTACGACCCGGAGATGGTCCAGCCGTCCAGTATCGACGTCCGGCTGGACCGCTACTTCCGGGTCTTCGAGAACCACCGCTACCCCCACATCGACCCCTCCGTGGAGCAGCCGGATCTGACCCGGCTGGTGGAACCGGCGGGGGATGACGCCTTCATCCTGCATCCGGGCGAATTCGTGCTCGCGTCCACCTATGAGGTCGTCACGCTTCCGGATGACATCGCGTCACGGCTGGAGGGCAAGTCGAGCCTGGGCCGGCTGGGGCTGCTGACGCACTCGACGGCGGGCTTCATCGACCCGGGGTTCAGCGGGCACGTCACGCTGGAGCTGTCGAATGTCGCGACGTTGCCGATCAAGCTCTACCCGGGGATGAAGATCGGCCAGCTGTGCATGTTCCGGCTGACCTCTCCGGCCGAGCACCCCTACGGGTCGGAGCGGCACGGTTCGCGCTACCAGGGGCAGCGGGGCCCGACGCCGTCGCGCTCGTACCTCAACTTCCACCGCACCCAGGTCTGAGCGCGGTGGCCCGGGGCGGCCGGCTGCCGGCCGGTGGGACCGGCGGATGCGGCGACCGCCCCGACGGGGTCACGGCGACTTCTTGTTGACGCAGAGCACGTACGAGTGACCGTCCGACTGCTGCGTCAGTGCGGCGTCGGACAGGTTGTTGCAGGCTCCGGTCCGGGTGGAGTCCTCCACGACGCGCACCACGGTGTAGTCGGCGGCGCCGTCGGTGCACGGCACGGTGGAGACATTCGGGCTGTTCTTGGCGCCGGTCGCATGAATGCATTCCCCGACGGCCGCGTGAGACGGTTTGTCGGCCGTGGCATAGCGGATGCCGAACCCGGCCGCGGCCGCCACCGCAAGGATGGCGACCGCGAGGATCAGCGGCTTTCCGCCCTTGCGGCGCGGGCGGTGGGCATTGCTGTCGTCGGCCGATGCGGACGGCGACGGAAAGGGTGTGCCGTCCGGGGCTTGCCGGGACTGCTGCGGTGTCGGAGTGGTCATCGAACACGTCCTTGCAGGGTCGTGCGGGGACTCTGAGAATCCCGGAACGCTACCGATTCCCTACGCTTCGTGAAAGAGGTCTGCGCGGGCAGGCGCAGGTCGGTTGCAAAGTCGTGATCTTCTCATGACGGCGGCCGAGCGCATGCAAAGGATCAGGCGATTGTCATGACCGCTTCGGAATGGTGACGGCAGTGAGTTCCGTGCCGTCCGCAGAGAGAATCAACTCTGTTGCCAACGAAGTGAGTTCACCGAGACGGTGCAGATGGGTGCCCCCGCAGAAGATCGCGGCAGTCCCCGCGGGCAGGTCGCAGGCCCAGCGGCGCCGCGCGGTGATTTCCGGGCCGGGGACCTCGATGCGGACGGCGGAGTCCGCCCGGACCCAGGCGGCGAGCTGCTCGTTGACCGCCTCGGTGAGCGCGGGCAGCGCGTCGGCGAGGGCGGGGAGTTCCTCGGTGGCCTCGGCGGTGAAGCCCTTCTTCCGCAGGGACTTGCCGAGCCGGTAGACATCGGTGCTGGCTGCGGTGTCCATCCGGGAGGAGGACATCGCCAGGCTGTCGAAGTCGGGGTTGCCGAAGGCGTCGCTTCGGCCGGGGTCCTTGCGCCAGCGCGGGGCGAGAGCGGCGTTGAGGGCCAGGGCCAGCAGGTGGCAGCCCGTGTGGGCGGCGGAGAGGGCGGCCCGCCGGTCGGCGTCGACCCGCAGCTCGGCCTCCGAGCCCAGCAGGTCCGCCCCGGCCGGGTCCAGGCCGGGCAGCGACTCCACGACATGCAGTACCAGCCACGCCCAGTCCTCGTCGCCGCGGCGCACCGGGATGTCGGCGCCCACGACGATGCCGTCGGCACCCGGCCCCACAGCCCCGGTGAGGCAGTCGACGACGGGCAGTTCGGTGCCGGCCACGGTGAGGCTGCCGGTGTCGGCGGGCTGGTCGGGCCAGGTGTGGTCCAGCGGATGGAACGGGGTGGCCTCGGTGGCGATGCCGTACCGTCCGTCGCCCAGGTCGTGGACAGCGACGACCGGTGAACGTCCCTCCACCGAGCCTGCGGGGAAACTGACCTGGGTGGAGGCGGTGGGGAGGGGCATACGGGTTCTCCGGGTGGGTGGCGCTGCCAGGGGTACGGCGGCCTTGTGGGCCGCACCCCATCCTCGCACCGCCGCGGAGCGGCCGGTCAGCTCAGGGTCGGCAGCTTGATCAGGATGAGCAGGGCGACGAGCTGAAGGGCCGCGGCACCCGCTGCCTTGCCCCAGGGCAGGTCGTGGACACGGCGGACCATGGTGGTCATCAGTCCGGCGCAGAGCAGCCAGCTGGCCCAGCCGAGGACCTGTACAAAGCCCCCGTCGGCGGGCAGGAAGAGCGCGAAGAGCAGCCGCGGGCTGTCGGTGGTCCAGGCGATCAGCGCGGAGAGCCCGACTGTGGGCTGCCACAGGCCGTCGCCACCCATCTGCCGGGCCAGGGCATGGGTGACGGCACCGAGGGTCGCACCGGCCGCGATGAAGCCGACCGCCGCGCCGACCAGGGTCCAGACCGCCACCGAGAAGGTGGAGTGCAGCACCTCGCTGCGGGTGTCCCCGAAGCCGAAGACCGCCAGTACGCCGTAGATCAGGGAGACGGTCAGTGCGGGCAGCCACACCTGGTGGACCCGCATCCGCTCGAAGGTCTGCGACGGATTGAGGTACATCCCGGTGAGCAGGTCGCGCCAGTGCAGCCGGGGACCGGCGCTGTGCGGGCCCGCCTGGCCGCCGGCCCGGTAGACGGCGACATGGTCCTCGCCGGGTGCGGGGTACCCCTGGCCGGTCGGTGCGCCGTAGGGGTGCTCGATGGTGAAGGCCCGGGTGTGGCCGGGGTTGTCGGCGGCGGTCAGGGGCGGCGCCGGCGGTTGCTGCCGCTCGTCGCCGAAGTACTCGGGCACGCCGGTGGGCCCGTCGCCGTGGTACGGGTCGGCACCGGGGCGCCCGCCGCCGTACGGGGCCCGTCCCGGCTGCTGCTCGCCGCGGTAGCTCCCGAAGGCGCCCGCGGGCGCGCCCGGACCGCTTCCGTGCTGCTGGGACGCGGGGCCCCATCCCTGCCGGGGGTCCGCCCCGCGGCCGTCGTCGTATCCGTTGCCAGCCACGCTCCGACGGTACCCGCAGACGGTGTCGGGGCTGCGCGGTGCCGGAGAACCAGGACCTGTTTGCATCCCACTTGTGACACGTCGGAGGCGCGGGGGCGGCGACGGGTACGGGCCCCGCCAGGACGGAGGTGCGCCCGGCGCGCCGTACGGCGGCGGGACCACCGCGGGGCCGGCCGGCCGCCGGGCCGCGGGTGGACCGGCGGTCGCGGGCCGGACGCCGAACGGCCCGGCCGGGCGCCGCTGGGATGCGGCGGCCGACCGGGCCGTTGATGCGCCGGTGGCGGGGCCGGTCAGGACTCGGCGGAGTCCTGCTCCTTCTGCTCCGGCTCCGACTTCGATTCCGGCTCGGACTCCGTCTTCTGCGGCTGCGCCGCCGGCTTCTCGGCGGGCTGCTCCGGGGTCTTCTCGGGAGCTTCCGCAGCGTCCGCGGCCTGGGGGGCCTCAGCGGCCCGGGGTGCCTCCGGGGCCTCGGCGGCGGCCTTGGGTGCCTCCGCAGCCTTCGCAGCCCCTGCAGCCCCTGCAGCCCCCGCAGCCTTCGCGGCCGCGGGAGCGCCGGCGCTGCCGGCCGCTGCCGGGCTCTGCACGGTCGCGGGCCGGTCGGCCGCCTTGGCGCCCACCAGCGCGGGCTCCGGCTTCGGTGCCGGCTCGGGCTCGGGCTCGGGGAGTGCCTTGACGGAGTCCAGCAGCAGCTGGGCGACGTCGACGACGCGCAGGTGCTCCTTGGCGGCGCCCTCGGTCTTCTTGCCGTTGACCGAGTCGGAGAGCATCACCAGGCAGAACGGGCAGGCGGTGGAGACGATGTCCGGGTTGAGGGAGAGTGCCTCGTCCACCCGCTCGGTGTTGATCCGCTTGCCGATGCGCTCTTCCATCCACATCCGCGCGCCGCCGGCGCCGCAGCAGAAGCCCCGCTCCTTGTGGCGGTGCATCTCCTCGTTGCGCAGGCCGGGCACCTTGGCGATGATCTCGCGCGGCGGGGTGTAGATCTTGTTGTGGCGGCCCAGGTAGCACGGGTCGTGATAGGTGATCAGACCCTCGACCGGGTTGACCGGGACGAGCTTGCCCTCGTCGATCAGGTGCTGCAGCAGCTGGGTGTGGTGGATGACCTCGAAGTGGCCGCCCAGCTGCGGGTACTCATTGGCGATGGTGTTGAAGCAGTGCGGGCAGGTCGCCACGATCCGCTTGACCGGGGCGTCCTCCAGCACGGTGTTCAGGGTCTCGACGTTCTGCGCGCCGAGCATCTGGAAGAGGAACTCGTTGCCGAGCCGCCGCGCCGAGTCGCCGGTGCAGGACTCCTCCTTGCCGAGGATCGCGAACTGCACGCCTGCCGTGTGCAGCAGCTCCGCGAAGGCCTTGGTGGTCTTCTTGGCCCGGTCCTCCAGGGCGCCGGCGCAGCCCACCCAGTACAGGTACTCGACCTCGGCCGGGTCGATGTCCTCGCCGATGACGGGGACCTCGATGCCGGTCTCCTTCTTCAGCTCCTTCACCCAGTCCAGGCGGGCCTTGGTGGCCATGCCCCAGGGGTTGCCCTTGTTCTCCAGGTTCTTGAGCATCGTCCCGGCCTCGGTCGGGAAGGAGCTCTCGATCATCACCTGGTAGCGGCGCATGTCGACGATGTGGTCGATGTGCTCGATGTCGACCGGGCACTGCTCGACGCAGGCGCCGCAGGTGGTGCAGGACCACAGCACATCGGGGTCGATGACCCCGTTCTCCTCGACGGTGCCGATCAGCGGGCGCTCGGCCTCGGCCAGGGCCGCGGCGGGCACGCCGGCGAGCTGCTCGGGGGTGCCCTGCTCCTCGCCCGACCCCGGTCCTCCATCCGGAGCGGTCTTGCCGCCGCCGGCCAGCAGGTACGGCGCCTTGGCGAAGGCGTGCTCCCGAAGGTTCATGATCAGCAGCTTGGGGGAGAGCGGCTTGCCGGTGTTCCAGGCGGGGCACTGCGACTGGCAGCGGCCGCACTCGGTGCAGGTGGAGAAGTCGAGGATGCCCTTCCAGGAGAAGTGCTCGACCTGGGAGACGCCGAAGACCGCGTCGTCCGCCGGGTCCTCGAAGTCGATCGGCTTGCCGCCGCTGGTCATCGGGCGCAGTGCGCCCAGGGCGACGTCGCCGTCCTCCTCGCGCTTGAAGAAGATGTTGAAGAAGGCGAGGAAGCGGTGCCAGGCGACACCCATGGAGGGGTTGATGCCGATGGTGATCGCCCAGGCGAAGGAGATGGAGATCTTCAGCATCGCGAAGAGGTAGACCAGGTTCTCCAGCGAACCGAGCGAGAGGCCGCCGAAGGCCCGCGCCAGCGGGTAGCTGACCAGGTACGACACCTCGTAGGAGTCCACCCCGGCCAGTGCGCCCTCAAGGCCGCGCAGCAGCATGATGCAGAGGCCGATGCCGAGGATGGTGTACTCGACGTAGAAGGCCTGCCAGGCGATGGACCCGGCGAAGCGGCTCTTGCGGCCGGCCCGCGAGGGCAGGCTCATCAGCCGGATCGCCATCAGCACCAGGATGCCGAGGGTGGTGAGGGTGCCGATCAGCTCGACGAAGACCTCGAACGGGGCCCAGTCCCCGATGACCGGCAGCAGCCACTCCGCGTCGAAGAGCTGTCCGAAGGCGTTCACCAGGGTGAGCACCAGCGAGAAGAAGCCCACGGCGACGAACCAGTGGGCGACGCCGACGACGCCCCACCTGTTCATGCGGGTGTGGCCGAGGAACTCCTTGGCCACGGTCTTGGTGCGCTGCGCCGGGTTGCCGGTACGGGTGTCGTCGGGCTGTCCGACCGTGACGACCTTGTAGATGTACGCGGCCGCGCGGGCGGCGAGCGCGATGCCGATCACGCTGGTGACCAGCGAGATGACAATCGCTGCGAGCTGCATCGGCTGCTCCGTCTCCTCCGGCGGTGGGGTGGGTGGTGGGGGTGCAGAACTCCCCCTCCCTCGGAGTGTACCGGTCAGTAACTTAAGAGGGTGGGGCGGGTCGGACACTACTGGGCGGTGTGTCGGTTCAGAAGATCTCCCGGCTATGGCCGCTGTCACGTAAGGCAACACTCACTCTGTCGGGCGGATCTCGCCACCCGCTGGGGGGCCGGCAGGAAACTTGAGTGGGCACGACTCACCTCTGTTGACAGTGGCGCCGGGGTGAGGCACGCTTGAGCCTGTTCAGCTCAACTTCTGGTGGAGGTATTCAGCGATGGCTCGCGCGGTCGGCATCGACCTCGGTACGACGAACTCCGTCGTCAGCGTCCTCGAAGGCGGTGAGCCCACCGTCATCACCAACGCCGAGGGCGCCCGGACCACGCCGTCCGTCGTCGCCTTCGCCAAGAACGGCGAGGTGCTGGTCGGCGAGGTCGCCAAGCGTCAGGCGGTCACCAACGTGGACCGCACCATCCGGTCGGTGAAGCGCCACATGGGCACCGGCTGGAAGGTGAACATCGACGGCAAGGACTTCAACCCCCAGCAGATCAGCGCCTTCATCCTGCAGAAGCTCAAGCGGGATGCCGAGGCCTACCTGGGTGAGAAGGTCACCGACGCCGTCATCACCGTCCCGGCGTACTTCAACGACTCCGAGCGGCAGGCCACCAAGGAGGCCGGTGAGATCGCGGGCCTCAACGTCCTGCGCATCGTCAACGAGCCCACCGCCGCCGCTCTCGCCTACGGCCTGGAGAAGGACGACCAGACCATCCTGGTCTTCGACCTCGGCGGTGGCACCTTCGACGTGTCGCTGCTGGAGATCGGCGACGGCGTGGTCGAGGTCAAGGCCACCAACGGCGACAACCACCTCGGTGGTGACGACTGGGACCAGCGTGTCGTCGACTACCTGGTGAAGACCTTCCACGCCGGCCACGGTGTCGACCTGTCCAAGGACAAGATGGCGCTGCAGCGCCTGCGTGAGGCGGCCGAGAAGGCCAAGATCGAGCTCTCCTCGTCCAGCGAGACCTCGATCAACCTGCCCTACATCACGGCTTCCGCCGAGGGCCCGCTGCACATGGACGAGAAGCTCACCCGGGCCCAGTTCCAGCAGCTCACCGCGGACCTGCTCGAGCGCTGCAAGACCCCGTTCCACAACGTCATCAAGGACGCCGGCATCCAGCTGTCCGAGATCGACCACGTGGTCATGGTCGGCGGCTCGACCCGTATGCCCGCCGTCGCCGAGCTCGTCCGCGAGCTGACCGGCGGCAGGGAGCCCAACAAGGGCGTCAACCCGGACGAGGTCGTCGCCATCGGCGCCGCCCTGCAGGCCGGTGTGCTCAAGGGTGAGGTCAAGGACGTCCTGCTGCTGGACGTCACCCCGCTGTCCCTCGGTATCGAGACCAAGGGCGGCATCATGACCAAGCTGATCGAGCGCAACACCACGATCCCGACCAAGCGCTCGGAGATCTTCACCACGGCCGAGGACAACCAGCCGTCGGTGCAGATCCAGGTCTACCAGGGCGAGCGCGAGATCGCGGCCTACAACAAGAAGCTCGGGATGTTCGAGCTGACCGGTCTGCCGCCGGCGCCCCGCGGCGTCCCGCAGATCGAGGTCACCTTCGACATCGACGCCAACGGCATCATGCACGTCGGAGCCAAGGACCTCGGCACCGGCAAGGAGCAGCGGATGACCGTCACCGGTGGCTCCGCGCTGCCGAAGGACGACATCGAGCGCATGATGCGCGAGGCCGAGCAGTACGCGGACGAGGACCACAGGCGCCGTGAGGCCGCGGAGACCCGCAACCAGGCCGAGCAGCTCGTCTACACCACCGAGAAGTTCCTCAAGGACAACGAGGACAAGGTGCCGGGCGATGTGAAGTCCGAGGTCGAGACCGCGGTCGCCGACCTCAAGGAGAAGCTCAAGGGCGAGGACGTCGCCGAGATCCGTGAGGCCACCGAGAAGGTCTCCACCACCGCGCAGAAGCTCGGCCAGGCGCTCTACGCCAACGCCGGTGCCGACGCCGCCGGTGCTGCGGGTGCCGCGGCCGGCCCCGGGGCGGGCGAGGCCCGCGCCGAGGACGACGTGGTGGACGCGGAGATCGTCGACGACGAGAAGCGTGAGGGTGGTGCCGCGTGACCACGGAGGACCCGCAGGGCTTCGCATCGGAGCCCGGCGACGCCTCCGAGGGTGCCCAGGCCGCCGGCGCCGCTGACAAGGCGGCGTCGGAGGCCACCGCGGAGGGCGACGCCGGCGCCGACGCGGGTGCCAAGGGCAGTGGCGCGGGCGACAGCGCGGCTGTCGTCCGGCGCCAGCTGGCCGAGCGCACCGCTGACCTTCAGCGGCTGCAGGCCGAGTACCAGAACTACCGCAAGCGGGTGGAGCGGGACAGGCTGACGGTGCGTGAGATCGCCGTCTCCAACGTCCTGGAGAGCCTGATCCCGGTCCTGGACGACATCGGCCGGGCCCGTGAGCACGGTGAGCTGGTGGGCGGCTTCAAGCAGGTCGCCGAGTCGCTGGAGACCGTGGTCGCCAAGCTGGGGCTGCAGCAGTTCGGCAAGGAGGGCGAGCTCTTCGACCCGACCGTGCACGAGGCCCTGATGCACAGCTACTCGTCCGACGTCACCGAGACGACCTGCGTGCAGATCCTGCAGCCGGGCTATCGCATCGGCGAGCGGATCATCCGGCCCGCCATGGTGGCTGTGGCGGAGCCGCAGCCGGGTACCCAGTCCACGGCCGCTCCCGACGCGGAGGACGCCAAGGGCGACGGTGCCGAGGAGAGCTGACCGTGCGGGCGCTGCGGAGCCGTGTGCCGGGATCCCCGGTACGCGGTTCCGCGGCGCCGTCACAGTGACCGAGTGCACCGCCGGGAGGAGGAGTTTCCGTTGAGCACCAAGGACTACGTGGAGAAGGACTACTACAAGGTCCTCGGCGTGCCCAAGGACGCCTCCACGGCAGAGATCAAGAAGGCGTACCGGAAGCTGGCGCGGGAGTTCCACCCCGACGCCAACAAGGGCGACGCCAAGGCGGAGGAGCGCTTCAAGGAGATCTCCGAGGCCAATGACGTGCTGTCCGATCCGGCACGCCGCAAGGAGTACGACGAGGCCCGCAGCCTCTTCGGCAGCGGCTTCCGGGGTGCCGGTCAGGGCGGGGCCGGCTTCGGCTTCGACCTCGGCGACCTCTTCAACGGCCAGCAGGCCGGCTCCGGGGGCGGCGGCTTCGGCGGTGGTATCGGCGATGTCTTCGGCGGGCTGTTCAACCGCGGCGGCCGGCAGGCGCCGCGCCGCGGCGCCGATGTGGAGTCCGAGGTCACCCTGGACTTCGACGAGGCCGTCGACGGCGTCACCGTGCCGATCCGGATGACCAGCCAGGCACCGTGCAAGGCCTGCTCCGGCACCGGGGCCAGGGCCGGCACCACCCCGAGGGTCTGCCCCACCTGCGTCGGTTCCGGCCACGTCAGCCGCGGCCAGGGCGCCTTTGCGCTCTCCGACCCGTGCCGTGACTGCAAGGGGCGTGGACTGATCGTCGACGACCCGTGCGACGTCTGCCACGGCAGCGGCCGGGCCACCTCCGCCCGCACCATGCAGGTCCGCATCCCGGCCGGGGTGCAGGACGGGCAGCGGATCCGGCTCAAGGGCAAGGGCGCCCAGGGCGAGCGCGGCGGCCAGCCCGGCGACCTCTACATCACCGTCAATGTCCACCCGCACCCGGTGTTCGGGCGCAAGGGCGACAATCTGACCGTGGCCGTGCCGGTCACCTTCCCCGAAGCGGCGCTGGGGGGCACCATCGAGGTGCCGACCCTCGGCGGCCCGTCGGTGAAGCTCAAGCTTCCCGCAGGAACCGCCAACGGGCGGACCCTGCGGGTCCGTGGCAAGGGCGCCACCCGCAAGGACGGCACCCGCGGCGACCTCCTGGTCACCGTCGAGGTCGTGGTGCCGCACGAGTTGGCCGACGAGGCACTGGCCGCCCTGCAGCAGTACCGTGAGGCCACCGCCTCGGACGACCCGCGAGCCGCGCTCTTCAAGGCGGCGGAGGGAGCGTGACCTGATGGACCCGAGAGGCACTGGAGGCATCGGCCCGGGCGTGGGAGACGGCCTGCCGGGCGGCCCGCGGCCGTCCCGTACGACGGACGGCAGCGGTGGCATCCCCCGCAACCCCTACCAGCTGACCGAGGACACCCCCGTCTACGTCATCTCGGTCGCCGCCCAGCTCTCCGGGCTGCATCCGCAGACCCTGCGGCAGTACGACCGCCTCGGTCTGGTCTCCCCGGACCGCGCGGTCGGCCGCGGCCGCCGCTACTCGTCCCGGGACATCGAGCAGCTGCGCGAGGTTCAGCGCCTCTCCCAGGAGGAGGGCATCAACCTCGCCGGCATCAAGCGCATCATCGAGCTGGAGAACCAGGTCACCGCCCTCCAGAACCGTGTCGCCGAGCTCCTCGACGCAGTCGAGGGCGCCGCTGCCACGATTCAGCAGCGGGAGGCGGCGGTCCATGCCTCCTACCGCCGCGACCTGGTGCCGTACCAGCAGGTGCAGCAGTCCAGCGCCCTGGTGGTCTGGCGTCCCAAGCCGAAGCGCTCGGGGCAGTAGCAGGACTCCTCGGCAGGCTGCCGGCCCACCGCGGATCAGCGGTGGGCCGGCAGCCTGCCTTTGTCCGGTCGTGACACAGTGACGCCGCGGCGCCCCGTGGGGCGGTCGGATTCCTGCCGTCGCTTCCGCGAGGACGACCCGGGCGGGTCGGCCCGGGAGTGCACCAGGCGGTCTCCGGTGCGTGGCCCTGCTGCTGAGTCGACCGCCGCTCATCCGCCAGGGCGGCCGCGGTCCTGCCGAGGCGGGTTCCTTGCGCCCCAGGGCGCCCCGCTGCCGTGACGGTGGGCTGCCGTCCGGTAGGGAGGCCCGCAGGCCGTCCCGGACGCCGGGGTGGCCCTGCCTCGGCCTCGGAGGTGATTCGGGGCCTGGCGGCCGTGGGGGTCACCTGGCGGTCGGGTCCGGCCGGATCTCTTCGACGAGTACGCGCCCGTGTGACGCAAAGGCGCTGAGGGGCGTCCACGCGGCCCCGGTGGCGGGGCGCAGCGGAGAGCACCGGGGGGCCGTTGGCCGGCCGGCAGAAGGCCCCTTAGCGCCGCAGGGCGCGGTACTGCCGCCGGGCGGGCCGTCACGCCCGGCGGCCCTGATGGCCCGGGCTCTGCAGCCAGCGTCGGTGGGCGACCTGCCAGAGGGTCTCGCTGAGCGGGGCGGGCAGCCGGAGGGCCGTCGCCATCAGCTCGACGGTGGAGGGCCGGGGGGCGTCCTGGCCGTCCTCCAGGGCGGCGAGGGTACGGGTGCCGATGCCGGTGGCCTCGGCGAAGTCCTGCAGCGCCAGCCCGGCCTGTTGCCGCAGCTCCCGCACCAGGTCGCCGAAGTCGGTGCAGTCGAGTGTGCCCGTGTCCCCCGTCATGACTGCGCCGGTGCTCCCCTGTTCTCGGTTGCCGGTCGTTGGCGACGTGCGGGGGCGGCCGACGCTCGCTGAGGCGCCGGCCGCACCTGTGGCAGTCAGGGTGAGGGCCACCCGGTGCCGCGCCGCCTCCCAACGGGCGCCACCGCCGGCGGACGGCGAAGGCTGCCACCGCCGGGAACTCCCCTGGGACCGCACTGCCCCGCCCCCGGCGTGGATCCACGCTCTCGCGCGCATCTGCGCGCCACAAGGCGTGCACACGATCATCTTCCTGCGTTTGCAATGAGATGAGGGGCCTGGAAGGCTGTCGGAGCATCGTCAACCACCTGGCGGGGGCGGACGGGAACCACGTGGTGCTGTCGGACGTCCCACCCCCTGCGGGAAGCGGGGGTGAACCCCCGCCGTCCGACGGGGGTGGTGCGTCATCTCGCTGCCAGGCATCGAGATGACACGGGGTGCCAGTGGACGTGCGGTGCGCACGGGATGGACGATCGGTGCTACCCCCTCAAGGCGCCGGGCCCGGCCGCCGATCGTCCCGCTCACCGCACCGTCACCAGGGGCTAGGCATTCCCCCGGTCGGCCGTTCCCCCGGAGTCGACAATGAGTGATGTCTTCGCACGTCCCGGCGCGCACCGTATGCACACCCCCCGACGTGCCCGAGTGTTCCTTGCCGCACCGCTGATGCGGCTCACCGGGCCAGCCGACAGCGTGGTCACGCTGGCCAGCCGTACCCGTCTCACCGCACTGCGTTCCGCACTGCTGCGCTCAGGCGCCGCGGTGTTCAGCGCCCACCACAGCGACGCCTGGACGGTGGCGGGCCGTGTGCCCGAGCCGAGAGTCCCCTCGGACTACCGCGCCATGCAGTCCGCCGATCTGGTCTTCGCCTATGTGGGTGCCCCCTTGTCCGCCGGCGTCAGTCTGGAACTCGGCTGGGCCTCCGCGCTGCGCAAGCCCGTGGTGCTCCTCGTCGAGGAGGCCGTCACCTACAACCCGCTGATCGCCACGATCGAGCAGGTCGCCCCCGTGCTCCCGCTGGTCTTCGACGATTCCTGGTCGCCGGACGCCCTGGGGCACACCGTGGAGACCGCACTCGACTGGGCAGGTATGGCGCTCTCCAACAGTGAGGGCTTCTGGACCGCCCCGGAGGACGACCTCTTCGGTCTGCACCGGGCTGCGGTCGGCGAGGGCTGACAGCGCACGTACAGCGACTGCACCGACTGCGGGGCCCGGCTGATCCAGCCGGGCCCCGCAGCCGTGATCCGCTGCGGCGCCCGCCTCTGCGGGGCCGGTGGGATCGCCGTGCGGTACCTGGCCCGGCCGGGACCGGTCAGTTCGGTGAGGAGTCGTGGGAGCCGTGGGCGTAGGCGGCCACGGCGGGCCTCCACGCGGGAGCGCAGCGCCAGCTTCTTCAGGATCGCGGCGACATGGAACCGTACGGTGCGTTCCGCGATGCCCAGCGTCCTGGCGATCTCGCGGTTGGAGTCGCCGGTCGGCAGCAGGGCGAAGATCTCCAGTTCGCGGCTGCTGAGCCGGGTGACCCCCTGCGGCGCCTCGCGCGGTTCGTGGGGCGGCCAGGGTCCCGGGACGGCTTTTTCCCCCGGTCTTTCCTTCTGCTGGGTGAGCACGGCAGACCCCCTGTGGCGTGCGTGTCGGCGAATGGCGTCTGGGAGCGCTCCCAAGCACGAATCGACTCTTCCCCTGTGCGAGTGCGGCGGCAAGGTGCCGCTCCACTCAGGTTCATGCACCTGCAGCAAGGTGACGCAAAGCGAGCAGGTGGCTCGCCAATTCAACCTTGAGCGGATTAGACTCAACTTGTCTTACGTTGCACACGGCAGGTCGGTGCCCGCCGACTGCCACCCCGCGAACGGAGGAAGCGCACACAGTGGACGCGAGCAAGTTCACCACCAAGACCCAGGAGGCCCTGTCGGCAGCGATCCGACAGGCAGCGAACGCGGGAAACCCCGATGTCGCGCCGGTGCACGTGCTGCTCGCCCTGCTGGAGCAGCCCGAGGGCACCGCCCGGCCGCTGCTGGAGGCGGTCGGTGCCGACGCACAACGGGTACGGGCCGCAGCCCAGCGGCTGGCCGAGGCGCTCCCCAGCGCCCAGGGCTCCACTGTCTCCGCCCCGCAGCTGGCCCGGCAGACCCTGGCGGTGATCAACGATGCCGGGAGGCGGGCGGCCGACCTGGACGACGCCTATGTCTCCACCGAGCATCTGCTGGTCGGGATCGCCGCCGAGGGCGGGCAGATCGCGGATGTGCTCACTTCCGAGGGCGCGACCCCCAGGGCGCTGCTGGACGCCTTCAAGGAGGTCCGCGGCAGCGCCAGGGTGACCAGCCCCGACCCGGAGGGCAGCTACAAGGCGCTGGAGAAGTACGGCGCCGACCTCACCGAGGCCGCCCGGTCCGGCCACCTTGACCCGGTGATCGGCCGTGACCAGGAGATCCGCCGGGTCGTCCAGGTGCTCTCCCGCCGTACCAAGAACAACCCGGTGCTGATCGGCGAGCCCGGCGTCGGCAAGACGGCCGTGGTGGAGGGGCTGGCGCAGCGCATCGTGGCCGGCGACGTGCCGGAGTCGCTGCGCGGCAAGCGGCTGGTCGCCCTGGACCTGGGCGCCATGGTCGCCGGCGCCAAGTACCGCGGTGAGTTCGAGGAGCGGCTCAAGGCCGTGCTCAATGACATCAAGTCCAGCGACGGCCAGGTGATCACCTTCATCGACGAGCTGCACACCGTCGTCGGCGCGGGCGCCGGCGGCGACTCCGCGATGGACGCCGGCAACATGCTGAAGCCGATGCTGGCCCGCGGCGAGCTGCGCATGGTGGGCGCCACCACGCTGGACGAGTACCGCGAGCGGATCGAGAAGGACCCGGCGCTGGAGCGCCGCTTCCAGCAGGTCTTCGTGGGCGAGCCCACGGTCGAGGACACCATCGCCATCCTGCGCGGCCTCAAGGGCCGTTACGAGGCGCACCACAAGGTGCAGATCGCGGACGCCGCGCTGGTCGCCGCCGCCACCCTCTCCAACCGCTACATCACCTCGCGCTTCCTGCCGGACAAGGCGATCGACCTGGTCGACGAGTCGGCGTCGCGGCTGCGGATGGAGATCGACTCCTCCCCGGTGGAGATCGACGAGCTGCAGCGCTCCGTCGACCGGCTGCGGATGGAGGAGATGGCTCTGGAGAAGGAGTCCGACCCGGCGTCCGTGGCCCGGTTGGAGAAGCTCCGCCGTGACCTCGCCGACCGTCAGGAGCAGCTGTCCGGGCTGACCGCCCGCTGGGAGCAGGAGAAGAAGAGCCTCAACCGGGTCGGTGAGCTCAAGGAGCGGCTGGACGGCCTCCAGGGGCAGCTGGAGCGCGCCCAGCGCGACGGGGACTTCGAGACCGCCTCCCGGCTGATGTACGCGGAGGTGCCGGCGGCCGAGCGGGAGCTCGCCGAGGCCCAGGCCAGGGCGGAGGACGAGGACGCCGCGACCTCCTCCATGGTCAAGGAGGAGGTCGGACCGGACGATGTCGCCGATGTGGTCGCCTCCTGGACGGGCATCCCGGCAGGGCGGCTGATGGAGGGCGAGACCGCCAAGCTGCTGCGGATGGAGCAGGAGCTCGGCCGCCGGCTGATCGGTCAGCAGGCCGCCGTGCAGTCGGTCTCCGACGCGGTGCGGCGCTCGCGCTCCGGCATCGCCGACCCGGACCGGCCCACCGGCTCCTTCCTCTTCCTCGGCCCGACCGGTGTCGGCAAGACCGAGCTGGCCAAGGCGCTGGCCGACTTCCTCTTCGACGACGAGCGGGCGATGGTCCGCATCGACATGAGCGAGTACGGCGAGAAGCACTCGGTCTCCCGGCTGGTCGGTGCCCCGCCCGGCTATGTGGGGTACGAGGAGGGCGGCCAGCTCACCGAGGCGGTGCGCCGCCGTCCGTACAGCGTGGTGCTGCTGGACGAGGTGGAGAAGGCCCACCCCGAGGTCTTCGATGTGCTGCTGCAGGTGCTGGACGACGGCCGGCTGACCGACGGACAGGGCAGGACGGTGGACTTCCGCAACACCATCCTGATCCTCACCTCCAACCTGGGTTCGCAGTACCTGGTGGATCCGGCGACACCGGAGGAGCGCAAGAAGGACCTGGTGCTGGAGAGCGTGCGGTCCGCCTTCAAGCCGGAGTTCCTCAACCGGCTGGACGACATCGTGGTGTTCGACGCCCTGGGCACCGAGGAGCTGACCCGGATCGTCGACCTTCAGGTCGACCGGCTCGCCGACCGGCTCAAGGAGCGCCGTCTCACCCTGGACGTCACCCCGGCGGCCCGCGACTGGCTGGCGCTGACCGGCTACGACCCGGCGTACGGGGCCAGGCCGCTGCGCCGGCTGGTGCAGTCGGCCATCGGCGACCAGCTGGCCAAGGAGATCCTCTCCGGGCGGGTGCGGGACGGTGACACCGTGCTGGTCGACCGGGACGAGACGGGCGACCGGCTGACCGTGGGCCCCGCCCAGGCCAAGCCGTCCCTGGACAAGACGCCCTGACCGGGGCACCCGGAGGTGTGTCAGCGATGGTTGATCGGGCAGGCTGAGTGAAGGTGGCGGCAGCGTTGTGAGCCGTACCGTTGCCGGCCGTCCTCGAAGGACCTTCGCACCGGATCCGAGGGCCTCCGTCCCTCCCTGCGGACGAGCATCCGGCGGACGCTGCGCCGTGGTGGAGCTATGGGGGAGGATGGCAGCCGAACCGTATCGAAGGGACCAGCTGTGAGTATCGACCCGTCCTCCATCCCGTCCTTCGGCATGCCCCCGCAGCAGCCGGGCGGCGGACAGCCGAACCAGACGCCGCCGGTGGTGGTGCCGGACCAGGATCTGGTCAAGCAGCTGCTGGACCAGATGCAGCTCAAGCATGTCGTGGACGAGGAGGGGGACCTCACCGCGCCGTGGGAGGGCTTCCGGGTCTACTACATGTTCCGGGGCGAGGAGAGCGAGCTCTTCGCCGTGCGTGCCTTCTACGACCGGGCGTACCCGATCGAGCAGAAGGGCGAGATCCTCGATCTGATCGATGAGTGGAACCGGGACACCCTGTGGCCCAAGGTCTACACGCACACCCATGAGGACGGCGTCGTCCGCCTCATCGGGGAGTCGCAGATGATCGTCGGCATGGGGGTCAATCTGGACTACTTCGTGGCCACCACCGCCAACTGGACCAACGCCGCCGTCGGCTTCGAGCAGTGGATGGTCGAGCGTCTCGGCCTGCAGAAGGAGGTCGACGGCGAGGAAGGCGAGCCCGGCGCCGACTCCGACGAGGGCTGACACCGGACCGCAGCGCTGTGCCGAAGGGCCCGGCTCCCCGTTCACCCGGGGCCGGGTCCTTCGGCGTCCCCGGGGCGGGCTGCCGGGGGCAACCTCTGAGCTTGCTCAAGTCTGCTTTGGCCGGGCGGGCGTGCGGGGACACCGCGAGCAGGAGCGGCAACAGCACAGGGGGGCAGCCGTGGTTCTCATCTGGATCATTGTCATCGGGGGCTTGATCGGCCTGATCGGTGCCGCAGCCGGCGTCGCGGAGCGGCGCGGGGCCCCAGCGGCCAGGGGCAAGCGCAAGGGCAGGGGCAAGGGCAGGGGCCGGAGCTCGGGGTCGGGCTCGGGGAGCGACTCCGGCAGCTGGTGGGCTGCGGGTGACGGGGGAAGCGGGGGCGGCCATCACTCGGGCTGCGGTTCGAGCGGGCACGGGCACGGCTGCGGCTCCAGCTGTGGTTCGAGCTGCGGTTCCAGCTGTGGTTCGAGCTGATCGGAAGAGGGAACCGGGGGGTCGCAGCCGAAACGGCTGTTCGTGCCGAATGGCCGTTCGTAGCTCAGATGGGTAAATCCCCGACGGGCGCCCGGAATTCATGCTTTCCTCTCTGAGTCACCGACGATCTCCTTCCCCGCCACAGCCGGCCATGCCGGCGAGCACGCGGAGCCGAGAATGCTCACCACACTGCAGACCCCCTACACCGACACCCGTGCCGGCGAACTGGCATGGTGCCTGGGCAGCGCTCCGCTGCCCGCGCTCGCCGTACTCGATCTGGACTTCGGCCCGGCCGCGCTGCAACTGCGGCTGCTGGGCGCCTCGCACCAGGTCCTGCTCGCGGACGAGCAGGGGATCTGCTCCGAGACGGTCGCCTGCCTGCCGGGCCGGCGGGCACCGCTGCCGGCCAGGGTCGCGGAGCGGGTGCGGGGCTGGGAGTACGAGTTCGCGGCCCGCATCGAGACACTGCCGCGCCATGCCTTCGCGGCCCGCGCCCAGGAGCTTCTCGCCCTGATGGAGGGCCACCCCAGCGGGCTGGCCGGGATCTTCCCCGGTGATCCCAGCGCCTTCACGGCGCTGGTGGCGAGCGGTGACGGAGAGCGGCTCCAGTGGCGCACCTGGCATGCCTATCCGCAGGAGGGGACGCTGGTCTGCACCCGGTCCGCGCTGACCGCGGGAAATGGTGTGCAGGCCCATTAATCGCTCATCAGGGCGATGTTTCAGGGAATTCTCACAATCTATCGCTCAATCGGGTGACGAGAATTACGGCTTGTGTCGCCTAGCGTTTCTTTGTGATCGATCAGTCGACTGGAACGGCCACGCTCCGCCCCGTGATCAGTGCCCCACCCGACCGTCTCCGGGAGTCGGCCGGCATAGCGCCCGGCCCTGCCCGGCTGCTAGTGCTGCTGGCGACCTTCGTCTGCGCGGCCTGCGGTCTGGTCTACGAGCTGGAGCTGGTCGCCCTCGGCGGTCGTCTGCTCGGCGACCCGGTCACCCAGACCTCCGTCGTGCTGTCGGTGATGGTCTTCGCCATGGGGATGGGCTCCCTGCTGGCCAAGCGCCTCACCCACCGTCCCGCCACCGCCTTTGCGATCGTCGAGTCGGTACTCGCCCTGGTCGGCGGACTCTCCGGGCTCACCCTCTATGCCTGCTGGGTCTGGCTCGGCCACTGCCGCACGGTGACGGTCGCGCTGGCCGCACTGATCGGGGTCCTCATCGGCGCCGAGATCCCGCTGCTGATGACGCTGATCCAGCGCATCCGCCGGCAGGACGCCGGCCGCGCGGTCGCCGACCTGTTCGCCGCCGACTATGTGGGCGCCCTGGTGGGCGGCCTGGCCTTCCCCTTCGTGCTGCTCCCCGTCTTCGGGCAGGCCGCGGGCGCCCTGGTGGCAGGGGCGGTCAACGCGGTGGCCGGCGGGGTGGTGGTGCTGTGGCTCTTCCGGGACGAGCCTGCCCCCCGTACCCGGCTGCTGCTCTGGACCGGCTGCGGACTGGTGCTGGCAGCCCTGGGCGGGGCCGCCGCCGGCACCTCCACGGTGGAACGGGCGGCCCGCCAGGCCCTCTACGGCGACCGGGTCCGCTTTGCCGAGCAGAGCCCCCACCAGGAGATCGTGCTCACCGGTGCGCCGACCGGAGCCGGGCTGCGGCTCTACCTCGACGGTCGACTGGCCGTGTGCGGGGCCGACGAGCAGTCGATCCGCCGAGCCCTGGTGCAGCCCGCGATGACCGGGACGCACGGCCGGGTGCTGGTGCTGGGCGGAGGCGACGGACTCACCGCGCGGGAGGTGCTGCGGCACCGCGGAGTACGCCGTGTGGTGGCGGTGGACCCGGACCCCGCCCTGGTCCGGCTGGCCAGGCACGACCCGGCGTTCACCGCGCTCAACCGGCGTTCCCTGGACGACCCCCGGGTGCGGGTGAAGACCGCCGATCCGCTGGCATGGCTGCGCGGAGCGGCCGCCGGGCCGCCCTTCGACGTGATCCTCGCGGACCGGTCGGAACCGGTGGGAGAGCGCGGCGCGGGACTGTGGACCGAGGAGTTCTACGGCCTGGCCGCGCGGCTGCTGGCCCCCGGCGGCCGGCTCGCCGTCTATGCGGGGCCGCTGGACGGGGCCGGACAGCGGCGGTTCTGGGGTGTGGAGGCCACCCTGCGCTCCGCCGCTCTGCGCACGGTTCCCTTTGCGGCCCCGGCCGGCTCCGCGGTCTGCGGTGACCCGGTGGAGCAGGGCTTTCTGCTGGCAGCGCCCGCCCATGGCGGTGCCCTGCCGCGTCCACCGGCCGCCGGCCGGGGCCTGCACCGCCGCCATGGGGCTCCGGCAGCTGCCACACTGCTCCACCCGCTGGAGTGAGGCCGCCCTGCCCGGGGCGCGGGCAGGGTCGCCATTTCGGCCGGGTGCGCCGCGTGTCCGCCGCAACGCTCTTCCCGCCCCGGGGCCGGTGGGTAGGCTCCACACATGGAGCATCAGGTCCTCGTCCCGTTGCCGGCCCGGCTGGTCCGGCGGGCGCTGTGTGAGCCAGGGCTGCCGGCCCGGTGCGTGCCGGGGCTGACTGTGGACCGGCCTGCCGAGGCCGACGGGCCGGCCGCGGGGCGGCTGCGGTTGCGGGCCGGCGGCGTCACCATCACCTATCGCGGCGAGTTCACCGTCACCCCGGAGCACGGTGCGGGCGGCGGTGCGGTGTCGGTGGTGGCGGACGGCCAGGAGTCGCGCGGTACGGGCGGGGTGTCCGCGATCCTGCGGATCGCCGTCCGGGAGGAGCCCTCCGACACGGCCATGCTGGTGGTCACCGGTGAGGTGGTCGCCAAGGGAAGGCTGGCCGAGCTGGACGAACCCGCGGCCGCCGCGGCCGGCCGGCGGCTGCTGGAGCGCTTCGCCGTCGCGCTGACGGCCGCAGCCGAGGACGCGGCACAGACGGCGGACGCCGAGGCGTTCCCTGCTGCCGGGCCCGAGGACGCCGCCGACTTCGCCGACTTCGCCGACTCCGCCGACGAGCTGGAGGAGTTCGAGGAGTTCGAGGAGGAGCTGCGGGACGCCGAGGCCGAGGCGCTGGACGCCTTTCCGGAACTCGGCTCCCCCGACTCCCCCGACGACATCGATACGCCCGGCGACGCCGAGCCCGACCGGGCCGAGACCGTGGACGCCGACCTCAACGCCCTGGAGGCTGCCCGCATGCTGGACGGCGAACCCGCGGAGGGCGCCCCGGGGGACACCTCCGACCTGCTCGACGGCCCGGTCCGCCGCTCCATCGTGGGCCGTTCGGCGGAAGAGGTGGATCATGCCCCGCCCCGGGGCCGCTACGCCCCCGCTCTCCCTGCCCGCAGCGCCCGCGCCAGGGCCGCGGCCCGCTGGACCGGCGGGGAGCGGGGCCCCGCGACGCCGGTCGCCACCCCCGAGGTCGACCGGGCGGTGCTGCCCTGGGTGATCGGCGGCGGTGTCGCCCTGCTGGGCGGTGCGGTCGCGCTGGCCCGTGCGCTGCGCAGACACTGAGCCATGTGCTGAGCGGACGGCGCCGCCCGGTGCGACGGCGGTCGCGCAACCCCCGCAGTGACGACGCGTACGGAGGCCTCTTGAGCAGCACTGGCACCGACCGGGTGGAGGGGCCGTCCTCCGCCGTCCGACTCACCGCCGGGGACGCCGAGGCGACCGTGCTGCCCGCGGCGGGCTGCCGACTGGGAAGTCTGCGCGTCGGCGACCTGGAGCTGCTCCGCCAGCAGCCTTTGGAGCCGGTGGAGGTGCCTTCGGACCAGGTCTTCGGCTGGGGCAGCTTCCCCATGGTGCCCTGGGCCGGACGGGTGGACCGGGGGGTCTTCAACAACGGCCCGGTACGCCACCGGCTGCCCACGGATGTGCTGCCCCCGCATGCCGTGCACGGCACCGCTGCCACCGCCGTCTGGCGGCCGGCGGCACCGCATACCGACCGTGAGGCCTCCTTCGTCCTGGACCTGGGCGACCCCTGGCCGTACCCGGGCCGGGTCACCCAGCGTTTCCAGCTGGATCCCGAGCAGCTGAGCCTGACCCTGGAGGTGGAGACCCGCGGTGACTCCTTCCCCGCGCAGGTCGGCTGGCATCCCTGGTTTCTGCGTCACCCCGTGGGTGCGCCCGCGGGCAGCCCGCCGGTCGAGCTGGACTTCGCCCCGGCGTGGCAGGAGGAGCGCGGTCCGGACCAGCTGCCCACCGGTCGGCGGATCGACCCGCTGCCCGGCCCCTGGGACGACTGCTTCGGGATGCCCGACGGCGTACGGGCCGTTCTGGAGTGGCCCGGTCTGCTGCGGCTGACCCTCACCAGCGACTGCCGCTGGGCGGTGGTGTTCGACGTCCTCGGCGACGCTCTCTGTGTGGAACCGCAGAGTGGGCCGCCCAATGGACTCAACACCGAGCCGCGGATGGTCACCCCGATCGACCCGCTGGAAGCGGTGACCGTCTGGCGCTGGGAGCGCCCCGCGTGACGAGCGCAGCCCGCAGGACTGACTAGGCTGGTGGTCCATGAGCACCGACCGCGACGCCCTGCTGGCGCAGATCAAGGACAAGGCCGTCGTGCACGGCAAGGTCACCCTCTCCTCCGGCCGGGAGGCCGACTACTACGTGGACCTGCGCCGCATCACCCTGGACGGCGAGGCCGCCCCGCTGGTGGGCCGGGTCATGCTGGACCTCACCGCCGATCTTGCGTATGACGCCGTCGGCGGCCTCACCCTGGGAGCCGACCCGGTCGCCGCCGCGATGCTGCACGCCGCCGCGGCCCGGGGCCGCAGCCTGGACGCGTTCGTGGTCCGCAAGGCGGGCAAGGCGCACGGACTGCAGCGCCGCATCGAGGGCCCGGACGTCAAGGGCCGCCGGGTGCTGGCCGTGGAGGACACCTCCACCACCGGTGGCTCGGTGCTGACCGCGGTGGAGGCGCTGCGTGAGGCGGGCGCCGAGGTGGTCGGTGTGGCGGTGATCGTGGAGCGGGGTGCCGCTCCCGCGGTCCAGGAGGCCGGCCTGCCGTACTACACCGCCTTCACCCTGGGCGATCTCGACCTGGACTGACACAGACCAGAACGACGGCGGGCGGATGTTTCACGTGAAACATCCGCCCGCCGTCGTCCGTGCAGGTCAGCGGCGGCGGTGCCGCCCGCCGGCGGGGGAGGCCGCCTCCCGCTCCTGCAGGTGTCCGGCCGTCTCCGCGGCGTCGCCGCCGGCCTTCTTCTTGCGGCGCTCCCGCCACACCTCGACCAGTACCGGCGAGATCGAGAGCAGCACGATCAGTGCCATCGCCGGGATCAGGTACTTGTCGATCACACCGGCCAGCTGGTCGCCGGTGAAGTAGCCGATCAGCAGCATGGACTCGGTCCAGAGCACCCCGCCGACGGCGTTCCAGACCAGGAAGGTGCGGGCCGGCATCTCCAGGGTGCCCGCCACCGGGTTGAGGAAGGTGCGTACGACCGGGATGAAGCGGGCCATGACCACGGCCTTGGCCGGGCCGAACTTGTCGAAGTAGTACTCGGCCTTCTCCACGTACTCCCGGCGGAAGATCTTCGACTCGGGTTTGTGGAAGAGCCGCGGGCCGACCTTGGCCCCGATGAGGTGCCCGAGCTGGGCGCCCGCGATGGCGCAGAGCGGTGCACCCACCAGCAGCACCGCGATGGGCATCTGGACGCCCTCGCCGAAGGCCTTGGCGGCTGCGCTGGAGGCCGCCACTCCGGCCAGGATCAGCAGGGAGTCGCCGGGGAAGAAGAAGCCGATCAGCAGACCCGTCTCGGCAAAGATGATGGCAAGGAGCCCGACTGTGCCGAGAGAGGAGATCAGCGACTTGGCGTCGAGGATGTTGAGCGCGAGCGTCGTCGTGTCCACCGGTGCAGAGTAGCCTGCGAACCTTTCGTCACCGTGAGTCGTGTCCCCGTCCCGACTGACGGGCAGGAAGATGAAGCGGCGCGCCTCTTCTGGGAAGATGGCACAGGCGTTCACCGTACGTACACACCGCACACCGACAGGAGCGGATTCGCATGCCCATCGCAACTCCCGAGGTCTACTCCGAGATGCTCGACCGGGCCAAGGCGGGCAAGTTCGCCTACCCGGCCATCAATGTCACCTCGACGCAGACCCTGCACGCCGCGCTGCGCGGGTTCGCCGAGGCGGAGAGCGACGGCATCATCCAGATCTCCACCGGCGGTGCCGAGTTCCTGGGCGGCCAGTACAGCAAGGACATGGTGTCCGGCGCTGTGGCGCTGGCCGAGTTCGCCCACATCGTCGCCGAGAAGTACCCGGTGACCGTGGCGCTGCACACCGACCACTGCCCCAAGGACAAGCTGGACGGCTATGTCCGCCCGCTGATCAAGGTCTCCCAGGACCGGGTGGCCCAGGGCCGCAACCCGCTCTTCCAGTCGCACATGTGGGACGGCTCCGCCGAGACCCTCGCCGACAACCTGGCGATCGCCCAGGAGCTGCTCGCCGAGGCCGCCAAGGCCAAGATCGTCCTCGAGGTCGAGATCACCCCGACCGGCGGCGAGGAGGACGGCGTCACCCACGAGATCAACGACAAGCTCTACACCTCGGTCTCCGACGCCATCCGCACCGCCGAGGCCCTGGGCCTGGGCGAGAAGGGCCGCTACCTGCTGGCCGCCTCCTTCGGCAATGTCCACGGCGTCTACAAGCCGGGCAATGTGGTGCTCAAGCCCGAGCTGCTGCGCGAGCTCCAGGACGGCGTCAGCGCCAAGTTCGGCAAGCAGGACCCGTTCTACTTCGTCTTCCACGGCGGTTCCGGCTCCACCGCGGAGGAGATCTCCACCGCCCTGGAGCACGGCGTCGTCAAGATGAACATCGACACCGACACCCAGTACGCCTTCACCCGCCCCATCGTGGACCACATCTTCCGCAACTACGACGGTGTGCTGAAGGTGGACGGCGAGGTCGGCAAGAAGTCCACCTACGACCCGCGCACCTGGGGCAAGCTCGCCGAGGCCGGCATGGCCACCCGGGTCACCGAGGCCGCCCAGAGCCTGCGCTCCGCCGGGACGCGCCTCAAGTAGTCACTCCCCGGAAGTGCCCCGGCGCGGTACCCCGCGCCGGGGCACCGCTCTGTGCGCACCGTGCAGACTGGTGCCATGAGCATCCATGAGAACCTGCTCGGGGGCCCGCCCCCGACGCATCTGCCCGCCGAACCCGAGCCGCTGGAGCTGCTGGCCGGCGGAACCTCCCCGACCGAGGTGGCCGCCGCCCACCCCGCCTCCTCGCTGGCCTGGGCGCAGCTCGCCGACGACGCCTTCGCAGCCGGCCGGGTCGTGGAGTCGTACGCCTATGCGCGCACCGGCTACCACCGCGGCCTGGACGCTCTTCGCCGCAACGGCTGGAAGGGACACGGACCCGTGCCCTGGGAGCACGAGCCCAACCGCGGCTTCCTGCGCGCCCTGCACGCCCTGGCCCGTGCCGCCGACGCGATCGGTGAGAAGCCGGAGGCCGAGCGCTGCTCCCAGTTCCTCAAGGACAGCTCGCCCACCGCTGCCGAGACCCTGGGCTGACCCTCCGTACCCCGCCGGCCGGCCGCCGTCACGCGGCCGGCCCGGTGCGGAGCTGCGGTCAGCCGCCGATCCGCAGGGTCACGGCGCCGTCCGGCCCGCCGACCAGCAGCAGTCCCGCACCGGTCAGGGCCAGCGCCCAGACCGCCGAGCCCAGCCGCAGGTCCACCACCGCGTCGGCCTCACCCAGCAGCCGCACCCGCACCAGTCCGTCCTCCCAGCCGGCCGCCACCAGCAGCCCCCGCCCGGAGTGCGCCGCCGCGACCGCGGTCACCGGGCACTCCCGGGCGTCCGACGGCTCGGGCATCGGCTCGGCACCGGGACCCCACAGCCGTACGGTGCCGTCCAGACCACCGCTGACCAGCAGCGGCACATCCGGCTGCGCCGGGCTGCCGGACGGCAGCCCGGTGGCGGCCAGTGCGGTGACCGGCCCGCGGTGCAGCTGCTGGACCTCGTCCTGCCACTGCACCCGGCCACTGGCGTCACCCACGGCAGGCGGGGCCTGCGGCAGGCCCGGGAAGCAGGCCAGGGTGCTCAGCTCGGCGGTGGAGCGCTGCCGCAGCAGATCCAGGGCGGCCGTGAGGTGGTGGGGCTCCAGCCCGGCCGCCACGGCTCCGGGACCGCCGTCGAAGGCTGCCGGGATCCCCGCCGCCCCGTGACCGGCCGGGGCCAGCACCTCGGGGGCGCCCCAGGAGTCCAGCAGCAGCACACTGCCGCCCGGGGAGCAGGCCAGTGCGCGCAGCGGCTTGGGGCCGGGTAGGGCAATCCTCGCGGCCGGTCGGCCGTCGGCCGCCGCCACGACGCGGACCGCTCCCGACGGGTCGGCCAGCAGCAGCTGCCCGGCGTGCGGCCCGCCGCCCGCTGTCGCGGCGACCACCGGGCCGGACCAGCCACCGGACGGCTCCGCGGCCGAGCCCGCAGCCGGACGCCACCCGGCCCCCACCGCCTCCCAGCCGACCCCGGCCGCGATCTGGCCGAGCTGCTCCGCCGCCCGGTCGTCACGGCCCAGCAGCCGAGCCCTCAGCACCGCGGCCCGGACGGCCGGGTCACGCTCGTCGACCAGCGCCGGACCGGCTGCGGCCCAGGCCTCGGCCAGTGCGCCGCCGGTTGCGGCGGCCTCCAGGGCCGCGGTCACCGCGACGGGGTGGGCATGGACCAGGAAGAGCGGGTCGGTCAGCAGCCGGCCTCCGATGCCCGCCGACACGGCCTGCTCCAGCAGCAGCGCCAGCCGGTCCGGGCCCGCGGCGGCGAGGTCGGTCTCGCCCTGTGAGGTGCGGGGCACCGCCTGGGCCAGTGTCCGCACCATGGCGGTGCGGTCGGGTTGCGGGGCCGCCACCAGGGCGGGCAGCGGCAGCGGGCGGAGCCCCCAGCTGTTCCCGGCGGGGTCGGCGGCGGGCAGCAGCCGGGCGGCCTCGCGCACCGCCTGGGCGTCGCCGTGCACCTGCGCCCAGGCCTCCCGGGGTACCGGACGGTCAAAGGCGGCCAGGGTCCTGAGCGCCGCCCGGGCGGGCTCCGGGACCGTTGCCCACCAGGCGGCGCAGACCGCCTCGGGGGTGGCCACGGCGGGCCCGGCAGGGCCCCCTGCTGCGGCCGCCGTCCGGGCGGCCAGCTGGGCCAGGCCCGGATTGGACGGCAGCTGGTCGGCGGTGAACGCCGAACGGCCCTGCGACAGCTTGGCGTACCAGGCGGCGAACCGCTGCCGGTCGGTCCACTGCGGCTGGTCCAGCTCCAGCACGGCGGGCTCGCCGACCGCGGTGAACGCCGCCGCCGCGGGGGAGCCGGTGGCGGCGTCGGCGACGATGCGCACCTGGGGCAGCGACAGCAGCGGGTCCAGCAGCTCCGCGACGATCCGCCGCGGCTCGTCCGGGAGCCCGGGCCCGCCCGCCCGGTCCAGGTCGCCGACGCAGACCACGGTGGGCCGGGGGTCCCGCTCCAGCGAGGCGAGCAGTTCCTCGGGGGTCCGGGCGGCGGTGTGCAACTGTCCGGCCATCAGCCAGGTGGCGCTTCGCACCGTCAGCCCGGCGGCGGGCAGCAGGGAGTGGATGCGCTGCTCCGGGGGCGCCGCCGGGGAGATGCAGGCCGCGGCCAGCCAGGCCAGCAGATGTGTGCTGCCGGTGCCGGACGGGCCGGAGACCCGGCACAGCCGGGGTGCCCGTTCGTCCGCCAGCCAGCCCAGAAGTGCCATTCCGGCGGGTCGGCGCCCCGCGCGGAGCGGAGGTATCCAGCGCTCGTCCACGGTGCTCCCCCTCGGGTGTGTCGGCTACTGCTGCTCGGCCACGTGGATCATCAGCTCCCGGATGCCCTGCTCACGGGAGTCGGCGGTCTCCCCGTAGTCGAAGCTGTGGGTGAACTCCGCGTCGGGGAAGGTCCGCGCCATCCACACGGCGCAGTAGTGACCGGGCATCAGGCAGGGCTCCAGCTCGCAGTAGACCCGGGTCACGTCCTCCGGCTGCACCCCGGCGGCGGACAGCCGGTGCCACAGGATCTCCTCGGGGTGCGGCAGGCCGGGTGCGGTGGCCTCGGTGATGATCTGCTTCTCGCCGCGGCCGTCGACGTACTCCAGGGCGGCGGAGAAGCGGATGTTCAGCGGGTGGCGGATGTCGTCCAGCACCCGGGGCCACCAGCCCTCGCGCTCCGCGAAGGCAGCCTCGTCGATGGTGAGCAGTGCCTGCCGCAGCTCCCGGTAGGTGTCCAGCGCCTGCTGGGCGTCCGCCGCGCCGCCGACACCCGGCAGCAGCCGGTCCAGCGTCAGCAGCGAGGCGGCGAAGGCGTCGGCGGTGCTGTTGACGGGCATCTCCTCATCGAAGAGCAGGGCCCGGACGGCGCCGTCGTCCGCCACATACAGCTCGGCACCGCGGTCGTCCCCCAACCGCAGCCCGTGCCCCTCCACCAGCGGGTCCTGGTGCGCCTCGGCGGCCGTGAAGTACGGCCCCACCTGCACCGGCAGGCCCACCGAGCCCGGCAGCCCGGGGGTGCCGGCGTAGCGGCGCAGGCCGCCGGGGCCGAAGTGGGCGGTGAGGGCGGTCTCCAGGTCGGTGCTGCTCATGTCGTGAGCCCTTCACTGTCGTCGATGGCACCCGTGACCCTACCGGTGGCGGGGACGTCTCCGGCCGCCGGTCGGGGATCCCGTCGGAGAAGGATTTATGCGCATTCCTTCGGCCGCCGGACAGCCGGCCCGGCAGAGAAATGCGTCAGAGTACTTGTTCCACGTCCGGTAGTGCCAAGGCGCGCGAATCCCTCCCGCCGACCTCGTTCACAACCGCGCTCCGGGTCCTTGGGAAACCCTCCTGGCCGCTGTTCTCGTGGGGAATATCGCAGCTGGTCGCAGGTAGGTTCCCGGCAAATTCCGGGATGTCCTCGTCCGCCTGCTCGTAGCATTTCTCGGCGCCCGGCGAGGCGGAGAAAGCGCCGGACTTCCGGTTGATGTACACCGCGGCGTCGTGCAGGAACCGCACCGCCGCCGCGTGGCCGACCAGGCCGGCGATCTTGGATTCGTCGGCCTGGACCATGACGTCGGAGCCCGGCGGCTCGTCGAACCGGGGGAGCGCGGGGCTCCGGTCGGCCGGCCGAGCTCGGTGATTCCCGGGGTGCCGCCGAGATTCCCGGCCGCGTGATCGGAGACCAGTCGTCCGTATATCTTGGGAACGGCGCGCAGCGGAGACTGTTCTCGCCGATCGAACTGTCGCGCTCTGCCCACACGGGTGGTGCCCGGGCCCAAAACGCGGTCCGGATAACGCATATACAGATTCAGCGGGCGGTCGCAGGAAGAACCGCTCCGGTGCGGTCGCGCGTCCGGTGCGCAATTCGATGGCACGGTGTTCTTGGCCGTTCTTCACCAGTGGATATCCGATGGAGCGCAGTGGTCCCGCTTGGCGCAGCGCCGCGCAGCCGCTCCCATGCCGTGGTGCTGGTGGCTGGAGGCCCGGCGGACGTCCTCCACCGCCCCGACGTCCATGCCCGCCACTCGATGCCGACCGATCGGATCAAGCAGCCGTACCGGCTGGCTCGACAGCGTCCCGGGCGTCTGCTTACCCCGGTCCGGGCATCCGACGCTTCGTCAAACCGCCGGTCGATCCCCGGCAAGCAGGCCTGTACGAGCGCATCGGTTCCCGGGGCCCTCCGGCGGCGCCTCCCCGGCGCGGCGGCGCATGATAGGGAGCGCAGCGGTTTTCGGAGCCGATGAGGAGACCCCGATGAACGACCCCGGATCCGTCACCGCCGACTCGCCGCAGGGCACTCCCACCCTGGAGTTCGACGGGACGACCCCGTACGAGGACTATGTGCACGCCGATGTCCTCACCCACCTCCAGCAGCCGCTCTCGGACGACCCGGGGGAGATGGCGTTCCTGGTCACCACCCAGGTGATGGAGCTGTGGTTCGCCCTTCTCGTCCACGAGTGGCGTACCGCCCGCGACGCCCTGCGCACGGACGACGTCGACCACGCCATGGACGCCCTGCACCGCAGCATCGCCGTGCACCAGGCGCTCAACGAGTCCTGGCGGCCGATCGCCGCCCTCACCCCGGTGCAGTTCAACGCCTATCGAGGGGCGCTCGGTGAGGCCTCGGGCTTCCAGTCCGCGGTCTACCGGCAGATGGAGTTCCTGCTCGGCGACAAGTCGTCGTCGCTGCTGCAGCCGCACCGGGGCCACCCCAGGGTGCACGCCGAGCTGGAGACGGCGCTGGCGGAGCCTTGCCTCTACGACGCGGTGCTGGGGTATCTGCACCGCCAGGGCCTGCCCGTGCCGCGGGAGGTGCTGCACCGCGACGTCAGCGGGCCCTACACGGCCGACGCGGGGGTGGAGGAGGTCTGGCGGCAGATCTACGCGGGACCGCAGCACAGCCCGCTGGTGGCGCTCGGCGAGGCGCTCACCGACATCGGCGAACTGGTGTGGCGCTGGCGGAGCGACCATCTGCTGGCCACCCGCCGGGCCATGGGGGCCAGGGCCGGTACTGGAGGTTCACCGGGGGTGGCCTGGCTGGAGAAGCGCGCGGCACGGCCGGTCTTCCCCGAACTGTGGACGGCGCGCAGCCATGTCTGAGCTGGCGCGACAGGACCGCCGCACCCCGGCCGAACTCGGCTTCGACCCCTGGTCGCCCGCGTTTGTGGCACATCCCTACGACGTCTACGCCCGGCTGCGCGACCAGGCGCCGGTGGCCTGGTACGAACCCAGCAACCAGTGGCTGGTCTCCCGGCACGCGGACGTCGGCGCGCTGCTGCGCGACCGCCGGCTGGGCCGCAGCTATCTGCACCGCTTCAGCCACGAGGAGTTCGGCCGCACCCCGCCGCCACCGGAGCACGAGCCCTTCCACACCCTCAACGGCCATGGGCTGCTCGATCTGGAGGCCCCCGACCACACCCGGATCCGCAGGCTGGTGTCCAAGGCCTTCACTCCGCGGATGGTGGAGTCGCTGCGCCCGGCGGTACGCAGGATCGCCACCGGGCTGGTCGGCGAACTGGTGGCGGACGGCGGCGGGGACCTGGTGGCGGGGGTCGCCGAGCCGCTGCCGGTGGCCGTGATCGCGGAGATGCTGGGCATCCCCGAGGGCGACCGGCAGCTGCTGAGGCCCTGGTCGGCCGCGATCGTGGGGATGTTCGAGCTCAGTCCGACGCCGGAGACGGCCGACCGGGCGGTCCGCGCCAGCATCGAGTTCTCCGACTACCTGCGTGCACTGATCGCCGAGCGCCGCCGTGCACCGGGCGACGACCTGGTCTCGGCGTTGATCGCCGCGCATGACGAGGGCGACCGGCTCAGCGAGCAGGAGATGGTCTCCACCTGTGTGCTGCTGCTCAACGCCGGCCATGAGGCCACGGTGAACACCACGGCCAACGGCTGGTGGGCACTGCTGCGCAATCCGGACCAGCTGGCTGCGCTGCGGGCCGATCCCGAGGGGCTGCTGCCCACGGCGGTCGAGGAACTGCTGCGCTACGACACCCCGTTGCAGATGTTCGAGCGCTGGGTGCTGGACGACATCGAGGTCGCCGGGGTGTCCATCCCGCGCGGCGCGGAGGTGGCCCTACTGTTCGGCTCCGCCAACCGGGACCCGGCCCGCTTCGCCGAGCCCGACCGGCTGGACCTGGCCCGCACCGACAATCCGCACATCACCTTCGGCGCGGGGATCCACTTCTGCCTGGGCGCGCCGTTGGCGCGGCTGGAGCTGGCGGAGTCGTTCGGCGCGGTGCTGCGGGCCGCGCCGGGGCTGCGGTTGGCGGCGGAGCCCGGGTGGCTGCCGGGGTATGTGATCCGGGGCCTGTCGGAGCTGCTGGTCGAGGTGTGACCCGGGCGGGGCCGCGACGGTGGACCGCCCGGCGCGGCCCGGGGGCTGACCAGGCGGTGTGGCTGACCAGGCGGTGTGGTTGACCAGGCGGTGTGTCAGGGCTGTCCTGGGACGGTGAGGCGCCAGGCGGCGGGCCGGACGGTCCAGGTGCGTGTACGGACCGGGCCGGCCAGTTCGCTGTCGGCCTCGTAGCTGAAGCCGCGCCCGGCCACGTGAGGGTGTGCGCCCTCACCCGCAGGGTGTCCCCGTCCGCCGACGGGGGGCGGACCAGGACCTCGACGGCGCCGTCGGCAGCGTCCTCGGCCGGGTCGTGGCCGTTGCTGCCGAGGGTGGTGAGCCTGGCCGCCACCAGCCATACGGGGTGGTCGATGTCGGCCAGGAGGGTGCCGTCGACCTCCACTCTGAGCCGCTGGCCGGAGGCGTCGGCCAGGCCGAACCCACCGGGCCGGACGGCCCGGGCGATGCCGCGGGCAGTCCGGCCGAGACCGGTGGGGGTGAGCAGGGACCACCATGGGCCGGATGAGGTCCCCTGGCCGAGGAGGTTCCCCTGGCTGGATGCAGGGGATTTCGCTGAGGGCGAACATGGTGTCCGGTCGCTGCCGAGAGCGGGCTCGTACGGCGCACTGCCGACGGGTGCGCCCCCGTTCGGGCCGTGCGCTTCGCCGCGGGTGCCGGCGCCCGCGGCGGAGGTCTGTGCGGCGCCGTGGTGCGGGTGGGGGCGGGCCGGTGTGCGCCCCGGAATGCAGAGTCCGCCGAGCACCACTCCGCCGCTGTCGTCCACCAGAAGGTCCATGCTGCGCTCACAGCCGCCGAGGACCGCGCGGGCCGCCGCCACGGGCTCGGTGGGAATGCCCAAAGCCCTGGCCAGAGCCACTGTGGCGGCTTTGCCGACGGGTATCAGACCGACCGGGTCTGCGGCCAGTTCACGTTGCCGGTGCAGGGTCTGCACCACACGTTGCAGAGCTCGGTCATCACCGATCACCACCGGTCGTTTCCGGCCTCTGTGTGACAGCACCCGGTCGAGTTCTGCGGTGCTCTCCGGCACCGCGACCTTGACCGCGGCACCACCGCACAGCACGTCCTTGGCGATCCGTACGGACTCCCCGTCCACCCGTCGGGCCGTGGGGGCGATGACAACCAGCAGCGGCTGTCCCGCCGTGCGCTCGGACGACACCAGCGGTCCTTCCTCAGGTAATCTCTCGGTGCAAGAGCCCCTTGCGCTGTTGCGCCAGGGGCTTCGTCTATCTCGGGGCCGAATCCGGCGGCCTTCCGCCGCCAGGATGCCCCGCCCGGAAGGGGTGTACGCCTGTGCCCGCACTCGTGCTCGTCGGCGCTCAGTGGGGTGACGAGGGCAAGGGAAAGGCCACCGACCTCCTCGGCGGTTCGGTCGACTACGTGGTCCGCTACCAGGGTGGCAACAACGCCGGTCACACTGTGGTCGTCGGTGATCAGAAGTATGCGCTCCACCTCCTCCCTTCCGGCATCCTCAGCCCCAACTGCACCCCGGTCATCGGCAACGGTGTGGTCATCGACCCGGGAGTGCTGCTCTCCGAGCTGTCGGGCCTGCAGGAGCGGGGCATCGACACCTCCAAGCTGCTGATCTCGGGCAACGCCCATCTGATCACGCCGTACCACCGGACCCTCGACAAGGTCTCGGAGCGCTTCCTCGGCAAGCGCCGGATCGGCACCACCGGCCGCGGCATCGGTCCGGCCTACGCCGACAAGATCAACCGGGTGGGCATCCGGGTCCAGGACCTCTTCGACGAGTCCATCCTCCAGCAGAAGGTGGAGGCGGCCCTCGACGACAAGAACCAGATCCTGGTCAAGCTCTACAACCGCCGGGCCATGCCGGCCGAGCTGGTGGTCCAGGAGTACCTCGGTTACGCCGAGAAGATCCGGCCCTTCCTCGCCGACACCACCCTGGTCCTCAACCAGGCGCTGGACGCCGGCAAGGTGGTGCTCCTGGAGGGCGGCCAGGGGACCCTGCTGGACGTGGACCACGGCACGTACCCCTTCGTCACCTCGTCCAACCCGACCTCCGGCGGTGCCTGCACCGGCTCCGGCATCGGTCCCACCCGTATCGACCGGGTGATCGGCATCCTCAAGGCCTACACCACCCGGGTCGGCTCCGGCCCGTTCCCGACCGAGCTGTTCGACGCGGACGGGGCGGCGCTGCGCCGGATCGGCGGCGAGCGCGGTGTCACCACGGGCCGTGACCGCCGCTGCGGCTGGTTCGACGCGGTGATCGCGCGCTATGCGACCCGGGTCAACGGCCTCACCGACTTCTTCCTCACCAAGCTGGACGTGCTCACCGGCTGGGAGCAGATCCCGGTCTGCGTCGCCTATGAGATCGACGGGCAGCGGGTCGAGGAGCTCCCCTACAACCAGTCGGACTTCCACCACGCCAAGCCGGTCTACGAGATGCTGCCGGGCTGGTCGGAGGACATCACCAAGGCGAAGACCTTCGCGGACCTGCCGAAGAACGCGCAGGCCTATGTGAAGGCGCTGGAGGAGATGTCCGGGGCGCCGATCTCCGCCGTGGGTGTCGGCCCCGGCCGTACCGAGACGATCGAGATCAACTCCTTCATCTAGGCCCGCACCGCCTCGCATCCCGGGGACCCTGGCCTCTTTGAACTAGAGCAAAATTCTGTTGCAGCTAGTTCAAAGTGGGGCTAGGGTCCCTCGGTATGCCCGCCAAGACACCCGTGCCCACCGTTCTGCACGGCCGGCACGTCCGCCTCGAGCCGCTCACCCTGGACCATGTCCCCGACCTCTTCGCCGCCGGCGGCGGGGACGAGGAGCTGTGGCGCTGGATCTCCGTCGAGACCCCGAGGACCCAGTCCGACCTGCGGGATCTCGCCCGGTCGGTGCTCCAGGACGGCTCCCATGTCGCTTTCGCGGTGATCAGCCTCGCCGACGGCCGCGCAATCGGCTGGACCACCTATCTGGACATCAGCGAGCAGGACGAACGGCTGGAGATCGGCTGGACCTGGTACGGCCGCGCCCACTGGGGCACCGCCGTCAACGCCGAGTGCAAGCAGCTGCTGCTCACCCATGCCTTCGAGGTCCTCGGCTTCGGGCGGGTGCAGTGGAAGACCCACCACCGCAATGAGCGCTCCCAGCGGGCCATCGCCCGCCTGGGCGCCGTCCGCGAGGGCGTTCTGCGCCGGCACCGCCGCCACAACGACGGCAGCTGGCGGGACAGCGTCTACTACTCGATGCTCAGCGCCGAATGGCCGGCCGCCAAGGCCCGCCTCGGCGAGCGGCTGACCGCCGGCTGACTGACAGGGTGTCGTGCTCCGGGCCCAGCGGCAGACAGGCTGAAGCTGCCGCCGGGCCGCAGGGCTTCCTAGGGTGAGCGTCATGAGCATCGCTGCCGATCCCACCGCCGGACAGGCCGTCAAGGCCGCGGACCGCGCACACGTCTTCCACTCGTGGTCCGCGCAGGGCCTGATCGACCCCCTCGCCGTGGCCGGTGCGGAGGGTTCGTACTTCTGGGACTACGACGGCCGGAAGTACCTGGACTTCTCCTCCCAGCTGGTCAACACCAACATCGGCCACCAGCACCCCAAGGTGGTCGCCGCCATCCAGCAGCAGGCCGCGACGCTCTGCACGTTCGCGCCCGCCTTCGCCATCGACGTACGCAGTGAGGCCGCCCGGCTGGTCGCCGAGCTGACCCCCGGCGACCTGGACAAGATCTTCTTCACCAACGGCGGCGCCGAGGCCAACGAGAACGCCATCCGGATGGCCCGGCTGCACACCGGTCGGCAGAAGGTGCTCTCCACCTACCGCTCGTACCACGGCGCCACCGCCAACGCGATCGCCCTCACCGGCGACCCCCGCCGCTGGCCCAATGAGACCGGCACCTCCGGCGTGGTGCACTTCTGGGGGCCGTACGCCTACCGCTCCAACTTCCACGCGGACAGCGAGGCGCAGGAGTGCGAGCGGGCGCTGGCCCACCTGGAGCAGGTGATCGCCTTCGAGGGCCCGCAGACGGTGGCCGCGGTCATCCTGGAGACGGTGGTGGGCACCGCCGGGATCCTGGTCCCGCCGGCCGGGTACCTGGCCGGGGTGCGGGAGATCTGCGACCGCCACGGCATCGTCTTCATCCTGGACGAGGTGATGGCGGGGTTCGGCCGCACCGGCGAGTGGTTCGCGGCGGACCACTGGGACGTCACCCCCGACCTGCTCACCTTCGCCAAGGGCGTCAACTCCGGCTATGTGCCGCTGGGCGGCGTCGCCATCTCCGAGCGGATCGCCGCGACCTTCGCCGAGCGCCCCTACCCCGGCGGCCTCACCTACTCCGGCCACCCGCTGGCCTGCGCCTCCGCAGTCGCGACCATCAATGCGATGCGGGAGGAGCAGATCGTGGAGCACGCCCGCGAGATCGGCGAGCGGGTGCTCGGCCCCGGACTCCGGGAGCTCGCCGAGCGGCACCCCGTCATCGGCGAGGTGCGCGGCATGGGCGTCTTCTGGGCGCTGGAGCTGGTCCGCGACCGGGACACCAGGGAGCCGCTGGTCCCGTACAACGCGGCCGGTCCGGCCAACCAGCCGATGGCGGAACTCGCCGCCGCCTGCAAGCAGCGCGGTCTGTGGCCCTTCGTCAACATGAACCGGCTGCATGTGGTGCCGCCGTGCACCGTCTCCGAGGCGGAGGCCAAGGAAGGCCTCGCGATCCTGGACGAGGTCCTCACGATCGCCGACGCACACACCGGCTGACCGGCCCGCTCCCCCGTAACCCCACGGCGCCCTGTCCTCCCCGTCGCGTACGGTGTAGGGGAGGCAGGCCGTCGAGGAGGAGTGCCCACATGCCCGCACCAAGCGGACACACCGCAGTGCGGCGCAGCAGCCTCCGCGAGCAGGTCGCCAACGCCCTGCGCGAGGAGATGATGGCCGGCCGGCTGGAGGCCGGAGCGCACTTCACGGTCAAGGAGATCGCCGACCTCTACGGAGTCTCGGCGACCCCCGCGCGTGAGGCGCTGGTGGACCTCACCGCCCAGGGCCTGCTGCGGATGGAGCACCACCGGGGCTTTGCCGTACCCGTGCTGACCTGGCAGGACTTCATCGACATCGTCGAGGCCCGCACCCTGCTGATGGACAATGTCTTCCGGCACCTGGGCCGCCGGCCCAACAGCGTCGACTGGGGGAGGCTGCCGACGGTGCACCGCCGTGCCGAGGCGGCGAGCCGGGCGGCGCGGGCCGGGCAGCTGGACGTCCTGGTCGGCTGCGACCGCCGCTTCTGGCATGAGGCCTGCGGTCTGCTGGGCAATCCGCGGATCGCCGACTACCTGGACTGGCTGCGGGTGCAGGCCTGGATGTTCGCCGCCCCCTATCTGCGGGGACGCTCCGACCTGGCCGGGCTGTGCTGGGACGGCCACCTCGACCTGGTCGAGCGGATCGCACAGCGGGACCGCGCCGGGGCCCACCGCACGGTGCTGGACTACAACCGGTCCCTGGTGGCGATGATGGCCCGGGTGAGCGGCCACCGGCTCGACGAGGCGGCCCGGCTGCTGATGCTGCTCGGTGAGCCGATCGGTGAGCCGATGCCTGGCGACGAGGCCGCACCCGGCCGGTAGGGTGAGCGTTCCGTGCCGGGGCGCGCTACGCAGCGCCACCGGTATGCGACCGCGCCCACCCCCCGACCCCCGCGCCAGCAAGCGCACTGGAGTGCCCGTGGCCTGCGACATCTGGCTCGTTCCGCTCGTGGATGTGCTCTGCCATGCTCCGGAGAACCCCTTCCGGGACGATCTCGACGTCTACAACGCCGCACTGCTCTCGCACGGGCTGCCCGAGGTGCCGGTCTACCGCTACATGCCGGGCCTGAGCGGGGACGTGGAGCCGGTGGCCGCCTTCGACTTCGACTCGCTGCACTTTCTGCGCCGCGCCTATCTGCTCCAGCTCACCGGGTTCGATGTGACACCGGTGGACGCACTGGGCAGCGACTACGAGCAGCTGCTGGAGATGTTCGAGTCCACCGCGGAGCAGTCGCACCTGGTGTGGCACTTCGACCACGCCGGAGCCTATGTGCCGGTGGACTTCGAGGCCCCGCTGGTGGACGACTCGCTGCTGGACGCGGGCGGTCCGCTGGGGTCCGCGCACGGGCTGCTGCGCGAGCTGCAGGCGGTGGCACCGGTGCTGGGCATCGACCCGTCCGCGCCGCCCCGGCCGACCAAGCCGCTGGGGCCCACCGAGCTGGAGCAGCCGTTCAGCCCGCCGCTGGACGACCTGGGCCCCTACGCCCGGGAGCGTCACGCCTGGGCGGGGCTGCACGCGGCGGCGATCCGCAGCCTGGGCCAGGGGTCGATGATCGTCTTCGCCTGACCCGGGCAACCGGGCGACAGGCGCGGGGAACCGTGCGGCGGGGTCCGCCGCCCTCCCCGGGGGCGGCACTAGGCCCCAAGCGGCCGGTGGCCGGGGGAGCGGCTCCCGCTGCTCCCCCGGCCACCCGCCGACGGTACGGGGACTCAGCGCAGCGGCCCCTCCGGGGGGCGCTGGCGCGGCATGGTCGGCCGACTGCCCGGCGACGGCAGAACCCTGACCTGGGCACCGGAGCCGCCCTCGCTGCGCCCTCCCCAGACCCCGGGCGCCTGGGTGGGCAGCTGGGTCATGGTCGCGCGGAACTCCATCATCCATTCGGCGGTCTCGCTGCGGACCAGGTCCGAGAGGTCCTCGCAGAACCGACGCAGCACGCCCAGGCAGCGCTCGGCGGCCTCCCCGGCGGTGCCCTCGGTGGGGCCGAGCACCTCCCGTACGCACTCCGACGCCCAGTCGAACTGGAATGCCTCCAGGCGGCGCTGCATGGCCTGTGCGGTGCTGATGTCGCGCATCCAGCCGGAGGTGAGGCCGAAGACCCGGTCGGCGGCGAGGCACGCGCCGGCCAGTACCAGCAGCAGATAGCCCCAGCGGGAGGCACCGGTCCAGCTCCCGGTCAGATCGACCAGGGGCAGCACCCCGCCGCCCACCGCGAGCAGCGCGGCGAGAATGCGCAGCGCGCGGGCGGCGCGGCGCTTCCAGGCCCGGTCGCGCAGATACCAGTCGATGGCCTCGACGGCGCGCTCCTCGGACCAGCGGTACAGCTCCTCCAGCCGCTCCGCCGGCTCGCCCCAGTCGCCCAGCGGGAACTGACGCGCGCTCAGATCGGTGCGGCGGGGTTGCGACACGTCCGCGGCGGCGGTCGCCATGGACTGGTCCTCCTCGCCTGGTTCCTTGCCCCAGGGGTTCTCCTCGGGCTGCATTTCCGGCTGGCTCACCTGTGGGACTCCCTGTGCGGGCCGTACCGGCCGGGTGCCGGCAGCTCTCCAAGAGGACTTCTTACCGCCAAATGGCTGATCGTGGGGACTCTTCCGACATGATCCGCTTCACCGTGCGACCCCGGACACCGAGGTGGGAGCTGTTGCGAGGCGATGTGGATTTCACCCAGGAGAGTGGGTGTTCCGAGGTGGCGAAATATGACGGAATCGACAAATCGCCGATTTCCTCGGCCGGGGGCGGCCCGCAGCGCACGGCCCACGGGCGACCAGGCACTACCCTTGCCAGGCGTGAAGGTCCTTGTCATCGGCGGCGGCGCCCGCGAACACGCCCTGTGCCGCTCCCTGTCCCTCGACCCCGACGTCACCGAGCTGCACTGCGCCCCCGGCAACGCCGGTATCGCGCAGGTGGCCCGGCTGCACCCGGTCGACCAGCTGGACGGCCCCGCGGTGGCCGACCTGGCCTCCTCGCTCGGCGTCGACCTGGTGGTCGTCGGCCCGGAGGCGCCGCTGGTGGCCGGTGTCGCGGACGCCGTGCGCGACCGGGCCATCCCGGTCTTCGGCCCGTCCGGGCAGGCCGCCCAGCTCGAAGGTTCCAAGGCCTTCGCCAAGGACGTCATGGCCGCGGCCGGTGTGCCCACCGCCCGCTCCTACGTCTGCACCACCCCGGAGGAGGCCGCGGCGGCGCTGGACGCCTTCGGTGCCCCGTACGTGGTCAAGGACGACGGTCTGGCCGCAGGCAAGGGCGTGGTCGTCACCAGCGACCGGGATGCCGCCCTGGCCCACGCCGGGTCCTGCGAGCGCGTGGTGATCGAGGAGTTCCTGGACGGCCCCGAGGTCTCGCTCTTCGCGATCACCGACGGCACCACCGTGGTCCCGCTGCAGCCCGCCCAGGACTTCAAGCGGGCGTACGACGGCGACGAGGGCCCCAACACCGGTGGCATGGGCGCCTACTCGCCGCTGCCCTGGGCCGACCCCAAGCTGGTGGAGGAGACGCTGGAGGCGGTCCTCCAGCCCACCGTGGACGAGCTGCGCCGCCGCGGCACCCCGTTCTCCGGGCTGCTCTACGCCGGACTGGCGATCACCTCGCGCGGCGTCCGGGTGATCGAGTTCAACGCGCGCTTCGGAGACCCGGAGACCCAGGTGGTCCTGGGCCGGCTGAAGACCCCGCTGGCGGGTGTCCTCCATGCGGCCGCCACCGGCAGGCTCGGCGAGCTCGCCCCGCTGCGGTGGAGCGACGGCGCCGCGGTCACCGTGGTGATCGCCGCCGAGGGCTACCCGGCGGCGCCCCGCTCCGGCGACCCCATCGAAGGCCTTGCCGACGCCGAGGCCGCGGACGGCTCCACCTATGTGCTGCACGCAGGGACCCGGCACGGCGCGACCGGCGAGGTGCTGTCGGCGGGCGGCCGGGTGCTCTCCGTCACCGCCGTCGGACAGGACATCGCCGAGGCGCGCGGCCGGGCGCGTCGACGCGGTCGGGCGGATCGGCCTGGCCGGTTCGCACCACCGCAGTGACATCGCGCTGAAGGCCGCAGGGCCGGACCGGGCATAGGTCCGGGCCGGCGCATCCCGCCGGCCCGCGACACCCGGTACGCGCCCCTGCCGCACCCCGGCGGCCGCCCGAGTACGCCCCGCGTACGAGGACGGCCGCCGGCGTGCAGGTGGACACACCCGACGCCGTGGGCCCCGCCCCCGCGGCGGACGGCGCCCGGTACCGGACAGCGATCTCACGGCGGATGCAGCGGGGCCGTGGGCCCATTGGCGTGCCGGGCAAGGCCCTCACCTCACTGGGCTCACGGCCCCGTGCTGTTTTCCGGCCCGGTGCGCCGGGGGGCGTCCGACGGCGAACGGAGCCGCCCGCACAGTCCTTCGGGTGACGCGAGGGGCATCCGGCTGACGGGGGGCCAGTGACGGCCTTATGGTGCCCAGAACCGCGCTGCGGGTCGCTGCCCGGGGGAAGCCCCGTCGGGTGGCCGGAACCGCACGGGGGGATGCTGCGGTTCAGGAACACCCGCCTCTTTCGGGGGAAGGAGACGGATCCCGGAACGGCGGCCCGAGCACAGGCGTCAGATGTGACAGAGGCACCACGCAGAGCGCCCGGCCGGTGATCGGGCGGCGGTGCTTCTCCACCGTTCCACGTACCAGGGTGTCATCGGGAACTGTGAACTCTTGAACTCTTGCAACTCTTGAACTCTTCGGACCGGGCCGCAGGCCTCCGCCGGAGTACGACCGGCGGCAGGGCAGCGCGGCGGCAGGGGCGTGGCAGAAGGTGGCAGGTGTCGACGCGGCACGTGCACGTGCCCATGCGGTACTGCGGATACGCGGCCTGGCCGTGGCGGCCGCGGCACTCCCTGCGGCCGTCGCCGTCGTCCTGCTGGCCGGGCGGATCAGCGGCCGGATCGGCGCCCCCGGCTCCCCCGACGCCGCGGCCTGGGACGCGGCCCGCTGGGCCGCCTGCGGTGTGGCCGTCCTCGGTCTGCTGGTCGCCGGCGCGGTGGCCGTGGTCTTCGCCCGTGCCCGGCCGCTGCGGACACCCGCGGTCACGGTCCGCGAGCAGGAGGCCCCTGAGCTCTACCGGCTGATCCGCGACCTCGCCGCCAGGATGGAGGTCCCCGCCCCGTCCGCGGTGGCGCTCACCCCCGACTGCGACAGCTGGCTGGAGGACGCCGATCCCCCGCGTTCCGGGCGCTGGCCGCAGTACCTGCCGGGCCGTCGCCCGGAGCCGCCCGCACCGGTCCTGGTGGTGGGCTCTCCCTTCCTCTGGTGGATGCGGGTCTGCGAGCTGCGCGCCCTGCTGGCCCCCGTGGTGGCTGGCACCGCGGCCTCCGCAGACCCCGAGATCGCCGCCGCTCGTCGCTTCGTCCGCGGCCTGGACGCCGCCGGAGCCGCCGTGCACCGCGGCCGGTCCGCCCCGACGCCCGCAGGGCGGTGGCTGCGCCGCCCGGCCCTGTCGGTGCTCGACCGCATCACCCGCGCCCTGCTGGGCGCCTGCCGCGGCCACGCCGCCGAGCTGGAACGGGCTGTCGCCGGCTGGGCCTCGCAGCAGGCGCAGACGGTGGACTACGGGCTGCGTATCGCGGCTCAGGAGCAAGTCGGCCTGGTCTATGCAGGCTGGGACCGGCTGCTCACCCGGGTGGCACTGCCCGCGTGGCGGATCCGCCGCCTCCCCGCACACCTCAACGCCGGTGTGGTGTCCGCACTCACCGAGCTCTCCCGCCGGGACCGGCTGGCGGAGGGCTTCGAGCAGCGGCTCGGCGACCGCCCGGCCTGCGATCTGCTGGAGGAGCCCGGAGCGGTGGACGAGGCCACCTCGCTGCTCGCCGCCCGGGTGTTCCACGGCCTCCCCGGTGACGCCGCGAGCGGCGGCCGGGGCTGGCGCGGGGTTGGCTGGGAGGAGTATCCGGACGCCGTGGTGGACCGTATCTGGCGCACCCAGGCCGCCGCGCTGTACGCCGCCGTGGACCACATCCGCCCCGAGGGCCCGGGGCGGCGGCCGCTGCCGGGCCGCGGCCACGACGGACCCACCGTCGCCCGGGTGCTGGAGCGGCTGCGGGCCGGTGACGGCGACCGGCTGGCGGCGGTCCTCGACGACTGGGCCGGGGAGGACCGCACCGGGGACGACCGGGCCGGGCTCCCCCACGCCGGGGACGACCGCGGCACCGTGGACGGGGCAGCCGCAGCCGAGGAGGACGCCGCTCCGGTCGTCCGGCTGGCGCCGCCGCGCACCGGGCGCGATCTGCTGGTGGACCATCTCAGCGCGATGGTCTGCTGCGCCGCCGTGGACACCGCGGGCGCCACACCGGGCCTGGACTGGCTGGACGGCCCCGCCCTGCTGGTGGACGGGGTCCGCCGCACCGACCTCTCGGCCGTCGTCGCGGGCGCCGTGGAGCACGGCGACGACGGGCCGCTGCGGGAGTGGCTGGAGGCTGTCGGGGTACGGCTGGAGAAGCCGGTCCGACTGCCCTGAGGCGGGGGCGGGGGTGCTCTGCCGGGCGCTCCGCCGAAAAGGCACGTGCTCCCGTCATATTCGCCAGTACGCGGGGTGACGAAACGGTGGCTTGATGTGATGTCCTAGACGCACGCCGGGCGCGGGTGGCCGGATGGCCGCCGCACTCGCACACGTCCGCGCCGGGGCCAGGAGGGACGAGTGGGGACCGATCAGATCCGCCGCTGGGAGTCGGGAGCACTCGCACACGGGGTGACCGACCCCTTCGGGCAGGGCCCGCTGCCATGGCTGCGCGGCGCCGACACCTATGTCGAGGGCACCGGACCGGACGCCACCGGCACCGTGGTGCCCTGGTACGTCGAGCTGGGCGCCCCCGGCCAGCAGCTGCTGCCCGGGGCCCGGCGTGCGCCGGACGGATCCGGTTCGGTCGGCGCCCCGCGCAACTCGGACGACGTCGACTGCCAGATCAAAGGTTTCGCCTCCGCCGGAGTGGTGCGTCCGGGCGGTTCGGTCGACCTCCGGGTCAGCGTGGACCCGCCCCGGGAGTTCACCGTGGACGTCTACCGGATCGGCCACTACGGCGGCGCAGGCGCCCACCACATGACCGCGGGCCCCGGCGTGTCGGGGCTGCGCCAGCCGCCCCCGCTGGTGGCCGGCCGCACCGTCTCCTGCCACCACTGGTGGCTCTCCTGGCGGCTGCACATCCCCGCGCACTGGCAGCCGGGCGCCTATGTCGCGGTCCTCACCACCGTGGACAACCGCCACCGCAGCCACATCCCCTTCACGGTGCGGGACGACCGTCCGGCCGATCTGCTGCTGCTGCTCCCGGACGTCACCTGGCAGGCCTACAACCTCTTTCCCGAGGACGGCCGCACCGGTGCCAGCCTCTACCACGCCTGGGACGAGACCGGCCGGCTGCTCGGTGAGCAGGAGGCCGCGGTGACCGTCTCCTTCGACCGCCCCTATGCGGGCGCCGGTCTGCCCCTGCATGTGGGGCACGCCTACGACTTCGTCCGCTGGGCCGAGCGCTACGGCTACGACCTCGCCTACGCCACCGCCACCGACCTGCACGCAGGGGCCGTCGACCCGACCCGCTACCGGGCGCTGATCTTCCCCGGCCACGACGAGTACTGGTCGGCGCCGATGCGCCGGGCCGCCGAGCGGGCCAGGGCCGCCGGCACCTCTCTGGTCTTCCTCTCCGCCAACACCATGTACTGGCGGGTGGAGCTGGCACCCTCGCCGGCCGGTGAGCCCGACCGGCTGGTCAGCTGCCGCAAACGCCGCCGCCCCGGCCCGGGAGTGCCGTTCCAGGGGCCGACCGGGGCACGTACGGCCCTCTGGCGGGACGCGGGCGAGCCGGAGCAGCACCTGCTGGGGATCCAGTACGCCGGCCGGGTGCCCGAGCCCGTGCCGCTGGTCGTCCGCAACGCCGACCACTGGCTCTGGGAGGGCACCGGGCTGCGTGAGGAGGAGCAGGTGCCCGGCCTGGTCGCGGGGGAGGCCGACCACTACTTCCCGAGGGTCGCCCTGCCGGAGAGCACCGAGCGGATCCTGCTGGCGCACTCGCCGTACCAGGACGCCACCGGCGTCCGCCGCCACCATGAGACGTCCCTCTACCGTGCGCCCAGCGGGGCCTGGGTCTTCGCCTCCGGCACCTTTGCCTGGTCGCCGGCGCTGGACCGCCCGGGGCACACCGACGAGCGCATCCAGCGGGCCACGGCCAATCTGCTGGACCGTATCTGCAAACGGGGCTGACCCGGCCGACGGTCGACCCGATGAGGGGCTGACCCGACGGGGGCTGCCCCGGTCGGCCCTGCGGCGTGGTGCCGGTGGCCCAAAACCGTGATGGTATTTGTCCTACTGTGGGCTGGTTAGTGTGTTACGCCGGAATCTCTGGTGGCCCACGGCAGGTGCTCACGGACGGAGAGGGGCCGGAGATGTCCGGCGGTGGCCAGCAGATGGCGGTGCCCGGGAGCGGTGCCCGGGACGGGGACGACCCGGGGACGCCACGGCGGTGGCGATGGGTGTCGGAGCATCAGCTGGCAGCCGGGCTGCTGATCGGCGCGCTGCTGCTGGCCAGCGGCGCGGTGGCGGCCTGGCTCACCATCAGCGACCCGGGTCCCACGGTGCTGACCGCCAGGGTGGAGCGCCGGTCGCTGGACGGCTCGGTGACCGCCCCCGGCACGGTGGAGGCCGGCCAGACCGTACAGGTGGCACCGCTCACCCAGGACCGCGGCGACACCGTGCGGGCCGTGGTGACCGGTCTGCCGGTGCGCACCGGTGAGCTGGTCGCCGCCGGCCGGGTGCTGGTGGAGATCTCCGGCCGCCCGGTGTTCGCACTGCCGGGCGGACTGCCGGCGTACCGGGACCTCAAGCCGGGCGCCCAGGGCAGAGACGTCAGCCAGTTGCAGAAGGCTCTGCACGGTCTGGGCTTTCCCACCGGCAGTGACAAGGACGCCGACTTCGGCGCCGGTACGGCCGTCGCGCTGACCGCCCTCTACAGCTCCCGGGGGTACACCCCGTTGCCCGCCCAGCCCGACGGCGCCATGCTGCGCGCGGCGGCCGAGGACGCGGTGGCGTCGGCCCGCCGGGCGTGGCAGGACGACCGGGAGACGCTGCGGGCCGCCCGGGCCAGGGCCGTGCTGGCCAAGGCGGCGGCCGACGGTGGTTCCGGCTCGGCCGCGGCGGAGCGGGCCGCTGCGCAGCAGGCCGTGCAGGCGGCGGAACGACAGGTCGCCCGCAGCGGCGAGGACCTGGCCGCCGCCCGCAGACGGCTGGCGGAGGCGAAGACGGCGAACGGGCCGATGCTGCCCGTCGCCGAAGTGCTCTATCTGAAGGGGTTCCCGGCCACGGTGGACTCGGTGGCGGCATCGGTGGGATCCGTGGTGACCCGCAGCGCGATGACCGTCTCGGGCGACGGGCTGGTGATCCGCAGCGGGCTGCCCGGCTATGCGCGCGGTCTGGTGCAGCCCGGTCAGACGGTGCGGATCGTCTCGGAGACCGGCCGGGTCAGCGCCAGCGGCACGGTGGCCTCGGTCGCCGACGCACCGGTGCAGATGCAGCCGGTGGGCGCGGTGGCCGGCACCGCATCACCCGGCGGTGCGGCGGCCGGCGATGCGGTGCCCGGTGGCGCGGTGGCGCCGGGTGGGCCCGGCTACCCGATGGTGGTCCGCCCCGACCATGAGCTGGACCCGGGACTGGCCGCGCGGGCCGTGCTGGTGACGGTGCAGACCCCGCCGTCGCGGGGCCGGGTGCTGGCCGTGCCCACCGCGGCGCTCAGCACCGGCCCGGACGGCAGCACCACGGTCGTCGTCTACCGCGGCGGGGCACGCCGCCGGACGGATGTGCTCACCGGCGCCACGGGCGGCGGCTGGACCGAGATCCGGCCGCTGGACGACGACGTGGTCGGGGAGGGCGACCGGGTGGTGGTGGACGCCAACCCCGGGTCCGGGGGGAACGGCGGCGTCCCGTCCCCGGCGAACTCCGGCCCGGTGCCGGCGGCCCGTCCGGCCGCCTCGCCCGCCACTCCCGGGACGGTCCACGGCCGACCGGCTCGGACCGCCGGCCACGGCGCGTGAAAGACTCCCCGGTGGCAGCCCCCCGACCACAAGGACAGGACCGTTGAGCGGATTCGTCGTGAAGCCTGAGCCGGTGCAGGTGCCCGGACTGGACCACATCCACACCGGCAAGGTGCGCGACCTCTATCGGAACGCCGCCGGAGACCTGGTCATGGTCGCCAGCGACCGGACCTCCGCCTACGACTGGGTGCTCCCCAACGAGATCCCCGACAAGGGCCGGATCCTCACCCGGCTCTCGCTCTGGTGGTTCGACCTGCTGGCCGACCTGGTGCCCAACCACGTCATCTCCACCGACATCCCGGAGGGCGCCCCCGCCGACTGGGCGGGCCGCACCCTGATCTGCCGCAGCCTGGAGATGCTCCCGGTGGAGTGCGTGGCCCGCGGCTACCTCACCGGCTCCGGCCTGGCCGAGTACGAGCGGGACCGCACGGTCTGCGGCCTTGCGCTGCCCGAGGGCCTGGTGGACGGATCCGAGCTGCCCGCGCCCATCTTCACCCCGGCGACCAAGGCCGAGGTCGGCGAGCACGACGAGAACGTCTCCTACGAGGAGATCGCCCGGCGGATCGGCGCGGACACCGCCGCCCAGCTGCGGCAGACCACACTGGCCGTCTACGGCCGGGCCAGGGATGTCGCCAGGTCCCGGGGGATCATCCTGGCGGACACCAAGTTCGAGTTCGGCCTGGACCCGGACTCCGACAAGGACGACCCGCGGCTGGTCATCGCCGACGAGGTGCTGACCCCCGACTCCTCCCGTTTCTGGCCGGCCGACAGCTGGGAGCCGGGCCGTCCGCAGGAGTCCTTCGACAAGCAGTTCATCCGCGACTGGCTCTCCTCCCCGGAGTCCGGCTGGGACCGCACCGGCGAGCTGCCCCCGCCGCCGCTGCCGGACGCGATCGTCGAGCGCAGCCGGGCCAAGTACGTCGAGGCGTACGAGCGGCTCACCGGCACCCCCTGGTCCTGACCCGGACGGTGCTCGGGCTCATGGCCCCGCGGGACCCGCTTGTGCGGCCCGCGGGGCCGTCGGGGCCGTCGGGCCGCCGAACCTGATGCCCTTGGCCTCCCTGCCGACCGCGCTCAGCAGGACCACCACCACCAGGGTGGGCAGCACCGTCACCATGATGGCGGTGGGGTAGCCGTGGTCCGCCGCCAACGCCTCCTGGATCGGCAGGTTCAGAGCCGCGATCAGATTGCCCAGTTGATAGGTGACCCCGGGGTAGAAGCCGCGGATGGCATCCGGGCTCAACTCGTTGAGGTGGGCCGGGATCACGCCCCAGGCGCCCTGCACACAGAGCTGCATCAGGAACGAACTGGCCATCAGCAGGCCCAGGGTGGTGGAGAGTGCGAAGAACGGCACCACCGGCAGTCCCAGGCCTGCGGCCAGGATGATGGTGCGCCGCCGGCCCAGCCGCTCCGACCAGGCGCCCAGCAGCATGCCGCCGGCCATGGCGCCGATGTTGTAGACCACGGCCACCGCGATCGCGGTGTGCGGGGAGAAGCCCAGGCCCTTCTTGAGGAAGGTGGGGTAGACGTCCTGGGTGCCGTGGGACATCCAGTTGAAGGCGGTCATCAGGGCCACCAGGTAGCAGAACCGCCGCAGTACCGCGGGGTTGCGGAACACCTGGCGCGCCGGGGTGCGGCCCTGCCGTACGGCGCTGGTCCACACCTCGCTCTCGGCGACCCTGCTGCGTACCCAGAGGGCCACCAGGGCGGGCAGCAGGCTGAAGGCGAAGAGTCCGCGCCAGCCGAAGACCGGCTCGATCACCAGGAAGGCGACGGCGGCGAGCAGATAGCCCAGGGAGTAGCCGCCCTGCAGCACCCCGGACCAGAAGCCCCGCTTGTCCGGGGGGATCTTCTCCATGGCGAGGGCGGCGCCCAGGCCCCATTCGCCGCCCATGCCGATGCCGTAGAGCAGTCGCAGCACCAGCAGCACGGTGTAGTCGGGGGCGAAGGCGCAGGCGAAGCCGACCAGGGAGTAGAAGAGGACATCGACCATCAGGGGGAGACGGCGGCCCCGGCGGTCGGCCCAGAGACCGAAGAGGAAGGCACCGACCGGACGCATGGCCAGGGTGGCGGTGGTGAGGAAGGCCATGTCGGTGAGGGAGACCTTGAACTCGTCCGCGATCTCGCTGTAGACGAGCACCACGAGGAAGTAGTCGAAGGCGTCCATGGCCCACCCGAGATAGGCGGCGACGAAGGCATTGCGCTGGTCCCCGGTGAGCCCCCGGGCCTGGTCAAGCAGCCTGCTCGGCGTCATGCAGGGGGTTCTGCCCGTCTGACGCGTACATGAAAACGCCGGAGGCCCACTCTTTCGAGTGGGCCTCCGGATCTGGAGCGGACGACGAGATTCGAACTCGCGACCCTCACCTTGGCAAGGTGATGCTCTACCAACTGAGCCACGTCCGCATGATCTTTATGGTATCACCCCTGGTGAGAGGGGCAATGCATTTGTCCTGCTACGAGCGGACGACGAGATTCGAACTCGCGACCCTCACCTTGGCAAGGTGATGCTCTACCAACTGAGCCACGTCCGCCTGGCACCTTTGGTGCCTGCCGCCACCACCCTGCCGGGCCGTGGCGACGAGAAGTACTCTACCCCATCCGCCGGGGTGGTCGGGGCGACCCGTGCGGCGCGACCGGCGCAAGGCCGGCCGCACCGCCCGAACGGGCCAGCGGGCTCAGCTGGCCTCGGCGAACTTCTCGTACACATGCTTGGGGATCCGACCCCGAGCCGGCAGGTCCATTCCGTGCGACTGGGCCCAGGCGCGCACCGCGGCCGGGTCCGGTGCGAGCGCGGTGCGCCGGAACGACTTGCCGGAACGGCTCTGCCGACGGCCGGCCGTCACATACGGCGCGAGGACCTCCCGAAGCTTCTCGGCGTTGTCGGTCGACAGGTCGATCTCGTACGACTTGCCATCGATGCCGAAGTGGACGGTTTCCTCCGCCGCACCGCCATCCAGGTCGTCGGAGAGCGTGACCACTACACGCTGTGCCATGGGTGTCAATCCTCTCGGGCAATGCGGCCGCCGACGGCGGCCCGGGAGGGCGCCGAGCGACCCGGTGTGCACCGATTGCCGCGCGGCCCGTCGGAAGGGTGCGACGATCCGCAGGGTGTGAACCACCTGCCGCAACCGGTGTCCTTATTCTGCACCAAAACCACGGGAGAATTAAAGCCTCTACTTTTTGCTGACGGATTATCCGGGCCGGTTCCGTGACCCACCGGATACCGGGCCGATACCGACGGCCGATACCGCGGCTGATACCGGCGGCCGATCTGCCCGGAGTGCCGGTAATGACGGCGTTCCAGATCGTCTTCACCGATCGGATGGCGGTAGGGGTGAAACCGGCGAAAGAGGTGAATTTCGTGGGATGCGCCAGCGCTCGGCCGACGGTGTGCGCCAGACGGGTAAGGGGTGCTGGTCTACGCGCGTCGCAGCGTCCCGGGCCGCCGAGTGCCCCGAAAGGCCGGTTATTCTGGGGTTCCCGCCCACACGCACCAACATCGGGAGTGCCAGTGGCACGCGTCGTCGTCGACGTCATGCTCAAGCCGGAGATCCTCGACCCCCAGGGCCAGGCGGTGCAGCGTGCACTGCCGCGTCTGGGATTTGCCGGGATCTCCGACGTCCGCCAGGGAAAGCGCTTCGAACTCGAGCTGGACGGTCCGGCCGACGAGGCCACCCTTGCCCGTATCCGGGAAGCGGCTGAGACCTTCCTCGCCAACACCGTGATCGAGGACTTCACCGTGCGAGTCGAGGAGGAGGCAAAGTGACCGTCCGCGTCGGCGTCGTCACTTTCCCCGGTTCGCTCGACGACCGCGACGCCCAGCGCGCGGTCCGCCTGGCCGGCGCCGAGCCGGTCGCTCTCTGGCACCGCGACAAGGAACTCCACCAGGTGGATGCCGTCGTGCTGCCCGGTGGCTTCTCCTACGGCGACTACCTGCGCTGCGGAGCCATCTCCCGGTTCTCGCCGGTGATGGACACCGTCATCGCGGAGGCCAGGGCCGGGATGCCGGTGCTCGGCGTCTGCAACGGCTTCCAGGTGCTCTGCGAATCGCATCTGCTGCCCGGTGCGCTCACCCGCAACGACAGCCTGCACTTCGTCTGCCGCGACCAGAAGCTGCGCATCGAGAACGCCGGCACCGCGTGGACCTCCGACTATGCGCAGGGCCAGGAGATCACCGTCCCGCTGAAGAACGGCGAGGGCCGTTTTGTCGCGGACGAGCACACCCTGGACGCCCTGGAGGCCGAGGGCCGCGTCGTCGCGCGCTACCTGGACGTCAACCCCAATGGCTCGTACCGGGACATCGCCGGCATCTCCAACGCGGCCGGCAATGTGGTCGGCCTGATGCCGCACCCCGAGCACGCCGTGGAACCGCTCACCGGCCCCGGCACCGAGGGTCTCGGGTTCTTCACCTCGATCCTGAGGAAGCTGGTCAACGCCTGATGTCGCAGAAGCACCTCGACACCGTCTCGCACGCCGCCGAGACCCCCGACGCAGAGCAGCCCTGGGCGGAGCTCGGCCTCAAGCAGGACGAGTACCAGCGCATCCGGGACATCCTCGGCCGCCGCCCCACCGGCGCCGAGCTGGCGATGTACTCCGTCATGTGGTCCGAGCACTGCTCCTACAAGTCGAGCAAGGTCCACCTCAAGCAGTTCGGCGAGAAGGCTCCCGCCTCCGACGCCATGCTGGTCGGCATCGGTGAGAACGCCGGCGTCGTGGACGTGGGCCAGGGGTATGCGGTCACCTTCAAGGTGGAGTCGCACAACCACCCCTCCTACATCGAGCCCTACCAGGGCGCCGCCACCGGGATCGGCGGCATCGTCCGCGACATCCTGGCCATGGGCGCCCGCCCGGTCGCGGTGATGGACCCGCTGCGGTTCGGCGCTGCCGACCACCCCGACACCAAGCGGGTGCTGCCCGGTGTGGTCGCGGGCATCGGCGGCTACGGCAACTGCCTGGGTCTGCCCAACATCGGCGGGGAGATCGTCTTCGACCCCTGCTACCAGGGCAACCCGCTGGTCAACGCCCTGTGCGTGGGCGTGATGAAGCACGAGGACATCCACCTCGCCAAGGCGTCCGGTGCCGGCAACCAGGTGATCCTCTACGGCGCCCGCACCGGCGGCGACGGCATCGGTGGCGTCTCCGTGCTGGCCTCCGAGACCTTCTCCGACAGCGGCCCGGCCAAGCGCCCCGCCGTGCAGGTCGGCGACCCCTTCCAGGAGAAGCTGCTCATCGAGTGCACCCTGGAGGTCTTCGCCGAGAAGCTGGTCGTCGGCATCCAGGACCTCGGCGGCGCCGGCCTCTCCTGCGCCACCAGCGAGCTGGCCTCGGCCGGCTCCGGCGGGATGCGGGTCGAGCTGGACCGCGTGCCGCTGCGTGATGCGACGCTCTCGCCTGAGGAGATCCTCATGAGTGAGTCGCAGGAGCGCATGTGCGCCATCGTCGAGCCGGGCAAGGTCGACCGCTTCCTGGAGATCTGCGAGAAGTGGGATGTCATCGCCACCGTGATCGGCGAGGTCACCGACGGCGAGCGGCTGGAGATCTTCTGGCACGGCGAGCAGGTGGTGGACGTACCGCCGCGCACCGTCGCGCATGAGGGTCCGACCTATGAGCGCCCGTACGCCCGCCCCGACTGGCAGGACGAGCTGCAGGCCGACGCCCCCACCGCCGAGCGCCTCAAGCGCCCGGTGAGCGGCGACGAGCTCAAGGCCGCACTGCTGACGCTGGCCGCGCACCCCAACCAGGCCGACAAGTCCTGGGTCACCTCGCAGTACGACCGCTATGTGCTCGGTAACACCGTCCTCGCCCAGCCCGAGGACTCCGGCATGATCCGCATCGACGAGGAGACCGACCTCGGCGTGGCGATCGCCACCGACGGCAACGGCCGCTACGCCAAGCTGGACCCGTACACCGGTGCCCAGCTGGCGCTGGCCGAGGCGTACCGCAATGTCGCCGCCACGGGCGCCAAGCCGCTCGCCGTCACCGACTGCCTCAACTTCGGCTCGCCCGAGGACCCGGCCGTCATGTGGCAGTTCGCCGAGGCCTGCCGCGGTCTGGCCGACGCCTGTCTGGTGCTGGGCACCCCGGTCACCGGCGGCAATGTCTCCCTCTACAACCAGACGGGCGACACCGCCATCCACCCCACGCCGGTGGTGGGCGTGCTCGGCGTCATCGACGACGTCAACCGGCGCACGCCGATGGCCTTCGCGGAGGAGGGGCAGCTGATCTACCTCCTCGGTGACACCGAGGACGAGCTCGGCGGCTCCGCCTGGGCGCAGGTCGCCCACGACCACCTCGGCGGGCTGCCGCCCAAGGTGGACCTGGAGCGCGAGCGGCTGCTGGCCGAGATCCTGATCGCCGCCTCCCGGGACGGCATGATCGACGCGGCGCACGACCTCTCCGACGGCGGCCTGGTGCAGGCCCTGGTGGAGAGCTGCCTCAAGGGTGGACGCGGCGCCCGCATCGTGGTGCCCCAGGGAACCGACCCGTTTGTGCTGCTCTTCTCCGAGTCGGCGGGCCGGGCGATCGTCGCCGTCCCGCGCAGTGAAGAACTGCGTTTCACCGACATGTGCGGCGCCCGGGGTCTGCCCGCCGCCCGCATCGGCGTGGTGGACGGGGAGTCGATCGAGGTCCAGGGCCACTTCGCGGTGACGCTGGACGAGCTGCGCACCGCACATCTGGGGACCTTCCCGGCGCTGCTGGCCTGAGTCCGCCGGGCCGGCGGCCCCGTGATCCGCCGCCGTCGAGTGCCCCCGGGCGGTTCGCCGCCCGGGGGCACCGTGCTGCCGTCCCCCTGGATGACGTGCTCTCCCCGGCTCTGCCGCAGGCGTACGGCGGGACCCGGAGGCTGCGCGCTCGCCGGACCGTGGGCGTGTCGTGGCAGGCGTGTCGTGGCAGTGGGTGCCCGGCACCGGAGCGGTGGCGGAGCCGTCGCGGCCGGTGGCAGTTCCTCCCCCGGCCGCGGCTCGCGGCGTCCGCCGTGCTGGCTACGCTCGGCGTATGCCGCAGCCGCGTACCGCCAAGGCCACCCGCCGCCCCCGCCGCTACGACCCCGCGAAGGTCCGGGAGGCCCTGATCGCGCAGACGGAGGCGATCCGCGAAGCTGTCCACAGCCTGTGTGCACACCCGGAGGCGGAGACGCTGCTGGCGGCGCCCACCCGGCTGGGGGAGTGGGCCGTCGCCGATCTGGTGGTCCATCTGACCTGGGTCATGGGCTGGGCCCCGGCTCATCTCCACGATCCGGTGCCGGAGGGCGAGCCGTTGACGCTGACCGGCTGGGCGTCGGCCACCCGGACCGCCGCCGCCGGGATCGACGAGGCGGCCCGGCAGCGGCCCGCCGAGTCGCCGGCCGGACTGGCCGAGCGCTTCGACCGGGCCTGGGAGGCGCTGCACCGGATGCTGGCCGGGCCCGAGGCTGTGGATCCGCAGCGCCGGGTCGTGGTGCGGTTCGGAGTGATCGGGCTGGCGGACTTCCTGGTGACCCGGTTGCTGGAGACCGTGGTCCATGCGGACGACCTCGCCGACGCGGTGGAGCGCGCCGCCCTTGCACAGGCTGTGGACCGTCCCCTTCCCGGACCCGAAGCATTCCGCCACGACCGGCAGGCGCTGGCGGCCGCGGTCCGGTTGCTGGCGGACACCCTGGCCGAGGCGGCCCCGGGTGGCGCGGTGGAACTGCGGGTGCCGCCGTACGCGGTGGTGCAGTGCGTCGCGGGCCCTCGGCACACCCGGGGCACACCGCCCAACGTGGTGGAGACCGATCCGCTCACCTGGATCCGGCTGGCCACCGGCCGGACCTCCTGGGCCGATGCGGTGGAGGCGGCCGCGGTCTCGGCGAGCGGGGAGCGCAGCGACCTCTCGGCCGTGCTGCCCGTGATGGGCTGACTCCGGCCCGGCCGTACCCGTCATCGGGCGGCCGCCGGGCGCCGGGCGAGTCGTACGGCGTCCAGCAGCAGGCCGCGGGAAAGGGCGGAGAGGCCGTCCGCGCGGTCGTCGAGCGCTCGGCGGAGCAGTTCCCTCACCCGGTCCGCCTCGGCCGGGCAGAGGGCCGCAGCGGCCCCCAGCGAGGGCTCCAGAAGCGCCTGCCGGGTCTGCTCGGCCACCTCCTCCACGGCGTGCGCCGCGGCGGCCCAGACCTGATGCGGAGCGGCCCGGCCGCCGTGCCGTCCCGGGTGCCTGCTGCCGCCGCTCACCCGGCCGCTCCTGGCACTCCGGCCCTCCTGCACGGTCGCGACGGGCGCCCGAGCGGGAGCCGGGCGAGTGCGGCCCGGTGGGCGAGCACGGACTCCAGCCGGTGGGCGCAGGCCTCGGCGGCGGCGGAGGCGTGGTGCAGGCGCTCGGCGGCCGCCGGGGCCGCCCGGGCCCGGCGGCGCAGGCGCCGTCGGAGCTCTGCACCCGGATCCGGACATGCGGGAGAAGCCGGGCCGGTGCGGCACTGGTGGAGGGTGTCCGCGGCGTGGCGCAGGCCGGCCGCGCAGTCGTCCGTCTCCTCGGCGAGCAGCCGCAGCCGGACGGCGAGCAGGCGAAGGGCATGCACCGTGTCGGCGTCAGGTGTCGGTGCGGCCGACGTCCCTGCCGCTCCCGGGCACTCCGGCCGCACCCCGACGGCAGCCTCGGTCGTGGCGGTCGCCCGTGTGGTCGGTGTCCCCACCATGGATCCTCCCCCGGTCGTGGTGCGGGGAGATCTGGGCGCCGTGGTGCGCCATCACCCTGCGCACCGGTCAGTCCGAGGCCACCTTAGGCAGCTGCGACCGCTGCGGGCAGAGGCCGGCGCGCACACCACCCGTACGAGCGACTGCCCAGGTGGTCATGGTGACGACCGCGAGCTGGGCTCCCCGGTGTGACCAGGGTCATGCCCGACGGAGCCTGCCGATTCGCTGTCTACGCGCGTCAATCACCAGGTCGTCCGTCCCCCGTTCGGCCGGACCGCGCGCACTGCCCTAGACTCAAACACGTGCCACGTGGTGACGGACGACTCAACCACGATCTTCTTCCCGGCGAGAAAGGCCCCCAAGACGCCTGCGGCGTCTTCGGAGTCTGGGCCCCGGGCGAGGAGGTCGCCAAACTCACCTACTTCGGGCTGTACGCCTTGCAGCACCGCGGACAGGAGTCCGCGGGCATCGCAGTGAGCAACGGCTCCCAGATCCTGGTCTTCAAGGACATGGGACTTGTGTCCCAGGTCTTCGACGAGACCTCCCTCGGTTCCCTCAACGGCCATATCGCCGTGGGTCACGCCCGCTACTCCACCACCGGTTCCTCGGTGTGGGAGAACGCGCAGCCGACCTTCCGGGCGACCGCAAGCGGTTCACTGGCCCTCGGCCACAACGGCAACCTGGTGAACACCGCCGAGCTTGCCCGGATGGTCGCCGAGCTGCCGGGCGAGGAGCATGTCTCGCGTTCCGGCCGCGCCGCGGCCACCAACGACACCGACCTGGTGACGGCTCTGCTGGCCGGGCATCCGGACCTCTCCATCGAGGAGACGGCCCGCCGGGTGCTGCCGTCCGTCAAGGGCGCCTTCTCGCTGGTCTTCATGGACGAGCACACCCTCTACGCCGCCCGCGACCCGCAGGGCATCCGCCCGCTGGTGCTGGGCAGGCTGGAGCGCGGGTGGGTGGTCGCCTCCGAGACCGCCGCCCTGGACATCGTCGGCGCCAGCTACATCCGCGAGGTGGAGCCCGGCGAGCTGATCGCGGTGGACGAGAACGGCATGCGGGCGTCCCGCTTCGCCGAGGCCAGGCCCAAGGGCTGCGTCTTCGAGTACGTCTACCTGGCCCGCCCGGACACCACCATCGCCGGCCGCAATGTGCACCTCTCCCGGGTGGAGATGGGCCGCAGGCTGGCCGCCGAGGCCCCGGCCGAGGCGGACATGGTGATAGCGACCCCGGAGTCCGGCACCCCGGCCGCCATCGGCTACGCCGAGGCCAGCGGTATCCCCTACGGCTCCGGCCTGGTGAAGAACGCCTATGTGGGCCGCACCTTCATCCAGCCCAGCCAGACCATCCGGCAGCTGGGCATCCGCCTCAAGCTCAACCCGCTCAAGGAGGTCATCGCCGGGAAGCGGCTGGTGGTCGTGGACGACTCGATCGTCCGCGGCAACACCCAGCGGGCCCTGGTGCGGATGCTCCGCGAGGCCGGTGCCGCCGAGGTCCACATCCGGATCTCGTCGCCGCCGATCAAGTGGCCCTGCTTCTTCGGCATCGACTTCGCCACCCGGGCGGAGCTGATCGCCAACGGCCTCACCGTCGAGGAGATCGGCAAGTCGCTGGGGGCGGACTCGCTGGCCTTCATCTCGATAGAGGGCATGGTCGAGGCCACCACCCAGCCCAAGGACCGGCTCTGCCGGGCCTGCTTCGACGGCGAGTACCCGATGGAGCTGCCCGACCCCGAGCTGCTGGGCAAGCACCTCCTGGAGGCCGAGATCGCCTCCGGCCGCCGGCAGTCCGCCCCCCGCGGCCCGGGCCGCGGCCCAGCTGACCGATCTGGACGGCGTGCAGACCCTGCTGGGCGGCGGCGGAGCCGCCGACGCACTGCGCCGCCCGTAGCAGCCGCCGACGGGCCCGTACCGACCGTGTACGGGCCCGCGGCCGCCGCATTCCGCACACGCACCACTCCCCCGACCCGAGAGGGCCGCTCCCGTGACCGAACAGACCTCCTCCGCGACCGCCCCGGGCGCCACCTACGCGGCGGCAGGCGTCGACATCGAGGCCGGCGACCGCGCCGTCGAGCTGATGAAGCAGTGGGTCGGCAAGGCCTCCCGACCCGAGGTGGTCGGCTCCATCGGCGGCTTCGCCGGACTCTTCGACGCCTCCGCTTTCAAGCGGTACGAGCGGCCGATGCTGGCGACCTCCACCGACGGCGTGGGCACCAAGGTGGCCATCGCCCAGGCCATGGACCGTCATGACACCATCGGGCACGACCTGGTCGGCATGGTGGTGGACGACCTGGTGGTCTGCGGCGCGGAGCCGCTCTTCATGACCGACTACATCGCCACCGGCAAGGTGCACCCCGAGCGCATCGCGGCGATCGTCAAGGGGATCGCCGAGGGCTGTGTGCTGGCCGGCTGCGCGCTGGTCGGCGGGGAGACCGCCGAGCACCCCGGTCTGCTGTCGCCGGACGAGTACGACGTGGCGGGAGCCGGTACCGGGGTCGTGGAGGCCGACGCACTGCTCGGCGCCGACCGGGTCAGGGCCGGCGACGTGGTGATCGCCATGGCCGCCTCCGGGCTGCACTCCAACGGCTACTCGCTGGTCCGCCACGTCCTGCTGGAGCGGGCCGGCTGGAAGCTCGACCGGGAGGTGCCGGAGTTCGGCCGAACCCTGGGCGAGGAACTGCTGGAGCCCACCAGGATCTACTCGCTGGACTGCCTGGCGCTGGCGCGCTCCGCCGAGATCCACGCCTTCTCGCATGTCACGGGTGGCGGCCTGGCCGCCAACCTGGCCCGGGTGATCCCCGACCATCTTCACGCCCGGCTGGACCGCGGCACCTGGACCCCGCTGCCGGTCTTCCAGACCGTCGCCGAGGTCGGCAAGGTGGCGCTGCCGGAGGTCGAGAAGACCCTCAACATGGGCGTCGGAATGGTCGCCGTGGTGCCGCCGGAGTCGGTCGACGTGGTGCTCTCGGTGCTCGCCGACCGCGATGTGGAGGCATGGCTGCTGGGCGACGTGGTGGACCGCACCGCCGAGCACCAGGCCGGGGCGACGCTCTACAACGCCTATCCCACCGCGGGCTGACCCGCACGCAGACGCCAAGGCCCGGACCGGGGTCTGAGATCCCGGTCCGGTCCGAAGGCAGTACTGGTGAGGAGGCTAGGCGCCTCGGCGGGAACGTGACTCGTCCTCGCCGTCGTCCTCGTCGGCGTAGTAGTCCGCATACGCCGCGTAAGGGTCGTCCTCGTCGTCATCGTCCTCGAACGGCTCGCCGTTGACCGGCACCGGCTCGTTCGAAGGTACGCCCAGCTCCTGGGACAGACGGGAAGCGTCGAAGCCGCCGCTGTTGTACTTCAGCTGGCGGGCGACCTTCGTCTGCTTGGCCTTGGCCCGGCCGCGCCCCATGGGTCGACCCCCTCAACGACGGGGCACACGGCCCCGAGTCTGACACGCGTTCATGTTCGGCAACGGCCTCTCCCAACCGAGAGGACCGCTCCTTAGAGCAACAACGGTACCTGCTTCCGTCGCCGGGCGGTACGTCGCCCGTGCGACGTGGCGCACTCTACCGCGCTTCGCGGCCGCGTCGTTCCTGGTCAAGAGGGTAGCCGACAGCCGCCGCGCAGGCATCGGAGGAGTCGTCCGGCGGCCCTCCGGACACCGATTATCCCCCGCCAGAGGGCCTTGCATCCCCCGTACGGAGCCATCGACTGAGAATCTGGTTCTTGTTTGCTGCTCCAGGGCGCACCACGGCCACCGGTGCGGCGCCCCATGGACTGCCGCACCAGTGACCGATCTCACACTTCGGCTGTCAGCGGGAGCGCACTTCGGCTGTCAGCGGGAGCGCCCGTCCGGCAGCAGGATGGTGCGCAGCCGGCCGACCTCCGACATCCGGCGCTCGGCGAGCCGGTCCGCGGCCACCGCGGGCGGCACGCCGTCCGAGGTCGCCAGCGCGAAGATCTCCAGGGTGGTGTCGTAGATCCGGGCGGCCTTGGTGCGGGCCCGCTCGAAGGAGAAGCCGTCGATCTCGTCGGCCACCTGGATCACACCGCCGGCGTTCACCACGTAGTCCGGCGCATAGAGGATGCCCCGGTCGGCGAGGTCCTTCTCGACACCGGGGTGCGCGAGCTGGTTGTTGGCCGCGCCGCAGACCACCGAGGCGGTGAGGACCGGCACGCTGGCGTCGTTGAGGGCTCCGCCGAGGGCGCAGGGGGCGTACACGTCGAGATCGGCCCGGATGAGCGCCTCCACGTCCGCCACCACCTGCACCTGGGGGTGCTCGGCGCGGACCCGGGCGAGCGAGGCCTGGTCGATGTCGGTGACCAGCACCGTCGCGCCGTCCTCCACCAGGTGCCGCACCAGGTGGTGGCCGACCTTGCCGACACCGGCGACACCGACCCGGCGGCCGGTCAGCGTGGGGGCGCCCCAACGGTGCTGTGCGCTGGCGCGCATGCCCTGGAAGACGCCGTAGGCGGTGAGCACCGAGGAGTCCCCGGCGCCGCCGTGCTCGGGGGAGCGGCCGGTGACCCAGTCGCACTCGCGGGCGATCACATCCATGTCGGCGACATAGGTGCCGACGTCGCAGGCGGTGATGTAGCGGCCGCGCAGCGACTGCACAAAGCGGCCGTAGGCACGCAGCAGCGCCTCCGTCTTGACCTCGGCTGGGTCGCCGATGATCACGGCCTTGCCGCCGCCGTGATCCAGACCTGCAAGCGCGTTCTTGTACGACATGCCGCGCGACAGGTTGAGCGCGTCCTGCACCGCCTCCTCCTCGGAGGCGTACGGGTAGAAGCGCGTCCCGCCGAGGGCGGGGCCGAGGGCGGTGGAGTGGATGGCGATGACGGCCTTGAGGCCCGAGTGCCGGTCGTGGCACAGGACGATCTGCTCGTGTCCGTCTCCCGGCGCTCCCTCGGACTCGGTTCCGAAGATGCGGCTGAGCACCCCTGCTCGGGTGGGCGGGGCTGACTCGGTGTGTACGTCGGTCACTGTGGTGACTCCCGTGTGTACGGCCCGCTGCTGTGGGTGCGGGCGCCTGACCGAAGCGTAGGTCCTTGTGCTCGGACACGGGTACGTGGCGGGCTCGATGTCACCCTGCTGGTTGCCGATGCCGCCCCGCACCGGCGCCCGGGGTGTCCCGGGCGCCCTGCGGCGGCGTTTCGGAGGAGCCTTCGGGGAGCCTTTCAAAGCACCCCCGGTACCGCTCCCCGCGTGCGACGATGCCTAGCGTGACCGCCGTGCGCACCTCGGTACTCCCGCCGTATGCCGCCTACTTGCGCGTGTACGAGCCGCTGGCCGCCTTCCCGGAGCCGGAGAGGGCCCGGTGGCAGACCTACGCGGCCGAGCACGGGCCCGCCGCGGGGTCGCCGGGGGCGGCCCCCTCGGCGCTGGCAGAGCGCCGCCGCAGCCTGGCCGAGCTGGTCACGGTGACCCCCAAGGCGCTGCCCGAGCGGGAGAGCCGGGACGCCCTGGTGCGGGTCGCGGACGGCGTCACCTACATCTGCCCCTCGCGGATCCGGCTGCGCAGCTGGCTGGCGCTGGAGGAGCTCAAGGAGGAACTTCCGGCGCCGCTGCTGGACGCGGTGCTGCCGCCCGCGGTGCGCGAGCAGGCCGAGGCGGACTGGAACCGCTGGCGGGGCGACCACCCGGACACCCGCCCGTGGATCCTCACCCGCACCTGGCATGTGCCGATGCGCTGGTTCCTGCTCTTCTCCGAGGAGGAACGACACTTCTCGCCCGCCCTGCCCGCCCTGCCGGCGGAGGAGGGCGACGGCGGCGCGGGGCGCGCTGCGGCCCCCGCGTCGCTCTTCTACCTGACCCCGATGGCACAGGCCCGGCGGCGGCTGGCCCGCGGCTATCGGGTGTTGCGGGAGAACCTGGACGAGGGGCCGCTGGTCACCGGGGTCGAGCAGGTCGGCCGCTGGCTGGAGGAGTTCCATCCCCGGTCGCTGGTGGAGCTGGACTACGGCGGCCTGGTGCATGCGATCCCCGAGGCGCGGCTGGCGGACGACCGCTCCGCCGCCGAGGTGGCCGAAGGGATCGCGGCGCTGCGGGCCGGCGACGGCGACCGGGCCGGGCAGGCATATCGGACAGTGACCGAGCGGTGGCGCCTCGTACAGGAACTGCTGTACGCGAACTGAGCCTGGTGGGAAGGGGTGGCGGCTTCCCGCCAACGCCATATTGCGCCAGCCTCAACCGGGGGACTCGTCGGACATGCGTGGCATCCTGCGTATCGGCGGAACGTGATGCTACTCACCGTTGACGCCAAGTAGTCCCTATGTGCCAAAATGGGACAACCAGACCAGCTGTCTGCGGTGTGCCCACTTTTGGGTGGATCCAAGGGGGGATGTGGTCTTTGCGGCAGGCTGTCCGTCTGTCCGAGTCATGACCGATCGTCACCCTTGCGTGACTGTCCGCTATGGCATGGTCCATCGCGATCCGTCGAGCTTGGCCCCCTGAGGTGCCAATTCCGGCGGTTTGGCCGACCGGGCTGGACGGATGGTGTAGTTGTAGTCCCGAGGACAAGCCGTTCGTCCTATTACCGACTCGGCCCGTGTATGCCATTTCGGGCATCGCGGGTCAAGGTGCAGAATTTGAAGGAAAGAACCGTGTTGGTTCGGTTCTCCCGAGGAGGCCGCTCATGACCGCTCGCACCCCTGACGCCGAGCCGCTGCTGACGCCGGCTGAGGTCGCCACCATGTTCCGCGTGGACCCCAAGACGGTCACTCGCTGGGCCAAGGCGGGCAAGCTGACGTCGATTCGCACGCTCGGCGGGCACCGCCGCTATCGAGAGGCGGAGGTTCGCGCCCTGCTTGCGGGGATCCCGCAGCAGCGCAGCGAGGCCTGACGCCTCGACGGCGGCCCTTCCAGGGTCTCCGGTGGTGTGCGCCAGCGAAGCGTCCATCTCCGGGACCGGGAGCTCAGGGTCCCAGTAGTACTGCTCAAGAGGTCGTATCGGACTCCGCCGGGTCCGATACGGCCTCTCTGCATATCCGGCACAGTGGCCGGATCCACTGTGCAATTTCATATGTTAAATCGAGAGGCCCTGGAAGGGGCCCTGTCGGCACCCGTCTCAAGGGAACTTCAGTGACACCTGTCACAGTGGCGGGCCTCTTGCGTGGTGTGATGGCTTGCGATATTGGTCCAGACCTCCGTGGCTGGACCTCCCCGAGGCCCGCCCGACAGTACACCGCGCCGACTGCCCGCCGTACCCGTCGAACGGCGGGTACGCGCCGAGGCCCCGACCGCCGCCGGCGACGGGGATCGGCGCGCTGCGGGACGACGCGACGTTGGTCGGCCCGGTCGGCCCCGCCCCGGCCCCGGAGCTCGTGGACGCGCCGGCACAGCGCCCGGGACCTGCGCCCCCTGGAGCCGGGCTGCCCGCTGCCCGTGAGGGGCGCGCCGCCCCGCAGGGGCAGTCAGGGTCTCGCGGGCATGCCCCGAGGCCGCTGACCCGCCGAGGCCGCTGACCCATCGGGCTTGCTGACCCACCAAACGCGGACCCACCAAAGGCGGACACACCAAAGGCGAGAGGCCCGGAGTCTGTGACTCCGGGCCTCTCGCCCACTGCGATCCCGACGGGACTTGAACCCGCGACCTCCACCTTGACAGGGTGGCGAGCTAACCAACTGCTCCACGGGACCAGGATCGATCTTCGCTGCTCGCGCGGCGACAAGACAGATGTTACTGCATGCGGAGCCCCAGGTCGAACTGCCTCCCGGGGCTCCGCGACCGGTCAGGCGGCGGTCGCCCGGTCCATGGCCTTGAGGATCCGCTTCTCCGAGATCGGCGTCGGCGTGCCGAGGGTCTGCGCGAAGAAGCTCACCCGGAGCTCCTCCAGCATCCACCGGATCTGCCGCACCTCCTCGGACGGACGCTCCCCGGCGGGCACCGCCGCCAGCAGCTCCGCGTACTCCTGCTGGAGCTGCTCCACCCGCTGCAGATGCTGCAGATCCCGCTGCGGATGGTCGGGCAGCGCCTCCAGACGGCGCTCCGCGGCCAGCAGATAGCGCCTGAGGTCGGGCAGCCGCGCCCAGCCGGTGCCGGTGACAAAGCCCGGGTGCACCAGTGCCGCCAGCTGGGCCCTGACATCCGAGACGGCCGGCAGCAGCACCGGGCTGGAGATGGTCTTCAGCCGGTTGGTGGCCCGCTGGAAGGCGATCAGCGCCGAGGCGGTCTTCAGAGTGGTGTCCGCGGCGGTGTCGTACAGCTCCGCACGCACCTGGTCGCGCAGCTTGCCGAACCCCTCCTCGTCCCAGGCCGGGCCGCCGGCGTCCGCCGTCAGCTTGTCGGTGGCGCAGCAGACGATGTCGTCGAAGAGGGCCCCGATGCTGCCGTGCGGGTTGTTGGAGAGCGCCAGCTTGGCCTGGTTGCCCAGCCGGCCCTGGATCGACTTCACCGGGGAGGGCGTGGTCAGCACCAGCAGCCGCCGGGTGCCCGCCCACATGGCGTGCTGCTGCTCCTCGGCGGTGTCGAACAGCCGCACCGAGACCGAGTCGCCGTCGTCCGCCAGCGCGGGATAGGCCCGGATGGAGTGCCCGCGGCTGCGCCGCTCGAAGGTGCGGGGTAGCGCGGGGGTGCCGGACGGCCAGGCGGTGAGGCCCTGCTGTTCCAGGCCCTCGTCGGAGGCGGCGGACGACAGGGTGGCCTTGAGCTTGGGTTTCAGCCGCAGCCGCAGCTCCTCCAGGTCCTTGGACTCGGCGAGCCGGCGGCGGCGCTCGTCCACCACCCGGAAGGTGATCTGCAGATGGTCCGGTACCGGCGTCTGTCCCCAGGCCTCCGGCGGGACCGTCACCCCGGTCATCCGCCGCAGCTCCCGCTCCAGCGCCGGCAGCAGCGGCTCCTGGCGCGGGGTCACCTTCTGCAGCACGGCCTTGGCGAAATTGGGCGCCGGGACGAAGTTGCGGCGCACCGCCTTGGGCAGTGACCGGATCATCGCGGTGACCAGCTCCTCCCGCAGCCCGGGGATCTGCCAGTCGAACCCCTCGGAGGAGACCTGGTTGAGCACCGGCAGCGGGATGTGCACGGTGACGCCGTCGGCGTCGCTGCCCGGCTCGAACTGGTACGTCAGCCGGAAGCGCAGCTTGCCCTGGTGCCAGTGGTCCGGGTAGTCCTCCTCGGTGACACCGCCCGCTGCCTCGTTGATCAGCATGGACTTCTCGAAGTTCAGCAGGTCCGGCTGGTCGCGCCGGGTCTGCTTCCACCAGGAGTCGAAGTGCGCGGCCGAGACCACGTCCTCCGGCAGCCTGCGGTCGTAGAAGTCGAACAGGGTCTCGTCGTCGACCAGGATGTCGCGGCGCCGGGCGCGGTTCTCCAGCTCCTCCACCTCGGACAGCAGCCGGCGGTTGGCGGAGAAGAACTGATGGTGGGTCTCCCAGTCGCCCTCCACCAGGGCGTTGCGGATGAACAGCTCCCGGCAGAGCTCCGGGTCGATCCGCCCGTAGTTGACCTTGCGCTGGGCCACGATCGGGATGCCGTACAGGGTCACCTTCTCGTACGCCAGGACGGCTCCGGCCTTCTTCTCCCAGTGCGGCTCGCTGTAGGTGCGCTTGATCAGATGGCCGGCCAGCGGCTCCACCCACTCGGGCTCGATCTTCGCGTTGATCCGCGCCCACAGCCGGGAGGTCTCCACCAGCTCGGCGGACATCACCCAGCGCGGCGGCTTCTTGAAGAGGCCCGACCCGGGGAAGACCGCGAAGCGGGCCCCACGGGCGCCCACGTACTCCCGCTTCTCCACGTCCATCAGGCCGATGTGCGAGAGCAGCCCGGCCAGCAGCGAGGTGTGGATGCGCTGGGCGTCGGGCTCGGCGCCGGGCACCGGCTCGGTGATGTGGACGCCCAGCTGCTTGGCGACCGTACGCAGCTGGGTGTAGATGTCCTGCCACTCCCGTATGCGCAGGTAGTTGAGGTAGTCGGTGCGGCACATCCGGCGGAACGCGGAGGAGGAGAGCTCCTTCTGCTGCTCCCGGATGTAGCGCCACAGATTGAGGTAGGCCAGGAAGTCCGAGGTCTCGTCGGCGAAGCGGCGGTGCTTCTCGTCGGCCGCCTGCCGCTTCTCGCTGGGCCGCTCGCGGGGGTCCTGGATGGAGAGCGCCGAGGCGATCACCATCACCTCGCGGACGCAGCCGTTGCGGTCGGCCTCCAGCACCATCCGCGCCAGCCGGGGGTCCACCGGCAGCTGGGCGAGCTTGCGGCCGAGCTGGGTGAGGCGCTTGCGGGGGTCCTTCTGCGCCGGGTCGAGGGCGCCCAGCTCGTGCAGCAGATTGACACCGTCGCGGATGTTGCGGGAGTCCGGCGGGTCGATGAAGGGGAAGGCCGCGATGTCGCCCAGGCCGGCCGCGGTCATCTGGAGGATGACGGAGGCGAGGTTGGTGCGGAGGATCTCCGCGTCGGTGAACTCGGGACGGGAGAGGAAGTCCTCTTCCGAGTACAGCCGGATGCAGATGCCGTCGGAGGTACGGCCGCAGCGGCCCTTGCGCTGGTTGGCGCTGGCCTGGCTGATCGCCTCGATCGGCAGCCGCTGCACCTTGGTGCGGTGGCTGTAGCGGGAGATGCGGGCGGTGCCCGGATCGATGACGTACTTGATGCCGGGAACAGTGAGCGAGGTCTCCGCGACATTGGTGGCCAGCACGATCCGGCGGCCGCGGTGCGACTGGAAGACCCGGTGCTGCTCGGCGGAGGAGAGCCTGGCGTACAGCGGCAGCACCTCGGTGTCCCGCAGCCCCAGCTTGCCCAGTGCGTCGGCGGTGTCGCGGATCTCCCGCTCGCCGGAGAGGAAGACCAGGATGTCCCCGGGGCCCTCGGCCTGGAGCTCCACCGCGGCGTCGCAGATCGCCTGCACCTGGTCGCGGTCGCGCTCCACCTCCTCCGCGCCGTCGCCCTCCTCCACGATCGGGCGGTAGCGGACCTCCACGGGGTACGTGCGCCCGGAGACCTCGATGATCGGGGCGTCGCCGAAGTGGCGGGCGAAGCGCTCCGGGTCGATGGTGGCGGAGGTGATCACGACCTTGAGGTCGGGGCGGCGCGGCAGCAGCTGCCTGAGGTAGCCCAGGATGAAGTCGATGTTGAGGCTGCGCTCATGGGCCTCGTCGATGATCAGGGTGTCGTACTGGCGCAGCTCGCGGTCGGTCTGGATCTCGGCCAGCAGGATGCCGTCGGTCATCAGCTTGACCAGGGTGTCCTGGCCGACCTGGTCGGTGAAGCGGACCTTCCAGCCGACCGCCTCGCCCAGCGGGGTGTTCAGCTCCTCGGCGACCCGGTCGGCGACCGTGCGGGCGGCGATCCGGCGCGGCTGGGTGTGGCCCACCAGGCCCTTGATCCCCCGGCCCAGCTCCAGGCAGATCTTGGGGATCTGGGTGGTCTTGCCGGAGCCCGTCTCACCGGCGACGATCACCACCTGGTGGTCGCGGATGGCCGCCGCGATGTCGTCCTTCTTCCTGGCGACCGGCAGCTCTTCGGGGTAGTTGATCACCGGTACGGCGGCCCGGCGCTGCTCCAGCCGCAGCTCGGCCTTGCCGATCTCGGCCGCGATCTCCTCGGCGATGCTGCTGCGGGCCTCGGGGCTGCGTACCCGGCGGGCGCCGTCCAGCCGCCGTTCGAGCCGCCGCTGGTCGCGCAGCATCAGCTCGGGCAGCCGGGCCTGAAGGTCGGCGAACGGAGAACTCACAGAGGGCATCCCCATACAGTCGCAAGAAACGGCGGGCGGTCGCACGCGGGTTTTCGCCGCGCAGCACAGCCGCGGTCAGCTGCCAGTGTGCGGCAGTGGCCCGGCCGGCTGCCGCGAGGGCTCGGCCCGGGCGCCGGCGGGCGCTCGGCTCGGATGCCCCGTTGCGGCCGGCTGCCCCCATCGGCCCTCGGTCCCCGAATCGGGCCCGGAGATCGAGGATAGCTCCGAGCGAGAGGGTTCCAGAGGCCCGACCCGCCTGGACCATCCCCGGTCGCGGGCGTCCGCTGTGGCCTGGAGGCTGAGGTCATGCCGTCAGGCACTGGCGGCCCGCGTACGACAGGAGCAGCCCGGTGGTGACCACCCAGCGCACGATCGTCCTCGGCAACCCGTCCGCGTCGCGGCGGCGGCGCTCTGCCGCGGCTGCGGCTGCCCTGCTGGCGGCGGCGGTCGCCGGGGTCGCGGTGGCGGCCTGCAGCAGTTCCCCGTCCACCGGGGGCGGTGCCGCGCCGTCGGTTGCGGCGGAGGTCTCCCGGATCGCCGGGTCGGCGGCGGCGGTCGCCTCGGAGCATGCCGCCTCGGCGGCTGCCAAGGCGTCCGAGGCGGCGGCCGGGATCGCCTCGCAGGCGCAGTCGCAGGCCTCCGCGGTCCAGTCGGCGGCGGCGTCCTTCGCCTCGGCGCATCCCTCCGTGCTGGCCTCGGTGTCGGCGGGTGCGGCGTCCCTGGAAGCCCGGGCGCACGCCTTCGAGGCATCGGTCGAGGCGCGGGTGCGGGGCGGCCAGGCCTCGGCCTCGGCTGCCCTCAAGTCGGTCAGCGGGAGCGGCAACGCGGTCGCCGACGTACGGCTCACGGGGGTGCCCACCGCCACCACCGGGGGCCGCCCGGGGGCTTCGGTGCTGATCACCAACCACGGCCGCGACATCGCCTCCTACGCCGTGCAGGTCGACTTCGTCGACGCCTCCGGCAAGACGGTGGAGACGGCGGTGGTCGGGGCCCAGGACCTGGCGGCGGGGGCCTCGGTCACCAAGCTGGCCTTCGCGGCCCACCCGGCGACCGGGACCACGACTCCCAAGGTCGCCAAGGCCCAGCGCTTCTGAGCGCCGGCGGGTCACCGGTCCGGCCGGGCGCAGGGCCCGGCCGGACCGGCGGTCGCGATCAGCCGATGGTCGCGATTCAGAAGGTGCTCCCGATCAAACGGTGAGCTCGGCGGGCACCGCGGCCAGTGCCTCCTGGATGGCCGCCACCAGCCGGCGGGCGGACTCCGCTGTCAGCTCCAGGGCGACCCGCGCCGAGGGCCCCTTGCTGGGGTCGGCGAAGTCGATGTTGAGCGTGTGCTCGGCCATCGCATGAACGGGGTGGTCGAAGTACACCGTCACATCGGTCACATGGAACCAGGAGCCGCCCGGCCCCTTCGCGCTCCCGTCGATGCTGTCCTTGACGGTGGTGTAGGTGCACACGGTCAGGCCCCCAGGTGCTTGCCGAAGAAGGCGGTGATCCGCTCCCAGCCGTCGTTGGCGGCGGCCGCGTTGTACGAGGGGCGGTCGACGGCGAAGAAGGCGTGGCCCGCCCCCTCGTAGGTGTGGAACTCGAACTCCTTGCCCTGGGCGGTCAGGATCTGCTCCAGCTCCGCGACCTGCTCCGGACCGGGGAAGCTGTCCTCGGCGCCGAAGAGCCCCAGCAGCGGGGCGCGCAGCTCCGGCAGCCGGTCCACCAGGTTGGTGACCTTCAGCGGGAAGCCCTCAGGCGGGGTGCCGGTGACAAAGGCGCCGTAGCAGTCCACCGCGGCGTCCACATCGAGGCTGCAGGCCGCCAGCACCGTCTGCCGTCCGCCGGAGCAGTAGCCGATCACGCCGACGTTGCCGTTGGAGCTGTCCAGCGCCCGCAGGGCCGCGGCGGCACCGGCCACATCGCCGATCAGGCGCGCGTCCGGAACTCCGCCGGCGGCGCGGGCCACCGCGGCGGCGTCGTCGGGGGCCGCCCCCGGTGCCTCGCGGGTGTACAGGTTGGGGCAGATCGCGTCGTAGCCGAGCTCGGCGAAGCGGCGGACGATCTCCTTGGTGGCCCGGTCGTAGCCGGGCATGTGGTGGATGACCACCACGCCGCCACGGCGCTGCTCGCCCTGCGGGCGGGCCAGATAGGCCTCGATCTCGTCGCCTTCGTGCCCGGTGATCCGGACGGTCACCGCGCTGAGGGAGTCACTCATGGGAACAGCCGCTCCTGTCATAAGTACGGACTGATAAGCCTATGCTGATGTTCTCGGGCGACTCCATCGAGGCGGCACGTGTCGCAGCCGACCTGCGCGCCTGCCCGGGGCCGCTGGTGCGCCGGCTGCGCCAGGTCCGGCCGGACGACGAGCCGACCCTCTCGCAGACCTCGATGCTGGTACGGCTGGACCGGGAGGGCCCGGCCTCCCTCGCCGCACTCGCGGCCGGTGAGGGCATCCGGCCCCAGTCGGCCTGCACCATCGTCAGCGCCCGGGAACGGCGAGGGCTGGTGGCCCGCACCCCGGACCCGGACGACGGCCGGCGGATCGTGGTGGCGTTGACCGGCACCGGACGGGACGGCCTGCGCGGCGCCGGCCAGGAGCGGGCACGGCGGCTGACCGAGGCGACATCGGACCGGCTCACACCTGCCGAGCAGCAGCAACTTGCCGCTGACCTGCCGCTGTTGGGCAAGGTATCCCGCCACCTCTGACGGGCCGTCCGCAGCACGGCGGCCCGCTCCACCGGAGCGGCCTCGTCCGGTTCCATACCGGGAACGTTCATTCACCGCCTGTTCACCACGAACCAGCCGGCGCGCTGTGTCCCGTGAGAACACTCCCTGCGTGAGACGCATATTCTCAGTGGCCCTCGCGGTCCTGCTGGTCGTCGGCATCGTGGCCGCCGTCCTGGCAGGCCGGGACAAGGGGCAGAGCACGGCGACGACGACCGTGCGAGGGGTCATCGGATCGGAGAAGGCGGAGTTCTTCGCCGACCCCGACGTGGTGAAAGCGTTCGCCGACCACGGGCTGACCGTCCAGACCGAGACATCCGGATCCTGGGCCATGGACAGCCTCGACAGCAGCGGATACGACTTCGCCTTTCCCAGCAGCAGCGCACCCGCCGACGAACTCCGCAGCAAGTCGAAGACCCCCGGCGGAGCGCTGCGGCCTTTCTACTCGCCCCTGGTGGTGGCCGCGCACCGCGACGCCGCCGAGGTGCTGGCCGCCAACGGACTGGCGACCCTGCCGGGCGGGCAGTCCGGCACGCTGCGCATGAACGCCTATCTGACGGCGATGCGGAAGAACACCACCTGGCAGCAGTTGAAGGGATCCGCCGCCCACGCCGAGCTGACCGGCACCCTCTTCATCACCAGCACCGACCCGCTCTCCTCCAACTCCGGGGCGCTCTATCTCGCCGCCGCCTCCTATGTGGCCAACGGCGGCGAGGTGGTCGCCGCCAGCCGCGGCGTGGCAGCCACCGCGCCCCTGCTGCACAAGCTGATCGCCGTCCAGGGCGCCCAGCAGTCCAGCAGCGACGCACCCTTCCGCGACTTCCTCAGCGGGGTGGGCAATCCGCTGGTGCTGGTCTACGAGTCGCAGGTGGCCTCGCTGCTGGTCCGCCACCAGGCCGGGGAACTCGGCGACCTGGTGGTGCTCTACCCCGACACCACCGTCTCCAGCGACCACACCGTGGTGCCGTTCACCGAGAACGGCAAACGCGTCGGGGAGCTGCTGCGCGACGACTCCAGACTGCGGCAGCTGGCGGTGCGCTTCGGGTTCCGGCCGCAGGGCGACACCAAGGAGTTCAACGCGGCGGTCGCGCCGTACACCGCATACCTCAACCAGAAGCTGACCGGTGTCCGGCAGGCACCCGTGCCCACCTCCGCGGTGATGCGCGAGATCGCCCGCCTGGCCCGGGACGAGAAGTAGGAGCCGGCATGGCCACCCCCGACGACTCACCGCTGGTCCTCACCCCGCCCGACCCGGTCGCACCGGTACCCAAGGAGCGGGCCTCCGGCCTGGTGCCGCTGGCCGACGGCGTACGCGCCGACATGGAGCGCCGCGCCACCGCCTATGTGGAGGGCCTCGCAGGTCTGGACGCCCGCAGCCCCGAGTTCGCCTCCCGGCTGGGCGAGATCGCCTCGCTCGGCAGCGCCGACATCCGTGCTGCCGCCCAGCAGTCCAACCGGATGCTGGAGCGCACCGTCCGCTCGCTCTCCGGCGGACCCGGGTCCGACGCCGGCGCCCGGGTGTCCGCGGGCCTGGTCGAGCTGCGCCGTACCGTCGAGGACCTCGACCCCGGGGACAGCCCCGGCCGCGGTGCCCGCCGGCTGCTCTCCCGACTGCCCGGCGGCAACCGGCTGCGGGACCACATCGCCCGCTACGCCTCCGCGCAGGCGACCCTGCAGGGGATCGTCGGCAGCCTGCGCAGCGGCCAGGACGAACTGCGCCGCGACAGCGCCGCCCTGCACACCGAGCGCACCCGGCTGTGGGAGGCGATGGGCAGGCTCCAGGAGTACGCGGTCCTCACCGACGCGCTGGACGGCGCCGTCGAGCGGCGCATCGCCGAGACCGAGGCCGACGACCCGCAGCAGGCCGAGGCGCTCCGCGCCGACCTGCTCTTCCCGGTCCGCCAGAAGCACCAGGACCTGCTGACCCAGCTCGCCGTCTGCGCCCAGGGCTATCTGGCGATGGACGTGGTGCGCCGCAACAACGACGAACTGGTCAAGGGCGTCGACCGGGCGGCCACCACCACCGTCACCGCGCTGCGCATCGCGGTGATGCTCGCCTCGGCCCTGGACAACCAGCGCAAGGTCGTCGAGCAGGTCAACGCCCTGCGCGGGACCACCGAGGACCTCATCCGCGGCAATGCGGAGATGCTCGCCGGTCAGAGCGGCGAGATCCAGCGGATCGCCGCCGACCCGGCGGTGGGGGTGGAGACCCTGCGCAGCGCCTTCCAGCAGATCTACCGGACCCTGGACGCCATCGACACCTACAAGGCGCAGGCGACCGAGACCATGGCGGCCACCGTCTCCACCCTCACCGCCGAACTCCAGGACGCCGGAGCCCGCCTGGAGCGCAGCCGCGCCATCGCGGAACTCGAGGGAGGGGCTGGATGAGAACCGCACTGCGCACCGCGGCCGTCGCCGTACTGGCCGCGTTGCTGCTGTCCGGCTGCGATGGCGGCAGCTCCGGCGCGGACGAGTCGGCCACGCACGGCGCTCCCAAACCCCGGGCCGGGACGCTGCGGGTGCTCGCCGGCAGTGAACTCTCCGATCTGGAACCGGTGCTGAAGGCCGCCGAGAAGGCCACCGGGGTGAAGGTGGTGCCCACCTACAGCGGCACTCTGGACGCCGTGCAGCAGATCGCCTCCGGGCAGGCCGACCGCAGCTATGACGCGGTGTGGCTGCCCTCCGACGACTATCTGCGGCTGCACCCCGACGCGGCCCGGCGGATCGCCTCGGAGACCCCGGTGATGACCTCACCGGTCGCCCTGGGGGTGCGCGCCGAGGCTGTCCAGAGGCTCGGCTGGGACCCGGAGAAGGTCACCTGGGCGCAGATCGACCAGGCCGTCACGGCGGGGAAGCTGACCTATGGGATGACCGACCCGGCCCGATCCAACTCCGGCTACTCCGCACTGGTGGGCCTCGCCTCCGCGCTCTCCGGTGCGCAGTCCGCGCTCACCGAGCAGGACGTCCGGCAGGCGGCGCCCGCCCTGAAGCGGTTCTTCGCCGGGCAGAAGCTGACCTCCGGCTCCTCCGGCTGGCTCGCCCAGGCCTACGCCAGGCAGGGCACCGTGGACGCCCTGATCAACTACGAGTCGGTCCTGCTGTCGCTCAACCGCGACAGCCACACCGACCTGACGGTGATCCGCCCGGTCGACGGAGTGGTCACCGCCGACTATCCGCTGACCCTGCTGGCCTCCGCCGGGACCGAGCAGCGGACCGCGTACAGCGAGCTCACCCGCTATCTGCGCAGCCCCGAGGCCCAGCAGGCGATCACCCGGCAGACCCTGCGCCGCCCCGTGGTCGCCTCGGTGGCTCCCGACCCGGCACTGCCCGCCGGCCGCCGCCGCGAGCTGCCCTTCCCCGGCAGCCGCGCCGTCGCGGACGGACTGCTGGACAGCTATGAGAACCAGCTGCGCCGGCCCTCGCGCACGGTGTACGTGCTGGACACCTCCGGCTCCATGGAGGGCGACCGGCTGAGCCGGCTCAAGACCGCCCTCGCCGGGCTGACCGGCACCGACAACACCCCCGGCAAACGCTTCAGGGATCGCGAGGAGGTGACGCTGATGCCCTTCGCCGACACCGTGAAGAGCGTGCTCACCCACACCGTCGAGGAGGGCCGGCAGCAGCAGGCGCTGAAGGCGATCCGCGCCGACACCGACGCCCTGCGGGCCGACGGCGGCACCGCGATCTACAGCAGCCTCCAGGAGGCCTACCGCTATCTGGGGCAGCGCGCCGGCCAGGCCGGCGGAGACCGGTTCACCTCCATCGTGCTGATGACGGACGGCCAGAACACCGCGGGTGGGGGCGCCGGCGACTTCAACTCCTTCTATGCGGCCCTTCCCGCGGACCAGCGGAGCGTCCCGGTCTTCCCGATCCTCTTCGGCGACTCCGACCGGGCCGAGCTCCAGCACATCGCCGATCTGACCGGCGGGCGGCTGTTCGACGCGGTCGGCAGCTCGCTGAGCGGCGCCTTCGAGGAGATCCGTGGCTACCAGTAGAAGCTCCCGGCGGGGCCCGGCGGCCTATCTGGAGTCCCGTAAGAACCTCACCGGCTGCGCCCTCGCCATCGGCGGCCTGGTGCTGTACTTCGTGGGGGTGGCCGGCTCCCTGTGGCCGCTGGTCGTCGCCGGGCTCTACGCCGTCGGCGCGCTGCTGGCGCCGCCCGAGCGGCCGTCGTCGCCGGACTTCCCCGCACCCGAGGAGCAGCTCTCCGCACTCCGCACCGACCTGGCCGCGCTGCGGGACTACCTGGTCGAGGCGCAGCTGGAGAGCCGCTTCGCCGATCTGCTGGAGCGGCTGGCCGCGCTGCTCGACCCGGACCGCGGCGGCGACGTCCTGGCCGGCGACCCGGAGGCGCTGCACGCACTCTCCCGGATCGTCCGGCAGGACGTGCCGGAGGCGGTCGACGCCTGTCTGCGGGCCCGCTGGTGGAACCGTCTCACCCCGGCACCGAGGCGCCCGAACGGCATCTGGACCGGCAGGCGGCGCTGCTCACCGAGGAGGCCACCCGACTGGTCGGGGCCCTGCGTGAGGCCGAGGAGCGCCGCCAGCACATCCACACCCGCTATCTGGAGCAGCGCCGCCCCTGGTCCGAGGACGACCACCGGGACCCGACGCTGCCGTAGCGCAGCTCCCGTAGCGCCGCCCGGCCGGACGGGCCGCAACATCCCCTTCGACGCTGTGGAGTTGATTGACTGGCGTCCATGGCCACCACACGGTTCGAGTCCGCCGCCCCCGACCCGCTCGTCTATCTCGACCGGCTCGCCGCGAGCGACCTGGGCCGCGCCTACAAGGGGCGGATGCTCGCCGAACTCGGAGTCCGCCCGGGGCACACGGTGCTCGATCTGGGATGCGGCCCCGGCGCCGACCTCGGGGCACTCGCCGAGGCCGCCACCGTGACCGGCCGGGTGATCGGCGTCGACCACGACCAGGCCGCGGTCGACGCGGCCAGGGAGCGCACCGCAGGCCGGCACACCGTGACCGTCCGGCTCGGCGACATCCATGAGCTGCCGCTGGCGGACGGCACGGCCGAGCGGGCCCGGACCGATCGGGTGCTGCAGCATGCCGCCGACCCTGCCCGGGTGCTCCGCGAGGTCCGGCGAGTGCTGCGTCCCGGCGGGCGGCTCGTCATGGGGGAGCCCGACTGGCACACCCTGACCGTCGACCATCCGGACGGCGATCTGTCGCTTGCCTACACCGGGTATGTCACCGACCGGGTCATCCGCCATGCCCGGATCGGCAGCGGGCTTCCCCGGCTGGCAGTGGAGGCCGGATTCACGGTGCCCGTGGTCATCCCGGTCACGCCCGTCCTGCGGGACGTCCGGGCCGCTGACGCGATCCTGGGGCTGGAGCGCACCACCCGGCGGGCCGTGGCCGACGGCTGTCTCACCGAGGAGGCGGCACAACGCTGGCTGGATCACCTCGCGGATGGGCCCTTCCTTGCGTCGGTGGTGTTCTACATCGTCGTGGCGGAGGTGCCGCCGCAGCAGGGCGGAGAGTGAGTCAACTCCCGTTCATGACAGGGCTGTTGTTCGGACGTCCGCGACGGGCTCGTGGTGACCACCGAGGCCTCACCGAGCAGCAACATCACCGGGTATCGGCAGAGCGCGATCGCGGTTCCCATCGGCTGGTCATCTTCCGTCACAGGGGCGGTATTTGAGCGATGAGGATCACACCGGGAGCCGGAAAGGCGTACAGCATGATGTGCACATGGTTCATGCTTCTCGGCGCAGTCTGCTGGCTGCCTTCGCGGCTTCCGTCCCGCTCAGCGGTCTGATCGGCGCCACGGCGCGGGCGGCCGACCCGGCCGCGCCCGTCGAGCCTTTCGCGGCTTCTAACGGTCTGGCGTCGGCCCTCTCCTCGGTGACGCTCCCCCCGCTGGACGCTTCCTACTTCACCCCGGTGACACTGGGCACGCCGCTCACCGCGACCGTACTGCCGGGCACCCCGGCCCGTACCGAGGTGACCTCCGGGGGGACACGCGTCGCGCTGCTGACCCACGGTGCGCGGACGGTTGTCCTGCCGGGTCCGCAGCGTACGTTCACCGAGAACAAGCGGCCCTTCGTGGACGACTTCCAGCGCACGCTGCCGGACCTGTCGCTGCCGGCCGAGAGCCGGCAGTACTGGGGCACCTCCCCGGGCGGCGGCAGCTGGTCCACCCTCGGGCCCGTGGACACCGACTACTCGGTGGTGCCGGGCGCCGGCATCATCACCCTGACCAGCGACTACGCCAGCCGCCACGCCAGTCTGCACGACGACGAGACCACCGACGTGGATGTGCGTTCCGTGGCCGGGTTCGACAAGGTGCCCACCGGCCAGGCGTGCTCGTACGCGCTGTCCTTCGGCTACCAGGACACGCACAACAACTACCGCGCCCGGCTGTCCTTCCTCACCTCCGGTGCGGTCGAACTGCGCGTCGAGAAGGAGGTCGCCGACACGGTCACCCAGCTGGTGTCGGCCCAGACCCTCGCCACCGGTGTGTCAGCGGGCACCTACTGGACGATCCGAGTACGCCGTGAGGGCTTCCGCATCAGGGCCAAGGCGTGGCCCTCGGGCTCGGCGGAGCCGTCCGCGTGGGCCGTCGACGTCAGCGACTCCACCTTCCCCAAGGGCCGGGTGGGCCTGCGTGCACTGGCCAACAGCGGCTGCACCAACCTGCCGATCAAGCTCACCGTCAGCCGCTTCGAGGTGGACGCGGCGAACTGGGAGGTCCCGCCGAGCGTCACCCACGGTGACTGGGTGCGGGTGCTGCCCCAGCCCTTCGACGGTACGTGGACCGACGAGGTGGAGCAGACCATACGGGGCTGGGCCGGCTCCACGGCCCCGGACGTGCTCGCGTACGCGGCGATGTTCCTCGGCGGAGCGCCGGCTGTGACCGCCGGGGCCGGCCCGGCCCAGGGCAAGCAGGTGCTGGGCAGGTCCGGGTACGGCTATCTGGATCCCCAGGGCTACCGCTACGAAGGCGCCGACTTCCACGAGTACATGGGCATCGGCTGGACCTTCGACGACGGGGCCTACACCGGGCCGTCGAGCAAGCAGGTCGGCAATCTCGACTGCTCGGGCTACACACGGATGGTGTACGGCTACCACATGGGTGTGCCGCTGGCCGCGGACCAGGACACCTCCGGTCTGCGGATCCCCCGCAAGTCCCGGGACATGGTCGACCACGCACCCGGTGTGCGGATCGACCGGACCGACGGCACCAACCCGCCCACAGCGGCGCTGCTCCAGCCGGGTGACCTGGTGCTGTTCAACGCCGACTCCGGCGACGACAACCCCACGGTCACCGTCGACCACGTCGGCATCTATCTGGGCCCGGACGCGGCCGGCAAGCGCCGCTTCCTCTCCAGCCGCAAGACCGTCGACGGACCCACCATGGGCGACCTCGGCGGTGCCTCGCTGCTGGACGGCACGGGCACATACGCCACGAAGCTGCACACGGTGAACCGCATCTGACGTTGGGCTGGGCGTTCGGTCGGGGCGGGCTGGACTCCGGCGACGGAGTCCAGCGGCGCCGGCGGCCGATGTCACAGTGATGCGAAAGGCCCCGAAGTGAATCTGCTTCGGGGCCTCGTGCCTGTTCAGGCGCCGGCAGGGTACGCCCCGGGGGTGATCTGCCCTATGACCTGCATCCGATCCGTAGGTCGCGCCATCCAGCGTGCGGCAGCGGAGATCTACGCGGCCGTGGGACGGGTCAAAGACTGCCTTGCCCGTGTGCCCACCGGAGCTCAGCCGATGTAAGGCTCCTGGCGGGTGTTGTCCAAGCCCGTGCCAATGTTCTCGCCGATGTCGTGCCCGCCCCGGGGAGCGGTCATCCCTTGTCATCCGTCGGGTGGGTATGGATGTTCTCGCGGCGGTGATGCAGCGATACCGCACGATCCCCAACACGACGCGGGACCTCGTACATGGAGCGCCGGCAGCGCAGGTGGCCAGGCGGATGAAGCGCTAGAGTTCGCCCCTGCGTCGTGATCAACACCCCTCGGGGTGTACTGCGCGATGCGGCTACCTTGCCATCTGTGTCCTTGGGGGGACTGTTGATGAAGCGCTCTGTCAGGACCGCGATATGCAGCGCTGTCATCTCGCTGGCCCTGGCTGCACCGGTGCCTGCCGCCCATGCCCTCGACGGCGAGCCTGAGCTGCTGCAGGTCGCATACGTGATCGGCGACCCTCAGACCTTGGCGCTGGAGGCGGAGGCGAACAGTCCCATCACCCATGTCACCGCGCACTTCTTTCCCAAGGGCGCGCTGCAGGACGCACCCGAGGTCTACGAGACCGACGACTTCGTCCAGGACGGCACCCAGGGACCCTCGCGTTCGTTTTGGCACAACGCTCACCCCCTGCTGCTGCCGGCCTTCGGCCACTATCGGGTCACCTTCGACCTCACGGACGCCGACGGCGACCAGACGTACGGGCTGTGGGACGCGGAGTCCTTCGGCGGCTACTTCTGGTACGCCGGCAACGCCAGGATCGAGGACTTCCAGGCGACACCGACGCATCCCGACTACGATCACCGCACCCTCACCCTGACTGGCCGCCTGACCACGAGCCTCCCGGGTCATCCTGAACAGCGGACCCCACTTGCGGATACACCGGTCGACGTAGTCGGCAGCGAGGTGACGACCGACGAGGACGGTCGCTTCAGCCGCGTCCTCCCCGTCAACTCACGTTTCGTTGACGTGTCCGCCTGCGCCTGGGCGTCCGAGGATCATTACGTCGCTTGCTACCAGGACCCCGACATCGTGAGCACCGCTCTGGCACCCACCCGGATCCAACTGTCCACCGCCGCCTCCGCCACCCTCGACCGAGGAGCCACAGTCACCTACCGCGGGACCGCCCAGGTGCTGACCGCGGCTGGGTGGAAGGCACTGCCGGCTGCCCGCGTCACCCTCGACATTCCGCCCGCTGCACGCAACGGCATTCCAGAAACCCTGGCCACTGCCACCAGCGACAGCCACGGTGCCTTCGCTCTGAGCACCACGCCCATCGCCAGCGGCCATGCCGTCATCGCCGTCGACGCCGAGGATGCCCCCTTCTACGGCGACAGCCCTCACGTGCCGGTCTCCTACACCGTGGTTGTGCGCCCGAGGATCAGCGTCACCGGCTTCTCGGCCAAACTCGACCCCCGGTCGCGACTGACCGCCACCACGCAACTGCGAGCTCCTGCAGCCTCCGTGAACACGCGCGTCCCCGCTGTCCTGGAGCGCTCAGCCGACGGGCGCACCGGGTGGCAGACCGTCAAGAACCTCACCGTCGACCTCAGCCATGGTTCGGCCCGCCTCACCACCACCGTGGACAAGGCACCCTCCGCCTCCTACTGGCGTGTGCGCCTGCCCGGTACCCCCCAGCTGCTCGGCACGGGTACCGACAGCCTCTGGGTGCACCGCTGGCCCACCCGGTTCGCTGGGCTGAACGCCTCGCCCGAGCCCGTCCGTGCAGGCGGCTACGTCACCGTCAGCGGCACTCTTCAGCGGCAGAGCGCGGCAGGCTGGATTCCAGTAAGCGCCCGCCAGACCGTCTACATCGGGTTCCGGCGCGCGGGAAGCAGCACCACCACATGGGTCGGTTGGGTGACCACCGATTCCCACGGCCACTTCTCCACCCGGATCCGCGACTACCACGACGGCTACTGGACGGCTCGCTGGTTGACCGACAACCCCTACTTTCTCCAGACGGTCAGCGCAGCCGACTACGTGGACGTCCGCTGACCCGAACGCATCGGGCTCACCCAGGTTGCGCGGCTGCTCCGGGACGAGATTGTGCAGCGGTAGGGCCCGGACACCCCGAGTGAACGGCCACACCACCGAGTGGTGATCACCGAGGACCCGCAGGCGGGTACAGCCAGGGACCTTCCCGGTTGCCACGTTCAACGTTTGGGGGAACCCCATATGTCTCGGCAGGAACTCGAGCCCAGGGTGGGGGAGTCGCTGGTGGTGAGGATCTTCTTCGCTCCGGAACAGTAGGCAGCGCGATCGCCCTCGCCGAACGACTCGTTCGGCGCGGTGAGCCACAGAAGGCGGTTGCTCACCTTCGGGACCGACTCGACGGGACCAAGGTGCTGCGACGGGAGCACCTGCGACAGTCGCCGCCCCGGTGAGATCATCGGGGCGTCTCCACCGTGACCGTTCGCCGCGCGCTGAAGTCACGGTCATGCGAAAAGCCCCGAAGCACATGCGCTTCGGGGCCTCGTGCCTGGTCAGGCGATGTGGCCAGGGCCGGGGTCGAACCGGCGACCTTCCGCTTTTCAGGCGGACGCTCGTACCAACTGAGCTACCTGGCCGTACTGCTTTGCTGCATCCCCAGAATAGGGGATGAGCGATCCCGACGGGACTTGAACCCGCGACCTCCACCTTGACAGGGTGGCGAGCTAACCAACTGCTCCACGGGACCTCGTTACGCAGATGGGCTCTGCGTGTGGGTACTGCGGTGCCCCCAACGGGATTCGAACCCGTGCTACCGCCTTGAAAGGGCGGCGTCCTGGGCCACTAGACGATGAGGGCTTTATGGCCCACCCGGCTTCCTTGCGGTCGTCGGGGACGTCGAGAAGCATATGGGATGCCGGGCGGGAACGCCAAAACAGTTTGCGGCCTGTCGCCGGTCGGGTGTCAGGGCGGTGGTGCGAGGCTCACCCGGGGGCTCACCTGCGGAGTCGCCGGTGGCGCCGGGCTGGGGGGCGTGGTGAGGGATTCGTCCGCCAGATGACGGTCGATCTGGGCGGTGGTGCGGCCCAGTCCGCCGAGGGTGATGTCGTCCCAGGCCTGGAGGCGGTGGGTCACCCGGTCGAAGTAGAGGACGGAGAGGGTGACCGGGGTCGGCGGGTTGCTCTCCAGGGCGCGCAGGCCCGAGCCCCCCGTGGAGCCCTGGACGAAGAGCCGGGTGCCGTGGTCGAGCATCCGGGTGTCGCGGACATGGGTGTGCCCGGCGAGCACCAGCGGGACCGTCCCGTCCAGCTGCACCGCGGCGGTGGGCTCATGGACGGCGGCGATGTCCGGGGGCGGCCGGGTGGCGGTGATCCTGGAGGCGAAGGCCTGGCCCATGGCCCGTTCGGCGTCCTCCCCGCCGACCTGCACCGAGCGGTCCGGGGTGAACTGCGGATCTCCCCAGCCGGCGATGCGCAGCCCGGCGACGGTGACGGTGCGGCCCTGGTCCAGCACCACGGCGTGCTTCTGCCGGGCGACCGCGGCCTGGCTGGCCGCCGAGTCGTGGTTCCCGCGGACGTAGACATAGGGGGCGCCGAGGGTCGGGATGTCGTCGGCGAAGGCGTTCTCGGCGACGGAGCCGTGGTCCATCAGGTCGCCGGTGTCGATGATGGCGTCGATCTTGTAGTCGGTGACCACCGATCGGATCAGGTCCCAGGCGGTCGGGTTGAGGTGAATGTCGGAGACATGCAGCACCCGCACGGTGCCCGGGTCCGGGTTGTAGGCCGGGAGGGTGGTCGCGGTGTCGTAGAGCCGGGTGACATTGGTGACCAGCTTGGCCAGTTCCTGGCGGTACACGTCGAAGTCGCTGACGATCGACCGGGCATTGCCGACGACCTGCGGTGCGCCCGCCAGCAGGCCGGTGAAGTGCGGTTCCAGCACCGACTTGGGGTTCCAGCTGAGGGCCGCCCCGCCGAAGGTCGCGGCCAGCAGGCCCAGTGAGGTGCCGGCGGCGGCCAGTGCCCGGCCGGGGCGGCGGTAGATCACCAGGCCGGCCGCGCAGCCTCCGACGGCGACCGCGGCGGCGGCCCGCAGACCCAGGTCGAGCATGCCGCGCTCGACTCCGGTGACCACGTCGTTCTGCAGCCCGGCGAGGCGGGTGGGGTCCTTGGCGATGGCCCTGGCGGCGTCGGGGTTGAGCCGCCGTACGTCGACGTCCAGCCGGAGCGGGGCGCGGTGGGTGTCCAGTTCCAGGGAGCCCAGCGGGGCGATGTCGACCCGGCTGCCGCCGCGCAGATCGGGGTGGAGGGACATCCGGGTGTCCATCGGGCCGACCCGGGCGGGCGCGCTGCCGATCACCATCAGGCCGAGCAGGCCGCCGAACACGGCCACCAGTGCCAGTACGACAGCCTGCCGCAGTCCGGTGGGGGGCCGGGGCAGCCGTCGCTGTCCCGGCGGACGGGTCTTTCGGGCAGGTCGGGGCGGGCGCGCTCTGCGGAGCATGGCGCGCGTGCGGTTGCGGAGGTCTGCGGCCATGGTGGGGAGCATGCCCGGAGGGTACGTCCGGCATACGGCCCGTCGGGGAGAACCGCTCCGGCGGGGCTGAGGACCCGACAGGCCCTATCCCCAGCCGAGCTGGTGGAGACGTTCGTCGCCGATACCGAAGTGGTGGCCGACCTCGTGGACGACGGTGGTGGAGACCTCCTCCACCACCTGCTCGCGGGTCTCGCAGATCCGCAGGGTGGGTCCCATGTAGACGGTGATCCGGTCGGGCAGCACCCCGGCGTACCACTCGCCCCGTTCGGTGAGCGGGGTCCCCTCGTAGAGCCCCAGCAGCTCCGGGTCCTCGGGGGCGGGCTCGTCCTCCACGAAGACGGCGACATTGTCCATCAGCTTCGCCAGCTCGCCGGGGATGCGGTCCAGAGCGTCGCCGACCAGGGCCTCGAACTCGTCTCGGGTCATCTCCACCGGGCCATTGTCGGTCCACAGGCTGTGGACGGGACAGCTTCGCGGCAGACCTCGCGCGTCCGCCGCCGACATGCTGACGCCGGGTCGGCGGCGCCGCTGGTACAGCCCGGCCGGGGCCCCGCCGCCCACTCGGACGCAGCGGCCGTGTCCTCCCGGTCGGCTGTGCGTTGGGCACCGGTAGTGGCCGCGCGCTGCGGGCGGCCGGGGCGGGGCGTAGGAGAGGTGTGCTGTGAGAGCGGTCAGTTCGGTGACTTCCGGGCCCGGTGCGGCATCGGCGTGGGCGGCACACCCCTTCACGGGGTGCCGCCGCCGCGTACTGCGACGGGCCGCCGCGACGGCCGCCGCCGGGGCGCTTGCGGCCGTGGCACTGAGCGGCTGCATGGAGCTGAGCGCCGCGCCCGCCTCGCAGGACTCGCGATCCGGGGGGCAAAACAGCTCCGGCGAGCGGGTCCAGGGTGGCTGGGAGGGCGGCGCGACCCCCGCGCGGGGCTCGCGTCCGGTGCCGGCCGGGTCCAGGGGCGCGGGCGCGGTGGATGTCTCCGCCAGCCCGTCGGGCACCCTGGGGCCCTCGCCGACGCCGGGTGCGCCGGCCCGGCCTGCGGGGGGCGCCTCGGCGCACCCGGCGCCCAGCGGCCGGGGCAGCGCCGGTCCGGGTGCCAGCGCGGGGGCCGGCGCGGGCAGCGGAGGCGGTGGCATCGGCGGGGGCTCGGGGACGGGAGGCAGCGCGGGGGCGACCGGTGGCGCTCCCCAGCAGCCCAGTCCGCAGCCGAGTGGATCCGCCTCCGCGACCAGCGGCGCGCCGTCCGCCCCGCCGGTCCCGACGTCCACCTCCAGCGGTGAGGCCTCGGCTCCGGCCTCGGGCAGTCCCAAGCCCTGACCGCGGGCCGCCGGGGGTGTGGCGCGGTCGTGGACGCGGGGCCGTCCGGAATGCCCGGCGACGCGTTACCGTTGGTGGAGAACGATCCCGCGGCGGGCGCCGTGGGCCGGCGGTTGTGGACTGCTCCTTCGGGGCGATTTGCACTCCTCCGTTCGTGGCGCCTATAGTGGTAGATCGTTTGATTTCATCTGCCCGGCGCCGGTCACAATTCCAGGCGCTCTTGGCGCGTTCCGGCGATCCGTGGCTTGACTGCATCGAGGCGGTCTGTGCGAACCCGCGGACTTAGGCGCGTGCCACTTCCGGAAGGTTCTGCATGTCTCTCGTTGACGACGACCGCTTCGCCATGCCCGCGAACGGTTCCGCCGCCGATGCCCCTGCCGCCGTCATCCCCGACCTCGACGACCTCCGCGAGCTCGACGACGTCCTCGACACCGCCGAGGAGGCCGCCCTCGAGGAGGCCGCCGAGACAGCCGAGGAGGCCAGTGAGCCCACCGTCACCTTCGGTGACCTCGGTCTGCACGACGACATCGTCCGCGCCCTCGCAAAGCGCGGCGTCATCACCCCGTTCCCCATCCAGGCCGCGACCATCCCGGACGCGCTGGCCGGCAAGGACGTGCTGGGCCGCGGTCGCACCGGCTCCGGCAAGACCCTGAGCTTCGGCCTGCCGCTGCTCACCCGCCTCGCCGAGGGCCGCACGCGGGCCAAGCGTCCGCGCGGCCTGATCCTCGTCCCCACCCGTGAGCTGGCCATGCAGGTCTCCGACGCGCTGGAGCCCTACGGCTCGGTGCTCGGCCTCAACCTCAAGGTGGTGTGCGGCGGTACCTCGATGCCGCGTCAGATCTATGCGCTGGAGCGCGGTGTCGACGTCCTCGTCGCCACCCCGGGCCGACTGCGCGACCTGATCGACCGCGGCGCCGCCTCCCTCGACGAGGTGCAGATCGCCGTCCTCGACGAGGCCGACCAGATGGCCGACATGGGCTTCCTGCCCGAGGTCACCGAGATCCTGGACCTGGTTCCGGCCGGCGGCCAGCGGATGCTCTTCTCGGCCACCCTCGAGAACGAGATCGACACCCTGGTCAAGCGCTACCTGCAGAACCCGGTCACCCACGAGGTCGACCCGTCGGCGGGCGCGGTCACCACCATGACCCACCACATCCTCGTGGTGAAGCCCAAGGACAAGGCGCCGATCACCAGCGCCATCGCCGCCCGCAAGGGCCGCACCATCATCTTCGTCCGCACCCAGATGGGCGCCGACCGCGTGGCCGAGCAGCTGCGCGAGTCCGGCGTGCGCGCCGACGCGCTGCACGGCGGTATGACCCAGGGCGCCCGCACCCGGACGCTGGGCGACTTCAAGGACGGTTATGTCAACGTCCTGGTCGCCACCGACGTCGCCGCCCGCGGCATCCACGTCGACGGCATCGACCTGGTGCTCAATGTGGACCCGGCCGGTGACCACAAGGACTACCTGCACCGCTCCGGCCGCACCGCGCGGGCCGGCCGCTCCGGCATCGTGGTCACCCTGGTGCTGCCGCACCAGCGGCGCGGCGTCTTCCGGCTGATGGAGGACGCGGGGGTGGACGCCTCCCGCCATGTCGTGGGTGGCGCCTTCGACGCCGATGTGGCCCGGATCACCGGTGCCCGCTCGCTCATCGAGGTCCAGGCCGAGGGTGCGGCCGGCGCCGCCAAGGCCGCCGAGCGCGAGGTCGAGGACATGACCCGCCACCTGGAGAAGCTGCAGCGCCGTGCCACGGAGCTGCGGGAGGACGCCGACCGGCTGGCCGCCCGCGTGGCGCGCGAGCGTTCCGAGCTGGGCCTGGAGGAGGAGCCGGCGGAGGCCGACTCCGCCGCCGAGCCCGCTGCCGCCGACGAGGCGGCCCCGGCCCCCGTCGCCGAGGTCACCGAGACCCCGGCCGAGGACAGCCGTGGCGGCGACCGTCCGTTCAACCGTGACCGGGATGACCGTGGTGGTCGTTCCTTCGAGCGTCGCGATGACCGGGGTGGCTTCAACCGCGACCGTGGTGGCGACCGTCCGTTCAACCGTGACCGTGACGACCGTGGTGGTCGTTCGTTCGAGCGTCGTGACGACCGGGGTGGCTTCAACCGGGACCGTGGTGGCGACCGTCCGTTCAACCGTGACCGTGACGACCGTGGTGGTCGTTCGTTCGAGCGTCGTGACGACCGGGGTGGCTTCAACCGCGACCGCGGTGGCGACCGTCCGGCGCGTTCCTTCGACCGTCCGTACGGCGGCGACCGTGACCGTGACGACCGTGGTGGTCGTTCGTTCGAGCGCCGCGATGACCGGGGTGGCTTCAACCGCGACCGCGGTGGCGACCGTCCGGCGCGTTCCTTCGACCGTCCGTACGGCGGCGACCGTGACCGTGACGACCGTGGTGGTCGTTCGTTCGAGCGTCGTGACGACCGGGGTGGCTTCAACCGCGACCGCGGTGGCGACCGTCCGGCGCGTTCCTTCGACCGTCCCTACGGCGGCGACCGCGACCGTGGTACCAGCCGTCCGGTGGCACGCCGCGACGACCACCGCTCCGGTGGCAGCCGCGACCACGGCAGCAGCCGCGACCACGGCGGCAGCCGCGGGTTCGAGCGCCGGGACAACGGCGGCGGCTTCGGCGGCGGCGACCGCAAGCCGCGCTGGAAGCGCAACGGCTGACCCTGCCTGACGGCAGCAGCACACCAAGGCCTCGGGCCCGCCCCTCTCACAGGGGCGGGCCCGAGGCTTTTGCATGCGGCGATCCACGTCGGCCTGATCCGCCCGATTCCCTGCCGGTCTGCCCTGACCTGCACGGATGGCATCTGTCGGCGTGCGGTGGCACAGGCTGGCATAATGAGGCGCCTCGGGCCGCTAGCTCAATTGGCAGAGCTGCGGACTTTTAATCCGTAGGTTCAGGGTTCGAGCCCCTGGCGGCCCACTCGTGAGACCACGCCCGACCCGCTCCTGTCCCGCCCGCGTGGCCGCTCTGACGGTCCGTCCGGGATCGGGGCGGACCGGGGCCGGCCAGTCGGCCCGCCCCGGCGGGTCCCTCCGGCAGACCGTTCGGCCCCGCGCGGGCCGTTGCCGCACCGAGCCCCTCCCACCCCCCTTGCCCACCAGCGCCGGCCGGGCCCCGGCTAGGGTGGCTGCCCGGACCGAGGGAAGGGGCGGCCGGATGACCGAGTGGGACGCGGCGAGGTTCGACGGATTCGAGCGGGAAGGGTGGGCGGGGCGCGCCGACGCCTATGGCACGGGCTTTGCCGAGCTGACCGCCCACACCGTCCGACCGCTGCTGGACGCGGCCGGGGTGCGTGCCGGTCTACGGGTGCTGGACGTGGGCTGCGGTCCCGGCAGGGTCGCGGCGGCCGCGCTGGCCCGCGGCGCCCGGGTGACGGCGGTGGACGCCTCCCCGGAGATGGTGCGGCTGGCCGCTGCTGCCCACCCGGGGCTGGACGTCCAGGAGGCGGTACTGCCGCACCTGCCCTTCCCCGACGCCACCTTTGACGCCGTGACCGGCAACTTCGTGGTGAACCACCTGGGCGATCCGGTCGCCGGGGTCGCCGAACTGCTGCGGGTGCTGCGCCCCGGCGGACGGCTGGCGCTGTCCTGCTGGGAGCGGGAGCGCATGCGTGCGACGGCGGTCTTCGGTGAGGCGGTCGCCGAGTCGGCGGTGGTGGTGCCGCCCGGTCTGCCCGCGGGCGGGATGTTCCTGCGGGACGCCGAGGACCGCCCCCAGGCCTTCCGGGACCTGCTGGCCGCGGCGGGCGCAGCCGGGACGCAGGCGGCGCAGGAGGCCTGGACGCACCGGGTCGACCCGGACCGCTGGTGGCGGGATGTGATCGCCGGTACGCCGCTGACCGGGGCCGTGATCTCCCGGCTGGCAGCGGAGGAGGTCGCGCTGGTGCGGAAGGCCTACGACCGGCTGGTGTCGGCGTTCGCGGTGCCGGGCGGCCTGGTGGAGCTCCCCGCGGTGGCGCTGATCTGCTCCGGTACGCGTCCCTGACCGACCGCCGCGGCGGCGGGTGCGGCGGAGACGCTGCCGGACCTGCCGACGTGGCTGCTCCGGGCCTTGATCCCAGGTCGTCCGCGAGTGTGATAATCCACCATGACCTCAGCTCTGACCTCAGGTAAGGCCAGTACGTTCGCGGTTGTCGGCCGCGGGTGGCGCGCGGAGTTCTTTGTCCGTCTGGCCGCTCTGCTGCCCGACCGGCTGACCCTGGTGGGCGCGGTCGTGCGACGCCCGGAGACGGCGGAGGAGCTCGGCCGCCGCTGGAAGGTGCCGGTGTACCTCTCGCCGGAGGAACTGCTGGCCAAGCAGCGCCCCGACTTCGTCATCACCAGCGTGCCCTGGCCGGTCAACCCGGAGGTGGTCGCCACCCTGGCCGAGGCCGGTGTCCGGGTGCTCAGCGAGACCCCGCCGGCGCCGGACGCGGACGGGCTGCGCAGGCTCTGGGACCGGGTGGGGGACCGCGGGCTGGTCCAGGTGGCCGAGCAGTACCTGCTGATGCCCGGCCATGCCGCCCGCCGGGCGCTGGTGGAACGCGGCGTGATCGGGCAGCCGACCAGCGTGCAGGTCTCCTCGACGCACATGTACCACGCGGTGTCGATGATCCGCGGTCTGCTGGGGGCCGGCTGCGGCCCGGTGGCCGTGACGGCGTCCCGTTTCCGGGCCCCGCTGGTCGACCCGCTCAGCCGGGACGGCTGGACCGGCGACGACACCCCCAAGGAGGCGGCGACCACCATCGCCACGCTGGACTTCGGCGGGGCCTCCGGCCTGTACGACTTCACCGACAACCAGTGGCACAACCAGCTGCGGCTGCGCCGGATCGTGGTCCGCGGCAGCCATGGCGAGCTGGCCGACGACACCGTGGTGCGGCTGGCCGGGGAGCGCACCATCACCAGGTCGGCGCTGGTGCGTTCGCAGCTCGGCCATGACCTCAACCTCGACGGCTACGACACCGAGCACATCGCCTTCGAGGGCGACATCCTCTATCGCAACCCCTTCCTGGGGGCGCGGCTGATGGACGAGGAGATCGCCATCGCCTCCATGATGACCGCGACCGGGGCCTGGGCCAGGGGTGAGGGCCCGGCGCCGTATCCGCTCGCCGAGGCCTGCCAGGACCATCTGATCGCGCTCGCGGTGGAGGAGTCGGCCGCCGTCGGCGCCACGGTGCGGACCGGTGCCGAGCCCTGGCACTCGGCCAAGCCGGAGGCCTGAGGTACGGCGCCATGTCTCGTTGCAGGGGCGGGACATGGCGCTGACCGGACGGTGAAGGGGTGCCGCCAGTCTGGTGGGTATCAGGGGATGGGGCGGGTCACACATCAGGAGAGTGGGGGCGGGTCGGATGCGGATCGGGAGGGGCGCGGCGGTGGTGCTGGCCGCGGCAGGTCTGGTACTGCCGCTGGCGGGGTGCGGGTCGTCGCAGGGGCGTGTGGTGCCCAGGGCGGACGTCCGGACGGCGACACCGGGGCCCCATGGGACCACCCGGCAGCACGACCGGCCCCCGCCGCCGGCAGCGGTGGGCAGGGAGATACAGCACAGTCTGGAGGACGGCGGCCGGAGCATCGGCCTGACCTTCGACGACGGACCGGACCCGACCTGGACGCCCCGGGTGCTGGACCTGCTGAAGAAGCATCATGCCAAGGCCGTTTTCTGCATGATCGGGCCCCGGGCGGCGGCCGAGCCCGCGCTGGTGCGGCGGATCGTCGCCGAGGGCCACCGGCTGTGCGACCACTCGGTGCACCATGACGAGCAGCAGTCCAGCCGGTCCGACGACTACAACCTGCATGAGATCGTCGACGCCCAGCAGGAGATCGCGACGGCCGCCGGCCCGGGTGCCGAGCTCTGGTACTACCGCGCTCCGGGCGGCGACTTCACCCCGAAGATCCGCACCATGGCCGCCTCGCACGGCCTGCGTCCGCTGGGCTGGCAGGTGGACTCCGAGGACTGGCGGCTGCCGGGGGCCCCGGCGATCCTGCACACCGTGCTCTCCGAGCTGAAGCCCGGCCGGATAGTGCTGCTGCACGACGGTGGCGGCGACCGCTCCCAGACCCTGTCCGCGCTGGCCCAGCTGCTGGACCGGCTGGACAAGGAGGGCTGGACGTACAGCTTCCCGCGCCGCTGAGGGAGCACACGCGGGCCCGTCCGCGGGGCCGGGGGGCGGGTCGGGACCGGCCCACGGCGGCTTCGGCCCCACCGGCCCCCCGCAGACGGGCCGGACTCCCTACTGTTGGCCCCATGGGCGATCAGGAGCACCAGACCCCCGCGGAGCGGGCGACGGAGATCGAGGCCGTCGTCACCCTGCAGATCCGCGTCACCGACTGGGCCGCGCTGCGGGCCGCGGGCCATCGCGCAGTGCGCGGAATCCGCTTCGAGGGCACCGACCCGGAGGCCCAGCGCGCCGCCATGGCGGCCGAGGTCGACGAGAGCCCGCAGGGAGCCCTCAATGTGCTGCTCGACCCGGACCAGCTGCTGGAGGGCATCCCCGGGGTGGAGCTGCTGGGCGGTGCCCTCACCACCCGGCCGGCCGATGAGGTGGAGCCGGACTTCGCCGAGCTCTTCCCGCTGGACCTCCCGCCGGGAGCGGCGGAGGGCCCGGGGGAGGGCTGGCTGCTGACCCCCCGTACGGCCTGCCTGCTGTTCGAGCAGCTCTCGGCGCTGGCCGACGCCGCCTATGACGATGTGGAGGAGTACGCCGGAGCCCCCGTCCTGGCGGGGGAGGAGCACGAGTGGGCGGTGCTGGGCCGGCTGCCCAGACTGACCTGGAAGCAGGACGTCCCGTGGCGGCGGGAGATGGCCCGTGCCTTCGACGACCTGGCCGGGGACCTGGCGGACGGGCGGTGGCCGGAGCCGGGCTGCCCGGCCGAGGAGCTGGCCCTGGAGCTGGCGCTGTCGGATGCCGCCGCGGCGCTGGAGGACGAGCCCGACCACATCGCCGAGCTGATGGACGGCCTTCCGGCGCACCCCTTCGACTACGACTGGACCGCCTGCCGGGAGTGCTTCCCGCGGCACCGGCAGGTGCTGCTGCTGGACGACCCCGAGCTGGACGGCATCGAGGACCCCGACTCCGACGCCAACCGGGAGCTGGGCCTCGGCGACCTGCGCCCGCCGGCCTGGTTCACGCCCTTCGCCGGGGCGGAGCCGCGGGACCCGGACCGTGGTTTCCGCCGCTGAAACCGACCGACCGCCGGGCGGCGTCCTATCGTGTGTCAAAGCCCCACCTGAGAGGCAGGACCGCGTCATGGGAGTCGTTGCCTGGATCGTCCTCGGCCTGGTCGCCGGAGCCGTCGCCAAGATCATCCTGCCGGGCCGCGACCCCGGCGGCCTGATCGTCACCACGCTGATCGGCGTGGCCGGATCGTTTGTCGGCGGCTGGGCGTCGGCCAGGTTCCTGGACCGCCCGATCAGCCGGCACTTCTTCGACCTGCCCACCTGGATCGCGGCGGTGGCCGGATCTCTGGTGCTGCTGGTCGCCTACCGGATCCTCTTCGGCAACTCCCGCGACTGAGCGGGTCCGCCCGGCTCCCGGAGCCGGGCGGACCCGCTCAGCCCGCGTCCAGGAGTGAGCGGACCGACCGCTTGAGGGCGGCCGTGAAGGTGTCCCGGGTGGCGTGGTCGACCAGGTCGAGCGAGAGATAGGGGTTGAGGTCCTCCAGCTCGACCAGGAGCAGCTCCCCGTCACGGGTGCGGCAGGCGTCCACCCGCTGGATGCCGTGGTCGAGGGTGTTCCAGTCGACAAAACCCTGGGCGAAGTCCAGGTCCGCGGGCTCGGGGCGGTAGGGCACCAGCTCCCAGCGGCGGGCCGGGTCGGGGGCGTGGAGTGCGTACTGGAACACCCGGTCCACGAAGTAGAACGACACCTCGTAGCGGAAGTCGACCAGGGGCTGGACCAGCATCCCGTCGAGCGGCACCGCCGGGCCGTGGAGCTCGTCGGCGGTGACGATCCGCATGCCCAGCGAGTCGGCGCCAAGCTCCGGCTTGACCACGTACTCCGCCGCTGCGGGGAGCCGGTCGAGGTGGTCGCGGCGGTCGACGGTGGGGATCACCGGACGGCCGGCGGCGGTGAGGTCGACCAGGTAGCGCTTGCCCGCCATGTCGCCGCGCCCGTGGAGGGGGTTGAGCAGCCGGATGCCGCGCGCCGCGGCCTCGGTCCGGAACTCCTCGTAGGCGCTGCGGTAGTGGATCACCGGGCCGCTGTTGCGGACCAGGACCACATCGAAGGAGTCCATCAGCCGCACCGCGTCCAGCGGATGGCACAGGGCGACGGTGAAGTCCTCGCGCAGCCGGGCGGAGAGCAGGGTGTCCTCGTCGCCGTACCGCCGCCCGCGGGCCGGATAGGTGAGGTCGGTGACGAGCAGGACCGCGGGGCGGCTGGGACTGGCGGCCATGCCGGACTCCTCTCAGGGGCCGCTGCCGATCACCGGCCCCTCCGCATGGATACCACCAGCCTGCCGTCGGCCCGCGGTCAGGGCGACGCCGGGGGATGTTCCGAGGCCATCCGCAGAAAGCACTCGGCCGCTGCGGCAGCCACCTCGCCCAGCGTCCCCGGCTCCTCGAAGAGATGGGTGGCGCCGGGCACCACGGTGATCCGGTGCGGGGCCGTGAGCCGCGCCGCGGCCTCCTCGTTCAGCCGCAGCACCTGCCGGTCCTCGCCGCCGACCAGCAGCAGCACGGGCGCCCGGACCCGGTCCAGCGCCTCCCCGGCCAGATCGGGCCGGCCGCCGCGGGAGACCACCGCCCGTACCTTCAGCGGCCGCTCGGCCGCCGCCTGCAGCGCCGCCGCGGCCCCGGTGCTGGCGCCGAAGAGGCCCAGCGGGAGGGCCGCGGTGTCGGGCCGGCGGTCGAGCAGGTCGACGGCGGCGACCAGGCGGCGGGTGAGCAGCGGGATGTCGAAGCGGTGCTCGGCGGTGACCGCGTCGACCCTCTCCTCGTCCTCGGTGAGCAGGTCCAGCAGCAGCGTGCCCAGGCCGACCTCCTGGAGTGCGCCCGCCACCGCCCGGTTGCGCGGGCTGTGCCGTGAGCTGCCGCTGCCGTGGGCGAAGAGCACCACCGCGCGGGGCTGCGGAGGGAGTGAGAGGTCGCCGGTGAGCTGCGCCCCGGTGGGGTCGGTGAGATGGACGGTCTCCTCGGGCATGGCAGCTCCTCTTCGGTTCGGCGCGCCCTACCGCCCGATGTCGCGGGCGAGCTCCAGGGCGAGCACCCGGTCCAGATGGACGAAGGTCTCGAATCTGGCCCCGGCGGGCACCTCGTCGGCCCGGTCCAGCCGGTGCAGCAGGTCGAGTGCGGTTGCGGTGTCCAGGCCCTCGGCGAAGCCGGCGCGGGCGGCGCGTACGGTCTCGGCGTGCGCGGGCCGGGAGGGCTCCCCCGCCCAGTCGGCCACCCGGCGGCGCCAGTGGGTGAGGGTGCCGGCCGCCTCGGCCAGCCCCTCCGGGGTGAGCCGGACCGGCTCGGCCGGGGTGTGGCCCAGCAGGGCCAGCCGCAGTGCCAGCGGATCAGGGGGGAGGTCGAGAGTGCCGCCGGGGTCCACCGGGCCGACCTCCACCGGGGCGGGCCGGGGGGCGTCGCCGTCGGTGGCGTCGGCGGCGCCGGGTACGGACACCTCGACGTGGATCGGGCCGCCCAGGGCGGCGGGGACGTCCCGGGAGTGGGCCTGGGCCGCGGGCGGGTGGACATTGAGCCGCTCCGCGTCCCGCGTCAGCGCCTTGACCTCCCCCGGGGCCGGGTCGTCCGGCAGGCCCAGGCCGACCATGGCCTGCCGCCCGCCCAGCCCCGCGGTGCGCAGCAGCACATCGGCGACCAGCAGTACCCGCAGGTCGCTGAGGTGCGGGGGCCGGCCGGCCAGCGTCGTACGGGCGTGGACCCGCAGCAGGGCTCTGGCCAAGACGTCCTCCGGATGATCGCATCGGGTCGCGGTACGGGCTGCTTCTGCCTCGTGCCCGCTCGGGGGGCCCGGCACGCGTTGCGGATGCAGGGCATTCGTCGGAGCGGGCGGGGTAGGAGGAGGTTCTGATTGTGGTCCCTGTCCCCGAGCATGGGGGAGATCATGGACATCGGAAAGCTCAAGCCCCTCCTCGACCACGAAGGACCGTGGGCGTCGGTCTATCTGGACACCTCGCGGGCCACCGCCGACGCCGTCAAGCTGCAGCAACTGCGCGAGAGGTCGGTCGCCGACCGCCTGGTCGAGCAGGGCGTCGACACAGCCACCCGGGCCGCGGTGCTCGACCGCCTGGCCCATGAGCCGGTCTCCCGGGCTCCGGCGGGCCGCGCGATCTTCGCCGCCGGCGGCGAGGTGGTGCTGGACCTCTCGCTGGATGTGTCACCGTCCGTGGTGGACGCCTCCTGGTCGGTGCTGCCGCATGTGGCGCCCCTGATGGAGCTGCTCGCCGACGACCCCCTCTGCCTGGTCGCCTATGTCGACCGGGCGGGAGCCGATCTGGAACTGCGCGCCCCGCACGGATGGGAGCCACGTGAACAGGTGGCCCGGACGGAGCGCCCCGAGAGTCAGGACCGCGGACACCGTACGGTGCCCGACGACCGCGGCGAGTGGCACTACCGCAACTGGGTGGCCAATGAGCGCAGCCGCACGGCCGAGACGGTCGCCGCGGAGCTCACCCGGCAGTGGCCGTCCAGCGGGGCGCAGCTGCTGGTGCTGGTCGGCGAGCCACGTGAACGCCGGGCCGTCCACGCCAAGCTGCCCGAGCAGCTGCGGCAGGTGACGGTGGAGGCGGACGGCTCCGGCCGGTCCGGCGGTGCGTCGATGCACCTGCTGGACCAGCAGATCGCCCAGCTCTGCGAAGGGTATGTGCGGCAGCGGCTGGAGGACGCGCTGGCCCGGTTCCACGCCGGACGCGGTCGGCCGGGCGAGCACGGCCCGCTCGGAGCGGACAGCGTGCCGGGCGTGGCGGCGGAGGGGATGCCCGCCGTTGTGGACGCCGCCCGCAGCCGCCAGGTGGCATCGCTGCTGGTCGGCGAAGCCGGGGCCGACCCGGGCCGCTCGGTGTGGGTGGGCCCTGAACCAGAGCAGGTCGCGGTGCAGCGCGGCCAGGTGCGGGCGATGGGCGTGCCCGAACCGGTCGCGGCACGGGCGGACGACGCGCTGCTGCGGTGCGCGGTGGCGGCGGGCGCCGAGGTGCTGCGGGTGCCCGACGGGGTCGAGGGTCCCGCGGGCGGGTTGGGGGCGGTACTGCGCTGGTAGCCGGTGAGGTCGGCGACGGCCCCGCGGGAGCCGTGCAGCCCGGTGACTGCCGGGCTGCACGGCTCCCGCGCAGGTTGCCGGGCTCAGCCCCGGGCGCGCATACGGCGGGCTATGACGGCGAGGTCGACCAGGGCGACGAGGGTGAGGGCCGCGCAGATGGCGGCGAAGAGGATGTAGGTGTCCCGGTTGGGTGCGGGACCCGTGCCGGCGTCCGCGGCGAGCAGGGCGAAGGCGATGGTCCCCGCCAGGAAGAGCGGCGCGAAGAGCAGCGACAGCGTCCGCCGCAGCCGGAGGTCGCTGAGCGCGGTGCGCGGCTCGGTGCCGGTACGCACCCGGCGCCGGCGGTGCGGCCGCTCCGGGGGGTGGTAGGGGCCGTACACCAGGGAAGCGCGGGTACGTCGGTCGGCCATGTCCTCACCTCGTTCCGATCGGCCCTGTCACCTACCCGCGGCAGCAGGTGTCAACCGGGTGCCGCCGCCGGAGCCGGTGCCCGGGGCGGCGGCGGTGCGGCCGCCCCTGCACCGGGCGGATCGCACCGCGCCGGCCGCGCGGCCGGTAGGCCGCGGGAGCCGCGGTGAACCGTCCGGGTCCCGGCCGCGTAGCGGGTGCGGAGGTGGCCGCCGGGCCGGCCACCAGGGGCAGGGGAGTGATCGATGCTGCGCCGCTCGGCGGCCGTGCTGGTGCTGATGTGCACGCTGCTGCTGGGCGGCGCGGGCCCGGCTGCCGCGCATGCCGCCCTGTCCGGGTCCGCCCCGGCGGCGGATGCCGTCCTGAAGAGCGCGCCCCGAGGTGGTGCTCACCTTCAGCGAGGGGGTGAGCGTCCCGCCCGAGGGGCTGCGGGTGCTGGGGCCCGACGGTCTGCGGGTGGACGACCGGCGGCCGGGCCACGCCGGGGGTGACGGGCGCAGCGCCAGGGTGGCCCTGGTGGGGCGGCTTCCGCAGGGCACCTATGTTGTCTCCTGGCGGGTGGTGTCCGCCGACAGCCACCCGGTGTCGGGCGGGTTCACCTTCTCCGTCGGCCATGAGACCGCCGCTCCCGCCGCGCCGGGGGACGGGGGCGGTGCCGTGGTCGGCGTGGTCTACGGCATCGGCCGCGGGCTGGCCTACGCCGGGTTCGTCGTCCTGGTCGGTGGTGCGCTGCTGGTGCGGGGCAGCGGCGCGGTGCGGCGGCTGGTCCTGGCCGGGTGGGCGGTGCTGCTGGTGGCGACGGCCGGGCTGCTGGTGCTGCGTACGCCCTATGAGTCGGGCGGCTTCGGCTGGGCGGCCGTGCGGGAGACCCTGGGCGGCAGGCCCGCGCTGGCGCTGCTGGCCAGACTGGTGCTGGTGGTGCCGCTCGGGCCGATGCTGCGCCGTGGTGTGCCAGTGGCCGTGGCGGCGGTGCCCGCGGTCGCCGCGGGGGCCACCTGGGCGGCGTCGGAGCATGCCTCCACGGGGATGCAGGTGGCGCTGGCCGTCCCGTTGGACCTGCTGCATCTGCTGGCGGCGTCGGTGTGGCTCGGCGGACTGGCGGCGCTGCTGGTGACGCTGGTCGCGGAGCCGCCGCGGGAGGCGGCGGTGTCGGCGGCCCGCTTCTCCCGGCGGGCGCGGGCGGCGGTGGCGGTGCTGGTGGTGACCGGGGTGTACCAGTCCTGGCGGCAGGTGGGGTCCTGGCATGCGCTGGGGGCCACCGGTTACGGACGGCTGCTGTCGGCCAAGCTGGTGGCGGTGGCCCTGCTGCTGGCCGCCGCCTGGTACTCGCGGCGCTGGACCGCGGGTCCGGCCGGTTCGGGAGCGGTGGCGCGGCTGCGCTGGTCGGTGGCGGCCGAGACGGCGGTGGGTGCGGTGGTCCTGGCGCTCACCGCACTGCTGACAGCCACGCAGCCCGCTCGTACCGAGGTGGAGTTCACCGCTGCTGCGGCTGGGCCGAAGCCCACGGTCTATGCGCAGGTGCCCTTTGACACCGGGCTCTCCGGCGGGCGCGGCAGGGGGACGGTGCAGATCGTGCTGGATCCCGGCCGGGCCGGTGACAACTCCCTGCAGGCCGTGGTGCTGACCCGGGGCGGCGCCCTGGCGGTGGTGCCGGAGCTGCGGATCGGGATGGCCCTTCCGGATCGGGGGATCGGACCGCTCCAGGTGCCGCTGGAGCAGCGCGGTGCCGCCTGGGAGTCGGACGATGTGCGGGTTCCGCTGCCGGGCCGCTGGACGCTGACCGTTGTGGTGCGGACCTCGGACATCGACGAGGACACCGAGACCGTCCAGGTGGAGATCCCCGGCTGAGCCCCCGTGCCGGCCGGGCGCCGTCGGGCTACGGCGCCGGCGGGAGGGATCTGCGGGGCACGGGTGACGGCGCCGCCACTGCGGTACCGGGTGCGCCTCGCTCCCCGCCCCGGTGAGCCGCCACAGCTCCTCGGCCGGGCCCCGCGAACCGTTTCGCCGCCCTCTTCGGGCACCGGCCGTTGTCCGGGAGCGCCGCGCCGGGCCCTGCGTGCGCGGATTTCCGCCATGATCCCCGGGGGATTTCCGCTCCCGCCCCGGGGCGGGTGATGCTGGTGGGTGACGCCGAACGGAAGGGGAGCGCGGCGATGGCCGTCAGCTGGGCGAGCGTGGAGGCACCGGAGCCGGTGGGCGGTGTGAGCGTGGCCGTCACCACGGCGGGCGCTGCGGCGGTGGCGTTCTCGGTACAGCCGCCGGCCGAGGTACCGGCCCTGCTGGCGTCCGCGCCGGGGGCCGACGCGGAGCGGACGGCGCTGGTGGCGCGGCAGGTCGCCGAATATCTGGCAGGACGGCGGCGGGTCTTCGACTTCCCGGTGGACTGGTCGCTCACCTCGGGCGCCCAGCGAACGGTGCTCCAGGCGCTGCACCGTGCGGTCGGCTACGGCCGTACGGTCACCTATGGCGAGCTGGCCGCGGGCAGTGGGGTGTACGACGGGGTGGCGCCGGGTGAGCGCTGGGCGGGGGCGCGCAGTGTCGGCCAGATCATGGGGTCCAACCCGCTGGCGCTGATCGTGCCCTGCCACCGGGTGGTGGCCTCCGACGGCCTGGGCGGCTTCGGCGGAGGGTACGGCGGGGTGGAGGTCAAGCGGTGGCTGCTGACCCTGGAGGGCGTGCTGCCGCCCACCCTCGACTGGAACGGCCCGGCCTGATCCGCCGGACGGGAACGGCCCGACGGATCCGCCGGAAAGGGCGCGGGGAGCGGCAGCACCGGCCCCGGCAGTGCTGCCGGGTCCCCGCTGCGGCTCCCCGCGCCCCTGAGGTCAGGACGCCTTGTGCTCCTGAAGCGGCTGCTGCTGAAGCGGCTGCTGCACGGGCTCCTCGGCTGCGGTGACCCGCTCGACGGTCGGGGTGTCGTCGCGCATGGCCTTGGTCTCGGCCTTGAGGATGCGCATCGATTTGCCCAGCCCGCGTGCCATCTCCGGAAGCTTCTTGGAGCCAAACAGCAGGACGACCACCACCAGCACCAGAATCAGGTGCCACGGTTCCAGTCCGTTCCTCAACACGGTCGCCTCACCCCTCTCTTCGTCTCGTGGGCCGGGCCGGTGCCCAGGCCTCCATGTGCAGTATCACCCGGACAGCCCTCCCCGTACTCGATCAGTCCGGGTCGGAAGATCGTACGGCCGCCATCCGGTGGCGTTATGTACCGCATTGCCAAGGGATGCACGGCCACCGCCGCCGTGAGATCCCGCCGGCACCCGTCTCGGTATGTGGGCCCGGCGGACCTCGTCGAACCTCGGTGGTCTCCCCGATGCCGCCGGTCAGGGGTATCGGGCGCGATCGTCGCCGAGCGCCGTTCCCTCGCTGCGGACCGGTGCGCCCTGCCCCGTGCGGTGCGCAGCCGATGCCTTGGGCGGCCCGTCTCCCGGCTCTGCCGGGGAGCGCGAAAATCCGTGCTGTCGGTGGCCGTGAGTGCGCCCGGACGCCCCCGGGCGCCGAATAGAGTGGCCGCTGATCCATCGTCAGGATCATCCAGCCGCAGGGAACGGGAGTCCGCAGTGCCGGACCGGGACACCAGGCCGCTCGCCGACCAGCCGGTGGTGGGGGCGCCACCGCCCAACATCGCCCGTATCTACGACTACCTCCTCGGCGGCAAGGACCACTTCTCCGCCGACCGCGAGATCGGCGCCCTGATCGAGAAGTCCACCCCCGAGGTGCATCTCGGGGTGCGGGAGCAGCGGGCCGTGCTGCGCAGGGCCGTCCGCCACCTGGTCGCCGAGGCGGGACTGACCCAGCTGATCGACATCGGCTCCGGCCTGCCCACCGCCAGCAATGTGCACGAGGTGGCGCACCGGATCGACCCCTCGGTGCGTGTGGTCTACGTCGACAACGACCCCGTGGTGCTCGCCCACGCCCGCGCCCTGCTGGCCGACAACGAGCAGACTCTCGTCGTCGAGGGCGACCTGCGGCAGCCGCGCACCATCCTGGACAACGCCGAGCTGCGCGACCACCTCGACCTGGACCGGCCGGTCGGCCTGCTGCTCTGCGGCATCCTGCACTACATCCTCGACGAGGAGGACCCGGAGGGGGTCACCCGGCAGCTGTATGCGGCGCTGGCCCCGGGCAGCCATGTCTTCGTCCACCACCTGGTGGCGGGCGCGGACGACGACGATCCCGACGCCCGGGCGATCGAGCGGACGCTGCGGCAGAGTGTCGGCCGCGGCCAGTTCCGCACCGTGGAGCAGGTCGCGGCGCTGCTGCACGACCTGGAGCCGGTCGACCCCGGAGTCACCCTGGTCACCCGCTGGCGCCCGGACCCCGACACCCCGTCGGTGGAGGACAACCCCGTGCTCCGGCTGGCCGCCGTCGCCCTCGCCCGCAAGCCCTGAGCCCCGGACGGCGCACCGCTGGGGCCCGGCCGGGGCGTCAGCGGCGGTCAACCGCGATCATGGTGGCCTGCATCAGGGCGACCGGCTTGCGTGCGTCGCCGTCCACCGACTCCACCTCGGCCGACACCACCGTGATGGTGCGGCCGGCACGGACCACGGTCGCGGTCGCCCGCAGCCGCTCGCCGACACCGGGGCTCAGCAGGTTCATCTTGAACTCCACGCTGAGCACGTTCTTGTCGGCCGGCATCAGCGACTGCGCGGCCGCGCCGGCGGCGGTGTCGGCCAGGGTGGTGATCGCCCCGGCGTGCACAAAGCCGTCCTGCTGGGTGACCGCCGCCCGCACCGGCAGGTCGAGCACCACCCGGCCGCGGCTGATCTCGACCACCTCCACCCCCAGGGTGGTCAGCAGCGCCTGCCGGTCCAGGGTGTCCCGCACCCGGGCGACAGCGGCGGTCTCATCGGTGGCGGAGTCATGGGTGGTGCTGGTCACATCGGGCTCCAGTCGGCGCGGTGCACGGGCCCGGCCACGATGCGCGGCGGAGCGTCCCCGAGTCAAGATCGACCCGGTCGCTCCCCGGCCACCTGGCCCTTCGGCCAGTAGATCTGCTGCGGGCGGCGCAGTTGGATGGGGTGTCCGGCAGAAACCCCGCCTCCGCCCGGGAGGCCGCACTGGAGGCTGTATGGAGTTGCGGCAGTTGCAGTACTTCACCGCGGTGGCCGAGGAGCTGCACTTCGGCCGGGCCGCCCAGCGGCTGCACATCGTGCAGTCGGCCGTCAGCCAGCAGGTGCAGCGGCTGGAGCGGGAGCTGGGAGTACTGCTGTTCCAGCGGACCAGCCGCACGGTGGTGCTCACCCCCGAGGGCCGGCAACTGCTGCCCCGGGCGCTGGCCGTGCTGGCCGCCACCGATGCCTTCACCGCCGAGGCCAGGCAGCTGGCCGAGTACGGGGCCGCCCGCCCGCTGCGGCTGGGGACCGGCTCCAGCCTGGGCAGCAGACTCGATGTCTTCCTGGACGCGGTGGCCGAGCAGGACACCCGGCTGCGGGTGCAGTTCGAGAAGTCCGGACGGGAGGAGCGGCTGCGCCGGGTCCGCGACGGCAGGCTGGACGCGGCGTTCGTCCGCGGTGCGGCACCGCAGGCCGGGCTGCGGCGGCTGCCGCTGTGGGAGGACCGGCTGCTGGTGGTCCTGCCGGCCGTGCATCCGCTGGCCGCGCTGGACCCGCTGCCGCTGCACCGGCTGCGCGGGCTGCCGCTGCGGCTCGCCCCGTCGGCCCGCGAGTCGGGTCTGAGCGAGGCCGTGGGCGCGGCCTGCCGGGCCGCCGGCTTCGAACCGGAGTCAGGACGGCCCAACACCTCGCTGGCCGAGACGCTGGCCGAACTGGCCGCCGGCGAGGAGGCCTGGACGGTGCTCTTCGCCGCCAGCAGCGACCTCGCCATCACCCGGCGGGTCGCCTGCCGGGAGCCGGCAGGTCCGCCGATGCTGCTGCCCACCGGGCTCGCCGTCAGGGACGACCTGGAGCCCGGGCGGCTGCGGCTGCTGGAGGCCGCCTGCGCCGCTGCGGCCTCCGCGATCGATCACGACCGGTGATCGGTGCCTTCTCCGGATGCTGCTTGTTGCGCGGTGCGCCGCGGTGATGGAGTGGATGTCGAACGGGGTGGCTCCGCACCACCCCGGACCCCAGCATCCGACAAGGAGTCAGCCATGCCCCTGATCGAGGTCAAGCAGATCGCCGGCCGCACCGTCGAGCAGAAGCGCGAGATCGCCCGCGAGCTCACCGAGGCCTTCGTCCGGGCCACCGGGGCCAAGGCGGAGAGCATCTGGGTCACCATCGAGGACCTCCCCAAGGAGAACTGGGCCACCGGCGGCACCCTGATCGCCGACCGCCCCGCCTGACCCCCGCCGCTGCGGGCCCGGGCGGCACCGTGCGCGGTACTCACCGGGCCCCAGCGGGCGGCCGGGGTCAGACGCCCTCGACCTTGAAGGGGTCGTGTTCCGCCAGCAGTTTCTCCAGCCGTGCCTGGTCGACGCGGCTGACCATGTCCGAGGTCTCCTGCCGGTCCCGCACGCACTTGGCCAGCGTGAACGCCGAGGTGACCACATACAGCAGGCCGACCGCGAGGAACGCCCGCATCCAGGCGTCGACCGGCAGAAAGGCGATTCCGACCGCGAGCGCGCCGCCGGACAGCGCGAACGAGAGGACCGCCTGCACGTAGTACGCGGACGTGGTCCGCGGTTGCATCGATGCGCTCATGGCGGCATCATCGCGCCGGGCGGGACGCGCCGCATGAGTACGGATACCCAGGTTCGGCAGTAGGTTGGCTCTGTGCTGGGACGAATCGACGAACTCGTCATGGACTGCGCCGAGCCGGCCGTACTGGTGCGCTTCTGGGCCGCCGTGCTCGGGGGGCGTCCGGTGGACCGCAGCCCCGACTGGTCGTATGTGGACCCGCCGGACCAGCAGCCGAGAATCGCCTTCCAGCGGGTCCCCGAGGCCAGGCCGGCCGGCAAGAACCGGCTCCATCTCGATGTCTGCGTGGACGACATCGACAAGGCCCGGGAGCAGCTGCTGGCCTGCGGGGCGCGGGCGGTGGGCGAGGTGCAGGCCGATGAGCAGGGGGCCTTCCAGGTGATGCGCGACCCCGAGGGCAACGAGTTCTGCCTGGTGCGTTAGGCGCCGCCGGTCGGGGCAGACGCCTGTCCACAGTGGTGGACGCGACTGCGGAGGGCCGTGCATGAGTGGCGAGGAGGCCGCCGACGGCGGCGGTGTGCAGACCGGTGTGATCCGCACCAGGGTCCCGGCCCGGCTGGACCGGCTGCCCTGGTCGCCCTGGCACTGGCGGATCGTCATCGGCCTGGGCACCGTCTGGATCCTGGACGGCCTCGAGGTCACCATCGTCGGCAACATCGCCGGCCGGCTCTCCGAGCCGGGCAGCGGCCTGGCGATCTCCGGGGCACAGGTCTCCGGCCTGGCCGCGGCGCTCTATGTGGCGGGGGCCTGTACGGGGGCGCTCTTCTTCGGGTGGCTGACCGACCGGCACGGCCGGAAGAAGCTGTTCATGCTGACGCTCTGCGTCTACCTGGCGGCCACCGCCCTGACCGCGGTCTCCTGGACCGCCTGGTTCTTCTTCCTCTGCCGTTTCGTCACCGGCTTCGGCATCGGGGGCGAGTACGCGGCGATCAACTCCGCCATCGACGAGCTGATCCCCAGCCGCCACCGGGGCCGGATCGACATCATCATCAACGGCTCCTTCTGGGTGGGCGCGGGCGCCGGGGCGCTGCTCTCGGTGCCGTTGCTGAACACCTCGCTGCTCGCGGTGAACGTCGGCTGGCGGCTCGCCTTCGGCCTGGGCGTGGTGCTGGGGATGGTGATCCTGCTGGTGCGCCGCCATGTGCCGGAGAGCCCCCGGTGGCTCTTCATCCACGGCCGGGAGGAGGAGGCCGAGGAGGTGGTGGCCGAGGCGGAACGCATCGTGGCGGAGCAGACCGGTGCGGCCCTGGAGGAGCCCGAGCAGTCGATCACCATCCGGCAGCGGCGCAGCATCGGCTTCGCCGTGATCGCCCGCACCATGGTGAAGCTCTACCCGGGCCGCACCGTGCTCGGCCTGTCGCTCTTCATCGGCCAGGCCTTCCTCTACAACGCGGTGACCTTCGGGTACGCGACCATCCTCAGCACCTTCTTCCAGGTGCCCACCGGCTCCACGGGCTACTACTTCGTGGTGATCTGCGTCGGCAACTTCCTCGGCCCGCTGCTGCTGGGCCCGCTCTTCGACTCGGTGGGCCGCAAGCCGATGATCTCCGGCACCTACATTCTCTCCGGGGTGCTGCTGCTGGGCACGGCGGCGCTGTTCCGCGCGGGGTCGCTCTCCGCGGGGTCGCTGACGGCCTGCTGGGCGGTGGTGCTCTTCTTCGCCTCGGCGGGTGCCAGCTCGGCGTACCTCACGGTGAGTGAGGTGTTCCCGATGGAGACCCGGGCGATGGCGATCGCCTTCTTCTATGCGGTCGGAACGGCGGTCGGAGGCATCTCCGGGCCGCTGATCTTCTCCGAGCTGGTGTCCACCGGGAAGCCGTCCGACACCGCGCTCGCCTTCTCCGTCGGGGCCCTGCTGATGATCGCGGCGGGGGTGGTGGAGCTGTTCCTGGGGGTGCGGGCGGAGCGGCAGGGGCTGGAGTCGATCGCTCTGCCGCTCACCGCGGAGGAGCCGCAGGCGCCCGAGACGGCCTCTTCATGACCCTTCGTGGCCGGATGCTGACGGGGCGGAAGGGGATGGAAGCCGCTGGAGGTGCGATCAGCGGCAATTCGCCCCTCCTGTCCCTTGCGGCTGGCTTTGCATCTCCCAAGTGGCTTGGAATCGCGGCGTCCTGGGATTAACGTTTGATAACGCAGCGCGGTCGCAAACGCCGTACCACGACGGCACCGTGCGGCATCGCCTAATCCTGAAGGCGCCGTCCCCCATGGCGTCCGGGAGCCGGGGAACCACCGTTCCTGGGGTGAATCGGTCGAAACGGACCTGTCCGTGTCATGACGGAGCGTTACTGTGAGCGCCCCGTTCCTGGCTCGATGGCACCGGCCCCGGAGACCGTAGGAGACCTTCCTGCTCCGAACCCGTCAGCTAACCCGGTAGGCGAGAGGAAGGAAAGGAGTGCGCCAGCCGTGGCGTCGTCGTACCGTCCCGAGGGCATGCCCTCGACCCTCCCCCTGCCCGATGAGCAGCCCTGGGCCGTCTTCGAACCCGAGCTCGATCCGGAGGCCGTCCCGGCGTTCGGCGGCGATCCGGACCGCGGCCGGCACCGTATGCCGAGGCAGCGCACCGGGGGTGGCATCGGCTCCTCCGCGGTGGTCGGTGTCGCGGCGATGGCCGCGACCCTGGGCACCACCGGCTTCACGACCTATGCCGCCGCGACGGCAGCCGAGCAGGCCGACGACGCGCATGGCAGCGCCTTCGCCGAGGCCACCGACCCGGGCCTGGCCCTGGCCGCCAGGATCCAGGCGCAGGCCGACAGCCAGCGCACCGCCGCCGAGGAGTCCGCCCGGCTGCAGGCCGCCCGTGACGCGGAGGCCAAGCGGGCCGTGCAGGAGCAGGCCGCCCAGGTGGCCGCCGTCAAGGACGCCGCGGCCAAGCGGGTCGAGGAGGCCCGGCAGAAGAAGGAGGCGGCCGAGCGCGCCGCCCGGGATGCCGAGCGCAGGCTGCTGGGCACCTTCACCCTGCCGGTCACCGGCTACACCCTCACCGCGGGCTTCGGCCAGGCCGGCTCCTACTGGTCGCATCTGCACACCGGACTGGACTTCGCGGTCCCCACCGGCACCGCCGTCAAGGCGGTCGGCAAGGGGACCGTCACCTCGGCCGGCTGGTCCGGCTCCTACGGCTACCGCATCATCGAGACGCTGCCCGACGGCACCGAGATCTGGTACTGCCACCTGTCGTCCATCGTGCAGGGCTCGGGCTCGGTCGACTCCGGTGATGTGATCGCCCGTTCGGGTGCCACCGGCAATGTGACCGGCCCGCATCTGCACCTGGAGGTCCGGCCGGGCGGCGGGGCGCCGGTCGACCCCAAGCCCTGGCTGCAGTCGCACGACCTCAACCCCTGAGCTCAACCCCTGAGCTCAACCCCTGAGCTCAACCCCTGAGCTCAACCCCTGAGCTCAACCCCTGAGCTCAACCCCTGAGCTCAACCCCTGAGCTCAACCCCTGAGCTCAACCCCTGAGCTCAACCCCTGAGCTCAACCCCTGAGCTCAACCCCTGAGCTCAACCCCTGAGCTCAACCCCTGAGCTCAACCCCTGAGCTCAACCCCTGAGCTCAGCCCCTGAGCCCAGCCGCACCCGCTGGGCCCGTCCACCGGGCCCGGCCACGCGGCTGCCGTTCCCGCCACCCTGTCCGGCCCGCGTCGACCGACGTCCGGGCCGGTGCCCCCACTCCGACGGCCCCGGCGACCAACCCCCCCCGACGCCGGGGCCGTCGGCCTGTCCGCCCTGGTGCCCCGCTCAGCCGCGGCGGTCGGCGACCACGTACGAGGCCAGCGCCACCGCACCGGAGACCGCGAAGACCGAGGGCCAGGCCCCGACCCGCTTCGCCAGCGGGTGCGACCCGGCGAAGGCCGCCGCATAGAGACCGGTCAGTGCCACTGCCCCGGCGGTGCCCGCCTGCCGCCGCCACTGCCGGGCCGCCACCGCTCCGGCCGCGGCCAGCGCGACACCGCCCAGCGGCCGCTTCCTGGTCCACCGGGCCACGCCGTAGCCGCCGAGGAGCCCGCCCGCCGCCACCACGCCTGTCGGAACCTTCGCCACCGCTCTTCTCCTCCATGTCAAGGGCTTGCTGCCCCTCGACCCTAGGACGCCTGAATCCGCTTCACCTCATCGGGTCAAGGAGGACCGGAACGTTCCGCATTGCCGCCTACGGTGAGGACAAGGCATAGCGGAAAGGAACCTCCATCCCATGGCGACAACCCTCGGCTCCCCCACCCCCGCCGGCGAGTGCGGCGACATCCTGCAGATCCTGGACGAGCAGCGGAACTTCCTCCGGATCGCGGTCCGCGGCATCGGTGACGACGACGCCCGCCGCCGCACCACGGTGAGCGAGCTGACCCTGGGCGGGATCCTCCGCCATGTCACCCGGTGCGAGCGCAGCTGGGCGCACATCCTGCTGCACGGCGACGGCAGCATGCCGGAGGCGATGACCGACCAGGAGCAGTACCGGATGGCCGACGGCCAGACCCTCGCCGGGCTGCTGGAGGAGCACGCGGAGGCGGCCCGCGCCACCGACCGGGCCGTCGCGGCCCAGCCCGACCTGGACCGGCACTGCCTGCTGCCGCGGTTCCCCTGGGGCCCGCAGCGGGACACCCACTGGTCCGCCCGGCGGATCCTGCTGCACATCATTCGTGAGACGGCCCACCACAGCGGCCACGCCGACATCATCCGGGAGGCGCTGGACGGGGCCAGCACCACCATGCAGATGTCCGAGGTGCTGGCCGGCCAGGCCTCCTGATCCCGTACCTGGGTCCGGGGAGTCCGCGGCGCCGGCCGGCGCCGCGGTCTCAGTCCTCGCGTCCGGCGAGGTGGGTGTCGATGTCGGACTGCTCCGGCTCCGGGGCCAGGTCCGGGTAGTGGTCGCGCAGCAGGGCGGGGAGCCCGGGGACGGTCCACTCGCCCAGCAGCCGGACGGTCTCGTCGACGACCAGCTGGCCGTAGCCCTCGACATCGCGGCTCAGCTCGGGCGGCAGACCCCGGCCCTCGGCGACCATGGCGGAGAGGGTGCGGTAGACACGCTCCAGCAGCCGGTTGCCCAGCAGCAGGCGGGCATTGTCGGTCGCCATGCCCAGAGTGAGGATGCGGGTGTCGTCCCATGCCTCGGGCCGGCCGTGCTCCTCCTCGGATGCGATCAGCTGGGGGAGTCCGGCCCAGGCCGCCGCCCGGCTCTGCTCGTCCCTTTCGCGGAAGGCGTCCAGCCAGGCCCGCACCGCGCCCTCGTCCGAGCAGTCCACTCCGTCTGCCCGCAGCAGCATGGTGTAGAGCCGAGGCCAGGTCAGCCGTCCGGGCATCCGCATCACCAGTGGGAATCCGGTGGCGAGGCCGTCCAGTTCGGCCTGCAGCTTCGCCTGGCGCTTGGCGTTGAGCCGCTTGGCCGCCCGCTGGTGGTCGATGAGCAGGGAGACCGCGTCCAGATACGCCTGGCAGCCCTCGGCCTCGGCGTCGGCGGTCATCGGCAGCAGCTCGTACAGCAGCTGGTCGATCTCCTCGGGTGTGACCTCGGGGAATCCGTCGTGAAGCCGGGCCCCGGTGAGCTCCAGCAGGGTGAGCACGATGCGCAGTGGCCGCTCGGCCACCTCGCGGTCCTGCTCTGCGGACCACGCCAGCAGGTCGTCGGTTCGGGTGCGCGGGGTGAGCTCGAGAGCCGGGACGTTCATGCCCCGTACGGTAGCCCCCCGCCCGGAGTTGTCGGGGACACGAAATCCTGCTGTCCGAGTCGTTGCGCTTCGACACATTCGACTCCTATCGTGTCCGGCGAGGCAGCAGGTGGCCCTCCACCAGCACGAAGCCTTGTCGAGGCGCTTCGACATCTCCTTTCGGCCGCGCGTATCGCCGGCGGACTCCCCGTGTCACCACCCCTCCACCGGGAGACCATCCATGACCAGAAATGCTTCGATCGGCACGGCGACGACCGGAACTGCCAAGAGTCCGTCAGCTCGGCCGCGCACCCTCCTGCTCGGCCTGTTTGCGGCACTCGCCGCCGTCCTCGGGCTCGCGGCGCAGCCCGCGTACGCCGCGACCTGGTCCTCCAGCGACCAGTGGGCCACCTGGTCCAACGGCGGCTACACCCTCTACAACGACATCTGGGGCAGCGGTGCCGGCCCCCAGACCATCTGGGCCAACTCCTACTCCAACTGGGGTGTCTGGGCGAACCACCCCAACACCGGCGGGGTGAAGTCCTACCCCAACGCCACCAAGTACGTCGGCAAAACGCTCAGCTCCCTGAGCTCGGTCAAGTCGAGCTTCAACGTCACCGTCCCGTCCTCCGGCGCCTATGAGACCGCCTACGACATCTGGGACTCGGGCAACACCAACGAGATCATGCTCTGGATGAACAAGACGGGTGCTGTCGGCCCGCTCGGCACCTCCCAGGGCAATGTCACCGTCGGCGGCCACAGCTGGACGGTCTACAAGGGCAGCAACGGCGCCAACGCCGTCTTCTCCTTCGTCCGCACCTCCAACACCAGCTCGGGCACGGTCGACATCCTGGCGGTGCTCAACTGGCTCCGTAACACCAAGGCCTGGATCGGCAACGTCACCCTGGGCAATGTCCAGTTCGGCTACGAGATCACCTCCTCCTCGGGAGGCCTCGACTTCACCACCAACTCCTTCTCCGTCAGCGCGAGCTGACCGCCTCCCTCCACAGGACCAGGTGCCCGCCGGCGTTCACGCTCCGGCGGGCACCTGGCTGGCGCGATCCCGCGCACGGATGGCACGGTGGAGGGACACGGGCCCGAGCTCGGCGGGCGCCGGGCCCCCGACCCTTGAAGGGGCCGGCATCGGCATGCAGCAGACCCTCGCCATCACCGTCGACCAGAGCGGTGGGCTCACCGTTCTGACCCTGGTCGGGGACATCGACCATGACGCGCGCCCGCTGCTGGACGCCCTCCTCGGACGGCTGCCGGACCCGGTCGGCCGGGTCCGGGTGGAGATGGGCGGCGTTCCCTTCATGGACTCCGCAGGTCTGCACTTCCTGGTGGAGCTGCGCCGCCGCCAGACCTCCGGCGGGACCGGGACACCCACCCTGGTGGGCGTACGGGAGCAGCCGGCCGGCGTCCTCCGGCTGACCGGCCTGGACATCGTGCTCGGCACAGCTGCCTGACGCAACGTCAGGATGTGCTGAGGATCAGCCTGTTGCGGCCCTGAGCTTGTCCACCTGCGCGGAGAGTACCTGCTGCGGCAGCGGCACCGGCTTGCCGCTGCTGATGTCGAAGGCGGAGAAGAGCGCCAGCGTGGTGCCGGTGCGCACCAGGACCATCCGCAGCGCACTGATGCTGCCGCCGCCGCTGCTCGCGAGGTCCAGCTGGACCGCGTCGTCGCCGAGCGCGGGCGCCTTGCCGGGGGTCACCTTGACGGTGGTGACGGAGCCGTCCTTGTTGTTCTTCGCCTGGAAGGCCGTACAGCGCTTCAGTGCGCCCTCGAGGTCGGTCATGGTCTGCTCGGCGCCCCCCTCGGCATAGGCGGCGATCCGGCTGGCGAGCACCTGGGTGCGCTTGGCTGCCTGGGGATAGTTCTGCGCCCAGGCCGCGGTGGGCTTGCCGGCGCCGATGTCCTGGATGGGCTGGCATTCGGCGGGCGTGGTGGTCGAGGTCGAGGTGAAGAGGGCGTCGGCGGACGCGGGCTTCACGATCCGGTAGCCCGCCGGCAGTTCCCCGGCCGTCAGCGCGGCCGCCTGCAGCTGCGCCTTGGTCAGGACCTTGGCTGCGGGTCCGCTGCCGGCCTTGCCGCTGCTGCACCCCGCGGCGGTGAGGCCCACGGCGGCGGCGAGCGAAGCGCTGAGAATTGTCCGACAAGTGATGCGGCGCACGAATCATCCTCCGCTGGCTGGATTGCCCGCTCACATTAGGGGACTCGGACCCGGCTGGCGAGCCCCGTTCACCCCTGCGTCCCCGGGACTGCACTGCCGCACCGTGCTGACGCCCCAAGGACGTTCCATGGACATGCAATTTTGGCCGGGCTGAATCTATGCGCATAGACACCGGCAGCCCGATCCTTGGCAGGCACTCCAGTACCACCGGCCGGCCCCCCGAACCCGGCCGCTCGCCCCTGCCCGCACGCCCCAGCGTGCTCACCAGCAACTGGAGAAGACGATGCGCCGAATCGCCACCGGGCTCACCACCACGGCAGTCACCATCGCGGCAACCCTCACCCTGGCCTCCCCCGCCTCGGCCGCCCCCGCCGACAAGTCCGCTGTGCTGTCGAGCTGGACCCAGACCAGTGCCGCCAGTTACAACGCCTGGTACGCCGCCCACCAGAACCAGAGCGCCTGGTCCGCCTACGGCTTCGACTGGTCGACCGACTACTGCAGCGACTCCCCCGACAACCCCCTCGGCTTCCCCTTCAAGAACGCCTGCGCACGGCATGACTTCGGCTACCGCAACTACAAGGCCGCCGGCACCTTCTCCGCGAACAAGTCCCGTATCGACAGCGCCTTCTACGAGGACCTCAAGCGCGTCTGCGGCGGCTACAGCGGAGCGACCGCCACCGCCTGCAACGGCACCGCCTGGACCTACTACCAGGCGGTCAAGGCCTTCGGCTGACCGTGCCGGTGCCCTGACGCTGTGCACAGCCGGCCGGCACCGACGCCCCCGCGCCGGGCCGGCCGGTCGGCTGTGCACGGGCCGCTGTCACCGGACAGCTGAACTCCCCGGCCGCTGGGGCTGGTCGGCACCGCAGTAACGGCACTTGGAGGCCGCCGCAGGCAGCTCCTCGAAGAGACAGGCGGGACAGGTCTTGAACGGGCCGGGGTCGCCGAAGACCGTCACCCCACGGCGGCGCATCGAGTGCTTGTAGGGGACGACGATCAGGAAGTACACCACGGCCATGAAGATGATGAAGTAGATCAGGGCCGAGATGAACGAGCCGATGTCCAGGTAGGTCGCCTTGTTCCCCGGGGCGCCGAGCTGCCAGCCGAGCCCCACCGACTTGCTGCCCTGGATCCGGGCGATGATCGGGTTGACGACGAAGTCGGTGAATGCCTTGATCAGAGTGCTGAACGCCAGCGCGGTGATCAGGCCGACGGCGACGACGATGACATCGCCGCGCATCAGAAAGTTCTTGAAGCCCTTGAACACGGGTCTGCTCCTCTGCCGGGGCGGGCCGCTCGGAACATCGGCAGACAGCACGCTAGGCCCGCGCCGGTGGCGGAACCGGGCAACCGCAACCCCCTGCCACCCGGACGCCCGCTCCGCCCACCCGTCCGGCCCACCTCCCCGCCCGAGCCCCGGGTCCCGGTCTGCGAGCCCCGGTCTGCGAGCCCCGGTCTGTGAGCTGCGAGCCGGGAGCTCAGGCTCCGGGCTCAGACACCGGCTTGCCGACGCGGCCCGGGGGCGAAGCGATCCCGAGGGCTTCCGCCTGCGCGGATCAGAGCAGACGCCTGATGTCCCCGCGGGCGCGGTAGAACCCGCCACCCGCGGAGGGGCGCACCTCGGTGACGAGATAGCGGGCACCGGGAGTGCGGATCTCCTTGGGGAACTGGACGCGCAGCTCGGGGTCGTAGCCCGGGGACAGCACCCGGACCCGCAGCCGCCCGGCCTCCTGGACGCACTCCAGCACCACGCCGTCCGCCCCGGCGGAACCGACGACGGCGGCGCTGACCGTCTCCACCTGCGCCGAGGGGGCCACCGCGGTGACATGGGAGGCCTTGATGTCCTGCCGCTGGGGCAGCCGCCCCTGTTCGGCCTCGCGCACCGCGGCCTCGCTTGCGTCTATGCAGGCCAGGGAGCCGTCCGTGGTGACGATATAGAGCCGCTCGTCGCGGTACTGCATGGAGTACGCGGAGCCGCAGCCGGTGCCGAGCTTCCACAGCCGGGTGCCGTCGGCGGCGAAGCAGTACACCGAGGAGTGGTTGTCCCCGGCGAAGACATAGCGGCCGTCGGGTGAGGTGGCGCAGGAGAAGACCGCCGCGTCGCAGCGGTACCGCGAACGCACCGCGCCGTCCGCCTTGCCCAGTCGGTACACCCAGCCCCGCCCGGTGCCCGCGAACACCTCGCCCGGCTCCTGCCAGCCGAAGAGCACCTGCCCCTCGATGCCGGTGTGCCAGCGGGGTTCGCCGCTGTGCGCCCCATAGGCGGTGACGCCGCCGGAGTGGCCGTGGTAGACGGTCTCCCCCGAGCAGCGGACCATCCAGCCGTGGTCGCCCCGGCTGCGCCGGGACCACTGGAACTCGTCCTCGTGGTCCACGGTGGTGATGCCGCCCTGGCGGTCGGAGACGCCGAGCACGCCGTCGTCGATGTCCAGCCAGTAGATGTCCACGTCGTCGGCTATCTCATAGGCCACCCGCGGGATCTTGCCGCTGAGGTCGTAGACCCGGCCGTCGTCGCAGCCCGCGTAGAGCCAGAAGTCGTCGGCGACGATGCACTTGACGCCCTCCGGCAGGGCGAAGCGCCCGGTGACCCGGCCGTCGTGGGTGAGTGCGTAGACATCGCCCCGCTGGTTGCCGACATAGGCGTACTCCTCGCCCACATAGATCCCGAACGCCGCGGCGCCCGAGGCGAACCGCCACAGCACCGGGGCCTGGGTGGCGGTGGACCTGCTGCTGACGATCTGCCGCCTAGAGACCGCGCGGGCCTGCCGGACGCCCTGCACCGCGGGTGCATAGCCTTTGCGGACCTTCTCGCCGACCTTGCGGGTGGCGGCCGCGGCTGCCTTCTCCGTGCTGGGGAACGTCGACGACCGCAGCTGGCCCTGCTCGCCGATCCGCCCGAAGCGGATCGTCACCTCCAGCCCCTGGACCCGCACTTCATAGAACTTGTGCGCGCCGCCGCCCTCCTCGGACAGCTCCAGATAAGTGGTGCCGGTCGTAGCGACGCCGGTCATACGGGTGCCCCCTCAGGCGGTTCCGATCCCCTCGATGGACACCACCGTAGGAGCCGCCACCGACAACGCCGCCGGGGTCCGGACGGCGGTCACGGCGCCGCCTCGGGCCCCGGGCCCTCAGACCTTGCGGACCGTCACCCCGGCTGCGGCGAGGGCGTCGGTCTCCTCGGCGGGCGCGGACTCCTCGGTGACGACGGTGCCGATCGCCGAGGCCGGGGCGACCGAGGCGAGCGCGGTCCGGCTGAACTTGGCCGCGTCGGCGACCACGACGACGCGACGGGCCGAGGCGATCGCGGCGCGCTTGATCGCCGCGTCCGCGAGGTCGTACGCGGTGAGCCCGTCGGCGGAGTTGAGCCCACAGCAGCCGATCACCGCGGTGTCGAAGCGCAGTGCGGCCAGTGACGCCTCAGCCAGCGGGCCGGTCAGCCCCAGCTCGCCCGGACGCGGTTCGCCGCCGGGGAGCAGCAGCTTCAGCCGGGGCGCCCCGACCAGCGCGTTGGCGGCGTGCAGCGACAGCGGCATCACGGTGAGACGGCGGTCCCTGAGCGCGCGGGCCACCTCCAGACAGGTGGTGCCGCCGTCGATGACCACCGACTCACCGTCGGCGATCAGGGAGGCGACCTCTGCGGCGATCCGCCGCTTGGCCTCCGGTGCCTCCTGGGTGCGCAGGGCGAAGGGCGGTTCCTCGCCGCGCAGCAGCAGGCTCCGGGCGCCGCCGCGGTAGCGCTCCAGGACGTTCTGCCCGGCCAGGGCCTCCAGATCGCGGCGGACGGTCATCTCCGAGGCGCCGGTGAGCTCTGCCAGCTCCGCCACGCTCAGCTGCCCCGCCTCGCGCACGGCGTCGGTGATCTGCCTCAGTCGTTCGGTGCTCCCCATGGCCATGGCTCCATTGAAACACCGCGGCTGATCGATGAGCAATCTTTCGAACAGAAATTATGTTTGTTATGTTCGATCTCATGGAGAGAACGCTGCGGGCTGCCCGGCTGGCCACCTTCGCCTACTTCGCCCTCAACGGCTTCGTCCTGGGGATGTGGATCGTGCACATCCCCGTGGTGGAGCACCGTGCCGGGATCACCCATGCCGTTCTGGGCTGTCTGCTGCTGCTTCTCGGCGGCGGTGCCTTCGCCGGAATGCAGCTGGTGGGACCGCTCACCGACCGCTTCGGCCCGCGCCGGGTGGTGCCGGTGAGCGCCGCACTGTGCAGCGCGGCGGTGCTGCTGCCGGGACTGGCCACCAGCGGCTGGACGCTGGGTGCGGCCCTGCTGGTGCTGGGCTTCGGCAACGGCTGTCTGGACGTCAGCATGAACACCCATGCCGTCCAGGTCGAACGCGGCTACGGTCGGCCGGTGATGTCCGCGTTCCACGCGGTCTTCTCGGTCGGCGGAGTGCTGGCCGCCCTGGTCGGCGCCCGCACCCTGAGCTGGGGCTGGAGCCCGGCTGCCACCCTGGGCACGGTGAGCGTCTGCGGCCTGGCCGTCACCGCGCTCTGCGCCCCCGCACTGCTGCGGCCGGAGTCCGCCGCCCCTGAAGCCGCACCACAGACCCCGGCTCCCGTCGCCGCCCCGGCTGCGGCCCGCTCACGGCGGACGTCGCCGCGCATCTGGGCGCTGGCCGCCCTCGCCCTGATGCTGATGCTCTGCGAGGGCGTCGCCAACGACTGGAGCGCCCTCGACCTGCGCGACGTCCTGGACGCACCCGCCGCCACCGCAGCCTTCGCCTACGGCGCGTTCTCCACCGCCATGACGGCCGGACGCCTGCTCACCGACCGGGTCGCGGGCCGCTTCGGCCCCGTGGCCGTCGTCCGGTACGGTGCCGCACTCGCCGCTCTGGGACTTGCCGCGGTTGTCGTGGCGCCCTGGATCCCGCTGGCCCTGGCCGGCTGGACCGTCTTCGGCACCGGGTTGTCCGGCTGTATCCCCCAGCTGTTCAGCGCCGCCGGCCATGCCGACCAGGACGCCGCAGGAGCCAATGTCGCCCGGGTGGCGGGACTCGGCTACCTCGGCATGCTCGCCGGACCGGCCGTGATCGGAGCGCTCACCCGCCTCATGCCGCTGAACCTCGCCCTGCTGCTCCCCGGGGTCCTCTGTGTGACCGCGGCGGTCGCCTCCCGCGTCCTCCGTTCCGAGCCCGCCGCCGGTCCCGAGCTCGGGCAGGAGGCCCGGCGGGAGCCCGTCACCCGATGACGGACCCGGGCCGGCGCGGAACCCGCAGCCCTTCCCACCGCACCGGCAGCTGCCGCCCGCCCTGCGAGGCGGAGGGCCGCCCGGGAGATGTGCGCCCGGTCAGTCCAGCAGCGGAAATCGACCGGACCGCAGCAGTGCGAGCACCGCGTCGGTCCGCGCCCGGGGTGCCGCGTAGTCGGGGTGGGCACGCAGCACGCCGGCGGCGTCGCGCAGCCGGAGCATCTGGTCGGCGGCCTCGGCGACTCCGCGTCCACCGGGAGAGACGGGATGGGTGGCCAGCGTCGGCCGCCGCGGGTCGACACGGCCGACGGCGACCGCCTTCTCCACCCGCCGGGAGCAGCGGCAGAACGCCTCGGGGTTGACGATCCCGCAGGTCGATCCCATGAAGGCACGGATCCGCTGCCGGGCGCGCTCCAACCGCTTGCGGTACGCGGCCGGGCTGACCTCGAGGATCCAGGCCGCCTCGGTGGACGACAGCTCGAAGACCTCACCGAGCACAAACGCCACGCGCTCCCCGCGCTCCAGGCACTGGAGCACCGCCTGCGAGCAGCTGAGCCGCACTTCGGCGGCGAGCAGCCCGGCGTCCGGACCGGCGTAGTCCTGGTCCGCCAGACCCTCGGCCAGACCCTCGCGGAAGTCCTCCAGACTGAGCTGCCCGGCCTCCTGCGGGGTCTTCCGGCGCAGGTTCAGCACATAGTTGACGCCGATCCGGTACGCCCAGGTCAGCAGCCTCGCCTCGGCCCGCCAGGTCGCCAGCCGGGTGACGACCCGGATCAGGATCTCCTGGGTGGCGTCCTCGGCGTCGGCCGGCCGCCACACCATCCGCAGGGCCAGGCGGTAGAGCGGGTCCTGGAGGAGGCGGACCACCTCCTCCAGGGCCGTCCGGTCTCCCGCGACCGCCCGTGCGACCAGCTCCGCCTCATGCTCTGCTCCCCCGTCTGCGGTCATGACGCCATTGTCAGCCCGTGCCGGCGCAGCCACCGGGAGACCGCCGAACCGATGGCGTCCGGCTGGTCCTCCGGAGCGTGGTGCCCGCCCGGTCCGACCGACTCCACCTCGACGCCGGCGAAGGCCTCCTTGGCCCAGGCGGCCGTCTCCGCCGAGCCCATTCCCACCCCGGGCTCCACGGTCATGACCAGCTTGGGCACCTCGGGGGTGGCCGCCATCCAGCGTCCGTAGGCCAGCACTCGCTCATGGACGTCGGCCGGCTCGCCGTCGATGGGGATCTCCCGCGGCCACACCAGCAGCGGACGGCGCGTCGCCGGGTCGGGGAAGGGCGCGCGATAGACGTCGTGGTCCTCGGCCGACAGTCCGCTCGCCACCCCGTGAGGGAGGTTGAACTCGATGAAGGAGTTCTGTTCCAGGATCATCTCCTCCCCCTCCTGCGAGCGGATCGCCCGGAAGATCTGCTGCCCCTGCGGGGGAACTCCGCCCAGGTCAGCGGACGGAGAAAGGTCTCGATCAGCGCCGCTCCCCGCACCCGCCCCGGATGCCGGGCCGCCCAGTCCAGGCCCAGCGCACCGCCCCAGTCGGTGCCGACCACCACCACCTCGTCCAGGCCCATGGCGTCGAACCAGGCGTCCAGATAGCGGGCGTGGTCGGCGAAGCGGTAGCCGATGTCCGGCTTGCCCGACGCACCCATGCCGATCAGGTCCGGCGCCAGGCAGCGTGCCTGGCCGCTCACATGGGGGATGACCTTGCGCCACAGGTACGACGAGGTGGGGTTCCCGTGCAGGAACACCACCGGGATGCCACCGGTGCCGGCCTCGGTCCAGGCCATGAAGGAGTCGTTCACCTCTACGGTCGACATCATCGTGCTGTCCTTCCTCGTGAAAGTGGCTTCACATGGTTGGACACCACCTCACCGCCCGCTGTGACACCGGGACCCGGAGAAATTCCGGCGACGGCGCAGGGCGGCCGGGCCGGTACGTGCGGCCGGGCCGGTCTGTGCGGCCGGGCCTCAGGGGCGTGGGGCCTTCACGCCGTGGGTGGCCGTGTACTCGGCCGCCAGCCAGGGGGCCAGGTCGTCGAGCAGGGTGGCGATGACCGCCGGGTCGGTGGTCGGGGTGCGGGCGGTGGTGGCGGCGAGGCGCATCTGCGGGGCGCGCTCCGGGTAGTAGCGGGCGAAGATCTCGGCGGAGGCGGCGAGGTCGCTGGTCCAGCCGCCCCAGCGGGGCATCACCAGGGTGAGCCCGCTCCGGACCAGTTTGCGGGCCGCGCCCCGGCTGAGGGTGCGCAGCTCGGCTTCGGTACGGGCGCGGGCGGCCCGTTCCCGCCAGCGCGGCAGCAGCAGCGCCAGGTCGCCGTTGGTCTCACGGGCCAGCAGCGAGGTGGGGCGGTAGCGGGGGAGCCGGGCGGCGAGGTCCTCGCCGAGCAGCGGTGTGCACAGGCAGGCCAGGAACCACCCCAGGTCGTGGCGTTCCAGGTCGCTCAGCAGGGTGGCGGTGGAGAACAGCAGCACTCCCGCGCCGTCGATCTGCGGGTGGTCGGCGTCCAGGGTGGCTTCGAGGGCGTCGGCGTCGGCACGGTCGGCTGGGGTGGGCCCGTGGTGCAGCGCGAGCAGCAGGTCGAGGTCGGAGACGGCGGGCAGGGCGGTGCCGCGGGGGATGCTGCCGTAGAGATAGGCGCTGTGCAGCCGGTCCGGGCCGAAGCGCTCGGCGACCAGCGCCCGGGCGTGGTCGACGACGGGGGTGAACTCCGCGGTCACCCTGGCCAGGGAGCCCTCCCGTGCGATGTGCCCGTCGTCGTCCAGCCCAGTGGTGGTCATGGCCGCACTCTGCCGTGTGGCCCGCCGGGTGTCGAACGGATTGCGGCCGGGTCCGGGCGGGCCGGTCAGGCGGAAACCGGGCCGCTGGTGAGGGGGCGGGCGTCGAAGGCCACCCGGATACGGGTGATCAGGCCGTTCTCGACCCGGCTCCAGTTGGCCACCGGGATGGGGTCGGCAAGGCTGGTGTGCAGCTGGAACCAGGTGATCACATCGGCGCCGTCGGCGACGATCCGGTCCACCACGATGTCGGTGACGATCTGCGACATGCCCTTGATGCCCGCCACGCACTCGTCGGCGTCGGCGGCCCGGCCGAGCGGACCGCTGAAGGTGGCGTCGTCTGCGAGCAGGGCGCGGAAGGCGGCGAAGTCGCGGGCCCTCCAGGTCTCGAAGTAGGCGGCGGCGACCTGGGCGGGGGTGGCGGTGGTGGCGGTCATCGCTTCGTTCCTTCCGGTGCGGGCTCGGCGGCTTGCCGTACTGCCATCCTCCGACCGGGGCCGATCATAAGTCCAAGAGCTGGATCTTCTCGTTGCTAGCATGGCTGATTATGGAACTTCGCCAGCTGGAGTACCTGGTCGCCGTCGTCGAGGAGGCCAACTTCACCAGGGCGGCCGACCGTCTGCATGTGGCGCAGCCGGGCGTCAGCGCGCAGATCCGCAAGCTGGAGCGGGAGCTCGGCCAGGAGCTGCTGGACCGGTCGGGACGGTCCGTGCGGCCCACCGAGGCGGGTGCCGCCGTCCTCCCGTACGCCAGGGCCGCGCTCGCCGCCGTCGCGGGTGCCCGCCAGGCCGTGGACGAGCTCACCGGCCTGGTGCGCGGCCATGTCACGGTCGGTACGGTCACCTCCCTCGGCCCGGCGGTCGACCTGCCCGCCCTGCTGGCCCGCTTCCATCAGGACCACCCCGCGGTGGAGATCGGCCTCATCGAGGACACCTCGGAGCGGCTGGCGCAGCAGGTGGCCACCGGAGGTGTCGACCTGGCCGTGCTGAGCCTGGCCGACGGGCCGCCACCGGCCGGGCTGGGGGTCCAGGTCATCCTGGACGAGGCCCTGGTGGTGGCCGTGGGCCGCGACGACCCGCTGGGCGCCCGCGACACCGTCCCGCTGCGCTCTCTTGCCGACCGCACCCTGATGAGCCTGCCGCCCGGCACCGGGCTGCGCGGCATCCTGGACCGCGCCTGCGCGGCCGCGGGCTTCCGGCCCCGGATCGCCTTTGAGGCCGGCGACCCCAATGTGCTGGCCCAGCTGGCCGCGCGAGGGCTGGGCGCGGCCGTCGTCCCGGAGTCCCTGGCCCGCTCCTGTGCCGACCGGCTGCACACGGTGCGGATCATCCGTCCGGCGCTGCGCGGCCGCCTCGCCCTCGCCTGGCGCGCGGACGGCCCGGTCGGCCCGGCGGCCCGCGCACTGGTCCGGCAGGCTCGCGCGACCCTGCCGGGAAGCCGAGCCGACGACTGATCAGGGGCGGCACGGACGGCCCCGGAGTCGGTGCGTTCGACCGTCTGTCATGAGCGGCTTCCCGGGCTCCCGGTAGGCGGATCGGCGCGGCCGCCCCGGCCGGGCTGCGTCCGTCCGTGGGGTCCGGTGCACCCGGTCGGGCCGGGTGACAACCCGGATGGGCCTCTGCGGCATCGGCTCGCGTCGCCGCGCGCAGACAGGCCACTTACGTTGATCGTGCCGCCCTCACCGCCGGATCGGTGCTGCCGGGCCGCATCCAGCAGCGTCCCCGAGGAGGAAGCCCCCATGATGCGCATATCCGAGATCCGGCCCGCGCGAAGGCTGCGCCGCACCACCGCCGCAGCCGCACTCACCGCCGCGGCCCTGGGCCTGTCGGCGTGCGCGGAGGGGATGGCCCCGGCATCCGCCCCGGCCGGAAGCAACGCACCGGCGGCCGCGGCGGCCCCCGGTGGCGACTCGGTCAAGGTCGGCTCTGGCAAGGTCGGCTCCGGCAAGGTCGGCTCCGGCAAGGTCGGCGCGCTCGGCTGCGAAACCGGCAAGGGCCACGGCCGCAGCCAGGTGTGCAAGCTCACTCCGGCCCTGGCCGCAAAGCTGGACCAGGCCGTCCGAAGGGTGCTGGCCGAGGCCGACCTGCCGGGCGCGGTGGTGGGTCTGTGGACGTCCGGGGGCCGGTACGTCCGCGCTTTCGGCGTCTCCGACATGGCGACCCGCCAGCCCATGAACGCCCGGCTCCGCTTCCGGATCGGCAGCATCACCAAGACCTTCACCGTCACCGCTCTGCTGGAGCTGGTGGACCGGCACAAGGCCCGGCTGGACGACCCGGTCTCCCGGTATGTCAGCGGTGTCCCCGGCGGCGACCGCATCACCCTGCGCCAGCTGGCCGAGATGCGCAGCGGCCTGTTCTCCTACACCGAGGACCCGGGCTTCGACCACGACCTCAAGGCCGACCCCCAGCGCGCCTTCTCCCCGCGCCAACTGCTTGCCTATGCCTTCAAGCACCCGGCGATCGCCAAGCCCGGCACGGTGTTCCAGTACTCCAACACCAACACGGTGCTGCTCGGCCTGGTGGTGGAGAAGCTGAGCGGCGGTCCGCTCGGCGCGTATCTGCGGGCGCGGGTCTTCAAGCCCGGCCGGCTCCGGCACACCACCTTCCCGGCCACGGCGGAGTTCCCGAAGCCGCATGCCGACGGGTACACCGTGCAGTCCGTCAACGGCGAGCTGGCGAACGCCACCGACTGGAACCCCTCCTGGGGCTGGTCCGCGGGGGCTGCCATCTCCGACCTGGACGACATGCACACCTGGGCGCGTGCTCTCGCCAAGGGCTCGCTGCTCAAGCGCGCCACCCAGGCCCAGCGGCTGAAGCTGCTGCCCACCGGCTACCCCGGCACGGGGTACGGGCTCGGCATCTTCGGCGTCAACGGGTGGATCGGCCACAACGGTTCGCTGCCGGGCTACGAGAGCGTGGCGATGTACCTCCCGTCGGCCAAGGCCACCCTGGTGGTGCTGGTCAACACCGATGTGCTGCACAAGGGCGCCCAGCCGAGCACCCTGCTTGCCGAGGCGGTCACCGCGATCGCGACGCCGAAGAACGTCTACTCGCTGCCCGCCGCGCCGACGGCCGCCGCTCCCAGGCCGAGCTCCACCGCGACTCTGCACGGCTGACAAGCAACGGGACAGACAACCGATGACCGACCACGGCTGACACGCAGACCGGTCGCGGGGGCCGCCGCCGGAGTCGGCGGCGGCCCCCGCGACCGATCCGCAGACTCAGGAGGCGGGGCCTGCGGGCACAGCGGTGGACACCGGTGAGTCGACCGCGTCGATGACCGCCCTGACCAAGTCGATCAGGCTGGAGGCGATGGAGTCGACCACCTTCTCCAGAGCGCCGCCCTGGTCCTCGGAGCGCACCGTCGACAGCAGTGCCCGCACCTGCTTCTTCAGCTCGGCGACGGCCTGCTGGACCGTCGGGCCGGACGTCCGGCCCTGGACGCCGTTGCGGTCACGGGTCGGCATGCCCTGCCCGGCGGGCCGGCTGGGCTTGGCACCGGCCTTGTCCAGCAGCTCCTGGGCCGCATTGCCCAGCTCGGTGGCGTTCTGCTGCACCTCGGCGGTGTCCGCCCCCCGCTTGGCGTTGGTGACCAGGTCGCGCACTCCCCGGGTGACATTGCCGAGCGAGGCCAGCACATCGACGGTGCGGACGGCATCGGTCCGGTTCGAGGCGACGGGGCGGTTGGGGCCGCTCGGGCCACCCGGGGCGGAGGGGCGGGGCGCCGGTGCGGGGCCCCGGTCGGCGGTGGCGATGGCCACCCCGGCGCCGGCGGTCAGGGTGCCCGCGAGCAGAGCACCGGTGAGTACGGCGGCAAGCCGTCGGTTGCGCATGGCAGAACCTTTCGGAGGAGAGTTGCTCCCTCCAGCCATGACACGGCCGGTCACGCTCCGCAATCGGAGCGCCGCCGTCCGTGGTATCCGGCACCGCCCGCCAGCCGCCGCCGGGGTGGTCATACCCTGAGGTCCATGACGGACCGGAGAGCAGTCCCGACCGGGGTGGGGCGGACGGCGCTGGGGGTTGCGGCGGCGAGGGCACGGGAGAGCCTGCGGCCCGACCGCCTCTTCGACGACCGCTACGCGGCGGCCTTTGTGGCCGCCGCGGGATGGCCTGAGCAGCGCCCGGAGGAGCGGTCCGACGATCCGCCGGAAGGCCAGGCGATGTTCCATCACCTGGTGATCCGCACACGGTTCTTCGACGACCTGCTGCTTGCCGCCGCGGCGGACGGCTGCCTGCAGGTGGTGCTGCCGGCCGCCGGTCTGGACACCCGCGCCTTCCGGCTGCCGTGGCCCGACGGCACCGTGCTCTACGAGATCGACCTCCCCGAGATGCTGGCCTTCAAGGAGCGGGTGCTTGCCGACCAGCAGGCACGCCCGGTCTGCCGGCGTACCGTGCTGCCCGCCGACCTGAGGGAGGGCTGGGGTGACCAGCTGGTGGCGGCGGGCTTCGATCCGGGTGCCCGCACGGTGTGGCTCGCCGAGGGGCTGCTCATCTATCTGTCGGCTTCGGAGGCGGCGGACCTGCTCACCGCCGTCGGCGCCCTCTCCGCCCCCGGCAGCAGGCTCTCCTTCACCCACCCCGTCCCCGACAGCGCGGTGGTGCGCCGGACCCTTGCGACGCCCTCGATGTCAGGGCTGGCCGCCCTGTGGCAGGGCGGCCTGGGCGAGGACCCGTCCGACTGGCTGGCCGGGCACGGCTGGCAGCCCGAGTTCCACAACCGCTCCGCACTGGCCGCCGCTTACGGGCGCCCCGGCAGCAGCGGGTCCCGCGGCGGCTTCTACAGCGCTGTGCGGCTGCCCGGCTGAGCCGCGCGGCGTCCGGGGCCGGGCCTCAGAGCGGGGCGTCAGGAGCCGGCCCGGCGGGCGCCCACGGTGGCGGCGGCGGCAGTGCGACCCGGGCCATCACCGAAGCCGCGTAAGGGCGGTGGGCCGAAAGACGGCGCAGCAGCTCGGACTCCCGCAGGGTGAACTCGCCGGTCGGGGTGGTGCCCCGCTCCGCGCTGCGCCGCAGCTGCGCCAGGGCGGTGGCCAGCGCGATGTACTCGGTCATCGCCTGGCCGCCGGCAGGGCCGTACAGCGCCCGTGCCTGCCGCCGCGCCCGGCGGCGCAGTCGCATGACGGACAGCGCCTCGGGTTCTCCCGGTCCCAGCCATCCCGACCAGGCGTACAGCGGGAGTTGACTGGCGATCACCATCAGCTCCTCGCAGCGTGACCAGACCGACAGGCCGATCAGACCGGCGAAGGCCGGCATCATGCAGACCCCGTACACCAGCAGGAAGCCCCCGGTGCCCAGCCCCGCGGCAGCGTTCCAGACACCGTGCAGGGCGACCGCGGCCAGCCAGCCGGCCGGCGGGGCCGCCACCCGCACCAGGGGGTGGCGGGCCAGGGCCGCGGCACCCAGGCCGATCCCGATCAGGGCGGTGAACAGCGGGTGGGCGAACGGCGACAGCACTCCGCGCAGCAGAAAGGTGTAGACGGTGCCGTCCATGCCGTCGCCGGCCGCCCGGTCCTCGGTGTAGGAGCGGCCCAGATAGAGGACGTTCTCGGTGAAGGCGAAACCGCAGGCGGTGAAGCCGGCCAGCACGATGCCATGGGTGAGGGAGTCGGCGTACCGCCGCCGCAGCAGGAACATCAGCAGCACCGCGGTGCCCTTGCAGCTCTCCTCGACCAGCGGCGCGACCACCGCGGAGCCGATCGTCTCGCCCCGCGGGCCCTGGTGCGAGGCCAGCAGATCGGACGTCCAGCTGTTGGCCAGGATGGCGACCAGAGTCGCGGCGCAGGAACCCCAGGCGAAGCAGAAGAGCAGTGCCCGCGGCGGCAGCGGCGCCACCCGGTCCAGCCAGACCAGCACACCCAGCACCAGGGGCACCGGCAGTACCGCCAGTCCCAAGCCGACCAGAAAGCCGGGCGGACCGGTCTGCCGCTCCACCATCGCCAGGATCGCCACCCCGCACAGCGTCAGCGCGACCGCAGCCGCCGCCAGTCGCGCCCCGCGGCCGACCACCGGCAGGCGCAGGCGCGCGGCAGCCCCGCGCTGCGGCCCGGGCTGCGCGGAGGGCCACGGAAGGACGGGCTGCGGGCTGCTCACCCCCATGACCATAGGGGACCGGGCATCCACCGGACAGGCCTTCGTACCACTCTGGGTGGCGTGCGTCGTACCGTCGGTGACGGTTCGGGTGCGCCGGGTCAGCGCCGCCGGAACAGCAGGTCGTGCACCACATGCCCCTTGGCCAGGCCCTGCCGCTCGAACTTGGTCACCGGGCGCCACGCGGGACGCGGCGCATAACCGGGCGTGCTGCCGTCCTCCAGCACCGTGCCGTCACCCTCGGGATGGAGATTCACCAGCTCGGGGGAGGCCGACAGCACCTCCAGCATCTGCTCCGCGTACGGCTCCCAGTCGGTCGCGCAGTGCACCACCGCTCCCGGTGCCAGCCGGGAGACCGCCAGCGCCGTGAACTCCGGCTGGATCAGCCGCCGCTTGTGGTGCTTGCTCTTGGGCCACGGGTCCGGGAAGTACACCCGCAGACCGGCCAGCGTGCCCGGCGCCAGCATGTCCCGCAGCAGCACGACCGCGTCACCGGCGGCCAGCCGGACGTTCTCCAGACCGTCCCGCTCCACGGCGGTGAGCAGATTGCCGTGGCCGGGCGTGTGCACATCCACGGCCAGCACCCCGGTGGACGGGTCGGCCGCCGCCATCGCCGCGGTGGTCTCGCCCATGCCGAAGCCGATCTCCAGCACCACCGGCAGCCCGCCGTCGCCGAACAGCGCCGGGAGATCCAGCGGCGAGCCGTCGATCGATGTCCCGTACTCCGCCCACAGCCGCTCCAGGGCGTCGCCCTGGGTGGCGCTCATCCGGCCGCGGCGCGGATGGAACGAACGGATCCGCCGCTCCCGGTGCTGCTCGGGCGTGGCGGTGTGCGGGTACGGGCGGGAGGCGGTGGAGGAAGTCACAGTCCCCCCATCCTACGGGCGCGCCGCCGGAGCCCGGCTGCCCGCGGACCGCTCCACCGGCGGCGGACAGCCCCGGCATTCGTCCCGCCCGAGGGGCCCGGCGGCGCCGGCGGTCCCCCGGTCAGCAGCCGGCAGCGTCCAGCGCGGCCAGTGCCCTCCTGGCCACCTCCCGGCCGATCGGCAGGGACGCCGTCGCCGCCGGGGACGGGGCGTTGAGCACATGCACCAGACGCGAGGACGCGGCGGCCTTGGCGTCCGGGTCGAAGCCGGCGAAGGCGAAGTCGTCCAGCAGGGTGCCGTCCCTCGCCACCGCCTGGGCCCGCACCCCCGCCGCCGCGGGCACCAGGTCAGCCGCCGCCACCTCCGGCAGCAGCCGCCGCACCGCCGAGGTGAACGCCCGCTTGGACAGCGAACGGTGCAGCTCCCCCACCTCGTACCGCCAGTGCCGCCGTGCGATCCGCCACGCCCCGGGGAACGCCACCGTCCCCGCCACGTCCCGCAGCCGCACCGTCCGCCAGTCGTAGCCCTCCCTGGCCAGCGCCGGCACGGCGTTGGGGCCCACGTGCACATCGCCGTGCACCCCCCGGGTCAGATGCACCCCCAGGAAGGGGAACGCCGGATCCGGCACCGGGTACACCAGTCCCCGCACCAGGTCCCGCCGCTCCTCCGCCAGCTCGTAGTACTCGCCGCGGAACGGCACGATCCGCACCCCCGGGTCGTCCCCGGCCAGCCGCGCCACCCGGTCACTGTGCAGCCCCGCGCAGTTGACCAGCACCCCGGCCCGCAGCTCGGAGCGCTGCGTCAGTACGGTCACCCCGTCCCGCCGGTGGTCGATCCCGCGGGCCTCCTCCGCGGGCCGCAGCCACACCCCGGCCCGCTCCGCCAGCCCGGCCAGCGTCCGGGCCACCGCGGGGAAGTCGCAGATCCCGGTCGACCCCACGTGCAGCCCCGCCACGCCGGTGACATGCGGCTCGTACTCGGTGATCTGCGCCGAGCCCAACTCCCGCACCGGGATGCCGTTCTCCCGTCCCCGCTGCGCCAGCGCATGCAGCCGGGGCAGCTCCTCGCGGTCCACGGCCACGATCAGCTTGCCGGTGACCTCGTGCGCGATGCCGTGCTCGCGGCAGAAGTCCACCATCTCCGCCGCCCCGTGGACCGCGAAGCGGGCCTTGAGCGACCCGGGCCGGTAGTAGACCCCGCTGTGGATGACCCCGCTGTTGCGTCCGGTCTGGTGCGACGCCAGGAAGTCCTCCTTCTCCAGCACCCCCACCGCCAGCCCCGGACGCTCCCGTACCAGCGCATACGCCGTCGCCAGTCCGACGATCCCGCCGCCGACCACCAGCACGTCGTAGTCGTACGCCACCAGGCCCCCCTTCCGTCCCCGAGATCGTGCCACGGCCCCGGGGGCCGGTCGAGGCCGCTACGCCGGGGCTGCGAGTACCAGCCTTGCCCGCTCCTCCAGCTCCCGCACCGCCCGCTCCGCACGGAACGGCTCCAGCCGCCGCAGCATCTCGAGCACATACTCCCGGGTGCGCTGCGAGGAGATCCGCCCCGCCACATCCACCGCACGTGCCCCGGCCGCCACCGCGGCATCCAGCTCCCCGGCCTCCGCCTCCGCCATCGCGGACACCACCAGACGCAGCCCGTGCGACCGTACGAACCCCTCCGTGGGCCGGGCCAGCGCCTCCCTGGTGAACTGCCGCACCTTGGCCGGCACCCCCAGATCCCGGAAGCACTCCGCCGCATCCGCCGCCAGCCGGTCGTAGGAGTAGAAGTCGATCCAGGCGGGATCCGCGTCCCCGGCGCGCGAGCGCTCCAGCCACGACTCCGCCGCCGCCAGCGCCGCCGCGCAGGGCCCGGCGCTCCCGGCCCTGGCATGCGCCCGCGCCTCCACCAGGTGGAAGAAGCTCATCGTCCGCGCGGTGGCCAGCCCGCGGTTGCGCTCCAGCGCCGCCTGTGCCAGATCCACGCCCTCGTCGGAGAAGCCCCGATAGGTCGCCTGCAGCGACATCGACGCCAGCACGTACCCGCCCAGCGGCACATCCGCCGCCGCCCGGGCCAGCCGCAGCGCCTGGATGTAGTACCGCTGCGCCGCCTCGTGCTGCCCCGTGTCGAATGCCATCCACCCGGCCAGCCGGGTCAGTTCCGCCGTCGCCCCGAACAGCGCCCGCCCCACCTCGTCGCTGTACGAGGCCAGCAGCAGCGGTGCGGCCTCCACCCGCAGGCAGTCCGGCACCATCGACGAACGCCAGTCCCCGCCGCCGTACTTGGAGTCCCACCGCCGGGCCTCCTGCGCCGCCTCCCGCAGCTTCGCCGCGTCGGCATGGCCCACCCGGTACGAGGACAGCTCGGCCGGCGAGGCCGCCGCCGTCAGCAGGGAACCGCCGTGGCCCGCCACCGTCGCGTCCCGCGCCACCGAGCCGTCGGCCGGCGTTATCAGCCAGCGGGAGACCGGTGTCGCGTACGCGGCCACCGAGAACGTCCCCGTGAGGCTGTCGCTCCAGCGGCCGCCGCCGGGCCCGCGGCGGTTCTCCAGGTCGACCTTCCACAGGTCCGTGGCGGTCCGCACCGCCTCCGGGACCTCCCTCGGGAAGGCCAGCCCCACCTCGGGTGCCGGGTCGGTGTCGCCCAGCCCGATCTCCTCCAGCGGCACCGGACGGCCGAGCTTGCCGCCGATCGCGCTGGCGATCAGATGCGGCACCGGTCCCTGCGGCACCATGCCCTTGGTCACCCAGCGGGCCACCGACGTCTTGTCGTAGCGCAGCGTCAGACCCCGCTGGGCGCCGAGGTCATTGACCCGCCGCGCCAGTCCGGCATTGCTGATCCCGGCCAGGGACAGCAGCGTGCCGAGCTTCTCGTTCGGTCCCCGCGGGCTGCTGATGGTCAACCCTGCCACCCCCTCGGCACTGACGCTCCGACAGCCTTGGCACACCCAGAGTAGTTCGGTGCCTCCCGACGGTTAAGAGTCTCCATTCCGGATGGCGAGATTGCGCGCTTTTCCGGCTGCTTGCCGGTTGTGCGGGCATGTGCCGGAGCGCGACATGTCGCTACGTCAGGTGACCGGGCGATCACCCGTGCTCCCGTGGCGTGTAGACGTGCGCCTGCCCGTGCGACCTGTGCAGTCCGCCGGAGCGGCGCTTCGCTGGACGGTGTGGGTCGGCCCATCGTCCGAGGACCCGGTGGGCCGGGGGACGCCGCCGCCTCATTCCCCGCGGGCGGCGGACCGGCTCGGGGGGCGTGCGGACGCCCTCCCGGGCTTGCGTTTTCAGCCCCCAGTCGCCGGTCCGGGCCATGGAGGGGGAGGCCCGGGCCGGCTCCACACATCCGCTCTGCACGGATTGTGATGGTTCATCACCACATGACGCATAGTCCGTCCGCGTCCACACCGCAGATCTCCCGCACCACTGGTGGCACGATGGTGCCGACGGGGGGAATCCGGTTCCCGTGGAGGCGCGATGCGGTGGTTGGCGGGCTGGAGCGGGGGCGTGCCGGGCGCGGGCGCGCAGTCGTACGGGCCCGCCGCAGACCCCCTGCGCACCGTGCGTCCCATCGCCGCCCGGCTGCTGTGGCCCGGCCCCGATCCGCTGTGGGCAGTGGGCGACTGGCGCCCCGACGAGATCCGGCTGGTCACCCTGCCGTCCGGCGGCACCCCCGAGACCACCGGCGGCTTCCCGGACATTCCCCAGGACCCGGACGCGTCCGTCCCGCCCGCCCGCCGGTCCGCCCCCACAGTCCGCCTGGCCGTCGTCGGCCGCTGCGGCGCCTCCGACGCCGAGCTGCGCTCCGGCCTCGCCGCCGCCCGCGGCGGAGCCCTCCGCCACCTCACGGCATGGCCCGGCAGCTACACCGCCGTCCTCCAGTTCGGCACCCGTACCGTGCTGCTCACCGATCTGGCCGGGGCTCAGCCCGCCTTCCACACCCCCTGGTGCGGCGGAACCGCCTATGCCACCGCCGCACTGCCCCTGGCCGACCTGGTCGGCAGCGACCTGGACGCCCTTCACCTGGCCGCCCGCCTCGCCTGCCCCGAGGTGCCCGAGGCGATCGGCACCGGCACCCCCTACCGCCATGTCCACCGGGTGCCGCCCGCCCACTCCCTCTCCATCCGCTCCGGCCGTGCGCAGACCGCCTCGTACGACGCCCCGGCGCCCAGTGCGGGCGGACCCGCCCAGCTCACCGAGGCCCCGGCGGTACGCGAACTCACCCGCTCCCTGCTGGAGGCCGTGCGCTGCCGTATCCGCAGCACCCCGGAGGCGGGCGACGGCGCCCCGCCGCGCCCCCGGATCGGCGCGGACCTCTCCGGCGGCACCGCCTCCACCACCCTCGCCCTGCTCGCGGCCGCCACCCCCGCGGTCCGCCGGCCCCGCCCCGCCCCCGCGGACCCGCCCGGCCACCATGACCCCGGCCCCTTCCGGGCGGCCGACCTGGCCGCCCCCGCCGCGGGCTGGCACAGCCCGGTCGCCGGCGGCGCCGCCCCGACCCCCCGCAGCGGCGCCGTCAAGGGCTCCTGGGCGCGCCCCGCGGACCCCGACCCCGAGCACATCATCCTCACCGCGGTCACCTTCGCCGACCCCCGCACCCGCGGCCTGGCCGCGGCGGCGCCCGGCCTCCACCACACCGTGGTGCCCGCGACCCCGGAGTCCCTTCCCTACGCGGACCTCGCCGACGACCCGCTGGCCGGACCGCTCACCGACGAACCCGGCCCCGCCCTGATCGAGGCCCCCGCGATACGCGCCCGCCTCGCCGCCGGCGGGGCCGACCACCTCACCGGCTACGGCGCCCGCCAGGCCCTGGACGGACACCCCGCCCGCCTCGCGGACCTGGTCCGGGACCACCGCCGCCGCGACCTGATCCGTCCCGTCGCCGCCCTGGCCCGCGCCGACACCGCCGCCGAAGGCCCGTTCACCGGCGCCCTGGGCACACCTGTCTCCGTCTTCCGCGCCGCCCGCCGGCTGGCCCGCGCCCCCTATGCGGACGCCCTCGAGGACGCCGCCGTCCATCTCATCGCCCGCCGCGGACCGGCCGCCGCCACCAGCCCCGGCCATGCCTCCACCGCCGCTCTGACGTGGTGTGTGCCGGGCCCGGCCGCCCGCTGGCTCTCCGACGGTGCGCTCTCCGCCGTGGCTGTGCGCCTCCGGCTCGCGGCCCGCGGCCCGGCCCCGTCCGAGCGGCCCGGTGAGCGCCGCGCCCGGTTCGCCCTGCACCGCCATGCCGCCGCGTACCGGACCCTGGTCCATGCCGCGGAGCAGTACGGCCAGCGCCTGCACGCCCCCTTCCTGGACAACCAGGTGGTCCGGGCCGGCCGGCTCGTCCCGGACGGACTCCGGGTGCAGCCCCGGGCCCGGCACACCCTGCTGCGGGCCGTGCTGGCCGGCGCCGGCATCGCGGACCTGCCGGCGGACTGGGGCGCGGCCCAGCGTCCCGACCCCGCCACCACCCGGGCCGGGCTGCGGCATGCCGCCGACGGGCTCACCGAGCTCTTCCGGGCCCCGCTCCTGGCCGAACTCGGGCTCATCGACCTCCCGGCGGTCCAGCGCGCCCTCGGCCATGCCGCCGACGGCACCGTTCCGGTCCCGCTGGACGGCCTTGCCGACCTGGTCTCCACCGAGCTCTGGCTGCGCCGCTACAGCGCGCGCCATCCCGGCTCCTGCTGGACCGGGATGCCCCTCGCCGCCCGCCGGGCCGTCGCGGCGCACCCGGCGGGGTGAGCCCGGCAGGGCGGGGCGCCGGGAGTCGCAGTCGAGCCGGCCGCGGCCGACTCGACAGGCCGCCTAGGTTGCATATCCGATTGAATGGGACAAAACCCTCAGCGAGAACGAAGGGCGTCCCTCATGGCCATTCCCCATGACCCGGCGGAGCGTGCCGCCCTGCCGGTGTCGGAGCAGCCCCCGAACTCGCCGCCGGCCCCCGGCATCCTCGCCGCCGTGGACGGCTCCGACGGTTCGCTGTGGGCGCTGGACCGCGCCATGACCGAAGCCGAGCTCTTCGGTCTCCCCCTCTACGCCCTCGCCGTGGTCAACCCGTCCCCCGGCGGCTACACGCTCGGCATGGCCGACATCGTCCAGGAGGGCGTGGAGCGCCTGCTGGTGACCATGCGGGACAGCCTGCGCCGCAGTGTGGCCACCGTCCAGGACGCCCGCGTCCGGCCGTACGCCGGACCGATCTCCCTCCATGTGGTGCTCGGCAATGTGGTCGAGACCGTTCTCGCCGCCAGTGCCCACCACCACACCCTGGTGATGGGCACCCGCGGCAACGGCGGCTTCGCCCGGCTCCTCCTCGGGTCGGTCAGCACCGCGGCCGTCCACCACGCCGCGTGCCCGGTACTGATCGTCCCCGCCCCGCCGGAACCCGCGGGCGGCGCGGCCGACACGGCAAGTGCGGCCACGCCTGACTGACCAGGCAACTCTCCCGGGCCTCCCCGAGTTTGAGGCTTCGCCGGAATCCGCTAGAGTTCAGATGTCGCCGAGGAAAGGTTTCTTCGGAGGACATGCGGATGTAGCTCAGTTGGTAGAGCGAAACCCCTCCAGGGTTTAGGTCGTAGGTTCGAGCCCTGCCGTCCGCTCGGCATCGCAGTGAGAGGGCCCCGAGGTGCAAACCCCGGGGCCCTCCTGCATGTCCGCCACCGGAAATAGCACCGGACCCGCAGACGTTGCCCAGCTGCGTACACATGTGCCCAGCCCGAGGACGGACGCCCCCATGAAGGTCGAGATCTACTCCGACATCGCCTGCCCGTGGTGCTACGTCGGCAAGCGCCGCTTTGAGCGAGCCCTCGCCGCCTACCCCGCCGCGGACACCGTCGAGGTGGTCTACCGGCCCTACCAGCTCGTCCCTGAGGCGTCCCCGCAGGCAGAACCGCTGGAGCCGGTACTGCGCCGCAAGTTCGGCGACCGGATCACCGAGATGAACGGGCGGCTCGCCGAGATCGGCCTCCGTGAGGGCATCGCCTTCGACTTCGCAGCAGCCCAGTCCGTCAACACCCTGCTCGGCCACCGGCTGCTGCACCTGGCCGAGACCGAGTACGGCACCACCGTCCAGGCAGCCCTGAAGAACGCCCTGCTGCACGCCTACTTCGTCGACGGCGGCAATGTCGGCGACGCCGGACAGCTCACCGAGCTGGCCGTCACCGCCGGCCTGGACCGCGACCGCGTCACCGCCTACCTGGCCTCCGACGAGGGCACCGCCGAGGTGCAGGACCGGATCGCCGAGGCCCGGGCGATGGGCGTCACCGCGGTCCCGACCTTCGTCTTCGAGGGCAAGTGGAAGGTCGAGGGCGCCCAGGAGGCCTCGACGTTCCTCCAGATCCTGGAGCAGATCTCCGCGGAGACGGCGGCCACCGCCGCCGCGCCCTCGACCGCCGACGACTGCGCCGACGGCAGCTGCGCGATCTGACCACCGCGGCGCTTCACGGCTTCACGGCTTCACGGCTTCACGGCTTCACCGCTTCACGGCTTCACGGCTTCACGGCTTCACGGCTTCACCGCTTCACGGCTTCACCGCTCCATGACGCCACCGCTACGACGACCCCGGCGGCTGCTCTCCTGCCAGGGCCGGCCCCGCAATTCCCGCCCCTAGCAGGAGAGCCGGGCATCGGCCCAGTCCGCGAGGTCCGCCAACCGCCGCCCGGGGCCGTCGTGGCCGGCCGGCCGTACCGTCAACCGCACTGCCCGCAGACCGGCCAGCGGGACATGCACCGGCAGCGCGGCGTCGCCGCCGTGGACCGGCGCGGAGGTCCAGAGGGTCCCGCCGTCACGGTCCGCCACCGTGAACACCACGGTGCCCAGCCCATGCGTCATGTCGTCCACACCCGCCACGGCGTCGAAGGCGGAGCAGGGGCGGTTGAGGGCGATGACCACCGTCGACGGCGCCCGCACCGTGATGCCGTGGGTGTGGCCGACGCCGCCGATCCGAAGGTGGTGGCGCGGCCAGAACCAGTCGCTCACCGATCCCTGCACGGTCGGCGCGTCGCCCGGCCCGAACCCGCCGTACCGCAGCTGGTTCAGCCAGTAGTCCACCTCGGGCGGCGACGGGGGAGTGGGGGTCGTGGGGGGCGGGGTGGGCGTCGGCGTGGGCGCAGCCGTCGGAGGCACGGACGGGGACGGCCTGGGCGGCTCGGTGGGGCGGGCGGCGGTCCTGGAAGGTGTCGCCGCCGGGGGAGGGGGCGGTGGCGCGGAGTGCGCCGTCGTCGTCCGGTCGGGGGCCGGTGCCGGCGTACGCACCGGTGCGGGTGTCGACGGGTGGCCCGGATCCGGCCCGGGGGAGGGACCGGTTCGCGGCGGCTCCGGGGAGGGCATCGCCTGGGACACCGCCGGCCTGGGCACCGCCCGCGCCGGCGGGGTCGGGGAGGTGCCGCCCGACAGTGCGTAGACCACCACCGCTGCGGCGGCCGCCATCGTCACGGTCACCGCCACGGCCGCCTTGACCGCGGCGCCCACACCCTCTCCGGCCACCGCGGCGGACCCGCCGCCCGAACCACCGGCGCTCCCGGCCGCCGCACCGCCGGCCGCGGCCCCACTGGCGGTGCTCCCGGTCGCGGTGCCGCCGGCGACCGCCCCGCCGGCGACCGCCGCTCCACCCGCGACCGTCGCCGCGGCCGTGAAGTAGCCGGCGCCGACCCAGACCAGTACGCCTCCGGGCAGCACCGCCCGCAGCCCCGTACTGAGGTCCACCAACTCCAGATAGGCCGCCGAGCAGCGGTCGCACTCCTTGAGGTGTGCGCCCACCTCTGCCGAGGCCCGCTTGCGCAGCGCCCCCCGGGCGTAGGCGCCCAGCCGGTCGGCATGCCGTCGGCAGGAGTCGTCCTGCACCGAGGACACATGCGCCTGAAGGAACGCCGTCGCCAGCCGGTCGCGCGCCCGGTGCGCCTGCACCGCCGTGGCATTGGCCGTCTTGCCGAGCAGCACCGCCACCTGCTTGGGCGTCTCCCGCTCGACCTCGGTGTGCCACAGCACCATGCGGTCGTCCTCCGGCAGCGCGACGAACGCCCGCAGCACCATGCGCCGGTCGGACTTGGCCATCACCCAGACGTCCGCCCCGGGATCGGTGATGTCCAGACGCTCCTTGGCCGCGGAGCTCGACGTGAAAGCGGTGAAGTCCTCGACCAGTTGCTCACGGCGCTCGCTCCGCGTCCACGCCGCCGCGACATTGCGCACCGCCGTCAGCAGATAGGCGCGCACCGCGAGGTCCGGGCCGCGCCCGGCCCGCAGCGCCTGCAGCGTACGGGCGAACACCTCGCCCGCCAGATCCTCGGCGGTGAAGTTGTCCCGGCAGCAGGTCCGCGCATAGCGGCGCACGGCATCCGCATGGCGCCGGTACAGCTCCTCGTACGCACCGTCGTCACCGGCCCGGACCATGGCGGTCAACTCGGCGTCGGAGGGCGGGATTTCACCGTCCACGGGATCGGCCGGGGCCGGCACGGCAGGGACGGCCCCGGCGGCGGGCGCCTCAGGGGCGGCCGCCGCCGACGTCACTCCGCCGAACCCGGCGGGAGCCTGCCCGGGCACCCGGGGCGCACCGGCGGCATCCGGACCGGCCGGCTGCTCCATCCCGGGCGGCCAGCCCTGGCCGGGGACCTGGCCCGGTACCTGGGCGGCGTGGCCGGGAACCTGTCCCGGGCCCGGCAGCCGGCCGCCGGGCCCGTCACCGGCTGCGCCGTCGCCCTCACCGAGATCGGGCCGGTCCGGGTCGTCGGCGTTCACAGCTGCCGCCCCGCCGTACTCGGACACAGTCGGGTGGAGCCGCACCGCGACCCGTCGACGCCCTGCGCAGGGCTCTGGCCTCCCATCACCGGCAAAGGATGGCACAGCCGTCCGGTGCCGCGGGCCGGTGCGGCGGCGTATCCCACCCTTCAGGGGAGGCGTGCGCCCCTCCCGTCCGCCGGTTTCGCCCGTTCGGCCCAACCGCGGGGCGTCCAGGGCCCGTTGCCACGGTCAGGACACCCGCAACCCGTCCAGCAGTATCCGCAGCAGCCGCTCGGAACGCGCCTTCTGCCCCTCCCCCGGGAGTGCACCCGCCGACGCCGCGGCTCTCGCCTCGCCGCCGGGTCCGGGCCCGCGTAGGAGGGCACCGCCGCCGTCAGCACCAGCACCACATCCGCGACCGTCACACCGCCGCGCAGCTCACCCGCGGCCCCGGCCCGGTCCACCAGGGCGGCGAGCAGCCCCAGCAGCACCGCGGGATCGGCATCGGCCCCGTCCTCCCCGTCCGGCCCCGCGGCGCCGTCCACCCCGGGGGACGCCACATCCGGCGCGGCTGCGGGCTGCACATCCCCGCCGCCCGCGGCCCCGCCGCGGGCGAGCTGCTCCGCGAGGCGCACCGCCTCCGGCGGCAGCAGCCGGCCCGCTCCCGTGGCGACGGCCCGCGCCAGATACCCGGCCAGCGCCGCCCAGGGGTCGGGGTTGCCGTGCAGCGCCTCCCGGGCCTGGACGGTCAGCCAGGCGACCTCCTCCGAGGCGATCCGCCGCACCAGCACCTCCTTGCTCGGGAAGCGCCGGTACACCGTGCCCACCCCGACCCCGGCCCGCCGGGCGACCTCCTCCATCGGCGCCCCGTAGCCGAGTTCGCCGAAGACCTCACGCGCCGCACGCAGCACGCTCTCCAGATTGCGCCGGGCATCCACCCGCAGCCGCCCGCCGGGCCGCCGTCCTCCCGCACCGCCGGTACCCGGCTCCGGACGCGGCTCCAACGACCGCTGCCCCGGCACCACGCCCGCATCGGCCATACCCAACGCCGTCGGTGACGCGGCAATCGAGACGACCGCCCGCGCACCGCCCTGCATCCCGGCCGCAACGCCCCCCGGCGCTCCCAGCGCGGCGGACAGGCGCACCCGCGGCTGCTTCTGCTGATCCATGGCTCAGCCCTCCCCCGTGGGCCACCCGCGGAAGGGCGCCCACCATGCATCCCGCGCGCCCCCCGGCACGACAGGAGTCCAGACTCCACCGGCACGCTCGGCGTCCTCCCCGCCGACCCGGCCGGCCGCACTGCCCACTTCCCCCATCGGAACGGGTCACCGAGCCGGTACGGACGGCGACCGTCCCTGCCGACAGCGGTGCCCACGCGCCGATTGGCTGACGATAGTTGATGTGCATTCAGCTCCGACAGAGGACGGGGTGAGGATTCGGCCGTTCCGCCTCCGCAGCGCCGGCCCGCAACCGCGCACCGCCCGCCGGACCTGCGCGGACAACTGCTCCGCCGGCGCGGCCACCGGGCAACCCGGCCGGCGCCCGCCCGCCCCGCGGGCATCATCCGCCCCACGGATCCCGTACGCACTGTGGACAAGAGCCCCCCGCACGGTGCGTCATGGACACGTGAACCAGGTCACATTCTCCCAGGGCTCCATCGACCCCCGGCCGGAAAGCCGCCGGCCCGCCCGCATTCTTGTCGTCGGCGGAGGGTACGTCGGCATGTACGCCGCGCTGCGCATCCAGCGCCGGCTCAACCGTGGCGAGGCCGAGATCACCGTGGTCGAGCCGCAGCCGTACATGACCTACCAGCCGTTCCTCCCCGAGGCCGCCGCCGGTTCCATCGACCCGCGCCATGTGATCGTCCCGCTGCGCCGGGTGCTCCGCGGCTGCACCGTGGTCACCGGCGAGATCACCGCGCTGGACCACCGGGCCCACCTGGCCAGGGCGGCCACCCCCGCCACCCTCTCCACCGGCGCCCCGGACCTGGAGATCCCCTACGACCTGCTGGTCGTCGCCCCGGGCTCCGTCTCCCGGACCCTCCCCGTCCCCGGACTCGCCGAGCACGGCATCGGCTTCAAGACGGTCGAGGAGGCCGTGGGGCTGCGCAACCACGTCCTGGAGCAGCTGGACATCGCCTCCTCCACCCGCGACCCCGCCGTCCGCCAGGCCGCTCTCACCTTTGTCTTCGTCGGCGGCGGCTACGCCGGGGTGGAAGCACTCGCCGAGCTGGAGGACATGGCCCGCTACGCCACCCGCTACTACCACAACGTCACCCCCGACGACCTGCGCTGGATCCTCGTCGAGGCGACCGACCGCATCCTCCCGGAGGTCAGCCCGGAACTGGGCCGCTACACCGTCTCCGAACTGCGCGGCCGCAACATCGAAGTACGCCTGGGCACCAGACTGGAGTCCCTCACGGACCGCATCGTGGTCCTCTCCGACGGCAGCCGGTTCGCCGCCCGCACCCTCGTCTGGACCGCCGGCGTCCGCCCCGCTCCCGTCCTCACCGACTCCGACCTCCCCCGGGACCGGCACGGCCGCATCCGCTGCGAGCCGACCCTGCGGGTCAGCGGTCTCCAGGACGCCTGGTCGGCCGGGGACTGCGCCGCCGTCCCCGACCCCGGCCGTCCCGGTGAGTACTGCGCGCCCAACGCCCAGCACGCCGCCCGGCAGGGCGCCCTGATCGGCGACAACGTCCTCGCCCACCTGCGCGGCGGACCCCAGACCCCGTACCGGCACTCCCGCGACGGCGCGATGGCCACCCTGGGGCTGCACAAGGGCGTCGCCCAGATCGGCGGACGCCGGATCACCGGCCGCCCGGCCTGGCTGATCCACCGCGCCTACCACCTCAGCCGCATGCCGACCTTCAACCGCAAGGCGAGGGTCCTCGCCGACTGGATACTGGCCGGGCTCTCCACCCGTGAGATCGTCTCGCTGGGCTCGCTGGAGCATCCGCGCGCCGAATTCGAGGCCGCGATGGGCAGCGGTCCCCTGCGCCCGCCGCAGCCCGAGCCGCCGACACGGCCGAACGGCTGACCATCCGGGGGTGGCAGCACACGCCCGCGTCGAGGATCATGCAGGGCAGGGTGCGCCCGACGCACCCGGGGACGCCGGTCACGGCCGCCGATCCGATCGGTCACACTGGTCCATGACCCCGCGTGCGACTGCGCATGCGAGGAGTGACGAGTACGAGAAACGCGAGGAAGCAGCGGTCGTTTTGAATCTCACGCGCTGGAGCGCCCGGCTCCCCGGAGCACAGCGGCGAACCGCCCCGCAGCAGGCGGGCGAGCGGTCGCCCGGCCCCGCCGACGCCGCCTCCGGCACGGCAGCCGTCCCAACCGCCCGGCCCGTCCCGGGTGGCGCAGGCGACGACCTGGGCGGCCACGCCCAGGACGGTCAGGCCCCCGGCGGCCACGGTGCGGACAGCCGCGACTCCGACCCGCCCGCGGGTGGGCACGAGCTGTCCGTCCACGACGTCCTCGCCCACATCCCCGCCGTGGTCGCCGTCACCTACGGCCCCGACCACCACCTCGGCTATGTCAACCACGCCTACACCGAGGTCTTCGGCCGGCGCACCCCCGGCGCCCCGGCCCGGGACGCCATGCCCGAGCTCACCGAACTCGGACTGCTCCCCCTGATGGACCAGGTGCTGCGCGGCGGCCGCCCCCGTACCGTCAAGGCGCGCAGGGTCGTCCTCCCCACCGCACCCGACCGGCACCGCTACTACAGCTTCGTCTGCGCGCCCGTCCGCGCCGGCGAACCGCTCGCCGCGCAGCTCGCGGCCCTCGCCGGGGACGGCCACCGGCACCCCGCCGACACGCCCGACGGCCCCGAGCCGCTCCACACCCAGCGCGGCGCACTCGGTGTGCTGCCGACCCGCCGCCGCCCCGGCACCGCGGACGTACCCCAGACGGCAGAGGTCACCGGAGTACTGGTCTTCGCCGCCGAGGTCACCGACCAGATGCAGGTCGCCGAACGCCTCCGTGAGAGCGAGCGCCGGCACCGGGAGGCAGCCGTCACCCTCCAGCGCAGCCTGCTGCCGCAGAAGCTGGAGCAGCCCGACGACCTGCGGGTCGCTGCGACCTACCAACCGGGCGGCGCCGACGCGGCGGTCGGCGGCGACTGGTACGACGTGATCACCCTCGGCGGCGGCCGGACCGCCCTGGTGATCGGCGACGTCATGGGCCGAGGCATGCGAGCAGCCGCCGTCATGGGCCAGCTCCGCACCGCCGTCCGCGCCTACGCCCGCCTCGACCTGCCGCCCCACGAGGTGCTGCAGCTCCTGGACGGCCTGGCCATGGAGATCGACGCGACCCAGATCGCCACCTGCCTCTATGCGGTCTTCGACCCCAACGACAACTGCATCACCTACTCCTCGGCGGGCCACCTCCCGCTGATGATCCGCGAGCCCGACGGCACGGTCACCCGTGCCGACACGCAATGCGGGCCGCCCCTCGGCACCGGCGGCTGGCTGCACACCTCCGCCTCGGTACCGTTCAACCTGGGCGCCACCGGCGTGCTCTACACCGACGGGCTGGTCGAACGCCGTGGTGAGGACATCGATGTCGGCCTCGACCTGCTCGACCGCGCCCTGGGAGGCCCGGCCGGCCCGCCCGACATCCTCTGCTCCCGGCTGCTGCGCACCATGGGCGTCACCCCGGAGCACGACGACGACGTCGCCGTCCTGGCCTTCCAGCTCCCCCAGCGCGACGAACACACCGCAGACCTGTTCCGGGTCGCCTCCCTCGATCTGCTGGGCGCCCCCCAGACAGCGGCCCGCGCCCGCGCCTTCACCGGCGGAGTGCTCTCCAGCTGGCGCCTCAGCGATGAACTCCGCGACCTGGGCGTCCTCGCGGTCAGCGAACTGGTCTCCAACTCGCTCACCCATGGCATCCCGCCGATGCGGCTGCGCATCCGCCGCACCGACCGACGCCTGATCGTCGAGGTCACCGACGCCGACGACCATCTCCCGCGCCGACGCCGCGCCGCGGCGGCCGACGAATCCGGCCGCGGGATCGCCATTGTGGCCACCATCGCCTCCGCCTGGGGGACCCGGCGTACGCCGGACGGGGGAAAGGCGGTGTGGTGCGAGTTCCTGCTGCCGACAAGGCGTGCACTCTGAGAGTGCATCAGGAAACGTCCTGACGCGGTGTCGGCCTCGGCTTGACATCGATCGGCGAAGTGCCTAACGTACGTCGGGCTGCCTGACAGGGAGACCCGGACGCGCGCTCTGCACGGACGGTCCCGAGGCGGACTTCCTCTCATCACCACCCAAGCTCGATCGCTGCGGCGTCGGATCCGTCCGTCTGCCGTCTGCGGAGCCGTGTGCGGATTCGAGGAATTCGGCGAATTGGACCCGCTCGGGTGTTGTTCGCTAAGGTTCAATCCGTTCCGAGGCCGGGACACGCGGAAAGACTCGACAGAGAGATCTGATAGAGTCGGAAAGCGCCGAAAGGCCGAAGGAAATGCAGTAAGAAGCAGTGAAGAAGTAACCCCGCCAGCGGGGGTCGGAAAAGCGGTAAGCGGATCTGATAAGCTGGAGACACGAAGAAGGGAAGCGCCCGGAGGGGCCCGGAAGGGTTTCGATGGAAGCGTCCGTTCCTTGAGAACTCAACAGCGTGCCAAAATTCAACGCCAGATTTTTGAACCCTTTGGGTTCCTTTGAATGAAGTACAGCGAGGACGCTGTGCGCGGGTTCGGCTTATTCCGCCGGATGCCGTGCCGCTCTCGTGGATCTAAGCATTCACGGAGAGTTTGATCCTGGCTCAGGACGAACGCTGGCGGCGTGCTTAACACATGCAAGTCGAACGGTGAAGCCCTTCGGGGTGGATCAGTGGCGAACGGGTGAGTAACACGTGGGCAATCTGCCCTGCACTCTGGGACAACACCGGGAAACCGGTGCTAATACCGGATATGACGCACTCCTGCATGGGGGTGCGTGGAAAGCTCCGGCGGTGCAGGATGAGCCCGCGGCCTATCAGCTTGTTGGTGGGGTGATGGCCTACCAAGGCGACGACGGGTAGCCGGCCTGAGAGGGCGACCGGCCACACTGGGACTGAGACACGGCCCAGACTCCTACGGGAGGCAGCAGTGGGGAATATTGCACAATGGGCGAAAGCCTGATGCAGCGACGCCGCGTGAGGGATGACGGCCTTCGGGTTGTAAACCTCTTTCAGCAGGGAAGAAGCGCAAGTGACGGTACCTGCAGAAGAAGCACCGGCTAACTACGTGCCAGCAGCCGCGGTAATACGTAGGGTGCGAGCGTTGTCCGGAATTATTGGGCGTAAAGAGCTCGTAGGCGGCCTGTCGCGTCGGATGTGAAAGCCCGGGGCTTAACCCCGGGTCTGCATTCGATACGGGCAGGCTAGAGTTCGGTAGGGGAGATCGGAATTCCTGGTGTAGCGGTGAAATGCGCAGATATCAGGAGGAACACCGGTGGCGAAGGCGGATCTCTGGGCCGATACTGACGCTGAGGAGCGAAAGCGTGGGGAGCGAACAGGATTAGATACCCTGGTAGTCCACGCCGTAAACGTTGGGAACTAGGTGTGGGCGACATTCCACGTCGTCCGTGCCGCAGCTAACGCATTAAGTTCCCCGCCTGGGGAGTACGGCCGCAAGGCTAAAACTCAAAGGAATTGACGGGGGCCCGCACAAGCGGCGGAGCATGTGGCTTAATTCGACGCAACGCGAAGAACCTTACCAAGGCTTGACATACGCCGGAAAACCGTAGAGATACGGTCCCCCTTGTGGTCGGTGTACAGGTGGTGCATGGTTGTCGTCAGCTCGTGTCGTGAGATGTTGGGTTAAGTCCCGCAACGAGCGCAACCCTTGTTCTGTGTTGCCAGCGAGTAATGTCGGGGACTCACAGGAGACTGCCGGGGTCAACTCGGAGGAAGGTGGGGACGACGTCAAATCATCATGCCCCTTATGTCTTGGGCTGCACACGTGCTACAATGGTCGGTACAATGGGCTGCGATACCGCGAGGTGGAGCGAATCCCAAAAAGCCGGCCTCAGTTCGGATTGGGGTCTGCAACTCGACCCCATGAAGTCGGAGTCGCTAGTAATCGCAGATCAGCATGCTGCGGTGAATACGTTCCCGGGCCTTGTACACACCGCCCGTCACGTCACGAAAGTCGGTAACACCCGAAGCCGGTGGCCCAACCCTTGTGGGGGGAGCCGTCGAAGGTGGGACCAGCGATTGGGACGAAGTCGTAACAAGGTAGCCGTACCGGAAGGTGCGGCTGGATCACCTCCTTTCTAAGGAGCATATGGCCAGCTCGGGGCGAATGTCCTCGTGTGGTTGCTCATGGGTGGAACGTTGAATATTCGGCCTGGTCTCTTGGTCTTGGGGCTGTTAGTACTGCGCTTCGGCGTGTGGAACGCGGTTTTCGGGGTGGGGGTCTGGTTGGGCGCGCTGTTGGGTCCTGAGGGAACGGGTTTTTGGTTTCCTTGGTGCCGGTCCCATGCTGGGTGAGGTGGGTGGCTGGTCGTTGTTTGAGAACTGCACAGTGGACGCGAGCATCTGTGGCCAAGTTTTTAAGGGCGCACGGTGGATGCCTTGGCACCAGGAACCGATGAAGGACGTGGGAGGCCGCGATAGGCCCCGGGGAGCTGTCAACCGAGCTGTGATCCGGGGGTGTCCGAATGGGGAAACCCGGCAGTCGTCATGGGCTGTCACCCGCTGCTGAACACATAGGCAGTGTGGAGGGAACGCGGGGAAGTGAAACATCTCAGTACCCGCAGGAAGAGAAAACAACCGTGATTCCGGGAGTAGTGGCGAGCGAAACCGGATGAGGCTAAACCGTATGTGTGTGATACCCGGCAGGGGTTGCGCGTGCGGGGTTGTGGGTTTTTCTTGATCGGTCTGCCGGCCGGTCGGCGAGTCAGAAACCGTATGGGTAGTCGAAGGGCATGCGAAAGGCCCGGCGTAGAGGGTAAGACCCCCGTAGACGAAATCTGTACGGCTCGCTTGAAGAACACCCAAGTAGCACGGGGCCCGAGAAATCCCGTGTGAATCTGGCGGGACCACCCGCTAAGCCTAAATATTCCCTGGTGACCGATAGCGGATAGTACCGTGAGGGAATGGTGAAAAGTACCGCGGGAGCGGAGTGAAATAGTACCTGAAACCGTGTGCCTACAAGCCGTGGGAGCGTCGTTCGTCAGCTTGCTGGCGGGCCGTGACTGCGTGCCTTTTGAAGAATGAGCCTGCGAGTTTGCGGTGTGTGGCGAGGTTAACCCGTGTGGGGTAGCCGTAGCGAAAGCGAGTCCGAATAGGGCGTTTGAGTCGCATGCCCAAGACCCGAAGCGGAGTGATCTAGCCATGGGCAGGGTGAAGCGCGGGTAAGACCGTGTGGAGGCCCGAACCCACCAGGGTTGAAAACCTGGGGGATGACCTGTGGTTAGGGGTGAAAGGCCAATCAAACTCCGTGATAGCTGGTTCTCCCCGAAATGCATTTAGGTGCAGCGTCGTGTGTTTCTTGCCGGAGGTAGAGCACTGGATAGGCGATGGGCCTCACCGGGTTACTGACCTTAGCCAAACTCCGAATGCCGGTAAGTGAGAGCACGGCAGTGAGACTGCGGGGGATAAGCTCCGTGGTCGAGAGGGAAACAGCCCAGAACACCGGCTAAGGCCCCTAAGCGTGTGCTAAGTGGGAAAGGATGTGGAGTCGCAGAGACAACCAGGAGGTTGGCTTAGAAGCAGCCACCCTTGAAAGAGTGCGTAATAGCTCACTGGTCAAGTGATTCCGCGCCGACAATGTAGCGGGGCTCAAGTACACCGCCGAAGCCGTGTCACTCACACAATACTTCCAACGAAGGTGTGGGTGGGTAGGGGAGCGTCGTGTGCCGGGTGAAGCGGCGGCGGGAGCCAGTCGTGGACGGTATACGAGTGAGAATGCAGGCATGAGTAGCGATACAAGAGTGGGAAACTCTTGCGCCGATTGACCAAGGGTTCCTGGGTCAAGCTGATCTGCCCAGGGTAAGTCGGGACCTAAGGCGAGGCCGACAGGCGTAGTCGATGGACAACGGGTTGATATTCCCGTACCCGCTATGAAGCGCCAGCGTCGAACCCAGTGATGCTAAGCCCGTGAAGCCGCCTCTGATCTCTTCGGAGTGAGGGGGAGTGGTGGAGCCGGTGGCCCGAGCTGGTAGTAGGTGAGCGATGGGGTGACGCAGGAAGGTAGTCCATCCCGGGCGGTGGTTGTCCCGGGGTAAGGGTGTAGGCCGAGTGGTAGGCAAATCCGCCACTCATGAGGCTGAGACCTGATGCCGAGCCGATTGTGGTGAAGTGGATGATCCTATGCTGTCGAGAAAAGCCTCTAGCGAGTTTCATGGCGGCCCGTACCCCAAACCGACTCAGGTGGTCAGGTAGAGAATACCGAGGCGTTCGGGTGAACCGTGGTTAAGGAACTCGGCAAAATGCCCCCGTAACTTCGGGAGAAGGGGGGCCATTGCTGGTGAGGGGATTTTCTCCCTGAGCTGGTGGTGGCCGCAGAGACCAGCGAGAAGCGACTGTTTACTAAAAACACAGGTCCGTGCGAAGCCGTAAGGCGATGTATACGGACTGACGCCTGCCCGGTGCTGGAACGTTAAGGGGACCGGTTAGTCTCGATTCGTCGGGGCGAAGCTGAGAACTTAAGCGCCAGTAAACGGCGGTGGTAACTATAACCATCCTAAGGTAGCGAAATTCCTTGTCGGGTAAGTTCCGACCTGCACGAATGGCGTAACGACTTCTCGACTGTCTCAACCACGGGCCCGGTGAAATTGCATTACGAGTAAAGATGCTCGTTTCGCGCAGCAGGACGGAAAGACCCCGGGACCTTTACTATAGCTTGATATTGGTGTTCGGTTCGGCTTGTGTAGGATAGGTGGGAGACTGTGAAGCGGCCACGCCAGTGGTTGTGGAGTCATCGTTGAAATACCACTCTGGTCGTGCTGGATGTCTAACCTGGGTCCGTGATCCGGATCAGGGACAGTGTCTGGTGGGTAGTTTAACTGGGGCGGTTGCCTCCTAAAGGGTAACGGAGGCGCCCAAAGGTTCCCTCAGCCTGGTTGGCAATCAGGTGTTGAGTGTAAGTGCACAAGGGAGCTTGACTGTGAGACCGACGGGTCGAGCAGGTGCGAAAGCAGGGACTAGTGATCCGGCGGTGGCTTGTGGAAGCGCCGTCGCTCAACGGATAAAAGGTACCCCGGGGATAACAGGCTGATCTTCCCCAAGAGTCCATATCGACGGGATGGTTTGGCACCTCGATGTCGGCTCGTCGCATCCTGGGGCTGGAGTAGGTCCCAAGGGTTGGGCTGTTCGCCCATTAAAGCGGTACGCGAGCTGGGTTTAGAACGTCGTGAGACAGTTCGGTCCCTATCCGCTGTGCGCGTAGGAGTCTTGAGAAGGGCTGTCCCTAGTACGAGAGGACCGGGACGGACGAACCTCTGGTGTGCCAGTTGTTCTGCCAAGGGCATGGCTGGTTGGCTACGTTCGGGAGGGATAACCGCTGAAAGCATCTAAGCGGGAAGCCTGCTTCGAGATGAGGGCTCCCACCACCTTGAGTGGGTAAGGCTCCCCATAGACGATGGGGTTGATAGGCCGGGTGTGGAAGCCCAGTAATGGGTGGAGCTGACCGGTACTAATAGGCCGAGGGCTTGTCCATAGTTGCTACGCGTCCACTGTGTTGTTCTGAAACAACGACCGACCCTGCCCCTTCGGGGGTCGGGTTGAGAGTTTCATAGTGTTTCGGTGGTCATAGCGTGAGGGAAACGCCCGGTTACATTCCGAACCCGGAAGCTAAGCCTTACAGCGCCGATGGTACTGCAGGGGGGACCCTGTGGGAGAGTAGGACGCCGCCGAACAATCTTTAAGGAAGCCCCGTTCCGGGACCTCACGGTCCCGGAACGGGGCTTTCTGCATGTCCGGGCCCCGTATGCCTCAGCTCTGGAGCACGGCGGTCGCGCCGGCCCGCCAGGCCTGGTCGGTGCGGCCCTCGGCCCACTCCAGGGCCACGTCGTCGCCTGAGTTGTCGCCCGTGGGAGTGACCGCGAAGCGGTCGTCGATGAAGGGGCGGATGGAGCCGTCCCCGGCCAGTTGGAACCGCAGATTGTCGCCATGGCTGCCGGAGGCCGAGTCGCAGCCCCAGACCCCGACACCGCGGTCGGTGTCACCCCGTGAGTCCAGGCAGAAGTCAGGATTGGCGTAGTTGTGGAACAGGTGGTCCGAGTCCAGGAACCACTTCTGGGTGGTGGCACCGGTGCAGCTGTGCACGATGACATCGGCACCCTGGTCCGGGAACTGGTCCTGGACATCCAAGCAGAGGCCTGAGCGTACGTTGACCAGCTCGCTGTAGGTGGAGCCACGGGTCGGTGCGGCGGGATGGGGGCGCCGGTGGCGCCCGCCGTCGGCCGGGCGGAGGCGGTCGCCGTGGCGGTGGGCCGATGGCTGGGCTTCGCGGGGTGGGAGGCACTGGCCGACGCCGAGGCGGCGGTCGCCGACGGGGGTGGCGGGGCCATCGAGACGGTGGCCGTCACGGTCGCAAAGGCGGTCGTCCGCGAGATGACCAGCGGGGGCACTCCCAGAGGATCGGTGCCGTCTGCTGCAGCACTGCTGTTGGAGGGGACCAGGGTGACGATGGTGGTGGCGGCGGTGGCCGCGATGACCACCACGGCGGCCGTGGCGCTCACCGCCGGGAACTGACGGGCGATCCGCAGCAGTCGGCGGCCCCGCGGTAGGCCGCCGCGGTGGTCGGTGACGAAGGCGCCGTACGGGCGTCCGTTGCCGGCGGTGGACTCCGCCCCGGTGGCCGGGGGTGGCGAGGCCGGTGCGACCCCGGCCCCGCGGCGGGGCAGCAGGGCCCGCGGATTGCGTACGGCGATGGTGCGGCCGGTGACGGATCTGGCCAGTCGGGCCGCGACATAGGCGGCACCGCCCCAGACCAGGAGCCCTTCGGCGAGCACGGCATCGGGGCGTTCGCTCATGCCGACCAGATCGGTGAGCACCTGTGAGCACTGCGGGCAGTCGGCCAGATGGCGGTCCAGGTCCTCGCTCTGGTGGACGCCGGAGCGGCGCGCGGCGGCCTCCACCAGGCCGCTGAAGCGGCGGCACTCCTCGTCGGTGTGGCGCTGGGTCTGGGCCTGGAGGTAGGCGTCCCGGTAGGCCTCGCGGGCCTTCTCCCGGAGGTAGGGGACGCTCTGCGGTTCCAGGCCCAGCAGCTGGCCGGTCTCGGCGTCGTCGTCCTCCTCGACCACCGCGTGCCAGAGGATTGCCTGCGTGCGTTCCGGGAGGGCGCGGAAGGCGGCCGGCATGGGGGTGGCGGACTCGATGGAGTCCGGGTCGGTGCGGCCGTCCGGTGTGCCGACGGAGGCGCGGTCCAGCCAGTCGGTGAAGTCGGCGGTGAGGTCGGCCCGACGCCCGTCGGTGGCCCAGGCGGCTGCTGAGCGCCGCACCAGGACCAGCAGCTGGTGCCGCCAGGACTCCCGGGGTCCTCCGGAGGCCTGGACGGCCTTCTGGGCGCGGTCGAAGGCCTCGTCGGCGAGTTCCTCGGCCGCGTGCGCGTCCCGGGTGCAGATGCGGGCGTAGGCGAGCACCGCCCCGAAGTGACGGCGGCGCAGTTCGTCGACGGCCTCCAGCGCGATGGGTTCGTCGCTGCGGACCAGACGGCTCAGTTCGGCGTCGGCCAGGGTGGTGCAGGGGGGAGCGTCCAGGCTCGCCTCGCCCCAGAGGGTCTGGTCGCTGCTAGCGGTCTCCCTGGGGCGGATCCGGTCGAATCCATCGAACCGGTCGAAGCGATGGAGCTGAGACACCCTCTCGACTCCTCGTCCTGCGGCGCTCCCGTGCCAGGTAGTGACGCATGGTCACGCGGTCTGGTTCAGCCCGGCCTTGAGGGCAGGCCGAATGGAGTGCGGCCTGCCGCTGCCCGGGGGCGCCCATCGATCTGGTGGGTTGGGGCTGCCCATGTTGCTGGACTTGGGGCCGTCACGGAAGAGGAAATTACTGACGAGTCATATCGGTTTCGGAATTCGTGGCGGGTTCGTGTACAACTCGTGGCTGAGCGTGTCGAATCGGGGCGCTATGACCCCCATGTGAGACGAATTGTCAGGACGATTCCCGCGGTTGAACGGAATGGCGCGCTCATGACGACGGCTGCTGAGGGCTGCCTTCACCCTCCCCGGTGGAAACGGACAGTAGCCAGCAGCCCGGAGGCGGGGTGCAGTACGACGGCCTCACCCTCCGCTGCGGAGGCCGCCCCCCGACCGGCCCCCGGAGTGGTGGAGGGGCCGGGCCGCTCACCGCTGTGCGGGTCGGCCGTGGCGGCGAGCAGTGCCTGTACCGAGGACGCGGTGGCCGGGCCCAGTACGGTGCGGCTGGCCGCGGCTGTCCACAGCCTGTGGACGGAGCGCTCCTCCCAGCGGGCCCTGGCCTGTTCCGGTGAGCGCAGCAGCACCAGTGCGGCTACCCCCTGGGCGCCGCCCCGCGCGACCAGGTCGGGCAGGCCGGGGAGCGGGGCGACTGCTGCGACGTCGTCGAGGACGGCGAGCAGTGGTGGGTCGAGCCGACCGGAGGATGACCGTACGGCCATGCGCCGGCCGTGCTCGACCACGTCCTGGGCGAGAGCGGTCAGGAGCGGCATGGCACCGGGCTGGTGGTGCGGCGCCTCGACCGGCTCCGCCACCAGGTACAGCGTTCCCCGTTCAGCGAGCAGCGACTCCACATCCAGGCGATCCGTCATGGACGGTGTGCAGGACTGAAGAACGTGCAGTTCCTCCAGCGAGGAGAGGGTCCGGGCGAGCAACTCCCTAGCGGCGTCCATCAGTTGCCCACCGGTGGCGTGCTGGGCGGGGGCCAGGGCCGCCTCCAGTTCGCCGCTCCAGCCCTCCGCGGCACCGTGGTCGGTACGCAGGATCCGCACCGCGTCCCGGGTGCCGTGGCCGCCGGCCCAGCGGTGCACCTGGCGGAACGGGCGGCCGTCCAGCGCGGCCGCGTGCAGCCAGCAGCGCAGCAGGGTGCGGGCGGTGGTGTGGACGGCGGCACTGCCGGACCGGTGCAGGGGGACCACCGGGTGCAGCAGGGCGTCGGCGCGGGCCGTCGCGGTGGCCGGGTCGTCGCAGCGGTCGTGGGGTGCCCAGCGCAGCCGCTGCGGGGCCTCGGCCGAGGTGAGGCGGAGCGGGTCGAAGACAAGGACCGGCCCGGTCTTCTCGCGACGTGCCGCGGTGGCCTCCCAGGTGGCCGGTCCGGCGCAGGTGACCAGGACCGGACCGGGGGCCCGGAGGACGGCGGGCTGGACCAGCGCAGGGCCCTTGGTGACCGCGGCGGAGGGCGGGGCGAAGACGCAGTGGCCGCGGTCCAGCGGGGCGTACAGGGGGGTGCCGGTTGTGGTGTCGACGCCCAGGGCGACCCCGTAGGCGAGGGGGTCCGGTGCGCTCCGGGCGCCCGGTCCGGCGAGGCCGGTGTCGGGGTGGGGGCGGATGGCCGAGGCTCTGGGGAGCAGGGCGGCGAAGGAGAGCGGGTGCGGACCGGCCGCCGGCGCCGGGTCGGCTGCGGCCTTGGGTGACGGGACCGCCGGTCGTGGGGCCGCCGGGGGGACGGGGTGCGCGGGTGCCTCCGCGGCGATCGGGGCGATCGGTGCGAACAGTTCGTCCACAGGCTGTGGACAGTGAACCGGGACTGCCCGCACCGGTCCCGCCGTCCTCCGTGCGGCCTGCCGCAACCGGGCCCGGGCGGCGAGCCCCAGCAGCAACAGCGTGGTCAGCAGCACGAGCAGCGAGAAGAAGGTCCACCAGAAGGCGGTGGCCGAGGGCAGCGGCTGCGGACCGGCGTCGTCCCCGGTGGACGCCCAGGCGGCCGTGAGGTCGTGCGGCTGGGTGACCAGATGCCGGATCGCCTGCGCGGACCGGGTGAAGGGCAGATGCCCGGGCCAGCTGCCATGGGTCACCACAGCCGCCAGCCCGGTGGCCGTCCAGACCAGGGCCACCGAGCCCAGCAGCAGCGCCAGCAGGGCGATCACCGCCCCGTCCGGTATCCCGGAGCGGGGCGGGGACGTCGGGGCGGATGCGGGCGGCACGGGACGGGTCATGGCGTTCCGGGGTGTTAGGCGGCGGGGTCGTCGGCGAGTTGCTGCTCCGCTCGTGCGCGCTCGGCGACCGCGTCCTCGGTCATGGCACGGTCGGTGTAGACGAGCGGCCGCTCGGTCTCGGTGATGATGTGTTTGACGACCTGGACATTGCCGTTGACGTCCCACACGGCGATACCGGGGGACAGGGTGGGGATGATCTCGACGGCCCAGCGGGGGAGGCCGAGGACCCGGCCGGTGGCACGGGCCTCCTCGGCTTTCTGCATGTAGACGGTGCGGGTGGAGGCCATCTTGAGATGGCGGAGGCCTCCCGGGCGGCGGCGCCGTCGACCACGTCGGAGAGGTGGTGGACGACGGCCACGAAGGAGAGCCCCAGGCGGCGGCCGAACTTCAGCAGCCGCTGGAAGAGCTGGGCGACAAAGGGGCTGTTGATGATGTGCCAGGCCTCTTCCACCAGGAAGATGCGCTTCTTGCGGTCGGGACGGATCCAGGTGTGCTCCAACCACACGCCGACGATCGCCATCAGGATCGGCATCGCGATGGAGTTGCGGTCGATGTGGGAGAGGTCGAAGACGATCAGCGGCGCGTCCAGGTCGATACCGGCCGTGGTGGGGCCGTCGAACATGCCGCGCAGATCGCCGTCGACCAGCCGGTCCAGGACCAGGGCCACGTCCAGGCCCCAGGCGCGGACGTCGTCCAGCGACACCCCGAGCTGCTCCACCGAGGCCAGCCGGGGGTTGCGCAGGGTATCCACGATGTCGGTGAGCACCGGCTGGCGGTTGGTGACGGCGGAGTGGACATGGGCGTGCGCGGCCTTGAGGGCGAACCCGGCACGCTCCTCCAGACCGCGTCCCATCGCCACCTCGACGATGGTGCGCAGCAGCGCCAGCTGGCCGGTGGTGGTGATCGCCGGGTCCAGCGGGTTGAGTTTGATGCCGCCGTCCAGGGCGGCCATCGGGTCCAGCCGGATGGGCGTTATGCCGAGCGCCTCGGCGATCAGGTTCCATTCGCCGACCCCGTCCTCGCCCTGGGCGTCCAGCACCACCACCTGGCGGTCCCGGAAGCGCAGCTGGCGCAGCACATAGGTCTTCTCCAGCGCCGACTTGCCGTTGCCGGACTCGCCGAGCACCAGCCAGTGCGGGGCGGGCAGCTGCTGTCCGTAGAGCTGGAAGGGGTCGTAGACATAGCCCTTGCCGCTGTAGACCTCGCGGCCGATGATCACGCCGGAGTCACCCAGGCCGGGGGCGGCGGTGGGCAGATAGACGGCCTGTGCCTGACCGGTGGAGGTGCGCACCGGCAGCCGGGTCGTCTCCACCCTGCCGAAGAGGAAGCTGGTGAAGGACTCGGTCAGCGCGCTCAGCGGGGACGGCATGGCGGCTCCTCGGTGCGGCTGGACGGCGTGTGTGCGGCGGATCCGCGGACAATCGCCGTGTGATGGCGGGTCATCGGCGGATACCGGTGGCGAAGGGCAGGGTGTTGACGAAGGCGCGGTGGTGCTCGCGGTCGCACCACTCCAGCTTGAGGTAGCTCTTGCCGGCGGAGGCGCGGATGGTGCGTTTGTCACGGGCCAGGGCCTCGGGACTGCGGGACGAGACCGTGATGTACCCGACCAGGTTGACCCCGGCCGCGCCGGAGGCCAGGTCGTCGCCCCGCTGGTCCACCCGGCCGGAGTGGGCGAGGTCGCGGGGGTCGACGGTGCGGTTCATCTTGGCCGCGCGACTGGCCTCTGCGTCGTCGTTGGTCTTCTCGGTGAGCATCCGCTCGATGGCGACGTCGGTGGGCTCTAGGTCCATGGTGACGGCGACGGTGCGGATCACATCGGGGGTGTGGACCAGCAGCGGGGCGAGGAAGTTGACGCCGACCGGGGTGAGCGGCCACTCCTTCACCCAGGCCGTGGCGTGGCACCAGGGTTCCCGGGTCGCCGACTCCCGGGTCTTGGCGGTGAGGTACTGGGGATGGGTGGCGTCCAGCTCGGCCGGCCAGGCGTTGCGGCGGGACATGGCCTGGATGTGGTCGATCGGGTGGTCCGGGTCGTACATGGAGTGCAGCAGCGACGACAGCCGGGCCTGGCCGAGCGGCTGCCGGACCCGGATGTCGGCCTCGGCGAGACGGGCGCAGATGTCGGTGAGCTCACGGGCCATCACCGCGGCCATGCCCTCGTCGCCCCGGGCGCGGCGCTGCGCGGTACGGCCCATGGCGTTGGCCTCGGCGACCAGGTCCCGGGTGTAGTGCATGCACGCCACCAGATAGGCGCGGTGCTGCTCGGAGGAGGTGGAGACCATGGACTGCAGCTGGTCGTAGGAGTTCTGCAGCCACGGCGGGGCTCCGGGATCGCCTCGCCGCTCCACGTCCTTGGCGTGTGCGTCGGGGTCGGCGGGCAGGGTACGGGCCAGCATCTGCAGGCGGGTGACGAACCCGTCGCCGTTGGCGACATGCTTGAGCAGCGTTCCGAACCGGTCGACCAGCGCCTCCTGGTCCTCGGAGTCGCGCAGGCCGACACCGGGGCCCTCGATCTCGATGGCTGCGGTGACCGTGTGCCGGTCCAGATGGAGCAGCACCGCGACCTCGTCCGGGCCGAACGGAGCGGAGAGCCAGCGCAGCCGGCCGACGCCCGGCGGCGGCCCGACCTCCACCTCGCGCCCGTCGAGTCGGGTGCCGGCCTCCATCACCGAGGACTGCCAGCTGCCCTGGCCGGAGCGCACGGTGCGCCGATAGGTGCGGTTGATCTCCGCCCACTTGTAGAAGGTGCGACCGCGGTACGGGACGTAGACGGCGGCGAACGCGAGCACCGGGAAGCCGACCAGCCCGAGGATGCGCAGCAGCAGAATCTGCACCCACAGGCCCCACATCATGCCCAGGAAGGCCCCGAAGATGATCAGCAGCACCTCCCCGGTCTCGCGGTTGCGGCCGATGATGGCGTTGGGCCGGGCCTTGCCGATGAGGTAGGTGCGGCGCTGGTGGGCGTACGGGCTCCCGCCGTACTGTCCGCCGTACTGGCCGACGGGCTGGCTGGTCATGGGCCGTCACACCCCCTTCGAGGTCGGGCTGCTGCGGTTGGCGGCGGAGGCGGGTGGGCCCGCCTGGGCCGGTGGTGCGGCTGCGGGGCGGGTGCCACGGGTGGAGTGGGCGGCGATACCGGGACCGACCGAACCGCCACTGCCGGGCGCGGAGCCGCCGGAGGCGCGGCCCGGGGCCGCGTCGCCGCCGCCGCGCGAGCCATGGGTGGAGATGCCCTGCTTCACGAAGTTGGCCGGCCCGTTCACCACCGCCTGGCCCGCCGAGACCGCTCCGGCGCGGGCCTTGCGCATGGCGATCATGTCGTCGCCGAAGCCGGGGACGAAGCGGTAGATCGCCGCGCTGGCGAAGATGGAGAGGAAGAGGATGGCCAGCCCGGAGAGGACCTTGGCGAAGGAGTCCGAGGCACCCGCGTCGGTGGCGATCGCCCCGGCGAGACCCAGGACGATCACGATGACCGGTTTGGCGAGGTCGACGGCGACCATCAGCCCGGCCCAGCGGCGCACATGCTGCCACAGCTGGCGGTCGACCAGCCCGGAGTAGACCGCGGTGCCCAGCAGCGCCCCGACGTACAGCATGGCGGCCCGGATCAGCAGCTCGAGCCAGAGCACGGCGGCGGCGAGCACGGCGACCAGCGAGACGATGATCAGGATCAGCGGGCCGCCGCCGAGGTCGCCCTTCTCCAGGGTGTCGGCGAAGGAGCCCAGGTACGTGCTGGTGTCCGACTTGGTGCCCAGGGCGATGGCCTTGGTGATGCCGTCGGTGGCGGTGACCACGGTGTACAGGATCAGCGGGGTGAAGGCCGAGGCCAGCACGGTCAGCCAGAGGAAGCCGATGGCCTCGGAGAACGCCTGCTGGATCGGCGCCCCGCGGACGGCGCGCTTCGCCACGGCCAGCAGCCACAGCACCATGGTGAGGATGGTGGAGGCGGCGAAGACCACGGCGTACTGGCGGAGGAACGCCGCGTTGGTGAAGTCGACCTCGGTGGTGGAGTCGATGGCCGTGGAGAGCCGGCGGATGACCCAGGCGGCGGCCTGGGCGCAGCCCTTGGCGAGGGAGCCGAGGGGGTCGGTGACGGTGTCGAGGGTGCCGTCGCCGGGAAGGCCGCTGCCGGTCCCGCAGCGGCTGCTGCCCGGGCCGGGAAGGGTCACACAGGTGGGAGTCGGCGACGGGCTCGGCGCCGCCATGGCCCGCTGGGCCGCCGCGAGCACGGTGAGCTGGAGGACGGTGAGCGCGGTGCCGAGGCGGGCTGCGCGGCGGAGCAGGAAGCTAGCGGGCATAGCGGAAGCCTCCGTACTCCTCGGTGGCGGACCTGATCTCGTCGGCGCTCGCCGCCTGCTGGTCGCCGGCGACCGGTGCCGGGCCGGACTGCTGCCGGAAGTCGGCGACCTTCCAGTCGTTGCCGGTCCAGCGCAGGTCGAGGGTGAGGGTGAACCAGTTCTCCGAGACGGGCTGGGTGGATCCCTGGCCGGCCAGGCCGATCAGGCCGTTGCTCCAGACGGCGACCCGGGCGGCGGAGTCGCTGTACTCCTGGGTCCGGGTGCCGATCGGGATGGTGCGGCTGATGAAGGTGAGGCCGGCGGGCGCGGAGCCGTGCTCGTCCAGGCCGTAGGTGGTGGCGGCGCGCTCGCTGAAGGCGCTGTCGAGGCGGCTCTGCAGGGCGTTGGCGGCGGCCGGGGCGGCGATGGCGGCGATCACCGAGTGCCGGGCGCCGGTGTTGAACATGTCGGCGGAGCCGAGCGCGACGGCGTAGTTGGCCGCGGCGGACTGGGCGCCCTGGTCGTTGTGCGGGAAGCCGGCCGGGATGCCGTTGCGGGAGGTGTCGACGGGCCGCTGCCCGGTGGCGGCGGTGGGTGCCGCCTGGCCGCCGGAGCCGCTCGAGGCGGTCGACGTGGAGCCGTCGTGGCCGGGTTGCGGCTTGCCGCGGTTGGCGAAGGAGATCGCCACCACCAGCAGGACCAGGATGCCGACCACGGTCAGCAGGGTCCGCACCGGGCGGGCCTGGCGGGGCGGCTGAGAGGGCGGCAGGTCGCCGACCGGTAGCCGCGTTCGAGTGTGCGGCTGGTCGTCGGACAACGACACGGTGGCCCTCCTGGGACGAAGGAAGGAACAGCCCGGGCGGGCGGGCCCGAGGCATATGACAGCAACGGTGGCGGGTGGGGACGACTGCTACAAGGGGCGTATGACCGGCGTCTGGGAGGCACGGCATGCGGGGTGGTGTGCGCCGTGGGAGGGCGTACGCCCCGCGCTGCGGGATGACTAATCAGATCGTCAGATGGCCATCCCATAGACAATGGTGAACAGGGTGCCCAGCGATCCGATGATGAACACGCCGGTGAGCCCGGCGATGATCAGGCCTTTCCCCTGTTCGGCGCTGAACGTGTCCCGCATCGCGGTGGCCCCGATGCGCTGCTTCGCCGCACCCCAGATGGCGATGGCCAGGCAACCCAGGATGGCGACCGCCATCACCACCTCGACCATGACCCGCGCCTCCGCTCCGAGACTGGCGAACGGTCCCCAGTCCGGCGCGATGCCGCCGATGATGGTGTCGATGTTGCCCTTCTTGGGCTCCGCACTCAGGTACACAGATCTCACCGCCTGATCAGGCATTCAAGGCCCCGCACCGGGCTCGGGCGAAGGGTCGGGGACCATTCTTGGCCAGATTTGATGTCGACTTGGCTACTTCTCAAGGATTCGTCGTGCGGTGTGGGACACGTCCGTCAGGATGTGCCCCGTGGGCAGTACCTCAGACAGAGGATACCGCTCACTCCTGGTACCTCTGATGATTGCTCAGAGCAATGCCCTGCCCCACACTGTGTGGTGGCGTCAGTCCGTCGGCCAGGCATGTGCAGGGGGCATGTGATGGTTCTCCGCAGGCCCTGGATCGCCGCCGGAGCAGCCGGGGCCGTGGGGGTCGCCTTCCTCGGACTGGTCGCCGTGGGCACCTATGCCGCCGCCCCCGCCTCGGCGGGCGGCGCCCTCGCACTGGCCCCCGGCACGGTGCCCGCCGCCTACCAGGGCCTGATCCAGAAGTGGGGCACCCTCTGCCCCGAGCTCAGCCCGCCGCTGCTTGCGGCCCAGCTCTACCAGGAGAGCGGCTTCGATCCCACCGCGGTCAGCCCGGCCAAGGCCTACGGCATCGCGCAGTTCATCCTGCCCACCTGGCAGAGCCACGGTGTGGACGGCAACGGCGACGGACGCAGGGACATCTGGGACCCGGCGGACGCCATCCCTTCTGCGGCCTCCTACGACTGCTCCCTGGCCCAGGACACCAGCAGGGTCCCCGGCGACCGGGTCGCCAATATGCTCGCCGCCTACAACGCCGGCCCCTACGCGGTCATCCAGGCCGGCGGAGTGCCGCCGTACGCCGAGACCCAGGACTATGTGAAGCGGATCCGCTCGCTGGCCGCGGGCTTCACCGCCCAGTCCGCCCCGATCGCGGTCTCGGCCCAGGCCACCGGGGCCATCTACTTCGCCCAGCTGAAGCTGGGCACCCCCTATCTCTGGGGCGGCGAGGGCCTGCCTTCCCAGGGCGGCCGCTTCGACTGCTCCGGGCTGACCCAGGCCGCCTACGCCACCGTGGGAATCCGGCTGCCCCGGGTCGCCAACGACCAGTGGTACGCCGGCGGGCACCCCTCCCGGGACCAGCTGCGCCCCGGCGACCTGGTCTTCTTCGCCCACGACCTCAACGACCCCCGGACCATCCACCATGTCGGCATCTATGTCGGCGGCGGCTACATGATCAACGCGCCGCACACCGGCGCGGTGATCCGCTACGACCGGATCGACACCCCCGACTACATCGGTGCCACCCGGGTGACCTCCGACGGCGCCGCGGCCCTTCCCGCCCGCGGCAGCGACGGGGTCATCGCCAACGGTTCCGGTGCTCCGGCGCAGTCCGGGGATGAGCAGGACTGATCCGTTCTCAGCCCTGGATGTGGGGAAGCCGTGACAGCTGATCAAGTTTCCATAACTCCGCCCGGACGTGGAACGCCGCACCGTCCCCGATTCGTTCTCACCGCCGGACCAGCAGTGCCGTGAACACCGCGGCGAACGGGGAACGACCACGCGTCACAGCCCGGGGCGGGCTGGCGGAAGAGGAGGTGCGGCGTGCTCACGCTGCCGGCTGGCGGCTCCAACCCGGACGTCGGCCTGCTCTACGACGTCAACGGCCTCGCCGGGGACGCCCCGGGCTGGGTGGACAGCCTGGTCACGTGGGTCGGCGAGTACGGCATCCTGCTGGGCCTGCTGCTGCTCTGCCTCACCGGCTGGATGCGCTCCCGTCGCCGCCAGGACGCACCCGCGGCCGTCGCCGCGGTGCTGTGGGCGCCGCTGGCGGCCGCCGTCGCCGAGATCCTCAACATCCCGATCCGGGCCCTGGTGGCCCGGCCCCGGCCGTTTGTGTCCCACAGCGGTCTGGACGTCCTGGTCCCCGGCAAGAACGACTTCTCGTTCGCCAGCGACCACGCCACCATGACCATGGCCGTCGCGGTGGCGCTGCTGCTGGTCGAGCGGCGGCTCGGGCTGATCGCTCTGGTGCTGGCCCTGCTGGAGGGCTTCTGCCGGGTCTACATGGGGGTGCACTACCCGACCGATGTGCTGGGCGGCTATGCGCTGGGCACCGCGGTCGTCCTGCTGCTGGCCCCTCCGGCGACCGCGCTGCTGGTGCCGCTCTGCCGTGCGGTCGCCCGCTCCGCTGCGGGCCCGCTGGTGGCGGCCGGGCGCCGGCGGCGGGCCGGTGAGCCGAGCCGCGACCGCAGCGAGGGCGACCGGCCGGGCCCCGGCCTGGCTGCCTAGACCGTGCCCCGGGGGGCGGGCGGGCCGCGCCCCGGGGCGGATCGGCGTCCGGTTCAGGAGGGGACGGCCTGCGGGAAGCTGAAGAGCCGTCCCGGGTCGTAGGCGGCCTTGACCCGCCGCAGGCGGGCCAGGTTGGCCCCGTAGTAGGCCTGCTGCCAGTCGGTGAGCCGGGGGTCCAGGTAGTTCTGGTAGGCCTGGCCGCTGGCGTAGGGGCGCATCGACTGCCACACCGAGTCCAGCCAGGCCTGGTGGCGGGCGACCGTGGCCCCGTTCGGCCAGTTGGCGATGTACTGCGCCAGGAACAGGCCGTCGCGGTGGACGAAGGCGGTGTCCTGCGGCCGTACCCGGTTCACCGCGCCGCCCACGGCGTCCAGCGCCACCGCGCAGCTGCCGCCCGCCGGGACCGTGCGGGAGTAGCGCTCCACACCGGCCAGCAGGGTGCTGATGCCGGCGTCGGTGAGCCGACGGGTGTAGAAGTCGGACCGGGCCCCGTAGGACTCCCGGACGACCTTGCCGGAGGGCTGCCGCCCCGGCAGGGTGCCGGGCAGGTGGCACTGGGCGACGGTCCAGCCCAGGGTGCCCGCCATGGCGAGCATGGTGTCCATGTAGGAGCGGCTGCGGAGCACCGAGGTCGCCGGGGCCGCACCGATGATCCCGGTCAGCCGGTCGATCTCGTTCTGCAGCGAGGAGGCCGACCCGAGATGGACGATGGTCATCCCGACCCGCTGCGGCCCGGTGTGGTCCGCGGTCAGGTGCATGCTGGACCAGTAGGGGTCGGCCGCGGTCGGGGCCCAGCTCTGCCAGCCCCGCAGCACGGCGGCCGCCTGCCGCCACGGCCAGTAGAGGAAGGCATAGGAGCAGTCCGGCGCCGCATGGGTGCGGAAGTCGAAGCGGGTCACCACTCCGAAGTTGCCGCCGCCTCCGCCGCGCAGCGCCCAGAACAGGTCGGCGTCGTGCTTGGTGTCCACGGTGCGTATTCGGCCGTCCGCCGTGACGATCTGGGCGGAGGTGAGGCTGTCGGAGGTCAGTCCGTAGGCGCGGCTGGTGACGCCGACGCCGCCGCCGAGGGTGAGTCCGGCCACTCCGACCGTCGGGCAGGAGCCCGCGGGGATGGTGGTGCCGTGTGCGGCCAGGCCTGCGTAGACGTCCACCAGCCGGGCGCCGGAGCCCACCGAGGCGGCGCCCCGGGCGGTGGTGACGGAGTTCAGCCGGCTCACATCGACCAGCAGTCCGCTGGTGGTGGACCAGCCCGCGTAGGAGTGGCCACCGCTCCGTACCGCCACCGGTACCCGGTAGCGGCGGGCGAAGGCCAGGCAGGTGGCCACGTCCTGGGGAGTCGCCACATAGGCAACCCCGGAGGGGTGGGCGGTGTCGTAGCGGGGCTGGAAGCTCTCGCGGGCTGTGGCGTAGCGGCTGTCACCGGGACGGATCAGGGTGCCGTGCAGGTCCCGGGAGAGGGCCGTCCAGTCGCTGGGGCGTACCGCGGTGGGGGAGGGGGCGGCGCTGGTCGCCGTCACGGGGCGGCCGGCCGGGGAGGACGTCAGAGGGGTGCCCGCGGTCCCGGGGACGGTGTCGGCGCCGGGGCTGCCGGTTGCCGTACGGCCCCCCGAGCCCGGGGTGCACGCGGCGAGCCAGGCGGCCGCAAGGGCTCCGGTGCCGGCCCGCAGCAGGGTACGGCGGCCGGTGCCGGTGGGCTCCCCGGCTGAGGAGGCTCCGCCGCCCGGGGCGGTGGCGGCTGCGGTGGAGTCGGGGGGCGTGGCTGCGGGGGTGTGGCGGTCGGCCATCTCCGGTCACCTCTTCGGGGGTCGTGCGTGGGCCCGGGGCCCGCTGTGCGGGCGGCGTCCGTTGTGCGGATGCGGCGCAGTGGAGGACGCCGCCGGGATGCGAACGGTTGTCGCGGCCGAGGAGAAATTGGGGCGGAAGGGGGCGGAGGTGGGAAAGGGGTCAGCCGGCGGAGTGCTCGGCGGCGTCCCGGCGGGCCCGGTCGCGGGACCTGCGGGCCGGTGCGTACCAGCCACAGCTGCAGCGGGCGGTGCAGAAGGATCCGGTCTCGGTGACGTCCACGTGGTGGACGGGGCGGTGGGTGGGCGGTGGTCGGTCGGTGGGCGGCGGGGGGTCGGACAGAGCGGGGTCCCTCCGTGCGGGAGGGACCCGGTCGGGACAGCCGGTGGCGCCCTGTCCGGCCTGCGGCCGGGGGCGCATCTCGCTGGGCACGTGCATCACGGTAACTCGCGCCCCGGGCGGTGCGCCCCTCGAGCCGTAACCCGGGACCGGCCGTCTCGTTATCCGGAAGGGGAATCCCCCGTGCGCGCGGGTGGGCCCCGGCACGGGGAACGGCAGCAGACCACAGCACGGCCGCGGGCAGAGGCCCGGGCGGCCGGCCGGATACGAGGACCCTAGGGGGCTCAGAGCTGATGAAGCGTCGGGATTGCGGCACAACCGTCCGGACCACCGTCCGGACGCGCCGCTCGATCGGTTCCGCAGGAGCGGCGGCCGTCCTGCTCGCCGCGCTGGCCGGTACGGCCGGCTGCACCGGCGTCGGCGGCGCGGACGCGCAGTCGACGCGGGCCGCCTCCACGGACCACCTGGCCGCGGACCCGCTGACCGCGGTCCGCAGCGCCGCCGACATCACCGGCCACTCCGGCTCGGCCCGCACCGCCACCCAGGTGGTCACCAGGTCCCCCGGGAAGAAGGCCGAGTTCCACGGCACCGGTGTCTACGACTACGCCAGGCGCATCGGCACCGTCTCGGTGCTGCTCCCGCCCGGTGCGGCGACCAAGGGCAGGATGACGGAGGTGGTCCTGCCGGGCCTGGTCTACCTGCAGAACAGCGGCGCCAGGGTGCCCGCGGGCAAGTGGGTCAAGCTCCAGGTCAAGCAGCTTCCGGACGGCAATCTGGTGAGCAGCGGCACCACCGACCCGGCCACCGCGGCCGGTGCGCTGCGCGGCGCCCAGTCGGCCCGGCTGCTGAGTACCGAGACGGTCGGCGGAGTGGTTCTCAAGCACTACCGCGGCACTCTGGATCTGGCCAAGGCCGCGGACGCCACCGGCGGTCCCGGGGCCGACGGGCTGCGGATGGCTGCGGGGACGTTCACGGTCAAGAAGGTCCCCTATGACGTCTGGCTGGACGCGCAGGGGCGGCTGCACAAGGTCGTGGAGGTCTTCACCTTCTCCTCGGTGCCGGGGTCGACGGCCAAGAAGGACCGTGTGGTGGTGACGTCCACCACATCGCTGTCGGACTTCGGCGGCGCGGTGCAGGCGGCCGAGCCTCCCGCCGGTGATGTCGTCACGATGAAGGCAGACGGCGCCTCCGAATGACCGTCGGCGCCCCGCCCCGTCTGCGGACGGCGGGTCGGGGCGTCGCCCGTTCCTGCGGACCGTACGGGACACAGGGGGCACACGGGGCGGTGCGGACCCTTCGGGTGGGGCGCAAATGGCCCGTCCGTGCCATGTGGAGCGGGCCTCGGCTGCCTACCCTTGAAGAGGGGTGGGCCGCCCTCCGTCCGGCGTGCGGCGGCTCTCGACCACCGGTAGGGCAAGGGCATGAGGGCTCGACGACGAGGAGGTGGTGTGCGTGGCGTCTCCGCGCGGTGCGGGTGTCCACGACCACGTGGCCCTCGACGAGATCGAGATGTGCGGCGACCTGATGATCGCTGCCTCGTCCAGCGGGGAGGACCGGCTCACACCGGCCCGGATCGACGAGGTGCTGAAGGTGGGCCGACCGGGTGAGGGCGATGCGCCCCGGGTACCGCTGCCCCGCAATCCGTAGCGCGGGGGGCGGCGCCGGTCAGGTGCGCAGCAGCCGTGCGATGGCGGCGGTGGCCTCCGTCACCTTGGCGTCCGCCTCGGGGCCGCCCTGCTCCACCGCGGCGGCCACGCAGTGCTTGAGGTGCTCCTCCAGCAGATTCAGCGCAAAGGCCTGCAGCGCCTTGGTGGAGGCCGAGACCTGGGTCAGGATGTCGATGCAGTAGACGTCCTCCTCCACCATCCGCTGCAGTCCCCGGACCTGGCCCTCGATCCGGCGCAGCCTCTTCTGGTGCTCGTCCTTCTGCTTGCTGTAGCCGTGCACCCCCGGCGTGGCCGGATCGGGCAGCTCCTCCAAAGCGGTCATGCCCTCAAGGGTAGGGGGGTGCCGTCGCGAACAGCAGGTCACGCGACGGTATCCACCGGTGCACGGGGGCAGCATTCGGGCTGCTGGTCCGGCACACTGTTGGCGCGCGTCACCGGCGGACGGTGGGGAAGGCGGCCGAGTGCGTCCGGTGGGCCCGCCACCCCGGTTTGCGTGTTTCGAGCCAACAGCGCCTAGCATCGACAAGTCCGCACCCTGCACACCGGAGATTTCTGTGCGCTTTCGTCTGGCCCCAAGGGAGACGAGCTTCTACGACATGTTCGCCGCAGCCGCGGAGAACCTGGTCACCGGCTCCAAGCTCCTGCTCGAACTGCTCGGCTCCGACGTCGCAGCCCGCTCAGAGATCGCCGAGCGCATGCGCGCGGCCGAGCACGCGGGTGACGACAGTACCCATGCGATCTTCCACCAGTTGAACTCCTCGTTCATCACGCCCTTCGACCGGGAGGACATCTACTCCCTGGCGTCCTCGCTGGACGACATCATGGACTTCATGGAGGAGGCCGTCGACCTGGTCGTCCTCTATGACATCCAGCAGCTCCCGCAGGGGATCGAGCAGCAGATCGAGGTGCTCGCCCGGGCCGCCGAGCTCACCGCGGAGGCGATGCCCAATCTGCGCACCATGTCGAACCTGACCGAGTACTGGATCGAGATCAACCGGCTGGAGAACCAGGCGGACCAGATCCACCGCAAGCTGCTCGCCCATCTCTTCAGTGGCCAGTACGAGGCCATCGAGGTGCTGAAGCTGAAGCAGATCGTGGATGTCCTGGAGGAGGCGGCCGACGCCTTCGAGCACGTGGCGAACACGGTCGAGACCATCGCCGTCAAGGAGTCCTGAACCAGGTGGACACCGCCGCACTCGTCGTCGTCGTCGGCGTCGCCTTCTTCTTCACGTACACGAACGGCTTCCACGACTCCGCCAACGCCATCGCCACCTCGGTCTCCACCCGGGCGCTCACCCCCAGGGCCGCACTGGCCATGGCCGCGGTGATGAACCTGGCCGGCGCCTTCCTGGGTACGGGGGTGGCGCACACCGTCTCCAAGGGGATCATCGAGACGCCGGCCGGCAGCCAGGGGATGACCATCCTCTTTGCGTCCCTGGTCGGTGCCATCACCTGGAACCTCGCCACCTGGTACTTCGGTCTGCCGTCGTCCTCCTCGCATGCGCTCTTCGGCGGCATGGTGGGGGCGGCGCTGGCCGGGGGGACGGATGTGATCTGGAGCGGGGTGGTGGGGAAGATCATCATCCCGATGTTCCTCTCGCCCGTGGTGGGCCTGGTCTGCGGCTATCTGATGATGCTGCTGATCCTCTGGCTGTTCCGCCGGGTGAACCCGCACAAGGCCAAGCGCGGTTTCCGGATCGCCCAGACCGGTTCGGCGGCGGCCATGGCGCTGGGCCACGGTCTGCAGGACGCTCAGAAGACCATGGGTGTGGTGGTGCTGGCGCTGACCATCTCGGGGGCGCAGCACGGCAACGGCATCCCGGTCTGGGTCAAGATCTCCTGTGCGCTGATGCTCTCGCTGGGCACCTACGCGGGCGGCTGGCGGATCATGCGCACCCTCGGCCGCAAGATCATCGAGCTGGACCCGCCGCAGGGTTTCGCCGCGGAGACCACCGCGGCCGGCATTCTCTACACCACCGCCTATGTCTTCATGGCGCCGATCTCCACCACCCATGTGATCACCTCGGCGATCATGGGTGTGGGTGCCACCAAGCGGGTCCGGGCGGTGCGCTGGGGTGTGGCGCAGAACATCGTGATGGGCTGGTTCATCACCATGCCCGCGGCGGCGGTCGTGGCGGCCCTCGTCTACTGGATCGCCCACGGGTTTGTGCTCGCCGTCACCTGACGTCGGATACGGAACGGGCCCGCCCCCCTTGGGGGGCGGGCCCTTTTCCATGTCCTGCGGCGGCACCGCCATGCAGCACCGCAGGACAGTCTGGCAGGCTCAGCCGAAGCGGCCCGAGATGTAGTCCTCGGTGGCCTGGACGGACGGGTTGGAGAAGATCCGCTGGGTGTCGTCGATCTCGATCAGCCGGCCCGGCTGGCCGACGCCGGCCAGGTTGAAGAAGGCCGTGCGGTCGCTGACACGGGCGGCCTGCTGCATGTTGTGGGTCACGATCACGATGGTGAACTGCGACTTCAGCTCACCGATCAGGTCCTCGATGGCGAGGGTGGAGATCGGGTCCAGCGCGGAGCAGGGCTCGTCCATCAGCAGCACCTGAGGCTCGACCGCGATGGCGCGGGCGATGCAGAGCCGCTGCTGCTGGCCGCCGGAGAGGCCGGCACCGGGCTTGTTCAGCCGGTCCTTGACCTCGTTCCACAGGTTGGCGCCCTTGAGGGACTTCTCCACCACGGCGTCCAGCAGGGACTTCTTGCGTACCCCGGCGAGCCGCAGGCCGGCCACCACGTTGTCGTAGATGGACATGGTGGGGAACGGGTTGGGCCGCTGGAAGACCATGCCGACGGTGCGGCGTACGGCGACCGGGTCGACACCCGCGCCGTAGAGGTTCTCGTCGTCCAGCATCACCTTGCCCTCGACGCGGGCGCCGGGGATCACCTCGTGCATCCGGTTGAGGGTGCGGAGGAAGGTGGACTTGCCGCAGCCGGAGGGGCCGATGAAGGCCGTCACCGAGCGGGGCTCGACGGTCATCGAGATGTCCTCGATGCCCTTGAAGGATCCGTAGTAGGCCGACAGTCCGCTGACGTCGATGCGCTTGGCCATGATGTTTCTTCTCTCGTTCCGTCGTCAGGGGGTGTCAGTGGCCGGCCTTGGGGGAACGCCAGCGCGCGATGCCCCGCGCGATGAGGTTCAGGCCCATCACAATGGCGATCAGTACCAGCGCGGCGCCCCAGGCGCGGGCGTAGGTCTGGTCGTTGCCCAGCGAGTACTGGTGCCAGATGTAGAGCGGCAGTGACTCCTGAGGATCCTGGAACGGGTTGGTGTTGATGACGTCCGTGGTGAAGCAGAGCAGCAGCACGGGGGCGGTTTCGCCGGTGATGCGGGCGACGGCCAGCATGATGCCGGTGGTGATGCCGCCGATGGCGGTGGGGATGACGATCCGCACGATGGTCTTCCACTTGGGGACGCCCAGCGCGTAGGAGGCCTCGCGCAGCTCGTTGGGGACGAGCTTGAGCATCTCCTCGGTGGAGCGGACGACCACCGGCATCATCAGGATGGCGAGCGCCATGCTGCCGGCGAAGCCGGAGAAGCTGAAGTCCAGGATCATGATCCAGAACGAGAGGACGAAGAGTCCGGCCACGATCGAGGGGACGCCGGTCATCACGTCCACGAAGAAGGTGACGGCGCGGGCCAGCTTGCCCCTGCCGTACTCCACCAGGTAGACGGCGGTGAGCAGGCCGATCGGCGCGGCGATCAGGGTGGCCAGGCCGACCTGCTCCAGGGTGCCCACGATGGCGTGGTAGATGCCACCGCCGGCCTCGGAGCTGATCACGCCGTTCATCGAGTGGCTGAGGAAGGTGCCGTTGATGACGCCGGCGCCCTTCTGGATGGTGTAGACGGTCAGCGAGACCAGCGGGATCACCGCGAGGATGAAGCAGACCCAGACCAGGCTGGTGGCCAGCCGGTCCTTGGCCTGCCTGGGCCCTTCGACCCGGGCGGCCAGCGCGTAGGAGCCCGCCACGAAGAGCAGCGCGGCGATCACGCCCCACTGGATGTGGCTGGAGAGTCCGGCGCCGGCGCCGATGGCGCAGCCGATCGCGATGGCCGCGACGGCGGTGGCGGCGGGTGCCCACTTGGGCAGTCGGCCGCTGGTGAGGCTCCGGCGGCCCAGCGGGGAGGTGGCGCGGTGGTTGGCTTGGGCACTCATGCGTTGGCCCCCGAGAACTCCTTGCGGCGGGCGATGATCATGCGTGCCCCCGCGTTGACCAGCAGGGTGATCACAAACAGCATCAGGCCCGAGGCGATCAGGGCGCTGCGGCCGTTGTCGGAAGCCTCGCCGAACTTGGCGGCGATGTTCTGGGCGAAGGTGCCGCCGCCCGGATCCATGATGTGCAGATTGAGCTTGTCCGAGGGGGAGAGCACGGTGGCCACGGCCATGGTCTCGCCGAGCGCGCGGCCCAGGCCCAGCATGGAGGCGCTGATCACGCCCGGGCGGCCGAAGGGCAGCACGGCGGTGCGGACCATCTCCCAGCGGGTGGCGCCGAGGGCCAGTGCGGCCTCCTCGTGCATCCGGGGGACCTGCCGGAAGACCTCGCGGCTGACCGCGGTGATGATCGGCAGGATCATGATGGCGAGCAGCACCCCGACGGTGAAGAGGTTGCGCGGTGCGCTGCCGGCGACGCTGTCGCTCTGGCCGAAGATGTACGTCCAGCCGAGGTAGTCGTTCATCCAGGCGGTCAGGCCGTTCATGTGCGGCACCAGGAAGAGGGCGCCCCAGAGGCCGTAGACGATGCTGGGCACCGCGGCGAGCAGGTCGACCAGGTAGGCGATCGGCTGTGCCAGGCGGCGCGGTGCGTAGTGCGAGATGAACAGTGCGATGCCCATGGCGACCGGTACGGCGATGACCATGGCGATGATCGAGCTGACCACGGTGCCGAAGAGCAGCACGGCGATGCCGAAGACCGGCGGGGTGGCGTCGGCGTTCCACTCGAAGGTGGTGAAGAAGTTGCCGTGGTTGGAGCTCAGCGACTTGCTGGCCTGCCAGCCGAGGAAGATGGCGATGGCGGCCATGATGCAGAGCAGCAGGATGCCCGAGCCGCGGGAGGCGGCGAGGAAGAGCGTGTCGCCGATGCGGTTCCCGGTCCTGGGCGGGGAGCTGACCCCGTTCTGTCCGGTGGCCTGCGCAAGGGCGGAGGGCAGCTGCGTGGGGAGGTCGACGGTCTTTCGCTGCGGATGGTTGCGGCCGTCGTCCCGGTCCTGCGGGACGGTCGGCGAGGGTGTGTCCATGGTCGTCTCCGGTCTGAAGGCGCCGGCCCCTGCGGGGGCGGCGCCTGGCGGCGGTGCACCGGACTGTCGGTTGCGTCGGCGGGAGGAGGGAGGCAGTGCGCGCGGCCGGCCCCGCCCCCCTCCTCCGGGGCCGGCCGCGCGTGTCACATGGGGAACCCGGTGGATCAGGCGAGGGTCGGGATGATGGCCTTCACCTTGGAGGCGACCTCGGCCGGCAGCGGGACGTAGCCCTTGTCGGCGATGGCCTGCTGGGCCTCGTCGCTGATGGTGTAGTTCAGGAAGGCCTTGACGCCGGGGAGGGTGTCGGCCTTGTTGCCCTTGTCGCAGACGATCTCGTAGGTCACCAGGACGATCGGGTAGGCACCGTCGGCCTTGGTGGCGTAGTCGAGGGAGAGGGCCAGGTCGTTGCCGGTGCCGGTGACCTTGGCGAGGCCGATGGTCTTGGCGGCGGCCTCGGCGGTGGCGTCCACGGGCTGCGCGGCACCGGTGGAGATCTTCGCGGTCTTCAGGCTGTTGGTCTGCGCGTAGGAGAGCTCGACGTAGGTGATCGAGTTCTTCTGCTGCTTGACCTGGCTGGCGAGGCCGGCGCTGCCGGTCGCGGCCTGGCCACCCTTGCCGGCCCACTTCTTGTCGGGCGCGTAGGGCCAGGCAGCCTTGCCGCCGGCGGCCGCGAAGTACGCGGTGACGTTCTTGGTGGTGCCGGAGTCGTCAGCGCGGTGGAAGGCCTGGATGTTGGCGTCCGGCAGCTTGGCGCCCGGGTTGAGCTTGGTGATCGCCGGGTCGTTCCACTTGGTGATCTTGCTGTCGAAGATCTTGGCCAGCGTGGGGGCGTCCAGCACCAGGTTGTCGACGCCGTCGACGTTGTAGGCCATCGCAACCGCGCCGCCGACCATCGGGAGGTCGATGCCCTGGCCGCCGGGGCAGACGGTCTTGGAGGCGGTGACCTCCTCGGGCTTCAGGGCGGCGTCGGAGCCCGCGAAGGCGACCTTGCCCTGGGTGAAGTTGGCGACACCGGCGCCGGAGCCGTTGCCGTTGTAGTTGATCACGGTGCCGGAGCACTGCGCCTGGAAGGCGGCCTTCCAGACCTCGATCGCGTTTGCCTGTGCGGTGGAGCCGGCACCGAGCAGCTGGCCGCCCTTGCCGCAGTCGCTGGCGGCGCTGGCGCTCGTGGACGCAGCGGCGGAAGCGGCGGGAGAGGAGGAGGTGTCGGAGTTCTTGTTGTCGTCAGAGCCGCACGCTGCGAGCGACAGCGAGCTGACGACCGCCAGGGCGCCGATTGCGAGGGCCTTGGAGCGGCCGTTCCGCTGGAGCTTCACTGTGTGTCCCTTTCTGGCAGCCCCGACTGACCTGACCTGGGGCTTCTCGGTGTCGCGACGTCCGTGCCGGGCGTCGATGAACATGACGTTAGGCCGGAGAGGTGAAGCGTCAGGCGGGCGTGAATGAACGGATGGTGAACCTCGGAGGGACGCAAGGAGACGGCGGTCGGTAGTAACGGTTTCCTCACGGACTGGACACGACAGGATCAAGAGAATGTCGTTACCATGTCACGTTTCCCCTGCCCAAGCGCCTCCAGCAAGGCGTCCACCAGCACCCGGTCGAGGTCCCGCGTCAGCCGGGCACGGGCGGCCGGCGCGGGCAGCCACACCAGCCGGTCCACCTCCCGGTTCGCGGAGAAGCGTCCGCCCACCGGCACCGCCGCCCAGTAGCGGACCTGTTTGGGCCGGCCCTGCGCGGAGTAGTGCAGGGTGGGCAGCGCGGCACCCAGCACACAGCTGTACCCGGTCTCCTCCCGTACCTCGCGCAGTGCACCGGCCATGGCGTCCTCGCCCGGCTTCAGCTTGCCCTTGGGCATCGACCAGTCGTCGTACTTGGGCCGGTGGACCAGCGCCAGCAGCGGTTCGAACCAGCAGAACCGCAGCTCGGCGGGGTGGCGCGCGGCACCGCCCGAGGCCCCGGGCAGCCAGAGCACGGCCCCGGCCGCCAGTACGGTCGTCCGCATCCGGGCCTCCTTCCCGCGCTTGCCCGGCGACCCTGTACCAGTGGTCAGCGGACCGGCCAGTCGGGCCAGTCGGAGTTCAGCAGCTCGGGCCACTGCAGGCCGAAGGAGTAGCGGGCCGCCTCCACCTCGAGCCGCTGGTCGGCGTGGACCACGCCCAGCACATAGCCCGTCGCCGGGGTGATCCGCGGAGTGCGGGCCGCCGCGGCGGCGGTGGCCGCCGCGTCCGCCGCCTCCTGGTGGCGGTCCAGCACCCGGCCCAGCGAGTCCAGCCGGGCCGCCGTCCCCGACGCCTGCCCGCCCAGCAGCGGCTCGCACACCTCCAGGGCGTAGCGGGCCCGCTTGGCCAGGATCCGTACCCGCAGCCATGGCGCGTCGTCGGTGCCCAGGGCGGCGTCGGCGTCCGGCAGCGGCGCCTCGGCGTGCAGCCGGTGCCGTGCGTCCCCGTTGTAGGCGGCGCCCGCCCGCAGCAGCGGCAGCGCCTCGGCCGCACGGGCCAGGGCGCCCAGCGCGGCGGCGGCCTGCGGCAGCAGCACCTCGCGCGCCGCGGCTGCGGCGGGTGCCGCCAGCGGCACCTCACCGGTGAGCAGGGTCATCCGGTCGGCGAGCGCATGCAGCCGGGCGGAGCGCAGCTCCTGGAGCGACGAGGTGTGGATCCGGGCGCGGGCCACCGTCAGCTGGCGCTCCAGCAGCGCCCGGGCCTTGGCGGCACCCGGGTGTCCGGCCAGCATCCCGGTCGAGGGGGAGGACGGCTCGTCGCCGCGCTGCGCCGGCAGCCGGTCGGGGGCTGCGGTCCGGGTGAGCGAGTCCAGGGCGGCCACCAGCCTGGCGAGGCGCCGGTCGTAGGACGGCTCCTGGGTCAGCATGTTGAGCAGCCAGCGCAGTTCGTCGCGGAGTTCCTGGGCCCAGCCGGGTTCCACGGCGGCGGCGAAGGTGTGCAGGGCCCCTCCGACGCGTCGTACGGCGCGCAGCAGGTCCCCGCCCTGTGCGTCGGGTTCGCCGGGTCTGCCGCCGGGCTCCCCGCGCACCGTGGGCAGGGCACGCAGAAACGCCACGGCCTGGGCGGTGAGGTGGGCGGTGAGCACCTCCCCGGCAGTCGGGTCCCCGGCAGTGGCAACTGCCGGGGGAGCCGCGGACTGCGGGGCGGGCGAGAGCGCGTCGGTCATCTGGAAGAGGTCCCCGTTCCCCCGTGAGCGGTGGGCGGCGGCCGCGTGCGGCCTAGCGGTTGGCCGGCCCCCGCCGGCGCCTGCGAGACTCGATGAGGAGTTCCTGGACGTGCCGCAGCCGCCGTCCGTCGGCGTCGTGCCAGTGGCGGGTCCAGGTGCCGTCCGGGCCAAGGTGCCAGGAGGCGGTCTCGTCGGACATGCCGAGCTCGATCAGCCCGGCCAGTTCGGCACGCTGGGCGGGGTCGGCCACCCGCACCAGGGCCTCGATACGGCGGTCGAGATTGCGGTGCATCATGTCGGCGCTGCCGATCCACACCTCGGGGTCGCCGCCGTTGCCGAAGAGGAAGATCCGGGAGTGCTCCAGGAACCGTCCCAGCACGCTGCGTACCCGGACGTTCTCCGACAGCCCGGTGACGCCGGGCCGCACCGCGCAGATGCCGCGCACCCACACATCGACCGGAACGCCCGCCTGGGATGCCCGGTAGAGGGCGTCCACCAGGGTCTCGTCCACGATCGAGTTGACCTTGATCTGCACCCGGGCGGGCCGGCCCGCACGGTGGTGGGCGATCTCCTCGTGGATCCGGGAGACCAGCCCGTCGCGCAGCCCGCGGGGCGCCACCAGCAGCCGCCGGTAGGACTCGCGGCGCGAGTACCCCGACAGCCGGTTGAAGAGGTCGGAGAGGTCCGCGCCCACCTGCGGGTCGGAGGTCAGCAGACCCAGGTCCTCGTAGAGGCGGGCCGTCTTGGGGTGGTAGTTGCCGGTGCCGACATGCGAGTAGCGGCGCAGCGACTCCCCCTCCTGGCGGACCACCAGGGAGAGCTTGCAGTGCGTCTTCAGCCCGATCAGGCCGTAGACCACATGGCAGCCGGCCTCCTCCAGCTTGCGGGCCCACTTGATGTTGGCCTGCTCGTCGAACCGGGCCTTGATCTCCACCAGCACCAGCACCTGCTTGCCGGACTCCGCGGCGTCGATCAGGGCGTCCACGATCGGCGAGTCGCCGCTGGTGCGGTAGAGCGTCTGCTTGATGGCCAGGACGTCCGGGTCGGCGGCGGCCTGCTCCAGGAAGGCCTGCACCGAGGTGGAGAAGGAGTCGTACGGGTGGTGCAGCAGCACGTCCCGCTCGCGCATCGCGGCGAAGATGTCCGGCGCGGACGCCGACTCCACATCGGTGAGGCCGCGGGCGGTGCCCGCCACGAACTTGGGGTAGCGCAGCTCCGGCCGGTCCTGCTCGGCCAGCCCGAAGAGACCGGTGAGGTCCAGCGGGCCGGGCAGCGGGTAGACCTCGGCCTCGCTGATGTTCAGCTCGCGGACCAGCAGGTCCAGCACATAGGGGTCGATGGACTCCTCGACCTCCAGGCGCACCGGCGGCCCGAAGCGCCGCCGCATCAGCTCCTTCTCCAGCGCCTTGAGGATGTTCTCGGCGTCGTCCTCCTCGACCTCGAGGTCCTCGTTGCGGGTCACCCGGAAGGCATGGTGCGCCAGCACCTCCATACCGGGGAAGAGCTCCTCCAGATGCGCCCCCATCACGTCCTCCAGCGGGACGTAGCGCTGCGGGGACGCCTCCAGGAAGCGGTTCAGCGACTGCGGGACCTTGACCCGGGCGAAGTGCTTGTGGCCCGAGAGCGGGTTGCGGACCACCACGGCGAGGTTGAGGGAGAGTCCCGATATGTACGGGAAGGGGTGTGCCGGGTCCACCGCGAGCGGGGTCAGCACGGGGTAGATCCGCTGCCGGAAGAGGGTGTGCAGCCGGGACTGCTCCTTGTCCGTGAGATCGTCCCAGCGGACCAGCTCGATGCCCTCGGCCGCCAGCTCCGGCAGGACGTCCTGCTGGAAGTCGGCGGCCTGGCGGGCCATCAGCTCACGGGACCGGGTCCAGATCTGCTCCAGCACCTCGCGCGGCTGCATCCCGGAGGCGGAGCGGGTGGCGACCCCGGTGGCGATACGGCGCTTGAGCCCGGCCACCCGCACCATGAAGAACTCGTCCATGTTGCTGGCGAAGATCGCCAGGAACTTGGCCCGCTCCAGCAGCGGGGTCTCCGGGTCCTCGGCGAGCTCGAGCACCCGCTCGTTGAAGGCCAGCCAGCTGCGTTCCCGGTCCAGGAAGCGGCCCTGCGGCAGCTCCTCCTCGAACTCGGGAAAGACCTCCGCCGGGTGCTCGTCCGCCACCAGGGCGGTGCCGGACGTCAGCGGGATGCCGAGCGTGGCGGTCACACCGCCCGAGGGCGGCTGCTCCACTGCGCGGACGGGACGAGGGGTGCTGCCCATGGTCTCCAGCTCCTCCTGCACGGCGACGTCCGGCGATGCCGGCTCCTCACCCGTCGCATACCCCGCCGGGCACCCGGCGACGGCAGCGGTGGTAACCGCAGCCGACGGCGATGCCGGGCGCAGATGGCTGCGGCGCGGAGACGGCACTGCTGACTTCATTCCGCGATCTTGGCAACAGCGGTTGAATCCACGGTAAACACCGCGTGGCGGGCAGGAAAGCTGAGTCGGTCGCGCCGTCTTCGCAACCGCCACCAGCAGTGATCCTTCGGTCACGCACCCCTGGTGCGGTACATCAGATCCACCTCGTGGACCGTGAACCCCATCCGTTCGTATACCCGCAGCGCGGCCGGGTTGTCGGCGTCGACATAGAGGATCGCCGCCCGCAGGCCCCGGTCGGCGGCCAGGTGCCGCAGCCCCACGGCGGTGAGCGCCCGCCCCAGGCCGCTGCCCTGTTCCGCCGGGTCGACCCCCAGCACATACACCTCGCCGAGCTGCTCCTGGCCGGGCGTGCGGGGATGCACCTTGGTCCAGTGGAAGCCCACCAGCGCCTCCCCGGCGGGCGTCTCCCGCACGGCCAGGAAGAAGCCGTCCGGGTCGAACCACGGCTCACCGATCCGCTCCGCCAGGTCACGCTCCGTCCAGGCGCCCTGCTCGGGGTGGTGGGCGAAGGCGGTGGCGTTCAGCGTCAGCCAGGCCCTGTCGTCGTCGTCGACCCGGAAGGTGCGCACCGCCACACCGTCCGGCAGGGACGGCTGCGGCAGCTCGGCGTCCAGCTCCTCGGGGGTGGCCGGCAGCGGGCGGCGCAGCTGCCGCAGCTCCCGGAAGAGCTCCAGTCCCAGGACCTCGGCGAGCCGGCGGGCCGCCGGGTGGCCGCCGTGCGCCCAGGCCCGCAGCGACCCGCCGGCCCCCTTGAGCGCGGCCTCGGCCAGCAGCCGGCCGTGGCCGCGGCCCCGGTGCGCCGGGTCCACCACCAGCTCCGCCGTGGCGGCCTCGCCCGCCGCCGAGCCGTCCAGCTGGGCGTAGCCGACGAGGGTGCCGTAGCCGTCGTGCTGGAGCAGATGCCGCACCCCGGTGCGCTCGGCCCGCAGCCGCAGCCGGCCCTGCTCGGAGACGGCGGCCCGGCCGTCCTCCCGGGCGGCGGTCTCCAGCAGCGCGGCGATCAGCCGGGCATCCTCCGGCACGGGTACGGCGACGGTCTCGATGCGGTCCTCGGCGGGGCTGGTCCCCGCGGCAGCAGCGTCCATGGTCATGACCTTACGGCTGTCCCGCGGCGGCGCCGCTGAACCAGCCGTGGAGTCCGCGCGTAGAGGACGGCAGCGCCCGACGGACCGCCACTCGCGGCGGGCCATTGCCTACACACCCCCGACGGAGGGCAGAGCACCATGAGCCAACACCAGCGCGGACAGCGCAGGGGCCGTGCGGTGGCCATCGGCGTGGCCGCCGCTCTGGCGCTGGGAGGCGGAGGCTATGCCGCCTTCACCGCAAGCGCCAGCGCGGACGACAACGTCGCGGCGGCGAGCATCGCCTGTCCACGAGTGAACGAGCTGCTGGGCAGCGTCCCGGGCCAGGCCAAGGCAGAGGTGGACCGGGACCTGGTCCAGGTGGACGCCCTGACCCAGGACGCCAACGCCCGGCTGCACGCGGCCCACGGGCAGGGCGGGCAGAACTTCGTGCAGAACGCGATCCTCGGTCCGCTGCGGGACCAGCGGGTGGCGCTGTTCGACCGGATCGGCACCGTGATGGAGCGGACCGGGGGGCAGCGGCCGCAGAACCTCGCCGGCATGGCCTCGTGCTCCCTGCAGAACGGAGGGGGCGGCGGGCAGGCCGACCAGGGCAGCCAGCAGGGGGGCCAGCAGTCCGGCCAGGACAACCAGGCCGGCGGCGGTCAGGCCACCCAGGCGGGCGGCGGTCAGGCCACCCAGGCGGGCGGCGGCCAGCAGGGCGGTCAGAACGGCCAGAACGGCGCAGGCACCGGAACCGGAACCGGCCAGCAGAACGCCAACGGCCCGCTGGGCGCCGACGGCTTCGCCAACGGACTCTCCGCCGCCGACTTCGTCGACATCAGGAGCGTCCAGCCCAACGCCAACGACCCCCGCCTCGGCCGCAGCGGCATCTTCACCTCGCGCTGCGGTGTGAGCGACCACAACAACCCCGCCAACTTCATCGTCGCCCCGGGTGTCGAGAACGGCGCCCACCATGTGCACGACTACGTCGGCAACAAGACCAGCGACGGCTTCTCCACCAACGACAGCCTGGCCGCGGGCGGCACCACCTGTGCCAACCAGGGCGACAAGTCGGCCTACTACTGGCCGGTGGTGCGCATCACCCAGGCCGGTGACCAGGGCGACGCCAATGAGCTCGGCGGGCAGGCGGACAACAACATCGGCACCAAGATCAAGGCGAGCAGCGTCCGCCTGGAGTTCCGGGGCAACGCGAAGTCCAAGGTCACCGCGATGCCGGAGTTCCTCCGGATCATCACCGGTGACGCCAAGGCGGCGGTCACCAACGGTCCGGCCAACGCCAGGGCCCAGTGGACCTGCTCCAATGCGCAGAACCGCCGGCTGACGGACAAGTACCCGCTCTGCGGCAGCGCCCGGACCGTACGCATCCTGGACTTCCCCAGCTGCTGGGACGGCCAGAACACGGACAGCGCCAACCACCGCACCCATGTGGTCTTCCCGGCCGCCGACGGCACCTGTCAGAACGGTTTCAAGGCCATTCCCCAGCTGCGGATGACGCTCAGTTACAACATCCCGCAGGGCAGCACGTTCGCCCTGGACAGCTTCCCGGAGGAGCTGCACAAGGCGATCACCGACCACGGCGACTTCGTCAATGTGATGTCGCCGGGCCTGATGAACCAGGTCGTCCGGTGCATCAACAGCGGACGCCGCTGCGGCTGACCTCTGCTCCGGTGATGCCGGGCCGTCCCGAAAGGGGCCGGCCCGGCATCAGTCGTGCGGGCACCGGAACCGGCTCGTTACCCGTAAGGCCCTGACAGCTACGCGCGTTGACCCTAGCTTCCCCCGTCACGCGCATGCCAAGCTCCGAACGCTGAATGGGGATTTCCTTGCCCGAGACCATCAGAACCGGCACCCGCCGGCGCCGCCTGCTGCTGGCCGGCGTCGCCTCGGCGGGCATCGTCGCCCTGGCGATCCCGGGGGCCGCCGCCTCCGCTGCAGAACACCACCACGGCCCGGAGCACCACCCGGCCAAGGTGCATGTCGAGAATCTGCAGCTGCTGGCGATCAACGACTTCCACGGCAACCTCGAACCCCCGTCGGGTTCTTCGGGCACCATCAAGGAGAAGGACGCCACCGGAGCGGTGGTCTCCACCCCGGCCGGCGGTGCCGAGTACCTTGCCACCGCACTGCGCGAGGCCCGCAAGGGCCACCGCGACTCGCTCACCGTGGCCGCCGGCGACGTGGTGGGCGCCAGCCCGCTGCTGTCCGGCCTCTTCCACGACGAGCCGACCATCGAGGCGATGAACAAGATCGGCCTCGATGTCACCAGCGTGGGCAACCACGAGTTCGACGAGGGCTCGGCCGAGCTGCTGCGGCTGCAGAACGGCGGCTGCCACCCCACCGACGGCTGCTACGCCGACGGCCGGCGGTTCAAGGGCGCCGACTTCCCGTACCTGGCGGCCAATGTCACCAGCGAGAAGACCGGCAAGCCGATCCTGGCGCCGTACTGGATCAAGAATGTGCACGGCATCAAGGTCGGCTTCATCGGTGTGACCCTCAAGGGCACCCCGAACATCGTCACCGCCGCGGGCGTCAAGGGCCTGAAGTTCGGCGACGAGGTCGAGACGATCAACAAGTACACCGCCCAGCTGAAGAAGCAGGGCGTCAAGACCATCGTGGCGCTGGTGCACGAGGGCGGCTACCCGGCCGGCGCCACCTATGACGCGGACTGCGACTCCCCCGGCGCCGGCGCCGGGATCTCCGGCCCCATCGTGGACATCGCCAAGAACATCGACCCGGCGGTGGACGCGATCGTCACCGGCCACACCCACAACTCGTACAACTGCACCATCCTGGACCCGGCAGGCCAGCCCCGCCGGGTGACCAGCGCCGCCTCCTTCGGCCGGCTGTACACCGAGATCGATCTGCCGATCAACCGCGCCACCGGTGATGTGATCCGCAGCTCGGTGACGGCCGCCAACCATGTGGTCCGCCGGACCATCCCCAAGGCCGGCGACATCACCGACCTGATCGCCTACTACCAGAAGATCGCCGCGCCGATCGCCGGCCGCACCGTCGGCTATCTCTCCGCCGACATCAACGGCCGCGGCAGCACCGACCCGGAGACGCCGCTCGGCGAGCTGATCGCGGATGCGCAGCTGGAGGGCCTGGCACCGGCCGACAAGGGCGGAGCGCAGATCGCCTTTATGAACCCGGGCGGAATCCGGGCCGATCTGGTGTACCAGGCGTCCGGCAGCGAGGGCGACGGCGTGGTGACCTACGCCGAGGCGTTCACCGTGCAGCCGTTCACCAACATGATGAATGTGATCGACCTGACCGGCGCGCAGATCATCACCGCGCTTCAGCAGCAGGTCAGCGGCGCCAACGAGGCAGCCCCCAAGATCCTCCAGGTGTCCAGGGGCCTCACCTACACCCTGGACTTCACCAGGTCCGGCGCCGACCGGGTGGTGGTCGACACGGTGAAGCTCAACGGTGAGCCGATCGACCCCGCCAGGACCTACCGGGTGGCGATGAACGAGTTCCTCGCGGGTGGCGGCGACGGCTTCGGGGCCTTCGCCGGCGGCACCAACAAGCTGGTGGGCGCCTCCGACCTGGACATGTTCACCGCCTATCTGACCGCTCACTCCACGGCGACGGCCCCGCTGGCCCCGCCGGCCGAGGACCGGATCACCGTCGTCGGCAACGGCGCCGGTCTGGACTGACGGTACGTCACATCGCTGCAAGGGCGGGCACGGTGCTCAGGCGCCGTGCCCGCCGCCGTCCAGCCCGGGCCGCCCGGACACCGGCGAGCCCGGCAGCAGCAGGATCGCCAGGGCGCCCGGACCCCCGTCGGCGGCCGCACCCAGGGTGACCTCGCCGCCGCAGTCGCGGACGGTCTGGGCCACGATCGACAGGCCCAGGCCCGAGCCCGGCAGCTGCCGGGAGGACGGCGACCGCCAGAAGCGGTCGAACACATAGGGCAGTTCATCCGGTGCGATGCCCGGCCCGCGGTCGCGGACGGCCAGCCGGCCACCGGAGAGGTGGACGTCGACGGTGCCGCCGGGCGGGCTGTACTTCACCGCGTTGTCCAGCAGGTTGATCACGGCACGTTCCAGTGCGTGCGCATTGCCCTGCACAAACCAGGGCTCCAGCTCCACATCGAAGTGCAGCCCCGGGCCGCGCAGCCGGCCCCGGTCCACCGCGCGGGCGGCGATGTCATGCAGGGCCACCACCGTGGTCTCCTGCCCGGAGCGGCCGCCGGCCGGGCGGGACAGCTCCAGCAGATCGCCGATCAGGGTGGACAGCTCGCCCATCTGCGCCTGCATATTGCCCAGCAGCCGGGTACGGGTCTCCGTGGGCAGCGCCCGGCCGGTGGAGTCGCTGCGGACCAGCAGGTCCACATTGGTGCGCAGCGAGGTGAGCGGGGTGCGCAGCTCGTGCCCGGCGTCGGCGATCAGCCTGGTCTGCCGGTCGCGGGAGTTGGCGAGGGCGGTGCTCATGGCGTTGAAGGACTCGCTCAGCCGGGCGATCTCGTCCTTGCCCTCGACCGGGATGGTGGTGCCCACCTCCTCGGTGCGGGCGATGTGCTCCACCACGTCGGTGAGCTGGTCGACCGGCTTGAGGGAGGCACGGGCGACCAGCAGGCCCGCGCTGGACGCCATGATCACACCGCAGGCGGCCACGATGGCGAGGCGCACGGCGAGCGCGTTGAGCTGGTCGTCCACCAGGTTGGCCGGGGTGGCCACGGCGATGGCGACACCGGGCCCGACATTGCGGGTGTAGACCCGGGCCTCCGCGCCGTCGGTGAGGGTGCCGTTGCGGGTCACCTCGCTGTTGGGCTGGGCGGCAACCGCCCGGTCCGCCGCCGTGGGCTTCACGGACCCGTGCTCGTCACCGGAGTCATGGGTGAAGGTGCAGCTCTGTCCGTCGGCCGTGACCACGGTGACCGTGATGTCCGACTGCCGTACCCCCTGCGGGCCGCGCGGTGGGGCGATGCAGAACTGCCCGACCACATCGGCCGGGGACATCTGGTGGTTCGGCGGCAGGGTGATGGTCTCCTTCAGCCGGTTGTCGCGCTGTGCCGACAACTGGTTGCGGACCAGCAGCCAGCAGGAGAAGGCCGAGACCGCCACTGCCACCGCGACCGCGAGGGCGGTCAGCAGGGCCAGCCGGCGCCGCATCGGAATACGGCGGAACCACCCGGTGGTGGCACGGGGGAGGCGCTGGGACATGACGATCAGGCAGCTCTGGCAGCGGGGCGCAGGGCATAGCCGACCCCGCGGACGGTCTGGATCAGCCGGGGCTTGCCGCCGGCCTCCGTCTTGCGGCGCAGGTACATCACGTACACGTCCAGCGAGTTGGAGGACGGCTCGAAGTCGAAGCCCCACACCGCCTTGAGTATCTGCTCACGGGTGAGCACCTGCCGGGGGTGCGACAGGAACATCTCCAGCAGCATGAACTCGGTGCGGGTCAGCTCCACCGGTCTGCCGTCGCGGCTGACGTCCCGGGTGGCGGTGTTCATCCGCAGGCCCTCGAAGGAGAGCAGCTCGTCGTCCTCCGCCTCCTCCAGCCGCGCGGCTTCGGCGGCCAGTGCGGAGCGGCGCAGCAGCGCCCGCACCCGGGCGAAGAGCTCGTCCAGCTCGAAGGGCTTGGCGAGGTAGTCGTCGGCGCCCACATCCAGACCGGTGACCCGGTCGCCCACGGCGTCCCGTGCGGTGAGCATCAGCACCGGCACGGTGTCACCGCGCGACCGCATGCGGCGGACGGCGGTGAGGCCGTCCATCCGCGGCATCATGATGTCCAGCAGCACCAGCTCCGGCTGCTCCCGCTGTACGGCGTCCAGGGCCTCCAGCCCGTCGGTGGCGGTGCAGACCTCGTACCCCTCGAAGGCGAGACTGCTCTCCAGGGCGTCACGCAGGGCGGGCTCGTCGTCGACCACCAGGATGCGGGCGGTGGAGCCGGTCGCATCGGGGTGGGAGCGCTCGGCGGCGGGGGGAGTCATGGCGGGCTGCCTCTCCGGGGTGCGTGAGGTCGGGCTGGAGCTCGGGTGTCATGTTCTGTGCATCGGCCGCTGCGGCCATTGTCCGCCCGGGCGGGTGAGGCCGCGATAAAGGGCGGAGGCACCGCGGTGCCCGGTCAGGTCGACAGCGTCTGGCCGGCCTGGAGCTGCGGCAGAACCTGGCGCACCGCGTTGATCGGGATGGCGAACCCCAGGCCGATGGAGCCGGACTCGCTGCTGCTGTCGGCGCTGGATCCGGAGGAGGAGTACATCGCCGAGTTGAGCCCGACGACCTGGCCGGACGCATTGATCAGCGGGCCGCCGGAGTTGCCGGGGTTGAGCGCGGCGTCGGTCTGCAGCGCCTTGTAGGTGGCGGTGGCGGACGACGAGCCGGACGAACGGGAGGAGCCGTCGGCGCCGGGCAGCCGGGGGTAGCCGAAGCCGCCGTTGCCACGGGTCGACTCCTCGTCGACCTGCACGGTGACCTCGCGGTTCTTGGCGCTGATGATGCCGGAGGTGACGGTTCCGGTGAGGCCCTCGGGCGAGCCGATGGCCACCACGGCGTCGCCGACCGCCACCGCGTCGGAGTCGCCCAGCGTGGCGGGGGTCAGGCCGCTCACCCCGGACGCCTTGACCACGGCCACGTCCAGCGCCTTGTCGGTGCCGACCAGGGAGGCGGTGGCGGTGGAGCCGTTGGAGAAGGTGACGGTGATGGCGGCACCGCTGTCCACCGCGGAGGAGATCACGTGGTAGTTGGTGAGGATCTGGCCGGTGGAGTTGAGGATCACCCCGGTGCCGGTGGCGGAGCCGCTGTCCGACCGCACCGAGATCTCCACCGTGCTGGGGGTGACGGCCTGGGCGATCGCCGCGACGGTGGAGGTCCCGGCGGAGGTCTTGTCGGCGACCGTGCGGGCCACGGTGGAGGAGGCGACGGTGGAGCCGCCGTCGTGCCCGGAGGCGATCAGCCCGCCGGCGGCACCGCCCGCGGTCGCGGCCAGCACCGCGGCGGCGGCGACCAGCACCAGCCGGCCGCGCAGTCCGGACCTGCGGGCGCGGTGGCCGTGCGAGGGCGCCGGCTCCGGCTCGGGGGCGGCGGTGGCGCCTGCGGTGGCGGCGCCGAAGTCCTCGCGGTAGACATAGTCGGGGTGTCCGACGACGGTGCCCTCCACCACCCGCGGCGGGGTCTGGGGGGCGTCTGCGCCGCTGTGCGGCTGGGGGTGCTGTTCGCTCATGGCCCCAAGGTCCGCCCGCTTGATGAGAAACGGATGAGAGCGGCCTCAGAAGGTGCCGAGAAGCCCGTCAGTTTCTCATAAAGCCTGGTCGGCCCCGGGTTTCCCCGAATGGACAACTCTGCACGTCGGGGGCGTGCGGGCCCGGTGAGGGCGGCTTCGCGGCCCCGGGGCGGCGCAGAAGGGCCGTGTCAGCCGCAGCCGCAGGAGCGGCGCAGGACCAGCCGGTTGGGGAACTGGCGGACCCGCTCGGTGTCCGAACCCGGGACCAGCAGGGAGTCGTCGAGGACCAGGTCCACGGCGGCGCGTGCCATGGCGTCCCGGTCGGAGGCGACGGTGGTCAGCGGCGGGTCGCAGAAGGCGGCCTCGGGGATGTCGTCGAAGCCGGCCACGGCCAGGTCCTCCGGAACCCGCAGCCCGGCCTCCCGGGCGGCCCTCAGCACACCGATGGCCTGGTCGTCGGTGGAGCAGAAGACCGCCGGCGGCCGGTCGGGGGAGCGCAGCAGGTCCAGCGCGACCCGGTAGGCGCCGTAGCGGTCGAAGGGAGCCTCCACCAGGTGCTGCCCGGTGGGGACGCCATGGGCGTCCATGGCCCGCATCCAGCCCTCGATGTGGTCGACCACCGGGTCGCCGGGGGCCGGGGAGGCCACCGGTCCTCCGAAGCAGGCCACATACGGGTGCCCGTGGACCTCCAGCAGATGGCGTACGGCGGTCTCGGCGCCGCCGACGTCGTCGGTCACCACGGCCACGTCGTCGATGGCCTCGGGGCGGCGGTGCAGCAGCACCACCCGGGCGCCCTCTATGGCGGCGAACTCCTCCGCGGCCCGCTCGGACGGGCCCTGGCTGACCAGGATCAGCCCGGAGACCCGCATGCCGAGGAAGGCACGGACGTAGTGGACCTCGCGGTCGTCGACATAGTCGGAGTTGCCGATCAGCACCAGCTTGCCGCGCTCGGAGGCGACTCGCTCGACGGCGTGCGCCAGCTCGGCGAAGAACGGCTGCCGGGCGTCGGGGACCACCATGCCGATGAGGTTGGTACGGCGGCTGGCCATCGCCTGGGCCACACTGTTGGGCCGGTAGCCGAGCTGCTCGATGGCCGCGAGCACACGCTCCTTGGTCGCGGGCGCAACCGGCCGCGGACCGTTGTTGATGACGTAGCTGACGACCGCGGTCGAGGTTCCTGCCAGCCTGGCCACATCGTCACGCGTCACCTTGGGCACGGGGGGATTCTACGCGGGTGGCGGAGCAGGTGCCGGGGTGTCCCCTTCTCGGCCGTATCGACCGGTCCTGAGGCCGCACCGACCGGGCCGCCCGCTGCTCGGGAGCCCGGTCGGTGCGGGAGGGCGTCAGGGCCTGCTCACCGCTCCGGCGTCGTCCCCCAGGGCCGCCTGGGCGGCGGCGGAACGGTCGGCTCCGGCGCCGCTCTTGTCGCCCTTCTCCGGGATCACAAAGCGGTAGCCGACGTTGCGCACCGTGCCGATCAGCTGCTCGTGCTCCGGGCCGAGCTTGGCCCGCAGCCGCCGGACGTGCACATCCACGGTGCGGGTGCCGCCGAAGTAGTCGTAGCCCCAGACCTCCTGCAGCAGCTGGGCGCGGGTGAAGACCCGGCCGGGATGCTGGGCGAGATACTTCAGCAGCTCGAACTCCTTGAAGGTGAGGTCCAGCACCCGGCCCTTGAGCTTGGCCGAGTAGGTGGCCTCGTCCACCGAGAGATCGCCGTTGCGGATCTCCATCGGGCTGTCGTCGGAGACGACCTGCATACGCCCCATGGCCAGCCGCAGGCGGGCCTCCACCTCGGCGGGCCCAGCGGTGTCCAGCAGGACGTCGTCGATGCCCCACTCGGCGGTGACCGCGGCCAGACCGCCCTCGGTGACCACCAGGATCAGCGGGCAGCCGGGGCCGGTGGAGCGGAGCAGCTGGCACAGGCTGCGGATCTGCGGGAGGTCGCGCCGCCCGTCGATCAGGATGACATCGGCGCCGGGGGTGTCGACCAGCGCCGAACCCTCGGCGGGCGCCACCCGCACGCTGTGCAGCAGCAGCCCGAGTGCGGGCAGTACCTCGGCGGACGGCTGGAGGGCGTTGGTCAGCAGCAGCAGTGAACTCATACCCGGTAGTCCCCTTTCCGGGTCGTCGCGGTGGCTTCCGGTCCGCTGCCGCCGCAGACGGTGGACTCAGAGGTGAGGGCGCTGAAGGCGGCGGCGGACGGTACGGCCCGGTGGACGGTGGCGGCGCCGACGCGGAGGCGTCGGGGGTCCCGCGACCCTCGGCTTTCCGTACCCGCTCTGCCCACCGTCAAGCCCTCTCCGTTGCCGCGCCCCTGTCTGCCCTTGCGGGCCGGCAGGGCGCCCCGCGTCGGGCGGCGGCCCGTCGCGGGATCGACTCGGTTCCCGTCCGCCGGGTGCACTCCGTCGTGCGGTGGCGGCCGGTTGCGCCCGGTCGGCCCGGCACGAGTGGGTGCCTGGTGGCCGGACGTCCGTGCTGGTGTCCCCGAAGCACATTGCGCTTCAGCACACTGCGCTTCAGCACGCCGTGCTCGCGGCACGCCGTGCTCCAAGCACAAAGGGACCCGGGGGCGACTCTGCCCGGATCCCTCACGTCAGGAGAATAGCCCACATGACATCCACCGTTAAGGTCCGGAACACGAGGACCGGAAGCGCGAAGGCCTGGAATGCGCCTGCTGAGGCGCTGCTGACCGCCGCCGACGGCACCCGTGTGCACGCCGTCTACGAGCCCGGCAGGACGGCCTCCGGCACCGCGGTGGTGATCGCCCACGGATTCACCGGAGCGGTGGAGCGCCCGGCCGTGCAGCGCGCCGCGCGCGTGCTCGCGCGCTACGGCGCGGTGGTCGCGCTCTCCTTCCGCGGGCACGGCCGTTCGGGTGGCCGCTCCACGGTCGGCGACCGCGAGGTGCTGGATCTGGAGGCGGCTGTGTCCTGGGCCCGTTCGCTGGGGCACCGGAGGATCGCCACGGTGGGCTTCTCCATGGGCGGGGCGGTCGTCGTACGGCATGCGGCGCTGCACGGCGGGGTGTCGGCCGTGGCGGCGGTGAGCGCCCCGGCGCGCTGGTACTACCGGGGCACGGTGCCGATGCGGCGGGTGCACCGGCTGGTGATGCACCCGCTGGGGAGGGCGGTCGCCCGGCACGGTCTGCGGACCCGGATCGACCCGCAGGACTGGCTGGACGTGCCGCTGCCCCCGGTGGCGGCCGCGGGACGGCTGGGGGCCACTCCGCTGCTGGTGGTCCACGGTGACCAGGATCCGTACTTCCCGCTGGACCACCCGCGGTCGCTGCACCGGTCGGCCCGGGAGGCGGGCACCGAGTGCGAGCTGTGGATAGAGCCCGGTTTCGGCCATGCGGAGAACGCCGCCGGGGAGGAGCTGCTGGACCGGATCGGCGGGCGGCTGGCCGGCTGGATGACGAGGGACGGCGGCGCCGCCGCAGGGTGACTCCCGGTCTCGGGGCGGGCCGTGGTGCGGGCGGGCCGGGTGATGATGGACGGCGACGGTGCGACGAGGAGGAGGGGCGGCCATGGTGGTGTCCAGCAGGGCCGGCGGGACCATCCGCAGCGGCACGATCCGCTACTGGGCGGCGGCCAAGGCCGAGGCCGGTGTGGCCGAGGAGCCCTATCGGGCGGCGACCCTGGCCGAGGCGCTGGAGCAGGCCCGGGCCCGGCATGCCGACCGGCCGCGGTTCTCCCGGGTGCTGGGGCACTGCTCGTTCCTGGTGGACGGGGACCCGGTGGGCGGGCGAGACCATGCGTCGGTGCAGCTGGCCGAGGGCGGCACGGTGGAGGTGCTGCCGCCGTTCGCGGGCGGCTGAGAGGCGGCTGAGAGGCGGCTGAGAGGCGGCTGAGAGGCGGCTGAGGGGCAGCTGAGGGGCAGCTGAGAGGCGGCGGGCGGGTCGGGGACGGTACGGCATGATGGTCCGCTCGGCGGAACCGCTCCCCGCGCCGGGGGCGTCTGATGCCGACGACGCAACCCATCCTTCGAGGGAGCCCCATGCGCGCCTGGCACAAACTGACGATCGCGCTCGTGATCCTGGTCGGCCTGTTCGTCGCGGCCGACCGGATCGCCGTGGGGGTGGCGGACGACAAGGTGGCGGAGAAGATCCAGTCCCAGCAGGGGCTGAACGTCAAGCCCAAGGTCAGCATCGAGGGCTTCCCGTTCCTCACCCAGGTGGCGGCCAAGAAGCTGGACAAGGTCAAGCTCTCGGCCGACGGCCTGCAGATCAGCGGCGGCGGCAAGACGGCGACCCTGCAGACCTTCTCCGCGCAGATCACCGGGGTCCGGGTGAACAGCAGCTTCTCCTCCGCGACCGCGGACAGCGCGGCCGGCACGGCGCTGATCTCCTACGCCGACATCACCTCGCTGATCGGCAACAAGGACGCGGCCATCTCCTACGGCGGCAACGGCAAGATCAAGATCTCCGGGAAGGTGGACACCCCGCTGGGCCAGGTGGACGGCAGTGCCACCGCTCGGCTGGCGGTGCGGGGCGGCGACACCGTCACGGTGGGCGATGTCTCGGTGAACGCGCTGGGCAGCGGCATCGACCTGGGGTCCATCCCCGGGCTGGACACCGCGTTCAGCTCGCTCTTCGCCACCTCGCAGAAGCTCAGCGGGCTGCCGGTCGGACTCAGTGTGCAGTCGGTCGACCCGCAGCCGGGCGGTGTGGCCATCAGCTTCACCGGCCACGATGTGAATCTGGCGGGCTGATCCAGGACCCGTCCCGGGCCCCCGCACCGTTCCGCTCCGCGAGACGCCGTGTCCAGCACGGCGCGCGGAGCGGTGCTGTGCGGGGGCCGTGTGCATTGCGGGGTGCCTCGTCGGGATCGAGCGGGCATGCGAAGTGGTGTGAGAGGTCGGTTATCTCACTATTCGGATGAGAACGTCTCGCCATTTGATCCGCCGATGACATGCGGCGGTGCCAGTCCCTAGCATCGTCCGCATGAAGCGACAGGCGGATCTCACCAAGCGGCGGGCGGTCGACCTGTGCCGCGTGTCCGCCTGCCTGTGTCGAATGTCCTGATTGGACGGCACTTCCCGGACTCTCCGACATGCCGTCCGAGCCGGCGGCCGGGCCTGACCCGGTGCGCCGAGCCCCGAACTCATCAGGCATGCCGCAGCATCGAACGCGAACTCTGCTCAGATCGCCCCCGTCCCGGGATCCGGACACTCTGCCGGACACCGCAGCGACGGGAGCGGCCCGCGCGCCCACCTTCCGCAACTGCCCCGGAGGAGAAAACACCATGAGCCGCAGCGACGTCCTGGTCGACGCCGACTGGGTCCAGGCCCACCTGGACGACCCCAAGGTCGTCATCGTGGAGGTCGACGAGGACACCTCTGCGTACGACAAGAACCACATCCGCAACGCCGTCCGGATCGACTGGAAGAAGGACCTCCAGGACCCGGTCCGCCGCGACTTCGTGGACCAGGAGGGCTTCGAGAAGCTGCTGTCCGCCAAGGGCATCGGCAACGACGACACCGTCGTCCTCTACGGCGGCAACAACAACTGGTTCGCGTCCTACGCCTACTGGTACTTCAAGCTCTACGGCCACGAGTCGGTGAAGCTCCTCGACGGCGGCCGCAAGAAGTGGGAGCTGGACTCCCGCGACCTGGTGGCCGAGGTGCCCGAGCGCGCCGCCACCGAGTACAAGGCCAAGGCCCAGGACACCTCCATCCGCGCCTTCCGCGACGACGTGGTCGCCGCCATCGGCAGCCTCAACCTGGTCGACGTCCGCTCGCCCGACGAGTTCTCCGGCAAGCTGCTGGCCCCGGCCCACCTGCCGCAGGAGCAGTCGCAGCGTCCGGGCCACGTCCCGAGCGCGCGCAACATCCCCTGGTCCAAGAACGCCAACGACGACGGCACCTTCAAGTCGGACGAGGAGCTCACCCAGCTCTACACCGACGAGAACGTGGACCTGGCCAAGGACACCATCGCCTACTGCCGGATCGGCGAGCGCTCCGCGCTCACCTGGTTCGTGCTGCACGAGCTGCTCGGCCAGTCCAACGTCAAGAACTACGACGGCTCCTGGACCGAGTACGGCAGCCTGGTCGGTGTGCCGATCGAGCTCGGCGCCGGCAAGTAACCCCCCAACCGACCGTTCCACCACAAGGAGAACCAGCGCTATGTGCGGTGCGAAGGCCGGCGGCCCCGATCTGGCAGGAGTTGACGTGGCGAGCGAGACCATCATCCAGGGTTCGGTGACCCGCGACGGCGAGCCGGTCAACGGCTATGTGCGCCTGCTCGACGAGGGCGGCGAGTTCACCGCCGAGGTGCCCACCTCGGCGACCGGGCAGTTCCGCTTCTTCGCGGCGCCCGGCACCTGGACCCTGCGCGCCCTTGTCCCCGGCGCGACCGTGGACCGCAAGGTCGTCGCCCAGCAGGGCGCCTTCACCGAGGTCGCCATCGCCGTCTGACCGTCCGGACGGCATGACACGGAGCCCGGCCGCGGAGACCCTTCCGCGGCCGGGCTCCGGCGTTCCCGGCGGACGTACCGTGGAGCCATGCAGTCACGCCGGCGGCACGCGTACTTCGCCCTGATGGGCATCTGTGTGGGGCTCTTCGTCCTGGCCTGGAGCGTGGTGCGGCTCTGGTCGGTCCCGGCCGCGATAGCCATGTGCGCGGTGGCGATGGTCATACCGCCGTGCGCGGCGATCGTCGCCAACCGGCGCGGGCCCGACGACCGCTGGTGGGACGAGAAGCGATGACGGCCGCCGCGGGGGCGGCCGCGCCGGTCAGTACACCAGCGCCTGCACGTCGTCGGCCAACGCCTCGCTGACGAAGATCTGTGCACCGGCGATCCGCACCCCGTCGATCACATCCGCCTGGGTGATCTCCCGCCGGGCCGCACACTGGCTGCACAGCGTGACCGTACCGGCGGCCAGCACCGACTCCAGCAGATCCGGCAGCGGCGCGGCATGCGGCAGCTCGAACTCCGCGGCCCGTCCGGGCAGCGCGAACCACGCGGACTCCCCGGTCAGCCAGAGCGACACCCCGACCCCGCTGGCGACGGCCAGCGCCGCCACTGTGAACGCCTGCGAACAGCGCTCCGGCGCGTCCGCGCCCGCGGTGACCTTGATGACCAGCCTCTTCGCCACTGCCTGCTCCTCGCGTCGTACGGCGACCGGCGCCAGCCTACGTGGTGGGCCTCACGGTGACCGGGGACGACCGGCCACTAGACTGCGTCCTGCAGCCATACGCTCACCCGTCCGAGCAATGAGGAGCACAGAGGTGCTTGAGACCGCCTACACAGTCCTGCTTGCAGTGGTGGCCGTGGCCATCGTCTGGTTCGCGGTCTTCGCTGTCCTGAAGCTGTACCAGGGCCAGCGCTGAACATCGGGGTACGGTGGAGGGTGGCCCGCAGGGCCCCCTCAGACCCCCGTACCCGCGATCACCGAGGCGTCACCCAGACCATGATCGAGATTCCCTCCGACCTCCACAAGGACGTCGTCCCGCTGGCCTTCCTGCTCGGTACCTGGGAGGGCGCCGGGGTCTTCGACTTCCCCGGCCACGAGAAGTGCAATTTCGGCCAGGAAGTGATCTTCCGCCACGACGGCCGAGCCTTCCTCGAGTACCGCTCCCGCACCTGGGTCCTGGACAACGAGGGCAACAAGGTGCACCCGCTGGAGAACGAATTCGGCTTCTGGCGCATCACCAGCAACGCCGGCGGTGCCGGCGGCGCCCGTGGCATCGAGGCCTCCATGGTCCGCGACGAGGGCGTCATCGAGATCTGGTACGGCGAGATGGCCGACGGCCGGCCGCAGATCGACATCGCCACCGACGCCGTCGCCCGTACCGCCTCCGCAGCCCCCTACAGCGGTGGCAAGCGGCTCTACGGGCTGGTCAACGGCGAACTGATGTGGGTCGGCGAGAAGGCCGCCCCCGAGGTGCCGCTGCGCCCCTACATGTCGGCCCAGCTGAAGAAGGTCCTCAATCCGGCCAAGCTGATCGAGGACATCGCGGACCTCCCCGACGACGGCATCGCCTTCTTCCGCTGACGCGTTCGAGCCTCCGGTCCCTAGACTGGCCGCACCTAGACTGGGGACCGGCGGGACGCCCGAGCGCGAGGGATTGAGAGCCGTGGCAAGGACCAGCACCGAGACCAGCTCCACCGACTGGAAGACCGAGCTGCGTACCCGCGGCTACCGGCTCACCCCGCAGCGCCAGCTCGTCCTGGAGGCCGTGGACGCCCTGGACCACGCCACCCCCGACGACATCCTCACCAAGGTGCGGCACACCGCCAGCGGCGTCAACATCTCCACCGTCTACCGCACCCTGGAGCTGCTGGAGGAGCTGGGCCTGGTCTCCCACACCCACCTCGGCCACGGCGCACCCACGTACCACCTGGCCGACCGGCACCACCATATGCACCTGGTCTGCCGCGACTGCGGCAAGATCGCCGAGACCGACACCTCCGTCGCCGCGCCGCTGGTGGACCGGCTGCGCACGGAGTACGGCTTCGACACGGACATGAAGCACTTCGCCATCTTCGGCCGCTGCGCCGACTGCGCCGCCTCGACGCCCGCCACCTCGCCCGCGGCCTCGCCACCCGCGGCCTCGCCCGAGCACGGCTGATCCCCGGCTCCGGGGCGGCAGACCGCAGCGGCCGGGCAAGCCCTAGTCTTGAGGACATGAGGAGCCCGCTGCTGTCCCTGCCCGGTGCCGTCCCCGCCGAGGGAGCCGACGAGGGCGTCGCCGCCCACTACGGCGACATCTTCCGCGAGCAGCGCAGACTCGCCGCAGGCCAGGGCTTTGTCGACCTCTCCCACCGCGGCGTGGTCACCGTCACCGGTGACGACCGGCTGAGCTGGCTGCATCTGCTGCTCACCCAGCACGTCAGCGAACTGCCCCCGCAGCAGGCCACCGAGGCGCTGATCCTCTCCCCGCACGGGCATGTGGAGCACGCCCTCTACCTGGTCGACGACGGTGTCACCACCTGGGCCCATGTGGAGCCGGGCACCCAGCAGGCGCTGATCGCCTATCTGGAGTCCATGAAGTTCTTCTACCGGGTGGAGATCACCGACGCCACCGCCGACTATGCGGTGGTCCACCTCCCGGCGGGCTCCATCGCCGACGCCTCCGGTGCCGCCGCGGTCCGCGAGACCCCTTACGGCAGGGATCTGTTCGTGCCCCGCGCCGAGTTGGAGAAGCTGGCGGCGGGCTGGGGCGAACCGGCGGGCAGCTGGGCGTACGAGGCGCTGCGTATCGAGGGGCACCGGCCCCGGCTGGGCTTTGAGACCGACCACCGCACCATCCCGCACGAGGTGGACTGGCTGAGCACCGCCGTGCACCTGCAGAAGGGCTGCTACCGCGGTCAGGAGACGGTCGCCCGGGTGCACAATCTGGGCCGCCCGCCGCGCCGTCTCGTCCTGCTCCACCTGGACGGGACCGAGGAGGTGCTGCCTCCGCACGGCACCGAGGTGCGGCTTGCCGCGGAGGGGCAGGAGGGCCGCCCGGTCGGTTTCGTCACCTCCTCGGCCCGCCACTTCGAGCTGGGCCCGGTGGCGCTCGCCCTGGTGAAGCGCAATGTCCCGGTGGACGCCGTGCTGCTGGCCGGCCGGGTGCCGGCCGGCCAGGAGGTCGTCGTCCCGCAGTAGCGGCCGGGGTCCCCGCAGCAGGGCGGGGCTCAGAGGCCGGTGGGCGGGCTCATCGTCCAGCGGGCCTCCACGGTGGCCCTCACCTGCTGCTTCACCGGCTCCAGCTCCAGCTGGGGCAGTGGACGGCTGCCCCCTGGCGCCGCGGCGGAACGTACGGCACCGGGCGCCGGGGCGCCGTAGCCGAAGCCCTCGTGACCGCCCGAGCCGAGACCCTGGTCGGCCAGCTCCACCAGCCCGGTCAGGGTGGCACCCAGGGCGGCCGCATACTGCCGGGCCCGCTCCAGGGAGGCGCGGACCGCCTGCTCGCGGGCCTCCCGGTGGACGGGGCTGTCGCTGCGCAGTCCCCACCAGGGGCCGGCCACCACCGTCATGTCCTGGTCGGCGACCCCCAGCAACAGCTCCCCCAGCACGCTGAACTCGACCACGGTGACACGGAGTTCGGCGCTGCCGCGGTAGCCGGCGATGCGCTCCCCGGCCCGCCTGGAGTCCTGGTACTCGGGCTGCACCCAGAGCGAGCCCGTGTCCGCCCGTTCGACCGCCGCCCCGAAGGAGGCGACCCGGTGCCGTACCGCGTCCAGCCGCTCGGTGAGGCGGGCCAGGGTGCGGCCGCGGTCGCGGTCACGGGCGGAGACGGTGACCAGCAGCCGGGCCAGCTCCGGGTCGACCTCCAACTCGGCCTCGCCGCGCACGGCGACGGTCGGCGACGGGGATGTCATGGACGGCCTCCCAGGACAGCGGGTCGGGTGCTCGCGGTCAGTCTCACATCTCCAGCAGCACCGTGAAGGGTCCGTCGTTGACAAGGGACACCTTCATTTCGGCGCCGAACCTGCCGGTGGCCACGGTGGCACCCAGTCCGCGCAGCTGCGCCACCACCTCGTCGACCAGCGGCTCGGCGACGGGCCCCGGGGCGGCGCCGTTCCAGGTCGGGCGGCGGCCCTTGCGGGCGTCCCCGTAGAGCGTGAACTGGCTGATCACCAGCAGCGGTGCGGAGAGGTCGGAGCAGGACTTCTCGCCCTCGAGGATGCGCAGCGACCAGAGTTTGCGGGCCAGTTGGGCGGCCTGCTGGGGGGTGTCCTCATGGGTCACCCCCACCAGGACGCACAGGCCCGGCCCCAGGATGGAGCCCACTGTCTCGCCGGCCACGGTCACACTCGCCTCGGTCACCCGCTGCACCACTGCTCGCATGGCTCCATTGTGGCGGCAGCGGGGTCACGGGTGGCTCCGTGGGCGGCGACCGGCGACCGGCGACCGGCGACCGTTGGACGGCGGACCGGCGTGCGGGGCCGGCACCGGCCGGGGCGACGCCGTGTCACGGGCTCGGGGCGGCTCGGGGCGTCCATGGGGCCGTCGCATCGGCGCGGAAGGGCGTAGATGAGGGCGCTCGCCTGATATCCGCGCCCCTGCCGTGATCGGACGCGCCCTGGGGGCAGCCATCGGCGCAGGGCAGTGGGTTGGTCGTATTAGCCAGGGGTATTCGCCAGGGCTCCGATCGGGTGGACCGGCAGTGCACAGGGCGTGTTCCGGATGTCACCATGCGACAGCGGCTGTAACCCCGTACCGAGCACTGTTCCCCCGGACGGGTGCCGGTCGCTCCGCCGGGGAACCGCGGGGTTCTGGACCGGCGTGACCCGGAGCGGGGGACAGAGCCGGGGACCGACCGAAGGACAGCAGGTGGCTGATGGATGAGCACACAGCGTCGGACGGCGCCTTCGACCCCTCCTCGGCGGAGGCGCCGTCGGCGGTCCCGGCCGACGGGCGGGCGCCCTCCGGCCTGGGACTCGACGAGCTGCGGGCGCTGCGCCGCTCCGCCCAGGAGGACGAGGCGGACCTCTCCTACCTCCGCCGCCTGCTCCAGGGACGGATCGACATCCTCCGCGCCGAGCTGGCCCGCCGCTCCGGCGGCGCGGAGCAGCCGGCCCCGACGGAGAACCTCCTGGACCGTCTGCCGCAGATCCTTGCCGACGGCCCGGCCCGTTTCCGCAGCGCCCGCCATGTCACCCTCGGCACCCCCCGCGGCGAGCGGTACGGCGACGAGGCCGACCGGCTGATGGGCGATGTGCAGCTGGCCGACCTCGCCGCCAACGGCGACGTCGCGCTCGCCGCCGCCCTGGAGCGGCTGGCGGCCCACGAGCGGGAGGTCTCGCGCCGTCGGCAGTCCCTGCAGGGCACCGTGGACCGCTGCAGTGCCGAGATCACCCGCCGCTACCGGGAGGGCGAGGCCCGGATCGAGGACCTCCTGGCCGGGGACGGCTACCGCTGGTAGAGCCCGGCAGTCGGCAGCCGGCAGCCGGCGGGCAGGCAGGCAGGCGGCCGCGCGGACACGGACCGGGTGCCGGGAGGAACGACCGGAACACCCGTCGGGACCGCGGCGCTGCCGTGCCGGCGGGGGCCGGGGTGCCCGGCGGAAAAGCGGGTGACCCATCCCACCGGGCGGCCGTACGGTGCCCCTATGGCCAAGCAGACCAGCGACCCGGGCGGCCGGCGCGACATCGACATCCGTGAGATCACCGAGCTGAGCTGTCCGCTTGGGGCCAGGCGCTCGATGTGGGCTTCATGCGGGCGAGCGACCCCGGCGGGACGGACTTCCGGCGGGCGTTCTTCCAGCCCGGCCGCTCGCTGGGCGCCTTCGACGGCGACCACTGCGTCGGCACCTTCCGCAGCTTCGCCACCGAGCTGTCGATGCCGGGCGGGGGTGTGCTGACCGCCGATGCGATCAGCAATGTCACCGTGATCGCCACCCATCGGCGGCGCGGGCTGCTCAGCCGGATGATGGACCGCGATCTGGCCGCAGCCGCGGCGCGTGGCGAGGCGGTCGCGATCCTGGTCGCCGCCGAGTACAACATCTACGGCCGGTTCGGCTTCGGCCCGGCCACCCGCTGCGGCGGCCTGGAGATCGACCTGGCCCGGGCCGGTGGCCTGCGTCCGGTGCCGGGGGAGGGCGCCGGCCGGATCGACTTCGCCTCCATGGCCGAGGTCCGCAAGCTGGCCCCCGCGCTCTTCGACCGCTACCGCCGCTCCCAGCCCGGCGCGATCGAGCGCCTGGAGGTCAACTGGCGTGTGCGCACCGGCGATCTGAGGCTGCCGAGCGCCGCTTGGACGGAGCCTTTCGTCGCCCTCCACCGGGACGCGGACGGCCAGGTGACCGGCATGCTGGTGTACGCCGTGGACGACACCTGGGACGGCAAGCGCCCCGACTGCACCCTGACCGTCCGCGACCACTTCGCGGTGGACCGAGCGTCGGCCGCGGCGCTGTGGCGGTTCGCCTTCTCGGTCGACTGGATGCGCCGGGTGGTGGTGAACAACATCGCCCCCGACGACCCGCTGCCGCTGCTGCTGAACGACCCGCGCGCGGCCCGCGCCACCCCGCACAGCGACGACTTCATGTGGCTGCGGGTGCTGGACGTCGCGGCGGCCTTCGGCGCCAGGACCTACGGTGCGCCCGGCCGGGTCGTCTTCGAGGTGGCCGACCCTGCCGGGTACGCCGAGGGCCGCTGGGCGCTGGAGACCGCGGCCGACGGCAGCGGCAGCTGCACCCGCACCGCCGACCCCGCCGACCTGTCCCTGGGCGTGGGCGCCCTGGGCTCGCTGCTGCTGGGCGGTGAGACCGTGCCCCGGCTGGCGGCCGCCGGCCTGGTCGACGAGCTGGTGCCGGGCGCCGCCGTACGGGCCGATCTGACGCTGCGCACCCCGCAGCGTCCCTGGTGCCCCGACATGTTCTGACCGGCCCCGCCCGGACCCCGCCGCCGTCCCCGGCCCACGCCGGGGGCGGCGGTGCCGCATGATGGCCCGCGTGCAGAGACCTGAGAAGTACGGCAGCGGTGACGATGTCGCCGCTGTGGGGGAGACCGGTCAGGGCGCCCTGCGGCGGGCCGGCCCCGCCGATCTCTCCGCCGCGGTGGAAGCCGCCCGGACCGGTGACGAGGCGGCGTTCCGGACGCTCTTCCGGGCCGTCCAGCCCGGACTGCTGCGCTATCTGTGGACCCTCGTCGGCGACGACGCCGAGGATGTGGCGTCCGAGACCTGGCTGCAGGTCGCACGTGACCTGGCGGCCTTCCACGGCGACTCCGACGGCTTCCGCGGCTGGGTCGCGACGGTCGGCCGCCACCGCGCCCTGGACCATCTGCGCCGCCTCCGCCGCGCCCCGCGCACCGGCGCGCCCGTCGAGTACCTGGCCGAGCTGCCCGCCGGGGACGACCCGGCAGGCTCCGCGCTCTCCTCGGTGGCCACCGAGGCAGCGCTCGCCCTCATCAGGACGCTTCCCCGCGACCAGGCGGAGGCCGTACTGCTGCGCGTCGTGATGGACCTGGACGCGGCCGGTGCGGCCCGGGTCCTCGGCAAGCGGCCGGGAGCCGTCCGGATGGCCGCCCACCGGGGCCTTCGCCGACTCGCCGACCTGCTGGACCGCTCCGGGACGCCACCGCCGGAGGGCGATTCAGGCCCGGGTGTGACACGGATGAGCCCGTCGACGCTGAAGGAAACGAGATGAGGACCAACCGTTCCCGACGGATTGATCGGGCGACCGCCGAGCGGCTGCTCGACGGCCGTCCGGTCGACCCAGACAGCGGTCGCGCAGCCCTCGCCGACCTGTTCGCCTCGGCCGCGGCCCCGCCGCCGGCCGACGGGGAGCAGCCGGGCGAGCGGGCGGCGCTGGCAGCCTTTCGGGAGGCCCGTCTCGGACCTGTCCGGCAGCCACGGAGAACGACCATGAACGCGAGCGCGGCCCTGTACACCGGGCGCACGGGGGTGAAGGCGGCGCTGGCCGCCCTCGTCGTCACGGCGCTCGGTGGTGTCGCGCTCGCGGCCGGCACGGGCCACCTCCCCGGCGCCCAGCAGGACGCGCCCCGATCCGGCCCGGCGGCCACCCGTCGCGCCCCGTCCGGCAGTACCGGCTCCGGCGCGGCATCGCACGGGGTATCCCCAGGCGTTCGGGGGGCCAGTGTTCCGCCCAGTGCGGCAGCCTCCGCCGGACCGGCCGGGAGCGAGCTGTGCCGCAGCTGGTCGGCGGGGTCCCTCGGGCGCGCCGCCGCCCGGGCCGACCCGGCCTTTCCGGGGCTGGTCGAGGCGGCCGGCGGGCAGCAGCACATCTCGGCCTACTGCGCGGCCGTGCTGCACGGCCGACCCTCGGGCGGCCCGCCGACCGCCCCCGGTGGGCGGAGCGGGCACACCCCCGCCGCGACCTCGGACCACGGCAGCCACGGGGCCGACCCGAGCCGTCCGAACCGGCCTGCGGCAAAGGCAACGAGGTCCACCGCAAAGCCGGGAGGGCGCCCCGGCTGACCCCTCGACCCCGGGTGTGCGGCGGTCGTCCCCCGCTCTGCCGCCACCCGGTCAGCGGCCGCGCCGGCGGCCGCCGGCCCCTCGGGGGCCGCGGACGGGCGGGAGCACCCCCCCGCTTCCCGCCCGTCCGCCCCCACCACTCGGGCCGCACCGCCGCGTACCGCCCGGTCCAACGCCTGACCTGTCCGCCCTTACGTCTGTCCGTCAACGGATCCGCCGGATCCAGCCGTCCCCTCCGACCGGCCCCCACTGCCGCCGACCGGACCTCATCCCCGGGAACCCATGATGGTGAGCGAAGACGCCCTGACTCGCGTGCGCGTCCCCGATGACGACACAGGTCCGGGCGCGGCGGGATTCCCACGGCGGACCCGGCCGGTGTTCGTGGACGCCTCCGGACGGCGCGGGCGCCTGGTGCGCCGGCTGGGCGGGCTGCTCGCGGTACTGGGGGCCGGCTATCTCGCACTGCTGCTCAGCACCGTGCTCGGCGGTCCCACGCTGCAGGTGCCGCTGCTCCCCGCCTCCCAGCCCTCGCACCACCCGGCGCCCGTCGGAGCGGTGCCTTCCCTCCGTCCGGCTCCGGGCACCCACCCGCCTGCGAACGGTGACGGAACGCCGGGGCGTGCAGGAGCCGGGGTAACGCCCGCAGGCAGACCGCAGGCTCCCGCTGCGGCGGCGTCCCCCTCGGCGGCGACCCCGGCCGCCACCGTGGGATCCACCACGGCACCCGCAAGCGCGCCCACCGCGTCGGCCGCCCCCTCCACGGCGAAGGGCCACGGCAACTCCGGCGCGGCGCCCGGTGCGAGCCACCGCCCCACCTCGCACCCGTAGCCGATCCCCACCGGAGAGACTCCCGTGACCCGATCCCGACACCGCCACCGGGCCGCACCAGCCCGCGCCCTGCGGGCCGTCCCCCTGCGCACCCACTGGCTGCTGCTGGCTGTGCTGCTGCTGACTCTGTCGGCGGCGCTGCTGCTGCAGGGCTACACCCAGCACATGTTCGACAGCACGGCGGACGGCGCCCCCAGGGCTCAGGGAGCAGCGAACGCGGTCCCTGCCCAGGTGGCCTCGGGGGGCCCCGTCGTGCAGGGCGCCACCGCCCGAACCGCCCGACCCCGCAGCCGCACCGTCGCGCTGACCTTCGACGACGGCCCGGACCCGGTCTGGACACCCCGGATCCTGGACGTGCTGCGGCGCAACCATGTGCACGCCACCTTCTTCCTGGTGGGCACCCAGGCCGCCGCCCATCCCGACCTGGTACGGCGGATCGTCGCCGAGGGCCATCAGATCGGGCTCCACACCTTCACCCACCCCGACCTGGGCGCCGTCGCACCTTGGCGGCGCTCGCTGGAACTGCGCGAGGCACAGCTGGCGGTTGCGGGCGCGGGGGGAGTCGTCAGTCCGCTGCTGCGCCCCCCGTACTCCTCCTCCAACGACGCCCTGGACAACGCCGACTGGGCAGCGGTCCGCCAGGCCGGGCAGGAGGGCTACCTCACGGTCCTCACCACCCTGGACAGCGAGGACTGGCAGCGGCCGGGCGTCGACCGGATCGTCGCCAATGCCACCCCCCGAGGGACCGCGGGCCAGATCGTGCTGATGCACGACGCGGGTGGTGACCGGGCGCAGACCGTTCGCGCACTGGACCTGCTGGTGCCCGAACTGCGGCAGAAGGGCTTCCGGCTCACCACTGTCAGCGATGCGGTGGGCATCCCCGATCCGGTGCGGCCCGCGAGCACCCGCGACCACTGGCAGGGGATCGCCCTGATCCGTGTTCTGCAGATCAGCGGCTGGACGCTGACCGCGATCTCCTGGCTGCTCTGGGCGGCCGGTGCGCTCAGTGTGCTGCGCGCCGCAGCCGTGGTGGTGGCTGCGCGGCGGCATGTCCGGCAGCGGGAGATGCCCTGGGGGCCTCCGGTCCTCGTACCTGTCAGCGTGATCGTCCCGGCCTACAACGAGAGCGCGGGCATCGAGGCGGCGGTCCGCTCCCTGCTGGCCTCCGACCACCCGGTCGAGGTGATCGTGGTGGACGACGGATCGACCGACGGCACCGCGGACCTGGTGGAGTCGCTGGGGCTGTCCGGCGTACGCGTCATCAGACAGCCGAACGCAGGCAAGCCGGCCGCTCTCAACACCGGTATCGCCGCTGCCTCCTGTGATCTGGTGGTGATGGTCGACGGCGACACGGTCTTTGAACCCGACGCGGTGCGGATGCTGGTGCAGCCTTTCGCCGACCCCCGGGTCGGCGCGGTGTCAGGCAACGCCAAGGTCGCCAACCGGGGCGGACTCCTGGGGCGGTGGCAGCACATCGAGTACGTGGTCGGCTTCAACCTGGACCGGCGCCTCTTCGACCTCGCCGAGTGCATGCCCACGGTGCCCGGCGCGGTCGGCGCCTTCCGCCGAGGAGCGCTGATCGGCGTCGGTGGGGTCAGTGACATCACCCTGGCCGAGGACACCGACCTCACCATGGCCCTCTGCCGGGCCGGCTGGCGGGTGGTGTACGAGGAGCGCGCCAGGGCGTGGACCGAGGCACCCGCCTCGTTGGGCGCCCTGTGGCGGCAGCGCTACCGTTGGTGCTACGGCACCCTCCAGGCGATGTGGAAGCACCGCCGGGCCCTGGTCCAGCGCGGCCCGTCCGGGCGGCTGGGCCGCCGCGGGCTGGGCTACCTGCTGCTCTTCCAGGTGCTGCTCCCGCTCCTCGCCCCGGTGGTGGACGTCTTCGCGCTCTACGGACTGGTTCCTCGACCCGCTGCACATCACCGGTCTCTGGCTGGCGTTCCTGCTGCTGCAGACGGCCATGGGCGGCTATGCCTTCCGCCTCGACGGCGAGCGGCCGGGGCCGTTGTGGAGCCTGCCCCTGCAGCAGTTCGTCTATCGGCAGCTGATGTACCTGGTGGTGATCCAGTCCGTGTTCACCGCGGTGGCGGGCACCCGGCTGCGCTGGCAGCGGATGGAGCGCTACGGCACCCTCCGGCAGCCCGGCCTCCCGGTCCCGGCTGTTCCGGAGCCCGTCCCCGCCCCGGCCGCAGAGCCGCTCCCCGGCCCGGGCGACCCCACGGCGCTCGCGGACGCCTGGTACCGGGAGGCCCGGTCCGCGGAGGTCACGGGCGCGGGGACCGGTCCCCTGATCGTGCCCGCCGGCCAGCGCCGCCGCCCGACCGCCGGCCCGTGACGGCCGCTGCCGCCGCTCTGTGCCGTCCCCCTGGCAGGCAGTGGGGGACGCATGGGCGGCATCGGCCGGCTCCGCGGGACCGGGAGCCCGGGGGTGTGCGACGTCAGCTGCGCCGTCTGCGGCTCCGGGCCGAAGGGGTGTCCGTCGCGGCCGACTGCACGCCTGTGGCCCTGCCGATGGTCGGCAGGACGAAGTCCTCGACCATGCCCACCGCGTCGCGGACCAGCGGACGGAAGACCCGGTAGCGCGAGAGAGCGACCAGCTTGGCGACGAAAGGTGCGCAGCGCTTCACAAAGGCCCGGGTGCGCTCGGTGTCCTCGGTGCGGTCGAAGACCCAGTAGAGGACGACGACCATCAGATGCAGCCACAGCAGGTCCGGCAGCAGTTCGTCCAGCTCGGGGTCGATCTTGGGGCCCAGCGCGGAGCCGTCCAGGACCTCGCGGAAGATCTGGACGGCGGTGCTGCGCGCCGGATGGGACTCGTTGGAGAAGGGGCTGAGCGCACTGCTGGGGTCGGCCGCCGTACGGAAGAACTGGGCGGCGAACTCGTGGTACGGGGCCGCGCAGTCCACCCAGGACTCCAACGCGATCGCCAGCCGCTCCGCGAAGTCGGTCCGGCCGGCCATCCGGGCCCGGGCGTCCTCCGCGTGCTCATGGGTCATCCGGTCGTAGAACCCCTGGATCAGGAATTCCTTGCCCTCGAAGTAGTAGTAGGCGTTGCCCACCGAGACGCCCGCCTCGCGCGCGATCGCCCGCATGGTGGTCTTCTCGTAGCCGTGCTCCCGGAAGAGCCGCATCGCGGTCTCCAGGATCAGCGCCCGGGTCTGCTCGCTCTTGTCGGTCTTGGGGCGCGCCCGACCGCCGCGGACCTGCTTGGCGAGGTCTGCGGCGGCCGGGTCGTCGGGCACGGCGTCATCCACGGTGGTCGAGCCTAGCCGGGTGCGGCGCACGTCCCGGTGCTGCAGCCCGGTCCGGGCCGGTTCCTGTCGTCGCCGGGGCGGGATGCCGTACCGGATGCCCCCTCGACACCCGGTACGGCCCTCCCCCTGGTCGCCGCACGGTACTTGGACGCGGCGAACGCGGCGGCGCGGGCGAGCGGCAGCCCCGCCGGGGTACTGAGCCGGTGGGCCAGCGGACGGTGGTCCGCGAGCGCCCACAGGCAGCTGACGAAGGCATGGTGGCCGGTCCACACCTCGCCGGTGTCGGCGACGACGATGATCTCCCCGAGCGCCGCGTCGTGGTCCACACCGGGGAAGCGCTCCCGGGCCTCAGGGGAGGCGACGGGGACGAACTCCAGCTCCACCAGCTGCCGCTGGCGGCGCAGCCAGTCGCCGAGGTGGCGGCAGAGCGGGCAGGCGGGGTCGTGCAGCACGGTGAGCCGGCGGACGGGCTGCGGCGGGGCCGGGACGCGTTGCGGCGGAGTGGCCATCGCGGGTCTCCGATCGTCAGGGCTGCGGGGCCGGCCGGACGGCGGCCCAGCCCTGCGGGGGCACCGGCGGGCGCTGCTCGCGGTCCATCAGCCCACGGCGGCGGATGCGGTTGAGCGCGTACACATTGAGCAGATGCGGGGCTCCGAGCACCAGCAGTACGGTGCCGATCTTGACCGAGAGCGCATCGAAGACGCCGGGCACGGTGGCGATGTGCTGGTCGGTCTTCATCCACAGGGCGACAAACCCCAGGTTGACCAGGTAGAAGCCGACGACCAGCAGATGGTTGACGGCGTCGGCGAGCTTCTCGTCGCCCTGCATGACGTCGGCCAGGAAGAGCCGCCCGTTGCGGCTGAGGGTGCGTGCCACCCAGACGGTCAGCGCGGTGCCGACCGGCAGGTAGACGGCGTAGCTGACGACTGTGAGGTCCATGGGACCGCTCCGTTTCGAACGTGTTCAAAACTGTGTCGGGCATGACTGTAGCCCGGTTTTTGAACGTGTTCAAGATGGGATTCGGGGAGGCCGCCGGGGAATCCGAATCCCATGGACCAGCTGACCCTGCTCTTCGTCGTGCTGCTGGCCAGCATCCTGTCCGTGCCGGTGGGGAGCAGGCTGAAGCTGCCGCCCCCGGTTCTGATGACGGTGCTGGGCATCGTGCTGGCACTGCTGCCGTTCGTCCCCGACGTGCACATCGAGCCGGAGCTGATCCTGCCGCTGGTGCTGCCGCCGCTCCTCTACGCCGCGGCGCAGCGCACCTCATGGCGCCAGTTCCGCACCAACGTCCGCCCCATCCTGCTGCTCGCGGTGGCACTGGTCCTGGTCACCACGGCGGTGGTGGCCGCGGTCCTCCGGCAGCTCGTCCCGGGTGTGCCGGTGGCCGCGGCGGTGGCGCTGGGTGCGCTGATCTCCCCGCCCGACCCGGTGGCGGCCACCGCCGTGGCCGGCAGCATCGGCCTGCCGCGGCGCCTGGTGTCGGTACTGGAAGGGGAAGGGCTGTTCAACGACGTCACCGCGCTGGTGATCTACGGGGTGGCGATCGGTGCCACGGTGTCCGGCACCTTCTCGGCACCCGGGGCACTGGGCCGACTGGTGTTCTCCGCGGTGATCGCGGTCGCGGTGGGCTGGGTCCTCGGCTGGGGCAGCGCCCGGCTGATGGGTCTGCTCGGCGATGCCACCCTGCAGGTCGGTCTGAGCCTGCTGGTGCCCTTCGCCGCCTATGTGATCGCCGACCAGCTCGGCGGCTCCGGAGTGCTGGCCGTGCTGATCTGCGCCCTCCACCTGGGCGCACACGCCGGCGACGAGGACGACGTCTCCTACCGCCTCACCGGTACCGCCTTCTGGGAGGTGGTGGAGCTGCTGGTGACTGGGATGGCGTTCGGGCTGATCGGCCTGGAGCTGCACACCGTGATGGTGTCGGTGGACGGCCACTGGCGGGGGATGCTCGGTGACGCGGCGGCGGTCATCGCCGTGGTGGTGCTGGTCCGGTTCGTCTGGCTGCTCCCCGCGGCCTGGTTCTCCCGCCTGCTGAGCCACGGCGGCGCGCACGGCGAGGACGAGCCGCTCAGCTGGCAGGAGACCGTGGTGATGTGGTGGGCCGGGATGCGGGGAGTCGCCTCGGTGGCGCTTGCGCTGGCGATCCCCCGCACCATCGACGGCGGTGGGCCCTTCCCGGAGCGCGACCGGATTCTCTTCGTGGCCTTCTGCACGGTCCTCTTCACCCTGCTGGTGCAGGGGCTCACCCTGCCGCTGCTGGTCCGCCTGCTGGGTGTCGGGGCCGACTCCGCGGCCGAGGAGCGCACCGAGCGCGAACTGTGGCACCGCGCCACCAGGGCCGGACTGGCCAGACTCAAGGAGCTGGTGGCCGAGGGCGAACTGCCCGACGAAGTGGTGGAGCGGCTGCGCCGCCGCCAGCGGGACCGGCTGATCAGGGCGCTCCCGGAGACCTACGACGAGAGCCAGCGCGCCGCCGCCCGCGAGCGCATGGCCTATGCGGAGCGGTTCCGCGAGGTCGAGAGGGAGATGCTCTCCGCCTCCCGCCGCGAGATGCAGACCGCGCGCAGTGAACCGGGTGCGGACCCCGAACTGGTCGACCGGGTGCTGCGCTCACTCGATCTGCGCAGTGCCCGCCCCTGACCGGCGGTCAGCCGCTCTGTGTGGCGGTCAGCCGCCCTGTGCGGCGGCCGACAGATCGAGGGCGGTCGCGCCGTCCAACGACTCCCGGACGATGTCCGCGTGACCGGCGTGGCGGGCCGTCTCCTCGATCATGTGCAGCAGGATCCAGCGCGCGGAGACCTTGGCACCCGGCGGGAACCACGGCGCCTCGGGCAGCGGCACCATCAGCTCCAGGTCGGGCAGGGCGCGGACCACCTCCGCGGTCTCCCGGGCGACCTCCTCGTACGCCGCCAGATGCCCCGCCAGGGTCTCCCCGGGGAGCACGGTGAACTCCTCGTCCCAGTGCTGGGCGCGATCCGGTGCCGGATCCGGGCGGCCCGCCAGGATCACCGAGAACCAGCCGCGCTCGGTCCTGGCCAGATGCTTGACCAGCCCGCCGATCGACAGCTGCCCGGCGGTCGGCCGGGCCGTCGCCTGCTGGTCGCTGAGCCCAAGCGCGGCCCTGCGGACCCCGTCGCGCTGCGATGCCAGGAACTCCAGCAGCAGATCCCGCTCATCCATGGTGACCACCTCTCCGTCGGTTTCGATGAGCCGACAGTAGAGGTCAATGCGGACAGGTTCGGTCCGCGTAGACAGTGTCCACTGCGATGTGGACACTGTCTACATGACCGCTGACACGGAGGGCGGCCTGCGGGAGCGCCTGCTGGAGTGCGCCCTGGCCATGGTCGAGGAGGAGGGCGTCCAGGCCCTCACCCTGCGCGCCATCGCCCGGCGTGCCGAGGTGTCCCACGGCGCGCCGCTGCGCCACTTCCCCAGCCGGGCCGCGCTGCTGTCCGCAGTGGCCGCCGAGGGCTACAGCGAGCTGGAACGGCGTCGTGAGAAGGCGGCTCGGGACTGCGGACCGCCGGCCGCCGACCGGCTGCGCGCCGCGGCCCGGATGTATGTGGGCTTCGCCGTTGAGCGGCAGGGTCTGTTCGAGCTGATGTCCCGGCCCGACCTGCTGGTGCCCTCCGACCCGCTGCTGCGACGGGCCAGCAGGCCGGTCTTCGAGATGCTGGTCGGCCTGGTGGCGGACTGCCAGGCCGAGGGGTGGCGCACCAGAACCGACACCCGGCTGCTGGCAGCGGCCGTCTGGTCCGCCGTGCACGGCTTCACCCAGCTGTGGCTGATGGGCGCCCTCACCCGGGCCGCCGGGGCGGACGCCCTGGAGCCCGCGCTGGAGGTCGCGCTGGACACGCTCGGCCTGGGCCGGGCAACCGACACCGAGGGGGACTGATGCAGATCGCCGTACTGCTCTTCGACCGGATGACCGCACTGGACGCCGTGGGCCCGTACGAGGTGCTCAGCCGCCTCCCGGGCGCCGAGACCGTCCTGGTCGCGGAGCGGACCGGCCCGGTGCGCAATGAGGTCGGCAGTCTGGCGCTGCTGGCCGAGGCCGCCCTCGGTGACGTCACCGCCCCGGATGTGGTCGTGGTGCCCGGCGGCCCCGGCCAGGCCGCGCTGATGGACCCCGGGCCGCTCCACGACTGGCTGCGCGCCGTCGACGCCCGCACCTCCTGGACGGCCTCCGTCTGCACCGGCTCCCTGCTGCTCGCCGCCGCCGGGCTGCTCACCGGACGCCGGGCCACCACCCACTGGCTGGCCGCCGACCAGCTGGCGCCGCTCGAGGTGGTCCCGGTCGACCAGCGGGTGGTCTTCGACGGCAAGTACGTCACCGCGGCCGGGGTCTCCGCGGGGATCGACATGGCGTTCGCCCTGGCCGGCCGCATCGCGGGCGAGACCACGGCCCAGGCCATCCAGCTCGGCCATGAGTACGCTCCCCGGCCGCCCTACACGGCGGGCTCGCCGGACACCGCCCCGGCGGCCGTGGTCGCGGCCCTGCGGTCCCGCCGCGACTCCATCCTGCGCTGACCGGCCCCGGACACCATCCCGCGCTGACCGATCCCGAAGGAGGACGACGCACATGCTGCATGCCGCCGTACGACTGGTGCTCGCGCCGCTGGCCCGGCTGGTGTACCGGCCGGTGATCGAGGGCCGGCGGAACGTTCCCCGCAACGGGGCGGTGATCCTCGCCGCCAACCACCTCTCCTTCATCGACAGCGTGGTCATCCCCCTGGTGGCCCCCCGTCCGGTGGCCTTCCTCGCCAAGGCCGAGTACTTCCGGGGGCGGGGGGTGAAGGGATGGCTGCTGAAGCGTCTCTTCACCGCCATCGACGCGGTACCCGTGGAGCGCGGCACCCACCGCTCGGCGCAGGCCTCCCTGGAAGCCGCCCTCGGAGTACTGGAGCGTGGCGGCGCCTTCGGCATCTATCCGGAGGGCACCCGCTCCCGCGACGGGCGGCTCTACCGGGGCCGCACCGGGGTCGCCTGGCTGGCGCTCACGTCCGGTGCCCCGGTGGTGCCGGTGGCGGTCCTGGGCACCGACCGCATCCAGCCGGTCGGCACCAGAATCCCCCGCATCCGGCGGGTGACGGTGCGCTTCGGCGCGCCGCTGCACTTCCCGCAGCCGACCGGCGGCACCAGGGCGGCCCAGGCCCGTCGCGAAGCCACCGACGAGATCATGGACGCCATCCACGCCCTCTCCGGCCAGCCGCGCGCCACCGACTACAACGACCTGCCCGCGGCGGCCTGACGTCCCGGGCGGCCCTGCCCGGACGGGGGTGCGCGCAGGGCCGTCCGTCCGGGCCCCCGCCGGTATGGCGGGCGTGCGGCAGCCCGCACCGTCCTCGCCCTCTGCTGACCGGATCGGCCCGCCCCGCGGTATGTGACGACCTGCCCGGCCCCCTTCGCCCACGCGGGAGGTGCGCATCTGGGTACCGAGCTCCTCGCCGTGACCGCTTCTTCGACGGCGACGGCGACGGAACACTGCGCAAGCCGGCGGCGTACGCGTCACGCGCTGCGAACGCTACGAAGCGGAGTGGGGCTTGGCCTTCCTGGTCGGCCGGGTGTGGATCTTGGCGACGCAGGCCGGGAGGGCGGCGTCGTGGTCCTGGTCGTGGTTGCGGGCCCGGTAGGCACTCGGGGTCTCCCCGACCAACTCGGTGAACCGTGAGCTGAACGAACCCAGCGAGGTACAGCCGACCGCCATGCAGACGTCCGTCACCGACAGGTCGCCGCGCCGCAGCAGCGCCTTGGCCCGCTCGATCCGGCGGGTCATGAGATAGCTGTACGGCGTCTCCCCGAAGGCGGCGCGGAAGCTGCGCGAGAAGTGGCCCGACGACATCAGGGCGACCTGCGCCAGCGCCGACACGTCCAGCGGCTGTGCATAGTCGCGGTCCATCCGGTCACGGGCCTGGCGCAGCCGGACGAGGTCGGAGAGAGGCACACGGGGCACATCGGCACGGTACCGACCGCCCGGGAACCTGTACAAACCCGGCCACCTATCCGCGGCCGCCCCCTCCTGGGCCCGTGGATCAGGTGCAGCTCAACGGCGTGCGACACAGTTGCAAGCATTGTGCTTGCAAAAGTTAGCACTCGGGTGCACGATGGAGTCATGGCCTCACTGAACGTCGGCTCCCTGGGCGAGTACATCCGCGAGCAGCGGAGGAACGCCCAGTACTCGCTGCGCCAGCTGGCCGAGGCCGCAGGAGTCTCGAACCCGTATCTCAGCCAGATCGAGCGAGGGCTGCGCAAGCCGAGTGCGGAGATCCTGCAGCAGATCGCCAAGGCGCTGCGGATCTCCGCGGAGACGCTGTACGTGCAGGCGGGAATCCTCGACGAGCGGCAGGAGGAGGGCCTGGAACTCCGGGCCGCGATCCTGGCCGACCCGCTGATCAACGAGCGGCAGAGGCAGGTTCTGCTCGCGATATACGACTCCTTCCTCAAGGAGAACGCCGCGGCTGCGGCGTCGTCCGCACCGGCCTCTTCCGGACCGGTGGAGATGGCGGTGGCGACGGTCAGGGCGGTCGGCGCCAGGGCCGCGCAGATGCGGGTCCCCGGGATGGGGGCCGCCAAGGACCGGCCGCAGGACGCCGAGCAGGACATCAAGCAGGACGTGAAGGACGACGAGACCAGCGGCGGCTGAACGGTCGCTGCAGACGACGCAAGGGGAGGACCCCTCATGCCGATCACCGACGAACTCAAGAAGACGCTGACCGACCCGACCCCGCTCTATGCCCTCGCCGGGGCCGGAGACCTGGCCTACGAGAAGCTGCGCGAGGTCCCCGGGAAGGTCGAGGAGATCACCTCCGACCGCAGGGCCGCCCAGGAGAAGGCCTCCGCACGGCTGCAGGAGGCGCAGGCCCGGCTGGTGGAGGCGCAGGCGAAGGTCACCGAGACCGTGACCACGCTGCCGACCGACCTCAAGGTGCTGCAGGAGAAGGCGCAGTCCTTCGCGCTGCAGCAGGTGGGCCGGGCCGCCGAGCTGGCGGTCAGGGCCAAGGAGGTCTACGACGAGCTGGCCGAGCGCGGCAAGGTGGTCGTCGACCGCGGCCGCAAGGAGACGGCCAAGCAGATCGGCGAGAAGGACGCGACCTTCCAGTCCAAGGTGTCCGCTGCGGCCGACGGCGTGGCCGAGACGGTGGCGCCGGCCGAGAAGCCGGCCGCGGCCAAGCCCTCCACGGCCCCCAAGCCGCGGACGGCGGCTCGCAAGTCGACCGCGGGCAAGACCTCGGAGAGCTGAGCCGGCGACTGCGGGCACTTCGGGTGCAAGAGGGCCGTTCTCCACGGTGCGGGCCGTGCGCGTGCCACGATGATGGTCACAGTCGTGACAGAGGAGGAGGCCGCTGATGGGAGCGGGTGCCGGTGCAGTCATGTCCCTCGAGTGGCTCAACCCGATGTGGTGGCTGGTCACCGCGATCATTGTGTTCAAGATCGTGGCGCTGATCGACGCCGCGACCCGCCGTGAGGACGCCTACCGGGCGGCGGACAAGAAGACCAAGCCCTTCTGGCTGGTGGTGCTGGGGCTGGCGGTGGTGCTCGATCTGCTCTTCACCACCAGCATCTTCGGCATCTTTGTGCTGGCGGGCCTGGTCGCCGCCATCGTCTACATGGTGGATGTGCGACCCGCGGTGCGGGGTGTCTCCGGCGGTGGCCGAGGCGGCAACCGGCGCAACATGGGCCCCTACGGACCCTGGTGATCCACGGCCGGGATCCACGGAGCGGCAGTCCGTGACCCGGTCTTCGGCCGACGGCCCCGGCACCCTTGTGAAGAGGGTGCTGGGGCCGGCTGCATGTCCGGGCCGGGGCTGCACCGGGCTGCCGGGGGAACGACGGGTTCCCGCGGGCCGGCCCGGCCCGGGGCCGGGCGCGATCAGCTCGCTGCGGCCTCCCGCTCCACCAGCAGCACGGCGACATCGTCGGTGAGTGCCCCTCCGTTGAGCTCCTCGACCTCGGCGATGGCGGCGTCGATCAGATGCTGGCGGGCCAGCCCGCCCTCGCGGTGGTCGGCCACCAGGGTGAGCAGCCCGTCCTGGCCGAGGCGGCGCGAACCCGCGCCGATCCGGCCCTCGATCAGACCGTCGGTGTAGAGCAGCAGCGCCCACTCGCCGCCCAGGCGCACCTTCACCGCGGGCCAGCTGTCCAGGCCGCTGCCGGCCGGGACCAGGCCCAGCGCGGGGCCGGGATCGTCGGCGGGCAGCAACTCCGGTGCGGTGCCGGGCCGGAGCAGCACCGGGGCAGGGTGGCCCGCCAGATGCAGATCGGCGTGGCCCGCGTCGGGGGAGACGACCAGCATGCACAGCGTGGCGAAGATCTCGTCGCTGCGCCGCTCGTGCTCCAGCACCCGCTGCAGGGTGGAGAGCAGCGCCTCGCCGGTGAGACCGGCGAAGACCAGGGTCCGCCACGCTATCCGCAGGGCGACTCCGAGAGCCGCCTCGTCGGGTCCGTGCCCGCAGACGTCGCCGATCACCACATGGACGGTGCCGTCCTGGGTGCGGACCGCGTCGTAGAAGTCGCCGCCGAGCAGTGCCCGGCGGCGGCCGGGCCGATAGCGGCGGTGGAAGGCCAGTCCGGAGCCGTCGAGCAGCGGGGTGGGCAGCAGGTGGCGCTGGAGCCGGGCGTTCTCCTGGCCGCGGAGCTCCGCCTCGACCAGCCGGCGCTGGGACTCGTCGGCGCGCTTGCGCTCCACCGCATAGCGGATGGCGCGGGCCAGCAGCGGGCCGTCGGTCTCGTGCTTGACCAGGAAGTCCTGGGCGCCGGCGGCCACGGCGGCGGCGCCCAGATGGGCGTCGGCGGCCCCGGTGAGGACGAGCACAGCGGTGTGCGGGGCGCGCCGCAGCAGCGCTCGCAGCCCGGCGAGCCCTCGGGCGTCGGGAACGGCGAGGTCCAGCAGCACGCAGGCGACGGCCTCGCCGGGGCGGGTGAGCTCGCGGGCCGCCTGTTCCAGGCCCCTGGCCCAGCGCAGCTCGAAGGGCTGCCCGGAGGTGCCGAGCAGATCTCCGATGAGCTGGGCATCCCCCGCGTCGTCCTCGACGACCAGCAGGCGGATGGGGGCGGGGGCGGGGGCGTCCGAAGCGGAGCCGTGCCGGGGGCGGGGTATCGGGGCCGGCGGCGCACAGGACCCGGCCGGATGCGGTGCGCCGAGGTCCCGCTGGTCTCCGGGTGCGGGCATCAGTCGGTCCTCTCTGTCCCCGACCGGGTGACGGTCGGGAGCGGTGGGCGGTGCCCACAGGACACCGCCCGCCGGGAATCTCCCCGTGACCTTAACGTGATCTGTGGCTGGGGCAATCCGGGGCAGACGTGGGCTTCCCGTCGATCCACACTGCGATGGCCTGCGTGGATAGCCTGGTACGGCCACGGGGAGGGGTTCTGAAGGGAGGCCGACTGGTGACGCGGATCACGCTGGTGCAGGGTGACATCACCGAGCAGCAAGTGGACGCGGTGGTGAACGCCGCCAACTCCTCGCTGCTGGGTGGCGGCGGGGTGGACGGTGCGATCCACCGTCGTGGTGGTCCGGAGATCCTCGCGGACTGCCGACGGCTGCGTGCCTCCCGGTACGGCAAGGGCCTGCCGACCGGCCAGGCGGTGGCGACCACCGCGGGCCGGCTGCCGGCGCGCTGGGTGATCCACACTGTGGGGCCGGTGTACCGGCCCGAGGTGGACAACTCGGCGCTGCTGGCCTCCTGCTATCGGGAGTCGCTGCGCGTGGCGGACGGGCTGGGCGCGGAGACGGTGGCCTTCCCCGCGGTCTCCGCAGGCATCTACGGCTGGCCGGTCGAGGATGCCGCGCGGATCGCGCTGACCGCGGTGGCGGAGTCGGGAGCCGCTGTGGCGGAGGCGCGCTTTGTGCTGTTCGGGGCGGAGACCTTCGAGATCTTCCGCGAGGTCATGGTGGCGCAGGGGCTTGGGTGATGACGCTGCGTCAGGGATCGGCGGGTGATCCCTGGGGGTCGTGCTCATGTTCCCATCGTGGCGGGTGGGGGCGTCAACACGCCAGCGGTAATCGATAACTCGTTCGAGTGATTCGCTCGATGCCTGGTCAGCGTCGTCGTCCCGTCGGCCGGCGGCTGCCCACGCCGTGCTCCCCGGGCCGCCACGCCGTACCCCCGCCGCTTCCCGGCCCCTACCCGCTGCTCAGGGCGCCACGGCCCGCCACTCCACCGTCACCTCGCCCAGCCGCCACCGCCGGCGCGGCCCCACCAGCGGCCAGCTCCCCGACAGCGCCGCACAGGAGGCCGCCCAGCGCTGCCGCGCCCCGAACGCCGCGTAGGGCGCCGCCGCGGCCCAGGCCCGGTCGAAGTCCGCCAGGAAGGCGTGCACCGCCTCGCCCGGCACATTGCGGTGGATCAGCGCCTTGGGCAGCCGCTCGGCCAGCTCGCCCGGACGCTCCAGACCCGCCAGCCGGGCCGCGAAGGTCACCGTGCGCGGCCCCTCGGGCCCCAGCGCCACCCACACATGCCGCCGCCCGACCTCGTCGCAGGTGCCCTCCACCAGCAGCCCGCCCGGCGCCAGTCGCCCGCAGAGCCGCTCCCACACCGCGGCGACCTCCGCCTCCCCGTACTGCCGCAGCACATTGGCGGCCCGCACCAGCACCGGCCGCGCCCCACCGTCCAGCGGCATCTCGAAGCCGCCCCGCCGAAAGGACAGGCCCGGCGGGCGGGCGTACGGCAGTGCCGCCGCCACCCGCTCCGGTTCGATCTCGATGCCCACCACCCTGATGTCGGGGCGCACCGCCGCGAGTCGGGAGTGCAGCTCCACCGCCGTCCAGGGCGCCGCTCCGTAGCCGAGGTCCACCGCGGTCGGCGGGGCCGCGGTCCGGCGCAGCTGCGGGCCGAGCACGGCGGCGATCCAGCGGTCCATCCGCCGCAGCCGGTTGGGGTTGGTGGTGCCCCGGGTCACCGCCCCGATCGGGCGCGCCGCCCGGCCGCGGGCAGCGGGAGGCGACGGGTCGGGGGAGCTGGGGGCCATGCCAGGCAGCGTACGCGGAAGCATGCACAGCCCAGGAGTCGCCGATCACGTTTTGGTCACGGGGAATCGAGTGGGCCGTTCCGGTGGTTGGTATCCGGTTGACGCGTAGTCGTGGCCCGCCCCGGGCGACGCCCGCGCCGACTGCCGGGCAGCAGCGGTGGGGGAGAACACAGGAGGACACAGGTGAGCCAGCACCCTGCACGGCCGGTACGGCGCGGGCAGCAGCAGCGTGGCCGTCTCAACCCCTTCCAGACGCTCGCCCCGAGCCGGCGCACCCGCCGTCCGCGAAGAGTGGCGATGCTCAGCGTGCACACCTCTCCACTGCACCAGCCGGGCACCGGCGACGCCGGCGGTATGAACGTCTACATCGTGGAGCTGTCCAAGCGCCTGGCGGCGCTGGGCGTCGAGGTGGAGGTCTTCACCCGGGCCACCTCCTCCGACCTGCCGCCCACCGTGGAGCTGGCGCCCGGCGTGCTGGTCCGCCATGTCACCGCCGGGCCGTACGAAGGACTGGTCAAGGAGGAGCTGCCGGCGCAGCTCTGCGCCTTCACCCACGGCGTGCTGCGGACCGAGGCCGGGCTGCGTCCCGGCCACTACGACCTGGTGCACTCCCACTACTGGCTCTCCGGTCAGGTCGGCTGGCTGGCCGCCGACCGCTGGGGCGTCCCCCTGGTGCACACCATGCACACCATGGCGAAGGTGAAGAACGCCGCGCTCGCCGAGGGCGACACCCCCGAGCCCGCGGCCCGGGTGATCGGCGAGACCCAGGTGGTCGCCGCGGCCGACCGCCTGATCGCCAACACCGACGACGAGGCGGCGGAGCTGGCCCTGCACTACGACGCCGACCCCCATCGGCTCGCCGTCGTGCACCCCGGCGTCAACCTGGAGGTCTTCCGCCCGGCCGGCCCGCGCGACCAGGGCCGCGGCAGCCCGGTCGACGAGGCGGCGGTGCGAGCGGGCCGTACGGCAGCGCGTGCCCGCCTGGGCCTGCCGGCCGAGGCCACGGTGCTGCTCTTCGCCGGGCGAATACAGCCGCTGAAGGCCCCGGACGTGCTGCTGCGCGCCGTCGCGGTGCTGCTGGAGCGCGACCCCTCGCTCCGCGAGCGGCTGGTGGTCCCCGTGGTCGGCGGCCCCAGCGGCAGCGGCCTGGCCCGTCCGGAGAGCCTGCACAAGCTCGCCGCCCAGCTGGGCATCTGCGACATCGTCCGCTTCCATCCGCCGGTCGGCCAGCCTGCGCTGGTCGACTGGTACCGAGCCGCCACCGCGCTGGTGATGCCCTCGCACAGCGAGTCCTTCGGCCTGGTCGCGCTGGAGGCGCAGGCCTGCGGCACCCCCGTGGTGGCCGCCGCGGTGGGCGGCCTCCCGGTCGCGGTGCAGGACGGCCGCACCGGCTTCCTGGTGGACGGCCACGATCCGCACGACTGGGCCCGTGTGCTGCAGCGCTTCCTGGACCACGCGGACCTGGGCGAGCGGCTGGGAGCCGCTGCCGCCCGTCGTGCCGCCCGCTTCGGCTGGGGAGCCTCGGCGGAGGCCACCGCCGAGGTCTACACCGAGGCGATGGCCCGTGCGGGGGGCGATCCGGGCCGCGGGGCCTCCCGGCTGCGCAGGGCCTCGGCGCGGTAGCGTCGCTCCATGGCCACCAGCAGCGACACCGCCCTGGAGATCCTCCGCAGCGCACTCGACGAGGCCGGCGTGGAGTGGGAGCCCAGTCCCGCCGATGCGCGCACCCTGGTCGCCAAGCTGCCGGGCACCCGCAAGCTCTCCACCACCTGCGCGCTGCGGGTCGGTGACCACACCCTCTCGGTGAACGCCTTTGTGCTGCGCCGCCCCGACGAGAACCACGAGGGGGTCTACCGCTGGCTGCTGGAGCGCAACACCCGCCTCTACGGGATCGCCTATGCGGTGGACCGGCTCGGCGACGTCTACCTGGTGGGGCGGCTGCCGCTGGCCGCCGTCACCGCGGAGGAGGTGGACCGGCTGCTGGGCACCGTGCTGGAGAACGCCGACGAGCCCTTCAACACCCTGCTGGAACTGGGCTTCTCCTCCGCCATCCGCCGGGAGTGGGAGTGGCGCACCAAGCGCGGCGAGTCCACCCGCAACCTGGCGGCCTTCACCCATCTGGCCGCAGCGCCGCAGACCGGCGAGGGCTGACGGCTCAGGAGGCGGACTCCGCCGGGGCCGCCACCGGCGCCGCGCCCGCCGCCACGGTGGAGGACGCAGCCGGACGGCTGCCCACCAGCAGTCCGTAGCCCACCGCGGCCAGCGTCCCCAGTACCGCGCACGACCCCCAGACCGCCCCGCCGCCTGCCCGGTCCAGCAGGAACCCGCCGACCGCCGGGGCCAGGAAGGACGCTCCCGACCAGGAGAGCGAGTACACGCCCTGGTAGCGGCCGCGGGCCTCGGCCGGCGACAGCTCGGCCACCAGCGCCATGGTGGTCGGCGCCTGGATGATCTCGCCGATGGTCCACACCGCCACGGTCATCGCATAGAAGGCGGCCGAGTGTGCCAGCGCGGTGAGACCGAAGCCCCAGCCGGTCAGCAGTGCCGCGGTGACCAGCAGGGCGGCCCGGCTGCGGTGTGCCGTCAGCCTGGTCACCGGGATCTGCAGCAGCACGATCAGCAGGCCGTTGAGACCGATGACCAGGCCGTACTGGGTGGTCGAGAGCCCGGCCGCACCCATGTCCACCGCCAGGGTGGTGCTGCCCTGCTGGGAGACCAGCGCCACCAGGAAGGTGAGTCCCACCAGCGCCATGAACGGTCCGTCGCTCAGCACCCGCCCGAGGCCGGTCCGAGTCCGTCCGGTGCTGCCCTGGGCCGGGCGGACGCCGTCGGCGGCGCCCGCCGTGCGGCCGACCTCGGGCCTGGTCTCGGGGACCCTGGCGAACACCACCAGGGCGCAGAGCAGAGTGGCTGCGGCGTCGGCGAGGAAGAGCAGCAGATACCCGTGGGCGGCGACCAGCCCGGCCACCGCGGCGGACACCCCGAAGCCGATGTTGATGGCCCAGTAGTTGAGTGAGAACGCGCGCACCCGGTCCTCGGGCGCCACCAGGTCGGCCATGATCGCCGCGACCGCGGGACGGGAGGCGTTGCTGGTCAGTCCGAGCAGCAGGGCGGTGACGGCGATGGCCACCTGGCCCTGCGCCAGCCCCAGCAGCACGGTGAACGCCGCGGTGCCCAGCTGGGCGCCCAGCAGGGTGGGCCGGCGTCCGACCCGGTCCGCCAGCACCCCGCCGACCAGCGCCGCGACCGCGCAGCCCAGCCCGTAGAGGGAGGCGACCAGCCCGGCGTAGGTGGCCGAGTAGCCGCGGCCGGCGGTCAGATAGAGGGCGAGGAAGGTGACGACGAACCCGCCCAGCCGGTTGACCAGGGTGCTGGTCCACAGCCACCAGAAGCTGCTGGGCAGCCCGCCGGTGGTCTCCGCCACCGCTCGGCGCAGTCCGGAGCGGGTCGTCGGTCCGGAGCGGGAGGACGGTGCGGGTGGCATGGGACGGCTCCGGAGCGGCAGAAGGGGACAGCGGATTGCGCTGAACGCGACAGGGCGCACCGCTCACCCTGCAGGTAAGTGGTGGATCCCAGGAGAGGATATTACGCAGCAGGGCTCCGGTGCGGCCAGCGGATTTCCCTCGTTTAGGCTGTGACCATGGCTGACTCCCCGTACCGACTCGTGCTGCTCCGCCATGGCGAGAGCGAGTGGAACCAGAAGAACCTCTTCACCGGTTGGGTCGACGTCGACCTCAACGCCAAGGGCGAGACCGAGGCCGCGCGCGGTGGCGAGCTGCTCGCCGCCGAGGGCCTGCTCCCCGATGTACTGCACACCTCGCTGCTGCGCCGCGCCATCCGCACCGCGCAGATCGCCCTGGACAAGGCCGACCGCCACTGGATCCCGGTCCGCCGCAGCTGGCGGCTGAACGAGCGCCACTACGGCGCCCTCCAGGGCAAGGACAAGGCGCAGACCCTCGCCGAGTTCGGCGAGGAGCAGTTCCAGCTGTGGCGCCGCTCCTACGACACCCCGCCGCCGGCGCTCGAGGACGGCGCCGAGTTCTCCCAGGCCGCGGACGCCCGCTATGCGGAGATCCCCAGCGAGGTGCGCCCGCGCACCGAGTGCCTCAAGGACGTCGTGGTCCGCATGCTGCCCTACTGGTACGACGCGATCGTGCCGGACCTTGCGGCCGGCCGCACCGTGCTGGTCACCGCGCACGGCAACAGCCTGCGCGCTCTGGTGAAGCACCTCGACGGCATCTCCGACGAGGCCATCGCCGGTCTCAACATCCCCACCGGCATCCCGCTGCTCTACGAGCTGGACGCCGACTTCAAGCCGCTCACCCCCGGTGGCCGCTACCTCGACCCCGAGGCGGCCGCGTCCGCCATCGAGGCTGTGAAGAACCAGGGCAAGAAGTAACCCTCTGCACGATCGCGCCCCGTACCAGCGGCTTGTCCGCCGGTACGGGGCGCGATCGTGTTCAGGGCCCGCTGTGGGCCGTCAGCGCTTCGGACAGCGCGCCTCGCAGACCGTCTCGACGGCCCGCCGGGTCCGGGTCGGGAGGGTCAGCGGACCGGCGGTCGGTGGGAGGCGAGCTTGCGCACCGGGCGGTCGGTGGCGTGGGGACTCCGGGGCACCGGGCCCGGCAGGGGTGCTGTCGGGCCGGGGAACGGGGGAGTCGGCCGGAGCGCGCCGAAGGGGTGGCCCTGGTAGGTCCGGGCGCGCTGCAGGGCGGTGATGTGCTGGATCAGCAGGACCGCCAGGACGGCTGCGGAGACATTCAGCATCTGGACCAGGGCGACGACCGCGAGCGAGTCCTGATGGTCCGTCCAGGAGATCGCCACGGCAGTTCCCTGGTGTGCCAGCCAGGCCGCCCACCAGGCGTTCACCAGGCTGCTGCTGCCCGGGTCGGGGGTGGTGTCGTCCGTGCTCGCCCGGCAGATGTCCACGGCGACCCGCCGGGGTATCCACCACATCGCGACCGGCACGAACCAGCCGCCCGCGGCCCAGCCGGGTGCGTAGGCGGCCGTGTGCGGCTTGAATTCCTCCGCGTTCCGCCGGGAGCGGCGGAACCAGAGAATGAAGAGCACCACGGCGACCAGGTACAGGTCGGCCGACAACTGGGACGCCAGGGCCGCCCAGGTGCCGGGGCCCGGGGCCGTCGGGTCGAGGTGGTGCGCCCTGAGGGCGAAGGCCCGGAGGAGGTCCACCAGAGCGACAGCCGTGATGGCGGCTTGGGCGGACCGGGCGAGCGGCCAGCCGGCGTGGACACCTGGGCGCGGCATGCGGGAGTCCTGTCTGCGAGGAGCCGCACGGACGTCGGCGGCGGGCGGTGACGGCGGCTGATCCTATGGCCGGTCCGCCGGCCGCGGCGAGTGGTTCGGGCAGCGTGGCTCCGGTACCCGCCGATGTGCGTCGGTGGCCCGGCCTCCCCCGCGGGGGAGGCCGGGCCACCGGGTGGGAGCAGGCCGGGTCAGCCGCAGCCGCCGCCGCAGCGGCAGCTGCCCCCCGACTTGCAGCCGCAGCTGCAACCGGACCCGCAGCCGCAGACGGCGACCAGCGGCAGCGGGATGCCCGAGGTGTCGGAGGCGGGCGGTTCGATCGGGGTGGCGTCGACAGGGGTGGGGGCTTCCTTCATCCGTGGACCCTCCTTGTGCGGACATGCCGGGTACGGGCACGTCTGATCACCGATTGAAACGGCGGTCTCCACGGAGCGTCAACGGCGCGCGGGCGCAGGGTGGTCCGGGGACCGTGACCCCGCCGCCCCCCTCACCGGGGTTTAGCCGACCCGGGCGGTCAGCGGTTCTCCGGGGTGAACTCGTCCGCGTGCTCACCGGTCACCAGGAACACCACCCGCTTGGCCACCGAGACCGCATGGTCGGCGAACCGCTCGTAGTAGCGGCCGCACAGGGTGACGTCCACCGCGGTCTCGATGCCGTGCTGCCACCGGTCGTCCAGCAGATGTGCGAAGAGCTCCCGGTGCAGCTGGTCCATCTCGTCGTCGTCGCGCTCCAGCTCCAGCGCGGCGTCCACGTCTTTGGTGGCGATCACCAGTCCGGCCTTGGCCACCAGCCGCTGCGCCAGCTGACCCATCTCCAGCACGATGCTGTGCAGGTCGCGGGGGACGGCGGAGTCGGGGTAGCGCAGCCGGGCGAGCTTGGCGACATGGCGGGCCAGGTCGCCGGAACGCTCCAGGTCGGCGCTCATCCGCAGCGAGGTGACCACGATCCGGAGGTCGGTGGCGACCGGCTGCTGCCGGGCCAGCAGGTCGATGGCGCGGTTCTCCAGCTCGTGGTGGAGGTTGTCCACCTTCTCGTCGGCGGCGATCACGCTCTCGGCGAGCGCCAGGTCGGCGTCGAGCAGTGCCGTCGTGGCCCGGCCCATCGCGGACCCGACCAGCCGCGCCATCTCGATGAGGCCGTCGCCGATCGAGTCGAGCTCCTCGTGGTACGCGTCGCGCATTGTCGTCCTCCCGGCTGCCGCCCCGGTGGTTCCGGAGGCGGACGAAGCAGTGTGTCGCATGGTGGTGGCGGGCCCATGTGCCGGGTCCGGCCGCCCGCCGGGCGGGCCCGGCGGCGCCCGCCTGCAGCCTCGCTGGGCGGGTGCAACCAGGGTGCGCCGTCCGGGCGACCCGGCATCGCTCACCGAGTGAACCATCGGCCTCATGCAGGTGAATTCTCGGCAACCAGTCGCCGATCGCTGCCTTTGGGCCTTGGGGCAGGTCAGCGCGGTGCGCTTACGCTGGGCGGCATGGACGTGAACGCCGCCGCCGCCGCAGCCTGCGCCGTAGCCGGGCTCGGCGTCGGCCTCACCGCCTCGCTCGCCTTCCGGTGGAGCGAGCGCGAGCAGGCGCGCAGCCGGGCGGGGTTGATCCCGCACGAGGCGCCGCTGCCCCCGGGCGTGGACACCGTGCTCTCGGTGCTGCGCTCCTGCGCGATCGTGCTCGGCGACGGCGACGAGGTCGTCAAGGCCAGCTCCTCCGCCTATGCGATGGGACTGGTGCGCGGTGGCCGGATGGCCATAGACGAGATGCTGCACCTGGCCCGCGCCACCCGCAGGGACGGGGAGATCCGCCAGGTCGAACTGGACCTGCCCAAGCCCGGTCTCACCAGACCCGGCGGCGACCCCTTCGCCGTCTCCGTACGTGTGGCCCCGCTGGGTTCCCGGCTGGTCCTGGTGCTGGTGGAGGACCTCACCGAGGCCCGCCGGATCGAGGCGGTCCGCCGTGACTTCGTGGCCAATGTCAGCCATGAGCTCAAGACCCCGGTGGGCGCCCTGTCGCTGCTCTCCGAGGCGGTGCTGGACGCCAGCGACGACCCCGAGGCGGTACGCCGCTTCGCGGGCCGGATGCAGATCGAGTCGACCCGGCTGACCAGCCTGGTCCAGGAGATCATCGACCTCTCGCGGGTCCAGGACGACCAGCGGCTGCCCGATCCCGAGCCGGTCTCGGTGGACGAGCTGATCGCCGAGTCCATCGACCGCTCCCGGCACCAGGCCGCCGCCAAGCAGATCACCATGGCGGCGGGCGGCACCAACGGCCTCCATCTGCACGGCAACCGCGGTCAGCTGGCCGCGGCGCTGGGTAATCTGGTGGAGAACGCGGTCAACTACAGCACCCCCCGCACCCGGGTGGCGATCGCCGCCCGCACGGTCGCCGGGGTCGACGACAAGGGCTATGCCGACGGCACCGTCCTGGTCGAGATCTCCGTCAGCGACCAGGGGATCGGTATCTCCGAGAAGGACCGCGAGCGGATCTTCGAGCGGTTCTACCGGGTCGACCCCGCCCGCTCCCGGGCCACCGGGGGAACCGGGCTCGGGCTCTCCATCGTCAAGCACGTCGCCGCCTCGCACGGGGGCACCGTCTCGGTCTGGAGCGTGGAGGGGCAGGGGTCCACCTTCACCCTGCGGCTTCCGGCCGGAGAGGCCCCCGCCGACACCGACGAGTCCGGCCTCCCGGGCTCCGCTTCTTCCCACTCCACGGGCTCCACCCAGGTCAGGGAGCCCGCCCCCGCATCCATTCCTGCCCCGGAGGTCCTTCCGTGACCAGAGTGCTCGTCGTCGAGGACGAGGAATCGTTCAGCGACGCCCTGTCCTACATGCTCCGCAAGGAGGGCTTCGAAGTGGCGGTGGCCGCCACCGGGCCCGACGCCCTGGAGCAGTTCGAGCGCAATGGCGCGGACCTGGTCCTGCTGGACCTGATGCTGCCCGGGCTGCCCGGCACCGAGGTCTGCCGCCAGCTGCGGGTCCGCTCCAGCGTCCCGGTGATCATGGTCACCGCCAAGGACAGCGAGATCGACAAGGTGGTCGGCCTGGAGATAGGGGCCGACGACTACGTCACCAAGCCGTACTCCACCCGCGAGCTGGTCGCCCGGATCAGGGCGGTGCTGCGCCGCCGGGGCGAGGAGAGCGGGGCCGCGGCCGCCGGCGGGCCCGGCGCGCTGGAGGCCGGTCCGGTCCGGATGGATGTGGACCGGCACGTGGTGACCGTGGACGGCGCCAAGGTCGACCTTCCGCTCAAGGAGTTCGACCTGCTGGAGATGCTGCTCCGCAACGCCGGCCGGGTGCTCACCCGGATGCAGCTGATAGACCGGGTCTGGGGCGCCGACTACGTGGGCGACACCAAGACGCTGGATGTGCACGTCAAGCGGCTGAGGGCGAAGATCGAGCCCGACCCCGGGGCCCCTCGCTACCTGGTGACGGTCCGCGGCCTGGGCTACAAGTTCGAGCCCTGACCGGCCCCGGGCTCGGTGCAGTCCGCTTGTGACGACGCCCCCGGGAGCAACTGCTCCCGGGGGCGTCGAGGTGTGCGGGGAGGGTCAGCCCTGGGAGCCGGAGGCGCCGCTGACCGTGGACGATGCACCGGCGCCCGCCGTGGCGGTGCCACCGCTGTGGACGGCGCGGCCTGCGGCGGTGGCGCCCGGGGTGGCGGAGCCGGTGACCAGCGGGCTCGCGGTGCCTGCGCCGGTGGCGCCCGCGGTGGGCAGGGTGCCCTGGGTGGCCGCCGGGCTGGGAGCCGCGGGGGCGAAGGAGGCGTAGTCGCCGCGGCCGGAGACCACCGCGGCCTGCGTGTTGACGGTGCCGGCGGACTCGAAGGCGAAGGTCACCTTGGCGTACCCGCCCTCCTGCACCTTGGCGTCGGTCACCTGGGCGGTCGGCTGGCCGGGGCCGCCGAGCAGCAGGGAGTCCCCGGCGGGGATGGTGATGCTGCACCCGCGCCCCGTTGGGGCCGACGAACTCCGCGGCCCCGGCGTCGCCGACGGTGATCGACCTCAGCACCTCGGCGCTGGTGCCGGAGTTGCTGATGTTGACGCTGACGGCGGCCGGGCGGGTCTCGGTCTCGGCCGCGCCGGCACCACGGGTGACCAGCAGGATGTTGTTCAGCTGAAGGTTGTCGCCGATCGAGGTCGCCGCGTTGTCCGGCTTGACCTGCAGCGTCGCCGCGTCGTTGCTGGCTGCGCAGGCGGACAGGGGAGCGATCGCGAGGACGAGAGCGGCGATGGCGCCGTTCCGAAGGCTGCGGCTCACGGCGGCGTTTTCTCCTTGGACGGGTACAGGCGGGGCAGTACGGGCTTAGGTTACCGATCGTCTTCTATCCACTCTCATGGGGTGGGCCCGTGTCGCGCCGGGGCGCCCGTACGGCGCTGTGAGGCGCGGCACACCGCGCGTGATGTCCGGCACCGGCGTGTGCGTCCGGAGTGCGCCCATACGCCCCGAGCTGTGCATCTCCCGTTCACCCGCTGTGGAAGCGCTGCTCCGGACGACTGTCGGAACACGAACCGGGTGCGGCCGAAAGGCAAGATCGAATAGGGGTTTCGACGATGTTTCACTGAGTCGCCGAACCGCTTCCCACCTGCGGGAAGCCCATCTCGAACTGGGGTCGCAGCACGCCACAGGGGCGGTTGTCAAGCCCTGAGACCGGCCCTGACCTGCGAAAACGCCCTTCGGATACGGCGGAACACGTGTTATTCTGGAAAGCCACGGAAGGGGTACCTGTCACATGACGTTCAAGGTTGGCGACACCGTGGTCTACCCCCATCACGGGGCCGCGCTGATCGAGGCCATCGAAACTCGCCAGATCAAAGGTGTGGACAAGACCTACCTGGTGCTCAAGGTGCAGCAGGGCGACCTGACGCTGCGCGTGCCCGCGGAGAACGCAGAGTTCGTAGGCGTGCGCGACGTGGTCGGCCAGGAGGGTCTGGACCGGGTCTTCGAGGTGCTGCGTGCACCGTACACCGAGGAGCCCACCAACTGGTCCCGACGCTACAAGGCCAATCTCGAGAAGCTGGCCTCGGGCGACGTTATCAAGGTCGCGGAGGTTGTGCGTGATCTTTGGCGTCGCGAGCGCGAGCGCGGACTTTCCGCCGGTGAGAAGCGAATGCTGGCGAAGGCCCGCCAGATCCTGGTGAGCGAGCTTGCGCTCGCCGAGAACACCAATGAGGACAAGGCCGAGACACTGCTCGACGAGGTCCTCGCCTCCTGAGCGACAACAGACGGTGCCCTCGGTGAGCGGTCACGGTCCTCGGGGCCGCCGCCGAAACCGTTGTCGCCTCAGCGCCCGTAGCGGTGCGCCCTGACGTACAGGGTGTGCAGTGCTCCGGGCGCTGAGGCGTACCGGGCTCGGGCGCGTCTGCGCCGCTGCTCCGTACGCCGGGATCCGCGCTGTGCCGTGGGCTGCCGCCCGGTGGTGCCCCCGGTGCACAGGGTGTGCGTGGTGCCGATGGTGCCGCGCTGGGTCTGCGCGCTCGGCCGCCTCTCCCGACCCGCCCACTGCCGACTCCCCCGTGCCGCCCGGGCCGACACGGAAGGGATACTCGCACTGAGGCGAGCGGCCCGGTCCGGCACGCCTTGGCCATACCCACATCGCCGAAGGAACGAAACCTGAACGCCGCAGCAGTGGTTCCCGCCGCCGGGCGGGGCGAACGACTGGGCCCCGGTGCCCCCAAGGCCCTGCGTGAACTCGGTGGGGTCCCCATGCTGGTGCACGCCGTCCGGGCGCTGGCGCGCTCGCGCGCCGTCGGCCTGGTCGTGGTGGCCGCGCCGCCGGACGGCGTGGCCGAGGTGGCCGCGCTGCTGGGCGACCACGGGCTCCCCCGCGGGGAGATCCGGGTGGTCGCCGGCGGCGCCAGCCGCCAGGAGTCCGTACGACTGGGCCTGGCGGCCGTCCCCGAGGACGTCGAGGTGGTGCTGGTGCACGACGCCGCCCGCCCGCTGGTCCCGGTCGAGGTGGTGGACGCGGTGGTCGAGGCCGTCCGCGGTGGCGCCGAAGCCGTCGTCCCGGCGGTACCGCTCGCCGACACCGTCAAGCGGGTGGAACCCCGTGCCGACGGCACCCCCGAGCCGGTGCTCGACACACCCGACCGGGCCTCGCTGCGCGCGGTGCAGACCCCGCAGGGGTTCCGGCGGGAGACGCTGCAGACCGTGCACGACCGGGCGCTGACCGATGAGTCGGTGGGCGCGCTGCCGCAGGTCACCGATGACGCCGGACTGGTGGAGCGGTACGGCGGCACGGTCGTGGTCGTCCCCGGACACGGTGAGGCCTTCAAGGTCACCCGCCCCCTGGACCTCGTCCTGGCCGAGGCCGTACTCGCCCGACGGAGGGCCACCGATGGGTTCTGAGCCGCCCCTGCTGCCCCGGGTGGGCATCGGCACCGATGTGCACGCCTTCGAGGCCGGCCGTCCGCTCTGGGTCGCGGGCCTGGAGTGGCCCGGGTCCGAGGCCGGACTGGCGGGGCACTCCGACGGCGATGTCGCCGCCCATGCCGCCTGCGACGCGCTCTTCTCGGCGGCCGGTCTCGGCGATCTGGGCGCCCACTTCGGCACCGACCGCCCCGAGTGGTCGGGCGCCTCCGGGGTGCGGCTGCTGGCCGAGGCCGCGCGGATCGTCCGCGCCGCCGGCTTTGAGATCGGCAATGTCGCCATCCAGGTGGTGGGTGTCCGCCCCAAGATCGGCAAGCGCCGGGCGGAGGCCCAGGCGGCACTCTCCGCGGCCGCGGCGGCCCCGGTCTCGGTCTCCGGCACCACCACCGACGGCCTGGGCCTCACCGGCCGGGCCGAAGGTCTGGCGGCGATCGCCACCGCGCTGGTCTACCCGGCACGGTAGGCCCGGTCCTGGCGGGGCCCGCATCCGCGGCTGTCGAGCTGCGCGGCCGAACGCACCACCGCGGCCGGTCGACGGCCCCTCCGGCGCGTACCGCGGGCCTGCGGCTTCGACCGCCCCGACGACGTCCGTGCGGTGGTGCGGATCCGGCCCGCAAAGGCCGTCGAGCACCGCTGACCCGGCCCCCGGCCGGATCGCAGTGGACCCGTGACCACCCCGCGGCGGATTCGTCGCGGGGCACCGCCGTTTTCCCACTACGCTTGACGCTGTGAGCATTCGCCTGTACGACACCAGCACCCGCCAGGTACGCGACTTCGTCCCGCTTGTGCCGGGGTGTGTCTCGATCTACCTGTGCGGCCCGACCGTGCAGGCCGCACCGCACATCGGCCACATCCGCTCGAACCTCAGCTTCGACGTGCTGCGCCGCTGGTTCGCCTACCGCGGCTTCGATGTCGTCTTCTGCCGGAACGTCACCGACATCGACGACAAGGTCATCCAGAAGGAGCGCGAGCTCGGCCGGCCCTGGTGGCAGATCTCCTACGCCAACGAGCGCGCCTTCGACGACGGCAACACCGCGCTCGGCTGCCTCCCGCCCAGCGTGGAGCCGCGCGCCACCGGCCATGTGCCCGAGATGATCGAGATGATGCGCGGTCTCATCGAGCGCGGCCACGCCTACGCCTCCGAGGGCAACGTCTACTTCGACGTGCGCTCCTTCCCGGACTATCTCTCCCTCTCCAACCAGGAGCTGGAGAATCTGCGGCAGCCCGAGAGCGAGGGCGAGACCGGCAAGCGCGACCCCCGCGACTTCGCCATGTGGAAGGCCGCAAAGCCGGGCGAGCCCAGCTGGGAGACCCCCTGGGGACGCGGCCGGCCGGGCTGGCACCTGGAGTGCTCGGCGATGGCGCACAAGTACCTGGGCAGCGCGTTCGACATCCACGGCGGCGGTATCGACCTGATCTTCCCGCACCATGAGAACGAGATCGCCCAGTCCAAGGCGTACGGCGACGACTTCGCCAACTTCTGGGTGCACAACGCCTGGGTCACCATGGCCGGCGAGAAGATGTCCAAGTCGCTGGGCAACTCGGTGCTGGTCTCCGAGATGGTGCAGCGCTGGCGTCCGATCGTGCTCCGCTACTACCTGGCCGCCCCGCACTACCGCTCCACCATCGAGTACAGCGAGGACGCGCTGCGCGAGGCGGAGTCCGCCTTCGGCCGGATCGAGGGCTTCGTCCAGCGGGTCGTGGAGCGCTGCGGCACGGTGGAGCCGGCCGCCGAGGTGCCGCCGGCCTTCGCCGAGGCGATGGACGACGATCTGGGCGTCCCCCAGGCGCTGGCGATCGTGCACACCGCCGTACGGCAGGGCAATTCGGCGCTCACCGCCGATGACAAGGACAACGCGGTGGCGCGTCTCGCCGAGGTCCGTGCGATGCTCGGAGTACTGGGACTCGATCCGCTCGACGACATGTGGGCCGACAACGAGCACGGCGACGACCTCCACGGGGTGGTCGACAGCCTGGTCCGTCTGGTGCTGGAGCAGCGGCAGGCGGCGCGTGCGCGCAAGGACTACGCCACCGCGGACGCCATCCGCGACCAGCTGGGCCAGGCCGGCCTGGCCATCGAGGACACCCCGTCCGGCCCCCGCTGGACGATCAGCAGCACCGAGTAGCCTCCGCAGCATCCGCGGGAGCGAGGGTGGGCCGCACCGTCCCGGTGCGGCCCACCGCCATGACGAGAAGGACAGGACGTACACCCATGGCCGGCAACAGCCAGCGCAGGAACCGCCGCAACCCGGGGTCCAAGAAGGGCGCCAGTGTCGGTACCGGCGGCCACAGCCGGAAGGCACTCCAGGGCAAGGGACCCACCCCGCCCGCCGAGGCCCGCAAGGGCCACCCCAAGCAGCGTGCGGCCAACGCCTCCGCCAAGCGCGAGCGTGACGCCAAGTCCCGCGCCGGGATGCGCCGCAGCGGTGGCGGCGGCCGGGGCGGGCGCGGTGGCGCCGGCGCCGCCGAGCTGGTGGTGGGCCGCAACTCGGTGGTCGAGGCGCTGCGCGGCGGCGTCCCGGCGACCGCGCTCTATGTGATGCAGTTCATCGACAGCGACGACCGGGTACGGGAGGCCTTCCAGGAGGCCAACGACCGCGGCATCCCGCTGATGGAGGCTCCGCGTCCGCAGCTCGACCAGATGACCGGCGGGCTCAACCACCAGGGCCTGGTGCTCCAGGTCCCGCCGTACGAGTACGCCCACCCCGACGACCTGCTGGAGACCGCGGCCGACGCCGGCGAGGACCCGCTGATCGTCGCCCTGGACGGGGTCACCGACCCGCGGAACCTGGGCGCCGTGGTGCGCTCCGCCGCCGCCTTCGGCGGACACGGTGTGGTGGTCCCCGAGCGCCGCGCCGCGGGGATGACCGCCGGGGCCTGGAAGACCTCGGCCGGCGCCGCCGCCCGGCTGGACGTGGCCCGCGCCACCAACCTGACCCGCGCGCTGGAGGCCTACCAGAAGGCCGGCCTGATGGTGGTCGGACTGGCCGCCGACGGCGAGTCCGAGGTGGGCGACCTGGAGGCGCTGGCCGGCCCGGTGGTCATCGTGGTGGGCTCGGAGGGCAAGGGCCTGTCCCGACTGGTCTCCGAGACCTGCGATCTGACCGTGCGGATCCCGATGCCGGGGGCCACCGAGTCGCTCAACGCGGGTGTGGCCGCGGGCATCGTGCTCTACGAGGCCGCCCGTCTGCGTGCCGCCGACCGCGGCTGACCAGGGGACAGATCCGCGGACCGGTGGGCCGGGCGACCGGCGCACCGGGGGCGCGGGGGACTGCTCCGGCAGCCCGGCACGGATCGGCGGTTGTGCGCCGGGCGGCCGCGCCCCTGGTGGTGCGCGGCGGTCCGGGCGCCGCGGTGTGCGCCGCTCCCGGGCGGTGGGCGGAGATCTTCCGGCAGGAGGGTGTCCTAATCGGGTGTCACTCGGTTAGTGGTGTGTGGACACCAGAACACCTCCCCGTTCCCAGGGGGAAGCTCCGCCCGTATAGGTGAACCGCCCGAGCTGAGCACGGTCAAGGTGCCGAGCGACCCGGTGCGGCTCGGTGGCTCGCATGTCAGCTTCCGAGTGCGGTTTGCGGCTCCGGTCGCCCCGCTCATCGACACGCCCGCGTACGCGCCCTCGTACCACGGGTCCTATGCGCCCCCCTCGTTCGCCGGCTCCCCGGCGACGGCGCGGCTGAGCACGGTCGGCCAGGCCGTGCCTCGCCGCAAGGGCAGGGTCACCGCCGTCACCTGGTCCGGGCAGGCCCGCCCGGGCGATCTGGGGGCCACTCAACTGCTGGACGCCGTAAGGCTGGTCCCCCAGCCGTCCATGGCGGAGGCCGGCGAGGAGGCCACAACCCGGGTGCTGCCCCGCATCCCCGGGAGCCCGGGCCGTCCGTACGGACCCTACGGCCGCAGTGTGCCGCAGCAGGGCGGTCCCCGCCCGCAGGTCGTCCGCCCGCGGCCGGAGCCGGAGGAATCCCTCTGGACCCCCGGCGGGGAGGAGTACCAGCAGCTGGAGGACGCCGCCTGGATGCACAGCGCGGCCGGCCTGGCGCACCACCACCGCTACCCCGGCCGCAAGGTGGACCTCGGCCTGGTCCTGCTGCCGCTGCGGGTCTTCCTCGGCTGCATCTCGGTGTACGCGGGCTTCAGCAAGCTGTGCGACCCGGTCTACTTCGACGGCGGCGAGCGCGGCTCCATGATGCGCTGGCTCTCCTCGCTGCACCCGTGGAGCTTCGCCCAGCCGCTGCTGGACTTCGCCATGGCCCATCCCGTGGGCGCGGGACTCGCCGTCGCCTTTGTGCAGATCGTGGTCGGTGTGCTGTCCGTGCTCGGCCTCTGGCAGCGGGCTGCCGCGGCCGCCGCGACGCTGCTCTCGGTGGTGCTGCTGTTCACCGTCAGCTGGCAGTCGGTGCCTGCCTATGACACCCCGAACATCATCTATCTGGCAGCCTGGAGTCCGCTGCTGATCGCCGGGGCGCCGTTCGGTTCGCTCGACGGCAGGCTGGCGCTGGAGGCCTGGCGGAGGCTCGGTCCCACCGCGGCTGCTCACCGGATGCGGCGTCGGGTGCTGCGGCGCGGTGCCGTGCTTGCGGCGGTCGTGGTCGGGGTGACCCTGCTGCTGGGCTCGGTGCTGGGTGCCGCGGTACGGACCACCGGGGTCTCCACCACCACCACTGTGGTGCCGCACCCGTCCACCCCGCCGACCGACTACGGCACTCCCACCTGGCCGGCTCGTTCGCCCGAGGGCGGCACCGGCGGGTCCCTGCGGCCCACCGCACCGTCGACGTCCGGCCCGGCGATCCGGCCGAAGCCCCGGAGCTCCACCCCGGGCAGGCCGACCGGGACCGGCCGTACCTCGGTGCCGGGCAGGCGGCCGTCCGGTACGGCGCCCGGCTCGACCGGGAGTACACACCACGGCGGCTCCGGCTCGACGCGTCCGACGTCGCCGGTCGGCGGCACCACCGCGACGCCCGGTGGCCAGCAGTCGACCCAGCCCAAGCCCTCACACACCGGCGGAGCGGTGATCGGCGGGCTGCTGGGCAGCGGTACGGTCGGTGGGCTTCCCGTGCTGGGCATGGACGGCACGGTGCACTCCGCCGCGTCCGGCGCGGCCTGACGACGGGCACCCGCAGCACACAGCAGCGGCGGTCGTCCGCCTCCCGTAGTGGGAGGGGGACGGCCGCCGCTGCTGTGTCCGGCGTATGGTGCCGCCCGGTCAGTCGTCCGCGCCGACCCGGCGCACCGAGGCCAGCTCCTTGGCCGCCTCGGTGAGGTCCTTGGCGGTGTCGATCGCTCGCCAGTAGCAGCCCTGGGGCAGCTGGTAGCCGGCCAGCCGGCGGTCCCGGGCCAGCTGGGGGAAGGTCGTCCGCTCGTGGTCGCCCACATCCGGCAGCAGCGCCGTGAACTCCGCGGAGAAGACATAGAGTCCCGCGTTGATCAGGAAGGGCGACGGCGGGGACTCGACGAAGTCGAGGACGTTTCCGAAGCGGTCCGTCTCCACCGCACCCCAGGGGATGCGCGGCCGGGCCAGGGCCAGCGTGGCGACGGCGGCGCGCTCATGGTGGAAGGCCGCCATGTCGCGCAGCGAGAAACGGGTCCAGATGTCGCCGTTGGTGGCGTACCAGGGCTCGTCCGGACGCGGCAGCGCCTTGGCCGCGTACTTCAGGCCACCACCCCGGCCGAGCGGCTCGGACTCCACCACGGTGGTGACATTGACGGGCAGCTCGGTCTTCTCCAGCCACTCCTGGAGCACCTCGGCGAGGTGGCCGCAGGAGACGGCGACATCGGTGACGCCCTCCTCGGCGAGCCACACGAGCTGGTGGCCGATGATCGGCGTACCGGTGCCGGGGATCTCGACCAGCGGCTTGGGCCGGTCGTCGGTGTACGGACGCAGCCGGGACCCCTGGCCGCCGGCCAGGATCACCGCCTGGGTGACGGTCGGCGCGGCGGGGTTCGCCGCGGGGGGCTGCGTGAGGTCAGCGGTCATGGGGCCCACCCTAAGGGGCGTAGATGTACACCCCTCCCCCACCCCGGTCTCCGCGGACGGCACCCCGCCGCCACCGGTCACCGGGCGCGGACGCACACACGGAAGCCCCGCCGCGGGGGGATGCGGCGGGGCTTCCATGGCTTCGACGGATCACAGCGGGCACGGGTTCCGATTCAGCGCGGCCTCCGGCGGAGCAGGCGTTCCGGTGGAGCAAGGCGTTCCGGTGGAGCGTCCACGGGGGTGGTCAGCGACCACCGGCGATGGTGCCGGCGGCGAAGGAGCCGTCGCAGACCGGGCGGGCGTAGGAGCGGGCCTTCCTGACGTCACCGTGGTACTTGCGGACCGCGGCGCGGCCGAGGGCCTGGGCCAGCTCGGTGCAGTGCGGGGTGAGCGACGGGTGGCTGCGCATGGAGCGGTCCAGCATGGTCAGCGCAGACCCGGGGTCGTGCACCGCGAGATCGTGCAGGAGCCGCTGGAGCAGGGCTTCCTGGGGCGTGGGCCGCCGCACCGGACGGTGGCTGTCCGCAGGGGCGATCCCGATGCTGCCGTCGGAGGCCGCGGCTGCCAGGACCTGCTGGCTCGAGGTCGGCGGGGCCCAGGGCACGCGGGTGACGGCCAGGGTGCCGGTTGTCACCAGGACGACCGGCAGCACGAATGCGATGGTCTTGCCGATGCGGCGGAGGAGCTGCTTCACGGGAGGATCGTAGCGACCCGTGACGCTATGACGACATTGCGTAACTCGGATGAGTGAAGGCCAACCGTTGCGCCGTTGACCGTAGTTGGCGGAGACCGACGTGAAGAGCCCCGCCGGAGCATGCTCCGGCGGGGCTCTTCACAGCCTGGCACCGCCTGCCGGCAGCGCCTCGGGGTCAGGCGCTGAGACGCTTGCCGTTGCTGGTGGAGAAGACGTGGGTCTCGCCGGCGACCGGCACCACGTGGATGGTCTCGCCCTTCATCGGGATCTGGCGGCCGTGGACGCGGACCACCAGGTCCTTGACCTCGTCGCCGATCCGGGCCGAGCCGTACACGAAGCCGTCGGCGCCGAGCTCCTCGACGACGTTCACGGTGACGGCGAGGCCGGAGCCCTCCTTGGACAGGCCCTCGGGGGAGACGACCGTCAGGTGCTCGGGACGGACACCGACGGTGACCGTGCGGTCGCCGGCGTTGGAGGCCTCGCCGACGGTCTCGCGGGGGACGTTGAGGACCGAGTCGCCGAACTTCACGCCGCCGTCCACGATCGGCACCTCGACCAGGTTCATGGCCGGGGAGCCGATGAAGCCCGCGACGAAGACGTTGGCCGGCTTGTCGTACATGTTGCGCGGGGTGTCCACCTGCTGGAGCAGGCCGTCCTTGAGCACGGCCACCCGGTCGCCCATGGTGAGCGCCTCGACCTGGTCGTGGGTGACGTAGACGGTGGTGATGCCCAGACGGCGCTGCAGCGAGGCGATCTGGGTACGGGTGGAGACACGGAGCTTGGCGTCCAGGTTGGACAGCGGCTCGTCCATCAGGAAGACCTGGGGCTCACGGACGATCGCACGGCCCATCGCGACACGCTGCCGCTGACCACCGGAGAGCGCCTTGGGCTTGCGGTCCAGGTAGTCGGTGAGGTCGAGGATCTTCGCGGCCTCTTCGACCTTCTTGCGGATCTCGGCCTTGTTGACGCCCGCGATCTTCAGGGCGAAGCCCATGTTGTCCGCGACGGTCATGTGCGGGTAGAGCGCGTAGTTCTGGAACACCATGGCGATGTCCCGGTCCTTGGGCGGCAGGTGGGTGACGTCGCGGTCACCGATACGGATGGCACCGCCGTTCACGTCCTCCAGGCCGGCGAGCATGCGCAGCGAGGTCGACTTGCCACAGCCGGACGGGCCGACCAGGACGAGGAACTCACCGTCGGCGATGTCGAGCTCGAGGGCGTCGACGGCCGGGCGGTCGCCGCCCGGGTAGATACGCGTCGCCTTGTCGTACGTGACAGAAGCCATGACAGACTCCCCTTCACCGGCAGGAACGTGCCGGACGATCCGAGTAAAGGTGTGGTGGTGCCGGTCCGGGCGCTGCGGTCGAGCCCAGGCCGTGAACCGGTTCGCCCGACGCTACCTGGCACTACCTGGGCTTGTCAGTATCAACCGGCGATCGATTTCGGAATCGATCACGTCACATTCGTCACACCCCGCCCCATACCGCCCCGCCCGCCGACCAATCCGAACACCGACCGCCCCTGCCCCGGTAGACTCCTCCCGGTGCCGCCGTGGTCCGCTGCGGACGGCAGCCACGCCGCGTTAGCTCAGCTGGCCAGAGCGTCGCTCTTGTAAAGCGAGGGTCGTCGGTTCGAATCCGACACGCGGCTCAGCGCGTGAGCAGTACAGAGGCCCCGGACCGTGATCGGTCCGGGGCCTCCGGCATGACCGGCCGGCATCAGCGTGGGAGGCCCTTGGGAGTCGTCGGGGCGACGTCAGTGCTTGCTGCGGCGCCCGAGCGGCTGGTCCATGTACGTCATGGCGTCCCGCGGGGTGTCCTGCGTGACGTGCGTGCAGAGGTTCACCGTGATGCAGATCCGGGTGCGGCCCAGGACCTCCATCACCACTCGGGCAGGCGCCCCGGCGCCGGCAGCAGCGTCGCGCGGCCGCGCCGGGCGTCAGGCTGCGGCCCCGCCCTCGTTGCGGTGGTCTGCCGTGGCAGCGCGCGAGCCGCCTTGGTGTCACTCCGAGAAGGCAGGTCGTTCCCAGCCCCGAACTGCCACCACTCTTGTTCCGAGCCCCCGCCAGGGGTGGGAGGAGAGCCGTCGGCCGCCTGGCGCCGGGTGCCGTCGATGGTGGATGCCCTGGCGGATCGTGGTCAGCGAGCTCACGTCGCAGTCCCTGGATCCGAAAGTTTCGATCACAGTGTCGTGAGGCGAAGGTATGCAAGCCAACCGCGTGGCGCCGCCCTGAAGGAATCTCATTTGGCGTGGTGAGTAGTCTGCCGGCGTGACGATTGTGGAGCGACTGGTTCCGGACGGGCTGTGGGAGCTGTTCCAGCGCGTGGTGCCGGCCGCGCCGATTCGACCGCAGGGCGGCGGTCGGCGGCGGTACGGCGACCGGGAGGTACTGGCCGCGATCGTGTTCGTGGCCACGTCCGGTTGCGCCTGGCGGCACCTGCCCCCGGTCTTCGGGCCCTCCGGGCCGACCGCGCACCGGCGGTTCACCGAGTGGAGCCGGATGCGCGTCTGGGCCGAGCTGCATCGCCTGCTGCTGGACGAACCCGGCGCGCATGGCGAACTGGGCTGGGCCCGATGCGTGATCGACTCGGTGGCGATGCGTGCGCCGGAAGGGCAGAGCTGAAAGGTCCTCATCCTGCCGATCAGGTCAGGTAGGAGCCGGAAGTCCACTTCATCCGTGAACGAGTTTGTTTGCCCTCGTTCATCGGAGTCACCGGCTAAGGCGCCCATGACGGGTATGCACTCCGGGCCTCGGTCGGAGCCCACCGGTCCGAGCCTGATGCTGAGCCGCCGGCACCACCCTGCCGAGCCCCGCGGCGACGAGGACTGCGTCCGCCAGTACCTGCATTGACGGCCCGTAATGCGCTCACCGGCTCCAAATGAGACGTCGTCTCAGGCGAATTTGAGCCGTGCTACACCATTGACTCGGCGAGATCGTGGGGTCTAACTTGCAGCTCCGATCGAACTTTGGCTCGAAACTTTCGAGACCACTTACTTCCAGGAGTCTGCCGTGAAGCTCCGACGCAGATCCGCAGTCGTCGCCGCTGGTGCCGCCGCTCTCATGCTGGTTCCTGCCGCTGTCGCGTTCGCCAACGGAAACGGCAAGGCGGCCGACACCTCTCTGCGGGCGCTGGCAGCGAAGCAGGGCCTGCGTTTCGGCACCGCCGTCGACGCTGCCCAGCTGGGCAGCAACAAGGCCTACACCGACGTCGTCAACACCCAGTTCTCCGTGGTCACGGCCGAGAACGCCATGAAGTGGGACGCTGTGGAGCCCACTCAGGGCGTCTACAACTGGAAGGCCGGGGACCAGCTGGTGCAGTCCGCCCAGCAGAACGGGCAGGCGGTCCGCGGTCACACCCTCATGTGGCACAACCAGGTCCCGAGCTGGCTGACCACCGGGGTCAACAACGGCACCATCAGCAACGCCCAGCTGCGCGACCTCCTCCACAAGCACGTCACCGACGAGGTCTCGCACTTCAAGGGCAAGATCTGGCAGTGGGACGTGATCAACGAGGTCTTCGCCAACTCCTGGGAGACCCCGCAGGCCGACGGCCTGAACGCCAATGACTTCTGGATCTCGCACCTCGGCTCGGGCATCATCGCCGACGTGTTCCGCTGGGCGCACGCGGCGGACCCGAAGGCCCTGCTGATGTACAACGACTACAACATCACCGGCGAGGACGGGACCAACGTCAAGTTCCAGGCCGTCTACAACTTCGTCAAGGACCTGCGCAAGCAGGGCGTCCCGATCGACGGCATCGGCGAGCAGGGCCACCTCGACACCCAGTACGGCTTCGACGCCCAGCGCTACCAGGCCGATCTGCAGGCCTTCGGCGACCTGGGTCTGAAGGTCGCCGTGACCGAGGCCGACGTGCGCACCTTCGTCAACAACGCGACCGACCAGGTGCCCACCAGCTCGCTCGCCCAGTTCGCCCAGCCCTACGAGTTCTCCGAGCTGCTCAAGGGCTGCGAGCTCGTCAGCCAGTGCATCTCCTTCACGGCCTGGGGCGTCCACGACGGCGACTCCTGGATCCCGAGCACGTTCAAGGGCGAGGGCTACGGCCTGCTCTACGACGTGAACCTGCAGCCCAAGACTGCGTACTCCACGCTCCAGCAGGACCTGAAGCTGGCGGCCGGCGCCCCGCGCCACGGTTCCTGGAAGTAGTCGGTCCGGCTCAGCCGGGTCGGTCCTGAATTCCTGCGGGCCCAGGACGAGGGTGTTCATGATCGGTTCCTGACGGCCGACGTGAGCACCCTCGTCGCTGCGGGATCCCCCGCCTGCGACACCGTCTGCCGCCCCGGGCCGCGCGCGCTCGACGAGCCCCGGATCCGTCCTTCGGCGGACCGGTCGCTCCGACCCGCTGATCAGGGCATGAGCAGCTCAGAGGCCCCGGACCGTGAACGGTCCGGGGCCTTTGTCATCGTGCGCCGGAGGCCGCAGCTCCTCCCGCTCACCGGGCCGTCGGCGCCGGGTGGTGCGGTGGTCCTGACCCCTGGGCCCAGGAGGGTGTCCAGGTGCCGGTGGCGGTGCCGGTGCCGGTGGCGGCGGGCCGGCCGTGGCCGAGGTGGGCGCGGAGTGCGGCGAGCGCCGGGTGGGGGTTCTCACGGTGCCAGAGCAGTGAGTGCGGGTACACCGGTGTCGGGTTCCGTACGGGGATGCGCCGCAGGCCGTGGTCGGCCGGCCAGACGAGGTGCGTCCGTTCGCCGACGAGGGTCGCCAGTGACCGGGAGTCGGCGATGGTGTCCAGCAGGGGCTCGGTGCCGAAATCGGGGCCGGTGATCTCGATGGTGAGCCCGAACGCGGCAGCGAGGTCGTGGTAGTAGGCGGCCCACTCGGTTCCGGGCACGATGCCGGGCATCCAGATGCGGTGCCCGACAAGTTCGGCGGGCGTGACCGTGGGCGGCGGCCAGTTGGTGGGCCGGCCCGGTGAGAAGTTGGAGGGGTTCGTCGAAGGCCCGGACAGCCCCGATGTCGTCGGGGAGTTGCCGGCCTGGCATGGTGACGGCGCGGAAGGACGCGTCGATCGTGCCGGAGCGGATGGCGTTGACGGCCGCCTCGACGTCGAAGAGGGTCACGACATCGAGTTCGATCTCGGGGTGCGCGCGCTGGAAATCGCGCAGCAGGGTGGCCGGGGCGAGCCGTCGGCCGATCACATCGACGCGCAGTGCACGGCGGCCGGGGCGGACGGAGGCCAGGGCCCGCTCCTCGGCCCGGAGGAGATCACGGGCGTGGGGCAGGAACGCCTGTCCGTCGACGGTGAGCTTCGCCCCTCGCGCGGTGCGGGTGAAGAGCCGCACGCCGAGGATCCTCTCCAGTGCGGCGATGCGTTTGGAGACGGCCTGCTGGGTGACCGCGAGCTCGGCGGCGGCGTCCTGGAACCGTCCCGCGTCCGCGGCGGCCACAAAGGTGCGCACAGCATCGAGATCCACGCCGGTCACGGTATCCGCACAACCAGCGGTTGTGCTTCTCCGGTGGACGGGTTGTTTGATCCGGGCCACCGCTGGTCGCTTTGATGCCCATGGTCAGCGTGTGGTTGGTCCGATCGAGGGTTGCGTTGGGTATGGCAGGCAGGCGGGCGCTGGGGCGGCGCTTCGGACGGTTGTGGGCGGCGTATGCGATCAGCGCGTACGGCACCGGGCTCGGGTTCGGTGCGTTTCCCCTGATCGCGGTCCTTGTGCTGCACTCCGGGCCGGCCCAGGTGGCGGCGCTGTCCGCCGCGGGGCGGGCGGTGGGCGCCCTGGTCGCGGTACCGCTCGGTCCGTGGGTGGAGTTCCGCCGCAAGCGGCCGGTGATGGTGGCGATGGACCTGACCCGGTTCGCGGCGCTGCTGACCGTCCCCGTCGCGTTCGCGCTCGGTCTGCTCAGCTTCGCCCAGCTCGTCGTCGTCGCCGTCGCCGTCGCCGCGGCCGACATCGCCTTCAAGGCCGCCAGCGGCGCATATCTGAAGGCGCTCGTGCCACCGGAGGACCTGCTTGTCGCAAACGGCCGGTTCGAGTCCACGACATGGACCGCGACCGTGGTCGGACCACCGCTCGGCGGTGCCGCGATCGGGCTGCTCGGCCCGGTGACGACCGTGTGCGTCGATGCGGTCAGCTATCTGCTCTCCGCACTGGGCATCCGCTCCATCGGCGGGACGGAACCCCACCCCGCACGGACCGGCGCACCCAGGCTGCGGGCAGGCGATCTGCTCGAGGGATGGCGCCACATCCTCACCCACTCCGCGCTGCGCCCGCTGTTCTTCAACGCGATCGTGGTCAACGGCCTGATCATGGCCTCCGAGCCGCTGCTCGCCGTCCTGCTGCTGGGCCGCCTCGGGTTCGCACCCTGGCAGTACGGTCTTGCGTTCGCGGCCCCGTGCGTCGGCGGCCTGGTGGGCTCACGCCTCGCGGGCCGGCTCGTGGCCCGGTTCGGGCAGCGCAAGGTGATGCTCACCGCCGGAGTCCTGCGCGCCTGCTGGCCGGTGGGACTGGCCTTCGTCCAGCCCGGTGTCCCCGGGATCGTCCTCATCATCGTCGTCCAGCTCGGACTGGTGACCTGCTGCGGGGTGTTCAACCCGGTGCTGGCCACCTTCCGGCTCGACCACACCGCCCCCGACCGGGTCGCCCGCACCCTGTCCGCATGGTCGGTGAGCAGCAGCCTCGCCATCGCGGCCATGACCGCCGGGTGGGGTCTGCTCGCCGCCCTCACCAGCCCCCGCACCGCGATCGCGGCCGCCGGAGTCGTCCTCCTGGCCACGCCGCTGCTGCTTCTGCGCCGGGAGAACGCGCCCCTGAGCGCAAGGGAACAGGCCGTCAAGGTGACGTGAGACGCCGCGGCCCGGCACCCCTGCACCTGCGCAGCGGTCGGGGTCCCGGTCGAGAGCGGCCGGGCATCTCCCGGGCGGCCTCCGTGCCCGGCTCGGCGTCCCTGGGTGGGGACAGCCCCCCACTGAGGACGCCGGGCCGCCGCAATGCACGGATGCCCCTGCGCAGACGAGTGTGTACGCATGCCACAGGAACTCGGTGCACACCAACCCGCAGAGGCAGAAAACGCCTGCTCAGCACTGGTCGGAGTCGAAGAGCTCGCCGCGCCCCGGGCGCTCGTCCGGGTGCTCGCCCTCCTCGCCCCGGAACCTGCGGCCGCCGGCCGTGCCGGAGCCCGGCGGCAGCACGACCCCGTGCCCACCAGAGATGAGGTCGACCCCTCGTGATGCTGCGCTACGCCCTGAAGACCGTCCGCGCGCGCAAGGCAGGGTTCCTCGGTGCCTTTCTCGCTCTGCTCTGCGCGGCCGCCCTGATCACCGCGTGCGGCACGCTCCTGGAGACCGGGCTGCGCGGCACCATCCGCTCCGAGCGCTATGCCGCGTCCCCGGTCGTGGTCTCCGCCGACCAGAACGTCCACCAGAGCACCGTCACACACAAGAAAGGCCGGATCAAGGTCAAGCGGAAGGCCAAGCCGATGGCCGAGCGCGCCTGGCTCCCGGCCGGCCTCGGACGCACTCTCGCCGGCACGCCCGGCGCCGCCCGCGTCATCCCCGAAGTCACGTTCCTGGCCGAACCGCTGATCCCCGCGGGCACCGGCGGCAGGGCCGCCTACGGGCACGCCTGGGAGTCCGCCGCGCTGACGCCGTACCGGCTCGTCACGGGCAGCGCCCCCAAGTCCGCCACCGATGTCGTCATCGACCGGTACCTCGCCGACCGTGCCCACCTGGGACGCGGCGACCGCCTCACCATCCAGTCCACCCAGGCCCCGCGCACCTACCGCATCTCCGGCATCGCCGCCCCCGCCACGGCCGTCCGGCACCAGACACCGCTCTTCTTCGCCGCCGCCGAGGCCCGCCGTCTCGCCGCCCGCCCCGGGCAGGTCACCGCCTTCGGCGTGATCCCGGACCCGGGCACCTCCCCGGAGCGGCTGCGGCAGGCCGTGTCCAGCGCGCTGCACGGCACCGGTGCCCAGGTGAGTGCCGGGGACGACCGCGGCCCGGTGGAGTTCCTGGATGCCGCAGCAGCCCGCACCAGGCTGGTCAGCGTGGGCGGGGCGATGGGCGGCACCTCGCTGCTGGTGGCGGTCCTCGTGGTCGTCGGCACCTTCTCGCTCCTGGTGCAGCAACGCCACCGTGAACTCGCCCTGCTCCGCGCCGTCGCCGCCACCTCCGGACAGATCCGCCGGCTGCTCGGCCGGGAGGCGCTGGTCATCGGTGCGGCCGCGGGCACGGTCGGGGCCCTGCTGGGGCTGCCCCTGGGCAGATGGCTGTACGGCAGGTTCGTCGCCCTGGATGCCGTGCCGGCCACTCTCCAGCCCACCGTCAGCGCCTTCCCGCCGCTGGCCGCGGTTGCCGCGACCCTGCTCGGCTCCTGGGCCGCCGCCCGGATCGCCTCCCGCCGGGTCGCCCGGATCCGCCCGGCGGAGGCGCTCGCCGAGGCCCAGGCCGAGGACGCCCGGCCCGTCCTGGGCCGTGTCCTCGCGGGTCTGCTGCTGCTCGCCGGCGGCGGCGCCCTGGTCGCCTTCCTCAGCGTGCTGCGTACCGAGCCCGCGTCGACACCGGTGACCTTCCTGGCCGTCATCGCACTGTCCGCATCGGTCGCTCTGCTCGGGCCGCTCCTGGTCAGGGCGGCAGCCCTGCTCCTCGCCGGACCGCTGCGGCTGACCGGCCCCGGCGGCAGGCTCGCCGCCGCCAACCTCCGCGGCAACGCCGTCCGGATGGCCTCCGTCGTCACCCCGCTCACCCTGCTCATCGGCATGGCCTGCACGGTGCTCTTTGTCCAGCCCACCCTCAGTGACGCAGCCCGGGTCCAGGCCCGCGAGGGCGTGCGCGCCGGCTGGGTGGTCGCCTCCCGGGGGCCCGGTGTCCCGGCCGAGGCGGCACGCCGGCTGCGTACACGGCACGACGTCGTCACCGAGGTGGTCCGCACCACCGTCCGGGTGGGCCTCGACAAGTACGCAGCCCAGGGGGTCACCCCGGCCGGACTCGTCCGCACCTGGGACCCGGATGTCACCGCCGGTACGCTCGGCAGCCTCAACGAGCACACCGTGGCCGTCAGCGACCTGGCCTCGGACCGACTCCATGTGAAGCCGGGAAGCTCCCTGCAGCTGACGCTCGGCGACGGCACACCCGTCACACTGACCGTCGCCGCCGTCTACAGCAGAGGCCTCGGCTTCGGGGACCTCACCTTGGCGCACGACCTGATCGCGCGCCATGTCGACAATCCCCTCGCCTCCTCGCTCCTGGTCGCCACCACACGTACCGGGGCACAGCTCACGGACACACTGCGCGACCTCCCGGGCCTCGAGGTCCTCACCCCTGAGGCCGCCGACACGCTCCAGGCACAGCGGCGGCAGGCCAACGCCGAGGTCAACTTCCTTGCCATGGGCCTCGTCCTGGCCTTCACCGCCATCGCCGTGGTCAATACGCTCGCCATGTCGGTCTCCGCGCGCGTCCGGGAGTTCGCACTGCTGCGCCTGGCGGGGGCGACCCGGCGTCAGGTGCTGCGCATGCTGCGCACCGAGGCGCTGTCGGTGCTCCTCCTTGCCGCCGCCCTCGGCAGCGCCATCGCGCTGGCCGTCCTGACGTCGTTCAGCATCGGTATGACGGGCAGGGCGGCGCCCGCGGTCGTACCGCTGGTGTACGCCACGGTGGTCGCCGTGGCGGGACTTCTCGCGCTCGTGGCGACCGCCGTCCCGGGACGCGTGGCGCTGCGGGTGCGGGCGGTGACTGTGGCGACCGCCAAGGAGTGAGCTGTGTTCCGGCCCCCTCCGGCGGGGCTCGGGGCAGTGACGGCGCAGGCCCCGGACCGGGTTCGGTCCGGGGCCTGCGCGAACGTGCTGTTCCGGGAGCGGGCAGCCACGCCGCCGGCTGCGGCTGCCGCTGCCGCTGCCGCTGCCGCACGACGGCAGCGCTCCGGCCGAGTCCGGAGAGGCGGACTATCGGAGCAGCTTCAGGGCACGGCGTGCCCTGCCGCCCCGACTCCCGTCCGCAGAGAACAGGGTGGCGAGGCCGTGGGCCACGCGAGGGACCCAGAGCCAGGAGTGCCGCCGGCTGCCCCCGGCGATGTCCCCGCTGCAGGCAGCGGCAGCACCGGCCACCACCGGAACCGCGGCCGGAGTGAGCAGCATCGGTCCGTAACCGCCGTCCGAGGCAACGGCGACGACCACGAGCTCACCGGGGAAGACCACCCCGCCGACCAGCGCGGCCGGCGCCCCCCGGAGTGCGCCGCGAGAGGTCGGCCAGGGCGGTGCGACCGCCGGTGCCGTACCGGTGACGACGCCCAGCAGCGCCCCCACCGCCACGCTGCCCGCGGCGGCGAGCAGACCCCGCCCCAGAATCGCGGCTGCCTCCTGCCATGAGCCGCTGAGCAGCCGGTCCACGGTGCCGACCAGGCAGAGTGCGCCCCACACCACGGCCGGTACGGCTCCGGCCCGCAGGCCGAATCGCAGGCCGCGTGACACCGCGTTCCGATCCATCGTCATATCCCCCCGTGGATGACGCTTCAGGCTCGTCCGGAGTACGGCGGCCGGCCCCCGCGTGGCCCGCGGTATCGCACCGGCCGGGGTCGCCGACGACGTGCCCGTCGCGGATGCCCGGGGGCGGGACCCGGCTCACAGAGCCGGGCACCCAGTTGTGTGGCGGGCGTAACCGCAGGTTGGGGCAGAGCGTGACACCTGTGTAACCGGCGGTTCGTACGGTCGGCATTGGCAGAGTCAGCCGTAGGAGAGGGGTTGCCCGTGACCGCACAGGGCCCGCGGACCACGACCGCCGGGGTGCGGTCGGTCTGCTCGTACTGTGGTGTGGGGTGCGGGATCGTCCTCGATGTGGCGATGGGCCCCGACGGGCGCCGTACCGTGCTGAAGGCGTCCGGCGACCGGGAGCACCCGGCCAACTTCGGGCGGCTGTGCACCAAGGGCGCCACCACGGCGGACATGCTCTCCGCCCCGGGGCGGCTGGGCACGGCGCTGGTGCGCGCCGGGTGCGGCGACGAGCCGCAGCCGACGGGGGTGGACGAGGCGATCGCCGAGACCGCACGGCGGCTGCGGGCCGTCATCGACAGCCATGGGCCGGACGCCGTCGCCTTCTATGTCTCGGGGCAGCTCGGCCTGGAGGCGCAGTATCTGGCGAACAAGCTGGCCAAGGGCTTTGTGCGGACCAACCAGATCGAGTCCAACTCCCGTCTCTGCATGGCCAGTGCGGGCAGTGGCTACAAGCTGTCGCTGGGGGCGGACGGTCCGCCCGGGTCGTACCAGGACTTCGAGAAGGCGGATGTCTTCCTGGTCATCGGCTCGAACATGGCCGACTGCCATCCCATCCTCTTCCTGCGGATGATGGAACGGGTGAAGGCGGGTGCCCGGCTGATCGTCGTCGACCCGCGGCGCACCGCCACCGCCGACAAGGCCGACCTCTTTCTGCAGGTCCGTCCCGGGACGGACCTGGCGCTGCTCAACGGGCTGCTCCAGCAACTGGTGGAGAACGGGCACACCGACCCGGCGTTCATCGCGGAGCGCACCGAGGGCTGGGAGGCGATGCCGGGGTTCCTGGCGGACTACCCGCCCGAGACGGTCGCCGGGATCACCGGTATCCCGGCGGAGGACATCCGGCGGGCCGCCGAGTGGATCGGCACCGCGGGGGAGTGGATGAGCTGCTGGACGATGGGGCTCAACCAGTCCACCCACGGCACCTGGAACACCAACGCCCTGGTCAATCTGCATCTGGCCACCGGAGCCATCTGCCGTCCGGGCAGCGGTCCCTTCTCGCTCACCGGCCAGCCCAACGCCATGGGCGGCCGCGAGATGGGCTACATGGGCCCCGGGCTGCCCGGCCAGCGGTCGGTGCTGGTGGACGAGGACCGCGCCTTCGCCGAGGAGCTGTGGGGGCTGGCGCCGGGCACCGTCCGGCCGGACGGGGTCGGACAGGGCACGGTGGAGATGTTCCAGCGGATGGCGGACGGTGCCATCAAGGCCTGCTGGATCATCTGCACCAACCCGGTGGCCTCGGTGGCCAACCGCCGGACGGTCATCGAGGGGCTGGAGGCGGCGGAGTTCGTCGTCACCCAGGATGTCTTCGCCGAGACCGAGACCAACGCCTACGCCGATGTGGTGCTGCCCGGCGCCATGTGGGTGGAGGCCGAGGGCGTCCTGGTGAACAGCGAGCGCAACCTCACCCTGGCGCAGCAGGCGGCGGATCCGCCGGGGGAGGCGCTGGCGGACTGGCGGATCATCGCCAGGATCGCCTGCGCGATGGGGTACGAGGAGGGGTTCTCGTACGGCAGCGCGGAGGAGGTCTTCGAGGAGATCAAGCGTGCCTGGAACCCCAGGACCGGCTATGACCTGCGGGGCGTCAGCTATGAGCGGCTCCGTCGGGGGTCGGTGCAGTGGCCGGCCGTCACCGAGGACGGCCCGGACCGCAATCCGATCCGCTACCTGGGGGAGGACGGCGGCCCGGTCTTCCCCACCGCGAGCGGCCGGGCGGTCTTCTTCGCCCGCCCCCATCTGCCGCCCGCCGAACTCCCCGACGACGACTTCCCGTTCCTGCTCAACACCGGTCGGCTGCAGCACCAGTGGCACACCCTCACCAAGACCGGCCGGGTGGCGAAGCTCAACCGGCTCAACCCGGGTCCGTTCGTGGAGCTGCACCCGGAGGACGCGGAGAGGCTGGGCATCGCCGAGGGCGACTCGGTGGAGGTCGCCTCGCGGCGCGGGCGGGCGGTGCTGCCCGCGATGGTGACCGAGCGGGTGCAGCAGGGGTGCTGCTTCGCGCCCTTCCACTGGAACGACCTCTTCGGTGAGTACCGCTGCGTCAACGCGGTCACCAGCGACGCGGTGGACCCGATCTCCTTCCAGCCGGAGTTCAAGGTGTGCGCGGTCTCGCTCACCAGGGTCGCCGCGCCGCAACCCGCGGCGGCACCGGCCCCGGTCGTGCAGGTTCCGGCGGCGCAGGTCCCGGCGGTCCCGGCCGCCGCGGTGCCGGCGCCCGCAGCGGGGGTGTTCGGGCTGCGCACCGTGGCGCCACCGGTACTGACCGAGGAGGAGCGCAGCTATCTGGTGGGCTTTCTGGCCGGGATCGACGCGGGCGTGCCCGGGGTGCCCGTACTGCCGGCCGGGGCGCCCTTCAGCCCCGAGCATGCGCTCTGGGTCAACGGGGTGCTGGCCGGGCTCTACTCGCGTGCCGCAAAGCGGGCCGCGGCCCCGATCCCCGACGGCGGCGCCGCGGCGGGCAGCCGGGACATCGTGGTGCTGTGGGCCTCGCAGACCGGGAACGCGGAGGAGTTCGCCGCCACCACGGCCGAGCGACTGACCCGGTCGGGGCATCGCGCCCGCCTCGTCGGCATGCACGAGGCCGACCCCGGCACCCTGCCGACCGCCGCCGACCTGCTGCTGATCACCAGCACCTTCGGCGACGGCGATGCGCCCGACAACGGCTCCGGCTTCTGGGAGGCACTGACCTCCCCGGGCACGGCCCGGCTGGACGGGGTGCGCTATGCCGTGCTGGCGCTGGGCGACTCCTCGTACGACGACTTCTGCGCCCACGGCCGGCGCCTTGACCAGCGGCTGGACGAGCTGGGCGCGGTGCGGCTGGCACCGCGTACGGACTGCGAACCCGACTACGAGCCCTCGGCCCTGGCCTGGCTGGACCAGGTCCTGGCCGCACTCACCGACACGCAGGCCCCCGACACGCAGGCCCCCGGCACACCGGCCCCCGAGCCACCGGGCACCGAGGCACCGGGCACCGCCGAGGCGGCCGCGACCGCACAGGACATCGCCGCGCCGGTGCCCGTGTCCGGCACCGGACGCTCCCCGCGTCCCGCGCCCGTCACCGCCCGCCTCAGCGGCAACCAGCTGCTGAGCCTCGCCGGGGCGGGCAAGGAGGTCCGCAGGTTCACCTTCGACACCCGGGACAGCGAGACCCCGCTGGAGTACGAGGTCGGCGACGCCCTCGGGGTGCATCCGGTCAACTCCCCCGGCCTGGTCGCGGAGTGGCTGGCCGTCACCGGACTGGACGCCGCGGCCGAGGTGGAGCTGGCCGGCGTCGGACCGGTCCGCTTCGGCGAGGCCCTGCACCGACACCTGGACATCACCAGGATCACCCCGGACCTGCTGCGGTTCACCGTCGAGCGGACCCGCGACCGCGAGCTGCAGAAACTGCTGCGCCCCGGCAACAAGGGCGAGCTCGCCGCATGGTCATGGGGCCGTCAGGCCGTGGATGTGGTCGCCGAGCACTCCGTCCGCGCCACCGCCGCGGACTGGGCCGGGGTCCTCAAGCGCCTCCAGCCGCGGCTGTACTCGATATCGTCCAGTCCGCTCGCCGACCCCCGGCTGGTGTCGCTGACGGTCTCCGTCGTCCGCTGGGAGAACCGGCGCGGCCGGCCCCGCAGGGGCGTCTGCTCCACCCATCTCGCCGACGCCGAGCCGGGCAGCCCGATGCAGGTCTTTGTGCAGCGGGCCCCGCACTTCCGGCCGCCGGCCGATCCCACGACCCCGATGGTGATGGTGGGCGCGGGCACCGGGGTGGCGCCCTTCGTGGGCTTCCTCGCCGAGCGCCGGGCCCGGGGGCACCGCGGACCCAACTGGCTCTTCTTCGGCGAGCAGCGCCGTGCCACCGACTTCTACTACCGGGAGGAGCTGTCCGCCCTCCACTCCGAGGGCACCCTGACCCGCCTGGACACCGCCTTCTCCCGTGACCAGCGTGCCAAGGTCTATGTGCAGGACCGGATGCGCGAGCAGGGGCCCGCGCTGTGGTCCTGGCTGCAGGCCGGTGCCCACTTCTACGTCTGCGGTGACGCCTCCCGGATGGCCAGGGACGTCGAACAGGCCCTGCGGGACATCGCCTCGGTGCACGGCGGGCTGGACGAGGAGGCGGCGGCCGCGTGCGTCAAGCAGCTCGCCGCCGAACGGCGCTACGTCCGCGACGTGTACTGACCGTCCACCGGATGGCGGTGATGCCGCTGATGTGCCGTGCCCCGCACCGGTCCTGCGGCAGCACCAGCTGGGGGCCCAGGCGGTCCAGCGGGGTGCCGTCGGCGCGCGCCGCCAGCAGCACCTGGGCACGGCCGAAGTCGGGGTCGATCTCGCCCCAGGAGAGCAGGGCGCGGTGGCCGTCGGCTCCGGTGACGGCGATCAGGAAGCGCAGCCGGTCCTTGCGCCGGGCCGGGTCGAAGCCGGGGCCGGCGTCGGACAGGACGTCGTGCAGCAGCGGCCCCTGGAAGTGGTGGTGCTGGATGCCGCTGGTGGCGCACTCGAAGGAGACCCGGATGCGGTGCTGGGGCCAGGCGCAGAGGTCGGGCACGGTGAGCCGGACGGGGCGGGCGAGATCGCCGGTCAGCTCCATCCGGGCCAGGGGCCCGGCGGCCGCGGTGGTCCGGTTCATCGGCGTGCACCTCCCGTACGACGTTACCCGCAGGCGGGGGTCACGAAAACGCATATGCAAGTCGCTGCCCGTGCATCGTTAGGTTTATGCAATGAGATGAGCAAGCTAAGGGTTGCATCTGCGGCCCTATGATCGAAGGGCTTGGTCCGGCCGTCCGAGGACCGCAGCGGCAGAGCATAGGGAGAGAGAGCTGTGATGATCCGTTCCCCGCGTCGACGGGCCCTCCAGGGTGTTGCAGCGGGCGCCGTGGCGCTGCTGGCGCTCACCGCCTGCTCCTCCGGTGGCTCCTCCGCGTCGTCCGGGTCGTCGTCGGACCAGATGACCGGCGAGGTGACCGTCTATGCGGCGGCCTCCCTCAAGGAGAGCTTCACGGCCCTGGGCAAGGAGTTCGAGAAGGCCCACCCGGGCAGCCATGTGGTGTTCTCCTTCGGCGGCAGCGACACCCTGGCCGCCAGCATCACCGCGGGTGCGCCGTCCGATGTCTTCGCCGCGGCCAGCCCCAAGACGATGCAGACCGTCACCGATGCGGGCGAGGCCGTGGGCACCCCGGTGATTTTCGTCCGCAACCAGCTGGAGATCGCGGTGGCCCCGGGCAACCCCAAGAAGATCTCCACTCTCAAGGACCTCACCACGATGTCCGGGCTGAAGGTCGCGCTCTGCGCCAAGGAGGTCCCCTGCGGCGCCGCGGCCCAGAAGGCCCTGGACGCCGCCGGGTTGAAGCTCACCCCCGTCTCCTACGAGCAGGACGTCAAGGGCGCCCTGACCAAGGTGGAGCTGAAGGAGGTGGACGCCGCCGTGGTCTACCGGACCGATGTGCAGTCGGCGGCGGGCAAGGTCGACGGCGTGCAGTTCCCCGAGTCGGCCAAGGCCGTCAACGACTACCCGATCGTGCTGCTGAAGCACGCCTCCGGTCCTGAGGAGGCCAAGGCCTTCATCGCCCTGGTCCAGTCCGCCGAGGGCAGGAAGGTGCTGAGCCAGGCGGGCTTCCTCAACCCGTGACGTCCGGCCCGTCGCAATCGGATCCCGTGGCGCCGGGCCCCGTGGCGCCGGGCCCTGCGGAGCCCGGCGCTGCGAACCTCGATGCTGTGAACCCCGGTCCTGTGAACCCCGAACCGCTGAAGGGTGCTCCGCCCCGAGTCCGCCGGATGCGCTCCCGGGTGCCGCCGCTGCCGCTGCTGCTGCCCGCCCTCTTCGCCCTGGCCTTCCTGGTGCTGCCGCTGGTCGGCCTGCTGGTGCGGGCCCCCTGGCGGGATCTGCCGCACCGGCTGACCAGCGCCGAGGTGTGGCAGGCACTGCGGCTCTCGCTGTTCACCGCGACCGCCGCCACCGCGGTGGTCCTGGTGCTGGGGGTGCCGCTGGCCTGGCTGCTGGCCCGCACCGAGTTCCCCGGACGCCGGCTGGTACGGGCCCTGGTGACACTGCCGCTGGTGCTGCCGCCAGTGGTGGGCGGCGTGGCGCTGCTGCTGGCGCTGGGCCGCAACGGCGTGGTGGGGCGCTGGCTGGACTCGGCGTTCGGCATCACCCTGCCCTTCACCACGGCGGGGGTGGTCGTCGCGGAGGCGTTTGTGGCGATGCCCTTCCTGGTGATCAGCGTCGAGGGCACGCTGCGGGCTGCGGACTCCCGGTACGAGGAGGCCGCGGCGACCCTGGGTGCCTCGCGCTTCACCGCCTTCCGCCGGGTCACCCTGCCGATGATCGCGCCGGGCGTGGCGGCCGGGGCGGTCCTCGCCTGGGCGCGTGCGCTGGGTGAGTTCGGAGCCACCATCACCTTCGCGGGCAACTTCCCCGGCCGCACCCAGACCATGCCGCTGGCCGTCTATCTCGCCCTGCAGAACGACCCGGAGGCGGCCATCGCGCTGAGCCTGGTGCTGCTGGCCGTCTCGGTCGCGGTGCTGGCCGGACTGCGCGACCGCTGGACGGCGGCCGCCTCGTGAACGACGGCCTCAACGCGCATCTCGTCGTCGAACGCGGCGCCTTCCGGCTGGACCTGGAGCTGGCAGCCCGACCCGGCGAGGTGGTGGCCCTGCTGGGCCCCAACGGCGCGGGCAAGACCACCGCACTGCGGGCCCTGGCCGGACTCTCCCCGCTCACCGCCGGGCGGCTGCTGCTGGACGGCGAGCCCCTGGAGCGGCTGCCGCCGGAGCGCCGGCCGGTCGGCGTGGTCTTCCAGGACTATCTGCTCTTCCCGCATCTGAGCGCGCTGGACAATGTCGCCTTCGGCCCCCGGTGCCGGGGGGTGTCCAAGGCCGAGGCCCGCACCCGGGCCGCCGAGCTGCTGGACCGCATGGGCCTGGCCGGGCAGGCGTCCGTCCGTCCCCGGCGGCTGTCCGGCGGACAGGCCCAGCGGGTCGCCCTGGCCCGGGCGCTGGCCACCAGGCCGCGGCTGCTGCTGCTGGACGAGCCGCTGGCCGCGCTGGACGCCCGCACCCGGCTGGAGGTCCGGGCCCAGCTCCGCCGTCATCTGGCCGATTTTGAGGCGGTGGCGGTCCTGGTCACCCATGACCCGCTGGACGCCATGGTGCTGGCCGACCGGCTGGTGGTCGTCGAGCACGGCCGTGCCGTGCAGGAGGGCACCCCGGCCGAGATCGCCCGCCGTCCGCGGACCGACTACATCGCCCACCTGGTGGGGCTGAACCTCTACGAGGGGCGTGCGGAAGGCCATCTGGTGCACCTGGACGGCGGTCCCGTCGTCACCGCCGACCGGGAACTGGCCGGCCGGGCGTTCCTCACTTTTCCACCGAGTGCCGTCACCCTGTACCGGGACCGCCCCGCCGGTACCAGTGCCCGCAATCTGTGGCGCTGTGAGATTGCGGGTCTGGAAACCCGCGGCGACCGCATCAGAGTGGACCTGACCGGTGAGCTCCCGCTGGCCGCGGACCTCACCGCCGTCGCGGCGGCCGACCTCGACCTGCACCTGGGCACCACGGTCTGGGCTTCCGTCAAGGCCGCCCAGACCCATGCCTATCCGGCTTGAAACTCGAATTCCCGGACTTTTTCCGGCACTGCTGTCATTCATGTGGGTGGCCGGCCGGGAAGGTCATTTCATGTGATTCAGTTTGCACCCGTTCGTGTGATGGTTTGTGGGCGATTCGATGTGCACCATTGATCCCGCAGGCCAACATCATCGTTCTGGGGAGGGCATTGAATGTCGGTCGAAACGGCTGAGGATGCGGCGGCGCAGGACGGGCGGTCGCAGCTGAGCCTGAGTACGGCGGCGGCCAGGAACCTGGCGTCGACGACCAAGTCCGTACCGCAGATGCAGGAGATCAGCTCCCGCTGGCTGCTGCGGATGCTGCCGTGGACGCAGGTGTCCGGCGGCACCTACCGGGTGAACCGGCGGCTCAGCTACACGGTGGGCGACGGACGGGTCACCTTTGTGCAGACCGGCGCGCAGGTGGCGGTGGTGCCCGCCGAGCTGGGCGAGCTCCCGGTGCTGCGCGGCTTCTCCCACGACGGGGTCCTCCAGGATCTGGCGGGCCGTTTCGAGCAGCTGGAGGTGGGGGCCGGCGAGGTGCTGGCCGAGGCCGGCCGGCTGATCGACCGGGTGGTCCTGATCGCCCATGGCAAGATCACCAAAACCGGCGCGGGCGCCTACGGCGAATCCACCGCGCTCGGGGTCCTCGCCGACGGCGACCACTTCGGCGGCCACGTCCTGGAGAACGCCGACGAGCGCTGGGCCTACACCGCCACCACGGCCACCGCCTGCACCCTGCTGGTCCTGCCGCGCGCCGAGCTGGCTGCGCTGGCGGAGCGCTCACCGGAGCTGCGCAACCACCTGGCCGAGGCCGCCGCGGACCGCCCGGCGCGCAACAAGTTCGGCGAGAAGGCGATCGAGCTCTCCGCCGGCCACCACGGAGAGGTGCAGCTGCCCGGCACCTTCGTGGACTACGAGCCCACGCCGCGGGAGTACGAGCTGAGCGTGGCGCAGACCGTGCTGCGGGTGCACACCCGGGTGGCGGACCTGTACAACCACCCGCACGACCAGGTCGAGCAGCAGTTGCGGCTGACCATCGAGGCGCTGCGCGAGCGCCAGGAGTACGAGCTGGTCAACAACCGGGAGTTCGGCCTGCTGCACAACGCCGACTACGCGCAGCGGATCCAGCCGCACTCCGGGCCGCCGACGCCGGACGACCTGGACGAGCTGCTCTCCCGGCGGCGTGGGTCGCGGTTCTTCCTGGCCCATCCACGGGCCATCGCCGCCTTCGGGAGGGAGTGCAACCGCCGCGGGCTCTACCCCGGCAGCACCGAGGTGCTCGGCCAGATGGTGCCCTCCTGGCGAGGGGTGCCCATCCTCCCCTGCAACAAGATCCCCGTCAGTGAGGCCCGCACCAGCTCGATCATGGTCCTGCGTACCGGTGAGGACGAGCAGGGTGTGATCGGACTGCACCAGACCGGCCTCCCCGACGAGTACCAGCCGAGCCTCTCGGTGCGGTTCATGGGGATCAACGACCAGGCCGTGCTGTCCTACCTGGTCAGCGCCTACTACTCGGCCGCGGTGCTGGTACCCGACGCCCTGGGAGTGCTGGAGAACGTCCAGGTCTCCCAGCGCGACTGAGGCACCGACATCCCGGCGGGCCGGCCGGCACCGCAGTGCCGGCCGGCCCGCCGCCCTGCCGTGGAGAGGGGACTGCCCATGGACAGCCGCACACTGCACCGGGAGAGCGACGAGGCATCGGAGGTCCTCGCCTGCGCCCGCCTGGCGGTCGACCCGGTGCTGCGTACGGCGGTGCACTCGCTGCCACCCGCGATGCGCCGGATCGCCGCCTACCACTTCGGCTGGGAGGAGGCCGACGGCACTCCGGCCCACGGTGACGCCGGCAAGGCGATCCGGCCGGCCCTGGTACTGGCCGCCACCCGGGCCCTCGGCGGACCCGCCGAGCAGGCCGTGAACGCCGCCGCCGCGGTGGAGCTGGTGCACAACTTCACCCTGCTGCACGACGATGTCATCGACCGCGACCGGACCCGCCGCCACCGGCCCACCGCCTGGTCCGTCTTCGGCTCCGCCGACGCCATTCTGGCCGGCGACGCGATGCACTCCCTGGCACTGCGCCTGCTCACCCGCGACCCGCACCCCGCCTCGGGCCCGGCCGCGGCCCGGCTTGCCGACTGCGTGATCGAGCTGTGCGAGGGCCAGCAGACGGACTGCGCCTTCGAGCGGCGCTCCCAGGTCACCCTGGCGGAGTGCCTGGCGATGGCGGAGGCCAAGACCGGGGCGCTGCTCGGCTGCGCCTGCGCGCTGGGCGCCCGCTACGCCGGGGCCGACGCCGACACGGTGGATGCGATGGACGCCTTCGGCCGCCGCACCGGGCTGGCCTTCCAGCTGATCGACGACCTCATCGGGATCTGGGGCGACCCGGAGACCACCGGCAAACCGGTCGGGTCCGATCTGGCGGCCCGCAAGAAGTCGCTGCCGGTCGTCTTCGCGCTGCAGTCCGGCACCGCCGCCGCGGAGGAGCTGGCGGCCCTCTACGACGGAGGCCGGCCCCTGGGGGAGGCGGAGCTGCGCAGGGCCGCGACGGCGGTGGAGCAGGCCGGCGGCCGCGACTGGGCGCAGGCCCAGGCATGCGACCGGATGGCAGCGGCGATGGACCATCTGGCCCGTGCCGTACCGGACCCGGCCGCGGCCGGGGATCTGCTGCTGCTGGCGGAACTGGTCACCCGCCGCAGCCGCTGAGGCCGGAGCACCGCAGGGCCGCAGCCCGGGGGACTGCGGCCCTGCGGGTCCACGGAGGAGTGTCACAGGCGGCTGGCAGAGTGGGGGTATGCGGGAGGAAGAGCGAGGCGCCGTCGAGCGCCTGATCGTGGTGGACGGTGAGCTGACGGGGCAGCTCGACCTGGTCGGGCGGTGCCTGCTGGCGCCGCTCGCCGATCCGGGCACGGCTGCCCACCGGCCGTCGCCCACCCTGCTGCCGGCGGATCCCACCGCCGTCCTGGGCGCACTGCAGCGGCTCACCGGGGCGGTGAGTGCCGCGGTGGCCCGCGGCCCACGGGTGTGGGCCCCCAACGGCCGCTGGGAGCACGCCGGGCTCCGCCTGGTGCGGCTGCCTCCGGCCGATGTGGACCTGCTCTACGCGGCCCTGCGGGAGCTCTCCGCAGCCATGGTCGCCCCGTCCGCCGACGCCGCCGGCGGCTCGCTGGCGCCGCTGCTGGCAGACCTCGCCGCCGCGGCGGGCCAGGCCCCGGCGGCACTGGTCGGCGCGCTGGCCAGAGTGCTGGCCGCCGTCGACCTGATGCCCGACGGGGACACCGCCCTGCTCACGGACGCCCTGCGGTCGGCCGACGGCGAGGACGTCCGCCTCACCACCGACGAGGAGGAGGCCTGGCAGCGGCTGGCCCACCGGGTGACCATGGTGCTCACCGAGTCGGTGCCGCTCCACCGCTTCCTCGGCTGAGCCCCGGTACCCGGGCTGAGGTCCGCTTCCGCGGTTGAGGCCGTCCGCGGCGGCGGCCGGTGCTCGCGGTACTCTGCCGCAGAGTGCGGTCACCGGGGGCGGGGAGCAGAGCAGTGGACGAGTACGGCGGCACGGGGACCGCGGCGGCCCTCCTCCCGGAGGCGGGCCACCGCCCGGCTGCCGGGGCGGTGGAGGTCAGGATGCTGCACGCCACCGCACCGGGCGAGGTCCGGGCGGCCGAGCAGCTGGCGGGCATCCTCTCCGCCGAGGAGCGCAAGCGCGCCGAAGGCTTTGTCCGAGCCGCCGACCGGGGCCTCTACCTGGTCTCCCATGTGGGTCTGCGACTGCTGCTCGGCGCCCAGCTGGGAGTGGCGCCCGGCTCCGTCGATCTGCGGCGCGCCCCCTGCCCGCTCTGCGCAGCCCTGCACGGCCGACCCGAGGTGGCCGCCGAACCCGAGCTGCACTTCTCGCTCTCCCATGCCGGGGAGTACGCGATGTGCGCCACGGCCGCCGTCCCCGTGGGGGCGGACCTGGAGGCCGCCGCCAACGCACCCGGTATCGAACTCGTCCCGACCACCCTCCACCCCGAGGAGCGCAGCGCTCTGGCGGCCCTCCCGGAGGAGCGGCAGGCGGAGGCCTTTCTGCACTGCTGGGTGCGGAAGGAGGCCTATCTCAAGGGTCTGGGCACCGGCCTCGGCATGGCCCCGGACACCGTGCGGGTGGGCCTGGGCCCGCAGCTCCAGCAGACACCGGAACCGCCGCTGGACGGCTGGTCGCTGGCCCCGGTGTCCGCGCCGCGGGGCTATGCGGCGGCGGTGGCGCTGCTCCACCCCGGGACGGTGGCGGTGACCGTGCGGCAGCTGTCGATCGCCGCCGTGGCGGAGTCGGGAGCAGCGGCCGGACTGTCCGGCTGAGGGGCGGTCACCGGTCCCTGTGCAGACCACGCAGGGGCGCTGTCACAGCTCCTTGTGCATGACCGCACAGGGGCGGCCGGCCTGCCGGTCGCGCCGCCGGTCGATCTCCCGGTAGCCCAGTGCACCCCAGAAGGCCGACGCCCCCGGGTTGTTCTCCAGGACGGCGAGCCGCACCGCCGGGCGGCCCTCGCCGCGCAGCCGGTCCTCGACGGCGTGGGCCAGGGCGCGGCCGTACCCGGTGCGGTGCAGCGCCGCGGAGACCATCAGCAGCCCGATCCAGGGGTGGCCGTCCTGCGGATGCTCCGCCAGCAGCGCGGCCAGCCCCACGATCGGGCCGTCCGGTCCCTGGCGGGCGAGCAGTACCTCGGCGCCCGGCACTGCGGCCTCCTCGCGGAGCGCAGCGGCCACCTGCCCCGGCAGCACCGCCTCGGGCCGCGGCCCGAACTCCCCGCTGAGCCGGTGGTAGGCGGCGTTGCCCGCATAGAGCCCGGTCAGCTCGGCGAGCACGGGGGAGCCGGCCGAGAGGTCGGACTCCCGCAGCGGCACGAGGGTGAGGGCGAGAGGACGGCCGGCGCTGGTCACACGGCCAGCGTAGAGGCCGCCGCCGCTCCGGGCGGCGACCCCTCGGCCGGCTGCGGTCAGACGTTGACGCCGAAGTCCTGGGCGATGCCGGAGAGGCCGGACGCATAGCCCTGGCCGATGGCGCGGAACTTCCACTCGGCGCCGTTGCGGTAGAGCTCGCCGAAGATCATCGCGGTCTCGGTGGCGGCGTCCTCGGTGAGGTCGTAGCGGGCGATCTCGGCGCCGCCGGCGGCGTTCAGCACCCGGATGTAGGCGTTGCGGACCTGGCCGAAGCTCTGGCTGCGGTTGACCGCGTCATAGATCGAGACGGGGAAGGTGATCCGCTCGACCTCGGCCGGCAGCCCGGCCAGGTTGACGTTGATCTGCTCGTCGTCGCCGCTGCCCTCACCGGTGCGGTTGTCACCGGTGTGGACGACGGTGCCGTCCGGGGACTGCCGGTTGTTGAAGAAGACGAAGTGGCCGTCGGAGACGACCTTGCCCGAGGCGTTGAGCACGATGGCGCTGGCGTCCAGGTCGAAGTCGGTTCCGGTGGTGGTCCGGAGGTCCCAGCCGAGGCCGACGGTGACGGCGGTCAGCCCCGGGGCCTCCTTGGTCAGCGAGACGTTGCCGCCCTTGGAGAGGCTCACAGGCATGGCGTGGTGTCCCTTCGTCAGTCATCAGGCCCGGTTGGTCCGGCGCAGGCCGCGGGGGTGGGCCGGGCCGATGGGGTCCGACGCTACCGCCGATCCCGGCGCCGAAGGCAATAACGCGGCAAAGGGGGCAGTCGGTTCCACCTCCTGCCGGACGACCGGTCCGCTCGGACCTGCGGGAACCGCTCGGGCCTGCGGAGTGCCGCCGGGGCCGGGTCAACTGCTCGGGCCTGCGGAGTGCCGCTCGGACCCGGGGAGTGTCGCTCAGACCCGCGGATACCGCGACTGCAGGGTCCAGACGGCGGGGTTGTCGCCGAGTCCGGGATGCAGATCGACCAGGTCGGCCAGCACATCCTGCAGGAAGTCCCGGGCCTCCCGGCGCAGCTCGGCATGGCGTACGGCGGCGGGCGGGCCGTCCACCCAGTCCGCATGGATCTCCACCCAGCCGAACCGGCGGGCGAAGCGCAGCAGCTCGGTGGATTCGGTGAAGTCCAGCTCGGAGGTCTGCACGGTCGCACTGCGGCTGCCGGCCGGGTCGGCGTCCAGGTGCTCCGCGATGTCGCAGAGCGCCCATGCGAAGTCCAGTACCGGCACCCAGCCCCAGGCGGTGGACAGGTCCTGGCCGTCCGCCTCCAGATACACATCACCGCAGAACAGGTCCCGGCGCAGCGCGCGGACGTCCGCGCTGCGATAGTCGGTCTGCGGGGGGTCGGGGAAGCGGGGCGACAGCGAGTAGCCGAGGTCGATCACCCGACCATTCTCGCGGGCCGCGGCGGTGGCCGATAACCGGGTGACCGGGCGGCGGCGACCCGGGATGATGGACGGCATGCCTGAGCCTGTACGCGTACGGGGTTCGGTGGTCATCCCCGACGCCGAGCTCCAGTGGCGCTTCTCCCGTTCCTCCGGCCCCGGTGGCCAGCACGTCAACACCTCCGACAGCCAGGTCGAGCTGCGCTGGGACCTGGTGGCCTCGGCCGCCCTCCCGCCGGTGCTGAAGGACCGGGCGCTGGCCAGGCTGGCCGGGCGGCTGGTGGACGACCGGTCGTGGTCGTCCGGGCCTCGGAGCACCGTTCCCAGTGGCGCAACCGGGAGGCTGCGGCGGCCCGGCTGGGCGTGCTGCTGGCGGAGGCCACCGCTCCGCCGCCCAAGGCGCGGCGGGCGACCCGGCCCTCCCGGGGCATGGTGGAGCGGCGCCTGGAGAACAAGCGGCGCCGCGCGGATCTCAAGCGGGGCCGCGGCCGCTGGGACGGCTGACGGCCCACTGCGGCACCGGCCGGGCGGCCCTCGGCCTTCTCGGCCTTCTCGGTCTCCTCAGGCACCGGACACCGCGGCCCGGTGCGCCCTGGGTCGGGCCGTCCCGCCGGGCATCCGGGTGGTGCGGCGCCTGGAGAACAAGCGGCGCCGCGCGGATCTCAAGCGGGGCCGCGGCCGCTGGGACGGCTGACGGCCCACTGCGGCACCGGCCGGGCGGCCCTCGGCCTTCTCGGCCTTCTCGGTCTCCTCAGGCACCGGACACCGCGGCCCGGTGCGCCCTGGGTCGGGCCGTCCCGCCGGGCATCCGGGTGGTGCGGCCGGGCGCCGACGGCGCGGCGGTCCCTCAGCCGAGGGGCCGGTAGCCGCCGCGGAAGTAGAGCAGCGGGCGGGCGTCCGGCGCCGGGACACGGGCGGCCAGGACCCGTCCGATCAGCAAGGTGTGGTCCCCGGCGGCTATCCGCTGCTCGGTGCGGCACTCCACGGTGGCCAGTGCCCCCTCCACCAGCGGTGCGCCGCTGGCCTCGCCGCGCCGGTGCGCGGTGTCGGCGAAGAGCAGCCGGTCGCTGACGCGCCCCTTCATGGCGAAGCGGGAGGCGATGTGGCGGTGGCCGTCGTCGAGGACCGACACGGCCCAGCGGTCGACGCGGGAGAGCACCTCGTCCATCCGGGAGTCCTCGCGGACCGAGACAAGCACCAGAGGGGGCTCCAGGGAGACCGAGAGGAAGGCGGTGGCGGTCATGCCCACGTCCTCCCCGCGGGGCCCGTCCTCGGGGTCGTGCACGGTCAGCAGGACCACTCCGGCGGCCAGTCGGGAGAGCGCTGCCCGGAACTCGTCGGGGGTCGCCTCCAGCTGGTCCGTGCGAGTGGGGAAGGATCCCGGCTGCGGCTGTGTCACCCCTCCAGGATGGCGGGTCGGCGGATCCGCGGGAACAGCGGACGGGGCTTCCTGGGTGCGCTGCTGGGTGTTGTACACGTACCGCACGGTAGTGGGCGGGCGGGGGAGGCGGCATCGGGCCTCGGTCGTAGGACCTGCGGGACCTTGGTCCCAGGGGGTGTCGAGAGACAGATGGGTCGCCAGAGGCGGTCTGATCCTCAGAAGTGAAGGCAAACTGGCCTCAAAGCATGCTGGCAGCTTCAGAACTTGGAGGAGGGGGAGTCATCCTGTCGCGCTGCGGCGGGGGTTTCCGGACGCGTTGTCCGGATGTACTGGTTATGGATGTGTACCTGACGTGTGATTTGAGTCACAAGTGATGCTCTATCGCTGACCGAGCGTGCCGGGCGATGTGCTCCCTGTGATTCAGTTCTTCTGGCAATCGGACGATAACCATTCAAGAAGCAACCAAGGCGCTAGCAGTCGAGGACTGGGGGAGACCCCGCATGGAAGCCGAGTCGGAGCCTTATGTCCGCTTGGCGACCCTTCGCACCTTGCACAGGGTCGTGGCGGACCTCAATGCTGCCCGGAGCCTGGCCGGGACCCTCCAGGCCGTGGTCGAGGGCGCCGTCACCGGTATGGGCTTCGACGCCGCCGCGGTCAGCCTGACCCGTCCGGACGGCGACCTGGTGGTGGCGGCCGTCTGGGAGATGGAAGAGACCGAGTGCGGCGGCCCGGCCGTGCTGCTGGGCCAGGTCGGCTCCCGGGAGTCCTGGGAGCGGCTGCTCAATGTGGGCGACCACTGGGGCACGCTGCGCTTCGTCCCGTACGACCGCGGCTGGGCCGTCGGCCCTGACATCCCCAGCTGGACCGGTGACGGTCCGCTGCCGCGCGACGAGAACGACTGGCACCCGGCCGACGGGCTGCTGGCGCCGATGTACAGCCCGGGCGGGGAACTGCTGGGAGTGCTCTCGGTGGACCGCCCACGCAACGGCAAGCGGCCCGGCGCCTGGACCCGTGAGGCGCTGGAGATGTTCTCCCTGCAAGCCTCGATCGCTATCGGCAACGCACGTCTACGCGCGGAGATGCAGCGCGCCCTGGCCCGCCTGGAGAAGGAGCAGCAGGCCCTGCGGGCCAGCGAGGAGAGCTTCCGGCAGGCCTTCGAGTACGCCCCGAGCGGCATGGCCATCACCGAGCTGCACGGAATGCAGCGCGGCAAGCTCTCCCGGGTCAACGACGCCCTGTGCCGGCTGCTCGGGCGGCCGCGCGCGGTGCTGCGCCGGCAGAGCTTCGCCGATCTGGTGCACCCCGAGGACCGCGACCTGCTGGAGCGCACCAGTGCCGAGGGCGGCCGCGCCGAACTGCGGCTCTCCCGCCGGGACGGCGCCTATCTCTGGGTCTGCCTGCGCAACTCGGTGGTCGCCGACGCCGCCGAGGGCCCGCGCTTCCTGCTGACCCATGTCGAGGACATCGAGGACCGCAAGCGCCATGAGCTCCAGCTGGCCCACCGCGCCAGCCATGACGCACTCACCGGCCTGCCCAACGGCGCCGAACTGCGCACCAGGCTCAGCCGACGGCTGTGCAGCCTGCCGCAGGGCCCCGGCGGGGCGGCGGCGCACGGAGCCGCCCTGGGCGGGATGAACATCGCGCTGGGCGACAGTGTGGGGGCCGCCCTCGGGCTGGGGGCCGATTCGGAGCTGGAGACCGTCATCGGCGCCGATCTGGCCGTGCACGGGTACGGCGCCCCCGAGGGCAGCGACCCGCAGGTGTACGACCCCCACTACGGCTACGACCATGTGCACGCAGTGGTTCCTGACAGCGTTGTCGCGGACGAGCCCCATCAGGGCGGCCCGGCCAAGGGGCTGGCGGTGATCTTCTGCGATCTGGACGGCTTCAAGTCGATCAACGACCGCTTCGGCCACAACGCCGGGGACGCGGTGCTGGTCGAGGTCGCCCGGCGGTTGCAGCACGCCGTCCGCGAGGGCGACACGGTGGCCCGGCTGGGCGGTGACGAGTTCGTGGTGCTGGCCGACGGCATAGGCCGCGACGAGGCCAAGGACCTCGCGGGCCGGCTGCGGATGGCCATCATCCCGCCGATGCGGATCGACGGCAGGGCGATGCGGGTCGGGGTCAGCCTCGGGATCGGCTGGGCGGGTTGCGGGATGTCCATCGAGGAGGTCCTGCACACCGCGGATGAGCTGATGTACGTGGAGAAGCGGTCGCGCGGCGGTTCGTCACGGGGCGCCCGCGGCCCGCAGCACGGCGGTCCGCGCTCGCACCGCCGCGCCGGCTGACCCGGCGTCGGCCTCCGACTCGCCCGTCCCGGGAGCGCACCGGAGCGCCGCCGGGCCGGTGCGGGGAGCCACACTGTGTGTGGAGGCTGTCAAGGCTGGTCCAGAGGCTTTCCTTGTTGTCACCCGTCCGGGGTAGGGTGCCACGGGTACGGGTGTCCTACGTCGATCCGCGGCCGTGTGCCGTGACACAAACTGATCATGTGCTCATATCTGCCGCACCTGCCGTCCGCACGGCCGCCGCATGTCCGCCCGTCCTCGGGTGAACCATGCGGACCCGGAGTGCGTAGTAACAGCGGTGAGGCGTACTGCAGTGGGGAGTTGACGACCGCATGACGGCCGGCAGCAACGGTGTACCCGAGGACGACGACCCGTTCGCCTACCTCTACCGCCCGGCGGGCGGCGACGCGGGCGGCCCCGGCGTGGACAGCGGCGCCCCGACGGCTGTCCAGCAGCCCGGTGTGCCCCGCACCTCCTACACCCAGCCGACCCAGGTCGGCCGCGCCCAGTACGGCCAGCGGCCCCCGGCGCAGCCCGGCTACGGCCCGACCGTGCCGCCGCAGCAGGCCCCGTACGCCCAGCACTCCCGCCCCCAGTCCGGTGCCGAGGAGTACCCCGGCCACGGCGGCCGGGCGGCCTCCCGCGGGGCGGGCGGCCGCGGCAGCAGCAGCCGGGCGGTGATCTTCGGTGCGGTCGCGGTGGTCGCCGCCATCGCGATCGGCGTCAGTGTGGCCTTCATGGGCGGCGACAAGAAGGACGTCAAGACCGGTGCGGCAGGTTCGTCCTCCGGCGCCACCACCGGTTCCTCGAGCGACAGCTCGGCCTCGCCGAGCGACTCGGCCCCGCCCAGCGCCGCCGCCACCCCGGTGGCCGACGTGTCGTCACTCCAGGTGCAGAACGGCGCCGAGGCGACCGGCGTGGAGGGGACGAAGTCCTCGGACGGCAAGTATGTGACGCTCCAGCAGGGCACCACCCTGACCTGGAACATCACCGCCCCCTCGGCGGGCCCGATGGCGTTCTGGGTGCACTACGACAACCCGGCCGCGGACGCCCGTGCCACCGTCACGGTCAACGGCAAGCCGCACCCCAACGGCATAAACCTCAAGAACTACGCCGGCTCCAACGACCCGGCGAAGGCATGGGTCTCCTCCTATGTCTGGCCCACCTTCAAGGCAGGCCCCAACACCGTCGTGCTCACCTGTGACAACCCGGCCTGCGCCGGACTGCTGGTGGACCGGGTGGCGCTCACCCCCACGAGCGCCAAGGCCTTCCCCGGCTGAGCCGGGGCATGCGCGAGGGGCCCGCGGACGGCAAGCCGTCGGCGGGCCCCAGGCATGTCCGGGGTCTGTGCCGGCCCACTCGGGGTCGGCCCACCTGGGGTCAGCCCACCCGGGGTCAGCCCACTCGGGGTCAGCCCACCCGGGCCGGGGTGAGCCGGTCGGCGCCGACGACCCACTCGCCGCGGCGCATCACCGCGACCAGGTCCAGGGTGTCGGAGTCCAGCACCACCAGGTCGGCCCGCTTGCCGGCCTCCAGGGAGCCGATCTCGTCGGAGAGCCCCAGCAGCGCCGCGGGGTTGCCGGAGAGGGTCTGCACGGCGTCGTCCAGCGAGAGCCCGGTGACGGTGACCGCGCGCTTGAAGGCGACGTCCAGGGTGAGGGTGGAGCCGGCGATGGAACCGCCCTCGACCAGGCGGGCGACGCCCTCCTCCACCCGGACCTGCAGCGGGCCCAGCGGGTAGAGGCCGTCGCCCATCCCGGCCGCCCCCATGGCGTCGGTGATCAGGGCGACCCGGGAGGTTCCGGCCGCGGTGAGGGCCAGCTCCAGTACCGAGGGGTGGAGGTGGACGCCGTCGTTGACCAGCTCCACCGTCACCCGCTCGTCCTCCAGCAGGGCCACGATCGGCCCCGGCTCCCGGTGGTGGATCGCGGGCATGGCGTTGAAGAGGTGGGTGGCGACCGTGGCACCCGCGTCGATCGCCTGCAGCACGGTGGCGTGGTCGGCGTCGGTGTGGCCGACCGCGGCGATCACCCCCAGGTCGGCCAGCAGCCGCACCGACTCCAGGCCGCCGGGAAGTTCGGGGGCCAGGGTGAGCATCCGGGCGGTGCCGCGGGCGGCCTCGACCAGCCTGCGGACCACTGCCGGGTCCGGGTCGCGCAGCAGGTCGGGCCGGTGGGCCCCGCACCGCTGCCGGGAGATGAAGGGTCCCTCGAAGTGGATTCCGGCCAGTACGCCGTCCTCCACCAGCTCGGAGAGCACGGCGGCCTGCCGGCACACCTCGTCGATCTCGCCGGTGACCGTGGAGGCCATGGTGGTCGTGGTGCCGTGCTGCAGATGGGTGCGGGCGGCCTTGAGGGCCTCCTCGGCCACACCCGAGGCGTAGGAGGCGCCGCCGCCGCCGTGCACATGGATGTCCACAAAGCCGGGAACCACCGTGCGGCCCGCCAGATCGAGCGCTCCCGGCACGGCGGCCGGGCCGGCCGGCCCCGCCGCGGCGATGCGGTCGCGTTCCACGGCCAGCACACCGTTCTCGACGATGCCGGTGGGCAGTACCAGCCGGGCGCCGGCCAGCACGGTGCGGTTGTCGCCCGGTCCGGTGGGCCCCGGTCCGGTGAGCTCCGGTCCGGTGGGCCCCGGTCCGGTGGGCCCTGGTCCGATGTGCCCCGGTCCGATGTGCGCGGTCAAGCGGTCACCTCCGTGGAGAGCAGGTCCCAGGCGAGCAGGCCGGCGCCCAGGCAGGCGGCGGTGTCCTTGAGCGTCGCCGGTACGAGCGCCGGGGGCCTCTGGAACGTGAGGCGTTCCGCGACCGCGGCGTTCAGTGGTGTGAAGAGGGTGTCCCCGGCCTCGGCCAGCCCGCCGCCGACGATCACGGTCGAGGGGTCCAGCAGGCTCTGGCAGAGCACGATGCCGTCGGCGAGGGCTTCCACCGCCGTCTGCCAGACGGCTGCGGCGGCGGCGTCGCCGGCCCGGACGGCGCGGGCGCAGTCGGCGGCGTCCGCGGCGGGGTCGCCGCTGGCCGCGGACCAGGCGCGGGTGATGGCGGAGGCGGATGCCAGGGTCTCCAGGCAGCCGCGGGCACCGCAGCCGCACTCCGGTCCGCCGGGGCGCACCACGACATGGCCGATCTCGCCGCCGTAGCCGTGCGCCCCCGCCTCGATCCGGCCGTCGATGCCGATGGCGCCGGCGATCCCGGTGCCCAGTGCGATGAAGACAAAGCGGTCGACCCCGCGGCCGGCGCCGATCCGGCCCTCGGCGAGCCCGCCGGAGCGGACGTCATGGCCGAGGGCGACCGGTGCGCCGTCGAGCCGCTCCGTCAGCAGCCGGCGCAGCGGGACGTCCCGCCAGCCCAGGTTGGCCGAGAAGACGGCGACGCCGTCCTGCTCGTCGATGGTCCCCGGTACGGCGACCCCGGCGGCGGCGGGCGGTTCGCCGAAGCGGGCCCGGCCCTCTTCCGCGAGCTCGGCGGCGAAGCCGAGGATGGCCTCGACGACTGCGTCGGGGCCGTGCTCCCGGCCGGTGGGGCGGCGCGCCTCGTGGAGCGGCGTGCCGTCCTGGGCGACCAGCGCTGCCTTCATGCCGGTGCCGCCCACATCAAGTGCAAGGACGTGCTTCACGGGGACAGTGTGTCCTGATGGTGGGCAGAGGTCTAGTCCAGTCCGTCGATTGGTCTGGTCCAGATCACCGTGGGTGAACCACTCGGGGCAGCGGGTGGACCATTGGAGATTTGGGCTGTATGTCCGAAACGGCGTTGCGCAGGATGCAATGAAGCTCAGCGATTCGATAACTGGTGTAGACCTCTCCGCCCCACGGGGGCACGCTGGCCGACACACCGGGCCCGGCCAGGACAACGGGTCCGCAGCGCAAAAAAGGCGGTAGTTGCATGAACCGGCGTGTGCTCAGCCTCTCGGCGATCTGTGCGGTCGGCGCGCTCGCGCTCACGGCCTGCGGCAGCAACGGGGGAGGTGGCGGCAAGTCGGCCGACGGTTCGGTCACCCTCAAGCTGGTCGCCGCCGACTACGGCGACAAGGCCACCAACGCCTCCAAGCTCTACTGGGACGATGTCGCCAAGGGTTTTGAGGCGGCCAACCCGAAGATCAAGATCGATGTCCAGGTGATCAACTGGAACGACATCGACACGCAGGTCAAGACGATGATCCAGAGCGGCAACGTGCCGGACATCCTGCAGACCGGCGGTTACGCCGACAAGGTCGCCGACGACCTGCTCTACAAGGCCACCGACGTGCTCTCGCCGGCCACCCAGTCGAACTTCATCGACTCCTTCTCCAAGGCCGGCCAGGTCGACGGCACCCAGTACGGCATCCCGTTCGTCTCCTCCGCCCGCGCGTTCTTCTACAACAAGACGATCTTCAGCAAGGCCGGTATCGCCGCGCCGCCCACGACCTGGGACGAGGTCAAGGCGGACGCCCAGATCATCAAGTCCAAGAAGCTCGCGGCCACCCCCTACGCCCTCCCGCTGGGCCCGGAGGAGGCCCAGGGCGAGTCCATGATCTGGGAGCTGGGCAACGGCGGCGGCTACACCGACGACTCCGGCAAGTACACCATCAACAGCCAGGCGAACATCGACACCTTCAGCTGGCTGAAGAGCAACCTGGTCGACCCGGGCCTCACTTACGCCAACCCGGCCACCACCGACCGCAAGACCGCCTTCGCGGACTTCGCCGCGGGCAAGGTCGGCATGCTCAACGGCCACCCCTCGCTGATCCAGATGGCCAAGGACGGCAAGGTCGACTACGGGGTCGCCCCGATCCCCGGCAAGACCGGCCCGCTGACCTCCACCCTCGGTGTCGCCGACTGGATGATGGCGTTCAAGAAGAACGGCCACCAGGCCGAGATCAAGAAGTTCCTCGACTTCGCGTTCTCCAAGGAGAGCACCCTGAAGTTCGACGAGGAGTACAACCTCATGCCGGTCACCAAGGACACCCTCCAGGAGATGACCAGCAGCGGCAAGCACAAGGACCTGGAGCCGTTCTTCTCCCTGCTGCCGGGCGCCAAGTTCTATCCGCTGGGCGACACCACCTGGGACGCCGTCTCCGCCGAGATCAAGAAGAGCGGCGGCACCGCGGTGAAGGACGACCCGGCGCAGGTGCTGGGTGCGCTCCAGAAGAAGGCCGAGGACGCGGTCGCCAACAAGTAGTCCGCCCATCCGGTGCCGGCCGGCCACGCCGCCGGCCGGCACCCTCCTCGGGAGTCCCACCGTGACCCACAAGTCCCGCTCAGGCCTCGCCAGGCTCGGTCCGCTGCCGTGGATCGGCCCGGCTGTGCTGCTGATCCTGGTCGTGGTCGTCTGGCCCGTCTACGAGATGGTCCGCACCTCCTTTCTGAAGATCAGCACCAGCGGTTTCGTCCGCGGCTCGGCCGGCACCGACAAGTACCAGAAGCTCTTCGACGAACCCGACTTCGGCCATGTCCTCACCTGGACGGTGATCTGGACGCTCACCGTGGTCGGGCTGACCATCCTGATCTCGCTCGGCCTGGCCCAGCTGTTCAACCAGCAGTTCCCCGGCCGCCGGATCACCCGCTGGGCACTGATCGCCCCGTGGGCCGCCTCGGTGCTGATGACCTCCATCGGCTTCAAGTGGATGCTCAACCAGACCGCCGGCGTGCTCAACACCGCGATGACCGACCTCGGTCTGATCGACAAGCCCGAGGACTGGCTGGGGGACCCCTCCACCGCCTGGCCGTGGATGATCTTCGTGGCGGTCTTTGTCTCGCTGCCCTTCACCACCTACACCCTGCTGGCCGGACTGCAGACCGTCCCCGGTGAGGTCTACGAGGCGGCGAAGGTCGACGGCACCTCCACCTGGCAGACCTATCTGCGGATCACCCTGCCGCTGCTGCGGCCCGCGCTGCTGGTCGGCGTGGTGATCAACCTGATCAATGTCTTCAACTCGTTCCCCGTCATCTGGGGCATGACCCAGGGCGGTCCGGCCAGCGACACCGCCACCACCACGGTCTTCATGTACCAGCTGCTCAACACCGACATGGGCGAGTCCGCCGCGCTGTCGGTGGTGAACTTCGCGCTGGTGGTGGTCATGGTGCTGCTCTTCCTCAAGGTCAGCCGCTGGAACCAGGAGGAGGGCCGATGAGCGCCGTACAGACCGTGACCGCACCCCGGCGCCCCGGCGCCCCCTCGGCGGCCGCCGCCGCGCGGCGCCGGACCGTCAGGCCCCGCACGGTCATCGTCGCCGGTCTGGCCTGGCTGCTGGCGGCGGTCTTCGTGCTGCCGTACGTGGAGATGGTGATCACTTCCCTGCGGCCGGCCGACGAGCTGCGGGACGCCACCTATCTGCCCAAGCACTTCCAGTGGTCCAACCTGATCGACGTCTGGCGGGAGTCCAACCTCGGCGACAACCTGCGGGTCACCCTGCTGGTCGCCGGCGGTTCCACGCTGCTGGTGCTGCTGGTGGCGCTGCCCGCCGCGTACTACACCGCCCGGATCAAGTTCCGCGGCCGCACCCTCTTCCTGCTGCTGGTGCTGGTCACCCAGATGTTCCAGCCGACCTCGCTGCTGGTGGGTCTGTACCGCGAGTTCTACCAGTTCGGAATGCTCAACTCGGTCTGGACGCTGATTCTCTGCAACGGTGCCTTCAACCTGGCCTTCGCCATCTGGATCCTCACCGCCTACATCGGCTCCATCCCGGTGGAGCTGGAGGAGGCCGGGATGATCGACGGGCTGGGCCGGGTGGGCGCGCTGGTCAGGGTCACCCTGCCGCTGGCGCTGCCCGGGGTGGTCACCGCGGTGATCTTCACCTTCATCGCGGCCTGGAACGAGTTCGTGATGGGACTCACCCTCTCCACGGTGCCGCAGAGCCAGCCGCTCACGGTCGGCATCAACAACTTCATCGGCAACTACACCGTGCAGTGGAACTACCTCTTCGCCGGGTCCGTGGTCGCCATCGTGCCGGTGGTGATCCTCTTCGCCTTCATCGAACGCCATGTGGTCTCCGGCCTCACCGCCGGATCGGTCAAGTGACCTGACGCCGCACCACAGACCGTGCCGCCCCGGGCCGACCCCCGGGGCGGCACGCCGCCGTTCCCGCCCGCCCGCGGCCGGGGCCCGGCCCCGCCGCCCGGCCGCCGACATGTCGGGGCGGCCGGGCAGAATGGAAGGCCGCGCCGAAGGACCGGAAGGGGGCCCCGGGGATGGAACAGCAGCTCGACGAGCGCGAGCGCGTGATCCTGGCCCTCGAAGGGCGCTACTGGCGCACCCCGGGAGCCAAGGAGCAGGCGATCCGGGAGCAGCTGGGACTCTCCCCCACCCGCTACTACCAGCTGCTCGGCGGTCTGCTGGACCGCCCGGAGGCGCTCGCCCACGCACCTGTGCTGGTGAACCGGCTGCGGCGGCTGCGCGAGGCGCGGCGCGGCCGGCGCTGACCCCTCCGGACCCGCCCCGCGGGCATTCCCGACCGGGCGTGCGGCGGGCTGCACCCGGGTAGGGTCGCCGACATGGGCATCCCCGAGCCGACCACTCCCGCCGGAGCGGAGGGTCTCGCCGCACTCGTCGCGGACCCCGCGCACTCCGTCATCGCCCTCGACTTCGACGGCACCCTGGCCCCCATCGTCCCCGACCCCGACCAGGCCCGCGCCCATCCCGGCGTGGTGCCCGCACTGGCCCGGCTGGCCCCGCAACTCGCTGCGGTCGCGGTGGTCACCGGCCGCCCCGCCGGGGTGGCCGTGCGGTACGGCGGCTTCGCCGGCGTGCCCGGACTGGAGCACCTGGTGGTCCTCGGCCACTACGGAGCGGAACGCTGGGACGCGGTCACCGGTGAGGTGCGCGCCCCGCACATCCACCCGGGGGTGGCGGCGGTCCGCGCCGAACTGCCCGGCTTCCTGGACCGGATCGGCGCCTGGGAGGGCACCTGGGTCGAGGACAAGGGCCGCGCCGTGGCCGTCCACACCCGCCGTACCGAGGACCCGGACACCGCACTGGAGCAGCTCCGCGCCCCGCTGCTGGAACTCGCCGCCCGGCACGGCCTGATGGGCGAGCCCGGCCGGATGGTGCTGGAGCTGCGGCCCCCGGGGGTCGACAAGGGCGTGGCACTGACCGAGTTCCTCCAGGAGCGCAAGGCGGACTCGGTGCTCTACGCCGGCGACGACCTGGGCGACCTGGCGGCGTACGACGCCGTGCAGCAGCTGCGTTCCGAGGGCGTGCCGGGCCTGCTGGTCTGCAGCGCGGCCCGGGGCGAGGAGCCGGTGCGACGGCTGGAGGAGCGCGCCGACGTGGTGGTGGACGGCCCCGAGGGCGTGGTCGCCCTGCTGGACGCCCTCGCCGACAAGGTGGGGGCTCCCCGCCCCTGACCGGGAGCGGGGAGCCGAGCCATCGGGCGGCCCCGGGCCGGGGCCGCCCTCGTCAGCCCAGGGCGTGCAGCTGGTCGAGGAACCACTGCTGGGGCGGCAGGGCGGTGGCGGCGGCGGCCAGGCGCTTGCAGCGGTCGGTGCGGTCCGCGGTGGGCATGGTGAGGGCCTGGTGGAGGGCCTCGGCGGTGGCGATCACGTCGTACGGGTTGACGGTGATCGCGTCCTCGCCGAGCTCCGCATGGGCCCCGGCCTCGCGGGACAGCACCAGGGCGCAGCCGTGGTCGGAGACCACCGGGATCTCCTTGGCGACCAGGTTCATCCCGTCGCGGATGGGGTTGACCAGTGCCACGTCGGCCAGCCGGTAGGCCGCCAGCGACCGCGGGAAGTCGTCCTGGACGTGCAGCATCAGCGGCTGCCACCGCTCCGTGCCGAACTCGTCGTTGATCTCCTTGGCGACCCGCTGCACCGCCGCCGTGTACTCCCGGTACTCCGGCAGGTCGTGCCGCGAGGGGTAGGCGAAGGCGACATGGACCACCCGGTCGTGCCACTCGGGCCGGGTGCGCAGCAGATGCCGGTACGCCAGCAGTCCGCGGACGATGTTCTTGGACAGCTCGGTGCGGTCCACCCGCACCACCACCCGGCGGTCGCCGACCGCCTCGCGCAGCGCGGCCAGCCGGGACTCGACGTCCGCCCGGTGGGACCGTTCCCGCAGGAAGTCGGCGTCGGCGCCCAGGCCGTGCACCCCGAGCCGGGTGGTGCGGCCGCGGTGGGTGACCAGGAGGTCGCCGCCGGCGGGGCGCTCGACCGCGGCGCCCAGCACCGAGACACAGCAGTCGGCGAAGGCCTCCGCCCAGCGGCGGGTGAGGAAGCCGGCCCGGTCGGCCCCGAGGATGCCGGTGAGGACGTCGCCGGCCACGTCGTCGGGCAGCATCCGGTAGTACTCCGGAGGGGCCCACGGGGTGTGGGAGAAGTGCCCGATCCGCAGGTCGGGACGGCGTTCCCGGAGCAGTTCCGGGACCAGCGTCAGGTGGTAGTCCTGGACCAGCACCGCGGCGCCCGGGGCGGCCTCCTCGGCCAGTGCGTCGGCGAAGGCGGTGTTGTAGGCCTCGTAGGAGACCCATTCCTTGCGGAACCGGTCGTCGAAGTCGGGTTGTACCGGCGTGTTGTACAGCAGATGGTGGACGAACCAGAGGGTGGAGTTGGCGATGCCGTTGTAGGCGCGGGCGAAGGTGCCGGGGTCGATCTCCAGCATGCGGATGTGCTGGCCCCCGGTGTCGTGGCCGGCCCGGTCGAGGCGGCCGGAGGGAGCCTGGCGGGCCGCGGTGCGGTCGCCCTCGGTGAGGGCCGCGCAGACCCAGACGGCGTCCGGGTCGTCGATCGCGGAGAGTCCGGAGACGAGCCCGCCGCCGCCGCGCCTGAGCGACAGGGCCCCGTCGTCCTCGACGGTGAAGGACAGCGGCCCTCTGTTGGAGGCGACGAGTATGGGCGCGCTGCCGTGCGCGGGGGCGTGGAGATCGGGATGTGCTTCGGTCTCGGCCATGCCCCGTACCTTGCCGGGACGATCTCCCGGCAAACCAGCCACTACACCGCGCGGTGGGACCGGTACTCCGGGACGTCGGCCATCGGGGGCCGCTCCAGCGCCGCCACCTCATGGGTGTGGGGGGTGAAAGCGCCCGCCTCGCCGTCCGCGGTCGCCGCAGTTCGGCCGAACTGTGTGAGCAGCGGCCGCACCAGGTCGTCGTCGGCCTTGAGCCGGCCGGTGCGCACCAGCCGCTCCAGTGCGGTGCGGTAGATGGTGGCCGCCATCCGGCCGAGGGCCAGCCCGTCCTGGTGGCGGTGGTGGCGTACGCCGACGTCCACCTGGGCCAGCGCGTCCAGGCCCGCCTCGTCCAGTGCGTCCACCAGCAGACCCAGCTCCACGCCGTAGCCGGTGGGGAAGTGCAGCCGCTCCAGCAGCGAACGGCGTGCCGCGTACTCGCCGCCCAGCGGTTGCACGAATCCGGCCAGCTGCGGCCAGTGCAGATTGAGCAGCGGCCGGGCCATCAGCTCGGTCACCCGGCCGCCGCCGGTGGGCACCACCGCCCCCTCGGTCTCCAGCGGGCGGTCGTACATCGCCTTCACCAGCTGGATGGCGGGGTCGGTGAGCAGCGGGCCTACGATGCCGGAGACGAAGTCGGCCGAGAACTCCCGCAGGTCGGCGTCGACAAAGCAGACGATCTCGCCACCGGTCACCAGCAGCGACCGCCACAGCACCTCGCCCTTGCCGGGTACCGCCGGCACCCGCGGCAGTATCGCGTCACGGTGCACCACCCGGGCGCCCGCGTCGGCCGCCACCGCGGCGGTGCGGTCGGTGGAGCCGGAGTCCAGCACCACCAGTTCGTCGACCAGCGGCACCCGGTCCATCAGCTCCCGGCGGATCACCGAGACGATCCCGCCGACCGTCGACTCCTCGTCCAGGGCGGGCAGCACCACGCTGACGGTGCCCGCCGGCCCCGCCGCCTCCTTGGCCGCACACAGGATGTGCAGCGGACGGTCGGCGACGGTCCAGGACCGGCGCCGCAGCCAGTCCTCCACCTCGTCGAGCACGGGGGTCTCTCCTGTCGCCGGTCGTCTCAAGGATGCTGTGATCCATCTCGCGTGGCGGACGCCTCCCTCCGGGGAAGGGTCCGTCGGTTACAGTCTTACAAGCGGTACGACCATCGCATGCCGGGGTCGGACGCGGACAAACGCACCCCGTGAGGGGCGCCACAGAGCTCATCCAGAGGGACTGAGGGAACGGCCCGATGAAGTCCCGGCAACCCTCCACCGGCTTCGTACTCCCATTCGCGAGGCCCCGGTGGCCAAGGTGCCAATTCCGTCCTGTGGCGAAAAGCGCCACGGGGAAGATGAGGAGAGAGGCCTCGCCACCATGGCTGTGCAGACCGTCGCATCCGCAGCAGACAGCACCAGCACCCCCGATCTCGGCCCCGCCGTCGCGCTCTCCTGCCGCGAGTGCGGAGCCCGCACCCCGCTGGGTCCCAACTTCGCCTGTCCCGAGTGTTTTGGGCCGCTGGAGATCGCCTATGAACTCCCGAGCGGCGACCCCGAGGCACTGCGCCGGCGGATCGAGTCCGGCCCCACGAACATCTGGCGCTACGCGCCGCTGCTGCCCGTGCCCGCGGACGTGGCCTCCCACCCCGGTCTGAACCCGGGCTGGACCAAGCTGGTCAAGGCCGACAACCTGGCCGCCGAGCTGGGCATCACCGGCGGCCTGCACATCAAGGACGACTCCGGGAACCCCACCCACTCCTTCAAGGACCGGGTGGTGGCCATCGCCGTCCAGGCGGCCCGCACCTTCGGCTTCACCACCCTCTCCTGCTCCTCCACGGGCAATCTGGCCGGCGCGGTCGGCGCCGCCGCCGCCCGTGCGGGCTTCCGGTCCTGCGTCTTCATCCCGCACGACCTGGAGGCCGGCAAGGTCGTGATGGCCGCGGTCTACGGCGGCGAGCTGGTGGCCATCGAGGGCTCCTACGACGACGTCAACCGCTTCTGCTCGGAGCTCATCGGCGACCCGGTCGGCGAGGGCTGGGGCTTCGTCAACGTCAATCTGCGCCCCTACTACGCCGAGGGCTCCAAGACCCTGGCGTACGAGATCTGCGAGCAGCTCGGCTGGCGGCTGCCGGACCAGCTGGTCATCCCGGTGGCGTCGGGCTCCCAGCTCACCAAGATCGACAAGGGCCTGAAGGAGCTGATCGCGCTCGGACTGGTCGAGGACAAGCCGTACAAGATCTTCGCTGCCCAGGCCACCGGCTGCTCGCCCGTCGCCGCCGCCTACAAGGCGGGCCACGACGTGGTGCGCCCGGTGAAGCCGGACACCATCGCCAAGTCGCTGGCGATCGGCAACCCCGCCGACGGCCCCTACGTCCTGGACATCGCCCGCCGCACCGGCGGCGCGGTGGAGGACGTCTCGGACGCCGAGGTGGTCGACTCCATCAAGCTGCTGGCCCGCACCGAGGGCATCTTCGCCGAGACCGCCGGCGGGGTCACCGTCGGTGTGCTCCGCAAGCTGCTGGACAAGGGCCTGCTGGACCCCGCCGCCGAGACCGTGGTGCTCAACACCGGCGACGGCCTCAAGACCCTGGACGCGGTCGCCGGCACCGGCCCGACCGCGACGATCCGCCCGACCCTTGCTTCGTTCCGAGAGGCTGGCCTCGCATGAGCGTCAACGTCCGCATCCCCACCATCCTGCGCACCTACACCGGAGGCGTGGCCGAGGTGACCGCCGAGGGCAAGACCCTCGCCGAGGTCATCGACGACCTGGAGGTCAACCACACCGGCATCCGGGCCCGGCTGCTGGACGACGCCGGCAAGCTGCGCCGCTTTGTGAACGTCTATGTGAACGACGACGATGTGCGCTTCGCCGAGGGGCTGGGCACCGCCACCCCCGACGGCATCGGGATCTCCATCATCCCGGCCGTCGCCGGCGGCTGCTGAACCGCATCCGACGCCGTGCCGCCCGACGACCGGGCGGCACGGCGCGGCGGGACCTGAGGGCCTCCCGGAACAGGAAGGGCGCTGTCCCACGAACGATTCGTGGGGCGGCGCCCTGTTTTTTGCATGGTTGCCTGGAGGGGCTGTGAGGATCGTGTGGCCCGGGCACGTTTGAATACCGGAAGCGCGATACAGTGGCCCCGGGCAGCGGCGCTCCGTTTCTGCGGTACGCGTGGGCGATCCCACTTCTTTCTGCGCCGCCGCCGTGTGTTCCAAACCTTCAGGCGCACTCCTGGGTGCGCAGCTCCGCCCTGCTGTCCGTTCGCCCGTCCGGCACCTGAGACGGTCACGCCCGGGCGTATGCGCTTCCTGTCCCGACCGCGTCAGAATTTCGGGCGCGAATTGTCGCGAAGATCCCCTATGTCCGGCCCGTATTGCCGATGACTGGGGTATTTGCCCGGGAATATCCGACAACGCCCTTCTCGAATTCTCGTCCATTTGACCTGTTGCACAGGGCATCGATGCGGATACATTCAGCCGCGGTCGACCTGTTCACCCGCTCGGGCACCGCCTCGGGGGGCCGTGGTGATAAGGCCGTCCCGGGTCCGCGGAGTGCGGGTCCGTGAAAGGGCCAGTACTAGGGGAGTTTGGAATGGCTCAGGGCACCGTCAAGTGGTTCAACGCGGAGAAGGGGTACGGCTTCATCGCGGTCGACGGTGGTGCGGACGTGTTCGTCCACTACAGCGCGATCCAGATGGACGGCTACCGCACCCTCGAGGAGGGCCAGCGCGTCGAGTTCGAGATCTCGCAGGGTCAGAAGGGCCCGCAGGCGGACATGGTCCGTCTCGCTGCAGGCTGACCGGCGGACTCGACCGACCACGGCTATCGACCGGAGAAGCGCCCGGACCGATGCACCCCGGCGGCTGTGACCACCACAGCGCCGAGACGGACCCGGCCAGTGCTCCACACGGTCTTCGCGGGCCCGCACCCCCACCCGGGGGTGCGGGCCCGCAGCCATGTGTGGTGGATCCGGACAGTCGCTTGCACTCTCGTAGGCAGAGTGCTAATCATTGCGTTAGCACTCTGAGCTTGAGAGTGACAGCGGACCGGGTCGGTGAGGTCTCCGGGGCGGTGGGGAAAGGACCCACGCGGCCAGGAACCGTCCGTCGCGGGCGCCTTCGCGGTCCGGAGCATGCCACCCCCGTCCGGGAGGACCACTTCACATGGCCAAGATCATCGCGTTCGACGAGGAAGCGCGCCGCGGCCTCGAGCGCGGGATGAACCAGCTCGCCGACGCCGTCAAGGTCACGCTGGGCCCCAAGGGCCGCAACGTCGTCCTTGAGAAGAAGTGGGGCGCCCCCACGATCACCAACGACGGTGTCTCCATCGCCAAGGAGATCGAGCTCGAGGACCCGTACGAGAAGATCGGTGCGGAGCTCGTCAAGGAGGTCGCCAAGAAGACGGACGACGTCGCTGGTGACGGCACCACCACCGCCACCGTGCTCGCCCAGGCTCTCGTCCGCGAGGGTCTGCGCAACGTCGCCGCCGGCGCCAACCCGATGGCCCTCAAGCGCGGCATCGAGAAGGCCGTCGAGGCCGTCTCCGCCCAGCTGCTCGAGCAGGCCAAGGACGTGGAGACCCGCGAGCAGATCGCCTCCACCGCCTCCATCTCCGCCGCCGACACCCAGATCGGCGAGCTCATCGCCGAGGCGATGGACAAGGTGGGCAAGGAAGGCGTCATCACCGTCGAGGAGAGCAACACCTTCGGTCTGGAGCTCGAGCTCACCGAGGGCATGCGCTTCGACAAGGGCTACATCTCCGCCTACTTCGCCACCGACCTGGAGCGGATGGAGGCGTCCTTCGACGACCCCTACATCCTGATCGCCAACTCCAAGATCGGCGGCGTCAAGGACCTGCTTCCGATCCTCGAGAAGGTCATGCAGTCCGGCAAGCCGCTGCTGATCATCGCCGAGGACGTCGAGGGCGAGGCCCTGTCGACCCTGGTGGTCAACAAGATCCGCGGCACCTTCAAGTCCGTCGCCGTCAAGGCCCCGGGCTTCGGCGACCGCCGCAAGGCCATGCTGGGCGACATCGCCATCCTCACCGGCGGCACGGTCATCTCCGAGGAGGTCGGCCTCAAGCTGGAGAACGCCGGCGTCGACCTGCTCGGCCGCGCCCGCAAGGTCGTCATCACCAAGGACGAGACCACCATCGTCGACGGTGCCGGTGACGCGGACCAGATCCAGGGCCGCGTCAACCAGATCCGCGCCGAGATCGAGAACTCCGACTCGGACTACGACCGCGAGAAGCTCCAGGAGCGCCTCGCCAAGCTGGCCGGCGGCGTCGCCGTCATCAAGGCCGGCGCGGCCACCGAGGTGGAGCTCAAGGAGCGCAAGCACCGCATCGAGGACGCGGTGCGCAACGCCAAGGCCGCCGTCGAGGAGGGCATCGTCGCCGGCGGTGGCGTCGCTCTGCTGCAGGCCGGCGTGGCGTTCGAGAAGCTGGAGCTCGAGGGCGACGAGGCCACCGGCGCCAACATCGTCAAGGTGGCGCTCGAGGCCCCGATCAAGCAGATCTCCGTCAACGCCGGCCTTGAGGGCGGCGTCGTGGTGGAGAAGGTGCGGAACCTGCCCGCCGGTCACGGCCTCAACGCCGCCACCGGTGAGTACGTCGACCTGATCGCCTCGGGCATCATCGACCCGGCCAAGGTCACCCGCTCCGCCCTGCAGAACGCGGCCTCCATCGCCGCGCTCTTCCTCACCACCGAGGCCGTCATCGCCGACAAGCCGGAGAAGTCCGCTGCCCCGGCCGGCGGCGGTATGCCGGGCGGTGACATGGACTTCTGATCCTCGCGGATCAGCCCAGTCCTGAGCTGACCGAAGGGCGGCCCCCCGACACGGGAGGCCGCCCTTCGGCGTTCTCCGGGCGCCCCGCGGACCCTCGCCGGGGCGACGGTGACGGCAGCCCTCCGGGCGGACCGCCCGACGTCCGCGCTTCACCGGGCACCCACCGGGAAGAAGGCTTCCGGACACCCGCTCAGAGGAGGACGGACCGCCATGGCCATCGCATCCGTGAACCCCGCCACCGGGGAGACGCTCAAGTCCTTTGAAGCGCTGGGCAGTGAGGAGGTCAGGGACCGGATCGGCCGCGCCCACGACGCCTTCCTGGCCCATCGGCGCACCCCCTTCGCCGAGCGGGCGGCCAGGATGCGCAAGGCCGCCGATCTGCTGGACGCCGAGCGGGAGGAGATCGCCCGCACCATGACCGCCGAGATGGGCAAGCCGCTGGGGCAGGCCCGCGCCGAGGCGGCCAAGTGCGCCGTCGCGATGCGCTTCTACGCCGAGCACGCGGAGCAGTTCCTGGCGCCGGAGCCGCTGGCGGACGCCTCGACGGTCAAGGCGTCCCGGGCGGAGACCCGCTGGCAGCCGCTGGGGGTGGTCCTCGCCGTGATGCCGTGGAACTTCCCGCTCTGGCAGGTGGTCCGGTTCGCCGCGCCCGCGCTGATGGCGGGCAACACCGGCCTGCTGAAACACGCCTCCAACGTCCCGCAGACCGCACTCTTCCTGGAGGACCTCTTCACCAGGGCGGGCTTCGCCGAGGGCTGCTTCCAGACCCTGCTGATCGGTTCGGCGGCGGTGGAGGCCGTGCTGCGCGACCCCCGGGTGGCGGCCGCGACCCTCACCGGCAGCGAGCCTGCCGGGCGCGCGGTGGCGGCGGTCGCCGGTGACGAGGTCAAGAAGACGGTGCTGGAGCTGGGTGGCAGCGACCCCTTCATCGTGATGCCCTCGGCGGACCTCGCCGCCGCCGTGGAGACCGCCGTCACGGCGCGCGTCCAGCAACGGGCAGTCCTGTATCGCCGCCAAGCGGTTCATCGTGCACTCGGACGTCTACGACGCCTTCGCCCGGCACTTCGCGGAGCGGATGTGCGTGCTGCGGGTCGGCGACCCCATGGACGAGTCCACCGAGGTGGGGCCGCTCGCCACCGAGCAGGGCCGTGCGGACGTGGAGGAGCTGGTCGCGGACGCCGTCGGTGCCGGCGCCACCGTACTCTGCGGCGGCGAGCGCCCTGACGGACCGGGCTGGTTCTATCAGCCGACCGTGCTGACGGACATCACCGCCGGGATGCGGATCGCCCAGGAGGAGGTCTTCGGCCCGGTGGCCTCCCTCTACCGGGTCGCCTCCGCGGAGGAGGCCGTGGCGGTCGCCAATGCGACCCCCTTCGGTCTGGGCTCCGCCGCCTGGACCTCCGACCCGGTCGAGCAGGAGTACTTCACCGCCGAGCTGGACGCCGGAGCGGTCTTCATCAACGGGATGGTGGCGTCCTATCCACAGCTGCCCTTCGGCGGGGTGGGCCGCTCCGGCTACGGCAGGGAGCTGGCGGCGCTGGGCATCCGCGAGTTCTGCAACGCCAAGACCGTCTGGGTCGGCTGAACCGGGGCGGGCTGAACCGGGATCGGCTGAACCCGGATCGGCGGGACCGTGGGCCGACCGGAGCGAAGGACGGAGGGATGTGGGAGCCGGCCGGATCGGGGGACGGACCGCCGCCCCTGCGAGGGACAATGGGAGCCATGTCCTCCGATCCCAGCCAGACCCCTGACTCCCCGCTGGAAGCGGCCCTGCACACCGCTCGTGCCCGCATCCTCGCCGATCTGACCGCCCGCGACGTGTGCGACGCCGCCGTGGTCTCCCTGGTGGAGGACGCGGTGGCGCACCGCCGCTGGTGGGCCGAACAGTGGCCGGAGGGGGTCGACTACCTGCTGGGCCTGGTCGCCCAGGACGTCCAGGACGCCCTGCTGGAGGCCTATGGGCGCTGGCCGCTCTGCACCGTGCACGCGGCCGAGGGCGACCCGCACGCCCTGGCGGTCGAGCCGGAGCTCGGCCCGGACCCGCACTGGGTGTGCGGCAAGGAGGGGGCGGTGGTGGCCCCGGTCGGCGGGCTGGGCGCCGGATGACCTCCGGTACGGGCGCGGCTCAGGCGCCGAGCAGGTCGAGCTCGGTCGCCAGATTGCGCCGCGCCCGCTCCTCGTGGCGGGCATGGGCGGTGGCGGTGCGGTAGAGCACGGGCAGGTCCAGCAGCTGCCGCAGCACCGCGGCCCGGCCCGCCCGGAACGTCTCGTCCGGCACGAAGGCGTACTCCTCCCGTACGGCCGCCGCATAGGCCGCATACGCCTCGGGGGACCCTGCCAGCACCGCCAGATCGGCGTCGCACAGCACCTCTCCGTTGCGGTCGCCGGGTGACGGGTCATGGGTGACCGTCAGCCGCACCAGCCTGGCCACCTCTGCGGTCCTCGCGCGGCCGAGACCGGCCTCGGGCAGGGCGCGCTCGGCGAGAGCCGCGCTGCGCTCCTCGTTCTCCGAGCGGTCGGGCCGGTAGACGGCGTCATGGAACCAGGCCGCCAGCCGTACGGCGTCGGCGTCGTCGGCGTGCCCGGCCAGCACCTCGATCTCATCGAGCACCGCGGTCAGGTGTGCGGCGGTGTGGTAGCAGCGCTGCGGCTCCGCCCAGCGGCGCAGCAGCTCCGTGCCGTAGGGGGCGGGGTCGGCGGTGGCGCCGCAGCGGGTCAGCAGGGCGGACCAGCGGGCGAGCAGGGCGGGGGAGGGGCCTTCGTCGGACATCGCGCCATTGTGCAGCACCGACCGGGGGAGGGGGGTCGCCCTGCGGACGTCTGGTATGGCAGGCTGTTACACATGTCTAGACCAATCTTCGAAGTGATTGCCACATCCGCCGAGGACGCGACGGCGGCGGTGGCCGGCGGCGCGGACCGCCTGGAGCTGGTCACCGACATGCACGCCGACGGACTGACTCCCCGGGTGGAGGAGTTCGCCCGCATCCGGGATGCCGTCGAGGTGCCGCTGCGGGTGATGCTGCGGATCCGCGACGGGTTCACCCCGGGCGACCTGGACGAGCTGCGGGCACGGGCGCTCCGGCTGCGGGCCGAGGGGGCCGAGGAGTTCGTGCTGGGCTTCCTCACCCCTGCCGGGGAGGTCGATCTGCCCGCGATCCGGACGGTGCTCGATGCCGTCCCCGGTTGCCGCTGGACCTTCCACCGCGCCCTGGACCACGCCGCCGACCGGCGGGCCGCACGGGCCGCCGTCGCCGGCCTGCCCGGCCTGGACACCTTCCTCACCGCAGGCTCCGCCGCCGGTGTGGACTCCGGCCAGGAGGTGCTGGCCGCCGAGGCGGAGGCCGACTCGGGGTCCGCCGAACTGCTGCTGGTCGGCGGCGGCCTCCGGGCCGAGCACGTCCCCGGCCTGCGGGCCGCGGGCCTGTCGGGCTTCCATGTCGGCGGCGCCGTGCGCTGCGCCGGCTGGACCTCCCCGGTCGACGCCGAACGGGTCCGTGCCTGGCGCAACCTCATCGACGCGCCCGTGCCCACCCTGGTCTGACTGCGGCCCCGGCCTGGCTCCGGCCCTGGTCTGGCTCCGGCGGGAGCGCTCCCGCCGGCCCGGGCCGGGACGGACCCGAGTCCCCGGGCCGGGGGGCGGCCGGAAGGCGGAGAGCCCGCGCCGCCGCCATCCGGGCGGCTCGGGCGGCGCGGTCCCCCCGCCCCGGCCGGTCAGGCCAACTGCTCCGGGAGCGGCCGGGAGTGAACCACCGTCAGCCCGGAGACCGCCCGGGTGAGCAGCACATACAGCCGGCGCAGCCCGGTGCGGCGGTCCGGTTCGCCGGCCACCACCGCGGCGGGCTCGTCCAGCACCACATGGTCGTACTCCAGGCCCTTGGCGAGCGACGCCGGGACCAGGGTGAGCCGGGCGTCGGCACTGGTCTCCTCCCCGGGCGACAGATACGGCAGCCCCGCCGCGGCCAGCACCCCGGCCAGTACGGGGACCCGGGCGTCGGCGGCGATCAGTCCGATCGAGCCCTCCCGCTCCAGGGCGTCCCGGCAGGCCTCCAGCACCGCCGCGTCCAGCGTCGGATGGCCCGAAGGATCGTCCAGGCCCGCCGCCCGGTCCAGCGCGGCCAGATCGTCCGCAGGCCCCGGCATCGGCCCAGGCCCCGGCATCGGCCCAGGCCCCGGCATCGGCCCAGGCCCCGGCATCGGCTCCGCCTCGCCGAGGGCGGGTGCGGCGCAAGGCACCGGCCGTACCTCCAGCGCACCGGGTGCCTCCCGCACCGAGGACGCAGGTGCCAGCCCCGGCGCGATCGACGGCAGCAGCCGGGACGCGTACCCGATCACCTCGCTCGGCACCCGGAAGCCCTGGGTGAGCTCCTCCACCCGTGTCTCCGGCTTGCCCAGATGGTGCAGCGCCTCCGCCCAGGAGGCCGTCGCCCACGGCGTGGTGCCCTGGGCGATGTCGCCCAGTACCGTCGCCGAGCCGGTGCTGCAGCGGCGTCCCACCGCCCGGTACTGCATCGGGGAGAGGTCCTGGGCCTCGTCCAGCACCACATGGCCCAGCGACGGGGTGCGCTGCACCAGGTCGGTGGCCTCGTCCACCAGCACGGCGTCGGCGACCGTCCACGGGGCGGTCCGCACCGAGCGGCCGGGCTTGGCCCAGAGCACGGCCTGCTGCTCCTCCTGCGTCAGCAGGCCCTCCGCGCACTCCGCCAGAAAGGCCGCGTCCGTCAGCAGCCGGTGGACCAGCTTCACCGGGTCCACCAGCGGCCAGATCTCCTTGACCGCGGCCTTCACCGCCTGGGAGCGCGCCACCGCGTCCTGCACCCGGTCGTCGGGGGCCTCCCCGCCGTTCTCCATCTTCACCAGCACGGAGTGTGCGATCCGCTGCGGCAGCGCCTCCCGGGCGGCGCCGTAGCGGATGTCCCGGGAGAGCAGCTCCTCCGCGATCTCCTGGAGCTCGTACGCCGGGACACGCCACCGGCGGGAGCCCCGCACCACCACGCACGGCTCGGTGGGCATGCGCACCCCGGAGCGCACCGCGCGGCGCAGCACCTCCGCCATCCGGGCGTCGCCCTTCACCCGCGCCGAGGCGGCGGGCTCGGTGGCCCGCACCGGCACATGGGAGACCAGCTCCTCCACCGTCGCCTGGGCGACGTCGACCTCGCCGAGGGCGGGCAGCACCTGCTCGATGTACTGGAGAAACGACCGGTTGGGCCCGATCACCAGGGTGCCCGTGCGGGCCAGCCGGTCGCGGTGGGCGTACAGCAGATAGGCGACCCGGTGCAGACCCACCGCGGTCTTGCCGGTGCCGGGCGCGCCCTGCACACAGACGCTGCCGCCGATCCCGGCGCGGACGATCTCGTCCTGCTCGGGCTGGATGGTGGCGACGATGTCCCGCATCGGGCCGACGCGCGGACGCTCGATCTCGGCCGCCAGCAGCGCGCTCGACGTCTCCACCTCGGAGGGGTCGCTGAGGTGCTCGTCCTCGTAGGCGGTGAGTCCCCGGCGGTGTAGCCGAAGCGGCGGCGGCGTTCCACATCCATCGGCTCGGTGCGGCTGGCCCGGTAGAACGGCTGGGAGACCGGAGCCCGCCAGTCGATCACCATGGGGTCGCCGTCCGCGTCGTGGACGTGCCGGCGGCCGATGTAGAAGCGCTCCCCAGCCGCGCCCTCCGCCTGCTCCCCGCCGATGGAGTGCAGATAGTCCAGGCGGCCGAAGAAGAGCGGGGTGTGCGCCATGTCCGCCAGCGCGGCGATGCGGTTCTGGATCTGGGTGCGCAGCACCTCGGCCGAGACCCAGGTGCCGGCGACATCCCTGAGGTCCAGCGACTCCACGTCCTCGCGCATGGCGCGCAGCGCGGCACGCGAGTGGCGCAGATGGTTCCGCTCGCGTTGCAGAGGGTCGTCGGTGGCCGTGTCGGCAGGGGGTACGGCAGCGGTGGTGTGGGCGTGCGAGGGCACGGCGAAGCCTTCCCGGCTGCGGTGGCCCCGGGGGTCCGGGAGGGGAACTGCCCGGCGCCGCAGCGGTCTCGTAACGGAACACTTGAAGGATGCCGACCGGTTGCCGACCGGACGACTTCCTCCCACGGCTGCCCGGAGAGCGGGCACCACGGTTCGGGAGGCGGCAGGCGGGACATCGTAAACCCTGGACGTCCGCTGCGCGAACACCTTCACCCTGAGAGGACTCCGGGGCGGAGCCAGTACGGAGGAGGAGGCGGCTACGCCCCAAGGACGAGGTGCCGGCCCGCAGGACAAGCCCCGTGGGCCGATGCCCTGCCCCGCGGGCGAACCTACGGTGGAGCTATGAGCACCGCACACATCAACCCGTCCGGCAGGTCGCCGGGCCAGGCACCCCGGGTTCCGCCGCAGCAGACACCACCGGCCACCCACGGCAGCCACCCGGGCACCGGGCACCACGACAATCCGCTGAAATCCGCCCTGCGCAGGGCCGGCATCCTGGTCGGCACCGTCGCCCGGGTGACCATCCTCGGACGGGACGGCGTCGACATGTGACCTGATTCCCACCGCGGCTGGGCCGTTCGGGCGTACCCGGGGGCACGTGGGGTACACGCGCAACGACGGAACGCGTGCCACCGCTGTACAGCCGAGGGGGAGGGGCCAGTGTCGGTCGCCAAGGAGAGGCCGCGCGCCGGACGCCGGCTCAGCCGGATCACAGACCCGCTGCGGCAGTTGCTGGACCCCCGCAGCGCCGGACCGCAGCGCGGGGCGGCACCTGCGGCGGCACCCGCCGCGAAGGACCGGAAGCCATCGGCGGCCAAGCCCCGCACGGCACCTGTGGTGGCACCCCCTGCGAAGGGCCGGAAGCCATCGGCGGCCAAGCCCCGCACGGCACCTGTGGTGGCACCCCCTGCGAAGGGCCGGAAGCCATCGGCGGCCAAGCCCCGGAAGGACCCTGCCAAGCCCCGGAAGACACCTGCGGCCAAGCCCCGTACGGCACCCTCGCCGCAGAGCGGGCAGCGCTCCCCGCTGGCGGCCCTGCTGCGGGCCCTGATCATGCTGGTGGCCTTTGCGGCCATGGTGGCCTTCGCCGCCGTACTGGCCCGGGTGACGCTCACCCCCTCGCCCGCCTCGGTGCCGATCTCGCACAGCAATCTGCACCCCGGTGCGTCGCTGCGGCTCTACCTCAACCAGCCCTCGGTACGGGAGGCGGTGAAGCAGATCGGCGGCAACGTGGCACTGGGGGTCCCCTTCGGGGTGCTGCTGCCGATCCTGGTGCCCCGGGCCAGGGGACTGCTGTGGGTGCTGCTGGCGACCGGTGCGGTGATGCTGCTGGTCGAGCTGGTGCAGGGGTCGATGGTCCAGGGCCGGTCGTTCGACATCGACGACGTCATCCTGAACACCGCCGGCTCCCTGCTGGGCTATCTGCTGCTGGGGCGCCGGATCTCGCGGGCCGTCCACCCGCGGCGGCGCCACTGGTGGCAGCGCCGACGGGAACCGGCGAACACCGTCTGACCGACTGCCGACTGCCGACTGCCGACCGGCGCCCGGGAGGCGGGCGCCGGGCGCGGCCGGAGGCCGGAACGCGCCGGCCGGGCCCTCAGGCCCGGCCGGCGCGGAGGACCGCCGTCAGCGGACCGGGTCGTCGCCGGCCTCGTGCAGCACGTCGTCGGCGTCGATGATCCGGTAGGCGTAGCCCTGCTCCGCCAGGAAGCGCTGCCGGTGCGCGGCGAAGTCCTGGTCGATGGTGTCCCGGGCGACCACCGAGTAGAAGTGGGCCGCCCGGCCGTCCGCCTTGGGCCGCAGCACCCGGCCCAGCCGCTGCGCCTCCTCCTGCCGGGAGCCGAAGGTGCCCGACACCTGGATGGCGACCGCTGCCTCCGGCAGGTCGATGGAGAAGTTGGCGACCTTGGAGACCACCAGGACCGAGATCTCCCCGTTGCGGAAGGCGTCGAAGAGCTTCTCCCGCTGCAGATTGGTGGTCTCGCCCTTGATCACCGGGGCGCCCAGCGTCTCGCCCAGCTCGTCCAGCTGGTCGATGTACTGGCCGATGACCAGGGTCTGGTCGCCCCGGTGCTGCTCCACCAGAGCCTCCACCACCCGGCGCTTGGTCGCCGTGGTGGCGCAGAACCGGTAGCGCTCGTCCGGCTCGGCGACCGCATAGGCCAGCCGCTCGGAGTCGGTGAGGGTGACCCGGACCTCGCAGCAGTCGGCGGGCGCGATGTAGCCCTGCGCCTCGATCTCCTTCCACGGGGCGTCGTACCGCTTGGGGCCGATCAGCGAGAACACGTCGCCCTCCCGGCCGTCCTCCCGGACCAGGGTCGCGGTCAGCCCGAGCCGGCGCCGGGCCTGGAGGTCGGCGGTGAACCGGAAGATCGGCGCAGGCAGCAGATGCACCTCGTCGTAGACGATCAGGCCCCAGTCGCGGGAGTCGAACAGCTCCAGGTGCGGATAGACGCCCTTCCGCCTGGTGGTCATCACCTGGTACGTGGCGATGGTCACCGGGCGGATCTCCTTGCGGGTACCGCTGTACTCGCCGATCTCGTCCTCGGTCAGGGTGGTCCGCTTCACCAGCTCGTGCTTCCACTGCCGGGCCGAGACGGTGTTGGTGACCAGGATCAGGGTGGTCGCCTTGGCCTCGGCCATCGCGGCCGCCCCCACGAGCGTCTTGCCGGCGCCGCAGGGCAGGACCACCACACCCGAGCCGCCGTGCCAGAAGCCCTCCACCGCCTGGGTCTGGTACGGCCGGAGATGCCAGCCGTCCTGGTCCAGCGCGATGGGGTGCGCCTCGCCGTCCACATACCCGGCCAGGTCCTCGGCCGGCCAGCCGAGCTTCAGCAGCACCTGCTTGATCTGGCCGCGCTCGGAGGGGTGCACCACCACGGTGTCCGGGTCCACCCGCTCGCCCACCAGCGGGGCGATCTTCCTGGACCGCAGCACCTCCTCCAGCACCGGACGGTCGCTGGTCGACAGCACCAGTCCGTGCGAGGGGTGCTTCTGCAGCTGGAGCCGCCCGTAGCGGGCCATGGTCTCGGCCACGTCCACCAGCAGGGCGTGCGGCACCGGGTAGCGGGAGTAGTTGACCAGGGCGTCCACGACCTGCTCGGCGTCGTGCCCGGCGGCCCGGGCGTTCCACAGGCCCAGCGGGGTCACCCGGTAGGTGTGCACATGCTCCGGCGCCCGCTCCAGCTCGGCGAACGGTGCGATCGCGCGCCGGCAGTCGTCGGCGCGGGGGTGCTCGACCTCCAGCAAAAGGGTCTTGTCGCTCTGGACGATCAGGGGCCCGTCGTTCACGTGCGATGTCCTTCCGGTGGAGCCATGGCCAGACCCTCCAGTGTTGCGCACTCGTGCGGGTGAACGTGTGCTCGACCGCCCGGAGGGGCCGGTACGGCCTGCAACACTGATGGCAACGGCGTTCCGGGAGGCGGTGGGTGCGATGAGCGTCGCATTCGAGCATTCGGGTGCCTGGACCGTGGCGGACGTCCTGGCGCTGGACGACGACGGCAGGCACCGGTTCGAGCTGTGGGGGGATGCGCTGGTCTGTCGCCGAGCGCGGGAACGCAGCACCAGCGGGCGTCACGACGTCTGGCCAATCTGCTGGAGGCGGCGGCCGAGGCCGTGGGGGCGCCGGTGGAGGTCATGGAGGCCGTCAATGTCGTGCTGCCCAGCGGTCTGCTGGTGCCGGACATCGCGGTGGTGGACGCCGCCGCGGCGGCCGCCGATCCGGTGACCTGCGACCCGGAGGCGGTGTGGTTCGTGGTGGAGATCGTCTCCCCGTCGCCTGCCGGGCGTCAGATCGACCGCAAGGTCAAGCCTCTGATGTATGCCTCCGGTGCCGTCCCCGCGTACTGGCGGCTGGAGTTGCAGCCGGTACCCAGCCTGGTGGTGGCCGAGTTCGAGGACGGCGGTTACACCGAGCGGACCGTGGCCGGTCCCGGGGAGGTCACGCTGATCGACAAGCCCTTCCCGGTGCGGGTGGACCCGCTGGAGCTGGTGAAGCCCCGCGGGTGAGTCACTCCTCGGGTTCGTCGATGTCGGCGACGCCGGTGATGCGGTGCAGGGCGAAGGTGCGCACCTCGTCCCGGGCGTGGTCGTAGGCCGTGACATAGCCGCCCTCGACCTTCACCGGGGCGACGATGAACTGCCCGGCCGAGCCCTCGGCGTTGACATAGCCGATCCACATCCGCTCGCCGAGCAGCACGGCGGTCTGCAGCGCCGCCAGGGTCTCCGCGGAGGCCGTCCGCGGCAGCCGGGCCGGGCCGTTGGCGGCGGCCGGGCCGGAGACGGCGTCGCGGCGGACGGCGATGGAGGCACGGTCGCCGGCGCGGACCGCCCGGACCGCGGCGTCAAGCAGGACCTCCCCGGGGTGGGCGGCCCGTCCGGTACGGGGGTGGGGGCGCTGCGCGGCGGGGTGCGCCGCGCATCGGGGCGGGTGATCACGATGTCGCCCTCGGCGGACTCGGCCGCCGGGGCGTACCCCATGGCGCGCAACTGGTTGAGCACCGCCTCGGGGCCTGCCTGGGCGGCGAGGACGGTGGGGGCGAGACGGCGCAGCCGCAGCTGCGCTGAGCGGCGGTCGGCCAGGACCTCGGCCAGCAGCGCGTCGTCGTCGCAGCGCAGATAGGCGGAGGCGGCACCGACCCGGAGCCGCCCATGGCGTCTGGCCACATCGTCGACCAGATAGCTGAGCGGCTGCGGCACGGGCGTCCGGGAGTGCTGCTCCAGAAAGGCATGCAGATCGGCGGCGGTGCGCCCGGCGTCCAGAGCCCGGCGGACGGAGTCCGGGGTGAAGCGGTAGACGGTGGCGCCGCCCTTGGACTCCACATCCGCGGCCAGCCCCAGGGCCTGCGCCAGCGGGGTGTGCAGCGGACCCGGGGCGATGGCGGTGAGGTCGGGCTGCAGGATCACATGGTCCAGCGGCTGCGGGAGGAGCGGCTCCAGCGCGGGGGCCGGGTCGGTGCCGGACAGCAGCGACCGGGCGGGAGCGGCCAGGGCGCCGCGGCCGGTGATGCCGATCAGCTCGGCCTCGGCGAGCGTCCAGTCGGTGAGGTCGTCCCGCAGGTCCCGCCCCTCGCCGCTGGAGGGGCCGCTGCGCCACGGACGGTGCCAGCGCATCGCAGGCAGCAGCGCGTCCGCGGGCGCGGCGCCGCCCGGCGGCAGCTCGGCCAGCTGCCGCAGTACGGCGCGGCGGGTGCCGGGGGCGAGGGTGCGGTCCAGGTCGGGGCCGAGGGCGGCGAGCGCACGGCCCTTGCTGTCCTTGCCGCCGACCAGCCCGGCGACCCGGGTGCCGGCCAGCCAGCTGCGGGCGAGCAGCGTCCAGCGCTCGGCGACGGGCTGCTGCAGCCAGCTGTCGTAGGCGGGGGTGGGGGCGAACACTTCGTCCGCCTCGCCGTCGGAGGCCAGCAGCCCGGCGCCATGGGCGAGTTCCAGCCAGAAGGCGGCCGTGGCCTCGGGGACGTCGAGCATGGCGGCCGCCCGGCGCAGATCGCGGACGCCGAGCCCGCCGGCCCGCAGCACGGGCGGCGGGGTGAGGCCCCACTGGTCGAGCAGCTCCTCGACGGTGCGGACGGCGGTGAACGCCTGGCCCGCGGCGGTGGCGTCCACCGACCGGGGGTCGTGCACACGGGACGGTTCCACCTGCGGCGGAGCGGGCTCCACGGTGCGGTGGCTGCGCCCGCCCCGCAGATGCAGGGCGGCCTCCCGGGGGAGGACGACCGTGCGCGGTCCGGACGGCAGCAGCAGCCCACGGGCCAGCAGCCACTCCACGGGGCTGCGGGCGTCCTGGGCGCGGACCGGGCGGCCCGCGTCGGGGACGGTGCCGGTGGGCGGGCCCCAGACGAGCCGGTCCAGTACGCCCAGGGCGGGCTCGGGGGCCCCGGCGAGCACTGCGTCGACCTGCCGGCCGTCGGTGAGCATCGCGGTCAGGGCCGCGACCGCCGATACCGGGTCGTGGGTGGTCGGCAGCCCGGCGTCGGCGAGCAGCTCCTGAAGGCGGCCGGGGGACATCCCCGCGGTGGCCTCGGCCAGGGTCGGGCCCAGGCCGGTCGGCCCCGGGTGGGCGGCGGTGGGGGCGAGGATCTCCCGTACGGCGCGGACCAGATGCAGGGCGGGTCCCTGGCCCCACAGCAGGGCCCGCTCGCGCAGCAGGGCGAGCGCACCGGGGAGGGCGGCGGCCACCTGGGCCGCGTCCACCGGGTCGGCATGGCGGTGCGGGGCTACGCCGGGCGTACCGGTGAGCAGGCGCAGCACGGTGCCGCTGTCGCAGCCGTCCGGTGCGGCGGCCAGCGCCTCGGCGACCTGGAGGGTGAAGCGGTCCAGCCGCTCCAGGGCCCGCAGCGAGGAGGCCCGGGTGGAGATCCTGGTGGCCAGCTGGGTGAGGTCGCTGGGGACCGGGGTGAGCAGGTCGGGGCGGGCCCGGAGCAGGGCGGCCAGCGCCTCGTCGTCGCGGGAGCGGAGCTCCTCGGCGAGAGTGCGGGGTGCGGCGGGGGTCCGGCCACCGGTCTGCTCGGTCATCCGCACCAGATTAGTCGGGACCGCCGACACGGGAGACGGTCCCGGCGGCGGTGCGGCACCTCGCCGCACGGGCCGGGGGTGGGTACCTTCCTCTGCGGAGGCGTTGGCCGAGCGTGGGTGGGGCGGCGGGATGGGGATCGAGAGCGACAAGTTGGTCTACGACTACCTGGGGCGGGTGGCCGATCTGGCGCAGACCTCGCTGCCCGCGGCCGACCGGGCACGGCTGATAGCGGGGCTCCGCGCCGACATCGACAGCCGCAGGGCCACGGCCAGGGACACCCCGGCCGCCGTACGGAAGGTGCTGGAGCGCCTGGGGCCGCCCGACCAGGTGGTCGAGCGGGCCGCCCGGCAGGGCCCTCCCTCCGCGCCGGGCCCGTCGGTGCCTGCTCCCGCCGCGGTGCCGGGCCCGGTCCCGCCGCCGGGGCCGGGGCCGTCGGTGCCGGCCGGGCCGCCGGCGTCCCCCGGGCCGTCCGTGCCCACGCTGCCCGCCACGCGGGACGCGGAGTGGTGGCGGGTGCCGGGCGCGGCCGCCGCCGCGGTGCCGGAGGCGGAGGACGGCCCGGTGCAGCCGGCCCATCTGCCGACGGCCGAGGACTTCCCGGGGTGGGACGGGGTCGAGATCCGCTTCGAGGCCGAGCAGCGGCCGCCCGCGGCAGCCGCCCCCGCCGCCCCCACCGCGGAGCCGGAGGCGGAGCCGGTGCTGCCGGTGCCCGCCGAGAAGCCCGGGCGGCGGCGGCTTGCCGCCGCGCTGCGCCCGCCGGGGCCGGGACGGCCGCCGCTGCTGGAGTCCGCGGCAGCGGTGCTGCTGCTGGCGGGCGCGGTGACGGGGCAGCTGGTGGTGATGCTGCTGGGGTGGCTGGCCGCCTATGCCTCGCGGCGGATGAGCCTGCCGGTCCGGCGGTTCGCGGTGTTCGGCATTCCGGCGCTGGCGGTGCTGGGCGCCGCGGTGTGGCTGTGGGGGCGGACAAGCGGACGGTGGGGCGGGCCGCCGCCCACCGATGCGCAGTTCCAGGCGGCGCTGAAATCGCTGGTGCCGGTGGTGCTGCGGTCCGCCGCGGCCGGGTCGGCGGTCTTCCTGGGCTGGCGCGCCCTGAGTGGCCGGACGCCGCGGGGCTGACCCCTCGTCCGCCGGCCCCCGCCGCCCCGGCGCCGCACACGGACGGCCCGCACCCCGGTCCTCACCGGCGTGCAGGCCGTCGTCCCGTTGCGGGGTGCGTACCGGATGGGGTGCGTACCGGATCAGGGGCGGTGGGCCGTGATGTAGCGGACGGCGGTGCGGCGGGTGAGGTCGCCGGCTGCGGCGAGGGGGCGGACGACCTCGTACGCGGCCCTGCGGGCCTCGTCGAGGCGGTCGGGCGGGATGGACTCCAGCAGATCGCGGTTGCCGTCGGAGCGGACCGAGCGCCACCAGGCGTCCAGGTCGGCGTACTGCACGGTGACGACCTCCTCCACGGTGCGGACCCCGCCGAAGCCGGCCGCGGCGAGGGCCGCCTCGGGGCCGTCGGCCAGGGTGTTGAAGCCGAGGGGGCCGTCCTCGGCGTAGCCGTGCAGCACCCGGGCGGCCTGCCGCCACTCGGGCTGGACGTCGGGGCCGAAGAGGGTGAGGCCGAAGCGGCCGCCGGGGACCAGCACCCGATGGGCCTGGGCCAGTGCGGCGTCCGGGTCGGGGGTGAGCATCAGGGTCAGCGAGGAGAGCACCGCCTCGAAGGACTGGTCGGGAAAGCCCAGGTCCTCGGCGTCGTCCACCCGCACGGAGACATTGCGCAGCCGTGCGTCGGCGGCCTGGTGGGCGGTGCGGTGGACCATGGCGGGTGACAGGTCCACCCCGGCGACATAGCCGTCGGGGCCGACGGCCGCCAGGGCGGGGAAGAGTACGGCGCCGCGCCCGCAGCCCAGGTCCAGGACGCGGTCGCCGGGGCGGAGGCCGGCCAGTTCCACCAGCCGGTCGCCGACGGGGTTGAAGAAGTCGCCGTTGGCCTCGTCGTAGCTGTCCGAGGCGAGGTCGAAGGAGCGGGTGATCCGGGCCTTGCGCCGCTGGGCGGGCGCCTGCTCTCGAATGCTCGGCATCCTGCCATGGTGGAGGGGTGTGGCACAGGTCACAAGAGGCCCGACAGGACGATCGGCGACGACCGTGCGGCGCCCGTACGGCGGCCCTCCGGTGACCGGACGGCGACGGGACGGCGACCGTCCGGTGTCCGCCCGCGACCGGCGGCGATCGGCCGCCGCCCGGCCCGGCTCCGGCGGGGGACGTGGCCGGATTCGCCGCGGACCAGGGTCTTAGGGTGGTGCCCATGGCTGATCTGGCGCCCGGCGCCCCGCTCACGGTGGGCTTCGACCTCGACATGACCCTGCTCGACACCAGGCCCGGTATCAAGGCCACCTATGACGCCATCGCGGCCGAGACAGGGGTGTGGATCGACAGCGCGCTGGCCGTCACCCGGCTGGGGCCGCCGCTGGAGGTGGAGCTCGCCCACTGGTTCCCCGAGGAGCGCATCACGGAGGTCGCCGACCGCTACCGGGCGATGTACCCGCACACGGCCGTCCCCGCCTGCCTGCCGCTGCCGGGCGCGAGGGAGGCGGTCGAGGCGGTACGCGCCCGCGGCGGCCGCGCCGTGGTGGTGACCGGCAAGCACGGCCCCAACGCCAGGCTGCACCTGGACCATGTCGGCATCGGTGTCGACGCGCTGGCCGGTTCGGTGTGGGCCCAGGAGAAGGGCGCCGTGCTGCGGGCCGAGGGTGCCTCGGTGTACGTGGGCGACCATCTCGGCGACATCACCGGCGCCCGGGCCGCCGATGCGCTGGCGGTGGCGGTGGCGACCGGGCCGTTCGGCGCCGAGGCACTGCGCGAGGCGGGCGCGGACGTGGTCCTGGACGACCTCACGGCCTTCCCCGAGTGGCTCGAGTCCCACCTCCTGGGCGAACCCACCCGGTCCCGCTGACCACCCGGCAGCAACCCCGGCGCTGCGGACGGCCCGTGTGCCCGGCCTCCCGCCGGCGCGGGAGGCCGGGCACACGGCGATGCCTGTCCGGCCGGGTCAGGCAGCGGTGTGCCGGCGCTGGGCGCGGGCGGCCCGCAGAAGTCCCAGCAGGGCCACCAGGAAGCCGGCCGGCATCAGCATGGAGAGCCAGTAGGCGGCGGTCGGCAGCCGGGTGAGATCGAGGAAGAGAGGGACGAAGGTGGCCACGGTGGCCACGGCGCCGACGATGAAGACGACGGCGCCCGCTCGGACGAGTGCGTCGCCCGGTTTGCTGGTTTCGGTGCTCACCCCACCAGGGTATGCACGTCACGCACGGGGTCGATCCGCACCCCGGCGTCCGGACCGGGGGGTGCGTCCCATGACCAGCTTGCCGCTGTCACCGTCCGGGCGTGCCCTGGGCGGCGGGCGTGCCCTGAGCGGCAGAGCCGGTGGGCGCCCGCCCGAGGCGCCGCCCGTTAATCTTGCGACTGCCTGCTAGCTCCGCGCAGGCCCCGTCGCACCGCGCGCCCGCCGGGAGGCCGGGAGCGCCATCCACCATCCAGCGGTCGTCGGCCACACCCGACAATCACTCACACCCAGGACGAGGTCTTCCGTGCCTACCGGCAAGGTCAAGTGGTTCAACAGCGAGAAGGGCTTCGGCTTCCTCTCCCGTGACGACGGCGGCGACGTCTTCGTGCACTCCAAGGCGCTGCCCGACGGCGTGACCACGCTCAAGCCGGGGCAGCGGGTGGAGTTCGGAGTGGTGGCCGGGCACCGGGGCGACCAGGCGCTGTCGGTGGCTCTGCTGGACACCCCGCCGTCGGTGGCCGCGGCGCAGCGCCGCAAGCCGGACGAGATGGCCCCGATCGTGCAGGACCTGATCTCCACCCTGGACGCCGTGCTGCCCGGGCTGCAGCACGGCCGCTACCCCAGCAAGCCGGGCGGCCAGCAACTGGCCACCCTGCTGCGCGCGGTGGCCGACCAGTTCGACGTCTGACGGATGCCGGACCGCCTTCCCGGGCGTCGACTCAGCCCGGGAAGGCCAGGGCGTCGGGTGCCACGGCGGGCACCAGGCCCTCGGCGGCCGCACGGGTGAGCAGGCCCCGTACGGCGGCGTGGCCGCTCTCGCCCAGGTCGGCGGTGAACTCATTGACGTACAGGCCGATGTGCTGCTCGGCGACGGCAGGGTCCATCTCCTGGGCGTGCGCCAGCACATAGCCGCGGGAGGCGGCCGGGTCGTCCCAGGCCATCCGCACCGAGGTGCGCAGCGACTCGGCGAGGCCCAGCAGCCGCTCGCGGCCGAGCGAGCGGCGGGCGACGATCGCGCCCAGCGGGATCGGCAGGCCGGTGTCGGCCTCCCAGGCCTCGCCCATGTCGGCGAGGCAGCGCAGCCCGTACTGCCCGTAGGTGAAGCGGGCCTCGTGGATCACCAGGCCGGCGTCGACCCGCCCGTCGCGCACCGCGGGCATGATCTCGTGGAAGGGCAGCACCCGGATCTCGCCCAGCCCTCCGGGGACGGCCTTCGCCGCCCACAGCCGGAAGAGCAGATACGCGGTGGAGCGTTCGCTGGGCACCGCAACCACCTTGCCGGCCAGCTCCGCCGGGTCCGCCGAGGCGTCCGGGCCGGTGAGCACCAGCGGTCCGCAGCCGCGGCCCAGCGCCCCGCCGCAGGGCAGCAGCACATACTCGTCGAGCACCCAGGGCAGCGCCGCGTAGGAGATCTTGAGTACATCCAGTTCGCCGCGCTCGGCCAGGCCGTTGGTGATGTCGATGTCGGCGAAGGTGACCTCGGGCGCGGTCGCGCCGGGTACCAGGCCGTGCGCCCAGGCGTGGAAGACGAAGGTGTCGTTGGGGCAGGGCGAGTAGGCGACGGTGAGCGGCTCGGTGAGCCGGGGGACTCCACCTCGGCGGGCGCTGACTCGGACATGCTCAACCACTCTCCTTCGCGGCGGTGTCGATCAGTTCCCGGTACGGCAGGACGGCGAACGCCTGCTCCAGGGCCACCAGCGCCTCACCGATCCGCCAGGCGGCGCGGTCCCGTGGCCCCACCGGGTTGGAGACGGTGCGCAGTTCCAGCACCGGCAGCCCGAACCGGGCGGCCGCCTCCGCCACCCCGAACCCCTCCATCGCCTCGGCTGCCGCACCCGGATGCCGCTCCGCCAGCTCGGCGGCGCGGGCGGCGGTGCCGGTGACCGTGGAGACGGTCAGCACCGGGCCGGTGGCGGTGGTGATCCCGGCGGAGCGCAGCGCCCCGGCGGCCAGTTCCACGGCGGCCGGCGGCGGGGTGTGCCGTACGGTGCCGAAGCCCAGCTCGGTGACGTCGCTGAAGCCGTCGGGGGTGGTCGCCCCCAGGTCGGCGGCGAGTACGGCGTCGGCGACCACCGTGGCGCCGACCGCGGCGGCCTCGGCGAACCCTCCGGCGATACCGGCCGAGCAGACCAGCTGGAAGGGCCCGACGAGGGCGAGCGCGGCGGCGGTGCCCGCGGCGGCCGCCGCGGGTCCGACCCCGGCGGCCAGCACCACGGCCTCGGCCCGGCCGAGCCGGACCACCCGGTGGCCGTCCATGCCCTGCGGCGACTCGTCGTGGTACTCCCCGCCCGCCGCCCGCAGGCCGGCGGTGACCCGGTCCGCCTCGGCCTGGACGGCTGTGACGACCAGCAGCCGGGCCGTCGGGCCCGGCTGCCGCTCGCCGTGAGGCGTCGTGCTCATCGCGTGGTGGACGCTCAGACGTCGGTGTTCTTGAGGGTGAAGTACCAGACGCCGTAGATGTCCTGGCTCTTGGTGTCGGCCTCGACCGCGGTGACCAGCGTCTCCGAGGTGGACTTCAGCACGCTGGGGGCGGCCACCAGGCCGGAGAAGGTGCTGTTGCGGCGGGCGGTGGCCAGCGTGGCCTGACCCTGCGCGCCGCCGTCGGTGAAGGCGAACCAGCCCTTCTTGGCGATCTCGGGGTCGACACCGATGCCCACCCGGTCGCTGCTGCTCAGCTCCAGGACCGGGAGCTTGCCGTCCTTCTGCAGCTTGGCGGCCTTGGTCTGGCACTCCTGCTGCGCCTGGGCGTTCAGGGCCTTGCCGTCGTTCCAGCAGATCGGCTCGGAGTGGATCGAGTTGGTCCCGGCGACCAGGGTGACCAGGCGGTTGACGGGCTTGTCCTGGTTGGAGGCGTGCGCAACGGAGAAACCCACCGTGCCGGCGCCGATCACGACGACGGCGCCGAGTGCGGCGATGGCGCGGCTGTTGAGGCTCATGGGACTGAGGCTACCGGTCTTCCCTCGTCACGCTACGCGGGGGTGCGGTGTGCCGCCACGATCACGCCCCAGGAGGCTCCAGACGGTGAACCCCAGGGTCGCGGCCATGATCGCGGCCGCGACGCCAAGTCCCAGCGCCCCGTTGAGCGGAAGCACGATGCCCAGGCCGCCGCCGGCCACCCAGCACAGCTGCATCAGGGTTTCCGAACGGGCGAACGCGGAGGTGCGCACCTGCTCCGGAACGTCCCGCTGGATCAGGGCGTCCAGCGCCAGTTTGCCCAGCGACTGGGCGATTCCGGCGGAGGCGGCCACCAGAGTCACCGTCAGCGCCCCGTACCAGAGCGACCCGCAGACGGTCGCTGCCAGCGCCAGCGCCACCATCGCGGTCACCGTGAGCTCCGGCCCCCGGGTGCGCAGCCAGGAGCCCATCACGGAGCCCAGCGCATTGCCCACCCCGGCCGCGCCGGCCACCAGGCCCAGGGCGACCGCCCGGTTCAGGCCGCCCACCGAGTCCGCCCGCAGCAGGAAGGCCAGGAACATGGTGAGAAAGCCGGACAGGCCGCGCAGCGCCGCGACGGCGCGCAGCGCCAGCAGCACCGCAGGGCCGACCGAGCGCAGCGGGCGCTCCCGCACCCGGCCCTGCCCGGGACCGGTCTCCTCCTTGACCAGCAGCGCCCGCTGCTCCCCCTTGGCGGAGTCCACCGTGTGGGGCAGCGAGAAGGCCAGCAGCGTCCCGGCGACAAAGACCAGGAACGCGCCGCGCAGCGGCCATCCCGGCCCCAGCAGATGCAGCAGCCAGCCCACCGGCGCCGCCACCCCGGTGGCGATCAGCCCGGCCAGGGTGACCCGCGAGTTGGCCTTCACCAGCGTCACCTGATGCGGCAGCAGCCGCGGCACCACCACGCTGCGGACCACGCCGTACGCCTTGGAGGCGACCAGGACGCACAGTGCCTCGGGATAGAGGGCGAGGCCGCCGCCGGAGATCACCCCGGCCATGGTCCAGGCGAGCACCGCGCGGACCAGCATCGACATCGCCATCGCGGCCCGGCGGCCGTGCGGCAGCCGGTCCAGCAGCGGGCCGATCACCGGTGCCAGCAGGGCGAACGGGGCCATGGTGATCAGCAGGTAGAGGGCGACCCTGCCGCGGGCCTCTCCGGTGGGCACCGAGAAGAAGATGGTGGAGGCGAGCGCAATCGTTATCAGCATGTCGCCGAACGAGTTGACCGCGTGCAGCTCGATCAGTTTGGCCAGCCCCGACTCGCCCGCGCCCTCCGCCGAGGTCGCCTGCCGGATCCGCCGGCCGGTGCCGTTGACCACCCGGCCGGTGCCGCGGGCGAACCAGGAGGCGCTGCCGTGCGCGGCGCGCCGGACCCGCCGGGTCACGCCTGGCTGCGGGCCCTGTGCGGGGCCGTCCCCGGGCGGATCGGCCGCCTCCGGCGGCGGGGGCGTCGGGGCAGCGGAGGAGGACCCGTCCGGTCCATGCCGCCCCGAGGGCGGCGACCCGGGCTCGTGCGGATCGTTCACAGCGTGCTGCGACGAGGCTTCGTCGGCCACGTCGGCCATCCTGCCCGACATGCCGGGCCTGCACGCCGGTTGACGCCCCCGCAAACCGGTGTCGTGCATCCGGGCTGTCGCCGGGACCCGACCGGCCGGTAGCGTGCCCTTCGCACTCCATCGCGGCGGGCGACGTCGCAGAAGGGTGCGGGCGGGGGTACGGGTGACCGGATCGTCCCGCAGAATAGGAGTCGAGGCCGCCGCCGCCCCGGCCGGGCGCCATGCCGCCCGGCGTCCCGCATGCGGGTCAGCGGCGGACCGGAGATCGGATTGGGAGAGAATCGATTCTCGTGAGTGCTGCGATGCGAAGCCGTACCCCTGACCGGCTCTGTGCCGAGGCCGTCGAGATCGCCCGCGCCGCCGCGGTGGACGCGGCCGGTACGGACGCGGTCGGCGAGTACATCGGCGCCGAGGCCGACGGGGACCGCGTCGTCACGCACTCCTTCGTCTGCCAGGAGCCTGCCTACCGCGGTTGGCGCTGGGCCGTCACCGTCACCCGTGCCTCCCGCAGCAAGCTGGTGACCCTGGACGAGACCGTGCTGCTCCCCGGGCCGGACGCGGTGCTGGCGCCCGAGTGGGTGCCGTGGAGCGAGCGCCTGCTCCCCGGCGACCTCGGCCCCGGCGACCTGCTGCCGACCGCCGCCGACGACCTGCGGCTGGAGCCCGGCTGGAGCGGTGACGACGAGGTGCCGCCGAACTCCGTCCTGGCCGAGGACGCCTCGGCCGCCACCTTCGTCCCTGGTGAGGATGTCGAGGTCACCGACCGCCCGGTCGCCGACATCCAGCCCACCCCGGCCCGTGCCGCCGTCACCGCGGTCGCCCAGGAGCTCGGGCTGGGCCGGCCGCGGGTGCTGTCCCGGCTGGGCCTGCACCTGGGCGCGGAGCGCTGGGAGAAGTCCTACGGGGCCGACACCCCCATGGCCCAGGCGGCCCCGGCCTCCTGCACCACCTGCGGCTTCCTGATCCCGGTCGGCGGCTCGCTGGGCCAGGCCTTCGGTGTCTGCGGCAATGAGTTCAGCCCGGCCGACGGCCGGCTGGTCTCGCTGGCGTTCGGCTGCGGCGGCCACTCCGAGGCGGCCGTGATGCCCACCCCGCCCAAGCCGGCCCAGCCGATCCTGGACGAGCTGGCCGTCGAGCCCATGCCGCTGCACCCGGACCGCAACGGGGGCTCCGTCGAGCCCGAGGGCCCCGCGGAGGAGCTCGGCCACTCCTGACCGTGGCGGCGCGGCACAGGGAAGCCCGGGCGGCGGCCGAAGCTTGCGGCGGGTCGGACGGGGCAGCCTTTATGGCATTGCCAATGCCATACTGGCGTCATGGACGGTGGCACCGACTTCCTGCCCGGCGACGGCCCCAGCAGCGGCATCTCCGTCACCCTGTCCGCCGGGACCCTGCAGGCGATTCGTGAGCGGGTGGGCAAAAGGGGCGTCTCCGCCTATCTGGAGAGGGCGGCGCAGCGTCAGATCGAGCGTGACGGCCTGGACGAGCTGATTGCCGACTTCGACCAGGTCAACGGGCCGGTCGACGAGGAGGCCGTGGCTGCCAAACGGGCCAGGCTCACCGGCGCTGCGCCCGGGGCCGGGGCGGCGGCGTGACCGGTGCGCTGGTTCTGGACAGCGAGGGACTGGCGAAGGCCGTACAGCGTGACCGGGAGGTCCACGAGTGGCTGGCGGCGGCCCGCGATGCGGACATCCCGGTCGTCACCTCGGCTGCGGTCCTGGTCGAGGTCATCCACCCGAGGATCGATGACGCCGTCTTGAGGTGGACGTTGTCCCGGCTCTGCGTGGAGCCGGTCACCCAGGCTGTGGCACAGTCCGCTGCCGTTCTGCTGCGGGGAGCCGGGCTGCACGGTCACAAGTACGCGATCGACGCGATGCTGTGCGCGACCGCACTGGCGCAGCATGGGCGCGTGACCGTCCTGACCTCCGATGTGCAGGACCTGGGGATGCTCACGGCCGGGCATCCCCGGGTGGCGGTCGAGAAGGTCTGAGTCCGGGCGGACCGATGACCGGTGGCACCCACCCGGGCCGGGGCGGCGCCCGGACGGCAGCCCCCCGCCCGGCCCGGGCCGGAGGCGGTCAGCTCGGCTGCCACCCCGCCGGGTCGACACCGCCCGGGACCGGGGCCGCGGGCTGGTACGGGCCGCGGGTGAGGACGAAGGAGCCGATGTCCAGATGGCTCACCGCGCCGTCGCCGTCCCGGACCACCCGCAGAACCTCGCCCGCGTAGTAGCCGTCGAGACCGGTCCAGGTGCCGTCCGCCTCGGCGCGGAACCGGGAGCCCCGACCGGTGCCGCCCACCGGCGAGAGGTCCAGCTCCCGGTCGGCGCGCAGGCGGAGGACGAGCGCGGACGGTCCCCAGTACCAGGGCCCGGTGAGCGCCAGCAGCTCCGGATCGGCCTCGGGCAGCGGACGCCAGGGCTCGGGGAAGCGCGGTTCGCGCTCGGCCACGATCCGGATCAGGTCGGCGGCGATCGTCGCGACCGGCACCGTCGAGGTCGCATTGGCCAGGACCACGGCGGCGAGGCCGTCCGCCTCGCTCACCCACAGCGCGGCCACGAAGCCGGGCATCGAACCGGTGTGGCCGTACAGCACCCGGCCGTCCTGTCGTCGCAGTTGCAGCCCCAGCCCGTAGGCGGCGGTCCACTCGTCGCCGTCGGGCTCGGTCGCGGGCCGGCGCATCTCGGCGAGGGTGCCGGGAGCCAGCACCTTCCCGTCGTCACCGGAGAGGAAGGCGGCCCAGCGGCAGAGGTCCGCCGCGGTGGACCACAGCTGGCCGGCCGGCGCCATCACCCCGGTGTCCTCCAGCGGCTCGGGCAGCATCACATCGGCCCAGGGGTGGACCGCGAACCCGCCGGCGTGCGGCGGCTGCGGCAGCGGTGCCGTCCGGGCCATACCGAGCGGCTCCAGCACCTCCCGGCGCAGCACCTCGCTCCACGGCTCACCGCGCAGCTGCTCGACCAGCGCACCCAGCAGGGCGTACCCGGGGTTGGAGTAGTGGTGCCGGCTGCCTGCCGGATGCCGTACCGGCTGCTCACCGAGGACATCGGCCAGCTCGGGCCGCAGGGTGGCGGGTGTCCGCTCCCACCAGGGTCCCGGCGTCTCGGAGGCCAGCCCGGACGTGTGGGCCAGCAACTGGGCGACCGTCAGCCGCCCCACCCGGGTGCCGGGCAGGTGCCGCTCCAGCGGGTCGGTCAGCGACAGAGCCCCCTCGTCGCGCAGCCGCATCACCTGCACGGCGGTGAAGGACTTGGTGATCGATCCGATGCGGTACTGCACATTGTCGTCCGGAGCATGGTCGTCGATCATGCTCCGGCTGCCGGACCAGACCGGCTGCCCGTCGCGGACCACCGCACCGACGAGTGACGGTGCCCGGCCCTCCGACTGTCCCACCGCCAGCCGGTGCAGCAGTGCGCGGCGGGTGCTGTCGAGCAGGTCCTCCGGGGGACGGGTCATCCGCTTCCTCGATCCTCTGCGGGGTCGGCCGGGACCGCCCGACCCTACCCCCGGCCCCCGGCGTCCGCCCCTGATTTACGCACCGTCCCCCGGCCGCCCCACGACCCCGGTCCGGCGCGGACATCGCGCCGCCGCCGCCGGCTGCCGCCGTCCGGCACCGCAGCCGAAGACGGGGGCCGAAGACGGGGGCCGGGAGCGCGCCGGGCCGGCCGGAGGGACGCCCGGACGGGCGACCGGGGCGCGCCGCGTCCGGCTGCCGTGAGCCTGATCTGCCAGGCTCGCCCGCATGGCCGCCGCCCGCATCCGCCCGCCCCGCCCCGTCTGGTCCGTGGCGCTGCCGATGCTGGCGATCGTCCTGCTGATCCTGACCTGGCACCGCGCCCTGCCGGTGCCCGTGGTCGCCGTGGTGGCCTGCTTCCTGGTCGGCGCGGTCCTGGCGGCGGTGCACCACGCCGAGCTGGTGGCCCACCGGGTCGGTGAGCCCTTCGGGTCGCTGGTGCTGGCGGTCGCGGTCACCGTCATCGAGGTGGCGCTGATCGTCACACTGACGGCGGACGGCGGCCCGGAGGCCGCCGGGCTCGCCCGGGACACCGTGTTCGCCGCAGTCATGATCACCTGCAATGGGATCGTCGGACTCAGTCTGCTGCTGGGTGCCGTGCGCCGACGGGTGGCGGTCTTCAACGCCGAGGGCACCGGCGCCGCCCTGGCCGCCGTCTGCACCGTGGCGACGCTCAGCATGGTGCTCCCGACCTTCACCACCAGCACCCCCGGGCCCCGGTTCTCCCCGACGCAGCTGGGCTTCGCGGCCGGCTCGGCGCTGGTCCTCTACGTGCTGTTCGTCTCCACCCAGACTTTCCGCCACCGGGACTACTTCCTGCCGATCACCACCGAGGGCGAGGTGATCGAGGTCGAGGAGCATGTGCATCCCCCCACGCTCGCGCAGGCCTGGACCAGCCTGGTGCTGCTGGGCATCTCGCTGGTCGGTGTGGTGGGACTGGCCAAGACGGTGTCGCCCACCGTCGAGTCGGCCGTGCGGACGGCAGGGCTGCCCTCGGCGGTGGTGGGTGTGGTGATCGCCCTGCTGGTGCTGCTGCCGGAGTCGCTCGCCGCCGTACGGGCCGCTCTCCGCGACCGTGTGCAGACCAGCCTCAACCTGGGCCTGGGCTCCGCCATGGCCTCCATCGGCCTGACCATCCCGGCGGTCTCGGTGGCCTCGGCCTGGATGCCCGGACCGCTGCTGCTCGGCCTGGACGCCACCCACATCGTGCTGCTCGCCCTCACCGTCGCCGTGGGCACCCTCACGGTCATCCCCGGCCGTGCCACCCCGCTGCAGGGCGGCATCCATCTGGCCGTCCTCGCCGCCTACCTGGTGCTCGCCGTCAGCCCGTGACACGGCCGGCGGGCCGCGCCTTCCGGCGCCGCCCGCCGGCCGGGACCCCGGCCGTGCGGCCCGAAGTACAGCAGCCGTCCCCGGTGCGGCCCGCCCTGCGGGTGGAGCAGCGCCGACGGGCCGGGCGACCCCGGGACGCCGCAGCCGGCCGGGTTCCACCCGCTCCCTACGGCCCGTGCCGACCGTCGTACGGCCGTCGCGCCGGGGTACGAGGGCGTCGCACAGCGGAATCCCGTCCGGGGCGCGGCTCGGTGCGGTCGGTGTCGGAGCATCGTCCGGAACACGCAAGAATGCCCTCGGACGGAAGCGGCAAGGCGCCACGGAGCGGGCAGCTGGCTCGGCGGGCGCTCACGGAAGGCGGTAGGCCAGTGGAGCCTCGGATCATGGGCAGCGCGGCGGAGGTCCCCGGCGCGGACCCGTTCGGCACGGCCGGGCTGCGCCGCCGGGTGCTGGACGCCTGGGCGGCGTCCGCGGCGCGGTTCCGCGAGGACGCCAACGCCGAGGAGGAGCTGGCACTCGGCGGCTACCGCGACCGCCTGGTGGTCGAGCTGGCGCAGAACGCCGCCGACGCCGCCGCCCGGGGCGGCGTCCCCGGACGGCTGCGGCTGACCCTGCGGGACGGTGTCCTCGCCGCCGCCAACACCGGCGCCGCCCTGGACGCCTCCGGTGTGGAGTCGCTCTCCACCCTGCGTGCCTCCTCCAAGCGGGAGGACGGCCGCAGCGCCGTTGGCCGCTTCGGCGTGGGCTTCGCCGCGGTGCTGGCCGTCTGCGACGAACCCGCCGTGCTGGGCACCCCCGGCGGTGTCCGCTGGTCCCTGGCCGAGGCCCGCGACCTGGCCCGGGTCGCCGCCGAGGAGTGCGGCACCCCGGGGCTGGGCGAGGAACTGCGGCGCCGGGACGGGCACGTCCCCCTGCTGCGGCTGCCGCTGCCCGCCGAGGGCACCCCGCCGGACGGCTATGACACGGTGGTGGTGCTGCCGCTGCGCGACGCCGCAGCCGAGGACCTCACCCGGCGGCTGCTCGCCGAGATCGACGACGCCCTGCTGCTCACCCTGACCGGCCTCGCCGAGATCACGGTGGAGACCGACGGCGCCGTACGTACCCTCACCCGCCGCACCCTGGAGGCCGCCGACCACGGCCCGGCCACGGTGGTGGTCACCGACAGCGCGGCCGCCGAGGACAGCCGCTGGCAGCTGACCGGCGTCGGGGGCCGACTTGACGACGCCCTGCTGGCCGACCGGCCGACCGAGGAGCGCCGCCGCCCCTACTGGGCGGTGACCTGGGCCGTCCCGGTCGACGCCGACGACCGTCCGCAGCGCCCCCGCACCGCTCCGGTCGTGCACGCGCCCACCCCCACCGACGAGCCGCTGGGCGTGCCCGCGCTGCTGATCGCCACCTACCCGCTGGACTCCACCCGCCGCCATGTGGCGCCGGGCCCGCTCACCGACTTCCTCACCGAGCAGGCCGCCGACTGCTACGCGGCCCTGCTGCGCGACCGCGGCGCCGACCTCTCCTCGCTGAGCCTGGTCCCCGGCGCCCTGGGCCAGGGCGCGCTGGACGGCGCCCTGCGCCGGGCGATCCTGGGACGGCTGCCGGGCACCCCCTTCCTGCCGGAGGTGCCGGCGCCGGAAGGGGTGGAGCGGCCCTCCTTCGAGGAGTACCCGGACCTTGACGCCGAGGACGGCCGGCCGCAGGGCCCGCGCGCCCTGCGCCCCCGGGAGGCGACCCTGCTGGAGGGCGCCGACGCCTCGGTGGTGGAGGCGGTCGCAGCGGTGATGCCGGGCCTGCTCCCCGCCGGCCTGGAGCGCCGCCCCGAACTGCGGGTGCTGGAGGTTCGCCGGGTGCCGCTGGCCGAGGTCGTCGACCAGCTCGGCGGCCTGGACCGCGACCCGGTCTGGTGGCGGAACCTCTACGGCGCGCTGGCCGGCGCCGACACCGAGGCGCTGGGGGCGCTGCCGGTTCCCCTCGCCGACGGCCGCACCGTCACCGGACCCCGCCGGGTGCTGCTCCCCGGTGCCTCCGAGGACTGGGCGGACGCCCCCGCGGAGTGGCTCGGCGACGGCGGTGCCGAGGGTGAACTGTCCACCGTGCTCGCCCTGCTGGACCTGCGTCTGGTCCACCCCGACGCCGCGCACCCGCTGCTGGAGAAGCTGGGCGCGGGTGTCGCCACCCCGACGGCGCTGCTGGACACGCCCGAGGTGCGGGCCGCCGTGGCCCGCTCCGTACGGCTCGCGGACGAGGACCAGGAGGAGGCCGAGGACATCGCCGAGGCGGTCCTCGGCCTGGTGAAGGCCGCCGGTACGGAGCCCGGTGACCACCCCTGGCTGGCCCGGCTCTGCCTCACCGACGACGAGGGCGAGCCCGCCCCCGCCGGTGAACTGGTGCTGCCCGGCAGCCCGCTGGCCGCCGTGGTGCGCGAGGACGACGCCGCCTTTGTCGACGACGACCTGCTGGACCGCTGGGGCGCGGCAGTGCTGGAGGCCGCGGGAGTCGCCGGACGCTTTGTGCTGGCCCGCGCCGAGGACACCGTCCTCGACCCCGACGACCTGGAGCGGCTCGACCCGACCGTCCCCGCCGACCGCGCCGCCGGCGGCGAGCCGACCGGGCTGCTGGACGAGGCCCCCGACGGGCTCGCCGAGTGGTGCGAGGACGCCCTGGAGATCCTGCACCAGCGCGGCTCCGGTGAGGAGTTCGCCGTACCGCCCGTCGCCACCGAACTGCTCGCCGTGCGCGACCTGGACCTGGTGGACGACGACGCCTGGGGGGAGGCGCTGGCCATGCTGGCCCGGCCGCCGTACCGGGGCGCGGTGGTCGACCCGGTCCGGGTGCTGCTGGCCGACGGCACCACCGCCGATCTGCCCCCGTATGCCGCCTGGTGGCTGCGTGACCACCCGGTGCTGGACGGCCGCCGCCCCGCCGGGCTGCGCGCCGCCGGCGGCGACCCGCTGCTGCGCGGCCTCTACGACGAGGCGCGCACCGGGCTGGACGAGCAGTTCCTGCACGCCCTGGGCGTACGGACCACGATGGCGGCGCTGCTCGGCGAGCCCGGCGGCCCCGACGAGGTCCTGGACCGGCTGGCCGACCCCGAGGCGGGAGTGAGCCACCGCCAGCTGCACGGGATCCACACCGCGCTGGCGCGGGTGGCGGCGGAGCGCATCGAGCCCCCGGAGGTGGTGCGTGCGCTGCCGCCGCTGGACCCGGAGACCGGCCGCCGTCCGGCCCACACCCTGATCGTGGACCCCACCGACGCCGTGGTGGCCGACGCCCCCGACCTGGTCCAGCTGCTGGACGACTTCCCGGTGCTGCCGGTCGCCCCGGTGCTGGCTCCCGCACTGGCCGAGCGGCTCCATGTCTCACTGGCCAGCGAGGTGGCCGGCGGCCGGGTGCTGAGTGAGGGCACCGTGCACCGGGTGCCCGCCTTCGTCAGGAACTGCTGCCCGGCTGCCCGGCCGTCTACGAGGAGCACGAGGAACTGCTGGTCGTCGGCCCGGACGGCACCGAGGCCGCCGTGGACTGGCGGTGGGACACCGCCTCCGAAGCCCCCGAGGCGCCTCATGACCCGGACGAGCCGGAGGAGGAGGACGAGTTCGCGGTGCCGCCCGTACCCGGGGCACTGCACGCCGCCACCCCGGAGGGTCTGGCGGCCGGGCTCTCCTGGTCCGTGGGCCAGTTCCACCGCCGCTTCGAGGTCCTGGTGGCCCTGACCGAACCCGACCGCTCCTATGAGCTCTCCGCCGCCCGCGACTTCGAGGGCTGAGCGCGGACCGCAGCCGCGGGGCCGGTCAGGAGCCGGTGATCGACTCGCCGATCACCATCCCTTTGGCCGGCCCCTCGGGGACCTCCACGTCCGTGCCGTAGCCGACCCGGACCTCCGTGGTGTAGACCGCCTCCTCCGGCACCGGACTGCTGAGCACGGTCACCGAACCATGGCCGTCGGAGTCCTCCACAAGGACGTAGACCGCAATGCCCGCCCGTGCGTAGGCCCGGCGCTTGCGCACCCGGTCGCGCGCGCGGTCCTCATGGCCGGGAGAGACGACTTCGGCGACCAGAACGACCCCGGAGACGTCGACTCCCAGGCCCTCCAGGTCGCGAGTCTCCTCGAGATCTCGGGGCGCGATCAGCACATCGGGGCTGAACACCTTCCTGTCGTGGATGACATTGGTGTCCTGGTATGCCGCGAACCTGCCGCCTGTCAGATGGAGGACCAAGGCGTCCCTCAATCGGTTTGCGAGCACGGCATGGCGGCGACGGCCGGTGGGAGACACCTCGATGAACCCCTCGACGATCTCGACCCGGTAGCCCTCGGGGAGTTCCATGGCCTGCCAGGCTCGCCACAGAACCTCGTCCAGACCTGGCATGTCGTGGGAGTCGCGGGCCCTGTCGTGGGCGAGAGCGGTCATCGGCAGCACCTCCTTCACCAGCGTGGGTGTGGGCGTCACTGAGGTACAAGCGACACCTCACGGTACGAACGGCGCCACCCGCTGCGCGCCTGAACGCCGATCGATCACCCGATCGAGCCGTCGTGGCCGCAGCGATCAGGACCGACCGCCGACCCGGCCTCCACCGGGCCGCTCGCAGGCGTGCCGAGTAGCCTGGGTGCGTCCTGTGATGGCAGTCACACAACCCCGCGCCGCAGCCCCTCCGCCGCTCCGGGGCCGGGAGGCAGGCGGTGAGGAGGCCGTGATGTGTGCTGATACGCAGCCCGGCGGGATCACCGGGGCGGTCGTCCGCCAGGGCGACGCCGACTACGAGGACGTCCGCACCGGCATGCTGTGGAACGCCCTGCGGCCCGAGCGGCGCCCCGGGACGATCGTCCGGGCCGCCTCGGAGTCCGATGTCGTGGCGGCCGTCGGATGGGCCGGGGAGCAGGGGCTGCGCATCGCGGTGCGGGCGGGCGGCCACAGCTGGTGCGGGTCGCCGCTGCGGGACGGCGGCCTGCTGCTGGACCTCTCGGCGCTGCGCCGGTACGAGATCGACGCCGCCTCCGCCACCGCCCGGGTGCAGCCCGGCCTCACCGGCCGGGAGCTGGCCCCGGCGCTGGCCCGGGAGGGGCTGGCGTTCCCGACCGGGCACTGCGCGTCCGTGGCGCTCGGCGGCTATCTGCTCAGCGGGGGCCTGGGCTGGAACTCCGGCTGCTGGGGAGTGGCGTGCGCGGGGGTGCGGCGGATCGAGGCGGTGACCGCGGACGGCCGGACGGTCGTCTGCAGCGCCGAGCAGAACCCCGAGCTCTTCTGGGCGGCAAGGGGGGCGGGACCCGGCTTCCCCGCCGTGGTCACGGCCTTCCACCTCGACCTCCGGCCACGCCCGGCGGCCCTGGCCGCGACCACCTGGGTGTTCCCCCTGGCGGCGGTCGAGGCCGTGGCCCACTGGGCCGTGTCCGCCGCGGCGGAACTTCCGCCCCTGGTCGAGCAGGCCTTCGTCCTCGGCACCGCGTCGGGCGACCCGTCCGGTCCGAGGACGGTCACCGTCGCCGCCACCGCGTTCGCCGACTCGCCCGACCAGGCGGCCCGCGCGCTGGCGCCACTGCGCGGCTGCCCGCTCACCGAACGGCCGCTCTCCCGGGACACCGACCTGCCGACCTCCATGGACGCCCTCTACGCCGGCTCCGCCAAGATCTGGCCGGAGGGACAGCGCTATGCCGCCGACACCCTGTGGTCGTCCGCGGACTACCCCACCCTGCTGGCCCGGCTCGGCGAGGCGATGGCGGAGGCCCGCTCGCACCGGTCCCTGGTGCTGGCACCGGTCTCGCCCGTCTCCCAGGAGGAGAGCCTGACGGCGGACATGGCCTTCTCCGTGCTGGGGGAGAGCTACGCCGTCCCTTACGCGGTCTGGGAGGACCCACGGGACGACGAGGAGAACATCGGCTGGCTGCGCCGGACCATGGCCGCCGTCGAGCCGCTGACCACCGGCCACTACATCGCCGAGGCCGATCTCACCGCCGATCCGTCACATGCGCGGCGGTCCTTCGCCCCGGCGGACTGGGAGCGGCTGCAGCGGGTGCGGGCGGCCTACGACCCGCAGGGGGTCTTCCACTCGTACCTCACCGGCTGAGCGCGGACGAGGGGCACCGGACGACGAGGGGCACCGGACGGGACCGCGGCTCGCGAGGGGCCTGCGGGATCAGCTGGAGGGTTCCCCGGCGGCCGCCCTGGCGCGGCGGATGGCGTCGCGGCGGGCCCGGCAGTACCAGATGCCGATCAGGCCCAGTGCGGCTCCGGCCAGGCAGGTCCACGACCACAGGCCGTGACCGGCGTCGGAGAGCCGCCCCTGGAAGGGGATCAGCACCAGGAAGCCCACAAACCACAGCACGGTGCCGCCGGTGACGATGGCGACATCATTGGCCTCCAGCGGCTCGGGGGCGGGGCGCAGCGCGGGCTTCTCCATGGCGCCAAGCGTACGGGGCGCGGGCCCTGGCCCAGCAGTCGGCCTCAGTGTGAGCCATGTCCATCTACGCGCGAAGATGGCGCATAACCACCCAGTGTCCGCATACTGAAGACTCCGGTCGATTATCGGCGTGTTGCCTTGACCGGACTGTCCCCCGGGCCTCGTCCCTCCCCGGGAGGGTTGCTCTCCACCCCCAGCAACAAGGACCCCACGCATGCCCACGCAGGCCACGTCGACGGTCAAACAGCCCGAGTCCGCCCCGCAGCCGACCAACGCTCTGGACCGGTACTTCCGGATCACCGAGCGCGGTTCCTCCGTCGCCCGCGAGATCCGCGGTGGCATCGCCACGTTCTTCACGATGGCCTACATCATCGTGCTGAACCCGATCATCCTCTCCTCCGCCGCGGACAAGTACGGTCACCACCTGGCCGGTGGCCAGCTGGCCACCGCGACCGTGCTGACTGCCGCGCTCACCACGCTGCTGATGGGTGTGATCGGCAATGTGCCGATCGCGCTCGCCGCCGGACTCGGCGTCAACACCGTGGTCGCCCTGCAGCTGGCGCCCCGGATGAGCTGGCCCGACGCGATGGGCATGGTGGTCCTCGCCGGACTGGCGATCATGATCCTGGTCGCCACCGGCCTGCGCGAGCGGGTCATGGCCGCGGTCCCGCTGGGGCTGCGGAAGGCCATCGCCATCGGCATCGGCCTCTTCATCGCCCTGATCGGCCTGGTCGACTCCGGCTTTGTCTCCCGCATCCCGGACGCCGCCCACACCACGGTCCCGCTGCAGCTCGGCAGTGACGGCCACCTCAACGGCTGGCCGGTGCTGATCTTCGTCCTGGGCCTGCTGCTCACCCTGGTGCTGCTGGTCCGCAAGGTGCCCGGCGCCATCCTGGTCAGCATCGCCGCCATGACCGTGCTGGCTGTCATCGTCGACTCGGTCGCGCACATCGCCCCGATGAACTGGGGCCTCACCGTGCCCAAGTGGCCGGGCAACCCGGTGGCGATGCCCGACTTCGGGCTGGTCGGCAAGGTCAGCCTCTTCGGCGGCTTCAAGGAGGTCGGTGTTCTCACCGGCATCCTCTTCGTCTTCACCGTGCTGCTGTCCTGCTTCTTCGACGCGATGGGCACCATCCTCGGTGTCAGCGACGAGGCCAAGCTGCTGGACGAGAAGGGCGACCTGCCCGCCATGAGCAAGGTGCTGATGATCGACGGCATCGCCACCGCCGCCGGCGGCGCCACCTCCTGCTCGGCCAACACCTGCTTTGTGGAGTCCACGGCCGGCGTCGGCGAGGGCGCCCGTACCGGCTTCGCCAGCGTGATCACCGGGGCGCTCTTCGCGGTGGCGCTCTTCCTCACCCCGCTGGCCACCATGGTCCCGGCCCAGGCGGCCACCCCCGCCCTGGTCGCGGTCGGCTTCCTGATCCTGGCCAACAGCATCGGCGACATCGACTGGGCCGACTGGACCATCGCGGTGCCGGCCTTCCTCACCATGATCATCATGCCGTTCACGTACTCGATCACGATCGGCCTGGGTGTGGGCTTCATCGTCTACTCGGTCCTGAGCGTGGCGACCGGCCAGTGGAAGCGAGTCCCGGTCCCGATGTACGTGGTGTCGGCGGTCTTCGTCTTCTACTTCATGATGCCGGCGCTCGGTCTCACCAAGTGATCTAGACCCCGTCGTCTGCGCAAAGGCGCCCCGCCCTTCCCGGGCGGGGCGCCTTTGCGTGTCCCGTGGGCGGGTGGCTGGACGGCGCGCCCGACGGGCTCCACGGGCTCCACGGCGGACGGCGCTGCGGTGGCGTCGGCCGAGGAGCGCAGGGCGCCGCGCTGAGTGGGCCCCGCTCGGGGGCGATGCCTACGGCGTGCCGGGAAGCCGGACCGTGACGAGGAGACCGCCGCTGGGGCGGGCGGCGAGGTCGAGGGTCCCGTCGTGGGCGCGGACGATGCTGTGCACGATGGCCAGGCCGAGGCCGACACCGGCGTGCTCGTCGGTGCGTACGCGTTCCGTTCCGCGCTGGAAGGGTTCGGTGAGGGTCGGCACCAGTTCCGGCGGGAGCCGCCGGCCGGTGTTCTCGACCCGCAGCACGCTTGCGTCGCCGTGCGCCTCCGTGTGGACCGTCACGGTGCCGCCGGCGGGGAGGTTGTGGACGATGGCGTTCTGGACGAGGTTCGTCACCATCCGCAGCAGCAGCTCCGCGGAGCCGCTGGTCCGAGCCGCCCCGCCGGTGACGTCGAGCGTGATCCGGCGCTGTTCGGCGAGGGGAAGCAGCGTTTCGGCGGCCTCTTCGGCGATGAGGGAGAGGTCGACGCTCACGCGCGTGAAGTTTCCGCGGTCGCCGCGGCTGAGCAGCAGAAGGGCCTCGGTGAGGTCGATCGCCCGCGTATTGACGGCGTGCAGGCGCTCGATGAGTTCGCCCCGGTCCCGTGTGGGGTCCTTGCGGGCGACGTCGAGGAGGGTGCGTGAGATCGCCAGCGGGGTGCGCAGTTCATGGGAGGCGTTCGCGGCGAACCTCTGCTGCTCGGCGACGTGGGACTCGAGCTGTTCCAGCATCGAGTCGAACGCGTCGGAGAGCTCACGGAACTCGTCCTGGCGGCCCTTCATACGGATCCGGTGGGACAGCGACCCGTTTCCGGCCACCCGTGCCGCGGCCGTGATCCGGGTGAGCGGGGCGAGCATCCGGCCGGCGAGGATCCATCCCCCGACCAGGCCGAACAGAAGCAGGAAGGCCATCGCCACGGCCGCGGCGGGGGCGAAGGTGTGCTCCAGCAGGTAGCGGTTGGGCGAGATCCCGAGAAGGCCCCTGGAGGTGTCGGGTACGTAGCGCAGCAGGAACGCCCACACCACGGCCAGCAGGAGAGCGCCGGCGACGGCGAGGAACCCGGCGTAGCTGAGGGCGAGTTTCAGCCGGACGCTGAGCCCCGGGCGTCTAGGCATGCGTGCTGCGGGGGCCGGTGTCGATGCGGTAGCCGACGCCGGCCACCGTGGCGATGATCCATGGTTCGCCGAGCCGTTTGCGCAGTGCGGAGACGGTGATGCGCACGGCGTTGGTGAGGGGGTCGGCGTGCTCGTCCCAGGCCCGTTCCAGCAACTCCTCGGCGCTGACGACCCCGCCCTCGGCGGCGACCAGGACTTCCAGCACAGCGAACTGTTTGCGGGTGAGCGCGACATAGCGTCCGTCGCGGTAGACCTCCCGGCGGAAGGGGTCGAGCCGCAGGCCCGCGATCTCGCGGACCGGGGGCCGGGTGTACGCACGTCTGCGGTCGAGTGCCCTCAGCCGCAGGACGAGCTCCCGCAGCTCGAACGGCTTGGTGAGGTAGTCGTCCGCGCCGAGCCCGAACCCGGAGGCCTTGTCGTCGATCCGGTCGGCAGCGGTGAGCATGAGGATCGGGATGCCGCTGCCGGAGGCGACGATGCGCAGGGCGACCTCGTCCCCGGAGGGGCCGGGGATGTCGCGGTCGAGGACCGCGAGGTCGTAGGAGTTGACGCTGAGCAGTTCCAGGGCGGTGTCCCCGTCGCCGGCGATGTCGGCGGCGATCGCCTCCAGCCGCAGACCGTCACGGACGGCCTCGGCCAGGTAGGGCTCGTCCTCCACGATCAGTACGCGCATGTCCGAAGCCTAAGCAGCACGCCGTATCGCCGGCGTAGGCAGGGACGTGTGCACACCGGACATGCGACTCAGCCTGCCGCTGCCGGCGCGGGGCGAGGCCGGTCCGACGGCACTTCCGACGCCGTGGTGCGCCACCAGCGGCGCGACGCCAGCGCGGCCAGCACGGCGCCGGCGGCGTTGACCAGTACGTCGTCCACGGAGGTCACCCGGTCCAGCCGCAGGACGTACTGTGCGGTCTCGACCAGGACCGAGCAGCCCGCCCCGAGCGCCAGGATCCGCGGCACGGACGCCAGCGCCGCGAACCGTATCGGGGCGAAGAACCCCAGTGCCGCGAAGACCAGCAGATTGCCGACGATCCCGAGCGGCCCCATCGTGACCAGGTCACGCAGCGGTATCAGGCTCACCCGGACGGGGGCGTCAGCACCGGCCTGGCCGCCCGGCATCATGGTCAGCCACAGGAACGGCACCGTTCCGTGGACCATGCCCACCTCGGCCAGCGACATCCGCCACGCCGATGTGCCGCCGGCCGCACGCCGACGGCGGGCCAGAGCCCACGCCACCAGCACGGTCAACGGCAGCGCGACCAGCGTGATGAGCACCACACCGTTGAACGTGTCGAAGCAGCCGTGCCACCGCCCGGCCATACACCTCGGAGCGGACATCATGAGCGGTCGCCGCACGACGTACGCAGCGCCCGCCACGCAGAGGATCGCCAGGCCGGGGAGCGCAATCCTGCGCATGCGCCGGGGAGGTGCCGACAGGGATGCGTCATGGTTCATGCCCCCATTGGAGACGGCGGGCGGTTGCGGTGGCGTATCCGATTTTCGATACGCCCGCGATACGCGGAAGCCCCGGCGCGGCGGTCTTCGCCTTCCCCCACCCGGTGCGTGCCCACCGGCTCACCCGGCGGGCCGAGGCCGCGGGTCGCCGAGGATCCCCGCCCGGGCCGGGTGGGGAGCCTCTGTGCGCCCCCGGCCGACGGCACCCGTCCGGGCCGCACGGTCCCGCACCGCCGGCCCGGTCCCGGCGGCAGGGGGCGGCCTGAATCCGCACGACATGGCGCAGCGGATCTGGAACGATCCCGGGTCGGGATGCCTGCGGCCTTTCGGGGCGGACGGAACGGGGAACCGATGGATTTCAGGCTTGAGGGGCCGGTCCTGGAGGGCGAGCTGGTGCGGCTGGAGCCGCTGGACCACCGCCATGCGGCGGAGCTGGCCGCGGCGGCCGAGGAGGACCGCGGCTCCTACCGGTTCACCTGGGTGCCCACCGCGGCCGAGATCAGGGAATACATCGACGCACAGCTGGCGCGGGCCGCGACGGGGAGACTGGCGCCGTATGTGCAGGTGGACAGGTCGTCGGGGCGGGTAGTGGGGGCCACGGCCTACTGGGATCCGCGAGCGTGGCCGGACGGTCGGCGGCTGTTCGCGGTCGAGGTCGGGTTCACCTGGCTCGCCGGATCGGCGCAGGGCACCGGTCTGAATGCGGAGGCCAAGCTGCTGCTGTTCCGCCATGCGTTCCAGAGCTGGGGCGTGGCCCGGGTCGATCTGAAGACGGATGCGCGCAACAGCCGCTCCCGGGCCGCGATCGAGGGCGTGGGTGCACGGTTCGAAGGCGTGCTGCGGAACTGGTCGCGCTCCTGGGCGCCGGGCGAGGACGGCCTGCTCCGGGACTCGGCGATCTTCTCGATCACCGCGGAGGAGTGGCCGGACTGCCGGTCGGGGCTGGAGCAGCGGTTGGCGCGGATTCTGGAGCGCCGCGGAGCCGCACCCGCGCCCGGCGGGGGCCAGGCCCCTGCCGGCAGCGAGCCGTAGGGCGGCGAGCCGTACGGCTGTGGGCCGGCCGTGCCGTGAGCCGGGCGGCTGCGGGCGTCGGTCGTCGACGTCGGCGCGGCGGCTGACCTCTTCCCGGGCCGGAACCTGCCCGCGGGCGCCTTCCCGGCCGTGGTGATCCGCGTCCGCGGAGCGGGTAGCGAGGGCCGGCCGCAGCAGCGGGGTCCGCTCGGGCCGGTGGCCGGTCGGGACGGTGGCCGGTGGGGACGGCGGCCGGTGGGGACGGGTGGCCGGTGGGGACGGTGGCCGGTGAGCACGGCGGCGGCGTCCAGGGCGGGGTCGTCGGGCCGTCCGCTGCGGTGTGTGCGTGTGCGGGGGAGCACCGCCCGGGTTCGCCGGGGTGGTCCGGGGCTGCCGTGCGGGCACTCCCGTGCCCGTCAGGAGAAGGCGCCCGGGGCGATCGGCAAGTCCCAGCGGGGGCCGCGGAAGTGGCCGAAGGGCAGGCCGTCCGAGCGGGGGGAGCTGCTGATGACCCGGCGTGCGGTGGCGGTCCCGTCCGTGCCGCGGGTGCCCAGCAGCATGACGGTGGCGCCGGTGGTGAGGCTGTCCGGGCCGCGGGTGTCGCCGGTGGTGCGCCAGGTCCAGGTGGCGCCGTCCGCGCTGCGGACGATGAAGGAGGTTCCTGGTGCCGACTGCACGGTGCCGCGCTGCCACACCACCACCGTCCAGCCGCCGGACTGCGGGTCCCGCACGGTGACCTCGCCGTGTACGGCGCCGCCGGGGCCGATGCCCGGGTCCGACGGGGCGGACCGGCCGGAGGGGAGTGCCTGGCCCGGCTGGGCGGCGACGGACGGGGAGATGGTCGGGCTGGGCGTCTCCCCGGTGGGGCCGCCGGTGGTGGTGGCGTAGGCGGCGGCGCCGCCCAGCGCCAGTACCGCGGCGACGGCCACCGCGATCGTGGTCCGCCCGGTGGAGCGGCGGGGCGGGCGGCTGCCGCCGGTGTCGCCGTACGGGGGCGGCTGGTGCTGGTCCCTGGGCTGGAGCGTCATGGCGTCTCTCCTGTCGGCTGGATGCCTCGATGGGACATTCATCGCCGAACGGGATAAGAGCGGCATACGCGATGCCACAGAGGGTGACCGCCGCCCCCTGCGGGGATCAGCCGCCCCCTTCGGGCATCAGTGGCGGGGGCAGATGCAGAAGGGGTGCCCGGACGGGTCCAGCAGCACCCGCCAGGTCTCGCCCGGCTGGAAGTCGGGGCGGGTCGCCCCCAGCTCCAGGCAGAGGGCCTCGGCCTTGTCGAGGTCGTCCACCCGGAGGTCCAGGTGGAACTGCTTGGTGCCCTCGGGGTTCGGCCACTGCGGGGCCCGGTAGTCGTCCACCTTCCCGAAGCCCAGCGGCGCGCCGCCCGCGCCGTCGACCATGGCGTACTGCTCCTCGCTGTGGGCCACCTCGCGGCCCAGCAGCGCGGCGTAGAAGCGGGCGAGCGCCTGGGGGTCGGCGCAGTCGATGGTCACCATGGCGAGCTCGGCGGTTCCGGACATGTCGATCACTTGCCTTTCATGCATGCGGTGCAGCGGTCGAGTGCCGGACCAGCATCGCGGCGGTACCTGACACCTTCTGTCAGGTTCTGGTGCAGGTACCGGAAGGCCGTCCCCCGTTATCGACTTTCCTTAGAGAGAGTAATGACCTATGCTAAATACATGCCCGAGATGTCCGAGGACGACCTGGCAGCCGTCAGCGCGCTGCGATCGTCCGTGATGCGCCTCTCCCGCCGCCTTCGGCACCAGCGGGTCGAGGAGTCGCTCAGTCCGACCGAGATGTCGGTGCTGGGCACGCTGGCCCGCTGCGGCTCTGCGACCCCCGGCGAGCTGGCCCGCAAGGAGCACGTCCAGCCGCCGTCCATGACCAGGATCATCGCGATGCTGGAGGAGAAGGGCCTGGTGCGGCGGGAGCCGCATCCGGACGACCGCCGGCAGGTGGTGGTGAGCAGCACCGAGCAGGCCGAGGCGATCCTCGGCGAGAGCCGGCGCCGCCGCAACGCCTGGCTGGCGGAACTGGCATCCGGGCTGACCGAGGAGGAATGGGCCGCGGTGAGAGACGCGGCCCCGGTACTGGAGAAGCTGGCGCACATGTGACCCGCGGGTCCGCGGCGCCACCCCTCCGGTACCGGGACGAGGAGGGGACCAGAACGTGAGGACGACCACCGACGCCGGCACCGCCAAGAAGGAGCGCAGCACCGCGAAGTACACCGCCGCAACCACCGCACTGCGAGGAGAGAACCCCGTGACACCGCCGGCCGCCGCCACGGCCATGGCAGCAGTGACCGAGACCGCCGAGACCCCCGTGGACCCCGCCGCCGCCACGTCGGCACCTGCCCGCACCGCGGCCGCAGCCGGGCCCGCGGAGGACGACCCCGAGATACGCACCGCGGCGGTCCCCGCCGCATCCGCCCCCGCGCCGGAGCGCCCCGCCGGGGGGATGTTCTCCTCGCTGCGCGTCCGCAACTACCGCTACTTCTTCATGGGCCAGGTCGTCTCCAACACCGGCACCTGGATGCAGCGCATCGCCCAGGACTGGCTGGTGCTCAGCCTCACCGGCAGCCCCTTCGCGGTCGGTGTCACCACCGCGATGCAGTTCCTGCCCATGCTGCTCTTCGGCCTCTTTGGCGGAGTGCTCGCCGACCGCTACCCCAAGCGCCGCCTGCTGGTCGTCACCCAGGCCGTGATGGGCCTGCTGGCCGCCGGGCTCGCCGTCCTCACCCTCTCCGGGGTGGTCACCGTCTACCACGTCTACGCCTTTGCGTTCCTGCTGGGCATGGTCACGGTGGTGGACAACCCCACCCGGCAGGCGTTCGTCACCGAGATGGTGGGACCCGGCGCCCTGCGCAACGCGGTCAGTCTCAACGCGGCCAACTTCCAGACCGCCCGGCTGGTCGGCCCGGCCGTCGCCGGTCTGCTGATCGCCGCGGTGGGCAGCGGCTGGGCGTTCGCGCTCAACGCCTTCTCCTTCGCGGCGGTCATCGGCGGCCTGCTCGCCATGCGCAGCAGCGAACTGCACCCCACCCCGGTGCGGCCGCGGGAGAAGGGACAGCTTCGGGAGGGCCTGCACTATGTCCGGGAGCGGCCCGAGCTGATCTGGCCGATCGTCCTGGTGGGCTTCATCGGCACCTTCGGCTTCAACTTCCCGACGCTGCTCTCCGGCTTCGCCTACGACGTCTTCCATGTCGGCCCCGGGCAGTACGGACTGCTGAACACCGCGATGGCGGTGGGTTCGCTGGTCGGTGCGCTGCTGGCCGCGCGGCGGGGTTCCACCAGGCTGCGGATGCTGGTCGGCGCCGCGCTGGGCTTCGGGCTGCTGGAGTCGGTCACCGCCCTCGCGCCGGGGTTCTGGCTCTTCGCGGCACTGCTGACGCTGGTCGGCATGCTGGGCCTGACCTTCAACACCACGGCCAATGCCACGGTCCAGCTGGCCACCGACCCTGCGATGCGCGGCCGGGTGATGGGGCTGTTCATGCTGGTCTTCGCCGGTGGCACACCCATCGGCAGCCCGATCGTGGGCTGGGTCACCGAGCAGTACGGGCCCAGGCTCGGCCTGCTGGCCTGCGGGCTGGTCTCGGCGGCGGCATCCAGCGTGGTCGCGGTGGTACTGGCCCGCTCCGCCAATCTGCGGCTGAGGGTGGACCTGCACCCGGGACGCGGCCACCGGCTGGTCACCTTCGAGCCGCGCCGGCCGGCCGCCCGTGAGGAACTCGCTCCCGCCTGCTGACCGCTCCACCCCGCCGCCGGTTCCGGAACCCCTGGGTGCCGGGACCGGCGGCGGGGGATGATGGAGCCGTTATGAGACTCTTCATCGCGGTGGTGCCGCCACCGGCCGCCGTCGACGAGCTGACGGCCGCGGTGCGCCCGCTGCGGCGGCTCCCCGACGCGGAGCCGCTGCGCTGGACGGCCCCCGACACCTGGCACCTCACCCTGGCCTTCCTCGGCGAGGTGGCCGAGGAGTCGCTGCCCGAGCTGGAGCAGCGGCTTGGCCGGGCGGCGCACCGCCACCGGGTGATGCAGCTGAGGTTCGCCGGGGCCGGCCGGTTCGGGGACCGGACGCTGTGGACCGGTGTCCGCGGCGACACCCAGGAGCTGCGCCGGCTGGCCGAGTCGGCGCAGGCCGCGGCCCGGCACACCGGGCTGCCCGTCGACGACGACCGCCCGTACCGGGCCCACCTCACCCTGGCCCGCAGCAGCGTGCCGCGCGGCGGCAACGACCGGCGGCGCGGGCACGGACCGGACCTGCGCGGGCTGAAGACGGCGCTGGAGGACTTCGAGGGGCAGCAGTGGGAGGCGGCCGACCTGCGGCTGGTGCGCAGCACCCTCGGCTCCGGGCCCGCCCACTACACGGTGCTGCGGAGCTGGCCGCTGGACCGCCCGGCGGACGGACCCCCGGAGCCCGCGGGGTAGTCTCGGAGCCGTGGATCCCAAGACCCGAACCCGGATCGTCACCGGTGCGCTCCTGCTCCTTCTGCTGGCCGTGGTCGTGGGGGCCGTCCTCAGATAGCGGCGTCTTCAGGGCGGGCGTACCCGGCCCGCTGAGCGGCCCCGTACGGCCGGACACCCCGTGCCGCGAGGCCCTGCAGGCTGCCGCGGCCACGGCTCCCCGGCTCTCCGCCGGTCGCCCCCTGTGACCACGGACCTGCGGACCGCCGTGCGAGGCTTGGGGCATGGAGCGAGGGCACGGGGCGGGGCGGGCTGCGGCGACAACGGCGGCGGCGATGGCAGCGGGGGTGCTGGTGGCGGTGGTGTCGGCGGGTCCGGCACAGGCGGCCGACCCCGGTGGGACGCTCTTCACCTTCGCCGACAGCCGCATCACCGAGTCCAGCGGACTGGCGGCGAGCGTCCAGCATCCGGGTGTGGTCTGGACCCACAACGACAGCGACGACGGCGGCCGGGTCTTCGCCGTGGACGAGCACACCGGCCGCACTCTGGCGACCGTCACCCTGGCGGGTGTCGCACCACGGGACGCCGAGGCGATCTCCCTCGGCCGGGACGCCGACGGCAGGCCCGCGGTCTATCTGGCCGACATCGGCGACAACCTCGGCGGGGCCTGGCCGGAGGTGTGGATCTACCGCTTCACCGAGCCCACCGGCCGACTGCACGACACCACCGTGCGGGTCACCCGCTTCACGGTGCGCTACGCAGACGGCCCGCGCAACGCCGAGGCGCTGATGGTGCAGCCGCGTACCGGCCGGGTCTACATCGCGAGCAAGCAGGGCAGCGGCGGCGGCCTCTACGCCGGACCGGCGCAGCTCTCGGCCTCCGGGATCAATGTCTTCCACCGGATCGCCTCGGCGCCCGCCACGGTGACCGACGGGGCGTTCTCCCCCGACGGGACCCGGCTGGTGCTGCGCGGCTACTTCTCGGCCACCGCCTACCGCTGGAGGGACGGCGCCGCGCCGCAGCCGGTCGGTTCCCTCGATGTGCCGCTGCAGATGCAGGGCGAGTCGGTGACCTTCACCCCCGACGGCCGGTCGCTGCTGTACGGCAGTGAGGGGCGCGGCTCCTCGGTGTGGCGGGAGCCGCTCGGCGGCGCCGCCCTGCCGGACTCGGCACACAGCCGTCCCGCACAGCGGCCCGCGGCCACCCCTTCCTCCGGCGCTCCCTCCTCCGCTGCGGCGTCCTCCGGCGCTCCCGGGGCGGCGTCCTCCGGCGGGTCGTCCGGCGGACTGTCTGGCGGACTGTCGGGCCGGGCCGCGCTGGGGCTGGCGGCACTCTGCGCCGTGGTGCTGGCCGCCCTGGGCCTGCGCCGCCGCCGGGCCCGCTGAGGGCGCCCGGCGCGGTCAGCCGGTGGTCTGCAGCAGCCGGTTGGGGCTGCCGCTGCCCACATCCCCCAGCCTGCCGCGGGCTGCGGCGGCGATCAGGGCGCCGGCCACCTGCGCGGGCGTGGCCATGGGGTGCCCGGCCAGGTAGAGCGCCGCCGCGCCGGCGACATGGGGGGTGGCCATGGAGGTGCCGGACAGGGTGTGGGTCGCGGTGTCGCCGGTGGACCAGTCCGAGGTGATGTCGGAACCCGGCGCGAAGAGGTCGACCCCCTGGCCGAAGTTGGAGTATCCGGCGCGGGCGTCGGTGCGGGTGGTGGCCCCGACGGTGAGTGCCTCGGGGACCCGGGCCGGTGAGGTGCCCGAGGCGTCGGCGCCCTCGTTGCCGGCGGCGACCGCATAGCTGATGCCTGCGGCGATGGAGTTGCGTACGGCGGTGTCGATGTCCGGGTCGATGCCGCCGCCGACGCTCATATTGACGACGGCGGGCCTCCGGGCGTGCGCGGTCACCCAGTCGATGCCGGCGATGACGTCGGAGGCGGTGCCGCCGCCCGAGTCGTCGAGGACGCGTACGGCGACCAGGGAGGCCCGCTTGGCGACGCCGTGGGCGCTGCCCGCGATGGTGCCGGCGACATGGGTGCCGTGCCCGTTGCCGTCCTGTGCGTCGGCGTCGCCGTCCACGAAGTCGTAGCCGCTGCGGGCCCGGCCGCCGAAGTCGCTGTGGGTGGTCCGGATGCCGGTGTCGATGACATAGGCGGTGACGCCGGCGCCCGCGGTGTCGGGGTAGTGGTAGACGGAGTCCAGCGGCAGGGCGGGCTGGTCGATGCGGTCCAGGCCCCAGGACGGGGGGTCGGCCTGCGCGGCTTCGATGTGGACCCTGGTGTCCTGCCGCACGGAGGCGACGGCCGGGTCGGCGGCCAGGCGCTCGGCCTGGTCGTTGCCGAATCTGGCGGCGAAGCCGTTGAGGGCGGTGCCGTAGACATGGCTGACGGTGCCTCCGTACCGGTCCGTCAGATCCTTGCTCGCCTGTCCGGCGGAGTGGGCGCCTGCCGCGGCGTCAGCCTGGAGTCCGGCCCTGAGGGTGACGATCCAGCTGCCGGGCACCGGGCCGTTGGCGCGGGCCGCGTCCTGGGGGTGCGGAGCGGCGGCTGCGGGGAGCGCCGTGGCGGCGGCCAGGACGGCGGCGGCCAGGCCGCGGAGGAGGGGGCGCATCACTGGCATCGCGAGGTCTCTCTGCTGGGGAGCCGCGGCGCAGCCTGCGCCGACGGGGAGAATCTCGCCCGCGAGTGTGCGGATCAGGTTCCGGCGGGTCGGAAAGCCACCGGTCGGCCTACCGCCCGGACCCGGACGGCCCAGCAGCAGCGAGGCCGTGACCTGCGGAAGTCATCCCGCAGGTCACGGCCTCGCTGGTGTGCGGCTTGGGTCAGAGCTGCTCGACCACGTAGTCGATGCAGGCGGTCAGCGCCTCCACGTCGGCCGGGTCGACCGCCGGGAACATCGCCACCCGCAGCTGGTTGCGGCCCAGCTTGCGGTAGGGCTCGGTGTCCACGATGCCGTTGGCGCGCAGCACCTTGGCGATGGCGGCGGCGTCGATGCTGTCGGCGAAGTCGATGGTGCCGACCACCTGGGAGCGCTGGGCGGGCTCGGCCACGAAGGGGCTGGCGTACGAGGACTTCTCGGCCCAGGTGTAGAGGCGCGAGGAGGAGTCGCCGGTGCGGGAGACCGCCCAGTCGAGACCGCCCTGGCCGTTGATCCAGTCCAGCTGGTCGGCCAGCAGGAAGAGGGTGGCGAGCGCCGGGGTGTTGTACGTCTGGTCCTTCGACGAGTTGTCGATCGCGGTCGGCAGGTCGAAGAAGGTCGGGATGTACCGGCCGGAGCCGGCGATCTCGGCGGCGCGCTCCAGGGCGGCCGGGGAGAAGACGCCGAGCCACAGGCCGCCGTCGGCGGCGAAGCTCTTCTGCGGGGCGAAGTAGTAGACGTCGCTCTCGGTGATGTCGACCGGCAGGCCGCCCGCACCGGAGGTGGCGTCCACCAGCACCAGGGAGCCCTCGTCGGCACCCGCGACCCGCCGGATCGGCATGGCGACACCGGTGGAGGTCTCGTTGTGGGTGAGCGCATAGACGTCCACACCGGCCTCGGCGACCGGGAGCGGGTGGGTGCCCGGCTCGGACTTGACGACGCTCGGGTCGGCAAGCCACGGCGCGGCCTTGGTGGCGGCGGCGAACTTGGAGGAGAACTCGCCGAAGTTCAGGTGCTGGGACTTCTCCCGCACCAGACCGAAGGCGGCGATGTCCCAGAAGGCGGTGGAGCCGCCGTTGCCCAGCACCACCTGGTATCCCTCGGGGAGGGAGAACAGGCTGCTGACACCGTCTCGTACGCGCCGCACCAGGTTCTTGACCGGGGCCTGGCGGTGCGAGGTGCCCAGCAGGGAGGTACCGGTGGCGGCGAGGGCGTTCAGCGCCTCGGGCCGCACCTTGGACGGGCCGGAGCCGAATCGGCCGTCGGCGGGCTTGATGTCAGCGGGAATCTGGATCTGAGCCACGGGCGAAGCGTAACGGTCGCCGGTGCGCTGTGGCTGCTCCCGTCCATCGACTGAGACGCCGTGTCGGACCGTGGGACCCGGCCCCTCCGCCACTGCGGTGGAACCGGGTCCCGGAGCTGCTGCGGAGCCGCTCAGCGGGCGATGTCGGAGAAGCCCTCGACATCACGCGGGGAGCGCGGGCCGGGGCCGATGTAGCGCGCGGAGGGGCGCACCAGACGGCCGGTGCGCTTCTGCTCCAGGATGTGCGCGGACCAGCCGGCCGTACGGGCGCAGGTGAACATGGAGGTGAACATGTGGGCCGGCACCTGGGCGAAGTCCAGCATGATCGCGGCCCAGAACTCGACATTGGTGGCCAGCACCCGGTCGGGACGCCGGTTGTGCAGCTCCTCCAGCGCGGCCTTCTCCAGCGCCTCGGCGACCTCGAAGCGGGGTGCGCCCAGCTCCTTGGCGGTCCGCCGCAGCACCGCGGCGCGCGGGTCCTCCGCACGGTAGACGCGGTGGCCGAAGCCCATCAGGCGCTCGCCCTTGTCCAGGGCGTTCTTGACCCAGCCGACCGCGTCGCCGGTGCGCTCGATCTCCTCGATCATGCCGAGCACCCGGGAGGGGGCGCCGCCGTGCAGCGGGCCGGACATGGCACCCACCGCGCCGGAGAGGGCCGCGGCCACATCGGCGCCGGTGGAGGCGATCACCCGGGCGGTGAAGGTGGAGGCGTTCATGCCGTGCTCGGCAGCCGAGGTCCAGTAGGCGTCGACGGCCTTGACGTGCTTGGGGTCGGGCTCGCCGCGCCAGCGGATCATAAAGCGCTCGACGATGGTCTCGGCCTTGTCGATCTCGCTCTGCGGGACCATCGGCAGGCCCTGGCCGCGCGCCGACTGGGCGACGTAGGAGAGCGCCATCACCGCGGCCCGGGCCAGGTCGTGGCGGGCCTGCTCGGCATCGATGTCCAGCAGCGGTTTGAGGCCCCACACCGGGGCGAGCATCGCAAGCGCGGACTGCACATCCACCCGGATGTCACCGGAGTGCACCGGGATCGGGAACGGCTCCGCCGGCGGCAGGCCGGGGTTGAACTTGCCGTCCACCAGCAGGCCCCAGACATGCCCGAAGGAGACATGGCCGACGAGGTCCTCGATGTCGACGCCTCGGTAGCGGAGTGAGCCGCCTTCCTTGTCGGGCTCGGCGATCTCCGTTTCGAACGCGACGACACCTTCGAGTCCGGGTACGAAGTCGGACATCAGGCGGCTCCTCTTGATGTGTTCGACCTGTGGGCTTGGTACGCCTTGCGGTCTGGCTGGGGGTGGCAGTGGCAATGCTCGGCTGTGCGGGGTGATGCGCAGCGTACGCTCGCATGGCACGCAGTGCCAGATTGGCAGGCACGGGGTGCATCGCGCCATGCACCACCACCGTGATGCCCCCGTAAGGGCCCGCTGTCACCCCGGTGGGGCAGTGGGTGCTGGTCGGCAGCCCGCGGGGCCCGCCGGGGCAGCCGGACGCGGGCTGCCGGAGAGGGTGCGCGGGGGCGCCGGGCGTGAGCCATGGCACAGTCGGCAGGTGGGCACCGACCGCGTCGGCGGCCGTCGGTACTGGATGATGTCGATGTGCATCTCCCGGAACGCGCCCGCTCCGCCACCCGCCACAAGCCCCTGCCCGAGCCCCCGGCGTCGCCCCCGGCCCCGGACGAGGCGGCCGGCCGTCCGACGCCCGACCCGGCATCGATGCGGCGCCAGTACAGCGCCGCCGGGCTCGCGGAGCACGAACTCGCCCACGACCCGATGGCGCAGTTCGGCCGCTGGTTCGCCGAGGCGGAGGCGGCCGGCATCCACGAGCCCAACGCCATGGTGCTGGCCACCGCCGACGCGGCGGGCCGGCCCAGCTCGCGCACGGTGCTGCTCAAGGGGTTCGACGGCCGGGGCTTTGTCTTCTTCACCAACTACGGCTCCCGCAAGGGCACCGAGCTGGCCGCCAACCCCTATGCCTCGCTGCTCTTCCCCTGGCACCCCATCGCCCGGCAGGTGATCGCCACCGGCGCGGTGGAGCGGGTCGGCCGGGACGAGACCGCTGCCTACTTCCGCACTCGTCCGCACGGTTCGCAGCTGGGGGCCTGGGCGAGTGAGCAGTCCCAGGTGATCGGCTCCCGGCAAGCGCTGGAACAGCGGTACGCGGAGCTGGCCGACCGCTATCCGGAGGGCGAGGGGGTGCCGGTGCCGCCGTTCTGGGGCGGATTCCGGCTCCACCCGGAGACCGTGGAGTTCTGGCAGGGCCGGCAGAACCGCCTCCATGACCGTCTGCGCTACCAGGCCGACCCCACTGCCCCCACGGGTTGGCTGGTCGAGCGGCTCTGTCCCTAGTGCGGGGGGCGGCACCAGCAACCCGGCCCGGCGGGTCGCACCGGGTCCGGCACGGTCGCCGCGGGCCCGGGAGGATCCACCGGGCCGGCGGCCTTACCTGCGCTCCCGGGCCCGGGTGCACCGGGGAGGTGCCGGGGCCCCGAACGCAGACAACCCGCGGGCTGCTCCCGGCGGACGGCGCAAGCGCCACCTACCGGGCACCGGGGGACGATCCCAGTGAGCCCGCGGGTCGGGTGTCTGCTGTGTATTTCCCCGCCGCCTTAGCTCGGCAGCCGGGCGGGGGCGGCTAGGAAGCAGCCACCTCACACGTCCTGAAAGTACTCAACTCAGGATCACCTCCTTTCAGTGTGCCGCCACGATAGGCACGTGCTGTGCCGGGAGGCAACGGTATTTTTCTGCTCCCGGCGATGGACCGGTTCGGCGACTCACCCGGGAGGCGCCGGGGGAGCACGGTGGCACCGGCCACCGGTCCGTACACCGTGCGGGAGAAGCAGCGGCGGATCAGCCGGAACAGGGTGTTCTCCGCCGTGCCGCCCGTGCCGCCGGGTCTGTCCGCGGCTCTGCTCACCTGGGCCGTCCTGCGGGAGAACCCCCAGCCGCCGACGAAAGCCTCCTGGCCGTGGCGACGGGCTCCGCCGTGTCTGCGCGGCGTCCCTCTCGAGGCCTCGCCGCGCGCGCCGGGGCAGCAATGGACGAGTGGCCCGACCGGGTGACCCCCGTACGAGTGATTCTGCAGGGCCGGGAAGCAGGTGGGAACCAGGTCAATCGCCCATCTGGCGCAGTCGGCTGACGCGGTGTGAGCTGACTGAAAATCGACCCGGCGTCAAGGAGCTGTCCTAGACTTCGCGCAGGCGATACGCGCACACCCCAACGCCACTGCGGGTCGGTGACGCGCAGTGCTGATCCAAGCCCATGGTACGCGTGTGTCTGCGATGGACCAGTGCTTCGCCTCCCTACTACCCCCAAGGGGACCGCGTTGAACACTCCCACCGCCCCAGCGCCGGCGCCCGCCGAAACCGGCCAGACCGCCCAGCCGTCACGGGTGCCTCTCGCCTCACTTGCCCAGACCCCCTCCGAGACCCTGAAGCGCCTCGTTCTCGCGGGTCCGGCCGGCCGGCCGGTCACTGTGGCCGCCTTCAGTTCCTCGATCTGAGGTTGTCACACACCGCCGACATGGACCGACCTCTGGTGCCCTTCAGGCAGTTCGTGCTGAAGGTGCACAGCCGATGCGACCTCGCGTGCGACCACTGCTATGTGTACGAGCACGCGGACACCAGCTGGCGCGGCCGCCCCAGGGCAGCCTCCGACAAGGTGCTGGCGCACACCGCGGACCGGATCGCGGAGCACGCCGCGGCGCACGGGACAGCGGCGGTCCATGTCGTGCTGCACGGCGGCGAACCGCTGCTGGCCGGCCCGGCACGGTTGCGCCGGGCGGCCGAGGAACTGCACCGCGCGCTCGCCGGTGTCAGCGCACTGGACCTGCGTATCCACACCAACGGTGTCCTCCTCGACGACCGCTTCCTCGACCTCTTCGACGAGTGGGACATCAAGGTCGGGGTGTCGCTGGACGGAGACCGGGCCGCCAACGACCGGCACCGCCGGTTCGCCGACGGCCGCAGCAGCCATCCCCAGGTCCTCCGGGCGGTGGGGCTGCTCAACCGGCCGAGCCGCCGGCATCTCTTCGCCGGGCTTCTCTGCACCGTCGACGTCCGCAACGACCCGGTCGCGGTCCATGACGCACTGGTGGAGCTGGACCCGCCCCGCATCGACTACCTGCTGCCCCACGCCACCTGGGACCAGCCACCGCAGCGCCCCGGCGGGGCCGCCACCCCGTACGCCGACTGGCTGCTGGCGGTCTTCGACCGCTGGGAGGCCCGAGGCCGCCCCGTGCCCGTGCGGATCTTCGACTCCGTCGAGCGCACCCTGCGCGGCCGCAGCAGCCTCACCGAGTCCCTCGGCCTGGAGCCGTCCGACCTGGTGGTGATCGAGACCGATGGCACGCTGGAGCAGGCCGACTCGCTGAAGACGGCGTTCGACGGAGCACCCGCCACCGGGCTGGACGTCTTCACCCACACCTTCGACGAGGTGGCCCGCCATCCGGGCATGCTCGCCCGGCAGCAGGGCATCGCCGGGCTGGCCGAGGAGTGCCGGGTCTGCCCGGTGGTGCGGTCCTGCGGCGGCGGCCTGTACGCGCACCGCTACCGCACGGGCAGCGGCTTCACCAACCCCTCCGTCTACTGCGGGGACCTCATGCGCCTGATCACCGGCATCCGCGACCGCACCGCCCCGACCCGGGTCCCCGAGGATCCGCCCCCCGCCCCGGCGGCACTGGCCGAGGAGCACCTGGCCGAGCTGGCCGCCGGCTTCGGCGGCACCGAGGCGGTACGGGGCCTGGCCCGAGCGCAACTGGAGCTCGGCCGGGAGCTGCTGGTCGCCGTCTGGCGGCACGCAGCGCAGTCGGAGCGCGCCGCGGCCGCCTGGGAGCTGGTCACCGAGCTGGACGCCGCCGTGCCGGAGGCGCTGGACGCGGTGCTCGCCCACCCCTACACCCGGGTCTGGGCGCTCCGCTGCCTGGAGGCAGCACCCGGCGCCGACCTGGGCGGACTGGCGGAGATCGCCGCCGCAGCCGCCCTGCGCGCGGGCCGGGACACGCCCGTGCGGGTGCCGGTGCGCGGCGGCGCGGTACGGCTGCCCACGCTGGGCCGGGTGCTGGTCGGCGCCGACGGCGGCGAGGCCGCGGTGACCGGCGGCCCGGACGGCTTCACCGTCGAGGCGGGCGGCGCCGTGTTGCGGATCGGCTGGGACGACCCCCCGGGCGAGCGCTGGCACCCCGTACGCCGCCTGGCCGCCCCTGGCTGGTCGCTGGTCCTGGAGGACACGGACCCGTACCGTGATGCCCACCAGTGGCCGGTCACCGACCGACTGCCCGACGCCGAGGCGGAGTTGTGGCGCACCGGCCTGGCCGGGGCCTGGGAACTGATCGGCCGGGAGCTGCCCGGCTATGCCCCCGGCCTGGTGGCCGGGCTCGGTACCGTGACCCCGCTGCGGGCCCCGGCCGGGCGGGATGTCAGCGCCGCTGCCCGGCAGGCCTTCGGCGCGGTGGGGATCGCCCGGCCCGAGCGGCCGGACATCCTGGCGCTGCTGCTGCTGCACGAGTTCCAGCATGTGAAGCTGGGCGCGGTGCTGGACCTCGCCGACCTTCACGACCTCGAGGACACCCGGCTCTACTACGCCCCCTGGCGGGAGGACCCCCGGCCCTTGGAGGGGCTGCTCCAGGGCACGTACGCCCACGTCGCCGTGACCGACTTCTGGCGGGTACGGCGGCACACGGCGCAGGGGCCGGCCGCCGCCGAGGCGGAGGTGCACTTCGCCCGCTGGCGGCAGCAGACGGCGGAGGCGGTGGAGACGCTGGCGGCCTCCGGGTCGCTCACCCCGCTGGGCATGCGTTTTGCCGAGGGCATGCGGGAGACGGTGGTGCCCTGGCTGGACGAGCCGGTCGGCACCGAGGCGGCCGAACGGGCGCGGCTGTCCGCGCAGCGGCACCATGCGTCCTGGCAGGCCCGGTCCACCGTGGGGAGCTGAGGTGGCCGTCGTCGGAGTGCCGCACACCGCGGCCGGACTCGCCCGGGACCTCGGCGCACTGGGTGTGCGGCCGGGGTCGGTCCTGCTGGTGCAGGCGTCGCTGCGCAGCGTCGGGCCGGTTGCGGGGGGTGCCGCCGCCGTGGTGGAGGCGCTGCGGGCGGCCCTGGGCCCCGGCGGGACGCTGGTCGCGTACACCGCCACGCCGGAGAACTCCACCACCTCTTCGCTGCACCGGGAGCGGGTGCGCGGGATGAGCGAGGCGGAATGCGCTGAGTACCTTGCGGCCCTGCCCCCGTTCGACCCGGCATCCACCCCGGCCTCGCCGACCATGGGGAGGCTGGCCGAGCAGATCCGGACCACTCCCGGAGCGTTGCGCAGCCCGCACCCGCAGACCTCCTTCGCCGCGGTCGGACCGGGCGCCCGCGATCTGGTGGGCGACCACCCGCTGGAGAGCCATCTGGGCGAGGGCTCGCCGTTGGCGCGTCTGTACCGCGAGGGGGCGCAGGCCCTGGTCATCGGTCCGATCGAACGGTGCACGGTCTACCACCTGGCCGATTACCGGACCGGGCGGTTCCCCCTGCGGGAGTACGCCTGCGTGGTGCGCGGCACCGGCGGTGGCCGGGAGTGGCGGCGGTTCGAGGCACCTGCGCTGGACGACGGGCACCTCGCCGACCTGGACCGGGAGGTGCGGCGGCTGGTCGGGGTACCGACCGGCACCGTGGGGTCGGCCCCCTGCCGGCTGATGCCGGTCCGCGAAGTGGTGGACGCCGCGGTGACCGTCCAGTGCCAGGCCCGACGGTGAGGTCCGGCGGCCGGAATCGGACGGTGCGCACCACAAGGCCTGGGCACGCGGTATTCCGCTGACGAATCGTCGATTCCTACACTGATGGTCCTTCATCAGGCGGGGCGGGGGCGCGTGTGGAGATACCAGGAGGGCCGGCCGAGACCAGGGCGGAGCCCTATTTCTTCCTCAGCTATGCGCACACCCCTCCGAGCGACACCATGGCCGGCGACCCCGACGCCCTGGTGGACCAGCTCTACAAGGACCTGTGCGCCCATGTGATGCAGCTGACCGACCTGCCCAAAGGGGCGGCGGCGGGATTCATGGACCGGCGGCTCACCCCCGGGGAGGGCTGGTCGGCGAGCCTGTCCGACGCGCTGTCGCACTGCCGGGTGTTCGTGCCGCTGTACTCGCCGCGCTACTTCCACAGCGAGCAGTGCGGCAAGGAGTGGTACCTCTTCTCACGGCGGGCGGCCTACCACCGTGTGGCCGGGCCGCGCCGTATGGAGGGGATGGTGCCCGCGCTGTGGGTGCCGGTGCCGCCGGAATCGCTGCCAGGGCCGGCCGAGAACCTCCAGTTCAGCCAGGCCGACCTCGGGGCGGACTATGCGGCCGAGGGCCTCTACGGCCTCAGCCGGCTGAGCTATCTGCGCCACGAGTACGACCGGGTGGTCTACCGGCTCGCCCAGCGGATCGTGACCGTCGCCCAGGAGACCCGGATCCCGGCCGGCCGGCGCGCCGACTACCGCGAGGTGCCGAGCGCGTTCGGCCCTGGCGACGGCCCGCACGAGCTCCGGGTGGTGGTCCTCGCATGCAGCCGCGACGACCGTACGGGACACCGCTGCACCGACTGCTACGGCGCCTCACCGCTCGACTGGAACCCGTACCACCCGCAGTCCAAGCGTGCACTGGCCGACCATGCCGCCGACCTGGCCCGCAGCCTCGACTACCGGGTGAAGGTGGGCGCCTTCGAGGACGAGATCGACCGCATCCTGGCGGTGGGCATCCCCGCCGGTCCCGAGGTGCTGCTCGTCGACCGCTGGACCCTTACCGACCGGCGCCACCGTGACCTGCTGCGGCGGCTCGACGCCGAGCACCGGCCCTGGATCAGCGTGATGCTGCCGTGGAACCGGGACCACCCGGACGTCGCCGAGCGCGAGGAGGAGCTGCGGGCCGCCACCGAGGAGGCGCTGTCCCGGAAGCTCCACGAGGGGCCCACCGCCTATCGGCTGTCCCGTGGCCTGCTGCCGAGCCTGGACTCCTTCTACGACGACCTCCCCACCGCGGTCCTTCGGGCCTCCCAGCAGTACCTGCGGCACGCCAGGACCTACCCGCCGGAGGGTGAGACCGTGCCGCGGCCCAGACTCAGGGGCCCGGTCGCCCCCGGCGCGGATCCGCCGCCCGACCGCGGTCCGGACCGCCCGAGAGACCCGCGCAACCACCTGTCCGGCAACCACTACGACATTGGCGGAGGCGCAGCATGACCGAGAGCCGCGACGGGCGCGTGATCACGTTCTACTCGTACAAGGGCGGCACCGGACGGACCATGACCCTGGCGAACACCGCCTGGATCCTGGCAGCCAACGGCCACCGGGTGCTGGCCGTGGACTGGGACCTGGAGGCGCCGGGCCTCCACCGCTTCTTCCACCCGTTCTTCGACCCCGCGCTGCTGGGCACCACACCCGGCATGATCGACCTGATCACCGAGTACCGGGAGCAGGCGCTGCGCAACGTCCCCCGGCCCCCGGACTGGCACCGCCAGTACGCGCGCGCCCGGCGGCATGCCACCTCACTGCAGTGGGAGTTCCCCGGCGGAGGCAGCCTGGACTTCCTTTCGGCGGGCCGTCAGAACCGCGACTACTCGACCATCCTGGGCAGCCTCTACTGGGACGACTTCTACGACCGCTTCGCCGGCGGCCAGTTCTTCGTCGCACTCCGCGAGGACATGCGGCAGCACTACGACTGGGTGCTGATCGACAGCCGTACCGGACTCAGCGACATCGCCGACATCTGCACCGTGGAGATGCCGGACATCCTGGTGGTCTGCTTCACCCTCAGCGACCAGTCCATCGACGGCGCGGCCTCCGTCGCCCAGCACATCCATGAGCGCTACCGCAACCGGGGCATCCGCATCCTCCCGGTGCCGATGCGGGTGGACGAGGGCGAGAAGGAGAAGGCGGACGCCGGGCGCGCCCTGGCCCGTCTGCGCTTCGACGGGCTGCCGTCCGGGCTGCGCGAGGACGAGCTGACGGGCTACTGGGGCGCGGTCGAGGTGCCCTACCGGCCGTTCTACGCGTACGAGGAGATCCTGGCCACCTTCGGTGACACCCCCGGCCTCGCCTCCTCCATGCTGGCCTCCTGCGAACGGCTGACCTCGGTGATCACCGAGGGCCGGGTGACGGCGCTGCCGCCGTTCCCCGAGCCGGAGCGACTGCGCACCCTGGACCTCTACACCCGTCGCCGCCCCGCCAGCCCCAGCGAGCTGGTCCTCTCCTACGCGGCCGAGGACCGCATGTGGGCGGACTGGATCGAGTCGGTGCTCACCGCCGCCGGGTTCCAGGTGGTGGCACAGGACATCGGCGCCGAACCGAGGGCGGCCGGCGAGCCGGAGACTCCGGCCGAGGCCGCGCGCCGCACCGTGGTGCTGCTCTCCGCCGCATACCTGCGCAACCCACAGGCACGCGAGCTGCTGAGCACGGTGATCGGCAGCGACCCGTCCGGCATCCGCCGCCAGCTCGTCCAGGTACGCGTCGGGGACGTCCGGCACGCCCCCGGGCTGCGGCTGCCGGTGGCTGTCGACCTGCTCCACCTGGCCGAGGGGCCGGCCCGTTCCGCCGTGCTGCGTGCACTGGGCCGTGCCGACGCCGCTTCGGTGCCCCTCGCCGAGGCGGGACCGCGGTTTCCGGGGACCAGGCCGGCGGTGTGGAACATCCCTGCCCGCAACCCCGCCTTCACCGGCCGCGCCCAGGTGCTGGAGGCGCTGCGCAACCAGCTGGGCGCGGGCATGACGGCGGTGCTGCCCACCCCGCAGAGCCTCTACGGCCTCGGTGGCGTCGGCAAGACCCAGATCGTCCAGGAGTACGCGTACCGGTTCATGGCCGACTACGACCTGGTGTGGTGGGTCAACGCCGAGCAGGGCGACCGGGTCGCCACTGCCCTCGCCGACCTCGCGGCCGAACTGGCCCGCATCTCACCGGCGGTGGGGGAGCTGGCCGCCGAGTTGAAGCTGCGGATCGGGGACAGCGTCTCGGAGGCGGCCGAGGCCGCCCGGCAGGCACTGCGGCGCGGCATTGTGACCGACCGCTGGCTGCTGATCTTCGACAACGCGGACGACCCCGCCGAGGTGAAGCGGTTCTTCCCCGGCGGCTCCGGCCATGTGCTGGTCACCTCCCGCAACCAGGCATGGTCGACCCATGCCGAGGCGCTGCCGGTGGACGTGTTCGACCGGCGGGAGTCCGTCGAGCATCTGCGCCGCCGCTCGCCCTCCCTCACGGACGACGAGGCCGACCAGGTGGCGGCAGCCGTCGGAGATCTGCCGCTGGCCGTGGAGGTGGCGGCGGCCTGGCTGGCCGAGACCGGTACCCCGGTGCAGAGCTATGTCGCCCAGCTGCGCAAGGAACCGGGGGAGGCGCTGGGCGTCGCCACCTCCGCCCACTACCCCGAGCCGGTCGCGGCCACCTGGAACGTCTCCATCGCCCGCCTCCAGGAGGAGAACCCGGCAGCGGTGCGGCTGCTGCAGCTCTGCGCCTTCTTTGCGCCGGAGCCCATCGCGCTCAACCTGGTCCACAGCCGGCGGATGAGGGAAGCACTGGTCCCGTACGACCGCGACCCGCAGGCCGGCTATCTGCTGGGCCGCTCCATCCAGGCCATCAACCGCTACGCCCTGGCCAAGGGCGGCCAGGGCAAGGGCATCCAGATCCACCGCCTGGTGCAGGCCGTGATCCGGTCGAAGATGACCTCGCACGAGCAGCAGGACGCGATGCACGAGGTTCACCGCATCCTGGTCGACGCCCGGCCCGAACGCGGCGACACGGACGACCCGCGCAACTGGGAGCGGTTCGAGGAGATCTGGCCGCACCTCGGCCCGTCCAGCGCCGAGAACTGCGACGAGCCGGAGACCAGGAGGCTGCTGATCGACCGGGTGCGCTACCTCTGGAAGCGCGGCGAGTACGACGGCGCGCTGACCCTGGGTACGCACCTGGACGAGGTGTGGGCGGCGAAGCTCGGCGTCGAGGACGTGCAGACGCTCAGCCTGCGTTTCCACATCGCCAACGTGCTGCGCAGCCGTGGTGACTACCAGGCAGCCCTCGATCTCGACCAGGCAACCCTGGAACGGCAGCAGGCGGTGCTCTCGCCGAAGAACGCCGATGCGCTCACCACCGCCGGAAGCCTGGCAGCCGACCTGCGGGCGCTGGGCCGCTTCAACGATGCCCTGGAACGCGACCGGGACATCTACCGGCAGTTCAAGGACCTGCTGGGCGACCGGCACCACCGCACCCTCTCGGCAGCCAGCAACCTTGCCGTCGACCTGCGCCTGGTCGGTCGCTCCGCCGAGGCCAGGGACATCGACCTGGACACCCTTGAGGGCCGCCGCGAGGTCCTGGGCCTGGAGCACCACTACGCCCTCATGTCCATGTCCCACCTGGCGCGGGACATGCGCGACACCGGTGACTGGGGCGGTGCGCTGGACCTGTTGCGGGAGACCGTGGACAAGTGCCGTGCGGTGCTGGGGGACGACTACCCCGAGACGCTGCGGGCCGTCACCAGCCTCGCCGTCTCACTGCGCCGGATGGGCCGGGCCGACGAGGCACAGCGGGTCACCGCCGAGGCGTACGACCTGTATGTGAAGCGGTACGGCGCCGACGCCCCCGACGCACTGGCGTGCGCCCTCAACCTGGCCGCGGACTTCTCGGCGGCCGGGGACGACGACAAGGCCCGCGACCTGGCCGAGCAGGTCTTCCAGGGCTACCAGCGGACCATGGGCGATCGGCACCCCTTCACTCTGGCGTGCGCCGTCAACCTCGCCGTCTACGTGCACGGTAGCGGGTCGCTCCGCCGTGCCACCCAGACCACCGAGGAGGCGCTGGACGCGTTGCGGGCGGCCGTCGGCGACGACCATCCGTTCACCCTGGGCACGATGGTGAACCTGGCCGCACTCCGCGCCGAGGCCGGGGAGATCCAGCATGCCGAGGCACTGGAGCGCACCGCCCTGGCAGGTCTCACCGAGCTGCTGGGTCCGACACACCCCGGCACCTTGGCCTGCCAGGCCAACCTGGCGGTGACACTGCGGGCCGCCGGTCGGCACGCCGAGGCCGAGGACGTCCGCTCCCGGGCCCTGGCGGACTGCCTCGAAGTGCTCCATGAGGACCACCCCCTGACCCGGGCGGCGCGCGACTGGGAGCGTACCTTCACGGACCTTGAACCCCAGCCCCTGTGAGCCGCCGCCGGAGGAGCAGGCCGGCCCATCCGGCCTGCCGCGGGGCAGCGCCCGCCTGCGGCCCGCAGGGACGACCCTGGCCCGGCTGGCCGCGGGCGCTGCCTCCGCTCCCGGTCAGCCCGTGGCCCAGGCCAGCACCCTGGGCATCACCGGCAGCGCCCCGAAGTGCGCCGCCCCGGCCTCGACCTCCAGGGTCGAGCCGGGGATGCGCTCCGCGAGCCAGCGGGTGTGCTGCACCGGCGAGAAGACGTCCTCCTGCCCGTGCCACAGCAGTACCGGCACCCTGATGGACCCCGGGTCGAAGCCCCAGTCCCGGCAGAAGGCCAGGGCGTCGTCGATCCAGCCGTGCGCGGACTCCCGCAGTGCCTCCGCGTAGTTGCTCACCAGCATCGCCCGGATACCGGCGTCGGCGACCACCTGCCGGTCCGACTCCGGCAGCTCCCCGCGCAGTTCGGTCACCAGCACCGTGGGGTCCTCCCGGATCCGCTGCGACCGCTGCTCCAGCCGGAGCGCCAGCCGCCGGGCGCTGTCCGCGGCCGTGCTGTACTCGCGGACGTTGGACTCCGCCATCCCCGCGAACCAGTCGAGACCACTGGCGCCCCGCGGCGCCAGGCTCACCAGCACCGCGGCCCGGGTCACCCGCTCCGGCAGCAGCGCCGCGCAGGCCAGCGAGTGCGGCGCACCCCCGGAGCGCCCGACCACGGCGAAGCGGTCCAGCTCCAGCGCATCGGCGATGGCCGCCACGTCGGCCGCCGCGTCCGCCACCCGGCGGCCCGGCAGCCGGTCGGAGCCGCCGTACCCGGGACGGTCGAAGACGATCAGCCGCACCCCGAGCCGGTAGAGGACCGCACCGCGAGGTGCCGGGCCCAGCCGGCTGCCCGGGGTGCCGTGCAGCAGGAAGACCGGACTGCCGAGCGGATCCCCCCGGCTCTCCACGGCCAGCGCCCTGCCGTCCGGCACCCTCACAAGTCGCACCACCTGCCCCTCCCCCCGGCGCGGATCCGCGCGGCGCCGCCCCAGGGAAGGTTCTTCCCCGAACGGGCCGCTCTCAGCCGCGCGGACGGCCCTCTGACGGAGCGCGACGACCTCCGGGCGAGGCCCGGCCACCCACCGGCGACACTCCGGCGCAGCCCCGCGGACTCGCCGCTGCGGACTCGGCTCCGCCGCCTCAGCCCTGCCGCCTCAGCCCCGCACCTCGCGGCGGGCCTGCCAGGTGGTGTGCTCCCGGGAGACCGCATCCTCCGCGTCACGGGCCAGCCGCGCCCACTGCTCCTCCGCGTCCGGCGCCGAGAGGTCCATCGCCGCCAGCTGCACCCGGATCAGCTCCAGCTCGTCGGCGGCCAACCGGTAGGCCGACGCCAGCGGCCGGTACTGGCGCAGCTGCGCCCACGCCGTCGAGGAGGCGGCCAGCGCCGCGACGGCGCCCAGGATGTCGTAGCTGAAGTCGCCCTGTATCCGGGGCACCGACAGCACCACACCCAGCAGCGGCAGCACCACCGAGAGGAAGCCGGTGATCCGGGCCGCCCGCTCGCAGTAGCGGGCCTTGTTGACGTACCAGTCGTGCTGCTGCTGCACCCGCTCCCGCAGATAGACGTCCCGCCGGATGGCCAGCGAGGCTCCGCGCAGCAGCTGCATGCCCTCGGTGACATCGGCCCGGGCGCCGGGAGGCACCGCCCGGCTGCGCCGGAAGGCGTGCAGCACCCCGGTGAGCTGAAGGCGGTACAGCGACTCGGCGTCCTCCATGGCGGTCGGCGGCGGCACATAGGCGTCGGCGCGCACGGCGTACTTCCAGGCCAGGGTCTTCACCGACTCCGCCACCGCCCGGCCCTCGTACCAGACCCCCTGCGGGTTGTGCAGCCCGGCCAGCGCGGAGGCGCACATCGCCAGGAAGAACAGCACCGCCGACACCGCCGCGATCCAGGGGCTGTCCGCGGAGCCCGCCACTGCGGCGCCGGTGAGCATCAGCAGCTGGAAGCGGGACATGGCCACCGTGGTCCGCTGGCCCTGCAGAGAGGCGCCGTCCGCCGCCCAGAACAGCTCCGGCAGCAGCTCGTGCTCGTGCACGACTCGGCGTGACTCAGCTGACATGGATCCCTACCCCCCGTCGTCGGGCCCTCCGCCGCGGCCAGTATGGACGGGACGGCGGCGGTCGCACAGCACACGGACGGGTCGATTTGGACGGGGGATTTGCGGAATCCGGTGTACAGCCGGTATCCCCCGGGTTGAATGAACATGCGTGTGGGGGAGGTGGGCACCATGACCGCACAGCGACCGACGGCACCCGGGACGACAGGGTCCGGCTCGCGGCTCCGCAAGGCAGGCGCCGCGCCGCCACCCGACCGCGTGCTGCTGACCGCCCTGATGGAGGCCATGGAGGTCGGCCTCTGCGCACTGGCCGCCGACGGCTCGGTCACCCACTGGAACCGCGAGGCCGAGCGGCTGCTCGGCTGGACCGCGGAGGAGGCCGTCGGCCGGCCGGGGCTGGCCGGCTGGGCCGTGCGCGAGGCCGATGCCGCTGCGGTCGCGGCCCTGCTGCAGGACGCCGCCGCCGAGGGCCGCCGCCGCGTGCAGGAGTTCGCCCTGCTGACCCGGGACGGCCGCCGGGTGCTGGTCCGCGCCCAGGTCTCCGCGGTCAGGGGAGCGGAGCCGGCCACAGACGGCCATGGCGACCGGTGCAGCCTCTACTTCGCCTTCTCCGAGGCCCGCTCCCAGGTGGATCTGGAGCGGTCGCTGGGCCTGTCCGAGGCGCTCTTCGAGGAGGCGCCGCTCGCCGTCGTCCTGGTGGACGCCGATCTGCGGCCCGCCGCCGTCGGCGCCTCCGCCGCCCGCACCCTGGGCGTGGAGCGCAGCGCCCTGCTGGGCCATCCGCTGGGCGAGGTGCTGCGCGACGGGGTGGAGGAGCTGGAGTCGGCGCTCCAGCATGTGCTGGCCACCGGTGAGCCGCTCGGCGGCGTCAAGCTCTGGGGCACCCTGCGGGGCGACGAGGAGCGCCGCCGCCGCTGCTGGCGCAGCGAGTTCGTCCGGCTGGGCTCACCGCTCGGCGACGAACCGGTGCCGCTGGGCGTGGCCTGGCTCTTCGAGGACGTCACCCAGCGCGAGCAGGCCGAGCAGGAGAGCACGGTGCTGCGGTTCCGGGCGACCCAGCTGCGCCGGGCCGGCCTCGCCGCCGCCGAGTGCGAGGACCCGATGGAGGGCGCGGTCGGCTACCTGGACTTTGTGCTGGCCGGCTTCGCCGACCACGCCTACCTCGACCTCGCGGCGGACGGCGACACCGGCGGCCTGGTCCGCGCCGCCGCCTCCCCGGTCGGTACGGCGGCCCAGGACCCGGGTCCGGAGCCGTCCGGCATCCCCGTCTGCTACTCCGAGCTGCACCCCGCCCTGCGCGCCCTGGAGCGCGGCGGCTCGGTCTGCGTAACCGGGGGCGGCGACACCTCCTGGGCGGTGGACCGTCGCTGGCCCGCCGCCACCCTGCACGGGATCTGCACGGCGCTGCGCAGCCGGGGCCGCACGGTGGGCGTGCTGACCTTTCTGCGCGGCCCCGGGCGCCGCCGCTTCGACCGGGCGGATCTCTCCTACGCCGAGGACATCGCCGCACGGGTGGCCGCAGCCGTGGACCTCTCGGGGCGCTGCCCGGACTGACCCGGACTGACCCGGACCGGCCCGGACTGACCCGAACTGACCCGGGCCGATCCGGGCTGACCCGGAATGCTCCGCGGGCCCGGCCGCGGGCCCGGCCGCGGGCCCGGCCGTGGGCCGGGCTCGGCGGCTCCGGTTCAGCGGCCCCGGCCGAAGGTGTAGAAGACCCGGTCGGCCTGCTCGGCCAGCACCTGGTCGTTCCACTCGGTGCCGCCGTCGACATTGCCCGAGCGGAAGAGCGGCGGGGTCACCCCGCGGTCGGCGAGCAGACCCACCGCCACCGCCACCACGGCCTGCAGCAGTGCCGCGGTGACCAGCGTGGACGCCGGGCCGAAGGTGGTGGGGGCGCCCTCCACCGCCAGTTCGCCGTCACCCACCGCGATCTTGGTGTCCAGCACGATGTCGCAGTGGTCCCTGAGGTACGTCCCCGAGGGGTGCCGGGACGAGACCGCCCCCGGGTAGGCCAGCGAGGTCAGCCCGACCACCGTGAGCCCGCGCCCGCGGGCGTGCTCGGCCAGCTCCACCGGCATCATGTTGCGGCCCGACAGGGAGATCACAAAGAGCAGGTCCCCACGAGTGGCCGGACTGGCGTCAAGGGTGGCCGTGGCCAGCCCCGACACCCGCTCCAGGGCACTGGTCAGCGGCGCGGGCATCACATCCACCCCGGTCACCCCGGGTACCGAGAGCAGGTTCATCGGCACCAGCCCGCCGGCGCGGTAGACCACGTCCTGCGCGGGCAGCGCGGAGTGTCCGGCGCCGAACACGAAGACCCGGCGGCCCTCCGCCACCGTGTCGGCCAGCACCCGGGCCGCCCGCTGCACATTCTCCGCCTCCTCGTCGCGGGCGCGCTGCAGCAGCGACACGGCGGCGTCGAAGTACTGTCCGGCCAGGTCGGTCATGGTCTGCCTGCTCTCTCGTCGGTCTTCGCGGCGCAGCCGAGTGGTCTGGACCTCGTCTCCTCGGCGAGCACCGTGCGGCCCACCGGCCCCCGCTGTCAACAGCGCCGCCCCGATGTCGCTGCGATAGGCCAGAATTGGGGGGAGGAATTCTTAGGAACGGAGCCGGCGGCCGTGAGCGGACTGATCGACACGACGGAGATGTACCTCCGGACCATTCTGGAGCTGGAGGAGGAGGGCGTCGTCCCGATGCGCGCCCGCATCGCCGAGCGCCTGGAGCAGAGCGGGCCCACGGTCAGCCAGACCGTCGCCCGGATGGAGCGCGACGGGCTGCTCCAGGTCGCCGGGGACCGCCATCTGGAGCTCACCGAGGAGGGGCGCCGACTGGCCGTCCGGGTGATGCGCAAGCACCGGCTGGCCGAGTGCCTGCTGGTGGATGTGATCGGCCTGGAGTGGGAGCAGGTGCACGCCGAGGCCTGCCGCTGGGAGCATGTGATGAGCGAGGCGGTGGAGCGCCGGGTGCTGGAGATGCTCGGCCACCCCACCGAGTCGCCGTACGGCAACCCCATCCCCGGTCTGAGCGAGCTCGGCGACGCCCCGGCTGCGGACGAGGGCTTCGACGCGGACCTGGTCACGCTGGATGCCCTCGCCCCCGGTGGCGACGGCAAGAACGTGGTCATCCGCCGGATCGGCGAGCCCATCCAGACCGACGCCCAGCTGATGCAGACCCTCCGCCGTGCGGGGGTGCAGCCCGGGGCCGTCGTCCATGTCACCCAGGCGGCGGGCGGCGTGCTGGTGGGCAGTGGCGGTGAGGCCGCCGAGCTGGACCGGGAGATCGCCTCGCACGTCTTTGTCGCCAAGGTCTGACCCCGCCCGAGGTCCGGCCCCGGGCCGAACCTGACTGCGGCCCATGGCCGGCTGTTCCCGCGTCCGGGTCCGGCCGCATGGTGGACCGGGTCCGGGGCCGACCCCGTCCGGGTCCGGCCGCGTCCGGGCTTGGCCCCCCGGGACCGGAACTGGCCTTCGGGACCCGGCCCTTCGGGAACGGCCGAGGGCGGAGGGTTTCGGCGCTCCCCGGCGCCGAAACCCTCCGCCCTCTGCTGCCGTCACCCGGAACCCCGAGCGCACCGGGTGACGGCCCCTCCCCGACCCTTCCCTCCCCTTTGTCCCTCCCCGGTGTCCCTCCCGAGTCCCCCCGGACTCCCCACCCGTGGCCCTTCCGGCTTCCCCGACCGGCGGGGCCACTGTGATGCCTCCGGCTCCTCACTCCCTTCGTCCCGGTTCGTCCTCACTTCATCCCTCCCGACCGTTTTTCTCCCCTCGGCAGATCTCGCCAATCCTTGAGCCCTGTCCCTCGTACGAGGGGCTTGTGCGACCCATGACGCGGGTAGACCGGGTTCTTATGCACACAGTTGCTGTGCGCACAACCGCACGCAGCGGCCCCACCCCGGTTCTCGGACCCGGGGTGGGGCCGCCGCGCGCGGCAGCGGGATGCGCCCTACGGGGCGGGGACCGGCGGCGCCTCCCTACCGCAGGCGTACGCCAGCGGGTCGATCAACTCGGACGCCTCCGGCAGCCACCGATTGGTGTCGTTCGGCTGCCGGGCCCACTGGGCGAAGCCATGCGCGCCCACCCGGGACGGCGGGGCCACGATCCAGCCGCCGTCGCCGTGCCCCACCAGGTCCAGCCGCCCCGGCGGCCAGCCGAGGCCGCGCAGCAGATCCGGCAGCTTGGGCAGCGCCCCCGGCAGCACCAGGAACAGCAGCCGCCGCCCCCGGCCGCCGATCGCCGGCATCGCCACCACCGGACCGAGCTGCACCCCCATCCGCTCCATCCGGGCCAGCGCCAGACAGCCTGCCGTCTCCGGCACATCGATCACATCGAACGTCCGCCCGGTCGGCAGCAGTACCGAGGCAGCCGGGGTCTCCGTCCACCAGCGCCGCACCACATCCGGCGAGGCGCTCGACCTGCCCCGCCATCCGGGCGAGGCCGGGTGCGCCCCCGGCACGGCGCAGCGCGCATCCCCGCAGGAGCACCGGGCCGGGCCGCCGTCACCCTCCACCAGCCACGTCCCGGGACAGACCTCCCAGTGACGGTCCTCGGCGTATCCGATGGTCTCCGCGAGCAGATCGCGTACGAAGGCGGCGCCGCGCCCCGGCGCGGTCGCTCCCAGGGTCTCTTCCACATGCTGCTCAACTACCGCGGGGCACGAGGGTTACGGGCCCGTTCCAACGGCGTCATCCTGGACGACGGCACGGCGGACGTCGGAGGGGGACGAGGGAGTGAACGGGCGATGGGTGCGGGCGGGTGCGGCGGGTGCCGCGGCGGCAGCCTGTCTGCCGGTGTCGGGCTGCACGGTCGTCGAGGGAGCGGTCACCGGGGTCTCCCGTTCCGCGGACGGCACGGCCATGGTGGCGGTCGCCGTCTGCACGGGCAGCATCGATGCGGCGGTGTTCTACGACCCCGTCGTCGGGGACGCAAGCACGGTCGGCTGGAGACATGAGGGGGCCGTCACCGACTTCGCCATGTGGCCGCTGGCCGGTGATCGCGGCTGGAAGCTCGACAAGCCGCTGCCCGCGCTGGAGCCGGGCCACCGGTACGGCGTCTACGCCGCGACCCATGACGACACCAACTCGGGAACACACGTCGAATTCACCGTCCAGGACCTGAAGGCCCTTGCGGTCGGTCAGGTCCGCTACCGGCTGGATGGCTCCGACTCACCCGTCACCGCGTCGGTCGCGTCCTTCCGCGCCCACGCCTGCGACTCCATGCGCTGACCGTCGGCGGCCGGCTCAGACGGCGTACCGGCGGCGAAGGCGACGAAGGCGGACCAGGCGGCGGGGGAGAAGGCCAGACGGGGGCCGTCGGGGTCCTTGGAGTCACGGACATGGACGGTGCCGGGGCAGCTGGCGACCTCGACGCAGTTGCCGCCCCCCGTGCCGCTGTGGCTCGACTTTCGCCAGACCACGGCGACCTCGACGCAGTCACCGCCCCCGGTGCCGCTGTGGCTGGACTTGAACCAGACCAGGCCGTCCGTGCTCATGTCTCCTCCGCCAACTCCCGGATGAAGCTTGCCGATTCCTCAGGGTTGAGGGCCTGTCGCAGGATCATCGCATGGCGCTGTGTGAGGATGCCGACCCTTTCCGGCTCGGCTGACAGTACGCCCGTGGTCTGGCCCTCCTCATAGCCGAGCTGCTCATGCTCGGGGGTCTCCAGAAGGACGAACGGTCCATTGAGCCCCGGATGGGCTCCGCCGTTGGGCATGACCTGCACCGTCACATGGCGGGGTGTGCCGGCCTCCAGCAGGTGCAGCAGCTGGCGGCGGTGCGCCTCCGCGCTGCCCAGGGGGTGGCGCAGCGCCGTCTCGCCGATCACAAAGCCGAAGGACTTGGTCTGCTTCTCCAGCAGGCGCTGGCGCTCCAGCCGGGCGGCGGTCCGGGTCTCGACGGTCTCGTCGTCCAGCGGAGGCCAGTGGGCGCCGAGCAGCGCGCGGACGGTCTCCTCGGTCTGGAGCAGGCCGGGGATGAGCAGTGACTCGTAGGAGTTGACGACGATCGCTTCCGCCTCGTAGCGCATGTACTCCATCGCAAACGACTCGAAGCGGTCGGGCTTCAGATAGTCCTGCCCCGCCAGCAGCACACCGTGGGCGCCGCACATCTCGTCGGCCAGCTCCAGCAGCCGCAGGGCGGGCCTGCGGCGGCCCTGCTCCATGGACTTGACGGTCTCGTAGCTGTAGCCGACCTCCTTGGCCAGCTCCTCCCGGCTGACCCCGGCCCGCGTGCGCCAGAGCTTGATCTGGTTGCCGCAGTACCGCCACGCCGTCGGCGGCTGGGCACCCCCGTTCGTCATACGTCCCGCCTCCCCGCGGTCCGCGCCGGGTACGGACACGCTCCGTACCCGGGTCGCTACTGCCGAGCCTAGGTGCGGGCAAGCAGGCTGTGAGCGGACAACGGACAACTCCCACCCTCGGGACGGACATGCCCGCACAACAGACCACCCCCGCCGTCGTGGTGCTGGACACCGGCTGGCGATTCCCCCGCCACCCGCGCAGTCCCGGCCGGGCCCGCTCGGCGCTGCTGGGACAGGCCGCCGTGTGGCGGCTCCCCGACGAGCCGACCGAGACCGCCGTGCTGCTGCTCAGCGAACTGGTCACCAACGCATGCCGCCATGCCCGGGTCCCGCCGGGCCGGTACATCGGCGTGCGGTGCCGCGTCGTCGGCGGCGCCGGCCGGCTGCGGGTGGAGGTCTCCGATGCGGATGCCGCGCTTCCGAGGCTCCGCAGGGCACTGCCTGACGAGGAGTCGGGCCGGGGGATGGAACTGCTGGATCTGCTCGCCGAGGAGTGGGGTGCGCATCCGAGGGCGTGCGGGATCGGCAAGACGGTCTGGTTCGAGGTCGGGGTCTGCGGATTCCTGCCGGGGTGAACCCGCGGGGATGTGTCGTGGGGCAGGTGTTCGGCCGGCTCGGCTCCGGGGGGCGGGGGTGTGCAGCCCTGGTCACTCGTGACGGTGAGGCCGGGGCCGGTCGTGTGCGGTCTGGGGGTGGTGGCGGAGCCGCAGGTCAGGGTGGCGCGCGGTGGGGCGCACAGGTGCAGTTCCCGGGGCGCGTGGGGAGTCGAGCCGGTTGCGGGGGGTACACCGGGTGTGACGCAGGTCGCTAAGCTGGCGTCACGTTTCTGCGTCAATTGCCGGAAATGATGCGGAATCCGGATCGGCGCACGGGGTCAGGGCAGAGTCCGTGCCGCTGGTACCGCACACGTCGCCCGCCGGGGGATGACCGGGGGCGTTGGGGAGGCGAAAGGCCATGGCCGCCAGACCGCTGGTCGCACGACAGCCCAACGAACGGCTTCAGTCCCTGATCCAGGAGGCGGGGTGCTCCAACGCGGGCCTGGCCCGCCGGGTCAACCTCTGCGGAGCGGAGCACGGGCTGGACCTCAGGTACGACAAGACATCCGTTGCGCGGTGGCTGCGGGGGCAGCAGCCGCGCGGGCAGGCGCCCGCGGTGATCGCGGAGGCGCTGGGCCGCAAGCTCGGGCGGGCGGTCAGCGTCGACGAGATCGGCATGGCCGACGGCAAGAACCTGGCCGGGGGAGTGGGACTGCAGTTCGCGCCGACGCTCGCCGGGGCACTGGAGCAGGCCGGCGAGCTGTGGCGCAGTGACGTCGGGCGGCGGGACTTCCTCACCGGGGCCACGGTGGCGGCCTCCGCGCTGGTGGAGCCCAGCCGGGACTGGCTGATCACCCCGCCCGATCCGGTGGTGGCCAGGGCGGGCGGGCCGCGGGTGGGCTCGGCCGATGTGGCGGCGGTGCAGGTGGCGACGGGGATGCTGGTGGATCTGGACCACCGGTTCGGCAGCGGCCATGTGCGGCCGCTGGTGGTCCACTACCTCAACAGCGTGGTCTCCGGGCTGCTGACCGGGTCGTACCGGGAGGAGACGGGACGGCGGCTGTTCTCCGCGGTCGCCCGGCTCACCGAACTGGCCGGGTACATGGCCGTGGACACCGGTCAGCCGGGGCTGGCCCAGCGCTACTACATCCAGGCGCTCCGGCTGGCGCAGGCGGCCGGTGACCGCGGCTACGGCGGCTATGTGCTCGCCGCCTCGATGAGCCACCTGGCCGCGACCCTGGGCAACCCCCGGGAGATCGCCCAACTGGCGCGCGCCGCCCAGGAGGGGGCGCGTGGTGCGGCCACACCCACCGCGATGGCGATGTTCTACGCGGCGGAGGCACGCGGCCATGCCCTGATGGGTGACGACCGCTCCTGCCGGCTGGTCGCGGCCAAGGCGGTGGACGCCATGGGACGCAGCCGGCCGGAGGAGGACCCCGACTGGATCGCGCACTTCGACGAGGCCTATCTGGCCGACGAGCTGGCGCACTGCCATCGCGATCTGGAGCAGGGCAGGGAGGCCGAGCGGCAGGCCCGCGCGGCGCTGGCGCGGCATCCCGAGACCCGGGTGCGGCGGCGGGCGGTGGATCTGGTGCTGCTGGCCACGGCGCAGTTGCAGCAGCGGGAGCTGGAGGAGGCCTGCGAGACGGGGGCGCAGGCGGTGGAGCTGCTCTCCGGGCTGCGCTCCAACCGGGGCGAGGAGTACCTGGAGGACTTCCGGCAGCGGCTGGAGCCGTTCCGGGAGCAGCGGGTGGTGCGGGAGTTCCATGAGCGGGCCGAGACGGAGGCGGCCGCGGCGTGAGCCGCCGGGGCCTCCGCGCGGTGCTTCGCTCCCCGGGGCGCGGACGTCGCTGCGCACCACCGGCCGGGCGTTGCGCGGCAGGTCGTACCGGGGGACGGGAGGAGATCTCCCGGCCTTCGGACGGGGAGCATGTCAAGGCGCGTAGTCACCCGTATAGGTGAACGGGTAGCGTGGGGCGACATTCTGAAGAAGTGGACCGCGGAGGCCGGGCTGCCCATGGCAGCGCGGGCGTCGCGCACAGTTGAGGAATCGCGTTGAACCAGCGCCGCCCTAACTCCCGAGAACTGAATCCCGAGGACCTGTTCCGGCCCGAGCCGGAGGGGCCGCCGCCGCACCAGCAGGGCGGTGGCGGTGGCTACGGCTACCCCGGTGCGGTCGGGGAGCCGCAGCAGCCCGCACCGGGTGGTGCCTGGGGTCAGCCGGGACCGGCCGCCGGCCAGGCGGACGCCGCGGCGACGCAGTACCTGCCGCCGTACCCCGCCGGTGACCCGGGGGCCGGGCAGCAGGGCGTGCCCACCGGTCCGGCGGCGTCCACCCAGTACCTGCCGCCGTACCCGCCCGCAGGCCCGTCGGCCGGCGCCGAGTCCGCCCCGGCGACGCAGTACCTGCCGCCGTACCCGCCCGGTGATCCGGCCGCCGGGCAGGGACACCAGATACCCGGTCCGCAGGCACCGGGCTTCGGGGGCAGCCGACCCAGGCGGCCTTTCCCGCCGCGGCCTACGGCGCTCCGCCGGCGCAGGGCGGTGGCTACCTCCAGCAGCACATGCGGGAGGAGTCCGACTACGACTACGCCCCGCCGGGCGGCGGCGGCCGCAAGCCCTCGGCCAAGGTGATCGCGGGCGTCGTGGTGGGTGCCTGCGTGGTGGTGGGTGTGCTGGCCGGTGCGCTGTTCAGCGGTGGCGGAGGCGGCGGTGGGAAGGCGGCGTCGTCCGCGCCTCCCGCGACCGCCGGTTCCAGGGGGCGTCCTCAGCCCCGCCCGCGTCGGCCGGCTCCTCGTCGGGAGCGGTGGACCCGGCCATGAAGGCCCAGGCCCAGGCGCTGGCCGGGCTGCTGGGCAATGCCAGCAGCAGCCATGACGCGGTGGTGGCAGCCGTGGGCTCGATCAACTCCTGCAATGACCCGGCGGCGGCCCGCCAGCAGCTGGTGCAGGCCGCCGGGCAGCGGCGGCAGCTGGTGCAGAGCCTGGGCGCGCTCAAGGTCGACAAGCTGCCCAACGGGGCACAGCTCACCGCGCAGCTCAGGGCTGCCTGGGAGGCCTCCGCCAAGGCCGACGACGAGTACGCGGCCTGGGGCGGCGACTCGGTCAGGTACTGCCACAAGCACCACCGCCCGGCCCCGGGCGGGCACCGGGCGCGGGGCGATGCGGCGAGCGGTGCCGCCACCGCGGCCAAGAAGCGGGCCTCCGCCCTCTGGAACCCCATCGCTCACCGTACGGGGCTTCCCACGCGCAGCTTCGGGGATCTCTGACCGTTCCGCTTCTTCCCGCACACCGTCCATGTTCTTCCCGCACACCGTCCATGCCGTGGTGGGGGGCGCACACTGTGCCCCCCACCACGGCGTCCGCGTCGGTGCGCCCGGCGGGCGACTCCGGGAGCAGGCGGCGTCGCGCTGCCAAGCTCCGCCCGGCCCGTCCGCGGAGTGGGCCGAAAACGGCGGTGGGGGGCGATTTTGGCATCCTTGGCGCATGGTGAATCCCCCGACTCCCGGCCCGGCCCCCGCGGACCGGACGCCCGAATCCGGCACCCTCACGGGGTGGTCCGTCGCCGTGACGGCGGACCGACGGCGGGAGGACCTGGTGGGGCTGCTGCTGCGCCGGGGCGCCACCGTGGTCGAGGCGCCGACCATGTCCACGCTGCCGCTGGCGGACGACGAGCAGCTGCAGGCCGCCGTGGAGGCGTGTGTGGCGGCGCCGCCGGACTATGCGGCGGTGACCACCGGGGTGGGCTTCCGCGGGTGGCTGGACGCCGCCGCGGAGTGGGGCCGGGGTGAGGCGCTGACGGCCGCGCTGGCCGGGGCGGCCCTGGTGTGCCGGGGCTCCAAGGCCGTGGGGGCGGTGCGGGCGGCGGGTCTGCGGGAGGCCTACGCGGCGCCCACCGAGTCCAACGACGATGTGCTGGCCTGGCTGCTGGCCCAGGACCTGGCGGGCCGCCGGGTGGCGGTGCAGGAGCACGGGGCGCCGATGCCGGAGTTCTCCGCCGCGCTCCGCGCCGCCGGGGCGGAGGTGCTGCCGGTGCCGGTCTACCGCTGGGGGCCGCCGGCCGACCCCGGACCTGCGCGGCGGCTGGTGGCGGCCGTGGCGGCGGGCGAGGTGCAGGCGGTGACCTTCACCAGCCAGCCCGCGGTGGAGGGGTTCTTCGCACAGGCCAGGGAGCTGGGCCGGTACGACGAGGTGGTGGCCGCGCTGCGCGGCGGCCGGGTGCTGGCGGTGGCCATCGGAGAGGTCTGCGCCCGGCCGCTGGAGGCGGCCGGGGTGCCGTCGGTCCATCCCGAGCGGGGGCGGCTGGGTTCGCTGGTGCGCACCCTGGAGCAGGAGCTGCCGCGCCGCCGGGGGTGAGTCAGGAGACGTTGGTCAGTACCCACCGCACATCGTTGAAGCGGTGCTGCTGCTCCAGCAACTGCCCGTTCTGCACGGCCTGGAAGGTCACCGAGGTGTTGACCAGGCGCGGGCTGTCGACGCTGGCCAGCATGTCGGAGAGCCGCCAGCTGAGCGGCGGGGTGGCACCGCCGGTCGAGAGGGGGCCCTGGGTGTCCAGGGCGGTCGCCAGCGTCTGGACGTCGATCTGCGACCCCAGCCGCTCGACGGTCTGCAGGAAGACCTGGTAGGCGACCCAGGTGGTCTGCACACCGGGGTCCGAGGGGTCGATGCTGTCGCCCGGGGCGTAGTCGCGGGCGGTGTTCCGCAGCGCGTCCCAGACCTTGGAGGACTCGTCGGGGTACCAGCTGGTGGCGTAGGCCCCGGCCAGCGGGCCGCTGCTGCCGCCGGTCGCGTCCACCACCGACTGCTGGAAGCTGCCGATCACCGAGGAGAGCCGGGTGCGGGTGTGGTGCAGCCTGCGGTAGGCGTCCAGGAAGGTCTGGGTGGGGTCGGAGGCCAGTGCCGCGGTGACGCAGTGGTGGGGCTGGTCGGTGCCGATGGCCCGCTGGGCGACGGAGGTGTAGTCGGTGGACTGCTCGGGTGCGGGGACGTCGACCGGCTTGATGCCGGCCGGGCTCAGCGCCCGGGAGAGGTAGTTGAGCATCACGTCGCCGGCCCGGGTGTCGGGCCGGACCACGGAGACGCTGCGGCAGCCCTCGGCGACCAGCTGCCGACCGTTGCCGGCCAGCAGGGCGGGGGTGCCGCCGTTCACCGGGTAGGAGTCGGGGCTGCGGAACTCGTCGGTGGAGAGGCCGTAGCCGCCGATGTAGGGGATGCTCTTGCCCTCCAGCACGGGGAGGACGGTGTCGCCCCACTGGCTGTAGGAGCCGACCACCGCGAGCGCCTTGGCCTCCACCGCCTGCTGTGCGCAGGCGTCGGCCCCCTCGGCGGTGTTGTGCTCGTTGCAGATGAGGACATGCAGCTTGTGGCCGGAGATGCCGCCGGTGGCGTTCACCTTCCGGCCGATCGCCTCGGCGAGCGCGGTCATCCCGGGCCGGTCGGTGCCGCCGCTGCCGGCCGGCGCCATGGTCATCACGGTGATGTCCGACGAGGAGGTCGCGGCGTCCGCCGGGCCGCCGCAGCCAGCGGCGCCCAGCGCGGCCGGGAGGGTCAGCGCACCGGCGGCGAGAAGTCTGGCGAGCGGGAGGCGGCGGGGACGGCCGGTGTTTCCGTGCCGGGTGACGGCGGGCTTTGTGCCGGAGGTTCCGAGCCGCGTCATGGTGGTGCCCCTCCTTGGGACGTGCGGTGCGCGTCGTTCCGGATCGTCAGACTGGCGGCTTCGGCGCACGGCAGGAGGGCAGGCAGGCGAATGGTGGGGTAATCAGACATGAACAGCGAGTGCGCCCGGTGTGGGGGTCGTGCGCAGGGGGAAGGGGCGCACGCTTCGGTGGGGGCGCCGTAATGTCGCGTCCGCGAAGAACGTACTATCGGATTCCGATGTCGGTCTCCTCGAACTCTTTCCGCGCACGGCCCCGCTCCAGCACCATGGGCGGCATGCCGCTCAACGACATGCCATGGTGGCGCTGGCGGGCCCGGGTCCGCTCCGCACTGCACATGCTCTCCGACCCCACCTTCCAGCAGGAGTGCTGGGTGGCCGGCCGGGAGGGCTTCGGAGACGTGACCGACGCCGTCTACCGGCTGGTCGAGGACACCTGGCTGGACCGCTGGTCCGCCGAGAAGTACGTCGGCACCATCTTCCGTGACTCGGGCGAGGCCGCCCTGGTGGACGTCGCGGTGCTGCGGGTGCTCCGTATCCTGCACCAGGTCGGCGCCGACGCCCCGGCAAGCGCCTATCTGGCCCACCACGGCTGGCCCGAGGCGGTACGGGCGGCCCGCGAGGCCCACATACGCCTGGCCGCCAACGACGGCGAGGACCCCGACGCGCCGCCGCGCTCGCTGGACGTCCTGGCCATCCTGACCCGCACCGCCTGAACCTCCGCCACACCGGGCCGGACGACCGGACCGGACGACCGGACCGGGCACGTCCGCGCCGGGCCGAACGGCCGGATCGGACACGTCCCGGAGTGCGGGCAGTGATCTGCTCCGGGGCCGGTCTGTGCCACGCTTGGATCCGACGACGGCTCCGTGAGGGCCGGTACCGGCGACGAGAGGACGGCGACGACCGTGGCAGAGCAGAGCGACGCGGTGCAGGACCCGGCCGACGGCCGGCGCCAGTACGTCCTCACCCTGTCCTGCCCCGACAAGCAGGGCATCGTGCACGCCGTGTCCAGCTACCTCTTCATGACCGGCTGCAACATCGTCGACAGCCAGCAGTTCGGCGACCAGGACACCGGTCTGTTCTTCATGCGGGTGCACTTCTGCGGAGACCCCGGTGACCGTGGAGAAGCTGCGGGCCAGCTTCGCCGCGATCGGCGCCTCCTTCCACATGGACTGGCGGATCCACCCGTCCGACGAGAAGATGCGCATCGTCCTGATGGTGAGCAAGTTCGGCCACTGTCTCAACGACCTGCTCTTCCGCACCAGCATCGGCGCCCTTCCGGTGGAGATCGCCGCGGTGGTCTCCAACCACACCGACTTCGAGCAGCTGTCCAAGTCCTACGGGGTGCCGTTCCAGCACATCCCGGTGACCCGCGACACCAAGCCGGAGGCCGAGGCGCAGCTGCTGGAGCTGGTGGAGCGGGAGCGCGTCGACCTGGTGGTGCTCGCCCGCTACATGCAGGTCCTCTCCGACGACCTCTGCAAGGCGCTCTCCGGGCGGATCATCAACATCCACCACTCCTTCCTGCCGAGCTTCAAGGGCGCCAAGCCCTACCACCAGGCGCACATCCGGGGCGTCAAGCTGATCGGCGCCACCGCGCACTACGTCACCGCCAACCTCGACGAGGGACCGATCATCGAGCAGGAGGTCGAGCGGGTCACCCATGACGTCACCCCGGACCAGCTGGTCGCGATCGGCCGGGACGTCGAGTGCCAGGCACTGGCCCGCGCGGTGAAGTGGCACAGCGAGCACCGGGTGCTGCTCAACGGCGCCCGCACGGTCGTCTTCGCCTGACCGCACCCCCGGACGCGGCCCGGCCCCGGTCGGGCCGCGGCGGCGCCCGGGTCAGGGGCGGGAGAGCAGTGGCGCGGCCCGCAGCACCTCACGGACGGCTGCCGCGTCGCCGTCCTGGCCCACCGGCATCCGGTCCGGGTCGCGGTGTGCGGCGGCCAGATAGCAGAACTCCAGACCGTCCATCACCAGCGAGGCCACCGGTTCGGCGGCCGCGGGCAGCCCTGGGGTGTCCAGCGGGATCAGCCACTCCCCGGCGGCCGGGCCCTCGATCACCAGCCTGAGTGTGCGCGGCGGCCGTGCGCTGCCGGCCCCGGGCCGTCCGCCGAGGGCGGCCGGCAGCATCCGGGCGGCCAGGTCGATCATCTGCCGCAGATGCGGTGCCGAGGGCGGCTCGTACGGGTAGTCCACGGCGCGGGCCACATCGTCGGCGTGGATCCAGCACTCGAAGGCGCGGTCCACCAGGGCGTCCCGCGCCGGGATGCGGAAGGCGCCGTAGTCCACCTCCACCCCGGCGCCGGCCGGACCGGCCAGCGAGACGGTGTGCACCACGGCCCGGGTCTGCTCGCGCCACAGCGCGCGGACCGCCTCGGGCGCCCGCCCGCCGTGGGCATCGATCAGCCATGCCGTACGGGTGGTGATCGCCGCCCAGGGGTTGTCGGCGGGGCCGTCCGGCAGCTCTCCGGAGACCGGGTCGGCCAGTCCGTACGCGGTGCCCACAAAACCGTCCACGGCCGCGAGATGGCAGAGCACCTCGGCGGGCCGCCAGTGCTCCGCGCCGCCGTGCCAGGGCACCTCGGCGCGCTCCAGCCACTCGGCCGGGCCCAGGTCGCGCAGCAGCGCGTCCAGCTTGGCGGTCTCCGCGGAGTAGGGCGCCGCCCACTCGGGCACCCGCAGCAGCGGGGCGCGGCGGACCAGGCAGCTCTCCAGGACCTGGCTGCGCAGCTCGGGCGCCGGGTCCAGGGGTTCGTCCGCGGAGAGCCACCCCGCGGCGTCACGCAGCCTGGCGGCCTCGGCCGCGCAGGGCCCGCAGTCGGCGAGGTGCCTCTCCAGCAGGGCGGCCTCGTCGGCCGGGCAGGCGTCCAGCGCCCAGGCGCCGAGCAGTCCGCGGACGGCCTCGTGCTCGGCGGGCGGCAGCGGTGCCGCGACGGGGGCGGTCACCGGTGCTCCTCCGTCGCCAGGGCGGTGGCCAGCAGTTGCAGGCCGAGCCGCATCCGGTGCTTGGCGGTGGCTTCGGGTATCCCCAGCTCACGGGCGGCCTGTTGATAGGTGCGGCCGCGGAAGTAGGTGAGGGTGAGCGTCTCCCGCAGGGCGTGCGGCAGCGAGGTGACGATGTACTGGACGCGGGCGGCCGTGGCCGCGGCCAGCACCTCCTCCTCCAGGCCGGCGGACTCCGGCGGTGCCCCGGCGCCGTCGGCCGGCAGTCCGCTGGCTCGGCGGAGGCGCTCCACCGCGCGGCGGTGGGTGAGGGTGCTGATCCAGGAGCGCATGGAGCCCTGGGCGGGGTCGAACTCCCCGGGGTGCTCCCAGACATGGCCGAAGACCTCGCGGGTGATCTGCTCGGCGGCCGACTGGCTGTCCAGGACGCGGTTGGCGAGGCCGTGGACCATGGGTGAGAACTGGTCGTACAGCTCACCCAGCGCGGCCTCCTCGCCGCGGGCGAGGCGTTGCTGGATCTGCTGGTCCCAACGGATCGGGGCGGGGGCCGCCATGCGTACGCACCACCCTTCCTGCGTGCCGCCGGATCCGGTGCGAGCTCCCCCTTGCGGGTCCGGCGTACCGTCCTGACGCTCCGTCCGCCCCGGGGGTAGGGCGGGCGTTGCGCTCGGATAGATCCCAAGGTATCCGGGCAATGAGAGGCGATGCTCGGGATTGCGCAAAGAGCGGGGGGAACTCCCGGAACGTCTGATTGACGCGCCGTTGCCCGTTCGGAGGAGCGCCGCCCGGAGGACACGCGCCGGGGTGGGCGCACCGAGCGCCGGGGCTTGCGCCGCAGACGCCCGGTGCCCGTACAGGCGGGGCCCGCCGGGGTGACAGAAGGGGCGAAAGATGATGATTCATCCGCAACGTTACGACTGCGTGACCACGGCACCCTGTCCAACCGGTGCAAAGACGGCATAGGGTCGTCGGCGGCCGGTGCGCTGCCCGGGAACCCCCGGACCGCGTCCCCCGGCAGGAAAGGGACAGGGGCCCGTGGTGTTGGCAGTGACCTCGGAGGAGCGCAGCGGCTGGACCGTGCTGCGCGTGGCGGGGGAGATCGACCTCGTGTCCGGGGCCACGGTGCGGCTGCGGGTCCATGAAGCGGTCGCCGACGGCCGCCGCAGACTGGTGCTGGACCTTTCCGAGGTGCACTTCTGCGACTCCAGCGGCGTGGGCGTACTGATCGCCGCACGCCGTCTGATGCGCTCCTGCGCCGGTGAGTTGCGCCTGGTGATCCCCGGGCACTACCAGGACGGCCGGGAGAGCCGGGTGCAGCGGGTCTTCACCGCCCTCGGAGTCCGGCGGCTCTTCGACATCCACCCGGACGCCGCCTCCGCTGTGAGCGGCGCGGACCTTGCCGCCGACCCCGCCGGGAGCGCCGGGGACGGCGCGGTGCCGCTCTCCGCCTGACCGCCCGTCCAGCGGCGTTCGACCACCGTCGGACAGATGTAGGAAGGGTGGTTCCGGCGGCGCCCGCGCCGTGTCACGGGCGACGCTCCGGGGTTTGGCTACGCTCGATCAGGCGGACGCGCAGAACGGTCCCGCCGATGGTGGGAGGGCAGTATGCACCGTGCTGTGCCCCGATCGCTGGAATATGCCCGAAGCGCTTGCTGCCCGCGGTACGAGCCGATCATTCTGGGACGAACCGTGCCGAGGACAGCGTGTGTCGGCCTGCGACTACGGGTGGTGTGAGCGGTGCAGGTGCTTCAGTTGCAGATGGCGGTGCAGCCGGATCCGGCAGAGGTCGGCCGTGCCCGGAGCTGGGCCCGCAAACGGCTGCGCGGCTGCGGCTACGACCCGGACGCGCCGCTCTGCGAGACGCTGGTCCTGGTCGTGTCCGAGCTGGTCACCAATGCCGTGGTGCACACCGGGTGCCCGGCGGTGCTCCGCCTGGTCTTCCCGGTCGGCGCCGCGGACGGACCGGCGGTGCGGGTCGAGGTCGCCGACGCCAGCGACGCCCCGCCGGAGCGGCGCCCGGCCGAGGGCGAGGCGCTGGGCGGCCGCGGTCTGGAGCTGGTGGACTGCCTCTGCGACCGCTGGGGTTGGTACCCCGACGGATCGGGCAAGCGTGTCTGGTGCGAGATCGACCGCGAGGCCCCCGCCGTACCCGTCGCCCCCGACGGGCGGGTGCAGGCCCTGGCGGTCTGACCGGACGCGCCGGGGCGCCGCCGGGTGCCGGCACCGAAGCCGCCGACCGGGGAGGCCCGTTGGATCCGCACCGCACCGCGGCAGACGCCTTCGTCCTCCCCGACGGGGTCACCGTCGTCGACGGCGCCGTCGACCTGGAGTACGGCGACGGCTGGGTCCAGCCCTGGCGGCTGCCCCGTGCCGATCTGGAGCTCCACCACCCACTGCTGGCCGTCGCCGCCATGGGCCCCAGTGGCGTACGGCTGCGCTGCACCACCCGGTCGCGGCATCTGGCGCTCCATGTCCAGCAGGTGGCGTTCGCCGCCGGGCCGCCGGCCGTGACGTCCCCTCCCTACGCCCTGGTGCTGGACGGCCGGCCGGTCCGTGAGCCGCCGGCCCCGGCCACCGCGCTCGCCGACGCCGTGATCGACCTGCCCGATCTGCCGCCGGGCGAGAAGCAGGTGGAGATCTGGCTGCCGGTCTCCCCCGGGGTGCGCATCCGTGCACTGCGGGCGGTCGACGGCCGCCCGGTGCGGCCGCCGGCCCCCGACCGGCGGCCCCGCTGGACCGTCTACGGCAGCAGCATCACCCAGGGCCACGGCGTCGCGGCCACCGGAAGCTGGCCCGCGGTCGCGGCCCGGCTGCTGGGCCTGCGTCTGCGCAACCTCGGCTACGGCGGGGCCTGTCTGCTGGATCCGCTGGTCGCCCGCCTGGTGGCGGAGCAGCCCGCCGACCGCATCACCCTGGAGATCGGCATCAATGTCCACAACTCGGCCGCGCTGCGCGAACGCACCCTGGGGCCCGCCTTGCACGGCTTCCTGGCCGCGATCCGGGACCGCCGCCCGCAGGTGCCGGTCACCGTGGTCTCCCCGGTCTTCGGCGGGGAGCTGCGGGAGACCACCGCGGACAGCTGGTTCCAGGGGCCCGGCGGTGTCCGGCGGCGGGTCAGCGGGGACCTGACACTGCAGCGGATCCGTGAGGTGCTGACGGAGGCCGTGGAGGTGCTCAGGCAGCGCGGGGACCGCCGGCTGACCTGTCTGGACGGGCGGGAACTCTTTGCCGCCGCGGATGCCCGGGCCGGTCTGCTCCCCGACGGTCTGCACCCCGACGCCGCAGGTCAGCGATTGATGGGGGAGCGCTGGGCAGCCCTGGCCGACCGGGTGGAACCGATGGCTTTCGGCCGCCACTACCGCAGTAGTACGGCCGAAATGTGCTGCAACCCTTCCGAGTTTCGGACAAGCCATTGACGCCACGTGTCTGTCTGATCACCCTTGGGTGCAGCGGTCCGTTGCGAGGGGACGGCGAGGCGGCATCCTGCGGTGACCACCCGGATTGCCCTCCTCGGCGAGTGCGGATCAAGCGGCGTCCGACAGGGCACGGGCGTCGTGATCGGGTGGTGGAGCACCGTGCCGTGCCCGGGTGGGCAGGGCGCTCCACCACCCGCTCAAGCCCGTCCGTCCAGGCCAGGCCCGAGAGCCCCTCCGTTGCAGCCCGGCCCCGTCCGGACCCGGTCGGATCCGGCCGATCAGGACCGGCCGATCAGGACCGGCCGGCACGGAAGGTGCGGCGGTAGGCCGTGGGGGCCACCCCCAGCACCGTATGCAGATGGGCGCGGAGTGACGCCGCGGTGCCGAAGCCGGACTCCCTGGCCACCTGGTCCACCGTCATGTCGGTGGTCTCCAGCAACTGCCTGGCCCGCTCCGCCCGCTGCAGCACCAGCCACTGGCCCGGACTGGTCCCCACCTCGTCCCGGAAGCGCCGGGTGAAGGTCCGCACACTCATCCCCGCCTGGGCGGACAGTTCACGCAGCCCCAGCGGCTCGTGCAGCCGGGCCAGCGCCCAGGCCCGGGCCGCCGCGGTGCCCGGCGGTTCGGTGCCGCCGCCGTTCGGCGGGGGCACCGGCAGTTCCACGTACTGCGACTGGCCGCCGTCCCGCCACGGCGGCACGATGCAGCGCCGCGACACCTGGTTCGCCACCGAACTGCCGTGGTCGCGCCGCACGATGTGCAGGCAGAGATCCACCCCTGCGGCCACCCCGCCGGAGGTCAGCACATCGCCGTCGTCGGTGAAGAGCACATCGGGGTCCAGCAGCACCTTGGGGAAGAGTGCGCGGAAGCGGTCGGTGTGGTGCCAGTGCGTGGTCGCCGGCCGGCCGTCCAGCAGTCCGGCCGCGGCCAGGACGAAGGCACCGGTGCAGATCGACACCATCCTGGTGCCGGGTCGGACCCTGGCCAGCGCGGCTGCCAGCGGCTCGGGGAGCCGGCCCTCGGAGAACCACTCCCCGCGCTGGTGCGCCGCCGGGACGATCACCGTGTCCGACTCCTCCAGCAGCTCCGGGCCGTGGTCCACGCTCACCCGGAAATCGGCACTGGTGGCCACCGGGCCGCCGTCCAGGGTGCAGGTACTCACCTCGTAGAGCGGTCCTCCTCCGGAGGGGTCCGCAGCCGAGCCCATGATCCGCGACGGAATGGCCAGCTCGAAGGCCACCACCCCGTCCAGCGCCAACACCGCCACCCGATGCGGCCCAGCCATCTGCCGACCTCCGATGTCCGCCCGTACACGGGCCCGCCACCGCCGGGCCCCGCCGGACCGGCGGGGCCGAGGCGCCTGTGCCGTCCAGAGTGCCTCCTGGCCCGATCCTTGCGCAACATGGCCATCGGGCCACTCGCTGTCAGGATACGGCGTGGCGGACACTCGGTGCCGTGACCGATCTGACCGAGCCGCCGAAGCTGCACACCCCACCCGTGACCGCCTCCGACGCCCGCCCGGCCGCCCGTCTGCACTACGCCTGGATCGTGGCCGCCGTGGCCCTGCTGGTCCTGGTCGGCTCCGCAGGCTTCCGCTCGACCCCGGGCCTGATGATGGAGTCGCTGCACCATGAGTTCGGCTGGTCGCACGGGGTGATCTCCAGCGCCGTCTCCGTCAATCTGGCGCTCTACGGGCTCACCGCTCCCTTCGCCGCCGCGCTGATGGACCGGTTCGGGGTCCGACTGGTCGTCACCGCCGCGCTGCTGATGATCTCCGCGGGCAGCGGTCTCACCATCTTCATGAACACCAGCTGGCAGCTGGTGCTCTGCTGGGGCGTGCTGGTCGGCCTGGGCAGCGGCGCCATGGCCGGTGCCTTCGCCACCACCGTCAGCGGACGGTGGTTCAGCGCCCGGCGCGGTCTGGTGACCGGCGTCCTCACTGCCGGCGGCGCCGCCGGGAACCTGGTCTTCCTGCCGCTTCTCGCCTGGCTGGTGGACCAGCACGGCTGGCGGTCCGCCTCCGTGGTGGTCTCGCTCTGCGCCACGGCCGTGGCGGTGCCCGTCGTGCTGCTGATGCGCGAGCGCCCCGCCGACCTGGGCCTGCTCCCGTACGGCGCCGAGACCGCGCCGCCGCCGGTGGCCGGCGGCGCGGCCCTCAGCAGGGCCCTCACGGTGCTGGCCGGTGCCGTCCGCATCCGGGCCTTCTGGCTGCTGGCCGGTTCCTTCGCCATCTGCGGAGCCACCACCGCGGGCCTGGTCGGCACCCACTTCGTGCCCGCCGCCCACGACCACGGAATGCCCGCCACCACGGCGGCCGGACTGCTCTCCATGGTCGGGGTCTTCGATGTGGTCGGCACCGTGGCATCGGGCTGGTTCACCGACCGCTACGACTCACGACGGCTGCTCATCGCCTACTACGGGCTGCGCGGCGCCTCGCTGATCTTCCTGCCCCAGCTGTTCTCGGCCGACCTCAAGCCGGGGATGCTGGCCTTCATCATCTTCTACGGGCTCGACTGGGTCGCCACCGTGCCGCCCACCATCGCGCTGTGCCGTGAGTGGTTCGGGGAGGACGCCCCGATCGTCTTCGGCTGGGTGCTCGCCTGCCACCAGCTGGGCGCCGCCGTGGTCGCCTCCGCCGCCGGTGTCGCCCGCGACCGGCTGGGCGACTACGACGCAGCCTGGTACGCCGCCGGTGCCCTCTGCGCCGTCGCGGTGGTGCTCTGCCTCGCCCTGCGCCGCCGACCCGTGGCCCCCGTCCCGGCCGTCGCCTGACGGATCCGGGCATCCCGACGCGCAGCGGCCCTGCCCACCGACCCCGGGCAGGGCCGCTGCGTGCCCGGGTGCCCGGACACCGGGTCGGGGGCGCGGACATCCGGGACGGGCGCACCGCGCGAGGCGCGCTCCCCTCCTGTGCACCGGTGGCCGGACCCGCGGGGCTGGAGTGCTGCAGGGCGACGGAGGCTCCAACTCCGTGGAGGAGTGGGAGAGCTGAACCCCCGGGACCCGGTGTGCGTAGGCTCACACACTGCAACCGGCACCCCGGCGCCGGGAGCGCCCCGGTCCTTTGGGAGGATCGCACCCATGTCCCGCACCGAGCGCACCGCCGACCAGCCCGAGCCGACGCGCGCGCCCGGCCCGCGTCAGGGCCGACACCGGGGGCAGCGCCGCAGCCGTCGGGGCGCAGCGGTCGCGGGCACGGCGGCACTGCTGGTGGCCGGCGCAGGCAGCTGGCTGGCCTTCGGCCCGCAGGGAGCGCTCACCAGCGTCGCGGCCTCCGCCTCCCTCGGCCGCTCGCAGGACGGCGCAGGGACCGCCCGCGCCCAGAGCGGCACGCTGGACTCGGGGCACACCTCGTCCCCCGCCGCTGACCGCTCGGACCGCAACGACGGCACGGTCGCCGCACTCCCCGGTCTCGGCAGCGGCTTCCGGGCCAGGATCCCCGCCCGCACCACCCAGGTGCTGCTGGTCTCCGGCAAGGGCCGGGACTCCGCCGACTCCACCGCCACGCTGTGGAGCCGCACCGCCGACGGCCGCTGGCAGCCCGGCACCAGCTGGCCGGCCCACAACGGCCTCAAGGGCTGGACGGCCGACCATCACCTGGACGATCTGCGCAGCCCGGTGGGCGTCTACTCGCTCAGCGACGCGGGCGGCCTCAAGACCGACCCGGGGTCCAGGCTCCCGTACCACCGCGACACCAGCTTCACCATCGGCGGCAAGGGCTTCGAGGGCGAGGACCTCGCGGGCTCCTTCGACTATGTGGTGGCGATCGACTACAACCGGGTGGCCGGCACCTCCCCGCTGGATGTCCGCAAGCCGCTGGGCGCCGACAAGGGCGGCGGCATATGGGTGCATGTCGACCACGGCGGCCCCACCCACGCCTGTGTCTCGCTCGCCGAGAACGACATGGTGACGCTGCTGCGGGCGCTGGATCCGGCTGCCCATCCGGTGATAGTGATGGGCGACCAGGCCTCCCTCGCCACCTGAGGGCCGACCCGCCGGGCGGCGACCGCTCCGGGGCGTTGTCCGGGGGCTACAGCATCCGCTGTCCGATCCTGTATCAGGGGATGAGCCGGTGACTCGTCGGTAACCGGGTTGAGTGGTGTCATGACAGGATCCCGCATCATGGCGCTGGGCCACTACCAGCCGCCCAAGGTGCTCACCAATGACGATCTCGCGCGCATGGTCGACACCGACGACGGGTGGATCCGCGACAGGGTGGGGATCCGCACCCGGCACATCGCGGTGGACGAGACCCTGGTCGACATGGCGGAGCAGGCCGCCCAGAAGGCGCTGGCCAACAGCGGGTTGCAGCCCCATGAGATCGACCTGGTCGCGGTGGCCACCTGCACCGCCGTGGAGCGCAGCCCCAGCACCGCTGCCGCAGTGGCGGCCCGGCTGGGCATCCCCGCCCCGGCCGCCTATGACATCAACACCGCCTGCTCCGGCTTCTCCTACGCCCTGGCCACCGCGGACCACGCGCTGCGGGCGGGGGCGGCGAGCCGCGCCCTGGTGATCGGTGCCGAGCGGATGTCGGACACGCTGGACTGGAGCGACCGGTCCACCTGTGTGATCTTCGGTGACGGGGCCGGCGCCGCGGTGCTGGAGGCCACCCCGGAGGGGACCGAGCCCGGGATCGGCCCGGTGGTGTGGGGCTCGGAGCCGGACAAGGGCGACGCGGTGGTGATCTCCGGCTGGGAGCCGAGGATCAGCCAGCAGGGCCAGACGGTCTACCGCTGGGCCACCACCAAGCTGGCGCCGATCGCCCGGCTGGCGTGCGAGCGCGCCGGGGTCGCGCCCTCGGAGCTGGTGGGCTTTGTCGCGCACCAGGCCAATCTGCGGATCATCGAGGCGATCGCGGCCAAGCTGGGCGCGGAGCAGGCGGTGATCGCCCGGGATGTGGTGGTGTCCGGGAACACCTCGGCCGCCTCCGTCCCCCTGGCGCTCAGCAAGCTGGTGGAGCGTGGCGAGCTGCCCTCGGACGGGCCGGTGCTGCTCTTCGGCTTCGGCGGCGGCCTGGCGTACGCCGGACAGGTCGTCCGCTGCCCCTGAGCGGTGCCCCCCGACGCGCTGCGGGGCGGCCCCGGCGGTGCTGGGGCCGCCCCGGCGCGGGCGCGCTTCGGGCGTCCGGCTTACCTCCCCCGAGGCACGGCCGGCGCCCTCCGTCCGTCCCGGTCCGGACAGGAGACCGGGGGTGCGCGCACGGTGGATGCGGTGCTGGTGTCGCTGATGGTGCGGATGGTTCTGGTGAAGCGTCATGGTGCCGGTGATGCGGGCAATAGGGGTGGTGCGAGGTGGTGCGGGGCAGCCCTACTTTGGAGGTCTCTTGCCGGTCACCCCGAGGTAGACCAGAGACGTCAGATTGGGCTTGAGGTCCTTGGCCTTGGCGCCCCAGGAGTCAAATGCCTTCTGGTGCTCGGCCGAGGCGGCCAGCAGGGTGATCAGCGAACCGGCGACGGCGCCGGCATTGGCCGACTTGTCGAACCGGTTCTTCGCCTGCATGTCCTTGAGGGTGTCGGTGAGCGGGCCAACCACGGCGTTGAGGACCTTCATGCGGATCTTGAAGAACCGCTTGTCCCCTTCTGCCGCACCCAGGGTGACCACACGGAGGATGGCGTCGTTCTTGCGCCAGAACCCGAGGAAGCCGTCAACCAGCTCCTCGGCGGTGGTCAGGCCGGTCTTTCCCGCCCAGGATTTGTCGGCCACGAGCTCCTTGAGCCCGAGGCTGTCCTTGGCCATTTCCTCGGCGATCTCGAGGACGGCGCCCTCGACATCCGGGAAGTACTGGTAGAACGTTGCGGGGGAGGTACCCGCCATCCGGGCGACGTCGATGACCTTGACGTCCCGGTACGGCGACGTGCTGAGCATCTCGCGGAGGCAGTCGAGCAGCTTCTGCCGCGTCGCCTGTCCGCGTCGCCCGGCGACGCGACCGTCGACGGTGCGAACTTGTCCTGTCATGCCGTCAGTTTACCCGCGCAAGATCAGGGCGCGATTCGGCAATGTGACGAATACTCCGACCGGGGGTGGCGCGGTAGCACCACAACGGCGCGGAGAATGACCGGACGCTCTCTCTGCGTGTCACCCGAAGGGCCGTTACGCTTGTCTTCATGTCCAGGTCACGAGTTCCGGACCGGGGCACTGACGGACAATTCGACGGCATCCGGATCCCGCGGTCCGCTATGCATTCACCGGCGGCTTCGAATCCGGACTCCAGTCCGTAATGCAGTTGTGACTGGTCCGTTAGAGCCAATCGGAGTTCCACTCCCGGGAACCCCCGTCTGCGGCCCGCCCGGGGCGGAGGCGAACCACGGTGGCGTGCCGTACGTCCTCATCTTGGCGGCGGACCGCCGCGGCCTCCGGCGTGCCCCGGCAACCCCGGCAGCGGCGCGGCCCGGCCCTGCTGGTTGGGAGTTCGGCGGGTCGGCATTGGAGAATCGGACGACCCACCCCGCGGCGGCACGCGGCGGGGCGGCAGAGCGGGGAGGTGCGGAGGAGTGGACCAGCTGACGGCGCACGATCCGAGGCGGATCGGGCCCTTCGAGGTGCTGGGACGCCTCGGCGCGGGCGGGATGGGCCTGGTCTACCTGGCGCGGTCCGCGTCCGGGCGGCGGGTGGCCATCAAGACCGTGCGCGCGGAGCTCGCCGAGGACCAGCTCTTCCGGGTCCGCTTCAGCCGGGAGATCTCCGCCGCCAAGACCGTCAGCGGCTTCTACACCGCCGCGGTGGTCGACGCCGACGCCGACGCCCCCGTGCCCTGGCTGGCCACCGCCTATGTCCCCGCGCCGTCGCTGGAGGACCTGGTCAACGAGTGCGGTCCGCTGCCGGTGGAGGCGGTCCGCTGGCTGATCGCCGGCATCGCCGAGGCGCTGCAGTCCATCCACGCGGCTGGGCTGGTCCACCGCGACCTCAAGCCGTCCAACGTCCTGGTGGTGGAGGACGGCCCCCGGGTGATCGACTTCGGCATCGCCGCCGGGGTCTCGCACACCCGGCTCACCATGACCAACGTCGCGGTCGGCACCCCCGCCTACATGTCGCCCGAGCAGGCCCGGGACAGCCGCAGCGTCACCGGCGCCAGCGATGTCTTCTCGCTGGGCTCGCTCCTGGTCTACACGGCCACCGGCCACCCGCCCTACCGGGGCGCCAACCCGGTGGAGACCGTCTTTGCGCTGCTCCGCGACGAACCCGACCTCTCCGGCCTGCCCGAGGAGCTGGCGCCGCTGGTACGGGCCTGTATGCGGCCCGCCCCGGAGCGGCGGCTGACTCCCGCGGAGATCCAGGCCGAGCTGGCGCCGCACCTCTTCGCCCGGGGCGACTCCGGTGGTGACGGCGACGCGGGGGAGTGGCTGCCGCAGAGCGCCATCGAACTGATCGAGCGCAAGCGCGGGCGCCGTACGGTCCCGCCGCCGGCCCCGCTGCCCGCTCCGGCCCCCGTACCCGCTCCGGTCCCCGCCCCCGTGCCGCAGCCGTCCGCCCCGCCGTTGCCCCTGCCACCGCCTCCCGTGACGGCCCCGCCGATGCCGGCCGCCCCGCCCGTCGCACCGGTCTCGCTGGACCGCCGCAGCGCCCCCGCCCCCGCCCCGGTGGCCGCCGAGCTCCCCGAGCCGCGGCCCGCCGATCCCCGCGGCGGCGCACACCGCCCGCCGCAGCCCGGTGACACCCCGGCCACCGAGCGGCTCGCCCCGGGACCGCGGCACCGCGGTGGACCCGCCCGCGAGGACGACGCCGCGGGGGTCCGGCTGGCGGGCGCCTCGGTACGGATAGGGCCCGGTCCCCGCGCCGAGACCACCGCGCTCCCGGCTGCGGCCGCCTCCCCCGCCACCGACTGGGTGCGGGCCCCCGTGCCCTCCGCGCCCGTGCCCTCCGCGCCCGCACCGTCCGCCCCGGCGCCCGTACCCGCTCCGGCCCCGGTACCCGCCCCCGTGCCGCAGCCGGCCCGGCCGGTGACGCCGCCCCGCCCCGCAGCCGGACCCTGGCGGCCCTGGCGGTTCCGGATGTCCAACGATGTCTGGGGGACCCCCGTGGTCGCCGACGGCACCCTCTTCGTCTCCTCCTTCGAGGTCCACGCCCTGGACATCACCACCGGCCAGCGCCGCTTCAAGACCCGCGACGTGGCCTGGGCCACCGCGGTCTGCGACGGCCGGCTGCACACCGCCGACGGCCCGCACCTCTACACCCTGGACGCGTCCGGCGGAGCGGAGCAGTGGCGCAGCGCCCTGGACGGCTGGATCTACTCGCTGGACGCCGCGGCAGGTGTGGTCTGCGTCGGCACCCGCGGCGGCGGAGTGCAGGTGCGGTCCGCCGCCGACGGCACCGAACTGTGGCGGGCGGCCGACGCCCAGCAGGACTACGAGACCCCGCAGTCCGGCCCCGCGGTCGTCGGCGACTGCGTCCACTACTACGGCGGCGGCCGGCTGCGCGCCGCGGATCTGCGCACCGGCCGGATCCGCTGGACCGTGGCGGTCGGCGAGGACGTCCCCTCGCGCCCCGTACTGCGGGACGGCACGCTCTATGTCACCGCGGGCACCCGGGTCCTCGCCCTGGACGCCGCCAGCGGGGCGGAGCGCTGGCGCTTCGAGGCGCCGGTGGTGCTCTTCACCCCGCCCGCCCTGGACCCGGCCGACGGCCCGCACCCCGAGCTCGGCCTCTATGTCGCCGACTACCTCGGCACCCTCTACGCCCTGGACGCCGCCACCGGCCACCCGCGCTGGCACGGGCGCACCGCGAGCCGTCAGGGCGCTGAGCCCGTGGTGGTGGCAGGAGGCTCGGTCCTGCTCGCCGGCGGTGAGACGGTCTTCGCCTTCGACGCGGTCAGCGGCCGGGAGCTGTGGCGCTATGCCGCCCGGGGCGAGGTGGTCGGCTCACCGGCGGTCGCCGGGGACCTGGTCCACATCGGCAGCCGGGACCACTCCCTGCACACCGTCGACCTCGCCACCGGCAGGCTGCGCTGGGAGCTCGGGACCAAGGGCGAACTCACCGGCTCCCCGGTCGCGGTGGACGGCAAGGTCTTCGTCGGCAGCAAGGACCGCTGCGTCTACGCGCTCCACTCGGTCTACGGCACCGCCATCCCCGGCGACCGCTCCTGAGCCCGGACGACCACCCGGCCGGAGGGGCCCCCGGCGCCGCCCGGCACCCCTGAGGGGAGGCGTACCGCCGCGGGCCTTCCGCGCCCCCGGTGCGGTGGTCAGCGGCGGGCGCCGGGGTGGCGCAGGCACCAGCCGTCCCAGGCCGAGGCCACCATCTCGGTCACCCCGTGGCGGGCGGTCCAGCCCAGCTCCTTGCGGATGAGGTCGGCGGAGGCCACCACCCGGGCGGGGTCGCCGGGCCGCCGCGGCGTGATCTCGCCGCCGGTGTCGTACCCCGTCACCCGGCCGATCACATCGAGCATCTCCCGTACCGAAACCCCCTCGCCGCGTCCGATGTTGAGCACCAGCGAGGTTTCGCCCGCCGGATCGGCGGTCAGGCGCTCCGCGGCGGCGACATGGGCGGAGGCGATGTCGGAGACATGGATGTAGTCACGGATACAGGTGCCGTCGGGCGTCGGGTAGTCCGCGCCGAAGATCCGCGGCGCCGCGCCCGCGGTGAGCCGCTCGAAGACCATCGGGACCAGGTTGGAGACCCCGGCGTCGGAGAGCTCCGGGGTGGCCGCGCCGGCGACGTTGAAGTACCGCAGCGACACGGTGGAGATGCCGTGGGCCCGGCCGGCCGCCTTCACCAGCCACTCACCGGCGAGCTTGGTCTCCCGTAGGGGCTCATCGGGTCGCAGGGTGTGCTTTCCGTCACCAGATCCGTGTCGGGCATGCCGTAGACGGCGGCGGAGGACGAGAAGAGGAAGCGCCGCACCCCGGCGGCGGCGGTGGCCTCCAGCACCGTCTGCAGGCCCTGGAGATTCTCCCGGTAGTAGTGGAACGGCCGCTCCACGGACTCGCCGACCTGCTTCTTCGCGGCGACATGGACGACACCGGTCACCTGGTGGTCACTCAGCGTCCGGTCCAGCAGCGCGCGGTCCAGGACGGAGCCCCGGACCAGGGGGGTGCCCTCGGGCAGTCGCGTGGCGTCGCCGGTGGAGAGGTCGTCGAGCACGACGACCTGCTGGCCGGCCCGGCGCATCGCATGTACCACATGTCCGCCGATGTATCCGGCACCGCCGGTGATCAACCAGGTCATACCAGGATCATAGGATGTCGGGTTCTTAGGAGCGCAGTGGTCCCCCGAGGGGGGCCGACACGGTCCGTTATTATGGCCCGAGGATTTTTCCGGTCAGAAGGAACATGCCCGGCCCCGGCCGTCAGGTCCCGCGGTCCGGGATCCGGGCAGGACGTACGGCGGCCGCGGGGGACAGCGGCCGCAGGGACGCCCGCCCTGCCGAACCGAGGGAGCAGGCGCGCATGTCGGGTGGCGAGCCGCGGGTCAGCGTCGTCGTGATCGTTTTCAATGACGCGCGCCGGATCGCCGATGCCGTGCACTCCGCACTGGACCAGGGCGAGGCCGTGGGCGAGGTGCTGGTGGTGGACGACGCCTCCACCGACGCCACCCCCGCCATCCTGGCGCGCCTGGCCGAGAACCACCCCCGGATCAGGGTGATCACCCGCGAGGTCAACAGCGGCGGCTGCGGCACCCCCCGGAACGAGGGCATCGCTGCCGCCCGCGAGCGCTATGTGACGCTGCTGGACAGCGACGACGTACTGCCCCCCGACGCCGCCCGCACCCTGCTGGACGCCGCCACCGCCCACCGGGCCGACGTGGTCGCCGGTGTCGCCGTCCGCCGCGAGCTGCCCGCCGGCCCGGACACCCCCTGGCAGCGCGAGCTCTACCCCGCCGACGGCGCCGCCCCGCTGCTGCTGCCCGACGGCATCGGGGAGCGGCCCGCCTTCCTGCGCGACACCCTCTCCGCGGGCAAGCTCTACGACCGCTCCTTCCTGGAGCGCAGCGGGGTGCGGTTCGCCGAGGGGGACGTCCACTACGAGGACTTCCTCTTCACCGCGCTGGTGTACGCGGCGCGGCCCCGGCTGGTCGCCATCGCCGAGCCGGTCTACCACTGGCATGTGCGGCGCGCCGCGGGGCGGCAGTCCATCTCGCTGCGCCGCGACGAGATCCGCAACTGGCGGGACCGGGTCGACGCCCACGCGGAGACCGTCCGGGTGCTGGAGAAGGCCGGGGAGCCGGAGCTCGCCGCCGCCGCCGGCACCAAGTTCCTCGACTACGACCTGCGGATGTACGTCCGTGAGCTCGGCACCCGCACGTCGGCTACCGCGCCGAGTGGTGGCGGATCACCCGGGAGCACCTGGGCGGCTTCGACCCCGCGGTGCTCTCCGCCGCCAAGCCGGCCGGACGCTGGATCGCGGCGGTGATCCTCGCCTCGGAGCAGCCGGTCGAGCTGGCCCGGCTGATCGAGCTGGCCGCCGGACCCGCCCGGCTGGTGCCCCCGTACCGGACCGACGAGGAGGGCCGCCCGGTGCTCGGCCGGGGCGCCGCAGCCGTCCCCCTGGACGGCCTGGAGAAGATCTCACTGGGCCGGCTGCCGCTCGCGGTGGACGGCGCGGTCCGCATCGGGCGCCGCTGCGAGGTGCGGCTGCGCCTGCACGAGCTGTACGGCAGGCTGGCGCCCGCCGGCCCGGAGTCGATCTCCCTGGAACTGCGTTCACGCTCGGGTGCGGAGCCGGTCGCGCTGCGCCATCCGGCGCCGCTCGTCAACTCCGGGGAGACCTGGAACGCCGCTCTCAAGGTGGATGTCTTCGAACTCGTCCGGGCGGGCCGGGCAGCCGCCCCCATGACCGCCTGGACCATCTGGGCCAACATCCGCTTCGCCGACGGGCGGACCGTGGGCACGGCCGTCCGGGCCCCCGGCGGCGGTTCGCACCGCTCCTTCGCCTACCGCCCGCCCACGGCGTTCGCGCTGGTCCAGGCCTACACCACGGGCTCCGGCGGGCTGGCGCTGCGGATCGCGGGCGGCCTGTCCGGCGTCCGCGAGGTGGCCGCCGGCCGGGTGGCCAGAGTGCTGGCGCAGCTGCGCCGGCACTGAGCGCAGGCCCGCAGGACCGCCACCCGGCCGGTCCTGCGGACAGATGTCCATACGCCAGGATGATGCTCGGGGAACACCCGCTCCGGAGCGACAAGAAGGGAAGGTGGCATGGCCGAGGCGCGTACGCCCGACGTCAGCGTCACGATCATCGTCTACAACGACGAGGAGCGACTGCCGCGCGCCGTACGTTCCGTGCTCGACCAGACGCTGCACAACCTGGAGGTCGTCATCGCGGACGACTGCTCCACGGACGGTACCGAGCGGGTAGCCCGGCGGCTGGCAGCGGCTGATCCCCGGGTGCGCTACGAGCGGCTGGAGCGCAACAGCGGCGGCTGCAGCGCCCCGCGCAACCGGGGCATCGCGGTCTCCCGTGCGCCGTATCTGATGTTCCTGGACAGCGATGACGAGCTGCCCCGGCACGCCTGCAAGTCCATGCTGCTGGTCGCCGAGGAGACGGGGGTGGACTTCGTCACCGGCGAGGTGACCCGTCTTTTCGAGGAGACCGGCCGCACCGGCCTGTGGTACCCGCAGCTCTTCGCCGAGTACCGGGTGGTCCACGGGCTGCGGGAGCGCCCCGAGTACTTCACCGACCACCTCTCCACCAACAAGCTCTACCGCGCCGACTTCATCGCCCGGCACGGCCTGCGCTTCCCCGAGGGCATCCACTACGAGGACCAGCTGTTCTCCGCCCAGGCCTACACATCGGCCGACTCCTTCGCGGTGGTGCCGTGGGAGATCTACACCTGGCGGCTGGCCCCGGAGAGCGACTCCATCTCCTCCAGTCGGCACAAGATCCAGAACGTGATAGACCGGATCGCGGTCGCCCGGCTGATCGACGCCTACCTCACCGAGGCGGGCCACGCCGACCTGCAGGCGGCCAAGGACCACAAGTTCCTCAGCCACGACATGCGCCTCTATCTGGGCGATCTGCCGTTCCGCGACCCGGCCTGGCGGGCGGGCTTCACCGAGGCCGTCGGCCCCTATCTGGACCGGATCCCCGACGAGGTCTACGCCCGGCTGGCCCGCGACGAGCGGGTCTGCCTGCATCTGCTGCGCAGCGGGCAGGCCGAGGACGCGACGGCGGCGGCCCGCGTCCTGGGCCGCCCGCAGACCGGCCCCCGGCACGCCGTCACCGAGGACGGGCGCACCTGGTGGGGCACCGAGGTGCCGCGGGACGAGATCGGCCGGCGGGAACTCGACATCACCGAGTGGCACCTGCGCGACCATCTCTTCGCCACCGCCCGGATCCGCCATGAGCTGGAGTCGGTGCAGCCGGCCGGCGCGGATCTGCGGCTGCGCATCCGCACCTACGACCCGGCCGGCGTGGTCGGCGAGGGCGCCGCGGCCGTGCTCAAGCTCGCCACCAGCGGGGACGCACTGGAGATCCCGCTGCAGCTGACGCCCGACCGGCCGGGCGAGTACCTCAGCGAGGCGGCGCTGGATGTTCGCGCTGTGCCGGTGCCCCTGGTCGGCTTCGCCGGACGCCGGCACCCCCTGATCTCGCTGGAACGCGACGGAGAGCTCCGCTCCGATCTGCTGCTGGCGCCGCAGGACCTGCCGGTACGGCGCGCCGAGGTCATGTACCACGAGGTCGGTGCGCACACGGTGACCCTCCGCCCGGAGGGCCGCGGTGCCGGCCGGCTGGAGGTCGAGTGGGAGCGCACCGGTGTGCTGCGCGCCGTCCAGCCGCTCGGGCCCCATCTCAGGACCGTCAAGCGCAAGGCCGGCCGGGTGAAGCGGATCGTCTCCGGCCACCAGGGCAAGGCCACGGTGTTCGACGCCTTCACCAAGCTGCCGGGCAAGCGGGACCTGGTGCTCTTCGAGGCCATGGAGGGGCGCGGCTACGCCGACAACCCCCGCTATGTCTACGAGGAGCTGATGCGCCGCAACCTGCCGCTGGACGTCGTCTGGTCGCACAGCGGCGACACCACCTCGTTCCCCGCCGGGGTCCCGCTGGTGCGGCGCGGCAGCTGGGAGTACGTCAGGACGCTGGCCCGCGCCCGGTACTGGGTGGACTCGCACAACCTCCCGCAGATCTACCGCAAGCCGGAGGGCACCCGCTATCTGCAGACCTGGCACGGCCAGACCATGAAGACCATGGGCTTCGACGTGCCGGCGCTGCGGATGGCCGCTCCCGAGGTGCAGCAGCGGCACCGCGAGTCGGTGGCCCGCTGGGACATGCTGGTCTGCCCCAGTGCGGAGTTCGAGCGGACCTTCGTCGTCCCCGCCAATGAGTACACCGGCGATCTGGTGCGGTCCGGCTACCCGCGCAATGACGTGCTGGTGCGCTGGGAGGAGCCGGAGCAGCTGGAGCTGGCGGCCCGGGTGCGGGAGCGGCTGAAGATCCCCGACGGGCGGAAGATGCTGTTGTACGCGCCCACCTTCCGGGATGCGGCGCGCAACTCCGGCCGGTCGATCCGGGTCGACTTCCAGGCCCTTGTGGAGGAGCTGGGCGAGGACTGGGTGATCGTGGTCCGCGCCCACTACTACGACCGGTTCACGGTGCCGCCTCAGCTCGGCCATGTGCTGCGCGACGGTTCGGGCTTCGCGGACGTCAACGACCTGGTGCTGGCCTCCGACGCCCTTCTGACGGACTACTCCTCGCTGATGTTCGACTACGCCAACAGCGGTCGTCCGATCCTGCTCTACACGGACGACTACGAGGCGTACCGCACCAGCGAGCGTGGCACCTACTACGACCTGGAGCAGATCGCCCCGGGGCCGATGCTCTCCACCACGCGGGAGCTGGCGGAGGCGCTGCACGACCTGGAGGGCACGGCAGGCCGGTACGCCGACAGCTATGCCCGCTTCCAGGAGATGTTCTGCTCGTACGAGACGGGCCAGGCAAGCAAGTTGGTAGTGGATGCGTTCTTTGAGGGCGGCAGTGATGAGTAGCGCCGGCGGCACGACGGCGGTCGGCGCCACCGACCGTTCGCGCAACATCTTCTTCGTCGGGATCGACGTCGACTCCATGGGCGGCTCCCAGCGGGTGCTGCACACCCTGGCCCAGGGCATGGGCGACCGGGGCCACCGGGTCGAGCTGATCGGCATCCGGCCCAGTCCGGAGCCCTTCCGGTACTACGCCGACCCTTCCTACCGGCACACCACCCTCTACTCGGAGCCGCCGCAGCCCGCCTGGCATCCGCGTACCCTGGGCGAGCAGATCAGCCCCGCCCGACGGATCGAGGCCCGCCAGGCGCGGTCGGACCGCGAGCAGGCGCGGGTGAGGCTGACCGAGCGGCTGAGCCGGGTGAACGACGGCTACCTGGTCATAGGGTCACCGTGGGCCGCCGACTGGATCCTCAGCCTCGACTGGCAGCACCTCCGGGGCATCGGCCAGTACCACGAGTCGTTCCAGCAGGCCCGTACCTCGGCCAACCTGGGACTGATCAAGCGTCACTATGCGCTGCTGGACAAGACGCTGGTGCTGAGCGAGGGCGACGCGGTGGAGTTCCGCAACGAGCGGCTGCCCAACATCTCGGTGATGCCCAACCCGCTGCCCTTCCACCCGGACCAGGCCGCCCCGCTGGACACCCGGCGGATCGGCGCGGTGGGCCGGCTGGACCCGGTGAAGCGGCTGGACCGGCTGGTGGAGGCATTCGCCGCGGCCGCCGCCGACCGCCCCGGCTGGGAGCTCCACCTCTTCGGTGAGGGACCCCTGGAGGGCGGGCTGCGGGCCCAGGCCGTGCGGCTGGGTATCGCGGACCGGGTCGTCTTCCGGGGCACCGCGTCCGACATGGCGTCGGCCTACCGCGAGCTGTCGCTGGTGGCCCTCACCAGTGAGCGGGAGGGACGCCCGATGGCCCTGGCCGAGGGCTCGGCCTGCGGCGTCCCCTGTGTCTCCTTCGATGTCTCCGGCGGTGTACGGGAGCTGGTCGCCGACGGCCGCACCGGCACCCTGGTGCCGCCCGGCGACGTACCCGCCTTCGCGGCGGCGCTCGGCACCCTGATGGACGACCCGGAGCTGCGTCTGCGGTACGGCGCCGCCGCCCGTGAGCATGTCGCAGGGCTGTCCCTGCCGGCGGTGCTGGACCGCTGGGAGGAGCTCTTCCGCGAGATCGACCGCTGACCTGAGGGGCCCCCGGTGCGCCGTATGCGCCGGGGGCCCCTCAGGGTGCGCTGCGGCGGCGGGGCCCGTCCGGCCCCGGGGGGTCATCCCGGTACGGAGATGTGGTGCACGGGGGAGAGGGCGGGGCCGGACCACTTGTCGCCGGAGAAGTACCAGGCGTAGCTGCCGGAGCGGGTGGGGGTGACCGTGGTGTCCAGCACCCCGGAGATGTTGGGGGCGACTGTCCGCAGGGTGGTCCAGGTGTCCGAACCGTCGGGCCGGAACTGCAGCTGCACCTGGACGTCTCCGTAGCCGAAGTAGCGGCCGTTGTCCCAGGAGGCGCGGGCGAACCAGCCCGTCAGACGGACCGGTGCGCCCGCCGCGGCGCCGGCCGGGGGCGGCGAGGTGAGCAGGGCGGCGCGCTTGACGGAGAAGCCGCCGAGGGTGCCGCTGCGGAAGGCGTCGCCGTCGTTGGCGTTGACCTGTGCGTCGACGAACCAGGTGCCGGCCTCGTCGTTCCACACCTGGTGCTTCGGGACGCTCACCGAGGCGGACCCGGTGCAGACGGAGGTGGTCGCGGAGGAGCGCAGGGCCCGGCAGTGCATCGGCGACATCTTGAGGACACCGTACTTGGGTCCCCACACCCCCACCGGGGACACCGACTTGATGCCGGAGTCGTCGCCGGCGGTGATGGAGACGGTGAAGGTGGCCTTCTGCTGGATGCCGAGGATCAGGGACCGGCCCTCGTTCACCGTCACCGACGTGATGTGGGTGTCCCCGTGCGTCGGGCTGGTGGCGATCGACGGTGCCGCGACGGCCGCGGCGGCGGCGACCCCCGCGACGGCGAGGAGAACGGATCGTCTGCGCATGGTGCTCCCAGTATCCCCCACGGGCCGCGCGCTAGTGCCGCGCGGTGGGGAGGGCGGAGAGGTTCACCCGGATCAGCCGCTCCCCGCGGGGGCCGGTGGCCAGCTGGGTGTAGAGGCGGCTCCGGGGTACGGGACGTGCCCCGGCGGACTTGATCAGCCAGCCGACGTGGTAGCGGAGCAGGATCGTCCGGCCCTGCGCGGCGGTGGTGTGCCTGCCGAAGAAGGTCTCGGTGTCCCTCCAGCGCTGCCGCTCGTCGGGGAGGAAGAAGTCCGGGTAGGCCGGGGCGACGGTGGTGGCGCCGTAGGCGGGCGCCATCCGGAGGGCGTAGTAGTCCCGGGTGAGGATCACATCGCCGTAGTGGACATATGGAGTGATCCAGGAATAGTCGCCAAAGGTGGCAACACTCTGGATATGCCACTTCTTGGCAAGGTCTTTGTACTGGGGAAAGGCGTAGGTCACCACTCCGACCTGGGTCCACAGCCCCACCGCCAGTGCCGCGGCGAGTACCGCGCCGGCGGCCCGGCGCAGTCGGCCGGGGGCCAGTGCGGTGATTTCCACCGCGACCGCCAGCTGTGCGGTGAGCGCGACGCCGGGCCAGACGCGCCCCCACGACCAGTGGTCCAGCAGGCCGCCCGCGGTGAAGACGGCGGCGCACGCCAGGAAGGTCAGCACCAGGGGGTCCAGGAACCGGGTGCGCCGGGCGCGTACGGCCAGGGCGGGCAGCGCCAGCGCCAGCAGGCCGTAGCGGGCCGGCAGGTCCCGGTAGAGCGGCTGATGGATGGCGGAGAGGTCGCCGCCGTCCGCCGCCAGCTGCCAGAAGTCGTAGTACGGCCAGAACGTGAGCACCGCCGTCATCACCAGGGCGCCGGCGGCCAGATTGCGTACGGCGCGCAGCGACCGGGTGGCGGGGGCGGAGGCCGCGATCGCCAGTGCGCCCAGTATGGCGATGGCGCCGGTGAACTGATGCACCAGCAGCACCAGGGCGGCCAGCAGACCGAGCCCGGTGCAGGGCAGCACCCGCCAGCCGGCCCGGGCCTCCTGCTGCAGCCAGGCCCACAGGTTGAGGGTGAGCCCCAGCGCGAAGGTGCTGGGGTAGGAGACGGTGAGGGTGAGCGAGGTGAAGGAGATCCAGCCGCTCCAGGTGAAGAGCTGCCATCCCCACAGCAGCACGATCAGCGGCAGCGCCAGAACCGGCGCCCAGCGCTGGTCGGTGAGCGTGCGGACGAAGCGGTGGACACCGGTCACCAGCAGCACGCAGGCGGCCACCGCGGCCACGGAGAGCACCGTGAAGGTGTCCCAGCCGGTGATCCTCGCCAGCGCTCCCAGCAGCAGCATCCAGGGCGAGTAGTAGGGGCTGGGGGTGTCCTCGGCGATCAGCGGGTTGGCCGGGTCGGAGAGGTCGGTGCGCAGCCGCTCGATCACCGCGGCGTGCAGCCCCTGGTCCCCGGACCAGGGCAGTTTGATGCAGAGCGGCAGTATCACCAGCAGGGCGAGCACGGCGAAGAGCGTGTACGGCAGGGGGAGCCGCAGCCGGAGTCCGCCGAGGCGTCCGCCGAGCCGCCGCAGGAACCGGGGCCGGCTCCCCGCGGAGCCGTCACCACCGTTGCTGCCGCTGTCCGTCCGTGCTGCTGTCGAGGATTTCTGGGTCATCTGTCGCATCCGCCGGGACTGGTCTGAGTTGTCCCATGCAGGCTACCTACAGCTCAACCGCGCACCAGGCCGGACAGCCGCGGTTCGACCAGCCGACGCAGCAGCCACTGCACCGGGGCGGTCATCAGCAGGGTGGCGACGGCAATGGCCGCCACGGTGACGGCCAGCTCGCCGAGGGGGTTGTGCCGGCTGTCGTACCAGCCCTGGTACTCGGCCAGCTTCACCAGCATGGGGTGCAGCAGATAGGCGTACATGGTGCGGGTTCCCAGCGCGGTGAACCAGGTGGCGCGGGTGGGGACCAGGGCGAGGAAGGCCGCGCCGGCCAGCAGTGCGCAGAGCAGCAGGGCGGTGTGCAGCAGCAGGTAGTGGGGGAGGCTGGAGTGCAGCTGCTGGTAACCGCGGTCCCAGTTGAGCCAGTTGAGGTTGTGCACATGCGGGACCACGGCGTACGTGGCGGCTGCGAGCCCTGCCAGGACCACGGCCGCCGCGATGCGCACCGGCCGGGTGCGCAGCCGCTCGAAGTGCTCCGGGCGCAGCTGCAGGCCGAGGACGAAGAAGGGCAGGAACTGCAGCACCCGGCCGAAGGAGAGGATGTTGCCGTTGTCGGTGGTCCCGGAGAGGTAGGAGACCAGCACGGCCACCGCGAACGGCCATCTGACGGCCCGCCACAGCGGAGTGCTCAGCCGCCACAGGAAGAGGGCGACCAGGAACCAGGCCGCGTACCAGGGGCTCAGCAGGCTGATCGTCACATGGCGCTGTCCCAGCACCTGGCTGCGGAAGAGGCTGTAGATGCACCCGAAGACGACATAGGGCACCAGCACCCCGCTGATCAGCCGGGCCGTCTGCTCGGGCCGGGCGGTGAAGCCGCGGGAGAAGTAGCCGGACAGCAGGATGAAGGCCGGCATGTGGAAGAGGTAGACCCAGCTGTAGGCCGCCTTCACCGCGACGCTGTCCTGGCCCATGCCGGAGGCCGACCAGGTGTGGCCGAGCACCACCAGTACGAGCAGCAGGTACTTGGCGTTGTCGAAGTAGGGGTCACGCGCCTTGGGCCGGGGGGTGGCGGACGGTTCGACGGCCCGGGCGGGGGCTGGGACGGTGCGGGTGGTCTCCACCGGCGAGATGGTACTCGCCACGCTTGGTTCGCATCCGATCACCTGTGATACAAGAAGCTTCGCCGATGTGCGGGAATGCATTTGTGGACCAAAGGGACAAGGTCTGGACCAGATCCGCGCGGCGATTAGTATGAAGACTTGGTGAACTCGATGTGATCTTCTGCACGAGGAAGCACCGGATGCGACCGGGGGGGCAACCTTTGCCCTGCCGCACTTGTCGGTACAGGTACAGGGATTGGTGGATCGTGCACGCAGAGGCTCCCGGGGGCAGACTCAGAGCCGGCCGGAATGGGTGCTCGGCGGGGAGTCGGGGGGACGGGCATGAGCGGCAACCCGGAGGCGTCACGGATCGTCGCGGCGTACCGCAAGGTACTGCCGGAGCGAACGCGGTACCGCATCTCGCAGCACATCACACCTGAGGTCCGCAGCCAGGTCAAGAGGCGCATATCCGAGGTCACCGTCGTACCCGAGAAGGTCGACCGGATCCGGGTGCGCCGTGCCGCCCGCCGCCGCCCCGACCTCTTCACCGGTCCCGACCGGCGGGCCGTCACCGTCGGCCACCAGCCCCGTGCCGCCTTCGTCCACCGGGACCTGACCCCGCTGCTGGCCCGCCGCGAGAACCTCGACGCGGTGGTGCACGCCCTGGAGGAGGCGGATGTCGACTACTTCTGCGTCCGCGGGCTCTTCGACCGCGCCGCCACCGTCGGCGTCGCCGACCGCGACCGCCACCGGGCCCTGCGCGCCCTGGCCCGGCTCTGCGGAGACACCCCCGGCTATGTGACGCCCCTTCCGGCCGGCGAGACCCGCGAGCCGCGCTTCTGCGAACCCGGCTACACCACCGCTGTCTGGCGCCGCGCCGCCACCGCCTCGGTGGTCCGGCTGACCTGGTACCACACCGACCCCGACGCCCAGCTGGTGCTCGGCGTCCCCTACGGCTGCGATGTGGAGTTCTGGACCGAGGAGACCCCCGGCCTGCTCACCGCCCCGCGCCGCAACCGGGTCACCGACGTCATCCCCGTGGAGGGCGAGCGGGTCGAGGCCTCCGACAGCTTCTTCACCCGCCTCGCCCCGGCCGGCCGCGACCCGCTGCCCCCGGTGCGCACCCGTGCCGAGTTCACCGCGCCGCGCCCGGATGACATCGATTTCCCGATCGACGTCGTCTACACCTGGGTCGACGGCTCCGACCCCGAGTGGCTGCGCCGCCGCGCCCAGGCAGCCGGCGAGGCCTACCACGCCGAGGCCGCCAACGCCGCCCGCTACCTCAGCCGCGACGAGCTCAAGTACTCCCTGCGCTCGCTGCGGATGCACGCCCCCTGGGTCCGGAACATCTTCCTGGTGACCGACGACCAGGTGCCGCACTGGCTGGACACCGAGGTGCCGGGCCTGAAGGTGGTGAGCCACAAGGAGATCTTCAGCGACCCCAGCGTGCTGCCCACCTTCAACTCGCACGCCATCGAGAGCCAGCTGCACCACATCGAGGGCCTGGCGGAGCACTTCCTCTACTTCAACGACGACATGTTCCTGGGCCGGGAGGTGACCCCGCAGGACTTCTTCCACGCCAACGGGCTCACCAAGTTCTTCCAGAGCCCGGCCAATGTGCCGCAGGGGGACGTCTCCCAGGACGACGTACCGGTGTCGGTCGCGGGGAAGAACAACCGGGAGCTGATCGAGAGCCGCTTCGGCACGATCATCACCCAGAAGATGAAGCACGTCGCCTACCCGCTGCGGCGCAGCGTCCTCCAGGAGATCGAGGAGGAGTTCGCCGAGCGCCACCGCACCACCATGGGCAACCGCTTCCGCAGCCTGGACGACCTCTCCATCGCCTCCTCGCTGCACCACTACTACGCCTTCCACACCGGCCGCGCCGTCCCCGGCAACGTCCGCTACACCTATGTGGACCTCGCCCTGCCGGACACCCCGGACCGGCTGGGACGGCTGCTGGCGGGTCGCGACAGGCATGCCTTCTGCCTCAACGACACCATCTCCACAGAATTGGACCTTGAGGGGCAGCTCGCACTGCTGGCACCGTTCTTGGAGCAGTACTTCCCCCTGCCCAGCCGCTTCGAGAAGCGCTGAGACCGACCGTCCCCACTTCTGCGGTCCGCTCCTCCCCGGAGTGGACCGCGGGCGCTTCACACACCGATGGAAGAGAACGTGACTGACGTCCATGACGCGCTGCCGGCCACAGTGGAACCGGAGTGCTGCGAGCTGACCCACCGGCTGCATCCGGTGACGGGTTACATTCACCCCGGTCTGACGCCTCTCCAAGCTCGCTCGGAGAATTTCGCCGCCGTCACCGGAGCGCTGGACGACGCACGCGTCGACTGGTTTACGGTGCGTGGCTTCGATGATCTCGCAACGGTCGTAGGCGTCCACGAGGACGACCGCCAGCGAGTGGTCGAGGCGCTGACCGAGCTGTGCGGCCGTCGACCCGGCTACATCCAGGCCGTCCAGCCCGCTGCGAAGACCCCCGGCGCTCCGGCTCGCGGAGATGACCCCAAGACGTGGGCGAAGCTGGCGGAGGCAGAGGTCATCCGGGCCGTCTGGTACCACACGGAGCCCACCCGGTCGCTCGTGTGCGGGCCCGGCTACGGCTGTGACATCGAGTTCTGGTCCACGGCTGAGCCGCCGGAGGCCGACGACTTCGAAGGTGCCCAGGCCATTGCGCTCGACGTCCCCGAGCAGCTCTCGGCGCCCCGCGCGAACCGGGTTGCGCGTCTGATCCCGGCCCAGGGCAGGACTGTCGAAGCGCCCGGGCACCTCTTCACCAGGGCGGCGCCGCGCACTTCCACCGCTCTCCCCCGGGTGCGCACCCGCGAGGAGTTCACCATCCCGCTCTTCGAGGACTTCGACTTCCCTGTTGACGTCGTCTACACCTGGGTGGACGGCAACGACCCCGCATGGCAGCGCCGCCGTGCCGAGGCCTCCGGCGAGGTCTACCATGCCGAATCGGCCTCGCTGTCCCGGTACATGAGCCGCGACGAGCTCCGCTACTCGCTGCGTTCCCTGCATCTGAACGCACCCTGGGTGCGCAACATATACATCGTTTCGGACGACCAGGTGCCGGAGTGGCTGGACACCGGCGTGCCGGGCCTTCGGGTGGTCAGCCACAAGGAGATCTTCAGCGATCCCGGCCTGCTACCGACCTTTAACTCGCACGCCATCGAGAGCCAGCTGCACCACATCGACGGCCTTGCCGAGCACTTCGTCTACTTCAACGACGACATGTTCATCGGGCGTCCGGTCGGGCCGCAGCTGTTCTTCATGAGCAACGGCAACGCGCGCTACTTCCCCGCACGCGGACGGGTTCCGCAGGGCGAGATCAGCGCGCTGGACACCCCGGTCGATGTCGCCACCAAGAACAACCGGCGGCTCTTCCTGGAGCGGTTCGGACGCTCCGTCACCCAGGTGATGGAGCACGCTCCGTACGCGATGCGGCGCAGCGTGCTGGAGGACATGGAGCGGGAGTTCCCGGATGCCTTCCGAGGCACTGCCGCCGCCCGCTTCCGCAGCCTCAGCGATCACAACATCGCTTCCAACATGGTGCACTACTACGGGTACTTCACCGGTCGGGCAGTGTCCACCTCCATGCGCTTCAGTTATGTCGCGCTGGCTGCGAAGGATCTCCCGGGACGTCTGGCCCGCCTGCTGCAGCGTCGGGACCGGGACACGTTCTGCATCAACGACACCTTCGCTGGGGACGACGACATCTCGGAGCAGAACGAGCTGCTGATGGACTTCCTGGAGGCGTACTTCCCGGTGCCCAGCCCGTACGAGAAGGCCTCGGCGGGTGGCGCGTGAAGATCGCCTTCCTGGTCCACAACATCTACGGCATCGGCGGCACCGTCCGCACGGTGATCAACCTTGCGGAGGCCCTGTCAGCCCGCCATGAGGTGGAGATCGTCTCGGTCTACCGTCGGCTTGAGACATCGCTGTTCGACATCTCCCCGAACGTGCGGGTGACGCCGCTGATCGACATTCGTCCCGAGCCGGACGGAGTGGACCGCGACAACCCGTTGTACGCGGAGCGCAGTCGGCTGGTGCCGCCGTCGGAGGAGTTCTTCCTCCAGTACAACGCCTTGTCGGACCAGCGCATCGTCGAGTACCTCCGCAGCACCGACGCCGATGTCGTGATCGGCACCAGGCCGAGTCTCGCCCTGCTGGTCGCCGAGTACGCGCCCGACTCGGCGGTCCGGCTCGCCCAGGAGCACATGTCGCACACGGCAGTGCCGAATGGCACCCGCGCCGCGATCGCCCGGCTTTACAAGCGAATCGACGCGGCGGTCACGGTGACCGAAGCCGACGCCGAATCCTTCCGTACCACCACCCCGGTCTCCGGCCTGCGGGTCCTGTGCATCCCGAACGGCGTGCCGGTGCCCAGGATCACCCCGGCCGACTGCTCCGGAAGGACCGTCGTCGCAGCCGGCCGACTGATCGACTGGAAGCGCTACGACCTGCTCATCCATGCCTTCGCCAGGGTGCTCCGCGAGGCTCCGGACTGGAAGTTGAGGATCTACGGATCCGGTGCGGAGCGCGGCGCGCTGACCGCTCTGATCCAGGATCTCGGGATCTACAACAGCGTCACGCTGATGGGCAGCGTCTCCCCCATGGAAGCGGAGTGGGTCAAGGGCTCCATAGCGGCCGTCGCGTCGGACTTCGAGCCCTTCGGTATGACCCTGGTCGAGGCCATGCGCTGTGGCGTGCCGGTGGTCAGCACCGCGTGTCCGGACGGCCCGCCGGAGATCCTCAACCACGGTGAGGACGGACTGTTGGTGCCGGTGGGAGATATCGCCGGCTTCGCGGCCGGACTGCTGGAGCTCATCCAGGACGAGGACAAGCGCCGCAGGATGGGGCGTGCGGCATTGCAGAACTCCCGCCGATTCGACCCCGACGTGGTGGCCCGCCGGTACGAGGCACTGATCGCCGAGATCTGCGCGGAACGGGACCTGTCTCCTTCCGCCGGCACGCGCCGGGCCACGACTCGACGGGCGAGCGGTTCCGTGGTGGCCGCTGCCGCTGCCGCTGCCGCTGCATCGTCTCGGGTCACTGCCACGGCCACCCAGGGAGGCGTCCGCAGGCTGTTCGGCCGCGCGGTGCGTGCCGCAGGTACCAAGGTCGGCCTGGGCTCGGACCCTGTTTCGCCGGCCACCCCCAGCACGGCTGTGCCCGGCAGCGGCGTCCCGGTGGGCGGATGCGTGGCCGCCCGGTCGGGAGCTGTCGCTGTCACGGTCGAGTGGCCCGGCTTCGAGGACGACGACGCGAAACTGGTCTGCCGGGAACGGACCAACCGCAAGGCGAAGGTTCGTGCGGCCCTGCGTCCCAACGGGCAGGGACGGTTCGAGGCACTGCTGCCCGTCTCCACCGGGAAGCTCTACGAGGGCCGCTGGGACCTCTTCGTCGAGACCGGCGGGAAACTCCATCGGCTGCGTGCGGGAATCCGCGATCTGCGTGAGCTGGTCTTGCTCGACGAGCGGACCATGGAGCTCCCTGTGCGCAGACACGTGCCCTACGCGACCCTGGACGGGTTTCTCGCTGTCCGGGCATGGGTGCGCGACCGGCACGCCGAGATGACCGCCATCCAGGTCTGTGACGAGGGCTTCCGCATTGAGGGCCGATTGGTGGCGGAGCCCTTCGGGGAGCAGCGGCCGATCCTCACGGTGCGCAGCCGGGGTGAGCACGACCTCGACTTCCGCTTCGAGGGCAGCAGCTCTGGTGGGGACGATTTCCGCTTCCTGCTGCCGGTGGAGCAGTTGGTGGAGGTACGGCTGCGCAAGCACGAGGACTGGGACCTGTGGATCAGCCGTGCCGGTGTGCCCGGGGAGGCGAGGCTCGCCAGAGTGCTCACCGACATGGCGGACCTCAAGGGCATCCAGGTGTACCCCAGCCTCGGGTGGGTGGACGACACACCGCCCGAACTGGCCCACGACATCCCAGGCGGTGCGGTGCGGATCCGGCCCTATGTCGCCCAGACCAACGAGATCTCCCTGAACGTCGTCGACCGGGCCTGACCGCCTTCACCTTCCAGGAGCCCAAAAGTGTCGTCCACCGCGTTGGCTGGTAACTCTGCCTCGCAACACTCCCGGACAGCTGCGCCAGGTGGCGTCGCACGGGTGCGTGACCCCTTCTTCGACAACGCCAAACTGCTGGCTGTAGTCCTTGTGGTGTGGGGTCACAGCTGGGGGCCCCTGGTCGGGGATCCCGAGCACTACCGCGGGCTGCGTGCCGCCTATCTCGTGGTGTACCTGTTCCACATGCCGCTCTTCATCATGATCTGCGGCTGGTTCTCCAGGTCGTTCGCAGAGAACGCGTCGCACCCCGCGCGGTTGCGCAGGCTGTTGACCAGTACCGTAGTGCCCTATCTGATCTTTGCGACGGCGTACACGCTCCAGCGCAACTACCGGACACACTGGGAGCCGATGCAGCTGCTGCGGCCCTGGTATCTCACCTGGTTCCTGGTCGCACTGTTCGTCTGGCGTGTCACCGCGCCAATCTGGCGGATCGTCAAATATCCGGTCGCGGTCGCCGCGGTGGCGATGCTCGCAGTCGGCGCCACCGAGCCCTCGGGTGACCTGGTCCTCGGGCAGGTTCTGCAGTTCCTGCCATTCTTCGTGCTGGGCCTCACCGTGTCCGCCGAGCGACTGAGGCAGCTGCGCGAGTCCAGGGCGCTCCGCTGGGCGGCCGTGCCGGTCTTTGTCCTGGCGTTCGTCGCCTGCTACTGGCTCGCGCCCCGCATCCGCACCACCGAGTGGCTCTTCCATCGCTCGGGACATGAGCACCTGCATGTGAGCCTGCTGCACTGGATGGGCGTCACCCTGCTCATCGCCCTGGTCGGACTGGCCCTCAGCCTGGCCTTCCTGTCACTGGTGCCGCGCGGTGAGAACCGCCTCACCTCGTTGGGGGCCGGTTCCCAGTACACCTATCTGCTGCACGGCTTCCTGGTACAGGCCGTGCTGGGATGGGGCGGATACAAGCTGCACCTCTGGTCGACCTGGCCGGGGTACCTGCTGTTGAGCGCGCTGGGGGCAGCGGTCGCGCTGCTCTGTGCGACGGCCCCGGTCCGACGGCTGCTGCGCTGGGCCGTGGAGCCCGAGATGCGCTGGGCGTTCAAGAGCGGCTGAGCCGGATGGGCCGCTGGCCCTCGGAACGGTACGGCCGCTCTGCCTTCGGGCTGTGCGGCCGTACCCCCGCTGACGTGCGCGGCCGGCGGGTGACTCTCGGATTGCAGGCTTTCCCGGCCCACTGGTGGGATGGGCAGGGTCTGACATCTGCAGCCGGTCGCTGAGGCGACGCTCCGAGCTTCTTGAGGTGTGAACTCCGCATGGGTACGGACTCCGCGTCTTCCCCCTCTTCCGTACCCGGGACCGCGTCGGTGAAGGCGGACCCGAAGGCATCCGGGGCGGGAACGGCGCTGCGGGCGGCTGCTCCGGCCCTGCTGGGATACACCGTAGTGAGGCTGATCGGCATCGCCGTCCTCGCGTGCTGGGCCGGCGGCCGAGGTGTCGGGCTGCCCGTGCTCCTGGGGCGGCGCTGGGATTCGGTCTGGTATCTCGGCATCGTCCAGCACGGGTACGACGCGGCGATCCCGCTGCCGGGAGATGTGGGCCAGCCGCAGAGCAACCTGGCGTTCTTCCCGCTGTACCCCGGCCTGATCTGGACGGTGTCCCACCTTTCCCCGCTCTCGGCCGACGCGGCAGGGTTGCTCGTGGCCTGGGTGTGCTCCCTGGCGGCCGCCTGGGGCATCTTCGCTGTGGGACGGACACTGTACGACCGCGACACCGGAGTGGTCCTCGCGATGCTGTGGGGTGCCACACCGCATGCGCTGACCGAGTCGATGGCCTACACCGAGCCGGTCTTCACGGCCCTTGCCGCCTGGTCGCTCCACTCGGTGCTGAGGCGGCGCTGGATCGCTGCCGGCGCCTTGAGCCTGCTCGCGGGTCTGACCCGGCCCACCGGCATCGTGCTGGCCGTCGCGATCGGCCTCGCCTCCGTGACGGCCCTGTGGCAGTACCGTCGAACGGGAGTCGCCGCAGGCGCGCTGACAGGGCCTGCGTGTCGGCGGGTCCTGGCGGGTGCGGTGCTCGCCCCACTGGGCTGGCTTGCGTACGTCGGCTGGGTGGGTGCGCGTCTGCACCGGTGGGACGGCTACATGCTGGTCCAGAGCGGGTGGGGTTCCACCATCGACGGAGGGTCCTACACCCTTCGGCACATGATCGACGTCTTCGCGAAGTCGCCTGACACCAGCCTGGTGTACGCGGAGATCACGGCCACGCTGGCGGCGGCCGTGGTGCTTCTCGTATTCTGCGTCCTCGACCGGATTCCGCTGCCGCTGCTCGCCTTTGTGGCTCTGACACTGCTCATCACGGTGGTCGGGGCCGGTTACTTCCATGCCAAAGCGCGATTCCTGGTGCCCGCTTTCCCGCTGCTGCTGCCTCTAGCTCGCGGAATCGCCCATACCAGCCGCACCCGTGCCGCCGTCATCCTCGGTTCCGCCGCCCTTCTCTCGGGGTTCTACGGTGGTCACCTCGCGCTGGTCTGGACACACTCCCCTTGATGCCCTTCGAGGCAGAGGGAGCGCAGCGGGAGACGACTGCGGCCATCAGCCCGCCGCGGACCGGTGGGCCGCTCTGCGCAGGGTGCCGCGGCATCCTGCAGGGCACCGCCGAATTCGGTGCACCGTACGGCCTGCTCCACCTGACGCCCGATGAGGACCGCTGACCGGCTTGGCTGGAGCGGAGGCTTCGCCCTCTAGGATCTGATGGACGCCCTACCGCGCATGGAACCCCAGGATGCCCATGGACACCCCGGTCACACTTGCCCGCCCCGTCGACGCCGACGACACCGCCTCCAGCCCGGCTGTCCCGCAGCGGCTGGGACGGGAGGCCTGGGCGGTGGTCGCCGCCTCGGTGGCGGCGATGCTGGCGGTGGGCTTCTGGGGGCTGGACCGCGGGTCGATGTGGCAGGACGAGGAGGCGACCTTCGACGCCTCGCGGCGGACGGTGCCGCAGATCCTGGCCATGGTGCACCATGTGGACGCCGTGCACGCCGTCTACTACCTGCTGATGCACTTCTGGATGCTGCCGGGCGGCGGCGAGGTCTGGATGCGGGTGCCGTCGGTGCTGGCGGCGGGTGCGGCCGCGGGGCTGGTCGCCGCGCTGGGTGCCCGGCTGCTGAGTCCGCGTGCGGGGCTCTTCGCGGGGCTGGTCTTCGCTGTGATCCCCTTTGTCTCCTTCTATGCGCAGGAGGGCCGCTCCTACGCCCTGGTGTGCGCCGTGGTGCTGCTGGCGACCTGGTGCCTGGTGCGGGCGGTGGAGGACCCCGGTGCTCGCTGGTGGTGGGCCGGGTACACGGCGGCGTCGACGTTCGCGGCGCTGCTCCACGAGTTCGCCGTACTGGCCCTGCTCGCCCATGCCGTCACGCTGCTGCTGAGCCGGGTGCCGGGCCGGGTGCTTCGCCGCTGGCTGGTCTGCACAGTGGTCTGCGGTGTGCTGCTGGCACCGTTGGCGCTGGTCTCCCGAAGTCAGTCGACGCAGGTCAGCTGGCTGGAACGGCCGGGCTGGGGCACCGTGTGGGCGCTGCTCAAGCTGCTGGCCGGGCCGGTCACCGGGGTGCTGGTGCTGCTGGCGGCGCTGGTGGCCGCGGGCCTGACGACCTCCTGGCGGGCCGGCGGCCGGCTGACCCTGGCTGCCGTGGCGGCGCCGCTGGCGGTGCTGCCGCCGGCTGTTCTGCTGCTGGTCTCGTTGCAGCAGCCGATGTACCACGAGCGCTATGTGCTCTTCGCCGTCGCGGGTGTGCCGCTGCTGGCCGCCGCCGGGCTGGAGCGGATCGTCTCGGTGTTCCTGGCCCGGGCGCGGCTGCGCAGGCCGGAGGCGCTGCCCCGGGCGCTGGCCGCGCTGCCGTGGGTGCTGGGTGCGGCCGTGGTGGCGGCGGTGCTGGTGCCGCAGCTGCCGCAGCAGCGTGCCGAGCGCGATGTCCTCTCCCGGTCGGACAATCTGGCGGGCGCGGCCCGGGTGGTCCGCAAGGGGGCCAGGCCGGGGGACGCGGTGGTCTTCATGCCGTCCAAGTACCGTGCGGCCAGGCTGGGTTACCCGGAGGCGTTCAAGGGCCTGGAGGACATCGCCATGCAGCGGACGCCGGTGCAGGCGGCCAACCTGCGGGGCACCGACCGCAGCAAGCGGGCCATCCGGGAGGCGATGCTCAAGGCCGACCGCATCTGGGTGGTGGGCCGTGGCGGGCTGAAGGTCCGGGCCGGTGAGGGCGGCGCGCTCGATGAGCAGGCTGTCCTGCAGCAGTACTTCAGGCCGGTGAGCAGCGTCCGGGTGCACGGGCTCGAGGTCCGCCTCTACGTGCGCACGTCCTGACCCAGGGCTGGCGGTGCTGCCGTCGGAGGCGGCAGCGTGGCCGGGTCGAGTGCGGCCCGGCGCTGGTTCCGGGAGACGTTCCCGGAGTTGCGGCCGCGGCGCCGACGGGAATTGCTGTGGCTTTGCCGGACCGCCGGGCGCACAATGCGGAACGGCCGTTCTGGGGCGTGGAAGGGCAGGATTCCGGCGTTGACGCAGACTGGGCCGAAATCCACTGGAATTGTTCTTTCCGGCGCTTTGGAAAGGGTCCCCGAGAACAGTCGCGCTTATGCGGTCCGGAGCCTGCACGACCCGCGCCGACCTGCTGTTTCCGGCCGTCAGGGCGCCGGTCCGGCCGGCGGCGGAGTGCTTTGCCGGGGCGGTGCGGCGGGGCGGTGCGGCGGGTCGGTGCGCCGGGTCATCCAGGTTCCGGTGCATGGCGTGTGCGCTCTGTGGGCCGGTCCGTTCCCGGTGGAGTCCGGACGAAGCAGAGGGCCGGTAGGAAGCAGCCGTGGTCCGCGCGGCCGCGGGGTGCGCCTGGAAAAGCAGCAGGGAGGGACGGAGAAGTCTCCGTCCCTCCCTCGGTGGCGCTGAGTCAGTTCACCTTGACCGGAGTCCCGGTGGGCTCACCCGAGGCCGGCTTGGGCACCGTGGTGCGCCCGGCCGTGCGGGAGTAGGCCTGCTGCGGGGTCGGGGCCGGGGTGCGCTCGTCCAGCGGGATCACGGCGGGGGTGTTCACCGGCTCGCCGAGCATCACATGGCGTACGACGCGCTCCGACGCCCGGCCGTCGTCGAACTGGCAGAACCGCCGCCGGAACGTCTCCCGCCAGCCCGCCGAGAGCTCGTCCTGCCAGGCACCGCTGGTGAAGAGGTTGAGCAGCTGCTGCTGGCTGCGGGCGACATGGCCCGGGCGGTCCTCCATCAGGTCGAAGTAGACGCCGCGGGAGGCCGCGTAGATCTCCCAGTCGTCCGCGTAGACCAGGATCGGACGGTCCAGGTTGGCGTAGTCGAACATGATCGACGAGTAGTCGGTGATCAGTACGTCCGCGGCCAGCTGCAGATCCTCCGAGGAGGTGTGGCCGGTGACGTCGATCAGGTTCGGCGCCGACTTGAGCTTCTCCAGCTCGCTGGAGCCCGAGTAGAAGTGGTGTCCGCGCAGCAGCAGGACGTAGTCGTCGCCGAGGTCCTCGCACAGCTTGGCGAAGTCCAGCTGCGGCACGAAGACCTTGTTGTAGTCGCGGTGGGTGGGCGCATACAGGACCGCGATCTTGCCGGGCTCGATGCCCAGCTCCTCGCGGATCCGCCGCACGTCCTCGGCGGTGGAGGTGTAGAAGCGGTCGTTGCGCGGATAGCCGGACTCCAGGCCCTTGAAGGAGCAGGGGTAGGCCCGCTCCCAGATCTCGGTGGAGTGCCGGTTGGAGGAGAGGCAGTAGTCCCAGCGGTCGGAGCGCTGGAGCAGCTTGCCGAAGCTCATGCCCTTGGCGGCCGCCGGGTAGTTGAGCATGTCGATGCCCATGTGCTTCACCGGGGTGCCGTGCTGCGTCTGGACGTGGACCGTGCCCTCGCGCTTGATCAGCATGTCCTCGAAGTTGACGTTGTTGAAGAAGTACTTGGCGCGGGCCATCACCTCCCAGTAGCGCCGGGTGCCGGGGACGATGTAGTCGGTGCCCGGCGGGAGGGTGTGCACCTCGTCCTCCAGGGCCACCACGACCCCGTGGATCTGCGGCGCGATCTCCTTGGCCTTGGCGTAGACAGCGACAGGGTTGCAGACGTAGCCGCGGCCCCAGTAGGAGGAGTACACCGCGAGGTTCTCGTCCACCGGGCGCTTCAGCTGGGTCTCGTAGAACTGCTGCAGCTGGCGCTTCTCGACCTTGTTCTTGGCCTTGCGCACGGTGGTGCGCAGACGCTTGCGGCCCTTGTTGGCCACCTTGAGGGTCTGGAAGACCGGGTAGGCGCCGCGGGCGATCAGGTTGTGCTTGAGACCCTGCAGGCCCTGGGGGCGGACGTAGTCGGCCGGCATGTACTGCCGGTAGTGCCGGCTGGCCTGCTCGAAGAACTCGGCCCGCGCGGAGTCGGGGACCCGGTTGTCCTTCGCCAGGATGGCGATGAAGTGGTCGATCATGTGGCCGAAGAGCCACGGCTTCCACTCGGCCAGCTCGGGGTTGGCCTCGATGAAGGTGAAGACCCGCTCGTACTGGTCGAAGATGTCGAAGTGCTTGCGGCTCACCGTGCGCAGGATGTTGCCCTGGCGGCGCTGCCGGTAGTGCACCACCACCGAGTCCAGTGCGGCGATCCGCTCGGCGGACATCAGGACCGGGAAGGTCCAGGGGGTGTCCTCGTAGTAGCCGGGCGGGAACTGGAAGCCGTGCCGGTCGACGAAGCCGCGCCGGTAGACCTTGTTCCAGACCACCATGATCAGCTTGAGGAACTCGGGCCGCTGCTTGGCCGTGAAGACCTCGGGCCCGGACTTCTGGAAGACCGACGCCAGGATGTTGCGCTGCGCCTTGCCCCACCAGAAGGTGCGGGCGTAGTCGAAGATCAGCACATCCGGGTCGTCGGTGGCGTCCAGCCGGTCGGCTATCTGCTGCAGCGACCCGGGAGTCAGCGTGTCGTCGCTGTCCAGGAAGAACAGGTAGTCGCCGGTGGCCTGCTCCATGCCTGCGTTGCGCGCCCGGCCGAGGCCGACGTTCTCGCGCAGGTGGACGGCTTTTACCCGCTCATCGCGTGACGCGTACTCGTCAAGTATATCTCCGCAGGCGTCCGGGGAGCAGTCGTTGACGCCGATGATCTCGAAGTCGGCGTACGACTGCTCCAGGATCGAGTCCAGGCACTCACGGAGGTATCCCTGCACCTGGTATATGGGCACGATGAGACTGATGCGCGGGTTGGACACGCGGCCAAGGTACGGGGACCGTATGTTTATATGCAACTCTCGTCAGGTTGGTTGTGGGTTCTGCCACTGTTCATCAGGACGAGTGACGTGAACCGGTCGCTCAGGATTCCGTGTCCTTGCGGAAGAGCCAGTCGCAGCGCGGCTCGGTGAGCGGCCGGGTGACCTTGTTCACCCACGGCAGGCTCAGCAGCAGGGTCAGCACCACGGCCAGCGCGGCCAGCAGCAGCAGCGCGACGCTGCTGCGCAGATGCAGCCCCGCCCAGTGCGGCCGGGCCCAGAACGGCATGAACACAAAGCCGTGCAGCAGGAAGACGGTCATGGTCGCCGCCCCGAGCCGGGTGAAGAACGTCCGGCCGACCGGGACCAGCGAGAAGAACGCCGCGCTGAGCGCCACGCCGAGCACGATCATCCCCAGCCGGGACGCCGCCCCGACCAGGGCGCTGGTGCCCAGCTGGTGGTAGGAGTCCGACCAGAGCACCCAGTTGCGGTCCACCTGGTCGTGCAGCAGCCAGAAGCCCACCCCGGTGACGGCGAAGAGCAGCACCGAGGCGATCCGCACCGGCAGCCGGTGCAGTACGGCGAAGTGCTCCCGCCGCAGGCGCAGCCCCAGGACGAAGAACGGTGCCATCGTCAGCACCTTGATCACGGCCAGCAGGAAGGGCGCCTTCTCCAGACCGCACACCAGGGAGAGCAGCACGGCGGTGGCGACCGGCCAGCGCAGCCGCTGCCACACCGGGGTCGAGAGCCGCCACAGGAACAGAGCCGGCAGGAACCACAGCATGTAGGTGGGGTAGAGCAGGTTCCAGGCGTAGGGATGGTCGCCGATCCGGTTCTGCAGAGCGCTGTAGACGGTCTGGAACAGCACATACGGCACCAGCATCGCGGCCACCAGCCGCTGCACCCGGCGCGGCGCGGCGTCGAAGGACCGGGAGAAGTAGCCGGAGATGATCAGGAAGGCCGGCATATGGAACGCGTACACCGTCATATAGACGGTCTGCACCGCCCGGGTGCCCGGGGCCAGCGCCAGCGAGTGCCCGAAGACCACGACCACCATCAGCAGCAGCTTCGCGTTGTCGAAGTAGTGGTCACGGCCACCGCTTCCACTGCGGGGAGCGGGGCTCTGCCGTGCGTGGCGTGAGGTCTCCTGCGGCGCTGTACCGGTGGACATCGGTCTCCTGCGACTGGTGCGAGCGGCTGGGGGCGGGCGTGCGAGCCCGCCGGGCGGCCACTCTAGCGGGGTCTGTCCGCTGTCATCAGGGGCCTCGGTGTCAGCCCGGCCGGCCTCCCTCGTCAGCCGCCTGCGCGGGAGCAGTCGATATGGGGACTGAACTGATCTTTTGGTGCGTGGCATCGATCAGCAGCAGATGTGGTCCGTTCATCACGGGCCGGCGGAGCGATTCCCCGCGAGGACCGGGCCGCGCCGGCAGCCTCGCCGCCCGGAGCCGGCACCACACCGGTGCGACGACTGCGGGCGCCGCCCTCCACGCTGCGGCCGCCGGGAACGCAGACGGGACGCCGGGAACGCAGACGGGCCGCCGGGAACGCAGGCGGGCCGCCGGAAACGCAGACGGGTCCGCGTGCCCCCTGGGCGCGCGGACCCGTCCCCGTCGGAGGGCGGCTGCTGTCAGCCCCGCCCGTAGCGGTCCTCCGCCTTCCAGAACCACACGAAGCCCATCAGCAGCGACACCACGGCCCAGCCGCCCGCGAGCCCCCAGGTGAAGAGCCCCGGAGACGGATAGCTCTTCAGCAGGGCGCCGCGGATCAGCTCGATGTAGACGGCGCCGGGGTTGAGCTTCAGCGCCGTCGCCACCACCTTGGGAGCGTGCGCGGTGACCTTGTCGATGCTGTACATCACGCCGCAGGTATACATCCAGGTGCGCATCACAAACGGCACCACCTCGCCCAGGTCGCGCACGGTGGCCACCACCCGGGCAAGGATCATCGCCAGCCCGGTGTTGAAGAGCGTCTGCACCGCGAGCGCCGGCAGCACCAGCAGCCAGTGGACGGTCAGCGGCTCACCGGTGCCCAGCACGATCACCGCGACCACCAGCAGCGACATCACCAGCTGCTCCAGCTGCACCAGCACCGCGGCCAGCGGCAGACAGGCCCGGGGGAACTGCACGGCGCGGATCAGGTCCAGTCGGTCGGAGACCGACTTGCCACCCGTGGTCACCGACTCCCGGGTGTAGGTGAAGACAAATATGCCGATGCAGAGGAAGGAGATGTAGTTGCCGCTGCCGGTGTTGTGCTTCTGCTTCAGCAGAATGCCGAAGATCAGGTAGTAGACCGCGATGTTGAGGATCGGGGTCAGCAGCTTCCACAGCTGCCCCAGGCGGGCTCCGGTGTACATGGTGAGCAGCCGGGCCTGGGTGTAGGCCAGCACAAAGTGCCGCCGCCCCCAGAGCAGCCGCAGATAACTGGGGAGCGCGGGGCGGGCTCCCGGTCTGACCAGCCCGTAGTGGGCGGCCAGCTCCTGGGCGGTGGGGATGTCGCCGGGTGCGCCGCCGGGCGGGGGCACAGTGGCGGTGGCGACGGGGGCTTCGATCATCAGGCGGTCACCGGGGAGATCATCTCGAGGCCGTGGCGGCTGCGGGCGGAGGTGGAGACATCGGTGAGAAAACTCAGCGAGCGCGCCGAGGCGTCAGGGGTGAGCCAGTCGGCGTCCACCGCGCAGATCTTCACCTGTACGCCGGTGCCGTCGAGCACCAGCGGAAGCGTATGGACCACCGTGGACGGGAACGACAGCAGGGTCGCCGAGACCGGGCCGCGGCGGGCCTCGATCTCCAGCGGGAACCGGGGGCGGACGATCTCGGCGCCGGTGGCGGCGGCGATCCGGGCCAGCTTCTCGGGGTGCTCACGACGGTGGGCGAAGTAGCGGCGGACACCGTGGTCGGCGGCCAGTTGGGCCACCGTCCGCAGATAGCGCTCAGGGGCGACGATTCCGGTCTCCACCAGGGAGCTGCCCAGCAGGTCGGCGCCGGGCAGCACCCTGGGGGGACCGAAGCGGTCCCGCGTCCAGGAGTAGAGGTTGGCGGTGCCCAGGGCGCCGGCGGGCGGCTTCACCGGCAGTGAGGTGAACAGCTCCAGCCGGCGGGGCGGGAGCGACGCCAGCCGGCGTGCGGCACGGGCCGCCGAGGCGGACCCCTTGCCCCCGCGGTGCCAGCGGACCAGCGGCCGGCCGGACTCCAGCAGGTCCACCAGCTCGACGGTGGCGGTGCCGTCGTCCACCACCACCAGCTCGTCGGCGCGGGAGACCGGCAGCAGCGCCTGGATCAGCCCGGAGAAGGCATCACCGATCAGCAGCCGCGGCGCCAGCGCCATCCTGGGCGCCAGGGCCGCCAGCGAGCGGGCCCGGCCGCGCGGCCCGCCGCGCGGGTCGTAGGCCGTCACCCGGATGCCCTCGGCGATGGCCAGCTCGGCCAGCGCCGCCAGCTGGGCCCGGGTGACCGGGTCCTGGGGCTGAAGCACGGCGATCGACAGCCGGCCGGGCGGCAGGGCGGCAGCGGTGCCCCGCTGCGCAGGGATGGCCGCGGACTGGGCGGGTCCCGCGGTGTCGGCCGACCGTGGACCGGCGGCGGCGTCGGGGCCGCCACCGGGGTGCTCCGCCGGGTCGCCGGGGAGCGGGGCGCCCTCGCCCCGGTCGGTCCCCTGCGCGTACCGGTGCGCCCACTCCAGCGCGTTCAGCAGCTGGACGGGGCTCTCGACCAGGGCGAGGGTCCGGGTCACGCTGAGACGACCTCCTCGGCAGCCCCCTGGACGCGGCGGAGCTTCTTCATGGCGGCGAGCTCGCCCTCGTAGACCTTCTTGACGCCGTCACCGAGGGCGTTCTCGATCACGCGGATGTCGCGGACCAGGCGCTGCAGACCGGTGGGCTCCACCGAGGCGGCCTGGTCGGAGCCCCACATGGCCCGGTCCAGGGTGATGTGGCGCTCGACGAAGACGGCGCCGAGGGCGACCGCGGCGAGGGTGGTCTGCAGGCCGATCTCGTGGCCGGAGTAGCCGATCGGGATGTTGGGGTACTCGCGCTCCAGGGTGTGCAGCATCCGGAGGTTGAGCTCGTCGGCGGGGGCGGGGTAGGTCGAGGTGGTGTGGCACAGCAGGGTGTTCTCGCTGCCGAGCACCTCGACCGCGTGGCGGATCTGGCGCGGCGTCGACATGCCGGTCGACATGATGACGGTGCGGCCGGTGGCGCGCAGGGCGCGCAGCAGGTCGTCGTCGGTGAGGCAGGCGGAGGCGACCTTGTGGGCGGGGAGGTCGAACTTCTCGAGGAACTCGACCGAGGGGACGTCCCAGGGGGAGGCGAACCAGTCGATGCCGCGCTTGCGGCAGTGGGCGTCTATGGCGGCGTACTCGGCCTCACCGAACTCCACGCGGTGGCGGTAGTCGATGTAGGTCATCCGGCCCCAGGGGGTGTCGCGCTCGATCTCCCACTGGTCGCGGGGGGTGCAGATCTCGGGGGTGCGCTTCTGGAACTTGACGGCGTCGCAGCCGGCCTCGGCGGCGGCGTCGATGAGTGCGAGGGCGTTCTCCAGCTCGCCGTTGTGGTTGATCCCGATCTCGCCGACCACATAGACGGGGCGGCCCGGGCCCACCTGGCGGTTGCCGAGGGTGCGGGTGCGGTTGGTGGTCATGGGGAGGGGTTTCCTTTCGACAGGGCTGTGCAGCGCCGCGGAGGCGGCAGTGTGGGGGACAGGGGGCAGTGGGGGGACGGCCCGTTCGAGGACCGGGGCCAGGGCGCGGGCCCGGGCCAGGTCGGCGGGCTCGTCGATCTCCAGCACCAGCGCCGGGTCGGTGCGGACCGGGGCGATGCGTCCGAAGAAGCGGTGCCGGGCGGCACGGAAGCCCTCGATACGCATGGCGTAGGCGGCGCCGGTCTCCAGCAGGTCCTCGGGGCGGTCCTGCCGGCGTGGCCGGAAGCGGTTGTCGTGGTTGACGCCGATGGCGCCGTACGGGCCGTCGGCGGTCGGCTCGGCCGACTCGTCGGCCCGCCACAGGAAGCCGTGGAACGGAGCGGCGGTGAAGGCGCTGTCCGCGCCCTGACCGAGGATCGCCTCGACCAGGCCGTCGAGTTCACCCGGAGTGACGAACGGCGAGGTGCACTGCACCATCACCGCCACCTCGGCCGGGCCGCCGTGGCGCTCCGCCAGCTCGTCCAGTGCGTGCAGCAGCGCGGACTCGCTGGAGGCGGTGTCCCCGGACAGGGCGTCGGGGCGGCGCACCACCTCGGCACCGGAGGAGACCGCAGCCGCGGCGATGGCGTCGTCGTCGGTGGAGACCGCGACCGCGTCCACGCCGGACGCGGCCAGGCAGGCCCGTACGGCGCGGACCACCAGCGGGACGCCGGCCACCTCGGAGAGGTTCTTGCCGGGGACGCCCTTGGAGCCGCCCCGGGCGGGGACGACGGCGACGACACGCGGGGTGGACCGGTCGGTCATGTGCGGGGCCTCCGGGAGGTGCGGGTGAGGGTCGTGGAGGGTCACAGCTGCCCCCAGCGGCGGATCGCGGGGGCGACGTGCTGCACGCCCATCCGGTAGGCGCCGCGGGCGCCCTGGGCGAGGGCCCGGCGGACGGCGTGGCGCGTACCGGTGCGGCCGGCGGTGCTGGCGGCGGTGGGCAGCGGGGCGCCGTCCGGGGCGACGCCGTAGCGGGCGAGTACGCCCGGCAGGTACGCCGGGGCGTTCTCCGCCGTGTAGTACGGCGCGAGCGGGGGCAGGGCGGGCAGCTCGTGCAGCTCGGCGACCCGGCTGCGCAGGGCCTCGTACGGCTTCTCGTCGAGCACGCCCTGGTCGTGCAGCCACTCCCGGCCGGCAGTGGGCAGCAGGCCGCCGTCCAGCTGGTCCCAGGAGGCGACGCAGCCCGATCCGGTGAAGTAGTGGTTGCCGAGCGACTCGCGGACACCGGCGTCCGACAGCACCGCCGTGGGGATGCCGCGCTGCAGGGACTCCAGGGCCGCGGTGGAACTCACCGTGACCAGCAGGTCGGTGTCGTCCAGGACCTCGCCCATGTTGCCGTACACCAGCTCGCAGTTGGCGGGCAGCGGACGCGGCAGCCGGGCGACCAGCCGCTGGTACGGGTGCTCCTCCAGATGCGTGGTGTGCTCCCCGGGCCGGCTGCGCAGCTTCACCAGCACCCGGCGGTCCGGGTGCAGTTCGGCATGGCGCGCACACCGCTCCAGCAGATGGAGCCGGGCGGCGCGCGGCTCCGGCACCGAGGGCTGGGCGGCGAAGACGACCGTGAACGGCCGGCTCTCCGAGGGCCGGTACTGCTCGCCGCGGCCCGCCAGGAACGGCAGGGCGGCGCGGACCACGCTGCCGGTGGCGACGCCCAGCGGCCCGTACAGCTCCTGGAAGCGCCGCGCGTCGTAGGCGCTGTTGGCCAGCACCACATCGGCGCCCGCCCGCAGCAGCAGACCGTCCGTCAGCTTCTCGTAGACGACACCGACATAGCCGGTGACCACCACGGGCCGCCGGGCACGGCCGCGCCAGGCGCGGGCCAGCCCGTGCAGCAGCGTCTGCGCGCCGCCGCCGACCAGAGCGAGGATCACCACGTCGGCGCCCCCGACGGTCTCCGGTCCTTCCTCGCCCGCCTCGGCGAGGAAGTCGGCCACCGTGGTCTCCCGGATGGACGCCGGTGCCACGCCGACCTCGGCCAGCTGGCGCTCCGTCGGCGTGGCCCGCCCGCGCAGCAGATGTGCGCGGATCTCGGCTCCGCCGTCGGGGCAGATCTGTCCGGCCAGCAGGGCTCCCCATTTCCAGCGGGTGTCCGAATCGGCCAGGACGACGATACGCATTGAGTGCTCCGGTTCTGTGTGACCCGGCGAGCATAGGGAGCCCACCATGGCAGTCGAAGGGCGCAGCGGAGACTATCCGAGAAATGCAAAGTGTCCGATTGGTGAACACGGTCCAGGCAAATAGCAGGTCAATGTGAACCGGTGGTGATTGACACCCTGATGAACGGTTAATTCCAGGCCAACCACGGGAGAAGCGCCCGGCCCCAGCAGGCCGGGCTTCCACCGTGCGCGCTGCGGCGGGTAGAGTCCGAGGCGGATCAGGTGTGCAGGAATCGCCTGCCCAGAGCTTCGGGAATGTCCGGGGCGGAGATCCTCCAGGACCGGTCGCCGGTCCTACCCGGAGCACGCCGAGAAACGCGTATGCGCCCACGGGCCCCGCAGGAGCGAAATCACGTGAAGCTGTCGGTCATCGTCCCCTTCTACAATGTGCAGGCGTTCGCACCTGACACCTTGCGCAGCCTCGCCGCGAACACCCGGGCGGATTTCGAGTTCGTGCTCGTCGACGACTGCTCCACCGACGCCACCCCGGCCGTGCTGGAGCAGTACGCCCGCACCCTCCCCGGCGCCGTGGTGGTCAGGCCCGAGCACAACCGGGGCCTGGCGGGCGCGCGCAATGTCGGCCTGGACGCGGCCCGCGGCGAGTACCTCACCTTCCTGGACGGCGACGACTGGGTGGGCGCCGGCTATCTGGAGCAGCTGCTGGACGCCGTCGAGCGGCACGGATGCGACTTCGTCCGGGTGGACCACGTCCAGGTCACCGGGTCCAAGCGGCAGATCCAGAAGGCCCCGCAGGCACGTCGCGACGAGGTGCTGGACCCCAGGGAGTCGATCCTCCCGGCCGACCGGGCGACCATGGTCGACTACCCGTACGCCTGGGCCGGGATCTACCACCGCCGGCTGCTGGACCGCGGTGCCCTGCACTTCGACGAGGGCCTGCGCACCGCCGAGGACCGGCCGTGGATATGGCGTCTGCACCGGCTCGCCGACTCCTACGCCGTCACCGGACTGCGCGGTGTCTTCTATCGGCGTGCGGTCGCCACCTCGCTCACCCAGGTCGGCGACGAGCGGCAACTGGACTTCATCCGCGCCTTCGACCTGGTGCTGGAGCAGCTGGCCGACGACCCCGACGCCGACCGGCTACTGGGCAAGGCCATCCGCACCTACTGCGCGGTGATAGTGCACCACCGCCGCAACGCCGACCGCCTGGAGCGCGACGTCGCCCGCCGGCTGCGTACGCTCAGCGCCGACGCGCTGCGCCGGATGCCGCAGAACCATCTGGTGGAGGCGATCGCCGCCATGGACCCCGAGCGCGCCGCGGTGATCCGCAGGCTGCGCTCCGGACTGGCCCCGGTGGCCGCCCGATGACACCGCCCGGCCCCCGTGAGGAGACCCCCGCCGCCGTGACCGCCACCCCCGCGGACAGCCCCGCCGGCACCGTGCAGATCTTCGCCGCGTCCACCCTCTACGGCGCGGCCACCGTCTGCGCCGCTCTGGACGCCGACCTGTTCGGTCCACGTGCCGAGCACCGCCGCATCCTGCTGGTCTGCAACACCGCGGCGATCCCGGAGAACGCGGTGCCGCTGCACCGCACCGACTCCTTCGCCGCACTGCGGGGCAGTTTCGACGAGGTCCGCTACTGGAACGACGAGATCGAGCCCTACCACCCGAGCGGCTGGACCCCCCGTCAGGAGGACGTGCCGATCCTGCAGCGGCTGCTGCGCCAGTCCTGGGACCTGGGCGACGCACCGCTGGAACTGATCGTGGAGTCCATCCAGGTCAGCCCGGCCCGCGCGATCACCGCCATCTTCGACGAGGGCCCGGTGCACATCTACGCCGACGGCCTGATGAGCTACGGCCCGACCCGCAATGTGCTGCCCTATCTGCTGCACGGCCGTATCCGCCGGCTCCTCCACCTGGACCTGGTGCCCGGACTGCGTCCGCTGCTGCTCTCCGAGTACGGAGTGGAGCCGCAGGCGGTGCCGACCGAGGACTTCCTCGAAGTGCTCACCGACATCGCCGGCACCGTGCCCCCGCCGGACCGGCCGGCCGAGCCCGGCTGCGCCCTGCTGCTCGGCCAGTACCTCTCCGCGCTGGGCCTGATCAGCACCGCCGAGGAGGAGGAGCTGCACGCCCGTATGGTGCGCGGCGCGGTCGCCGCCGGCCTCACCGACATCGTCTTCAAGCCCCACCCCAGCGCCCCGGCGAAGCTCTCCGCCGCCATGGAGAAGGCCGCCGCGGAGGCCGGCGCCACCCTGCGGGTGCTGGACGAGCCGGTGCTCGCCGAGACGCTCTTCGAGCGGCTGCGCCCGGCCCTGGTGGTGGGCTGCTTCTCCACGGCCCTGCTCACCGCGGCGGCCTTCTACGGCCTCCCGGTCGCACGGGTGGGCACCCGGCCGCTGCTGGAACGCCTCAGCCCGTACGAGAACAGCAACCGTATCCCGGTGACGGTGGTGGACGCCCTGCTGCCCGACCTGGAGGCCCCCGGCTTCACGGTCGCGCCGCCGGCCCTGGACCCGGCCGACATCGCCGACCGGGTCGGTCCGCTGACCACGGCGGTGGGCTACTGCATGCAGGCCAAGTCCTATCCGCACCTCGCCGGTGAGGCCGCCGACTGGCTGGGCGCCCACTACGGCTCCGCCACCGCGCACTACTTCAAGCGCCGCCGGCTGACCGCACTGGGACTGCCCGGAGGCATGGTCGGCGGAGTGCCGGCCGGGGCGCGGCTGCTCAGGAAGTCGCCGCTGGTGCGCCGGGTGGTGCGGCAGGCCAGAGCCCGCCGGGCCGGCCGGAACTGACCGTCCCGGACCCCACGGACACCACGGATCCCATGACCGCATCGGGGCCGCCCCTCCTGCCCGAGGGGGCGGCCCCGATGCCTTTCCACCCCGCCTTCCCCGGCCGCCCCGCCGGACCGCCGGACCCGTCCCGATGCGACGGCCGGCGCGCGGAGTCGTCCCCCCGTACGGTGGACAGCGCTCTTCCGGGGCTCCTCCGTACGTGTGACGGAAGGTGCACGCAGCGTGGATGGGCCATTGTTGCTCCGCCCGTCGCCGGCAGGACACATTCCGGCCGCCGTCGGTGCACCTCACTTACGGAAGGTGCACATGCGTACCGGGCCATGGGGGCTTCCGACGGTTTCCCGGGCATGCCCGGGCAGCCCCCACTGTCGAGCGCACAGCGCGCGTCCAGCCGCAGGAGTCCCCGTGACACGGCCCGCAATCGATGCCTCAGCGGCGTCGCCCACAGCAGCCGGACCAGACGCCGGCGGCCCGCCGGCCACGGCCGCCGCCCCCGCTGTGACCCCCGCTGTGACCCCTGCCGGGACCGCCCCCGCAGGGAGCGCCCCTGCCGCCGCCGAAGACCCGCGCCGTGCCCGCCGACGGGCCACCGGCACCGCGGTGGCACTCTCCGCGCTGCTGACCGCCCTCGGGCTCTGCCTCGGCGACGCCCTGGCGCGGATGTACCCCTTCGGTCCCGCCACCCGCAGCGTCAGTGACCTCGGCAACCAGTACGTCCCCTTCTACGCCCGCTGGTGGGACGTCCTGCACGGACACGGCCAGGGCGATCTGCTGATCAACTGGAACTCCGGCTACGGCACCAGCTACCTCCCCGACGTCGGCACCTACCTGGCCAGCCCGTTCTCCCCGCTGGTGGCCCTCTTCCCGCGGGACCGGGTCGACCTCGCGGTGTATGTCATCACCGTGCTGATGACCGCCACTGCCGCCGCGGCCATGACCGGGTACCTGCTGCGGCTGCGCCGGGGCAACCCGGTGCTGGCGGCCTGCTTCGGCACCGCCTACGGCCTCTGCGGCTTCGCCGTGACCGACGCCGCGTACAACCCCATGTGGCTGACCGGCCTGATAGCCCTGCCGCTGCTCTTCCTGGGCGTCGAATGGGCCCTGGAGGGCCGCCGCCCGGTGCTGGGCGCGCTGCTGGTCACCGCCGCCTGGGCGGCCAACTTCTACACGGCCTACATGGCGGTGCTCGGCTCGCTGGTGGTGCTCGCCGTCAGGCTCGCCCAGACCCCGGCGCCCTGGCGTGCCCGCGCCGCGGCGGTGCTGCGCCTCGGAGTGCGCACCGGACTCGGCATCGGCGCCGCCGCCCCGCTCTTCCTGGTGGTCTACACCGGCACCCGCTATGTCTGGCCGATAGCGCCGCGCGACTTCCACGCCGTGCCCTGGAGCGATGTGCTGGCGCGGTCGCTGCCCACCACCTACGGCTTCAACTCGCCCGGCCTCTACATCGGCACCTTCGCCCTGCTGGCCGCGCTGGCCATGCCGTTCGACCGCCGGATATCCGGCCGGATCCGCGCCACCTGGTGTGTCGCGGCCGGCGCCGTACTGCTGTCGCTGCAGTGGGGTCCGACGGTGCTGGTCTGGTACGCCTTCACCAACCCCAACGGCAGCAGCTACCGGCAGGCCTTTGTGCTCTGCGCACTGCTGGTCACCGCGGGCTGGCTGTCCTTCTCCCGCGGCCTGCCCGACCGCAGGACGCTGCTCTGCGCGGCCGGTGTGCTGGCCGCTGTGGCGGCGGGGTCCGCCTCCTCGGGCCTGGACATCCGCTGGACGCTCCCGGTGCTCGGCGGCTCGGTCGTTATCGGCGGCCTGCTGTATCTGCTGCGCCGCCACGCCCAGCGCCGCGGGATGTACCGGCTGGCCGCCGCCACCCTCGCACTGCTGCCGGTGCTGCAGGTCGGCGAGGCCGCGGTGGACACCGCGCGGGTGGACCGCAACCGGCTGCACCACCTGGACTCCCACCCCGCCTGGGGGCCCTGGCAGGACCAGGTGCGGCAGGCGGTGACGGCGTCCGACGACTGGCCGCGCAGCCGCACCGAGGCCGGCTCCGAGATGGTCACCGCCAATGACCCGCAGCTGCTCGGCGGCCAGGGCGCGGAGTACTACAGCAGCCTGACCTCCGAGGCCTGGATCTCCACCATGGCCAAGCTCGGCTACGGCTGGACCTCCCGCGGCCGTGCCCCGCGGACCCTCGACAACCCGGTGACCGACGCGGTCTTCTCGGTCGGTACCCGGGTGCGTGCGGTCCCCCACCCGAGTGCCGAGCCGTACGACGCCTCGGTGCCGGCGACGGTGACGGTCAGTCATCAGAAGGTGCCGCCGCTGGTCACCGTGCGACCGGCCGGCCCCGCCCCGCGCTACGGCAATGACACCTTCCGCAACCAGGAGATGCTGCTGGGCGCCACCGTCTATGCGGTCCCCGACGCCAGGGTGGTCACCCGGGACGGGCGTCAGGCGCAGCGCACCGCCGACGGCTGGCGGGCGGATCCGCAGTCCGGCAGCAAGGCGCTGCCGAGCCAGCGGATCACCGTGGCCTGCCGGCCCGGGTGGGAGGTCTTCCTCAACACCCCGCACTTCGGCGGCACCGCCGCCATGGCCCAGGGAAGCACCGTTCGGATGGTCGCGGCCCCGGGCACCCAGGTCGCCGCGATGCAGCGGCTGGGCGTGGTCCCGGCCGACGGCCGGGTGCAGATCGATCTGCGGGCCGCCAAGCCCGGGTCGCTGCCGCTGCGCCCGGTCGGCTGCCTGGACCCCTCGCGACTGGCCGCTGCCGTGGGGCAGTTGAGCCGGACCGGTGCCACGCAGGTGTCGGTTTCCGGCCATGGTCTGCACGCCGAACTGCCTGCCGGCAGCGTGGGCACGGCCGTGGTCGCGGTGCCCCGCACCAAGGGCTGGCAGTGCGCTGCGGGCGACGCCGCGCTCAGGCCCGCCCAGCAGTACGGCGGCCTGCTGGCGGTGCCGCTGGACGGCAGGGCGACCACGGTGGACTGCTCCTTCACCCCGCCGGGGCTGAAGGCGGGCGCGGCACTGGGCACCGGCTCGCTGCTGCTGCTCGGCGCGGCGGGCCTGTGGAGCGCCAGGCGCCGCCGTGCAGGGCGGCTCGCGCTCTGAGCTGCGCACTCCGGGGCGGCGGACACCGCCGGATCCATCAATTGCTGATATGGCGTGATCCGATCGGTTCTGCAAGGGTCCGCCGCTCCTGCCCGATAAGCGTAGAGGCGATGATCGCGTCACATTCCCTTCACCATGACCCGCTACCGTGTGCGCCTTCCGCCCCCCGGCTCCGGTGCACCACAGGGTGCGGCCGGCTGCGGCCGCGCCCGGATGTCCCGGCCGGGGCGGGCGGTTCGCCCACCGACGGTCTCTGCCGCGGTCCCGCTCCGGGGTCCGGCGGCCCGGTGGCGACCACCGGGGCGGTGAGTGGCGGATGGCCGCAGAAGGCGGCCCGGCTGAGCACGGAAGGCGGCGCGGAGACGATGAGCAGACCCGACCGGACAGCATCGGCGCGGCGGGGCATGCCCTGCAGCGCGGGGAGGGCGGCCGGGACCCGGACCGTCGAGGGAGGCACCGTATGAGCACCCTGGACACCTCGCCGAGGGGGCAGTCCGCGGCCGGTACGGCCTCACCCGGTGCGCTCCCGGCGGATGCGGTCCCGACCGGGACCGTTCCCACCGTCAGCGTTCCGGCCGGCAGCGTTCCGGCCGGTGCCGTCGCAGCCGGCACCGGCCCGGTGGAAGCGGCGCTGCCGGGACAGCGCAGGCCCGCGGACGGGACGGTCCCCGGGCGCGCCGCCTCGCGCGGCGGCCGGCTCTATGTGCTGGACGGCCTGCGGCTGCTGGCGGCGCTGTCCGTGCTGGTCTTCCACTACATGGCCAGGGGCGGCAGCGCGTCCAAGGCCTGGGGCCAGCAGAGCCGCAGTGTGCTGCCGGGCTTTGAGCCGATCGCCGACTACGGCTGGCTCGGTGTCGAGTTCTTCTTCATCATCAGCGGCTTTGTGATCTGTATGAGCTGCTGGGGCCGCACCCCGGGCCAGTTCTTCCGCTCCCGGCTGACCCGGCTCTACCCCGCCTACTGGGTGGCCATCGGGCTGATCGTGGTGCTCCAGGAGATCTTCCCGGTGGTGGTCAACCGGCGGATGAGCCTCCACGACATCCTGCTCAACCTGACGATGCTCCATGAGCCCCTCGGTGTGGCCCATGTGGACGGGGTCTTCTGGACGCTCTGGGTGGAGATGAGGTTCTACCTGATCTTCGCCCTGGTGGTGCGGCTCGGCGTCACCTACCGCAGCACGGCGGTCTTCTGCGGGCTGTGGACGGTGGGGTCGGTGCTCACCCAGGCCAGCCACAACGTCCTGCTGGACAATCTGCTGGTCCCCAAGTACTCGGCGTACTTCATCGCGGGCATCGGCTTCTATCTGATCCACAGGTTCGGGCACCACGCGCTCTCCTGGGGAATCGTCGGCATCTCCTGGCTGATCGCCCAGGAGCGGGTGATCGCCGAGACGGACCGTTTCGGCAAGATGATCAACGCTCATCTCTCCGGGACGGTGGGGGCCATGGTGGTCACCGTCTGCTTTGTGGTGATGGCGGGGGTGGCGCTGGGCTGGTTCTCCCGGCTGAACTGGCGCTGGCTGACCACGGCGGGTGCGCTCACCTACCCGCTGTATCTGACCCATGAGCACCTGGGCCATCTGGTCATCTACGGTCTGCGCGACCAGCTGCCGCCGGGTGTGGTGCTGGCGGTGACCGCGGCGGCGATGCTGCTGCTGGCCTGGCTGGTGCACCGGCTGGCGGAGCGGCCGCTGGCCAGGGTGATGAAGCGGGCGCTGGAGAAGCCGCTGCCGCCGTCGGTCTGACGGCGTGCCGCCGAGGGCGCGGTGGAATCTTTACGACAAAATCGACAAAAGGGACATAGTTCCCTGGGTCGGGGTTCGTCGGCCGGTGCGCCCATGCGCAAGGCGACGCACCCGCCGTGACCCCGACATCCCCCGGCCGGGGCGCGCCCGCTGCCTGTCCGCGCCCCGGCCGGGGCTGTCGGCGCCACGGCGCCCGCTCCCGGAGGCGGTCAGCTTCGGGTGTGCCAGGGGAGTTCGGCGGTGATGGTGGTGGGGCCGCCGTGGGGGCTGTCGATCATGAAGACTCCGTCGACGGCGTGGATGCGTTCGGTGAGGCCGGTGAGTCCGGTGCCGGGGGTGTTGGTGGTGGCGCCGCCTTGGCCGTCGTCGTGGACTTGGATCATGAGGCGGTTGTCGCTGCGCCAGACGTCGACGGTGGCGGTGCGGGCGGTGGTGTGTTTGGAGATGTTGGTGAGGAGTTCGCTGACGGTGAAGTAGGCGATGCCTTCGATGGCGGAGGCGGGTCGGGTGTCGAGGTCGACGGTGACGCGGACGCCGCCGGGGACGGTGCAGCGGGTGGCGACGGAGGAGAGGGCGGCGTCCAGTCCGCGGTCGGTGAGGATGGCGGGGTGGATGCCGCGGGCGAGGTCGCGGAGTTCTTGGAGGGCGAGTTTGACCTCGCCGTGGGCGGCGTCGACCATGCGGGCTGCTGCTTGGGGGTCGTGGTCGAGTTTTTCCTTGGCGAGGCCGAGGTCCATGGCGAGGGCGACGAGGCGGGCCTGGGCTCCGTCGTGGAGGTCGCGTTCGATGCGGCGCAGGTCGGCGGCGGCGGTGTCGACCACCGTCCCGCGGTCGTCCTCCAGCTCCCGCACCCGCTCCGTGAGCGCCGAGGGGGAGAGCAGCCCCCGCACCATCAGCCGGTTGACGTTGGCCAGACCGTGGATGACCCACGGGGTGGCGAACACCAGCACCACGCCGACCGCGCAGACGCCCGCCACCTCGGGGACGCTGTCCAGATAGATCTCCGGCCGCCCGCCGGGGCCGTCCCCGTAGATCTGCAGACCGGGCTGGCCGGCGAAGGCCGGCAGCACCCACTGCCACGCCGGATAGCTCAGCATCGCCCAGCCGTACGTCCACAGCACCACCGAGACGGTGAAGCCGAAGACCCCCCACGGCAGCATCAGCAGGCAGTACAGGGCACTGCGCCAGCCCACCCCGTCCCGGAGCACCGCGCCCAGCCAGCCCATCAGACCGGGACGGGCCGGCTGCAGCGGGGAGGGGCGGCCCATCCGCACATCCAGCAGCGCTGCCGCGCGGGCCCGCTCCATCGCCCCCCAGCCGCGGGCGCCGGCCACCCCGGCGGCCAGCACCGGAATGCCCATGAAGGTGACGGCCAGGCCGACGCCCAGGCTGAGCATCACCACCACATAGGTGAAGGAGGCGACCGCGATCGGCAGGTCCAGCACCAGATGGAGGAACTCCTTCCAGGTGCGGGCCGCGAACGGGGCGCCCAGCAGACCGGGGCCGCGGCGCGCGCTCCCGCCGGGCACCGGGCGCCGCCCGGCGGATCCGGCGGCTCCCAGGTTCTCGATCACGATGTCCGTCCTTCTGCCTGCGGGGCCGGGTTCCCGCTTCGGGTGTGCCAGGGGAGTTCGGCGGTGATGGTGGTGGGGCCGCCGTGGGGGCTGTCGATCATGAAGACTCCGTCGACGGCGTGGATGCGTTCGGTGAGGCCGGTGAGTCCGGTGCCGGGGGTGTTGGTGGTGGCGCCGCCTTGGCCGTCGTCGTGGACTTGGATCATGAGGCGGTTGTCGCTGCGCCAGACGTCGACGGTGGCGGTGCGGGCGGTGGTGTGTTTGGAGATGTTGGTGAGGAGTTCGCTGACGGTGAAGTAGGCGATGCCTTCGATGGCGGAGGCGGGTCGGGTGTCGAGGTCGACGGTGACGCGGACGCCGCCGGGGACGGTGCAGCGGGTGGCGACGGAGGAGAGGGCGGCGTCCAGTCCGCGGTCGGTGAGGATGGCGGGGTGGATGCCGCGGGCGAGGTCGCGGAGTTCTTGGAGGGCGAGTTTGACCTCGCCGTGGGCGGCGTCGACCATGCGGGCTGCTGCTTGGGGGTCGTGGTCGAGTTTTTCCTTGGCGAGGCCGAGGTCCATGGCGAGGGCGACGAGGCGGGCCTGGGCTCCGTCGTGGAGGTCGCGTTCGATGCGGCGCAGGTCGGCGGCGGCGGTGTCGACCACCGTCCCGCGGTCGTCCTCCAGCTCCCGCACCCGCTCCGACAGCTCGGACGGGCTCAGCAGCGAGACCGCGAGCATCCGGTCCACCGCCGCCAGGCTGCGCACCACCCAGGGCAGCACCGGCCAGCCGACGATCAGCACGGTCAGTGCGATCGCGAAGGTGAAGACGCCCCAGGGCAGCAGCACCACGAAGTAGAGGGCCGCCCTCCAGCTCAACCCGTCGGCCAGCATCGCGGCCAGCCGCCCCGCGACACCCGGGCGGCGCGGCGCCAGCGGGCTCGGGGCGGGAATGTGCTCGCCCAGCAGCCGCTCCACCCGCAGCCGCTCCACCGCGGCCAGCCCGCGGCAGCCCAGCAGGCCCAGCGCCAGCAGCGGCAGGCCGACCACGGTCACGGCCAGGCCCACGCCCAGCGACAGCAGGACCACGGTGTAGACGAACCCCACCAGCCCCATGGGGAAGCTCAGCAGCAGATGCCCCACCTCCGCCCAGGTCTCCGCCCCGTAGAGGGGACGGGGCCCGGCTTCCCGATTCCCTGCGGAGACACTGGATCTCTCCGTGAGGCGCTGTCGGCCCTCCATCACGCGTACCGTTCCTCTCCCCGATCGACCCGGTCGCGACCGCGGCCGGATCTCCAGCTGACAGACTCCAGCCTGCCGTCCGTGGACGGCGAGCGGCCATGGGGCTGATCGCCCTCCACAGGCGGGGGATAACCCCACCCCCGGCCGCTGCGGACGGGCGCGCGGGAAAGTCCTGCCGTCTTGCACCGCGGGAGGGGTGCACAGGCGGGGGGTAGGTGGACCTAGACTCCCAGGCGTACGAAAGTCATGGCTGCGTAAAGGGACACCGATCATGGAGGCAACGCAGGCGCCCCACGCGGTGGGGCAGCTCGCGCAGCAAGCCGCCGCGGCGGCGGCCGACCCCTCGAAGGGTGCCGGCTACTTCGACGCGTACTCGGCGGTGGGCCTGCTGGCCGTCGTCGGCGTGCTCTTCGTCGCGGTCGCGTTCACCGCCAACCGCCTGATGCGGCCGGTGGCGCCCACCGCTGAGAAACTGCTCGCCTATGAGTGCGGCGTGGATCCGGTGGGGGAGGGCTGGGCCCAGACCCAGATCCGCTACTACGTCTACGCCTTCCTCTATGTGATCTTCGCGGTGGATGCGATTACCTGTTCCCCTGGGCCACCGTGTTCGCCGCCCCCGGCTACGGCGCCGGGACGCTGGTGGAGATGTTCGTCTTCGTCGGGTTCCTCGCGGCCGGCCTGCTCTACGCCTGGAAGAAGGGCGTCCTGGAATGGACGTGACCCCCGCTCGCAGCTCCCACGGCTCCGGCTCGGACCCGGGCTCCGGCAACGGCCATGGCCACGGCCACGGTTCCGCCGCGGGCGGTCCGGTGCAGCTGGGCATCCCCGACCCGTCGCAGCCCGGCGCCGCCGTCGAGCGGCGCGGCCTCGGGCCGCTGGCCAGGCTCGCGCCCGACCCGGTGAAGGTGGTCCTCAACTGGGGCCGCCGCTACAGCCTCTGGTGCTTCAACTTCGGCCTCGCCTGCTGCGCGATCGAGTTCATCGCCGCATCGATGGCCAAGCACGACTTCATCCGGATGGGGGTCATCCCCTTCGCTCCCGGGCCGCGCCAGGCCGATCTGATGATCGTCTCCGGCACGGTGACCGACAAGATGGCCCCGGCCGTCAAGCGGCTCTACGAGCAGATGCCCGAGCCCAAGTATGTGATCTCCTTCGGTGCCTGCTCCAACTCCGGCGGCCCCTACTGGGACTCCTACTCGGTCACCAAGGGCGTCGACCAGATCATCCCGGTGGACGTCTACGTCCCCGGCTGCCCGCCGCGGCCGGAGGCCCTGCTCCAGGGAATCCTCAAGCTGCAGGAGAAGATCGCCCGCGAGTCCCTGGCCGAGCGCTACGGCGACAGCGTCCCGGCGCCCGCGACGCCTGCGGCCACCGGTGCGGTCGGCCGGATCCCCGACGCCGCGCTGCGGCGCCCGCTGGTCGCCGGCCCCGCCGCAGACACCCCCGGAGCAGAGCAGTGACCCTCGACCGCACCCCGCGCACCCCGGAGGACCTTGCGGCGGCCGTCGGCGAGTGGGCCAGCGCGGAGGAGAGCTACCAGCTGCTCACCGTGGACGTACCGGCCGACCACTGGACCGAGGCGCTCACCGCGGCCCGCGACACCCTCGGGCTGGCCTACTTCGACTGGCTGAGCGCCGTCGACGAGCTGGCGGACGGCTTCGCGGTGGTCGCCCACCTCGCCGCCGTCGGGGATGCGGCCCCGGTCAGGCATCTGCTGCTGCGTACGCGCGTTCCGCGGGACGCCGCCTCGTTGCCGAGCGCCACCGGCGTCTACGCCGGTGCCTCCTGGCACGAGCGGGAGACCCACGAGATGTTCGGCATCGACTTCCCCGGGCACCCCGGGCTGGCGACGCTGCTGCTGCCGGACGGCTTCGAGGGGCACCCGCTGCGCAAGGAGTTCGTGCTGGCCGCGAGGGTGGCCAAGGCCTGGCCCGGCGCCAAGGAGCCCGGCGAGAGCGACCACGGCGAGGGGCAGCCGGCCGCCGGCCGCCGTCGGATGCTGCCGCCCGGAGTGCCGGACCCCAATGAATGGGGGCCGCTCAAGGGCACCCTGCCGCCGGTTGCCGAACGCCCCGCCCGGGGCGCGCGCGCCGGAGCCGCGGGGCGCGCCGCGACTGCGGCCGCGGCCGCGGCCGGGCCGGCGGGGGAGCGTCCGGTGCGAGCCGATCGTCCCCGTCGTACCCGCAGCGTCAGTGCGGGCTCCGCCAGTCAGGCTGGCGGCCCGGAGACTGCGGAAGCCTCGGAGGCCGCGGCTGCCCCGGGTGCCGCCGAGTCCCAGGGCTCGCAGGCCCCCGGTGCTTCCGGAGCGCTGCCCGCCGCCGAGGCCGCGCCCGGACCGCAGCGCGAGCGCCGCCGCACCCCCGACGCGCCCTGGCAGACAGTGGCCACGCCGGAACCGCAGGCGACGGCTGAACCGGAGCTCACGGCCGAGGCGCAGGCGACGGCGGCCGAGCCCGAGCCCGAGCCCGAGCCCGAGGCAGAGGCTCCGAGCGATCAGGCCGCCGCCGAGCCGGAGACCGGCGGCACCGCACCCCGGGCCGACTCCGCGCCGCAGACCGCAGACGGCGCAGGCACCGGGCCGCGGGCTGACACCGAGCCTCAGCCCAAGAGCGAGCCGCAGTCCGACGCCCCGAGCGACCAGGCCGTTGCCGAACCCGGGACGGGCGACGCCGAGCCGCGGACCGACGCCGAGCCGCAGGCCAACCCCGCGCCGCAGGCCAACCCCGCGCCGCGGACCGACGCCGGGCCGCGTACCGACACCGAGCACCGCCCGGATGGAGACGGCGCATGACCTTGCTGGACGCGCTGCTCCGCTGCGTCGCCACCCTTGTCGTCTTTCTGGTGATCCCCCTGGTCATCGGTCAGAGCGAGCACAAGGTCATGGCCCATATGCAGGGCCGGCTGGGCCCGATGTACGCCGGCGGCTTCCACGGCTGGGCGCAGCTGGTGGCCGACGGCGTGAAGTTTGTGCAGAAGGAGGAGGTGGTCCCGTCCGGCGCGGACCGCCGCATCTTCCGTCTGGCCCCGGCTGTCGCACTGCTGCCGTACCTGGTGGTGCTGATCGCCATCCCGATCGGGCCGAACGGCCTGGTCGGTCAGGCCGTCGACGCCGGTCTCTTCTTTGTGCTGGCCGTGATGGGCGTCGGCGTGCTGGGCTCGCTGATGGCCGGATGGGCGTCCGCCAACAAGTTCTCCCTCCTCGGCGGTCTTCGCACCGCCGCGCAGTTGATGTCGTACGAGCTGCCGATGCTGCTCGCTGCCGCCTCGGTGGCCATGGCGGCCGGGACCCTCTCCCTCCCCGGGATCGTCGACGCCTTCCACTGGTGGTGGATCCCGTGGCAGATCGTCGGTGGATTCGTCTTCTTCACGGCGGGCCTGGCTGAGCTGCAGCGGCCGCCCTTCGACATGCCGGTGGCCGACTCCGAGATCATCTTCGGCGCGTACACCGAGTACACCGGACTGCGCTTCGCCCTCTTCCTTCTCGCCGAGTACGCGGGCATCCTCGTCCTCTGTGCGCTGACCACCGTCCTCTTCCTCGGAGGCTGGCACGGTCCGTTCTCGGACGGGCTGGGCTGGCTCTGGACGCTGCTGAAGACCCTGGTGCTGGCCTTTGTGGTGATCTGGCTGCGTGTGACCTACCCCCGGCTCCGCCAGGACCAGCTGATGCGCTTCGGCTGGACCGTGCTCATCCCGCTCTCCCTCGCCCAGCTGGTCCTCACCGGCATCGTCAAGGTGGTGATCTCCTGATGGCACCCCTCCCCGGCCGCGGCCTGGCCAAGGGCCTCGCTGTCACCCTGCGGACGATGACCCGCAGGTCCGTCACCGCGCAGTACCCCGAGGTGCAGCCCGAGCTGCCGCCGCGCAGCCGCGGCGTCATCGGCCTGCTCGAGGAGAACTGCACGGTCTGCATGCTCTGTGCCCGTGAATGCCCGGACTGGTGCATCTACATCGACTCCCACAAGGAGACGCTGCCCGCCACCGATCCGGGCGCCCGGGCCCGCACCCGCAATGTGCTCGACCGCTTCGCCATCGACTTCTCGCTCTGCATGTACTGCGGTATCTGCATCGAGGTCTGTCCGTTCGACGCACTGTTCTGGTCGCCCGAGTTCGAGTACGCCGAGACCGACATCCTCGACCTCACCCATGAGCGGGACCGGCTCCGCGAGTGGATGTGGACCGTGCCCGCCCCGCCCGCCCTGGACCCCTCCGCCGAGGAGCCCAAGGAGATCGCCGCCGCCCGCAAGGCCGCCGACAAGCTCGCCACCGCCGCCGCAGCAGCCCGGACCGCGTCCCGGACCGCACCGGAGACCGAGGGCGCCACCGGAACCGCTACGGCCGTCCCGGCGGAGAGCACAGAGGAGCAGCAGGACAAGTGACCGCAGCCCCCGCCACCTCCGTCCTCCTCGCCGCCGGCCCGCTCTCCTCCCAAGGCCACTCCTTTCTCTCGCCCACCGGGGTCGAGATCGTCTTCGTCCTGGTCGGCCTGGCCGTCCTCGGCTCCGCCGTGCTCTCCGTCAGCACCCGCCAGCTGGTCCATGCAGCGCTCTGGCTGGTGGTGGCGCTCGGCGGGCTGGCCGTCGAGTTCCTGCTGCTGACCGCAGAATTCATCGCCTGGGTCCAGGTCCTCATCTACATCGGCTCCATCGTGGTGCTGGTGCTCTTCGGCCTGATGCTCACCAAGGCGCCCATAGGCCGCTCGCCCGACGCGGACTCCGGCAACCGGCCGGTCGCCCTCGGGGTGGCCGTGGTGGCCGCCGCCACGCTGGTCACCCTGGTCGTCGACGCCTTCCGGACCACCTGGGTGGACCTCGGCGCGGGGGCCGGCAGCGCCGAGGTCACCGGGGTGAGCCTCTTCCGCCACTGGGTGCTGCCGTTCGAAGCGCTCTCCGTACTCCTCCTCGCCGCCCTTGTCGGCGCGGTGGTGCTCTCCCGCAGCGAGAAGGCCCGCACCGCGCTCCGCCCGCCACGGCCCCGCCCCGGCAGAGCGACCTCCATCCCTCGCCCGGCCGCCCCCGGACCGGCCGGCGTCCCGGCCCCCGCGAACCCCCCGCAGGAGCGCTGACCGCCGATGCACCTCGCCTATCCCGCCGTCCTCGCCGCGCTGCTCTTCTGCATCGGCCTCTACGGTGTGCTCGCGCGGCGCAACGCCGTCCTCGTCCTGATGTCCGTCGAGCTGATGCTCAACGCCGTCAATCTCAACCTGGTGGCCTTCGACGTCTGGCTGCGCGACACCCTCCACGCCGGCCAGGCGCTCACCCTCTTCACCATCACCGTCGCCGCCGCGGAGATCGGCCTTGGCCTCGCCATCGTGCTCATGGTCTTCCGCACCCGCGGCACCGCCGATGTGGACCGGCTCCGCGACCTCACCGACAGCATCGCATCCACCACTGACAGTCCGCCCCGACAGGAAGCCGACCCGGTGAAGGGCAAGGCCGCCGCATGACCGTCACCCTCGCCGCGCTGGTCCCCGCGCTGCCCGCGCTCGGCGCCGCAGGCGGGCTCGCCGCCGGCCGGCGCGCCCCCGGCTTCGTCCGGCCGCTCGCCGTACTCCCCGTCGCCGCCTCCGCCGTGCTCGCCGTACTGGTCGCCCTGGACCTGGGCACCGGCAGGGTCCTGGACGCCGCCACCAGGCTCACCCCCACCGGCGGGCCCGACATCGACCTGGCACTGCACCTGGACGGCTTCTCCACCGCCATCGGCGTGCTGGTCGGGATCGTCGCCACCTGTGTGCAGATCTACTCCACCGCCTATCTGCGCGACGACCCCCGCTACCCCTCCTACGCAGCCCTGGTCTCGCTGTTCACCGCGGCCATGCTGCTGGTGGTCTACTCCGGCGACCTCATCGTGCTGCTGGTCGGCTGGGAGATCATGGGCATCTGCTCGTACTTCCTGATCGGCCACCACTGGGAGACCGCGGACGCCCGCTCCGCTTCCCTCAAGGCCTTCCTGGTCACCAAGCTCGGCGACGTTCCCTTCCTGTTCGGCATCTTCGCGCTGGGCGCCGACGCCGGGACCTTCCGGATCAGCGGCGTCCTGGACGCCGCCGCCCACGGCCGGCTGGGGCACCCCACCCTGGTGGCGCTGCTGCTGCTCGCCGGAGTCGCCGGCAAGTCGGCCCAGTTCCCCCTGCACACCTGGCTCCCGGACGCGATGGCCGGCCCCACCCCGGTCTCCGCGCTGATCCACGCCGCCACCATGGTCGCGGCCGGCATCTACCTGGTCGCCCGGCTCCTCCCGGTCTATCTGCAGTCCGGCGCCGCCCTGGTCGTCCTGGCCGTCATGGCAGCCGTCACCATGATCGGCTCCGGTCTCTGCGCCCTCGCCCAGGACGACATCAAACGCGTCCTCGCCTACTCCACCGTCGGCCAGCTCGGCTACATGGCGGGCTCGCTCGCCTCCGGCGACCGCGACGCGGCCGTCTTCCACCTGCTCTCCCACGGCTTCTTCAAGGCGCTGCTCTTCCTCGCCGCCGGTGTGGTCATCCATGCCGCCCACACCAACTCGCTCACCGCGATGTCCCGGATGCCGGGGTTGCGGAACCGCGTCCCGGACGCCTACTGGACCATGGGCATCGGTCTGGTCGCCCTGGTCGGCCTGCCGCCGTTCGCCGGCTTCTTCTCCAAGGAGTCGGTGCTCACCGCCGCCGAGCACGCCGCCCACGGCGAAGCGCTCACCCGGGGCCTTGGCCCGGCCGACGCCGTGCCCACCTCGGCAGGCTGGATCGTGCTGGTCGCCGGACTGGTCACGGTGGTACTGACCGCCGCCTACGCCACCCGGCTCTGGCTGCTGGCCTTCCATGCCCCCGCGGCCCGCCCCGTCGTCGCCGCCTACTCCGGCGAGGACACCGCGGACCGCCCCGCAGAGCCGTCCGCCATGCGCTGGCCGCTGTGGGTACTGGCCGTCCCCACCATGGCCTTCGGTGTCGCGGGCCTGCGCGACGACTGGCTGCCGTCCCTGCTGGACGGCGGCTCGCTCCGCCCCACCCTCACCACCGCCGTCCTCGGCACCGGCCTTGCCGTGGTGGGCGTCCTCGCCGCCTACACGGCCTGGCGCAGCGCCTCCCAGCAGGTCACCCGGGCCCAGGCCCACGCCGCCAACGCGGTCCTGGAACGTGCCGCGCTGGACCACGCCGTCCGTCCCGCCGGAACCGAGGCCACCCCGGAGGAGACCCCGGCCGACCTCGCCGCCGACCTGCAGACCACCGCCGCCGAGACCGTCGAGGCCCCCGAGGCCGTCGTGCCTGCCGCGACCGTGCCTGCTGAGACCGCGCCAGCCGCGACCGCGCCGCCCGCCGTGCCGCCCACGCACGAGGCCATCGCTGCCGCCGTGGCCGCAGCCGAGGCCGTCCCCCTCACCCCGGACCCGGCCCGCGCCCTCCTCGGCCCGCTGCTCACCCCGGCCACCCGCGGCTTCGGCGTCGACCGTGCCTACAGCACGCTCTTCGTACTCCCCTTCACCGCGGCCGCCCGCCTGGTCCGCTTCTTGGACCGCGAGGTCGTCGAGGGCTATGTCAACGGCTCCGGGCTCGGAGCCCGCTGGCTGGGCGCCGCCGTCCGCCGCGCCCAGACCGGCAACGCCCAGACCTACCTCGGCGCCCTGCTGGCCGGTGCCGTGATCATCGCCGTCGCCGTGGCGGTGCGCACATGACCGCCCGCACCCCGCGCGCCCCCGGCCACCCCGCAGCAGCACCAGCCCCCCTCACGGAGACCGCCCGATGAACGCAGTCCTCATCGCACTCCTCCTGCTGCCGCTGCTCGGCGCCGCCGCCACCCTGGTCCCGCGCGCCTTCGGCGCAGACCCGGCCATCAGGGGCCGCCGCGCCCTGCAGTTCGGCACCGCCGTCACCGGCGCGGTGCTGCTGCTCTCCATCGCCCTCGCGGCAGGCTTCGACCACGACCACCCCGCGCGGATGCAGGCCACCACCGACGTGTCCTGGATCCCCGCCCTGGATGTGCGGCTCCACCTCGGCGTCGACGGAGTCTCGCTGCCGCTGCTGGTCCTCACCGCGCTGCTCAGCTTCCTCTGTGCGCTCTACTCCACCCGCCGTCTCCCCGACGGCCCCGGCACCCCCTCCCCGCTGGCCTTCACGGGCCTGCTGCTGCTCCTCCAGGTCGGCATGCTGAGCACCTTCGCCGTGCTGGACCTGCTGCTCTTCTTCATCGCCTTCGAGATCGTGCTGATCCCGATGTACTTCCTCATCGCCCGCTGGGGCGGCGAAGGACGCGGCCCCGCCGCCAACCGCTTCATCCTCTACACCCTGCTCGGCTCCGCGGTGATGCTCCTCGGCCTGCTGCTCCTCGGCAGCAAGGCGGGGACCTTCGACATGACCGCCCTGGCCGCCCGCCACGGCACCGGCCTCTCCCACACCACCCAGGTCCTCGCGGCCCTCGCCATCGGCCTCGGCCTCGCCGTCAAGGCCCCCATGTGGCCGCTGCACAGCTGGCTGCCCGACGCGCACACCGCAGCCCCCACCGCCGGCTCCGTACTGCTCGCCGGCGTCCTGCTGAAGATGGGCACCTACGGCTTCGTCCGTGTCGTCCTGCCCTCCGCGCCCGACGGCGCCCACACCCTCGCCCCCTATCTGGGCGCCCTCGCCGCCATCGGCATCGTCTACGGCTCCCTCGCCTGCCTCGCCCTGGCCCGCCCCGGGGCCAAGGGCGACCTCAAGCGGCTGATCGCCTACTCCTCCGTCGGACACATGGGCTTTGTGCTGCTCGGCATCGCCACCCTCACCCCCGTCGGCATCAACGGCGCACTCTTCGCCAACATCGGCCACGGACTGATCACCGGTCTGCTGTTCTTCCTGGTCGGCGCGATCAAGGACCGCTACGGCACCGCCGACCTCGACTCCCTCGCCGGAGCCACCACCGCCACAGGTGCGGCCCTCTACGGACGCGCCCCCCGCCTCGGCGGGCTGCTCGCCTTCGCCGCCGTCGCCAGCCTCGGGCTGCCGGGGCTGGCCGGCTTCTGGGGCGAACTGCTCGCCATGTTCGGCTCCTTCCACCCCGCCGCAGGGCTCCAGCGCCCCACCTACCTGGTCTTCATGGCCCTGGCCGGCCTCGGCACCCTCCTCACCGCCGCCTATCTGCTGACCGTCGTACGCCGCGTCTGCATGGGCGACCCCGCCGAGGCACCCCGCCCCACCACCACCGGCGCCATCGCGGACGTCAAGCCCTACGAGGCAGCGGCCTGGACCCCCCTCGCCGCCCTCACCGTGCTCGCCGGATTGTGGCCCGCCCTCCTCCTGGGACTCTCCGCCCCGGCGGTCAAGAGCCTGCTCGGAGGTGGCTGACCGTGCCGCTCACCAGCCTCCCCGCCGCCACTCCCACCCCTGGGCAGCCCCCCATGACCGCCGTGACCGCACACCACCTCGCCGACCTGGCCGTCGCCGACCCCGGGGCACTCATTCAGTCCGTCGACTGGACCGCGATCGCCCCGCCACTGATCGCGGCCATCGCCGCCCTCGCCGTACTGGTCGCCGACCTCTGGCTGCCCGCCCACCGCAAGCAGCTGCTCGGCTGGGGCAGCATCGCCGCCCTCGCCGTCGCGCTGCTCGCCCTCGTCCCCCTGCGCCACGGCGACCACGCCACCTTCTGCCTGAAAACCGTAGCGGCCGCCACTGACAACGCCGGCTGCTCCTATGTCGCCGACCACTTCGCCCTGGTCTTCCAGCTGATCGCCCTGGGCGGCGCGCTGCTCACCGCCCTGCTCTCGCTGCACACCGTGGACGAGCAGGCGCTGCCCGCGGGCGAGTACTGGTTCCTGCTGCTCAGCAGCGCCACCGGCGCCGCCCTGCTGCCCGCCTCCCGCGACCTCGCCACCCTGGTGATCGCGCTGGAGACGGTCTCCCTCCCCGCCTTCGCGCTGGTGGGCCTGCGCCGCGACCGGCTCGGCGGCGAGGCCGCCCTCAAGTTCTTCCTCTCCTCGGTCACCGCGACCGCTGTGATGCTGCTCGGTGTCAGCTTCGTCTACGCCGCCGGCGGCTCGCTCCATCTGACCGTCCTCGCCGACGGCCTGGACCACGCGCCCGCCCAGCTCCAGCACCTCGCCCAGGCCGGAGCCGCCCTCACCCTGGTCGGCTTCGCCTTCAAGGTCGCCGCGGTCCCCTTCCACTTCTGGCTGCCGGACACCTACGCCGGCGCCCCCGTCCCGGTCGCCGCCTACCTCTCCGTGGTCTCCAAGGCCGCCGGGCTCGCCGGAATCGCCCTCGTCACCGCCGTCGCCTTCCGCCCCTACGGCCACACCTGGGGTCTGCTGCTGGCGGTCCTCGCCGCCGCCACCATGACGGCGGGCAATGTCGCGGCGCTGCGGCAGCGCCCCGACACACCGCGCAGCGCGGTACGCCTCCTCGCCTGGTCCTCCATCGGCCAGGCCGGCTACCTGCTGGTTCCGCTCGCCGCCGCCGGATACGGGCACGGCGGCAACGCCATCGCCGCCACCGCCGCGTACGCCCTGGTCTACGCGGTGGTCAACCTGGGTGCCTTCGCCGTCGTCGCGGTCGTGGGCCGCAGCGCCCCCGAGAACCGGCTCAGCGACTACCGCGCGCTCTTCTCCCGCCGTCCGGCGGCCGCTCTGGCCCTGGGCTTCGCCCTGCTCTGCCTGGCCGGACTGCCCCCAGGCGTGGTCGGGGTCCTGGCCAAGGTGGTGGTCTTCCGCGCCGCCGTGGACGCCGGGCTCGGCTGGCTGGCCGTGGTCATGGCCGTCAATGTGGTCATCGCCCTGTACTACTACCTGCGGTGGACGGCCAAGCTCTTCGCCGCCGTGCCCGAAGGCGCCCCGCAGCCGTCCGGGCAGCGCACCCCCGCCCCGCTGGGGGCCGCCGTCGCCCTGACGGCGGCCGGGGCGGTCGTGCTGTCGCTGGCGCCCCAGGCGGTCCTCCAGGTGCTCGGAACCGGCCTCTTCTGACGCTCCCCGGTTGCGTACGGCCCGCCGACAGGGCAGAAGGGAACCAGGACCGCGTGTCCCCACGTTGGTCCGACTAGAAGGCTTACCCGTCGCACGTCTTGGAGGGCCGGCCGTGCACCGCCAGCACAACGGGCTGAGGACCGCCGTACTGCTCGGCGCCCTCTCGGCGCTGATCATCGTGATCGGCAGCTTCTTCGGCCGTACCGGCCTGGTGGTCGCCGTACTCGTGGCCCTGGGCACCAACGCCTACGCGTACTGGAACAGCGACAAGATGGCGCTGCGGGCCATGCGGGCCCGCCCGGTGAGCGAGATCGAGGCCCCGGTGCTCTACCGCATCGTCCGCGAGCTCTCCACCGCCGCCCGCCAGCCCATGCCCCGCCTGTACATCTCGCCCACCGCAGCCCCCAACGCCTTCGCCACCGGCCGCAACCCGCGCAACGCCGCGGTCTGCTGCACCGAGGGCATCCTCGGCATCCTGGACGAGCGTGAGCTGCGGGGGGTCCTGGGGCACGAGCTCAGCCATGTCTACAACCGGGACATCCTGATCTCCTCGGTCGCCGGCGCCCTGGCCTCGGTGATCATGTTCCTGGTGAACTTCGCCTGGCTGATCCCGATCGGCCGCAGCGACGACGACGAGGGCCCGGGTCTGGCCGGGATGCTGCTGATCATGATCCTCGGCCCGATCGCGGCCGCCCTGATCCAGCTGGCCGTCAGCCGCTCCCGCGAGTACCAGGCCGACGCCGACGGAGCCCGCATCACCGGCGACCCGATCGCCCTGGCGAGCGCGCTGCGCAAGCTCGACGCCGGTACCAAGCAGCTGCCCCTGCCTCCCGAGCCACAGCTGCAGAGCGCCAGCCACATGATGATCGCCAGCCCCTTCCGGCCCGGTGACATCGGCTCCCGGCTCTTCTCCACCCACCCCCCGATGGCGGAGCGGATCGCCCGGCTGGAGCGCATGGCCGGATACCGGTCCTGACGGTGGCTGTCGCGGGCACCGGACGGCGTCCTCGATCGTTCTCCCACGCGACAGCGGCGGCCGGGCCACCCGCTGGGCAAACGGCCGCCACGGATGGGAGGCGGGCCCTGACCCCAATGCCGCCACCGGCTGTTCCACACCAGGCAGGCACTGCGCCGCAGGCAACCCGTTCTCCTCCAGTCACCGCGACACCACCACCTCCCGGCCCGCCGACCCCAGATAGTCCAGCGACCGGGCCACCCGCGCCACCACCGGCAGCCCGTCCAGCAGGAACAGCGCGTTCTCTCCCAACCGCATCAACCGGGCCCCACTGCTCGGCAGCCCCACCGCCCGGCACGCCTCAGCCAAGGCCACCGCAGCGCCGTCCGCCGTAAAAGCCGTCGAAGTCCCCGAGCCGTCTGCAGACATGCCGATGCCACTCCCCAGGTGCGCAGCCACTCCAGGACCCTCCGCCTGCCGAGCAGCGCCACCCCGGATACTCCCGTGACCCTACCCAGCCGGCCCGATGCTGAGGCGGGTCGGCTCCAGCGGCAGTAGAGGAGAATGCAGGCGAGCTGAAGGCAGCGACTTTCGGGTAGGGGAGTGCTGTGCCCTCGGCCGCGATCAGTGGAGGCTGGCGTCCATGAAGTTGATCAACGTTCTGCTGAACATCCTCTGGTTGATCCTCTGCGGCTTCTGGATGGCTGTTGGCTACGTCATCGCCGGGATCATCTGTTGCATCTTGATCATTACGCTGCCATTTGGCATTGCGGCCTTCCGGATTGCCGCGTACGTGCTCTGGCCGTTCGGCCGTACCACTGTCGAGCGACCCGACGCCGGTGCGCCGTCGTTCATCGGCAACGTGATCTGGGTGATCTTCGCGGGCTGGTGGCTTGCCCTGGGCCACCTGATCACCAGTGTGGCTCTGTTCGTCACCATCATCGGCATCCCGTTCGGTTGGGCGAACCTCAAGATGATCCCCATCTCGTTGATGCCCCTCGGCCGAGAGATCGTGTCGACCGACCAGAAGTTCGGAGCCCGCTGAGGGTGCCCTGCCAGGAGAGGCGTCAGGCGCGGCGCCTCTCAGCGCAGGCCTCCTCTTATACGTGGAGCCTGAACCCCAGGGCCTGAGGTGCGTGATCCTGCTCCTGGGGGAACGATCCCGTCGTCTTCGCAGGCTGGTGGCTCGCGCTCGCCCACATCACCACCGGGATCGCGCTCGTCTCACGATCATCGGCATCCCGCTGGGCATCGCCAACTTCAAGCTGATCCCGATCTCCCTGCTGCCGCTGGGCCGCGAGATCGTCCCCTCCGACCAGCCCTTCGCCACCCGCTGAGGAGCCGAGCCCGGCCCGCGGGCCGGGCCTCGGTCCGGGCCTCGGGCCAGGCCTGCCGAGGGTGTCGTCCACCCGATCGGCCGAGCCGCCACCGGCGAGGTGGGTACGCGGCTCGGAGCGCTCCGGCAACCAGGCCACGGGATCCGGCGCGCGGACCGGCCGCCACCGGGTGCGGCGTGCTTTCGCGCGTATCAACCCGGGATCGCGTGCGGACCGGCCTCCGGCACGCGCCTGCGTCGCACCACACCGGCCTCACCCGGACGGCTGACCCGTGTGCACCGCGTGGCGTGCACCGACCCGGTCCCAGCCCCTGCCGTCCGCAAGCCGCGTGGACGGCACAGGGCACAACGGGGGAGCGGCCGAGACGGTGCTCGGCGCCAGGCCCTCGTTGTGCCCTGTGACGGCCCAGACGACGCCCCTCGGGAGGGCGGCCGGGGCGGTGCTGTCCCGGATCTAGCGGTAGTTCACAAACTGCAGCGCGAAGTCCAAGTCCTTGCCCTTGAGCAGGGCCTGCACGGCCTGGAGGTCGTCGCGGCTCTTGGAGGAGACCCGGAGCTCGTCACCCTGGATCTGCGCCTTCACGCCCTTGGGGCCCTCGTCGCGGATGATCTTCGAGACCTTCTTGGCATCCTCCTGGGAGATGCCCTCCTTGATGGTGGCGGAGATCCGGTACTCCTTGCCGGACAGCTGCGGCTCGCCGGCGTCCAGCGCCTTCAGCGAGATGCTCCGCTTCACCAGCTTGGTCTCGAAGACATCGAGGATCGCCTTGACGCGCTCCTCGGAGTTGGCCTTCATCTCGATCTTCTCGCCCGACCAGGCGATCGACGCGCCCACGTTCTTGAAGTCGAAGCGGGTGGCGATCTCGCGGGAGGCCTGGTTGAGCGCGTTGTCGACCTCCTGCCGCTCGACCTTCGAGACGATGTCGAAACTGGAGTCGGCCATGCTGTCGGTTCTCCTTGACGGTGGTACGGCACTGGCTGCGGCCCAGCCTATCCATCCCGGGCGTTGATCCACCCGTGATCAATCGGGTGGCGAAGCACCCGGTGCCATCGGGTATTGTTTACGTCGTCGAGCAGGGCCGAGGCCCCGCAAGACACCCCGGCGGGTTGCCCGAGCGGCCAAAGGGAGCAGACTGTAAATCTGTCGCGCAAGCTACGCAGGTTCGAACCCTGCACCCGCCACAGCACGTAAAAGAAGCCCCTCACCTGCAGAGATGCAAGTGAGGGGCTTTTTCGTGCGCGCCGAGTCGGAGTGCCGAACTGTCTCGCGGTGTCTCGCTCGGACCCGCTCTCTACCAGTGGTTCTGGACGCACAGTGGACGGCGATCCGGGCCGTGAGCTGCAGCTCCGGACCAACCATGGACCAACCTCTCAGCGCTGCGGCTGGCGGCCATTCAGCCGGGCGGAAATCGCCTCGTTAGCCGCCCCCTCCCCGCCATGGATGCACTTCGCGTACACCCCCAGCAGCACTGCCAGGCTGTGCCCGGCACGCCGGGCCACCTCGGTCGGGTCGACCCCGGAGTTCAGCCACAGGGAGACCGCGGCGTGTCGCAGGTCGTACGGCCTGCGGCCCAATGGGGAGGCTGCCTGTGCCGCTGTGAGGGACAGACGGCGGGCCTCCGCCCACACCACGCCGTAGCCGCTCTCCTGCACCATGCCGCCCCGGGAGGTGCGGAACAGGCGTCCGTCCGGTGAGGTTCCGAACCGTTCCAGATGCCACCGCAGCAGGGCCACGAGCGCGGGCGGGATCGGTACCGTGCGGATCGCCCGGGAGGGGCGCCACTTCAGCCCGCGCTTGTCATGGGGCGTGCCGTCATCCGTCCATGACGATCCGACGCGCGGCCGGGTCTCGCTGAGCCTCAGGCTTCCCCACCCGTGGCGGGAAGAGTGCAGTCCTTGCGCAGCCACACCGCCTCGGCCGGGCGGAGCGCGGCGAAGTACAGGCATCCGAAGAACGCTTCGAGGTGCCGCCCGCGATGGCCCTGGGACCGGACCGCGGCCAGCAGCGCGGCGGCTTGCTCGGGACTGACGACCACTTCCGGTTCGACTACCTCCGCGACGTCGGGGACCTTCCATTGGACTCGGTGGAGGGGGTTGTCCGCGAGATGCCCGGCTTCCACGGCGTAGCCGAGCGCGTTGTGGAAGATGGCGCGCTTGCGTCGCATCGTGGACGCGGCAGCGGTCTTGCCGTCCAGTCGCATCGTGAGCGCGTTCAGGGCCCGACGAGCCGTGAGACTGTCAGCGACCGCTGCCACCGGGAGCGACTTCCGCTCGATCCACGCCAGGGCACGGCTTACCTCGGGCGGTGGCTCCATCTCCCGGCGGGTGAGGTTGAAAGCCCACCCGTAGAGCGCGGTCCGCATGGCATGCGGGTCGGGCATGCCCTTGGTGTCCGTGACCAGGGCCGGGGTCACCGTGGCCATTGCTTCGGCGAGCGTGGTGCGGGTCTTCGCGGGACTCGCCTACCACTTCATTTCGATGTACTGCCGTGCGTGCTGGTACCAGGTGACCTGGTTGTCCTTCCTCAGGAGGGAGACGGGAAGCCCGGTGTCTTCGTCGCAAGGCTCACCGGCCCGGGCGGCCGTGATGAGCTGGGCCCGCCGGCTCTCCGCCAACCCCTTGGTGAGGAAGGATTCTGCTTTGGGCAGGGTCCCCACCCGCCACCTGAGCTGGTACGGCTTGCTGTAGGTCGCTAACCCGGTGAGGGGGTCGCGGCGGGCCGTGTCCAGGCGCCGGGTGAGGACGGTGGTGGTGGCGGCCCATCCGGCGAGCGGCAGGCTCGCGGCGAGGATGGCCGGGAGGTGGCGCTGCGCGGGCAGCGCGATCGGGTGCATCCTGGGATCTCCTGTTCCGGTTGTGTGCTCGTCAGGGCCCGGGGCGGTCGGAAAGTTTGGCGACTGTCGGCCGCCCCGGACGCGTGCGTGGGTGCGAGTTATTGGGCAGCGCGGCTGCGGTGAGCGTGCGTACCGGCGCGAATGAGGCCCGGGCCGTATTGGGCGGGCATGACGGGGAGGGGCGTTAGTGCTGCGCGGTGATGGGTTCGCGGACGCGCTGTGGCGAAGATTCGGGTGGTCCTACGAGTCGCGGCTGTGGGCGACGGTGTGCATGGTCCAGACGGATTTGGCCACCCTGCGCGGCTACCTGAGGACCATTCATTACGGCAGGCTGCGCAGCCGGTTGGCTCGTCTGCGTCGGCGCTACGTCGGCCTCTCGCTCCGCTACCTGCATGTGGATGGGGCTATGTACTGGCCGCGGCCCCGGCAGCGGCTGTTCCAATACCGGCTGAGGTGGTCCGCGTACCGGGCCAGCACCGGTGACTTGATCACGCTCCTGGATACGGGCGGGTGGCGCGAACACGTGATGGTGTCCTGGCTGATCGCCGTCGGTCGCCGAGCCGACCTGCGTGCACGCATTGCCTCTGATCTGCTGGGCGACGCACCCTGCGGATACCGCTGGGACTACTGCACCGCTCTGGCTCGGCTCGGCACTGATCAGGATGCTGACCTCTTGCGCCGCTATCTGGATCGAGCGCTGCTCATTGCCCGGGCCGAGGATCCAGGCAGCGACGACGAGCACTGTCAGCGGCAGGCTATGGGCGCGCTCCTCTACCTTGACGGTGTACTTGGGAGCAGCCGTGCACAGCCGCTGCTTGCCCCTGGAGGTCTGTGGGAGCAGTGGTCCGGCGAGGTGGGGGCGGCATCCCTGGATAAGGAGGGGGAGACTACTGCTCGGCTCGTGGCTTTCGCTGCGGGCAAGGATCCGGGGTGCCGACGGCAAAGGCGTTGAATATGCGTGGCTGCATGCGCTCCTTGAGTCAGAGCGTTGTGGTGAACCGCTCTACAGCTCGATGACCTGCGGTTTCTATCGGTGCGGGTGTGTGTTGGCACCGTTCGTGGGGCAGCCAGTGGGCAGTCGAGTCGGTCGTGGGGGTGCGGTTCATGCCGTCGGTGATCGCGTTGCTGGAGCGCCGTGAGGCGCGGGCTCAGCAGGAGCTGGATGCCTGGCTGGAGCGGCTGCATGAGGTGCAGGAGCAGGTGACGTCCTGCCAGCAGCGGTTGGACTGCGCGCGGATCGGCCGTGAGGAGGTCCTCCGCGCCCTGGCCGAGGAGGGCGAGGTCGCGGCCGGGGTGGTGGAAGCGGAGGAGTCCGTGTCACTGCCCGGTCCGGCGGAGCCGGTGTCGGACGTGGTGGCCGGCGTGCCGGATGGGTCGACGCTGGTGCAGGCGCAGGGTTTGCCCGCGGGGCATGACGGGCGACCGCCGGTGTGGCGCGCGGGACTGGGCCCGGAGGTGCTCGCGGGGCAGTATCGGCAGCTGTTCGAGGTGGTCGCCGCCCGGAGGGTGCCGGTTTCGGCGCGGGAGCTTGCGGTCGCGGTGGGCCGGGATGCCGCGCGGTTGAACGAGGTGGAGAGGATCCGTCATCGTGCCTATGCGCTGTAGGCCAGGGGCTGGCTGGTGCGCGTGCCGGGCGGGTTGTTCACCCCGGCTGCGGGCCCAGCCGGTGCGGCCGGAACTCGGGCCAGTGCAGCCGCTGGCGCGCCATCTTCCGGGTGAGGGTGATCAGTCCGGCCCACCACACCATCTGGACGTGGTGGTCCGGGCGGCGCTCGTGGTCGCGGTTCAGCCGCCGGGAGCGCGACAGCCACCCCAGCGTGCGCTCCACCACCCACCTCTTGGCCAGTACCGTGAACTCCTTGGTGCCGTCGGGGCGCTTGACCACCTGTGCTCTCACGCCGTGGGCCGCGAACGCGTCGGCCAAGGGCTGTCCCTGGTAGGCGGTGTCCACCCAGACGAGCTTGAGCAGCCGTCCGGGCTCGGCCATGAAATGGTCCAGCAGGCCGGGGGCGGCCTGGGAGTCGTGCACGTTGGTCGCCGTGACAGTGACCTCCAGCAGCAGGCCGCCGCTGTCGGTCAGGATGTGTCGCTTGCGCCCGTCGCGCATCTTGCCGCCGTCGTAGCCGCGTGTTGAGGCCGGGCAGGTCTCCGAGCCGTCCACGGACTGCGCGTCGATGATCCCCGCGTTCGGCTCCTCGCGCGACCCCTGACGAGTGCGCTGCAGTCGGCGCAGTCGCTGGTAGAGCTCGCGCACGTGTCCGTGCCGGCGCCAGCGGCGGAAGAAGTCGTACACCGCCCGCCAGTACGGGTAGTCCGCCGGAAGGTTGCGCCACTTCGCTCCGTTGTCGACCAGGTAGCGCACGGCGTCGACCATGTCGCGGTGGCAGTGCGCCTCCGGGCGCCCGCCCCGGCCTTCCAGCCACGCGGGCATCGGCATCGCCGCCCGGACCACCGCCCACTCCGCATCCGTCATGTCGCTGTCGTAGCGCCGTGCCCGCCCCGGCGCCGGGATCGAACCGAACGCGTGCACGTAGCAGTCACACGACAGAGTGCCCGCAGTGGACTCACCGGCAGGCGGGATGCTGAACTGCTGGGGCAACGGGTCTCCCTTGGCATGAGCGGTCTCGACAACCAGCTCTCTACCGAGGGACCGGTTGCTTCATGCCCCCGTAGTCACGGGCACCTGCGTTCGAGGACTCACCCTCAGTCCCACCGAACCCGAACACCACTCGGTTGACCACAACGCTCTGAGTCGCTGTTCGGGCCCTGGCTGCCGAGCCGCAATCCCTCCTGGCAGTGAAAGTGGCTGAGTCGCGGTTCCGTGATCCACCAGGCTCTGTGGGGGATGCGCGGGGCGATGCCGTCCCGGGATGGCATCGGGGCAGTTCAAGGGCAGTCCGGCGCGGTCTGTAAAGCTGCGGGTCAACCGGAATGTGCCTTTCACTCGCCGGGATTCAGGAGCATCTCCCGCGCGTCTGTCAGGGCTCGACGCACTCCCTCTGTTCTGGGGTGGGTGTCGCCGAGGACCTGCTCGGATAGGGCGAGGGTGGCCTCTAGCAGGGGGATGGCGCGGGTCAGGTCCCCCGCTGACTCGTAGGCGTACGCGAGGTTGTTGCGGCTGGCCAGGGTTTTGGGGTGGGTGTCGCCGAGGATCTGCTCGCGTTGGGCGAGGGTGGTTTCGTACAGGGGGATGGCGCGGGTGAGGTCCCCGGCCGACTCGTAGGCGCCGGCGAGGTTGTTGCGGCTGGTCAGGGTGGTGGGGTGGGTGTCGCCGAGGATCTGCTCGCGTTGGGCGAGGGTGGTCTCGTACAGCGGGATGGCGCGGGTCAGATCCCCGGCCTCCTGATAGGCGTAGGCGAGGTTGTTGCGGCTGGCCAGCGTGTCGGGGTGGGTGTCGCCGAGGACCTGCTCGCATTGGGCGAGGGTGGTTTCGTACAGCGGGATGGCGCGGGTGAGGTCCCCGGCCGACTCGTAGGCCCCGGCGAGGTTGTTGCGGCTGGCCAACGTGGTGGGGTGGGTGTCGCCGAGGATCTGCTCGCGTTGGGCGAGGGTGGTTTCGTACAGCGGGATGGCGCGGTCGAGGTCGCCCGCCGACTCGTAGGCCCCGGCGAGGTTGTTGCGGCTGGTCAGGGTGGTGGGGTGGGTGTCGCCGAGGACCTGCTCGCGTTGGGCGAGGGTGGTCTCGTACAGGGGGATGGCGCGGGTGAGGTCCCCGGCCTCCTGATAGGCGCCGGCGAGGTTGTTGCGGCTGCTCAGCGTGTCGGGGTGGGTGTCGCTGAGGACCTGCTCGCGTTGGGTGAGAACAGCTTTTCGGAGGGGGATGGTGCGGGCGTTGTGGCCCTGTAGGTAGAGGTGCTGGGCAGCGGTGTTGTACAGGTCGGCGGCTGCGTCGTCGTGGTGGCCAGCGGGGCTAGTTGTGGCGAGTGCGATGAGGTGGGGCATCAGCGTGTCCCACTCTGCCTCAGGACAGGGATCCGGTCTCGGGCGGTTCGGCAGGGCGTGCATGAGGGCTTGCTCGGCTTCGCGACGCCCTGTCGGCGGCTGGACATCTCCCGCGGTTGCGGTGTGGCGGAGGACCGTTTGGACGAGGCGGTGGACGCTGATGCTGGTGCCGTCGGGGGCGATGCTGATCACGCTGTAGGCGCGGAGGTCGCCGAGGGCTTCGGCGAGGTCGTCCTCGTCGGTGTTGGGGGTCTGGAGCAGGGTGAGGGGGATGTTGTCGGGGGCGAGCCAGGCGAGGGTGTGCAGGAGGGTGACGGCGAGCGGGTTGCGTGTGGTGAGGGCCTGGAGGGTGTGGGTCCAGATGCGGGCGATGGTGCGTTCGGCGTCGATTCCGTCGGCGGCCTTGTCCAGTTTGGTGGCTAGGCGTCGGCGGTAGTCGTCGATGGAGATGGTGAGGTTCTGGTGCAGGTAGGCGCCTGCCTGCTCCAGTGCCAGCGGCAGGTGGCCGAGGTCAGCGGCGAGCGCGCAGGCGTCCTGAAGCTGGCGGGTGGTGGGGGTGGCGTCGCCCAGGGCGTGGGTGCACAGGAGTGCTGCGGCCTCGTCTGGGGGCAGGGTTCCCAGGGCGCGGGTGGGGGTGGTGCGGGGCCATCCTGTGGCGCGGCGGCTGGTGGCGAGGTGGTGGCCGCCGTTGAGGGCGCCGGTGTAGGGGGCGAGGTGGTGGGGGTTTTCGACGTTGTCGAAGATCAGGAGCCAGCGGGGATGCCATTGCAGCCAGGTGAGCGCCCACGCGGCCCGTTCCTGCTCGGATGCCTTGCCGGCCCAGGCAGGGAAGAGGCGCAGGGCGAGGTCGGCGAGGGACTGTTCGATGCGGGCGGGGGAGTCGGCGGTGATCCACCAGGTGAGGGTGTGGTCGGAGCGGTGGCGGTGGGCGTAGTGCAGGGCCAGGGTGCTCTTGCCGACCCCGCCCAGCCCGTGGACCGCCGGTGCCTGCGTGATCGCCGTCTCGCCGTCCGAGGGCAGCGTGCCGTCCAGCCAGGCCAGATCTTCCTCACGGCCGAGGCACAGGCCCCGCGGAGGCAGGTTGCTGATCCCGGGCGGTGCTTGGATGTCCCGGGCGGCGTTCAGCACTTCGGCGGGCAGCTCGATGACGTCGCCGCTGTGGGCGGTGGTGATGGTGTGGGCGGCGATCGACCGGGGCCCTGAGGCTTCGATGCGCGTTTCCCGGGTCGGCGGGTCGTTGGTCATGTGCCGATCTGGGTGTTGTCGCCGGTGATGGCGGTGGTGATGGTGTGGGCGGCGATGGCGCGGGTGCCGGAGGCGGTGATCGCCACTGTTGCGGTCGGCTCAGGTAGCAGGCCGGCCAGCTCGGCCCGCAGCTCGGCGTCGTCGCGCAGGGCCCGCTTGATCTGCTGTCGCAGCGCCGCGGCGGCGTCGGTGTCGTCCGCGTCCTCGGCGGCGTCCTGCACCGCGCCTTCCAACGCGGCCTGTCCGTCCTCACCGCGGCGGCGCCAGACGGTATGCAGGATGCGGCGGCCCAGGTTGGCGGTGGCGTCGACCGCGGCGTCCTCCGCACGCGTGAGCACCGCGCCTCCGTAGGCTCCCAGCGCCGCCGTCAGATACGGGCCGGCTTGCTCCACCAGCTCCACGATCTCCGTACTCACCCTGACCCCCTAAGCGCGCGTGCGGCGTCAACTCCCAGGACGCAGCGTAGAGATCCCACCAGGGCCGGTCAGGAGAATCTGGCAAAGCCGCGACCCGGCGCGTGTGGGGCAGGCGCGGGACGCCAGATCCCCGCAGCCGCATTGTGGCCGGCCAGCCTGGATGCGGTGCGCGGTCTGTAAATCGTCGCGCAAGCTACGCAGGTTCGAACCCTGCACCCGCCACAGCGTGATCCCGATGTCTCTGTGCGCGGTCGTGCCACCGAGGATCCGCGATTGTCGTCCGAATCCGCCGTCAGGCTGACAGAGGACAGCGACCCAGGCGTCCGTCGCCTGGCTCAGCGACACCCGGCTCCACCGTCGGTGGCCCTGGTGCCCTTGCTCCTCGACGAGCCCAGCGCCATGGACGCCGCACAGAATCCGGTGATCCCGGCAGCCGTCATGCGTCAGATGATTGAGCTGGCCGCGCCTCACTGTTCCGGGTGAGCCGAGGCCGGCAGGGCGCCTCAGCCGGTGCCGTTTCCTGCACGTTTTGTAAAGCTGCGCGTCAACCGGAATGGCGCATTCACCGCAGGAGACCGCAGGACTGATCACAGACCTGGCGGGGTAGCGCTGGGACGTGTTCCACGCCAGGCCCAATGAGCGCACCAGCGTGGAGGTGCGGTCAGGCGGCGTTGCCGCTTCGGGTAGGCCAACCCTTACGCCGGCGGTCGCCCCCATGACCGGCGCCCAGCTCGCTGTCGAGGCGTTCGGCGTGCGGGATCGCCGTTCGCCGTACGGCGACGATGGCGGCATCGTCGTCGAGGGCCCCGCCGGTGTGGACAAGAAGGTCTCGTCGGATGCGTTCGATGAGTTCCTCGGGACTGCACTTGGTCCACCGGGCGAGTCGCTCTTCCAGGGGGTAGAAGGCGCCGCTGCTGTCGCGGGCCTCTACCAGACCGTCGGTGTGCAGAAGCAGAGTGTCACCGGCCTCGAACGAGAAGGTGTGAGAGGTGCGGATGTCTTGCTCCAGCTCGCACATGCCCAAGGGCGCTGCCGGGGAGCTCGGGATACTGTTCACCTGGCCTCGGCTGATGAGCAGGGGCGGCGGGTGCCCGCAGTACGTCAGCTGCGCCGAGGAGTCGTGGTCGGGGATCTCCAGCAGCAGCGCGGTGATGAAGTGCTCCTGAACATCATCGTCCGTCCCCGGGTACTGGGTCAGGTAGCGGCACGCACTGCGGTCCAGGGCGCTGGCAAGTGCCGGAAGCGTGACGTGCTGGTGAGCAGCTTCCTGGAATGCACCCATGAGCCCGGCCGCCTCCCCAACCGCAGCCAGTCCTTTCCCCCTGACGTCACCGATGAGCACGCGCGTGCGGTCGCCGATGCGAGCCACGGCATACAGGTCACCACCGATATGTGCCTCCTTCGCGGCGGCCAGGTACGTGCACGAGAGGTGCAGGGAACCGAGTCGGCGGGGCAGCGGGCGTAGCAGCGCCCGTTGCGCGGCCTCGGAAACGGACCGCACGTGGGCGAGCTCAGCCTCCCGCCGGCCACGCACCCAGCAGACGATCACCGCCAGGATCGAGAGGACCGCGAGCCCAACGATCTGGCTGATGTGGTTGGTCGTGGTCAGGCCTCCGTGGAAAACCGCGATGACTACCTGAGCCGCCACCGCCAGGACACCGATCAGTCCGGTCAGCCACGCTCCACCGAACGCCACGGTGATAGCGGGGGCTACGACCAGCAGTGGACCGAGGTGGACAGATTCCGGAGTCTGGATGTCCACGACAGCGATCGCGATGATCAACCCGATGGGCAGCAGCACCAGAGCCCGGGTGGCGTGCCACCGCTGGCATGTGACGGCGAAGTGTTGCTCAAGGTGCATATGTCCAATGTGCGCCTTTCCTGTGTGGGGCGCCGCGCCCGTCCGGCTCGCCGGCCCTCGGTCTGCGATCCGCCCGCGCGGTGGGCTTTTGCGCGTCCAGATCGGCTTTTCTGGCCAGTCCGGCAGGTCGTGCATGTCGCGGTCTGAGCCTGGCAGCGTCACCGCTGCCGTCGGCTCGGCGGGAGAGCGGCGGTGACGTGTACGGCGACACGCCACGCGGCTCGTCAATGTGGGGGACGTCTCCGTACCGGCGCCCCGCAGCGTCACGCGATGGCCAGTCCCGACATGGCACGGGATATATCGGGCAACCGACCGCTCGCGACATATGAGGCAACCCGGATAAATCCGGGTCGACTCATCAAATTTGTTCGTTTGTTCATCGGGCGTTCATCATTCCTAATTCGTACATCCGTGCGGGTGGGGAATTTTGACCCCTCGCAGATCAGGACGCCAGGGGCGAAGAGCAACTTTGACGGGGCAGGTTCTGCGATCCGGTCGAGAGTTGAAAAGGGTGGGAGTCTGTTGGTGAATTCGGCATTTCAACGTCAGCACACGGCCGGCCACGGACGTGGGCTGCGCCACTTCGCGCTAGCGGTGTCGGCGCTCACGGTGTCGGCGCTGTCCGTGGGGACGTTCACGGCGGGGGCTGCGTATGCCGACGACGGCACCACGTCTCCGGGTGTGGCTTCGGATATTCGCATCAGCGAGGCGTACCCCAACGGTGGCAAGGTCGCCGGTGGCCCGGCCAACGACTACATCGAGCTGACCAACAACGGCACTGGCCCCGAGGACATCTCCGGGTGGGTGTTGCGTGACGACAAGGACTCCGACAACTTCGTGATCGACTCCGGCACTGTGATCCCCGCCGGGGGCCGTGTTGAAATCCAGGTCGGGGATTCCAAGCACGCCGGCAACTACGGTCTGGGCAACCCCGCCGACGCCGCGCGCCTGTACCTCGCTGACGGCACCACTCTGGTCGACCAGATGTACTGGAATGCGGCCAACGCCTCAATGGGTAACGGCTTCTCCCGCTGTGCGAGCACCAGCGGAGTCATGGACGTGGTCGATGTCCCCGTGACCCCCGGCGCCGCCAACGACTGCCCCACCCCGGCCGAGGTGACCACGGACATCCAGTCCCACCTCAAGGTCAACGAGATCGAGGCCAACGGCTCGCCGGACTGGATCGAGCTCTACAACTCCGGCCCGGCCACCCTGGACCTGTCCGGGTACTACTTCTCCGACAACAGGGCCAGCGACAGGGATGTACAGCCGGCCGGAACCTATATCGCCCCCAGCAACTGGTTCTCCTACAGCCCGACCTTCGGGCTGGGCAAGAGCGGTGATGACGCGGCGATCGTTTTCCCGAACGACGTTGACGTCGACCGCTACAGCTGGAACACCTCGATGAACGAGATCGCCCGCTGCCCCGACGGCTCCGACAACTGGGCCACGCCCACCACGCTCACGCCGGGCGCCGCCAACGTCTGCGACGGCAGCACGCCCCCGCCCGGGGGTGACGGCGGGACCGGCCTCACCGCTCAGGCGTGGCCCGGCCCGCAGGACGTGACGACCGCGGACGACACCGACTTCGGGCAGAACATGTCCGGCCTGTTCTACGTGCCTGGCGCCACCCCTGCCCAGGACTACATGTGGGGCGTCGAGAACGGTGACTCCGGTTCGCCACTGAACACCGGCCAGTCCAGCCTCTTCAAGCTCGTTCAGGACGCCAGTGGGAACTGGGGGCCGGCCACCGGCTGGGAGAAGGGCGTCAAACTGCACTACCCCGACGGCAGCGGCCAGCCCGACTCCGAAGGCGTCACCGCCGTGGGCGGCAAGGCGTTCATCTCCACCGAGCGCGACAACTCCAACAACAACGTCTCGCGTGTCTCGATCCTGGAGTACGACCCCAGCCGGATTGCCGACGGCGCCCTGAACGCCACGACGGAGTGGGACCTCGAGCCCGACTTCAACCTGGCCTCGGGCGATGCGAATGCCGGCTTCGAAGCCGTGACGTTCATCCCGGACAGCTACCTGGTGGCCAACGGTTTCAAGACCGATGCCGGCGCCCTGTACGACCCCAGCCAGTACGGCGACCACTTCGGCGGTGTCTTCGTCGCGGGTCTGGAGAAGGACGGCAGTCTCTACGCGTACGTCCTGCAGGCCGACGGCGCCTTCCAGCGTCTGGCCGCATTCTCCAGCGGTTTCAGCCAGATCATGGACGCCGCGTGGGACCCGTCCCAAGAGGCCCTCTGGCTGGACTGCGACAACGGCTGCGACGGCCAGACCTCGATCGTGAAGCTCGACACCACCGCCGGTGACACCAACCAGGGCCACTTCCAGGTCACCACGGTCTACAACCGGCCGACCGGCGGGGCCAACATCAACAACGAGGGCTTCACCGTCCAGCCGCCCAGCGAATGCGACCCGGCCAGCAACACCCGCTCGGTGTGGTGGTCCGACGACGCCGACGACGCCGGCCACGCGATCCGCACCGCCAAGGCGGACTGCAACACCCCGATCGCGGGCCAGGTCGGCGCCACGGTCACGGTCTCGTACACCCAGCAGGACACCGCCACTCCGGCCGTGACGAACGCCTCGGGCGCCTACACCACTCCGGTGACGGCGAACTTCCTCTGTACCAACCAGGACGCCGTCCTGCAGCAGCCCTGCCCGGCCCCGGTCGACGTCACCGCCACCCAGGCCGCGACCACGGTGGCGAGCCTGACCGACACCCTCGGAAACGTCTACACCGTCGCCCTGCCCGCGATCACCATCAACAGCTACGCCACCTGGAGCCCCTCGGAGGTCTACAACACCGGCGACACGGTGGGCTACCAGGGCAAGCTCTTCCGGGCGTCGTGGTGGACGCAGAACCAGACGCCGGGCAACCCGTACGGGCCGTGGCAGGAGATCGCGACGACCGAGGACGGCACCCCGGTGTGGACCGCGTCGAGGATCTTCGAGGCCGGTGACATCGCCGTCTACCGGGGGCGGACGTACCAGGCCAAGTGGTACACCCGCAATCAGACGCCGGGCGACCCGTACGGGCCGTGGACGGCAATCGGGTGACCGGGTGACGGTCGCCCCGTCGAGTGAATGACCGACCGGACGGATCCCGGCCCCGGCCCCGGCAGGGGCCGGGATCCGTCCGCACGTCGCGTCGACTCCACGGCCGCCACGCTCCGTGCCGTGTCGCGTTCATCGGGTAGAGCGAGGGCATGACTCCTTGGGCGTGCCCGGACCGGAATGCACGGTTCAGCCGACTGGCGCGGACACGCCCCGCACACCTAGGAGCGGCTTCCAGCGGACGTGCGGGGTATCGGGGCGGTGCGGTGGTCAGCGCCAGTCGGTGTCGTGGCTGAGGCGGTGGTGGTGGGTGTTGTACTGGTCGACGGTGGCGATGGTCTTGCCGTTGGGGATGGCTACGGCCCAGGCTTTGTAGGTGGTGCCGGGGACGGTGGCGGTGGTGGCCTTGAGGTGGGTGCCGTCGGTGAGGGTGACGATGGCGTAGGCGACGTTGGGTTCGGGGTTGGCGACCATGAGGCGGGTGCCGGTGGTGCCCTTGTCGTGGAGGCCCCAGAGGCCGAGTTCTCCGGCGGGGTGGGGGTCGTGGGTGCCGGTGACGGGTTGGCAGTCGGCCCAGGGTCCGCCTTGGTGGTCGATGCGGACTCCGTTGATGGTCATGCGCTGGCACAGCAGTGAGGTGCCGGGCACTGTGGTTCCGTCGGGGAGGGTGGGCGGTGTGAAGCCCTTGGGCAGTGTCCGGTGGAACTCCAGCGCCACCGACCAGCGCTGACCGTGCAACACCGCGTCGCCCACCTTGGTGGTGACCGTGCCGGGTGTCGGCGTGGGGCCCGCTGTGAGTGAGGCCTGCGGCGCAGGGCTGACGGTACGGTGCGGCCCCAGAAGTGGAACCGCCAGGCTGATCGCGAGTACACAGGCGGCGGCGGCCACGGTGGCCGCGCCTGCGCGCCGGCGCTTTCTGCGGGCGCGTCCGGCGGTCAGAATCCGGTCGACGGGGGCGGGGGACGAGGGGTGGGCGTCGAGTGATCGGGCGAGTGCGGTGCGCAGCCAGTCGTCCGGGTCGTGGTCGCGTGTCATCGTGCGTCTCCAACGCGGCTGGGCAGGTAGTGGGGGGCGAGGGCCGGATGGGTGCGCAGTTTGGCCAGGGCCCGGGACGCCTGGCTTTTCACGGTGCCGACCGAGCAGCCGAGGATGTCCGCCACTTCCTCGCAGGACAGGTCCTCGCAGTAGCGCAGCACCACGACCGCCCGCTGGCGCTCGGGCAGGTCGGCGAGCACACGGGCCAGGGCGTCGTGGGCGTCCACGCCGCCGGCACCCGCCCCGTCGTCGTGGACGGGGCGGGTGTCGGGCAGCGTCGGAAGAAGGAGATGGGCGATCCTGCGGCGGCGATGGCGGCTGCGGTTGGTGTTGACGAGTGCCCGGCGCACATAGTGCTCGGCGAACTCGGGCTGCAGCCGCTGCCAGTGCGGGTAGACCCGGATCAGCGTCGTCTGCACCAGGTCCTCCGCTTCGTGGAAGTCCCCGGTCAGCATGTACGCGGTGTGGGTCAGCGCCCGCCATCGCGCGGCGACGAACGCTGAGAACTCCATGCGCGGTCCGTCGCCTGCGGCCCGGCGGTCAGTTGGCTGCACGGCAGGAGTGCCCGTCCTTCGTCTTCGGTGGTCAGCGCCAGTCGGTGTCGTGGCTGAGGCGGTGGTGGTGGGTGTTGTACTGGTCGACGGTGGCGATGGTCTTGCCGTTGGGGATGGCTACGGCCCAGGCTTTGTAGGTGGTGCCGGGGACGGTGGCGGTGGTGGCCTTGAGGTGGGTGCCGTCGGTGAGGGTGACGATGGCGTAGGCGACGTTGGGTTCGGGGTTGGCGACCATGAGGCGGGTGCCGGTGGTGCCCTTGTCGTGGAGGCCCCAGAGGCCGAGTTCTCCGGCGGGGTGGGGGTCGTGGGTGCCGGTGACGGGTTGGCAGTCGGCCCAGGGTCCGCCCTGGTGGTCGATGCGGACTCCGTTGATGGTCATGCGCTGGCACAGCAGTGAGGTGCCGGGCACTGTGGTTCCGTCGGGGAGGGTGGGCGGTGTGAAGCCCTTGGGCAGTGTCCGGTGGAACTCCAGCGCCACCGACCAGCGCTGACCGTCCAGCCGGCCCTTGCCGATCACCTGCGTGACCACCTGCGGCGCCTGATGCCGAGCGGAGGCAACCGGCTGCGCCTTGACGGAGACGGGTGCGGAAGCGGGCGCGGCGGCCGGGTGCACGGCCGGACCCGATGTGGCCGCGACCGCGGAGGCACCGAGTGCGACCCCTCCGACCGCGACCACGGTGGCGGCCGCTGCACCGACCTTCCTGGCAAGACTGAGAGTCACGGAGCGTTTCTCCTTCACTGTGCCGCCCGGCGTGAGGCGGGGCGGTCCTGGACGGCCGGCACACCGGGCCCGCGTGCCGGCCTGCGGTGGCCACCGGAAGTGGTGGCCGCCGCTCGGACGTCCGCCCGTAGGTACTCCCAAACGCTGGACGTGGGTTGCACGCCCCCGGAAACATCGATGACAGGTGCATCCGATGCATCCGAGCGTGCCCGAGGAGGAGTTGCCGGCACAGCCCCCGGCCCGCTGCGGGCGTGGCTCCGTGCTGCCGCGCGGGCTCGCGGTCATGCCCGGTCGCCGGGATCCGGCCGCACCCCTGGGTACGCATGCTCACCATGAGCACTCCGCGCAGACCCGAGCGCCTCGGTGGCAGACCGGCCACAGCGCACCACGTCTGGTACGCCGCGTACGGCTCCAACATGCATCTGCAGCGGCTGCTGTACTACCTGGCCGGCGGCAGGCCGCCGGACGGGGCGCGGACCTATCCGGGCTGCCGGGATCCCCGGCGCCCGGGCCGGATGCTGCCGGTGGTGCTGCCGGGGCGGTTGTACTTTGCGCTGGAGTCCGGGGCGTGGACCGGCGGCATGGGTTTCTACGACCCGGGGGACCCCGGTGAGATGCCGGCCCGGGCCTATCTGCTCACCGCCGGGCAGTTCTCCGACCTCGTGGCGCAGGAGATGTACCGCATGCCCGGTGCGGATCTGGATCTGGCCCAGGTGTCGGCGACGGGGCGTGCCCAGCTGGGTCCGGGCCGGTACGAGACCCTGGTGTGCCCCGGGCTGCTGGACGGCTACCCGGTGCTGACCTTCACCGCGCCGTGGCGCAGTGGGGAGGTGGAGTGGCGCCCTCCGGCGGCCGCGTATCTGCGGTATCTGGCGTCCGGGCTGGTGGAGGCCCACGGCTGGCCGGTGGGGAGGGTGGCGCGCTATCTGAGCAGCCGCCCGGGGGCGGCCGGCTGCTGGCGGCCGGAGGAGGTTGCGGCGCTGATCGCGGACCTGGATCTCCCTGTGGGCCGACCGGAGGGCTCCCGGCGCCCTTGACGGGGTTGTGTTGGTGAGCACACGATCGGATCCCGGGCGGTTGTCGGCCGGGGTCGCCTCCGGCGAGAGGAGCCGGCTATGCGCGGTGTCCCGCCTTCCTCCGATCCTCCCCCCTCTCCGCCCTGCTTCGGGTCCGTGGTGGTCCTGCGGGGCGAGCTGGATCTTGTGAGCGCTCCGCTCGTCGACCGGCTGCTGCGGGAGGCCACCGACGGCCATCCCGGCTGCGATCTGCTGGTGGATCTGCGGGAGGTGACCTTCGCCGACTGCGCGGGGCTCGGGCCGCTGGCGAAGGCGGCCGGGCGGGCGCGTCGGCGGGGTGGCACCGTGACGGCGATGGTCACCGAGCCCCGGGTGCTGAAGCTGCTGGCGCTGACCCGGATCGCGGAGGTGATCGGGGTGCTGCCGAGCCTGGACGCACCCCGTGCGGGAGTGCTGCCGGACGCCGTCGGACCACTGCCGGACACCGTGGGGCTCATATTGACGCCGGAGACCGAGGACGCCGGGGAACCCGGGAAGGGGCGGGAGACCCCGCTGGGCAGCCCGGGACGGGAGATCGGGACGGTCCAGCAGACCGGGGCCGCCGGGTCGGGACCGGTACGGGGGCGCGCGGGCAGGGGCGGCGTGGCGTTGCGGTGAGGTTCCGGGGGCCGCAGCCGGGCTGTGGGGAGCCAGTTGCCGTGGTCGCCCACTCGCCGGGAGCACCGGGAGCACCGGGAGCGCCGGGAGCGCCGGAGGTGCCGGGAGTGCCGGAGGTGCCGGGAGCGCCGGGAGTGGAGCTGCTGGTCGCGGCGGGACCGGCAGTCGCGGGGTCGGTGCCGTCCCAGCCGGGTGTGGCCGACGGTCCGCCGGTCAGCGCCGCCCGCCCCTGCTCGCTGCTCCGTACGGCGCTACGGCCCGGGACGGCGGCGGTCGATCGCCGTGCAGCGTGATGCTGACGGGGCCAGCCGCAGGGTTGGTGCCGAGCTCCTGGGGGTCACGTTGGGCGAGGCATGGCTCGGCGGGCTGCCGGTGCTCCGGCGGCCGTGATCCTGACCCGCCGGGGTCGGGCCGCTCACCGTCCACCCCGCCACCGGCCGGTACATGAGACCCGGCCGCCGCACCCGGCCCGGCCTTCGGCGGTCCGTGCGGGTCGGCACCGCTGGGGGCCGGGCAGGCCTGTCCGGCGCTGCGCAGTATGCCCGCCGAGGTGGCCCGCCCGGACCGCGCCGACCCCTGCCTTCATGCTGACAGCCCGTCAAATATGTTCTCCCGGTGGAACGTTCACCCCGCATATGACGGCACGGCATGGTAGAAAGCGGGACACGCGGGGAAAACGCACGCTCGGAGGGGAGGCCGGGGTGGGGGAGGCCGTTGTGGTGCGCCAGGCCGGGCTGACGGACGTCGCGGCCGCCGCCGAGGTCTGGTACGCCTCCCACCTGGTCCGCCGCAACGGCAGGGCGCTGCCCAAGGAACGCCACGATCTGGCCCTGGCCCGGATGTCCGACCCCTCGGGACTGCTGCTGATCGCCGAGGACTTCGGCTCCCCGTACGACCCCGGACCGGGCGGATCCCTGCCGCCGCCCGTCATCGGCACCATCCTCGGCGAGGCCGGCCGGGAGGACGACGGCTCCGGACCGCCCGTCCCCGGCCTGCTGCACCTCGCGCTGCTCTCGGTGCACCCCGACCACTGGGGACGGCATGTGGGCCGACTGCTGATGGAGGGGATCATCGTCCGCGCGTCCGCCCTCGGCTACCGCCGTGCCCAGCTGTGGGCGCACGCCGACAACGCTGTCGCGGGCCGCCTCTACCGTGCGACCGGCTTCCGCCGTACGGGCAGGGCCCGGATCGACGACTGGGGGGAGCTGGTCGTGCACCACCAGCGGGAGCTGCAGCCCGGCTCTCCCGGCTGACTCATCCCCGCTGCCGGGCCGCGGCGTCGGCGACGGCGTCCGCCACCGGGGTGCCGCCGGCCACCAGTTCCAGCGTGAGCCCCGCGGTGTCGGGGGCGTCCAGCAGGGCCTCCAGCACGGCGGCCACGTCCTCGCGGTCCACCTCGCCCGGCCCGGTGGACTCCGCCAGCCGGACGCGACCACTGCCCGGGCCGTCGGTGAGGCGGCCGGGCCGCAGAATCGTCCAGGCCAGACCGGCGCGTGCCCGTACCGCGTCGTCGGCGGCGCCCTTGGCCCGCAGATAGGCGCCGAAGACCGGGTCGGCCCCGTCGGCGGCCCGCGCGTCCGCACTCCTTGAGGAGATCATCAGATAGCGGCGCACTCCGGCCTCTTCGGCCGCGTCGGCGAGCAGCACCGCCGCATCCCGGTCCACCGTCTCCTTGCGGGCCGCGCCGCTGCCGGGCCCGGCGCCGGCGGCGAAGACCACCGCGTCCGCGCCGGTGAGCAGTTCGGCCACCGCTGTGACGGAGGACTTCTCCAGGTCCTGTACCAGCGGTTCGGCGCCGACCGCCCGCAGATCCTCGGCCTGGGCCGGATTGCGGATGAACCCGGCCACCGAGTCTCCACGGGCGGAGAGCCGCCGCTCCAGTCGTAGGGCGATCTTCCCGTGTCCGCCGGCGATGACGATACGCATGGTCGCGAGCCTATGGTCTGCGCCCGGGATCCTCATCCGGGACCGCCGCCCGCGTCCCGCCCAAGCGCTCCCCCCACCGGGCCCCCGGCACGCCCCCCACCGGCCTCCCGGCACGCCTCGCCCCGCCCCCCGAAGCACCCCGGTCGGCCGTACGGTAGGCGGCGGCGTTGGTCCGGAGGGGTGATCGTCGGGCGCGCCGTCCGGCGGATCAGTCCGGAGGCGCGAGCCGGGCCTGGCGAGGCACCGCGAGAGCGGTGGTGTCGGCGAACTCCCGTACCGCGCTGGTCCGGCTGACCACCCGGCCGCGGTGCACCACCAGCCGGCTGTGCCCGCCGGACAGCGCCCCGGTGAGGCTGTCCCCGCGCACCGCGAGCAGCTCCGCGGGAAACCCCGCCTCCACCCGCACCTCGGGCAGGCCCAGCACCGCGCGGGCGTCCGAGCTCACCGCGGCGTAGGCGGCCTCGGCGTCCAGCGCCCCGGTCGCCGACAGCAGGAAGGCCGCCTCCAGCGGGTCGGCCCGCCCCACCGGGTTGCTGGGGTCGCGCAGCGCCCCGCTGCCGGCCGCCACCGCCACTCCGGCGCGCCGCAGCATCCGCGCAGATGCGGGCCGGAAGGCGGGCGCGGGGGTCCCTCCCGGCTGCGGCGGCGCGCCCGGACCGGGATCGGCGCCCGTGCCCGAGCCGGTGCAGGTGCCGTTCTGGGGCAGGCAGACCACGGCCACGCCGGCGGCGGCCAGCCGGTCGGCGCAGTGGGCCGCGGTCTCGTGGGGGAGCCGGCCCAGCCGGGTGCACGGGCCGATGGCGGCGCGTGGCCGGACCGCGCCCAGCGCCCCGGCGAGCCGGGTGAGCCGGGCGGGGTCTCCGCCGTCGGTGTGCAGGTCCACCGGGCAGCCGAACTCACCGGCGATGCCGACCAGCTCCTCCACATATCCGGCCGGGTCGGGGTCCAGGTCGGGGCAGCCGCCGACGGCGTGGGCGCCCATCTTCAGCGCCTCCCGCAGCAGACCGCGCTCGGTCTCGCCGGCGGCGCCGGTCAGCACCCGGGGCATCGCGACCGTCTGGAGCTCCACCAGGCCGAGCAGTGCCCGGCGGGCCTGGAGCAGGGTCTCCAGCCGGGTGAGCCCGTGCACATCGCCGATCCGTACATGGGTGCGCTGGGCGGTGGCGCCGTAGCCCAGGCCGGTGAGGGCGGCCTCGGTGACCCGGCGCAGCAGGGCCTGGGAGTCGTCCGGGGGAGGGCCGGGCAGTGCGGCGGAGAACGCGGCGTCCAGATGGGCGTGCGGTTCGCTGGGGGCGGGGAGCAGCAGATAGCCGCGCAGGTCGACGCGGGGGCCGGGCGGGGTGGTCCCGGCCGGCGGGGGCGGCCCGCCGAGGCTGCCTGCGGTGCCCACCGCCTGGATGCGGTCGCCGCTGATCCGGACGTCGACCACCCGGCCGTCCAGCAGCCGGGCCCCGGTCAGCAGCAGGGCGGTCGGCGCGCCGTCCGATGGCATCCCCGGCTCCTTCCCGCCGTCCGCGGTGTGCGGCTGGGCCGAGCCTAGGCGGCTCCCGGCGGCCACGGCGGGAGGCGGTGATTAGTCGTACCGGTCCGGGGCGTGCGCCGGCGGACGCCACCTCTCTGGCCTGCGATCTTCCGGGCGGGATACGGATTTCACCTTCGGCCCGGAACCGTGTAATCTCTTCTTCGGCCCGCCCCAATAGCTCAGTCGGCAGAGCGTCTCCATGGTAAGGAGAAGGTCTACGGTTCGATTCCGTATTGGGGCTCTGGTGAACAGGTTCGTCCTGGTCATCTAAGCGGTGTAGCTCAGTCGGTAGAGCAAGCGGCTCATAATCGCTGTGTCACCGGTTCAAGTCCGGTCACCGCTACCCCGCGTAGCCGGTCGGGGGGACCCGCTCCCGATCGGCTACTCTTGTTGCGTTCATCCGTCTGTCCGAGGAAGGCACTCCTGTGGCTGCCACTGACGTCCGCCCGAAGATCACGCTGGCCTGCGTGGAGTGCAAGGAGCGGAACTACATCACCAAGAAGAACCGGCGCAACGACCCGGACCGTCTTGAGATGAAGAAGCACTGCCCGCGCTGCAACGCTCACACCGCGCACCGCGAGACCCGCTGACACCTATCGTCAGGCCTTTCGGCTCCAGGCCGTCCCCCCAGCGGGGACGGCCTGGAGTCGTTTGACGCTTCCGTATCCAAGGAGCCGTTATGCCGCTGGACCCCTCCTTCGTCGGGCGGTCCTACCCGCCCACCCCGCCCTATGAGGTGGGCCGGGAGAAGATCCGTGAGTTCGCCGACGCCGTCGGCGACTCCAACCCCGCCTACCGGGACCCCGACGCGGCCAAGTCGCTGGGGCATCCCGAGGTGATCGCCCCGCCGACCTTCCCCTTCCTGATCACCTACCGGGCTGCCGCCCAGGTGGTGGAGGACCCGGAGCTCGGACTGGATTTCACCCGGGTGGTCCATGGCGACCAGCGTTTTGTCTACACCCGCCCGGTGCGGGCCGGCGACCGGCTGTCCGTCACGGTGACCATCGACGCCATCAAGTCGATGGCGGGCAATGAGATCCTCACGGTCCGCGGCGAGGTGCACGAGTCCGGCGGCGACCATGTGGTGACGTCGTTCATGACGCTGGTGGCGCGCGCCACCGCGGGGGAGTGAGCCGAGCGATGGCGACAGGCATCGACTACGACGAGATCGAGGTCGGCAGTGAGCTGCCGGCGCAGTCCTTCCCGGTCGACCGGGCCGCGCTGGTGCAGTACGCGGGGGCCTCGGGCGACTTCAACCCCATCCACTGGAACGAGCGCTTCGCCCGTGAGGTCGGCCTCCCGGATGTGATCGCCCACGGCATGTTCACCATGGCCGAGGCGGCCCGGGTGGTCACCGACTGGCTGGGCGACCCCGGCGCGCTGGTCGACTACGGGGTGCGCTTCACCCGTCCCGTGGTGGTGCCGGACGACGGCACCGGTGCGCTGGTGGAGGTGACCGGCAAGGTCGCGGCCAAGCTGGAGGGGCGCCGGGTGCGGGTGGACCTCACCGCGGTGAGTGCGGGTCAGAAGGTGCTGGGGATGGCCCGGGCCGTGGTCCAGCTGGCCTGACGTGCCGCCCTTGACATAGTTAGTGATTGACCAATAACTTAACTCCATGGCAAGGATGAGCGCGGACGAGCGACGCGAGAGCGTCGTACGGGCCGCAGTCACCGAGTTCGCCCGGGGCGGCTACGGCGGCACCTCCACGGAGGCGATCGCCCGCCGTGTCGGGGTGTCCCAGCCGTACCTCTTCCGGCTCTTCCCCAACAAGCAGGCGATCTTCGTGGCCGCGGCCACGCGCTGCCTGGAGGAGACCCGGAGCGCCTTCGAGCGCGCGGCCGAGGGGCTGGCGCCCGAGCAGGTGCCGGAGGCCCTGGCGGCCGAGTACCGCCGGCTCATCGACGGCGACCGCGACATGCTCCTGCTGCAGATGCAGATCTATGTCGCGGTCGCCTCGGCCGAGGCGGCGGGCGAGGGCGGCCTGGGTGCCGCGATCCGGCCCTGCTGGGCCGAGTTGTGGGACTGGGTGCATCTGCGGATGGGGGCCGACACTCGCGAGGCCACCCAGTTCATGGCCTACGGAATGCTGATCAATGTGCTGGTGTCGCTGGGCTTCCCGGCGTCGGAACGGGTCTGGGACGGCTTCGAGCTGGGCTGCGGCGGCTGATCCGCGGCCCGGGCCGGGCTTTTTTCGGACCCAAAAAGTTATTGATTAATAACTAACTCAGGGGGCAACTCCATGCGCAAGATGGTCTGGGCGCTGGTCATCACCAGCCTCGCCGGCTTCATGGCCGCACTCGACAACCTGGTCGTCACCACGGCGCTCCCCGCCATCCGGGAGGACCTCGGCGGTGGCCTCTCCGACCTGGAGTGGACGGTCAGCGCCTACACGCTCACCTTCGCGGTGCTGCTGATGACCGGCGCCGCCCTCGGGGACCGCTTCGGCCGCCGCCGGATGTTCCTCACCGGCATCGCCGTCTTCACCCTCGGCTCCGCGGCCGCCGCCCTCGCCCCCGGCATGGGCGAGCTCATCGCAGCCCGCGCCGTCCAGGGAGTCGGCGCGGCGGTCCTGATGCCGCTCACCCTCACCCTGCTGACCGCCGCCGTCCCGGCCGAGCGCCGCGGCATGGCGTTCGGCATCTGGGGCGCCGTCAACGGCCTCGCCGTCGCAACGGGCCCCTTGATCGGCGGCACCGTGGTGGAGCACATCTCCTGGCAGTGGATCTTCTGGCTGAACGTCCCCGTGGGCCTCGTCCTGCTGCCGCTCGCCCGGCTGCGCCTCTCCGAGAGCCACGGCTCGGGCAGCCGCCTGGACATCCCCGGTACGGTCCTCGCCAGCGCCGGCCTCTTCGGCATCGTCTACGCCCTGGTCCGCGGCAACGCCGACGGCTGGACCAGCGCCTGGGTCCTCACCGGCCTGACCGCCGGCGCCGCCCTGCTGGCCGCCTTCGTCGGCTGGGAGCTGCGCACGGACACCCCGATGCTGCCGATGCGGCTCTTCCGCAGCCGTGCCTTCTCCGCCGTCAATGCGGCCAGCCTGCTGATGTTCCTCGGCATGTTCGGCTCGATCTTCCTGCTCAGCCAGTTCCTGCAGGGGGTCGGCGGCTACTCGCCGATGCAGGCCGGAGTGCGGATGCTGCCCTGGACCGGTATGCCGATGCTGGTGGCGCCGATCGCCGGCATCCTCAGCGACCGCATCGGCGGCCGCCCCGTTGTCGCCCTCGGCCTCGCCCTCCAGGCGTCCGGACTGGCCATGTTCGCCGTGATCGCCTCGCCGGACGTCTCCTACTCCGCCCAGGTGCCCGCGCTGATCGTCTGCGGTGTCGGCATGGCGCTGTTCTTCGCCCCCACCGCCAACCTGGTGATGGCCAGCGTCAGCCCCGCCGAGCAGGGCATCGCCTCGGGCGCCAACAACGCCCTGCGGGAGCTCGGCGGAGCCCTCGGGGTGGCCGTCCTCTCGGCCGTCTTCTCCGCCCACGGCGGCTACACCTCGGGCCGTGCCTTCACCGACGGCCTGGTCCCGGCGCTGTGGACCGGTTCGGCGGCCATCGCCCTGGCCGCGGTCGCGGCCCTGCTGGTCCCCCGACGCCGGGCCGTCGTACCGGCCGAGTCCGAGTCCGCCCCCGTACTCCAGCCGATCGCCTGACCCCCGGCCCGGCCCGGCAGCCGCCCGCCCCGCTCCGCCCCGGAGCGGGGCGGCGGCCTGCCCGTACGCTGTTCCCGTGCAGGTACTCCACGACGCCCCGCTCGCCCCGCTGACCACCTTCCGCCTCGGCGGTCCGGCCCGCAGGCTGGTCACCGCCACCACCGACGCCGAGGTCGTCGAGGCCGTACGGGAGGCCGACCGGGCCGGGGAGCCGCTGCTGCTGCTCGGCGGCGGCTCCAACCTGGTCATCGGCGACAAGGGCTTCGACGGCACCGTGCTGCGGATCGCCACCACCGGGTTCGCGGTGCGGGGAGATGTGCTGGAGCTGGCCGCCGGCGAGGTCTGGAGCGACGCGGTGGCCCGCACCGTGGAGCTGGGGCTCGCCGGGATCGAGTTCCTGGCCGGCATCCCCGGCTCGGCCGGCGCCACGCCGGTGCAGAACGTGGGCGCCTACGGCCAGGAGGTCTCCGCCACCGTCACCGAGGTGGTCGCCTACGACCGCCGCAGCGGCGGGACGGTCACCATCCCCGGCGCCGAGTGCGGGTTCTCCTACCGCAGCAGCCGCTTCAAGGCCGCCCCCGAGCGGTATGTGGTGCTGCGGGTCCGCTTTGCCCTGGAGGACGCCGGAGGGCTCTCCGCCCCCGTGAAGTACGCCGAGGTGGCCCGCACCCTGGGCGTCGACCAGGGCGAGCGGGTGCCGCTGGCCACCGCCCGGGAGACCGTGCTGGCGCTGCGGGCCGGAAAGGGCATGGTGCTCGACCCGGCCGACCACGACACCTGGTCGGCGGGGTCCTTCTTCACCAACCCCGTCCTCGGCGAGGCCGAGTGGGCCGCCTTCCTGGACCGGGCCCGTGACCACCTCGGCCCCGACACCGCACCGCCGGTCTACCCGGCGGCCGACGGGCAGCTGAAGACCTCGGCGGCCTGGCTCATCGACCGGGCCGGCTTCGCCAAGGGCTGGGGCGAGGGCCCGGCGCGCATCTCCACCAAGCACACCCTGGCCCTCACCAACCGGGGCGACGCCACCACCGAGGACCTGCTGTCCCTGGCCCGCGAGGTACGCGACGGTGTGCTGCGGGTCTTCGGCGTGACGCTGGTGAACGAGCCCGTACTGGTGGGCGCCGGACCGCTCTGACCGCGGCGGTTCCGTACGGGCCCGCGCGGGCCCGGGGCCGCAGGTCAGGCGGCCAGGGGCCAGCGGTCAGGCGGCCAGTGGTCAGGCGGTCAGCCAGGCGTCGATCCCGGCCAGCAGCCGGGCCCGCACGTCCTCCGGGGCGCGGGAGGCCCGCACCGACTGGCGGGCCAGCTCGGCGAGCTCGGCGTCGGTGAAGCCCTGGGCATCCCGTGCGAGGTCGTACTGGGCGGCGAGCCGGGAGCCGAAGAGCAGCGGGTCGTCCGCGCCCAGCGCCATCGGCACCCCCGCGTCGAAGAGCCGGCGCAGCGGTACGTCCTCCGGCTTCTCGTAGACGCCCAGCGCGACATTGGAGGCAGGGCACACCTCGCAGGTGATCTGGCGGTCGGCGAGCCGCCGCATCAGCCGGTCGTCCTCGGCGGCCCGCACCCCGTGGCCGATCCGGGCGGCGCCCAGGTCGTCCAGGCAGTCCCGGACGCTCTCCGGCCCCGACAGCTCGCCGCCGTGCGGGGCGGCCAGCAGCCCGCCCCGGCGGGCGATGTCGAAGGCGCGGTCGAAGTCGCGGGCCAGCCCCCGCCGCTCGTCGTTGGAGAGACCGAACCCCACCACGCCCCGGTCGGCGTAGCGGACCGCCAGGCGGGCCAGCGTACGGGCGTCCATCGGGCTCTTCATCCGGTTCGCGGCGACCAGCACCCGCATGCCGACCCCGGTGGCCGCGGAGGCGTCCTGCACCGCGTCCAGGATCAGCTCCAGGGCCGGGATCAGCCCGCCGAGCCGGGGGGCGTACGAGGTCGGGTCGACCTGGATCTCCAGCCAGCCGGAGCCGTCCGTCCGCTCGTCCTGCGCGGTCTCCAGGACCAGCCGCCGGATGTCCTGCTCGTCGCGGAGCACCGAGCGGGCCATGTCGTAGAGCCGCTGGAAGCGGAACCAGCCGCGTTCGTCGGTGGCCCGCAGCCGCGGGGGCTCTCCCGAGCTCAGCGCCTCGGGGAGGTGCACACCGTGCTTGTCGGCCAGTTCCAGCAGGGTGGCGGGCCGCATCGAGCCGGTGAAGTGCAGATGCAGATGGGCCTTGGGCAGCAGCCGGACATCGCGCTGGGGGGCGGGCTCGGAGGCCGAGGAGTGCAGGTGGTCCATTGACCGATTCTGCCGTGCCGGCGGCCCGTTGCGGCACGGTACCCGCGAAAACGCGCCGGGACCCGCCTCGGCGGGCCCCGGCGCGCACGGCAGGCGGATCAGTCGCGGGCCTCGCCCAGCAGCTTCTGCAGCCGGGAGACGCCCTCCGCCAGGTCCTCGTCGCCCAGCGCGTACGACAGCCGCAGATAGCCGGGGGTGCCGAAGGCCTCGCCCGGGACCACCGCGACCTCGGCCTCGTCCAGGATCAGCGCGGCCAGCTCGACGGAGCTCTGCGGGCGCTTGCCGCGGATCTCCTTGCCCAGCAGCGCCTTCACCGACGGGTAGGCGTAGAAGGCGCCCTCCGGCTCGGGGCAGGTGACGCCGTCGATCTCGTTGAGCATCCGCACGATGGTGCGGCGGCGGCGGTCGAAGGCGGTCCGCATGGCGTCCACGGCCGACAGGTCGCCGCTGACCGCGGCGAGCGCCGCCACCTGGGCGACATTGCTGACGTTGGAGGTGGCGTGCGACTGCAGGTTGGCGGCCGCCTTGACCACGTCCTGGGGGCCGATCAGCCACCCGACCCGCCAACCGGTCATGGCGTAGGTCTTGGCGACACCGTTGACCACGATGCACTTGTCGGCCAGCTCGGGCACCAGCACCGGCAGCGAGTGGAACTGCGCGTCGCCGTAGACCAGGTGCTCGTAGATCTCGTCGGTGAGCACCCACAGCCCGTGCTCGACCGCCCAGCGGCCGATGGCCTCGGCCTCGTCACGGGTGTAGACGGCACCGGTGGGGTTGGAGGGGGAGACGAAGAGCAGCACCTTGGTCTGCTCGGTGCGGGCCGCCTCCAGCTGCTCCACCGAGACCTTGTAGCCCGTGGTCTCGTCGGCCACGACCTCCACCGGGACGCCCCCGGCCAGCTGGATCGACTCCGGGTAGGTGGTCCAGTACGGCGCGGGGACGATCACCTCGTCGCCCGGGTCCAGGATCGCGGCGAACGCCTCGTAGATCGCCTGCTTGCCGCCGTTGGTCACCAGCACCTGCGCCGGGTCCACCTGCCAGCCGGAGTCGCGGAGCGTCTTCTCCGCGATGGCCTTCTTGAGCTCGGGAAGGCCGCCCGCCGGGGTGTAGCGGTGGAACCGCGGCTCGCGGCAGGCCTGCACCGCGGCCTCGACGATGTAGTCCGGCGTCGGGAAGTCGGGCTCGCCGGCGCCGAAGCCGATCACCGGGCGGCCGGCCGCCTTGAGAGCCTTGGCCTTGGCGTCCACCGCCAGGGTCGCGGACTCCGCGATGGCGCCGATACGGGCCGACACCCGGCGGTCGGCGGGCCGCACGGCAGGGTCGGGCTGGGGAGCTGAGTGGGAGGAAGCAGCGCTCATGTCTGCATGGTCGCAGAACGCCCCCGGCCGGGGCATCGGAGTTCCAGCATGCGTGCACGGGCACTTACACGTGTGGGTGACACGAACGGATCAGGGCGCGCGCTCGGGAGGGTGCGCCGGTCCGGTGAAACGGTTCGTCGGGAACAGGTTCGACGCGGAGACCCGGAACCCGTACACTCAACGCTCGATGGCAACCCGTCACCTGCATCGTTCGCACCGCATACAGCACGCTGCGGTTCGGATGCGGTAGGTTGGGTGACATCTCGGCGCCGTACGGCACCGAAGGGCTATAGCTCAATTGGTAGAGCACTGGTCTCCAAAACCAGCGGTTGGGGGTTCGAGTCCCTCTGGCCCTGCTGCTTGATCCGCGCCGAGCCCGCCCGCTCCAACGAGCGTGCGGGCTTGATGCGGAGAGGGCTCCGACAGCACTGCGACCGGATTCAGGTGAGGACGAGTGACGGAGACCACGGGCTCCACCGCAACGCCTGAGCGTGGCCGCCCCGAGGAAGAGCAGAGCGAGCTTCCCTCGCGCCGCGACCGCAAGCGCGCCGCGAAGAAGGACAAGAAGGGCGCTTTCGCCCGGCTCGCGCTCTTCTACCGCCAGATCATCGCCGAGCTGCGCAAGGTCGTCTGGCCGACCCGCAACGACCTCGTGACGTACACCACCGTTGTCATCGTCTTCGTGGTGGTCATCATGGCGATCGTGTCAGGTCTCGACTGGGGCTTCGCCAAGCTCACGTTCTGGACCTTCGGCTGAGCCGCCGCGACCGCGTCATCGGCATCGATCGGACAATCCCGCTACCGTTGACTCGGTACTGTTGAGTTTCCGAGCCGTACACGGACGCTGTTCGCATCGATCTGATTCGAGGACTGGACAGGAGAAGGCAACGGCGCGGAACCGTTCCATCTCTCATCTCCAGGAAGAAGCAGCCACCGTGTCTGAGTCCCCCCTGTACGACGCCGACGAGACCGTCCGCGAGGCGGACGATGCCGTGGAGCGCGACGCGGCCGGCTCGGCCGAGGCCGAGGGCGACACCGCGGAGCAGATCATCGACGCGGCCGATGCGGACGAGGACGAGGTCGAGGCTGCCGAGGCCGAGGCCGGTGCCCCGGCCGAGGAGGCCGCCCTGCACGTCACCGGCGATGCCGAGGCGGAGGCCGAGGAGGCCTTCGACGAGGACGCCGAGGAGACGGAAGAGGCCGAGGACGTCGACCCCGTCGCCAAGTTCCGCGAGGAGCTGCGGCTGGCGCCCGGCGAGTGGTACGTGATCCACACCTACGCGGGCTACGAGAACCGCGTCAAGGCCAACCTGGAGCAGCGCGCCGTCTCGCTGAACGTCGAGGACTACATCTACCAGGCCGAGGTGCCCCAGGAAGAGGTCGTCCAGATCAAGAACGGCGACCGCAAGACCATCCGGCAGAACAAGCTCCCGGGCTATGTCCTGGTGCGGATGGACCTCACCAACGAGTCCTGGGGCGTCGTCCGCAACACTCCCGGTGTCACCGGCTTTGTGGGCAACGCCTACGACCCGTACCCGCTGACGCTGGACGAGGTCGTCAAGATGCTCGCCCCCGACGTGGAGCGCGCCGCGGCCAAGGAGGCCGGCAAGCCGTCGCCGTCCCGCCCGGTCGAGGTCCAGGTGCTGGACTTTGAGGTGGGCGACTCGGTCACCGTCACCGACGGCCCCTTCGCCACCCTCCAGGCGACGATCAACGAGATCAACCCCGACTCCAAGAAGGTCAAGGGCCTGGTGGAGATCTTCGGCCGGGAGACCCCGGTGGAGCTCTCCTTCGACCAGATCCAGAAGAACTGACCTGCCCGTTTTTGGACCAGGCGACCGTTCGCGTTAGCCTGGTCCGATGTGTGCGCGTGACCCGGGACGCCGTCCCGTACCCCGCGTGCGCTGCCACTCAAGGCCCTGACAGTGTCCCGGCGCTCCGTTGCGCCGGGTCGCGCCTGTCGGGAAACACCTCTCAGAAGGACCCGGAGAGACATGCCTCCCAAGAAGAAGAAGGTCACGGGGCTCATCAAGCTCCAGATCAACGCTGGTGCGGCCAACCCCGCACCGCCGGTCGGCCCCGCCCTGGGCCAGCACGGCGTCAACATCATGGAGTTCTGCAAGGCGTACAACGCCGCCACCGAGTCGCAGCGCGGCATGGTGGTGCCGGTGGAGATCACGGTCTACGAGGACCGCACCTTCACGTTCGTCACCAAGACTCCGCCGGCCGCCCGCCTCATCCTGAAGGCCGCGGGCGTGGCGAAGGGCTCCGGCGAGCCGCACAAGACCAAGGTCGCCAAGATCACCCGCGACCAGGTCCGTGAGATCGCCACCACCAAGATGCCCGACCTGAACGCCAACGACCTGGACGCGGCCGAGAAGATCATCGCCGGCACCGCCCGGTCGATGGGCATCACCGTCGAGGGCTGAGACCGCCTCTCGGGGCCCGTTCCCGGTGAGCGAGCCACCCCAAGTGGTAGGGCCTAGCGCGGCCCGTAGCCACCACGACTCCACAGATCACTTTCAGGAGCAGCAGTGAAGCGCAGCAAGGCTCTGGACGCCGCGGCCGCCAAGGTCGACCGCGAGCGTCTCTACGCCCCCCTGGAGGCCATCCGCCTGGCGAAGGCGACCTCCACCACCAAGTTCGACTCGACCGTCGAGATCGCCATGCGTCTGGGTGTCGACCCGCGCAAGGCCGACCAGATGGTCCGCAGCACCGTGAACCTGCCGCACGGTACCGGCAAGACCGCTCGGGTCCTGGTCTTCGCGACCGGTGAGCGTGCGGCGGCCGCGGAGGCTGCGGGTGCCGACATCGTCGGCGCCGACGAGCTGATCGACGAGGTCGCCAAGGGCCGTCTGGACTTCGACGCCGTCGTCGCCACCCCGGACCTCATGGGCAAGGTCGGCCGCCTCGGCCGCGTGCTCGGCCCCCGTGGCCTGATGCCGAACCCCAAGACCGGCACCGTGACCCCGGACGTGGCCAAGGCCGTGACCGAGATCAAGGGCGGCAAGATCGAGTTCCGCGTCGACAAGCACTCGAACCTGCACTTCATCATCGGCAAGGCGTCCTTCTCCGACGAGCAGCTCGTCGAGAACTACGCCGCCGCCCTCGACGAGGTGCTGCGGGCCAAGCCGTCCGCCGCCAAGGGCCGCTACATCAAGAAGACCACCGTGTCGACCACCATGGGCCCCGGTGTCCCGGTCGACCCGAACCGCACCCGCAACCTCCTCGTCGAGGAGGACCCCGCGGCGGTCTGACGCCCGAGGATTCCTCGGCGGGCCCGCACCCCTGGTCTCCAGGGGTGCGGGCCCGCCGCATTTCAGGCCTGGGCTAGAGTCCGAGAGCTGGCCCCTGATCCCGGGACGGACCAAGGACTCACACATGCGCACCATACGCACCGTTGTCGCCGCGGCCGTCGCGGCGACGCTCCTCGGTGGTACCGCCGCATGCGGCGGGCACCGGGAGCGCACCCCCAAGGAGGCGTTCCAGGCCGCGGCCAAGGTGATGGCGGACGCCGGGGCGGCCAAGGTGGTGCTGCAGCGCCAGGACCCGGTCGAGGGGGCGAGCAGCGGCTCGGGGGTGCTGTCCTGGGGGAGCAAGCCGGCGATGGAGCTGGTGATGCGGCACGGCGCCGCACAGGTGCAGGTGCGGACCCTGGACGGGATCGTCTATCTGGTGGCGGATCCCGAGCAGAGCGCCTGGATGGGCGGCCGGCACTGGATGCGGTTCGACCCCAGGACCTCCCACGGGGACGGTGCCGGGGCGGCCGTGTACTCGACCTGGGGCGAGCAGCTCAGCCCGGCGTCCGATCTGACGGCGCTGGCCGCCGTGGGCCGGCTGCGGCAGGTGGGGCCCGAGAAGCTGGACGACATGGACACCGTCCACTACCGCGCCTCCGCGTCGGTGGCGGACCTGGTGGGCGCCAGCAGCGACCTCTCGCCGGAGCAGCGGACCTCCGTGCTCGACGCGTACCGGAAGCAGGGCGCCACCAGCATCACCGTCGACGTCTGGATCGACGCCAAGGACCAGGTGGTCCAGGAGCGGCGCGCCTGCCTGCTGGCCAAGGGCTCGGAGACCACCTCCACCCGCTACTCGGCCATCGGCATGGAGGTGGACATCCAGGCGCCGCTGCCGGACGACACCTTCGACACCCAGAATCTGTCCTCCGGCGACACGCCCGGGGGTGCGACCGACACCCCCGGGGGTGCGACCGGCGCCGCTGGCGGTGCGACCGACGCGCCCGGGGATGCAACCGGCTGAGGCCCGCATATCGTCATGAGCAACGACGTAAGCCGTCGCTTCTGACCATTAGGGGGACCCCATGAAGCAGATACGTCTCGTCGGTGCCGCCACCGTGCTCGTCGTCGGCCTGACCGGTCTGGTCGGCTGTAGCAGCAACGGCGGCGGCCCGTCCGCCGGCAGTACCAAGGCCGCCGGGGACGGCGGCACCAAGGCCGGGGGCGCACCCGTGGTCGATGTGTCCAAGGCGCTGGGCCTGGTGGCCAAGTCCACCGACAGTGCGTCCTCGGTACGCATGAAGATGGTGGAGAAGCTGCCCAAGGTCGGCACCGTCACCGCCTCCGGCGTGATGAGCTGGAAGCCGCTGGCCATGGATCTGACCATGGACACCTCGGGGATCGCGGGTGCCGCTCAGGCCGGCGCCGGGAGCATGCGGATGGTGATGACCGGCCAGACCATGTACATGAACATGGGCGCGAAGGCGGCCGCCTCCCTGCAGGGCAAGCACTGGCTGAAGATGGACCTGGCCGCCCTGGCCAAGACACAGGGCGCCGCCGGCCAGCAGATGCTGGACCAGCTGGACAAGCAGTCCGGTCAGGACCCGACCCAGAGCGTCGGGCTGATCACCGGCTCGGGGAACGTCAAGCAGGTCGGCAAGGAGACCGTCGACGGTGTCTCCACGACCCACTACCGGGGCACCGTGGACATCACCAAGCTCGCCGAGAAGCAGGGCAGCCTCGGCAGCATGACCGCCTCGCAGCGCAAGCAGTTCGAGGACCAGATGACCAAGCTCGGTGTGAAGACCATGGACATCGACCTCTGGGCGAACGGCCAGAACCGGCCGGTCAGGGTGCACGAGACCGCGCAGACCGCCAACGGCCCGCTGGACATCGTGGTCGACTACTCGGACTACGGCACCCCGGTCCACGCGGTGGCGCCGCCGGCCTCCGACACCCTGGACCTCTCCAAGCTGCTCGGCAGCGCGGCGAAGTCCGCCGGGCACAGCTGACCTGCCCGGGGCGGCCCCGGCAGGGCGATTTGCCCGGGGCCGCCCCGGTCACCTAGTCTGGAGCCTGCCAAAGACCGCTGGTTGTCGCTGTGCGCCCTGTGAGGGGTGTCGGTGACCGAAGGATCTGCGAACGAGCAGACGGCCTGCGCAGGTGTGATTGGAGCTTGGTCTCCGGTTCTTCGTGAGCCGTCGAGACCGCCGTGAGCCCCGTGCGCCTGTGCGCCGGGGCTCTTCTCGTTCTCCCAGCCCCCTTCCCGCGGGATCAGCATCGACATCACGGAAGGAGGCGTAAGCCTATGGCGAGGCCCGACAAGGCTGCCGCTGTCGCGGAGCTCACGGACAAGTTCCGCAGCTCCAACGCGGCGGTGCTGACCGAGTACCGGGGTCTGACCGTGGCGCAGATCAAGACCCTGCGTCGCTCGCTGGGCGTCAACGCCCAGTACGCCGTGGTGAAGAACACGCTGACCAAGATCGCTGCCAATGAGGCCGGGATCACCGAGCTCGACGACCTGTTCGCGGGTCCGACGGCTGTCGCCTTCGTCACCGGTGACCCGGTGGAGTCGGCCAAGGGTCTGCGTGACTTCGCCAAGGAGAACCCGGCTCTCATCATCAAGGGCGGTGTCCTTGATGGCAAGGCGCTGTCCGCCGATGAGATCAAGAAGCTCGCGGACCTCGAGTCCCGCGAGGTGCTGCTCGCCAAGCTTGCCGGTGGCATGAAGGCGTCCATGGCCAAGGCCGCGGCGACCTTCCAGGCCCCGCTCTCGAAGTTCGTCCGTACCGCGGACGCCCTTCGCAGCAAGGTCGAGCAGGGCGGTGCCGGTACGCCGGCTCCCGCCGCCGAGGACGCCGCCGCCGAGTGATCGGCGGGCTGACGCCCTCGCAGCGGGCCCGTACGCCCGCCGTTATGTACATCCGGCACCAGCCGAATTAGTGGAAGGACGCCAATCATGGCGAAGCTGTCGCACGACGAGCTGCTCGAGGTCTTCGGCGAGATGACCCTCATCGAGCTCTCCGAGTTCGTGAAGGCCTTCGAGGAGAAGTTCGACGTCGAGGCTGCCGCTCCGGTCGCCGTCGCCGCCGTCGGTGGCCCCGCCGCCGCCGCCGAGGCCGTCGAGGAGCAGGACGAGTTCGACGTCATCCTCGAGTCCGCCGGTGACAAGAAGATCCAGGTCATCAAGGAGGTCCGCAGCCTGACCTCCCTCGGCCTGAAGGAGGCCAAGGACCTGGTGGACGGCACCCCGAAGCCGGTCCTGGAGAAGGTCAAGAAGGAGGACGCCGAGAAGGCGAAGGCTGCCCTCGAGGCCGCCGGCGCCAAGGTCACCGTCAAGTGACCTCGGTCTCCTGACCGCAGTCCCAGACTGCGCCCCTCTGGGGGCGGGCCGGGGCGGCCACCCATCCGGGTGGCCGCCCCGGCCTTTTTGCGTCTGCGGACCTCTGGCCGCGCTGACCGGGAGGCTCCGTCCTTTTGCCTCTGCGGACCTCCAGGCGCCCCGGCCCGGGCTGCTCCGGGCTGTCGGCGGTGCCGGGTACGCTGAGCGCTGTCGCCAGCTGCACCGCCCTCACCATGGGTTCTTCCCCGGCGCAGTGGTACCGCCGGGTGGCGCCTGTGGCGATCTCCGCAGCGCCTGGCCCTTGACGAACTGCACGCCGCGCGCAATTCTCAGGACGCGTGGTCACTCCGTCCGGTCCCGAATGCATGAACCGGGCTCGTGACGGGAAGTGAACACGGCGTGAGGTGTACGGCCTTTCCGAGGGGTCGTACGACATGGCAGGAACCGCCCTGCAGGCCGCCCCGACGGGGGCGGTCGGCACGAGGGAGGGAGTCTCCGATTCGGTCTCCGAATCAGAGCTGGACAGCAGTGTGCCGAATGGCTACACTGTCCCTTTGCGCTGCCTGTTAGCTGCTCCGTGACTCGTCGCCCGGAGTTCGCACTGCCCTGAACAGGGGCGGCCCCCGACCGAGCACCCGTTCCGACCAGGAGAAACATCCTGCCGGTGCGGTGCTGCAAGAGCCGGGGCGCCGATCCTGGGAAGGTCGGGCCCGGTACGCGCGTAGTGAGTCCGAGCCCTCGGAAGGACCCCCTCTTGGCCGCCTCGCGCAACGCCTCGAACAACTCCGCCTCCACCGCACCCCTGCGTGTCTCCTTCGCGAAGATCCGCGAGCCTCTCGAGGTACCGAACCTCCTTGCCCTGCAGACCGAGAGCTTCGACTGGCTGCTCGGCAACGCGGCGTGGAAGAACCGGGTCGAGAGCGCCCTCGCGAACGGACACGATGTCCCCACCAAGTCCGGCCTCGAGGAGATCTTCGAGGAGATCTCGCCGATCGAGGACTTCTCCGGTTCGATGTCGCTGACCTTCCGCGACCACCGCTTCGAGCCGCCGAAGAACTCCATCGACGAGTGCAAGGAGCGCGACTTCACCTACGCCGCGCCGCTCTTCGTCACCGCCGAGTTCACCAACAACGAGACCGGCGAGATCAAGTCGCAGACGGTCTTCATGGGCGACTTCCCGCTCATGACCAACAAGGGCACCTTCGTCATCAACGGCACCGAGCGTGTCGTGGTGTCGCAGCTGGTCCGCTCCCCGGGCGTCTACTTCGACTCGACGCTCGACAAGACCTCCGACAAGGACGTCTTCTCCGCCAAGGTCATCCCGTCGCGTGGTGCCTGGCTGGAGATGGAGATCGACAAGCGCGACATGGTCGGTGTCCGCATCGACCGCAAGCGCAAGCAGTCCGTCACCGTGCTGCTCAAGGCGCTCGGCTGGACCAGCGAGATGATTCTCGAGGAGTTCGGCGAGTACGAGTCGATGCGCGCCACCCTGGAGAAGGACCACACCCAGGGCCAGGACGACGCGCTGCTGGACATCTACCGCAAGCTGCGTCCGGGCGAGCCGCCGACCAAGGAGGCCGCCCAGACCCTGCTGGAGAACCTCTACTTCAACCCCAAGCGCTACGACCTGGCCAAGGTCGGCCGCTACAAGGTCAACCGCAAGCTCGGCATCGACGAGTCGCTGGACTCCGGCGTGCTCACCGAGCAGGACGTCATCGCGACCATCAAGTACCTGGTCAAGCTGCACGCCGGCGAGACCGAGTGGGTGGACACCGAGGAGGGTCGCGACATCGTCGTCGAGGTCGACGACATCGACCACTTCGGCAACCGTCGTCTGCGCAACGTCGGCGAGCTCATCCAGAACCAGGTCCGTACCGGCCTGGCCCGTATGGAGCGCGTCGTCCGCGAGCGGATGACCACCCAGGACGTCGAGGCGATCACGCCGCAGACCCTGATCAACATCCGGCCGGTCGTCGCCTCCATCAAGGAGTTCTTCGGCACCAGCCAGCTGTCCCAGTTCATGGACCAGACCAACCCGCTGTCGGGCCTGACCCACAAGCGCCGTCTGTCCGCGCTGGGCCCGGGTGGTCTCTCCCGTGAGCGGGCCGGCTTCGAGGTCCGTGACGTGCACCCGTCCCACTACGGCCGGATGTGCCCGATCGAGACCCCCGAAGGCCCGAACATCGGTCTGATCGGCTCGCTGGCCTCGTACGGCCGGGTCAACGCCTTCGGCTTCGTCGAGACCCCGTACCGCAAGGTCGTCGACGGTGTGGTCACCGAGCAGGTGGACTACCTCACCGCCGACGAGGAGGACCGCTTCGTCATCGCGCAGGCCAACGCGCCGCTGACGGAGGAGCTCACCTTCGCGGAGCCCCGTGTGCTGGTCCGCCGCCGTGGCGGCGAGATCGACTACATCCCGGGCACCGAGGTCGACTACATGGACGTCTCGCCGCGCCAGATGGTGTCGGTCGCGACCGCCATGATCCCCTTCCTGGAGCACGACGACGCCAACCGCGCGCTCATGGGCTCCAACATGATGCGCCAGGCCGTCCCGCTGCTGAAGAGCGAGGCGCCGCTGGTCGGCACCGGCATGGAGTACCGCGCTGCGGTCGACGCCGCCGATGTCATCGCCGCCGAGAAGGCCGGTGTGGTCCAGGAGGTCTCCGCGGACTACATCACCGTCGCCAACGACGACGGCACCTACACCACCTACCGGGTGGCCAAGTTCACGCGCTCCAACCAGGGCACCGCCTTCAACCAGAAGGTGATCGTGGACGAGGGCGCCCGCATCGAGGTCGGCCAGGTGCTGGCCGACGGCCCCTGCACCGACGAGGGCGAGATGGCCCTCGGCAAGAACCTGCTGGTCGCGTTCATGCCGTGGGAGGGCCACAACTACGAGGACGCGATCATCCTGTCGCAGCGCCTCGTGCAGGACGACGTCCTCTCCTCGATCCACATCGAGGAGCACGAGGTCGACGCCCGTGACACCAAGCTGGGCCCCGAGGAGATCACCCGGGACATCCCGAACGTCTCCGAGGAGGTCCTCGCCGACCTCGACGAGCGCGGCATCATCCGGATCGGCGCGGATGTCGTCACCGGCGACATCCTGGTCGGCAAGGTCACTCCCAAGGGCGAGACCGAGCTGACCCCCGAGGAGCGCCTGCTCCGCGCGATCTTCGGTGAGAAGGCCCGTGAGGTCCGCGACACCTCGCTGAAGGTGCCGCACGGTGAGTCCGGCAAGGTCATCGGCGTCCGCGTCTTCGACCGTGAGGAGGGCGACGAGCTTCCCCCGGGTGTCAACCAGCTGGTCCGCGTCTACGTGGCCCAGAAGAGGAAGATCACCGACGGTGACAAGCTCGCCGGCCGTCACGGCAACAAGGGCGTCATCTCCAAGATCCTCCCGGTCGAGGACATGCCGTTCCTCGAGGACGGCACCCCGGTGGACATCGTCCTCAACCCGCTCGGTGTCCCGTCCCGAATGAACCCGGGACAGGTTCTGGAAACGCACCTCGGCTGGCTCGCCAAGCAGGGCTGGGACGTCTCCGGCATCGGCGAGGAGTGGGCGCGCCGCCTCCAGGCGATCGACGCCGACCAGGTGGCCGCCAACACCAACCTGGCGACCCCCGTCTTCGACGGCGCCCGCGAGGACGAGATCACCGGTCTGCTGGAGAACACCATCCCCAACCGCGACGGCAACCGCATGGTCGGTTCGTCCGGCAAGGCGAGGATGTTCGACGGCCGCTCCGGCGAGCCGTTCCCGCACCCGATTTCGGTCGGGTACATGTACATCCTCAAGCTGCACCACCTGGTCGACGACAAGCTCCACGCCCGGTCGACCGGTCCGTACTCCATGATCACCCAGCAGCCGCTCGGTGGTAAGGCGCAGTTCGGTGGTCAGCGCTTCGGTGAGATGGAGGTGTGGGCCCTGGAGGCGTACGGCGCCGCCTACGCCCTGCAGGAGCTCCTCACCATCAAGTCCGACGACGTGCTCGGCCGAGTGAAGGTCTACGAGGCCATCGTCAAGGGCGAGAACATCCCGGAGCCCGGCATCCCCGAGTCCTTCAAGGTGCTCATCAAGGAGATGCAGTCGCTCTGCCTGAATGTGGAGGTGCTGTCGTCCGACGGTATGTCCATCGAGATGCGTGACTCCGACGAGGACGTGTTCCGCGCCGCGGAGGAGCTCGGTATCGACCTGTCCCGGCGCGAGCCGAGCAGCGTCGAAGAGGTCTGACGGAGGTCGGTGGGGCCTCACCCCGGTGAGGCCCCACCACCCCCAAGGCCCCCATCAGACCAGACGAAAGACTCGACCCCTGAAAGAGGGCTTGACGAAAAGTGCTCGACGTCAACTTCTTCGATGAGCTGCGTATCGGCCTGGCGACCGCCGACGACATCCGCCAGTGGTCCCACGGTGAGGTCAAGAAGCCCGAGACCATCAACTACCGCACCCTGAAGCCGGAAAAGGACGGACTCTTCTGCGAGAAGATCTTCGGCCCCACCCGGGACTGGGAGTGCTACTGCGGTAAGTACAAGCGCGTCCGCTTCAAGGGCATCATCTGCGAGCGGTGCGGCGTCGAGGTGACCCGTGCCAAGGTCCGCCGCGAGCGGATGGGCCACATCGAGCTGGCCGCCCCGGTGACCCACATCTGGTACTTCAAGGGTGTGCCGAGCCGGCTGGGCTACCTGCTCGACCTGGCGCCGAAGGACCTGGAGAAGGTCATCTACTTCGCCGCCTACATGATCACCTGGGTGGACGACGAGCGCCGCACCCGTGACCTGCCGTCGCTGGAGGCCCATGTCTCCGTCGAGCGCCAGCAGATCGAGCAGCGCCGCGACGCCGACCTGGAGTCCCGCGCCAAGAAGCTCGAGGCCGACCTGGGCGAGCTTGAGGCCGAGGGTGCCAAGGCCGATGTGCGCCGCAAGGTGCGCGAGGGTGCCGAGCGCGAGATGAAGCAGCTGCGCGACCGCGCCCAGCGCGAGCTGGACCGGCTCGACGAGGTGTGGAGCCGCTTCAAGAACCTCAAGGTCCAGGACCTCGAGGGCGACGAGCTGCTCTACCGCGAGCTGCGCGACCGCTTCGGCACCTACTTCTCCGGTGCGATGGGCGCCGCCGCTCTGCAGAAGCGGCTCGAGTCCTTCGACCTGGAGGAGGAGGCCGAGCGCCTCCGCGAGATCATCAAGACCGGCAAGGGCCAGAAGAAGACCCGTGCGCTCAAGCGCCTCAAGGTCGTCTCCGCCTTCCTGCAGACCCGCAACAAGCCCAACGGCATGGTGCTGGACTGCGTCCCGGTGATCCCGCCGGACCTGCGTCCGATGGTGCAGCTGGACGGTGGCCGCTTCGCGACCTCCGACCTCAACGACCTGTACCGCCGTGTGATCAACCGCAACAACCGGCTGAAGCGTCTGCTGGACCTCGGTGCCCCCGAGATCATCGTGAACAACGAGAAGCGGATGCTCCAGGAGGCCGTCGACGCGCTGTTCGACAACGGCCGCCGCGGTCGTCCGGTCACCGGTCCGGGCAACCGTCCGCTGAAGTCGCTGTCCGACATGCTCAAGGGCAAGCAGGGCCGCTTCCGTCAGAACCTGCTCGGCAAGCGAGTCGACTACTCGGCCCGTTCGGTCATCGTCGTCGGCCCGCAGCTCAAGCTGCACCAGTGCGGTCTGCCCAAGGCCATGGCGCTGGAGCTCTTCAAGCCGTTCGTGATGAAGCGCCTGGTGGACCTCAACCACGCGCAGAACATCAAGTCGGCCAAGCGCATGGTCGAGCGTGCCCGCCCCGTGGTGTGGGACGTCCTCGAAGAGGTCATCGCCGAGCACCCGGTGCTGCTGAACCGTGCACCGACCCTGCACCGCCTGGGCATCCAGGCCTTCGAGCCGCAGCTGGTCGAGGGCAAGGCCATCCAGATCCACCCGCTGGTCTGCACCGCCTTCAACGCGGACTTCGACGGTGACCAGATGGCCGTCCACCTGCCGCTGTCGGCGGAGGCCCAGGCCGAGGCCCGCATCCTGATGCTGTCCTCGAACAACATCCTCAAGCCGGCCGACGGCCGCCCCGTGACCATGCCCACCCAGGACATGGTGCTCGGCCTCTTCTTCCTCACCTCGGACCGTGAGGACGTGAAGGGCGGCGGCCGCTCGTTCACCTCGACCGCCGAGGCCATGATGGCCTTCGACGCCCGCGAGCTGGACCTGCAGGCGCAGATCGACGTCCGGCTGCCCGCCGGCACCATGCCTCCGCGCGGCTGGACCGCACCGGTGGACGAGGAGACCGGCGCACCGACCTGGATCGAGGGCGAGCCCTTCAGGCTCTCCACCACCCTGGGTCGCGCCCTCTTCAACGAGCTGCTGCCCGAGGACTACCCCTTCGTCGACTACGAGGTCGGCAAGAAGCAGCTGTCGGCGATCGTCAACGACCTCGCCGAGCGCTACCCCAAGGTGACCGTCGCGGCCACCCTGGACAACCTCAAGGCGGCCGGCTTCCACTGGGCCACCCGCTCCGGTGTCACCGTGTCGATCTCCGACGTCGTGGTGCCGCCGAGCAAGCCCCAGATCCTGGAGGGCTACGAGGCGCAGGCCGAGAAGATCCAGAAGCAGTACGAGCGCGGTCTGATCACCAACGACGAGCGCAAGCAGGAGCTCGTCGCGATCTGGACCAAGGCGACCAACGAGGTCGCCGAGGCGATGAACGCGAACTTCCCGAAGACCAACCCCATCTTCATGATGGTGGACTCCGGGGCTCGTGGAAACATGATGCAGATGCGGCAGATCGCGGGTATGCGTGGTCTGGTGTCCAACGCCAAGAACGAGACCATCCCGCGTCCCATCAAGGCCTCGTTCCGTGAGGGCCTCACCGTGCTGGAGTACTTCATCTCCACCCACGGTGCCCGTAAGGGTCTCGCCGACACCGCTCTGCGTACCGCCGACTCGGGCTACCTCACCCGTCGTCTGGTCGACGTCTCGCAGGACGTGATCATCCGCGAGGAGGACTGCGGCACCGAGCGCGGCCTCAAGCTGGAGATCGCCTCGGTGGGCACCGACGGTGTGCTGCGCAAGGCCGACGACGTCGAGACCAGCGTGTACGCGCGCTGCCTCGCCGAGGACATCACCGTCGACGGCCAGGTGCTGGCCCAGGCCGGCACCGACCTCGGCGATGTGCTGATCGACGAGCTGGTCCGCCACGGTGTCTCCACCGTCAAGACCCGCTCGATCCTCACCTGTGAGTCCGCGGTCGGCACCTGCGCCATGTGCTACGGGCGTTCGCTGGCCACCGGCAAGCTGGTGGACATCGGCGAGGCCGTCGGCATCATCGCCGCCCAGTCCATCGGTGAGCCCGGCACCCAGCTGACCATGCGTACCTTCCACACCGGTGGTGTGGCCGGTGACGACATCACCCAGGGTCTGCCCCGTGTCGTCGAGCTCTTTGAGGCCCGTACCCCCAAGGGTGTGGCCCCGATCAGCGAGGCGGCCGGCCGGGTCCGGGTCGAGGACACCGAGAAGACCCGCAAGCTCGTCGTCACCCCCGACGACGGCAGCGAGGAGATCGCCTACCCGGTCTCCAAGCGTGTGAAGCTGATGGTCAGCGAGGGCGAGCACGTCGAGGTCGGCCAGAAGCTGACCATGGGTGCCACCAACCCGCACGACGTGCTGCGCATCCTGGGTCAGCGGGCCGTCCAGGTCCACCTGGTCCAGGAGGTCCAGAAGGTCTACAACTCGCAGGGTGTGTCGATCCACGACAAGCACATCGAGATCATCATCCGGCAGATGCTCCGCCGGGTGACGATCATCGAGTCCGGCGACGCCGAGCTGCTGCCGGGCGAGCTGGTCGAGCGCGGCCGGTTCGAGACCGAGAACCGCCGCGTGGTGTCCGAGGGCGGTCACCCCGCCTCCGGTCGTCCGCAGCTGATGGGTATCACCAAGGCCTCGCTGGCCACCGAGTCCTGGCTGTCGGCCGCCTCCTTCCAGGAGACGACCCGGGTGCTCACCGACGCGGCGATCCACGCCAAGTCGGACCCGCTGCTGGGCCTCAAGGAGAACGTCATCATCGGTAAGCTCATCCCGGCCGGTACGGGTCTGCCCCGCTACCGCAACATCCGGGTCGAGCCCACCGAGGAGGCGAAGGCCGCGATGTACTCGGCCGTCGGCTACGACGACTACGACATCTCGCCCTTCGGCGCCGGCTCCGGCCAGGCGGTTCCGCTGGAGGACTACGACTACGGCCCGTACACCGGCTGAGTCACTGCTTGACCGCAAGGGCGGCCGTCCCCATGAGGGGGCGGCCGCCCTTCGGCATACGGCGCTCGGTTGAAGAAAGAGTGGTATCGCGTGGTATCGCTCGGTATCATCGACCTGTGGCGATGACTCTTCGACTCAGCGAGGCCGACGACAGGCTGCTCACCGAGCGGGCGGCTCTGGAGAAGCGTTCCAAGCAGGAGATCGCTGCGGAGGCCATACACCTCTACCTGACCCGCCGGACCGAGCTGTTCAACAAGGCCCTGGACCGGATCATGGATGAGGACAGGGAACTCCTGGACCGGCTCGCTGACCAGTGACCGGGTACCTCGACCTGTCCGAGCTGCTGACCATCGCAGCTCGTGTCCAGGGTGGCAGCGAGGCAGCGGTCCGGGACTACGGCCTGATCGAGGCTGCCCTTGCCCGCCCCCAGGCGTCGGTGTTCGGCGCGGACGCCTACCCGACCTTCCATGAGAAGGCGGCAGCTCTGCTGCACTCGCTCGCCCGCAACCATGCCCTGATCGACGGAAACAAACGCACTGCATGGGTGGCCACCCGCATCTTCTACGCGGTGAACGACCTCGAGCTGCGGCCCCCGGATGTGGACTCGGCCGAGAGCCTGGTGCTTGCGGTGGCCCGGGGTGAGATGGACGTCCCGGCCATCGCCAAGTCCTTCGCCCTCTGGTCCACCCGCTGACCACCGCCCTTGGCACCGTCGCGGCGAGGGCCCATGCTGTTTCCGGGCCCACCCCCCGGAGCTGCGCTACGCCTTCGGCCGACCGGAGGGGGAGGGAGTCGGCCCTGGTCCGCCGTCGCTCACCTGAAGGCGGCGCGGTCGGCCGCGGCGCGGCCCTCGGTCCAGCCCTCGGCGTCGCTGATCCGGACCCGCTGTGAGGTCAGCCTGGGGAACATGGCCTCGGTGGCGGAGTCCACCGCCAGCTCGCGGGCGGCAAGGGCGGGCAGCAGCCGGGCGTCGGGGACGGCCCGCTCGGTGCGTTCCGGGTCGTCCTCGCGCAGCCGGACGCCCGCGGCGGCGTCGCTGGCGGCCTGCCGGGTGGCGGCACTGAGGCGTTCGGCGATGCGGGCCGCGTATGCGATCAGAAAGGACTGGCGGAAGGCCCGGGTGCGCGAGGCGCCGCCCGCGTGGCGACGACTGCCGGCCCGGTTCATCGCGGTGGTCGCCTGGACCAGCAGCGAGGTGTAGAGCAGCTCCACGGCGTCCAGGTCGGCGTCGAAGCCGACGACCGTGCAGAAGCCGAACTCCTTGGACCACACCGCGCGGCTGCGGTTGGCGGCGGCGACCGCGTCGAGCAGCATCGCCTTGGGGCCCTCGTAAGGGTTGTCGATGCCGACGCGCAGGGCGGAGGGGGCGTCCTTGTCCGCCTGGCCGGCGGCGAGCAGGGCCTCGTCGATGCTGTGCTGCGCCATCAGCTGCTGGGCCTTGGCGGTCAGCGCCTCGGCCTCCTCCGGGAAGTCGGTGGACTCGGCCTTCGCCAGCAGAGCACGGATGCGGCCGAGCATGCGGGGCTCGGCAGCGGAGGGGGCGGTGCGGGTCGCTGCCGCCGTGCGGCCGGGAGCAGGGCCGACCGGCGTGATCGGGGGCAGCAGGGACCAGACGCGGAGCAGTTCCAGGGTGTGGGTCGCCACCGCGAAGCGGTCGAGACGGCGCTCCGCGGTGACGCGGGGGAGGTAGTCGGCGTCGTCGGCCCACCAGACATCGGCCTCCAGCTCGCGCAGCTGCTCGGCCCAGCGGCGGTCGAAGGCGGTGGCAGGGTGGCGGCGTGCCTCGGCGGCGATCAGGTCGACGGCCAGTGCCGTGTGCTCGGGCTGCAGGTCGCGCCGGACGATCCGGACCACATCGGCCGGCCGCCAGCCCGCGGCCCAGAGCCGGTCCAGCGTGCGGTCGCCGTGCGCCAGCAGCGCCTGGCCCAGAGCGGGCCAGCGTTCGCCGGTGGCGGCGAGCACGGACGCGGCCGCGTCCAGGGCCGGGATGAGTGCGTCGGGCTGGACGGCGCGGACGCTGTGCAGCGACTGGTCCAGCAGCTCGGCGGGCGAGGGCGCGGGCGACGGGGGGACGCGGCCGTCGGGGGACTGCTGTGTGTGCTGCTGCCGACGCTGGTGGCGGCGTTCCTGACTGCGCTTGCCCATGGATGCCGAGGGTAACGGAGCGGGCAGGACCACGCCCCGGGCCGCCCGCCCGCCCGGCCTGCTGCCCTGCCCGCCCGCCGTTCCGCTGCGCCTGCCGTCTGCTCCGCCCGTGATCTGCCCCGCCCCCTGGACAGCCCTAACCGCCGCCCAGCAGCTTCGCCGCCAGGGCGGCGGCCGTGCGGGGGCCGGAGCCGCGGTGGTCCTCGGCGTGCGAGAGCGGGGGCATGGAGGTGGGAGCCCGCTCGGCCGGGGCGCGTTCCACGACGGTGGTGCCCGTGGCGGCCTCCAGCACCGGGGCGAAGCCGGCGGTGCGCAGCGCGACCAGGGTCTCCTCCGGGCCGACGGTGGAGACCAGGACGGTGGGGGCGATCCGGCGCAGCCCGAGCTTGGCGAGCGAGCGGGTCCTGGAGAGTTCCAGGATCAGCGCCTCGTCGTCGGACCGGATGCAGCAGGCCGACCGCACCACCCGCATCCGGCCGTGGGTGCGGGCGGTGTCCTTGACCAGGTACTCCAGCGGCTGTGGCAGCGGAAGCCCGTCGACCGACGCCTCGGTGAGACGTTGCAGCAGGTCGGTGGCGTCCAGGCCGCCGTCCAGCGCCCGGCGTACGGAGGCCGCGGTGATCCGCCACACCACGGCGTGGCCCTCGGACTCCCGTACGGCGCAGCAGGTGAGCAGTTCGGTGAGCTCGGGGGAGGCCGCGCCCGCCACCACCGCGGTGAGGTCGGCCTGGAAGCGGGCCGTGGTCTGCGGCGGTGGCAGCAGTTCGGCCAGGGCGTCGCGGAGCCCCCGTACCGCGTCGGCGATGGCCGGATGGGAGTGCAGGCGGGGCCCGGCGCCGGGTACGGAGGGGAAGCAGCGGTCGGCGCCGGAGTGCAGCAGGGCCCGTACCGCCTGTCCGACCGGGGTGAGCGCCCCGTGGGCGGCCACGCCCAGCAGCGCGGCCTCGGTGAGGGTGGCCCGGGTACGGTCGGGGCCCTCGGCCGGGGTGAGCACCGTGGGCCGCTGCCATACGGCGCCGACCAGCAGTGCGTCCAGGTTCTCGGGGGCGGTGGGCTCCAGCCCCCACCCCTGGGGCAGTGCCGCCAGGGTGTCCAGCAGGGCCCGGCGCAGCACAACCGCGGTCGGGTCCTGGGGCGCGGCCAGGGCGACGGGGGTCTCCTCGGGGTCCGGCCAGTGGGTGAAGACCTCGGGCGTCACCGCCCAGGCGGCCACCAGCGGCAGCAGCCGCTCGGCGGGTGAGGCGGCGAGCCAGCCGTCGTACCGCTGGGTCGGCACGATCCGGCCCGGCGGCTGCGGGGGAGGCCGGCGGCCCCGGGTCTTCGGGGGTTCGTCCTGCACCGGGCCGAGCAGGTCGGCGGTGGCCGCCAGGTCCAGCCAGAGACGGACCTGCGCCTCGGGCACACCGGTGGTCTTCGCCAGCCGCCGGCTGTCGCGTACCGCGACCCCGCCCGCCTTGCGCAGGGTGGGCGGCTGCGCCGCCACCGCCCGCAGTACCAGCTCCGCCTGGGAAGCCGCCGCCGCTGCCGCCGTCTGCGCCTCTCCCGCCGCGCCGCGTGGGAGTGCGGCCGAACCCCGCAGCTGCGGCGGACCGGGGTCGAAGGGCAGGTGCTCCTCGTCCGGCCGCAGGGCGGTGCCCACCTCGCGGGGAAGCTCCACCAGGTCGGTGCCGACCGGCAGCAGCAGCCCGTGCCGGGCCAGCCAGTCCGCCCCGGGGTGCCCTGAACCGGCGGCCCGGAAGAGGAACTTGGCCCGGCCCGCCACGTAGTACCCGTACTGCGAGGTGAAACAGGTCGCGTACAGCTGCGGCGGACCGGGGACCAGCTTCGCCAGGACGTCCAGCGCCTCCGGCGGCGCCTGGGCCACCAGGGCCCGCACCTCGTCCGGCTCGCTCAGCAGCGCGGTGACGGCGCGCTGCGCCTGGTCCCGGGAACGGGCCCCGGGCAGCCCCAGCTCCGCCGAGATGCGGTGCACCTCGGCGGCGTTGAAGGCGTCCGTCAGCAGCCGGTCCACCGGCCGCCCGAGCCCCCGCAGCTCGGCGGAGCGGCGGTGCAGCAGCAGCGGTACGACGAGGTCCACCCCGTTGTGCGGGGGCAGCACCAGGGCCTGCACGGCGAGCCGGTCCAGGCACTCCTCGGCGGCGCGGCGGGCCTCCGGGGTGGGGGCGACCGCATCCAGCAGTTCGTCGCGGGGGACCGGACGGTCGGACGGGTCGGGGTCGGTCTGGGAGCCCGGCTCGGGCAGCGGGCCGTGGCGCAGGTCGGCCAGCCGGGCCACCGCTGTGAGGATCTGCAGCTCCGCGAGGGTGAGCAGCCGCATGGCGCGGGCGGTGGAGTGGTCGCCCAGCAGGTGCTCGGCGAGGCCGGCGAAGGAGGTCAGCGGGCGGGTGCCGTAGGTGGCGCTGCGCGGCAGGTCGCGTCTGCTCAGCAACTCGGCCAACCGGTCGGCGGTGCGGTCGGCGAGCCAGGTGCTGAGCGCGGCGTTGCTTTGCATGGGCCCGAGCCTAGGGCGGGCCCGGTCGCCTGCGGGAGGGGAACCGTGGTCCACCCCATGTCGCGGTGCGCTCATCGGTCGGCTCAGCCGGCGCGGGGGTGGTGCTAGGACCACCCCCCGGGATGGGATTCAGGGCCAGTGACCGCCGCCCGGCGGGTGGGAAAGACTGGGACGGTTGGCCAAGGTGCGGTCGAGGAGAGGTGCATGAGCGTCGGCGAGTCGACAGCAGCGGAAGGGCCGCGGGCCGAGTGGGGGCGGATCCGCACCTGGGCGGGGGAGCGGCTGAACGCCGTGTGGCGGTGCTCGGTGCTCGCGGTGCGGGCCGGCCTGGGGCCGGCGGCACTGTGCCTGGGTCTTGTCGTTGTGGCGGTCGTCACCGTGCGGAGCTCCGGGGAGGATCTGAGCCGGCTGCTGGTGCTGGCGGTCGGCTGCTGGGCCCTGGTGGTGGCCGCGTTCGGGCTGGGCCGGGCCAACGCCCGGTGGTCCAGGCGGCAGGCCGAGGAATGGTTCGACATCCGGATCCCGGAGCGCTACCGGCCGGTGCGGCCGCTGGAGCAGAACGACCGCGGCCACTGGTGGACGGGCTACGGCTATCACCAGCGCCGCGCCACGGCTCAGGCCTCGCGGTATGTCAACTGGGCCGTCCGCGACCCGGAGAACTGGCGCGACCAGGCCTGGCTGGTCCTCAATCCGCCGGCCGCCGCGGTCACGGCGGTACCGGTGGCCGCGCTGTTCGGCCTGGGACTGGTCACCGTTGTGGTGGCCGCGGCGAACCAGCTCGTCAGCTATCCCTTCTACTCCGCCGCCGACGCCCAAGCGATTCTGCTGGGCCTGGCGGCGACGCTGACCGGTCTGGCGCTGGCGCCGTCCGCGCTGCGGCTGCACACCCGGTGGATGCGGCGGATGCTCGACCCCCAGGGTGGTGCCTCCCGGGCCGAGCTGGTGGAACGGGTCCAGCACCTCACCTCCACCCGGGCCGACGCCGTCGGCGACCAGGCGGCCGAGCTGCGCCGGATCGAGCGCGATCTGCACGACGGGGCGCAGGCCCGGCTGGTGGCGATCGGCATGACGCTCGGCACCATCGAGCATCTGATGGAGAGTGACGCCCCCGCCGCCCGCGCGCTGCTGGCCGAGGCCCGGCAGGCCTCCCAGAAGGCGTTGCAGGAGCTGCGCGACCTGGTGCGGGGCATCCATCCGCCGGTGCTGGCGGAGCGCGGCCTGGAAGATGCGGTACGGCTGCTGGCGCTGGACAGCCCGCTGCCGGTGGACGTCTGCGCCGACCTGCCGGACCGCCCGCCGGCGCCGGTGGAGGCGGCCGTCTACTTCTCCGTCTGCGAGCTGCTGACCAATGCGGCCAAGCACTCGGGGGCCGCGCAGGTCTGGGTGGACATCCTGCACCGGGCCGGTTCGCTGCGGATCACCGTCACCGACGACGGCTGCGGCGGCGCGGACCCCGCGCGCGGCAGCGGGCTGCGCGGGATCGAGCGGCGACTGGGTACCTTCGACGGTGTCCTCGCCCTGACCAGCACCCCGGGCGGACCGACCACCGTGACCATGGAGCTGCCGTGCGTGTTGTCCTCGCGGAGGACCTCTACCTTCTCCGGGAAGGCCTGATCCGGCTGCTGGAAGCCTATGGCTTCACCATTGCCGCGGCCGTGGAGACCGGTCCCGACCTGCTGAGAGCGCTGCTGGAGGAGCGACCGGACGTCGCGGTGGTGGACGTCCGGCTGCCGCCCACCCTCACCGACGAGGGACTGCAGGCGGCGCTCGCGGCCCGCCGGGAGATCCCCGGACTCCCGGTGCTGGTGCTCTCCCAGCATGTCCAGCAGCTGTATGCGCGGGAGCTGCTGGCGGACGGCTCCGGCGGGGTCGGCTATCTGCTCAAGGACCGGGTCTTCAACGCCGAGCAGTTCATCGACGCCGTCCGCCGGGTGGCGGCGGGCGGCACCGCGATGGACCCCGATGTGATCGCCAAGCTGCTGCAGCGAGGGGTGCGTTCGGAGCCGATGGGCCGTCTGACCCCGCGTGAGCGGGAGGTGCTGGAACTGATGGCGGAGGGCTGCTCCAACTCCGCCGTCGCGGCCCGGCTGACGGTCAGCGACGGGGCCGTGGCCAAGCACATCGCCAATATCTTCAGCAAACTGGACCTGGTACCGACCGACGACGCCAACCGCCGCGTCCAGGCGGTGCTGGCCCACCTGGACGCGGTCCGCTGACCTCAGCGCTCGATCACCGAACCGAGGATCTCAGGCAGCCGCCGCAGCAGCCGAACGGCCGCGATCCGGATGCCGAGGGCCGCCACGGCCGTGCCGTACAGCAGGCCGGCCGGCAGCAGTGCCCAGGTCGGGCCGTCGGCGATGTGCAGCGTCACGGCCAGGACGCCCGGCGGCACGGTCAGCGCCAGGACGCCCACCATCGACCCCAGCATGTTGCCCAGCACCAGTCCGCTCTGCCCCGGGGCGGCGTTCTGCATCGGATTGCCCTCGACCGGCATGGCGTACGGCGCCAGCACGCTCAGCAGCGCCCCCATGCCGATACCGCAGCCGAGCAGTGCCCAGGTGAGGCCCACCGCCTCCGCCAGGTCGGCCCATCCGCCGTTGAGGGCAGCCGCCAGCGCGCCGAGCACCGCGGTGAACGGCACGGCGTACGAGGCCACCGCGAGCGCGCGGCCGCGCAGCTCGGCGCGGGCGTCGCCGGGGGTGCGGAGGGTGAGGGCGACCAGCCAGAATGCGGAGCCGTCCATACCGAACAGGTTGAGCATCTGCAGGCCCAGCAGCAGGCCGCCGATCAGCACCACATAGACGCTGCCCCAGCCCTGTACGACGGAGAGCAGACAGAACACCAGGGTCATACCGACGCCACCGAAGATCGCCACCTTGGCCCGCGGCTCCCGCCAGGCGTAGCGCAGCTGGCGCTGCATCGCCGCCCCGGTCCGGCCGGGCGGCAGCAGCCGTGCCGAGAGGCGCGAGCGGCGGCCGGGGTCCGCGGTCCTGGTGGGAGCCGCGGAGAGGGTGGAGGAGTCGGCGATGACCATCAGCCGCACCAGGGAGGCCAGCCACCACCGCAGCAGCAGCACCAGCAGTGCCGCGGTCTCCACCAGCTGGACGGCAGCCTGCGCATATGCGCCCTCGCCGGTGGAGCGGACCGCGCCCAGCGCGCTCACCGGCGGTATCCAGCGCAGCACCGACCCCCAGGGGGCGAGTGCCGACAGGTCGATGCGTCCGCCGGAGCGTGCCTGGTGGGAGATGGACTGGAAGAGGATGTTGGCGCCCTGGATGAGGAAGGCGAAGAGCAGCCCGCCGAAGATCGCGAAGTCGCGGCCGCGCCGGCTGGAGAGCAGCCGGGCGTTCCCCACGGCCACCGCCCGGGAGAGCGCCACCAGCGTCAGCGACGCCAGCGGCACCGCCACCACCGCGACCACGGCGGAGCCCGCACCGGACGCTGCCGCCACCGCCGCACCGCTCATCAGCAGCAGGCTGACCACCGGGCCCGGGCCGACCAGCGCCGCCAGCAGCATGCCGCGCAGCAGTGGCCCCGGCCGCAGCGGCAGCATGGTGAGCCGGGTCGGGTCGGCGCTCTCGTCCGAGGTGAAGAGGAAGAGCGGCAGTGCGGCCCAGGCCAGGGTCATTGCCGCAGCCATCACCAGCGCCGCGTCCTCGGCCCCCTGACGGCCGTGCAGGGCGGCGGTTGCGGTCGCCACCCCGGCCGCCACCAGCAGCCCGGCGACGGAGCCCGCGACATACACGGCGGCGCGCCCGCCGCTGCGCCGCAGCCCGTTGCGCAGCAGCCGCACCTTGAGCGAGACCAGCGTCCGGACCACCGCCCGGTCGACGGCCGGGTCCCGGGGGGCGGTCGCAGCCGCGGCGGTCACTGCGCACCGCCGCGGTCGGCGCCGAGCCAGCCCAGCGACTCGGGGCCGTCGTCCTCACGTGCCCCCACCAGCGCCAGGAACGCCTCATGCAGACTGCGGTCGCCGCGTACGTCCTCCAGCGGCCCCTGGGCCACGATCTGACCGGCGTTCACCACGGCGACCCAGTCGCAGAGCTGTTCCACCAGCTCCATCACATGGCTGGAGAAGACCACGGTGGAGCCGGTGGCCGCATAGCGCTTCAGCACCCGGCGGATGGTCTGCGCGGAGACGGGGTCCACGCCTTCGAACGGTTCGTCCAGGAAGACCACCGAGGGGTTGTGCAGCAACGCCGCGGCCAGCCCGATCTTCTTGCGCATACCGGTGGAGTAGTCGGCGACCAGCTTGCTGCCGGCGCTGTCCAGGTCCAGGATCCGCAGCAGTTCGTCGGCGCGCCGGTCCACCTCGGCGGCGGCCATCCCGCGCAGTCGCCCGTTGTACTGGAGCAGTTCACGCCCGCTCAGCCGCTCGAACATCCGCAGGCCCTCGGGCAGTACGCCGATCCCGGCCTTGGCCGCCGCCGGGTCCCGCCACACGTCGGCGCCGTGGATCAGCACCGTGCCGTGGTCGGGCCGCAGCAGCCCGGTGGTCATGGACAGAATGGTGGTCTTGCCTGCGCCGTTCGGTCCGACGAGGCCGACGAAGGCGCCGGCCGGCAGGGTCAGCCCGACTCCCGCGACCGCGATCTGCGGCCCGAAGCGCTTCCAGAGATCGTGTATCTCCACCGCCGCCGGCTGTGGTGTCCCCATGTTCCCCCCATCCGATCGGGGACGGAGCCCGCCTCCGCCCTCCCATGGCGGTGCATTGTCCTCCGGGCCGCCTGAGCAGGGCGGGGTGGGGGTGTGCCGCTCCGCGGGGGTGCGGTGCGCGTCGGCGGGGGCGGGTGGATTTGCAGGCAACCGCCTGCCCCTCCGCTCCGTCCTGCACTATGAAGAGGACACCGATCTGGAGGTGGCCGATGGCCGTACAGCCTTGGCGAGGGGCGCCCCAGCCGTGGGAGCAGTGGCAGCCCGTGCCGTCTCCGCAGGCCGCGATGCGTGCCGCGCACGCGGACCGGGAGCGCACCGTGGATGTGCTCAAGGCTGCGTACGCCGAGGGTCGGCTGGGGTCCGACGAGTACGGCCAGCGGGTGGACTCGGCCTATCGGGCTCTGACCTACGGTGAGCTGGCGCAGCTGGTCTCGGATCTGCCGAGCGGTCCGATGGTGCTGCCGATGGGTGGAGCGGCGCCGATGATGCCGGTCATGCCGGTGGTCCCGATGGTGCCGCCGACCTTTGCGCCGCCGCCCCGTCCGGCGCCGACCAACCATCTGGCCGTGGCGTCGCTGGTGCTGGGTCTCTTCGGGTTTCTGCCGTTCGGGATCGCCTCCGTACCGGCTGTGGTCTTCGGCCATGTGGCGAAGTCCCAGATCCGCGGTTCGGGGGAGCAGGGCGACGGGATGGCGACCGCCGGAGCGGTGCTGGGCTGGCTGGGTGTCGCCTTCTGGGCCATGATCCTGCTGCTGGTGGTCGCCGGCTGAGCGTGTCACCCGAAGGGGGTTCCGCGGCGCGTCGTGCCGGGTTACGGTGGGCGCTGTTCCGGGCCCTGTGCTATGGATGGGCCCGATGGTGGCTGCCGGAGACCTGCGGCAGCCCATTTGTTTTGACCCGCGCCGATGCGGTAGGTACGCTCTGACCTTGTGCCTGGGGTGTCCCCGGGTCTCTTGTGCGTGCATGCACACCGGTCGCTGAGCCGGCCGGAACCGCCCTGCGGATTCGCCTGAGCGAGCGCGGCGGCAGCACATCGCACCTTGGGATTCCGTGATTCCTCGTCCCTGAGCCCGTTGCTGCGGGCCACAGGATCGGAAGAGGCCCGACACGCCCGACCGCGTGGGTCGGACGGGGTGGGATCACACCAGGTTAGTTACACCAAGACTTGGCACACAGAAAACGGAGAAACGGTGCCTACGATCCAGCAGCTGGTCCGAAAGGGCCGGCAGGACAAGGTCGAGAAGAACAAGACGCCCGCACTCAAGGGTTCGCCCCAGCGCCGTGGCGTCTGCACGCGTGTGTACACGACCACCCCGAAGAAGCCGAACTCGGCTCTCCGCAAGGTCGCCCGTGTGCGCCTCACCAGCGGGATCGAGGTCACCGCTTACATCCCGGGCGAGGGCCACAACCTGCAGGAGCACTCCATCGTGCTCGTGCGCGGCGGTCGTGTGAAGGACCTGCCGGGTGTGCGCTACAAGATCATCCGCGGCTCCCTCGACACCCAGGGTGTCAAGAACCGCAAGCAGGCCCGCAGCCGCTACGGCGCCAAGAAGGAGAAGTAAGAATGCCTCGCAAGGGCCCCGCCCCGAAGCGCCCGGTCATCATCGACCCGGTCTACAACTCCCCTCTGGTGACCTCGCTCGTCAACAAGGTCCTGCTGCACGGCAAGCGCTCCACCGCTGAGCGCATCGTGTACGGCGCCCTCGAGGGCATCCGCGAGAAGAGCGGCAACGACCCGGTCGTCACCCTCAAGCGCGCCCTGGAGAACGTCAAGCCGACCCTCGAGGTCCGCTCCCGCCGTGTCGGTGGCGCCACCTACCAGGTGCCGGTCGAGGTCCGCCCCGGCCGCTCCACCACCCTGGCGCTGCGCTGGCTGGTCGGCTACTCCCGCGCCCGCCGCGAGAAGACCATGACCGAGCGTCTGCTCAACGAGATCCTCGACGCCTCCAACGGCCTCGGCGCCTCTGTGAAGCGCCGCGAGGACACCCACAAGATGGCCGAGTCCAACAAGGCCTTCGCGCACTACCGCTGGTAGTCGACCCGCCTACGACAAAGACGAGAGAGAAGACGAGCCACCATGGCTACTACCTCCCTTGACCTGGCCAAGGTCCGCAACATCGGGATCATGGCGCACATCGACGCGGGCAAGACCACCACCACTGAGCGGATCCTGTTCTACACCGGTGTGAGCTACAAGATCGGTGAGGTCCACGACGGCGCTGCCACGATGGACTGGATGGAGCAGGAGCAGGAGCGCGGCATCACCATCACGTCTGCCGCGACGACCTGCCACTGGACGGTGGACGGTTCCGACCACACCATCAACATCATCGACACCCCGGGCCACGTCGACTTCACCGTCGAGGTGGAGCGTTCGCTGCGCGTGCTCGACGGTGCTGTGACGGTGTTCGACGGTGTCGCCGGTGTCGAGCCCCAGTCCGAGACCGTGTGGCGGCAGGCCGACCGGTACAACGTCCCGCGCATCTGCTTCGTCAACAAGCTGGACCGCGTGGGCGCGGAGTTCCACCGCTGCGTCGACATGATCGTCGACCGCCTCGGTGCCACCCCGCTGGTCATGCAGCTCCCGATCGGTGCCGAGGCGGACTTCCGCGGCGTCATCGACCTGGTCCGCATGAAGGCCCTGGTCTGGTCCGAGGACGCGCCCAAGGGCGAGATGTACGACGTCGTCGACATCCCGGACACCCACGTTGACGTCGCCCAGGAGTGGCGCGACAAGCTGCTGGAGACCGCCGCTGAGGGCGACGACCAGCTGATGGAGCTGTACCTGGAGGGCAACGAGCCCTCGATGGAGCAGCTGAAGGCCGGCATCCGCCGCGCCACCATCGCCGGCAACCTCACCCCGGTCTTCTGCGGCACCGCGTTCAAGAACAAGGGCGTCCAGCCCCTGCTCGACGCGATCGTGGAGTACCTGCCCTCCCCGACCGACGTCGAGGGCGTCACCGGCCACAAGGTCGGCGACGAGGAGACCGAGATCTTCCGCAAGGCCTCCGACGAGGAGCCCCTGTCGGCCCTGGCCTTCAAGATCATGAGCGACCCGCACCTCGGCAAGCTCACCTTCGTCCGGATCTACTCCGGCCGTCTGGAGTCCGGCACCCAGGTGCTGAACTCCGTGAAGGGCCGCAAGGAGCGGATCGGCAAGATCTACCGGATGCACGCCAACAAGCGTGAGGAGATCCCCAGCGTCGGTGCCGGCGACATTGTCGCCGTCATGGGCCTGAAGGACACCACCACCGGTGAGACCCTGGCCGACCCGGCGAACCCGGTGATCCTTGAGTCCATGAACTTCCCGGCCCCGGTGATCCAGGTCGCCATCGAGCCGAAGTCCAAGGGCGACCAGGAGAAGCTGGGCATCGCGATCCAGCGTCTGGCCGAGGAGGACCCGTCCTTCCAGGTCCACACGGACGAGGAGACGGGCCAGACCATCATCGCGGGTATGGGCGAGCTGCACCTCGAGGTGCTGGTCGACCGTATGAAGCGTGAGTTCAAGGTCGAGGCCAACGTCGGCAAGCCGCAGGTGGCGTACCGCGAGACCATCCGCAAGGCGGTCGAGCGCGTCGACTACACGCACAAGAAGCAGACCGGTGGCTCCGGCCAGTTCGCGAAGATCCAGATCGCTATCGAGCCTCTCGAGAGCGGCGAGGGCTACGAGTTCGTGAACAAGGTCACGGGTGGCCGCGTGCCGAAGGAGTACATCCCTTCGGTCGACGCCGGTGCCCAGGAGGCCATGGAGTTCGGTGTCCTCGCCGGCTACCCGATGGTGGGCGTGCGGGTCATCCTGCTCGACGGTGCGTCGCACGACGTCGACTCCTCCGAGCTCGCCTTCAAGATCGCCGGTTCCATGGCGTTCAAGGAGGGTGCACGCAAGGCCAGCCCGGCCCTGCTCGAGCCCATGATGGCCGTCGAGGTCACCACGCCCGAGGACTACATGGGCGACGTGATCGGCGACATCAACTCCCGCCGTGGCCAGATCCAGGCCATGGAGGAGCGCAGCGGAGCACGGGTCGTCAAGGCCCTCGTCCCGCTCTCCGAGATGTTCGGCTACGTCGGTGACCTGCGCAGCAAGACCTCTGGTCGCGCGAGCTACTCGATGCAGTTCGACTCGTACGCCGAGGTTCCGCGGAACGTGGCGGACGACATCATCGCCAAGGCCAAGGGCGAGTGATTTCCGGATTTTCCGGACCAATCCAAAGCCTTAGGCTGTAAGGAGGCATTCCCGGCATCCCCCTCGCGGGGTGCCGGGGCCTCCGGCCCCCACCCGCGGGCCGGGACCGTACGCACACCAGCGTCCGGCACCGTCCCGATCAAGACCAACTGACGTCGTACGGCGTACAGAATCAGTCCACAGGAGGACCCCAGTGGCGAAGGCGAAGTTCGAGCGGACTAAGCCGCACGTCAACATCGGCACCATCGGTCACATCGACCACGGTAAGACCACTCTTACCGCGGCGATCACCAAGGTGCTGCACGACGCGTACCCGGACATCAACCCCTTCACGCCGTTCGACCAGATCGACAAGGCGCCGGAGGAGCGGCAGCGCGGTATCACCATCTCCATCGCGCACGTCGAGTACCAGACCGAGGCGCGTCACTACGCCCACGTCGACTGCCCCGGTCACGCGGACTACATCAAGAACATGATCACCGGTGCTGCCCAGATGGACGGCGCCATCCTCGTGGTCGCCGCCACCGACGGCCCGATGCCGCAGACCAAGGAGCACGTGCTCCTGGCCCGCCAGGTCGGCGTGCCGTACATCGTTGTCGCCCTGAACAAGGCTGACATGGTGGACGACGAGGAGATCCTGGAGCTCGTCGAGCTCGAGGTCCGCGAGCTGCTCTCCGAGTACGAGTTCCCGGGCGACGACCTTCCGGTCGTCCGCGTCTCGGCGCTCAAGGCCCTCGAGGGCGACAAGGAGTGGGGCGAGAAGCTGCTCGGCCTCATGCACGCCGTGGACGAGGCCATCCCCACCCCGGCGCGTGACGTCGACAAGCCGTTCCTGATGCCGATCGAGGACGTCTTCACGATCACCGGTCGTGGCACCGTCGTCACCGGTCGTATCGAGCGCGGTGTGCTCAAGGTGAACGAGACCGTCGACATCGTCGGTATCAAGGAGACCAAGACCACCACCACGGTCACCGGCATCGAGATGTTCCGCAAGCTGCTCGACGAGGGCCAGGCCGGTGAGAACGTCGGTCTGCTGCTCCGTGGCATCAAGCGCGAGGATGTCGAGCGCGGCCAGGTCGTCATCAAGCCGGGTTCGGTCACGCCGCACACCGACTTCGAGGCCCAGGCCTACATCCTGTCGAAGGACGAGGGTGGTCGCCACACCCCGTTCTTCAACAACTACCGCCCGCAGTTCTACTTCCGTACCACGGACGTGACCGGCGTTGTGACCCTCCCCGAGGGCACCGAGATGGTCATGCCGGGCGACAACACCGGCATGACGGTCGCGCTGATCCAGCCGGTCGCCATGGAGGAGGGCCTCAAGTTCGCCATCCGTGAGGGTGGCCGTACCGTCGGCGCCGGCCAGGTCACCAAGATCGTCAAGTGACGACCTGAAGGACCTGCCTGCCCGTCAGGCACTCACCCCAGGGCCCCGTACCCCGTCCGCAAGGACGGCGGTGCGGGGCCCTGGGGCTTTTCCGGCTGCTGTGCGCGCCGTGCCCCGCCCGGCGTCAGCGCCAGGCGGGATGGCCCTCGCGCGGCGCGCCGGTGGTGAGCTTGCGCGCGCCCGTGCCGTCGGCGTTCACCGCCCAGATGCGCGGCTGGTCCACCGGGCCGCGCACATAGGCGATCCAGGCGCCGTCCGGGTGCCAGGCCGGGTCCATCTCGCGGTCGGCGTCCCGGGTCACCGCGCGGTCGCCCCGGCCGTCGCTGCCGATCACATGGATGTCGCTGGACTGCGCATCACCGGCGGTGTAGGCGAGGTACTTGCCGTCCGGGGACCAGGCGGAGTCCAGAGCGCGCACCGGGTCATGGGTGACCTGGAACCACGGGCTGCCAGGAGCCTCAGGGTCCAGCAGGAACACCTGCCAGACGCCGCCGTTGCGCTTGCTGCTCACGGCGAACCGGCCGCCCTTGGGCGACCAGGTCGGGTCCTCGACGGCGTCCTTGCCGGTGGTCAGCTGCCGTGAGGTGCCGTCCGAGACCCGGACCGTGAAGAGCTGCTGGACCCCGGCGGCCTTGCGCAGCACGGCCAGCCGCTCGCCGTCGGGCGACCAGGAGACCCGGCTGCCCTTGGCGATGGGGGCCAGGCGGCGGGCACCGCTCCCGTCGGCAGCGGCGATCCAGACCTCGGAGCTGCTGCCGGCGGTCCGGGTGAAGGCGAACCGGGTCCGATCCGGGGCCCACTGGGGCAGGCTGTCGCAGGTGCCGCCGGGGACCAGCTGAGTGGGCTTGTCCTGGCCGTTGGGCCGCTGGGCGATCACCGAGTGGCACTCCGTGGGCCAGCCGGCAGCGGTGTCCAGCCGGATCAGCATGGAGCCGGCGGGCAGCCGGTCGGACCCGGAGGCCGGTGCGGAGGCGGTGCTGCCGCCGCCGGGGGAGCGGGAGCCACGGGACGTGGGGTCCGTGCCGGTTCCGGCCCCGAACTGATGGTTGATCAGCAGTGCGACGACGGCGATCAGCGCCGCACCGCCCACCCCGCCGAGCACCATCCGACGACGCCGCCGGGCCGGGCCGCGGGGGCCGCCGGGCGGTGCGGGGGGTCCCACGGTGACGGCGGACTGCGCGCCGGCTGCGAATACCGCGTCACCCGGCCCCAGCGGCGCTGTCGCCTGCACGGTGATCGGCTGCGGGTCCGGCGGGTACAGCGGCAGCGGTGTCGGTACGGGCGCCGGTGCGGGGCTCGGCGACGGTGCTGTCGGCGTGGGCGGGCCGGGCCATGGTGCGGGGGACGGCTGGGGTGGCGGTGTGGGCGCCGGTGTGCGTGCCGGTGCAGGGGTGGGCGAGGGGTCAGCCGTGGGCGTGGGCGTGGGAGTGCTGGGCGACGGTGCTGTCGGCGCGGCCGTGGGCGTGGGCGTGGGCGTGCCGGGCCACGGAGCCGGAACCGGTTGGGGCACCGGCGGCGGGGTCGCGGGCCGTGCACCCGGCGGCCGCGCGGTGTGGGCGGCCAGCTCGGCCCGGATCTCCTCGGGCAGCCAGTCCCCGTCGTCACGGTGGCGGACCACCAGCCGGTCGAGCACGGCACGCGGCGAGGGCCGGTCGGCGGGGGACTTGGCCAGACAGTCGCCCACCACGCCGCGCAGGCTCTCCGGTACGCCCCGGAGATCGGGCTCCTCATGGACCGCGCGATAGAGCACCGAGGCCGAGGGGCCGTCACCGAAGGGCGCGGCGCCGGAGGCCTGGCAGAGCACGATGCCCAGCGCGAACACATCCACGGCCGGAGTGACCGCGCCCCCGGTGAGCTGCTCGGGGGCCAGGAAGCCGGGGGTGCCGATCTGGAAGCCGGTCTGGGTCAGCGCGGTGCGGTCCAGGGCGCGGGCGATACCGAAGTCGATCACCCGGGGTCCGTCGTCGGCGACGATGATGTTGGCCGGCTTGAGGTCGCGGTGCACCACCCCGGCCCGGTGTATCGCCTCCAGCGCCTCGGCCAGCCCCGCGGCCAGCACGGTCAGTGTGTCGACCGGCAGCGGCCCGTGCCGGGCGACCACGGTGTGCAGCGACGGCCCCGGGACGTACGCGGTGACCAGCCAGGCGGGGTCGCCGTCCGGGTCTGCGTCCACCACGGGGGCGGTGTGGAAGCCGCCCACCCGCCGGGCCGACGCGACCTCCTCGCTGAAGCGCCGCCGGAACTCGGCGTCCGTGGAGAGCTCGGGCCGTACCACCTTGACGGCCACCGGTCGTCCGGAGGGCGACCAGCCCAGGTACACCACTCCCATCCCGCCCTGGCCGAGCCGGGCGGCCAGCCGGTACCGGCCGTCCCCGACCGCTGTGGGATCCCCCGCCTGCAGTGGCTTCATCACAGCCCCGTCCCGCACCGTGCGCACGGTGCCGGGTCTTCATGTACCGGCCCCTCCCGCCCCCGTCAAGCGACGCGCGGAGGGGCCGCGGCGGATGTTCCGCCGCGGCCCCTCCGTCCGCAGGTCAGCCCCGGTGCCGCGCCGGGGCGACCGGGTGCACCCGGCACTCCGGCTTCCGCGGCGCGGGCTTCGCGGGCTTCGCGGGGGCCGGCTTCACCGGGCGGGGAGCCTTGGCCAGCGGGGCGATCTTTCGGAAGCTCATATGTCTTTCCCTTCGGGGGTGTTCTGTGTGCTTGCGAGAACAACACTCGCCGCCGAATGTGGGTGCGCCATGAGAGGCCGCTTGAATTCGCTTTGAAGTTCGCCGTCCAGCGCGAGGACGGTGTCCGCCATGGCCGCGAGCAGCGGATCGTGGCTGATCAGAAAGGTGGTGCGGTGGGCCATCAGGCGGCGCAGCGGGACCATCACGCGCTCCGCGGCGGCCGCGTCCAGGCCGGTGGTGGGCTCGTCCAGGACCAGTACGGGGCTGTCGCGCAGCAGGGCCCGGGCGATGGCCAGGCGCCGCCGCTGGCCGCCGGAGAGCAGCTGCCCGCGGGGGCCGATCCGGGTGTCGTAGCCGTCCGGCAGCGCGGCGACGACGTCTTGGAGGTCGGCAGCGGCGGCGGCCCGCCGCACCTCCTCGTCGGTGGCGCCGGGGCGGCCGTGGGTGATGTTCTCCCGCACCGTGGCATTGATCAGCATGCTGTCCTGGGGGACCAGGGTGACCAGGTCGCGCAGGTCCGCCAGCGCCAGGTCCCGCAGGTCCACGCCGTCCAGCAGGATGCGGCCCCCGGTGGGGTCGTACAGCCGCAGCAGCAGCCCGGCGAGGGTGGACTTTCCGGTACCGCTGGCTCCACCGACCAGGACCAGCTCTCCCGGCCGTGCGCTGAAGGAGAGGCCGGCCACCACGGGCCGCCCGGTGCCGGGATAGCCGAAGGAGACCCGGTCCAGGGTGACCGCACCAGGGCGGGCGCCGGCGGGGAGCGGCCGGGCGGCGGGGGCGTCCGCCACCGCGGGCCGGGCGTCCAGCACCTCCAGGACGCGCTCCGCCGCGGCGGTGGCCGAGGAGACCTCGACGGCCAGCGAACCCAGGCCCAGGATGTGCGGGTAGAGGTAGCCCAGATAGGCGGCGAAGGCCAGCAGGCCGCCGATGGTCAGTCGTCCGTCGGAGATCTCCCAGGCGCCGGCACCGACCACGCCCAGCACGCAGGCCGTCTCGATGACCTCAGCCAGCGGCCCGTACGCGGCGGAGAGCCGATAGCCGGCCAGGGTGGATCTCATCCACTTCTCACCCTCGCGGTGCACCCGCTGCCGCTCTGCCTCCTGGCGGTTGTGCAGCTGCACCAGCGGCATGGTGGCGAGGTTCTCCGCGAGTGCGTCGGTCAGCGCACCGTTGCGGTCACGCTCGTCGCGGGCGACGGTGCGGATCCGGGCGGCGAGGAAGCGGGCGGCGAGCCAGTAGAGGGGCGCCGCGGCGAATGCGGCCAGCGCCAGCTCCCAGCGGATCCACAGGGCGCAGCCGGCGAAGAAGACGATGTTGGCGCCGGTGTTGACCAGCTGCACGGGGGCCTCGGTGAGCAGTGGCTGCACGGAGTCGATGTCGCTGGTGAAGCGGGTCAGCAGATCGCCCTCGGGACGGCCCTGGTAGAAGTCGGGGGAGAGCCGCTGGGCGTGGTCGTAGGTGCGGTCCCGCAGCCGCAGCAGAAAGCGTTCGCCGACCCAGCCCATCGTGTAGGTCCCGGTGTAGGTGGCTGCCGCACCGAGCACCGCGGTACCGGCCCAGAGGGCGGCGGGGGCGGGGAACCCGCTGAGTCTGCCGGTCGCCAGGACGCCGTCGGTGAGCCGGGCGAAGATCTGGACGGCGGCGGCGTCGCAGGCGGCGGCGACCAGCAGGGCGGCGACCGCGAGGGACATCCGGCCCCGGTGGAGCCGGGCCAGTGGCCACAGTCGGCGGAAGACCTCGCGGGGTGAGGTCCTGGCGTGTCGGCGGGCGGGGTGTGCTGGGCTGTCCTGGTGCATCCCATGAGCTCTACCGAGCCCGTGTGAGAAAGGGATTGACGACGGAGCGTGGCGGCGCGGGTTTGACATCCGGTCGCCGCGGGGTACTGTCATCGGCTCCGATTGGCCCCCGGCGTGCCCGGTATGGCACACTGTCCAAGTTGCTCGGTTGAGTGCCGATGCTGCGCGCCTCCCGCCGGGAGGACCGGAAGCGAGTCCCACAGTACTCGTCGCGCCTGTGATGTCTGCGGAAGCAGTAGCTGCAGGGGCGGACGTACGGGAATCTTCCGGGAAGCGTGGGCGGGGCCTCGACCCGGCGCCTGGTGGTGGCCGACACGGCCCGGAGCAGAAGCCTCCTGGAGTTGTATCCAAGGGTTTACTGCGAGCGGGAGTGCGACACGCCCGACCGCGTGGGTCGGACGAACGGCCAATCGGGCGCTGTAGCAGCAAGACGACAGACAAGGACTACGAAGTAGCCATGGCGGGACAGAAGATCCGCATCCGGCTCAAGGCCTACGACCACGAGGTGATCGACTCCTCGGCGAAGAAGATCGTCGAGACCGTCACCCGTACTGGTGCGCAGGTCGCGGGCCCGGTGCCGCTGCCCACTGAGAAGAACGTGTACTGCGTCATCCGCTCGCCGCACAAGTACAAGGACTCGCGCGAGCACTTCGAGATGCGTACGCACAAGCGCCTGATCGACATCCTCGACCCCACGCCGAAGACGGTTGACTCGCTGATGCGTCTCGACCTGCCGGCCGGTGTCGACATCGAGATCAAGCTCTGAGAGGCGCACCGAAGATGGCTAAGCAGATTAAGGGCATCCTGGGCGAGAAGCTCGGCATGACCCAGGTCTGGGACGAGAACAACCGGATCGTTCCGGTGACCGTCGTCAAGGCCGGGCCCAATGTCGTGACCCAGGTCCACACCGCTGACACCACCGGCTACGACTCGGTGCAGATCGGCTTCGGCGAGATCGACCCGCGCAAGGTGAACAAGCCCCTTCAGGGCCACTTCGCCAAGGCCGGCGTGACTCCCCGCCGCCACCTGGTCGAGCTGCGTACCGCTGACGCGTCCGAGTACACGCTGGGCCAGGAGATCACCGCTGAGGTGTTCGAGGCCGGCATCAAGGTCGACGTGACCGGCACCAGCAAGGGCAAGGGCACCGCCGGTGTCATGAAGCGCCACGGCTTCAAGGGCCTGGGCGCCGGACACGGCACGCAGCGCAAGCACCGCTCCCCCGGCTCCATCGGTGGCTGCGCCACCCCGGGCCGCGTGTTCAAGGGCCTCCGCATGGCGGGCCGTATGGGCCACGAGCGTGTGACCACCCAGAACCTGACCGTTCACGCCGTTGACGCGGAGAAGGGCCTGCTGCTCATCAAGGGCGCAATCCCTGGTCCGAACGGCGGCCTCGTCCTGGTCCGCACCGCGGCCAAGGGGGCCTGAAGCAGATGAGCACCATTGACATCCTCTCGCCCGCGGGCGAGAAGGCCGGCTCCGTCGAGCTGCCTGCCGAGATCTTCGACGCCAAGGTCAGCATTCCGCTGATCCACCAGGTCGTCGTCGCCCAGCTGGCCGCTGCCCGTCAGGGCACCCACAAGGCGAAGACCCGTGGCGAGGTCCGCGGCGGTGGCAAGAAGCCGTACCGCCAGAAGGGCACCGGCCGCGCCCGTCAGGGCTCGACCCGTGCGCCGCAGTTCGCCGGTGGTGGCGTCGTGCACGGTCCCGTGCCGCGCGACTACTCGCAGCGGACCCCGAAGAAGATGAAGGCCGCCGCGCTGCGCGGTGCCCTCACCGACCGGGCCCGCCACAACCGCATCCACGTCGTCACCGGTGTGATCGCGGCCGAGCAGCCTTCCACCAAGGCTGTCCGTGAGCTGTTCGGCAAGATCAGCGAGCGCAAGAACGTCCTCCTCGTTGTCGAGCGCGACGACGAGGTGGCGATCAAGTCGGCTCGCAACCTGCCGTCGGTGCACATCCTGGACGCGGGTCAGCTGAACACGTACGACGTGCTCGTCTCCGACGATGTGGTCTTCACCCAGGCCGCCTTCGAGCGCTTCGTGGCCGGTCCGGCCGCGTCCGCCAAGGCCGTCGCGTCCGAGGGCGAGCTCGAAGGGAGCGCCGCCTGATGAGCGAGCAGCAGATCACCTCCAAGACGTTCACGGACCCCCGCGACGTGCTGGTGAAGCCGGTTATCTCCGAGAAGAGCTACAGCCTCCTCGACGAGAACAAGTACACGTTCATCGTGGCGCCGGGCTCCAACAAGACCCAGATCAAGCAGGCGGTCGAGGCCGTCTTCTCGGTCAAGGTCACCGCGGTCAACACGATCAACCGGCAGGGTAAGCGCAAGCGCACCAAGACCGGTTTCGGCAAGCGCAAGGACACCAAGCGCGCCGTCGTGACCCTGGCCGAGGGCAGCCGCATCGACATCTTCGGTGGTCCGGTCTCCTAACGGAGCATCGGATCGTCGATACGGACGAGGACGAAAGAAGCCATGGGCATCCGCAAGTACAAGCCGACGACCCCGGGCCGTCGTGGTTCCAGCGTCGCCGACTTTGTCGAGATCACGCGGTCCACGCCGGAGAAGTCGCTGGTTCGCCCCCTGCACAGCAAGGGCGGCCGTAACAACGCCGGTCGTGTCACCGCTCGTCACCAGGGTGGCGGCCACAAGCGCGCCTTCCGCGTGATCGACTTCCGTCGCCACGACAAGGACGGCGTGCCGGCCAAGGTCGCGCACATCGAGTACGACCCCAACCGCACCGCTCGCATCGCGCTGCTCCACTACGCGGACGGCGAGAAGCGCTACATCCTGGCCCCGGCCAAGCTGCAGCAGGGCGACCGGGTCGAGAACGGCGCCGGCGCCGACATCAAGCCGGGCAACAACCTGCCGCTTCGCAACATCCCGGTGGGTACCGTCATCCACGCAGTGGAGCTGCGTCCCGGCGGCGGCGCCAAGATGGCCCGCTCCGCCGGTGCGAGCATCCAGCTGCTGGCCAAGGAGGGGCGCATGGCGCACCTCCGTATGCCCTCCGGCGAGATCCGCCTGGTCGACGTGCGCTGCCGCGCCACCGTCGGCGAGGTCGGCAACGCCGAGCAGTCGAACATCAACTGGGGCAAGGCCGGCCGTATGCGCTGGAAGGGCGTCCGCCCGACCGTGCGTGGTGTGGCAATGAACCCGATCGACCACCCGCACGGTGGTGGTGAGGGCAAGACCTCCGGTGGTCGCCACCCGGTCTCGCCGTGGGGCAAGCCCGAGGGCCGTACCCGTCGCCCGAACAAGGCCTCGGACAAGCTCATCGTGCGCCGCCGCAAGACCAACAAGAAGCGCTAGGAGCAGGTTAGATGCCGCGCAGTCTCAAGAAGGGGCCCTTCGTCGACGACCACCTGAGCAAGAAGGTGGACGTACAGAACGAGGCCGGTACCCAGAACGTCATCAAGACCTGGTCCCGTCGCTCGATGATCGTGCCGTCCATGCTCGGGCACACGATCGCGGTGCACGACGGCCGCAAGCACGTCCCGGTGTTCGTCACCGAGTCGATGGTCGGCCACAAGCTCGGCGAGTTCGCGCCGACCCGCACCTTCCGCGGCCACGAGAAGGACGACCGCAAGTCGCGTCGTCGCTGATCTGCGGAATAGCGAAGATCGATGACTGACACCATCAACAAGGGGACAACCATGGAAGCCAGGGCCCAGGCGCGGTACATCCGCGTCACGCCCATGAAGGCCCGCCGCGTGGTGGACCTCATCCGTGGCATGAGTGCCACGGAGGCCCAGGCCGTCCTGCGTTTCGCTCCGCAGGCCGCCACCGTGCCGGTCGGCAAGGTGCTTGACAGCGCCATCGCCAACGCCGTGCACAACTACAACCACAACAATGTGGACGACCTCTACGTCACCGAGGCGTACGTCGACGAGGGCCCGACCCTGAAGCGGTTCCGGCCGCGCGCCCAGGGCCGCGCCTACCGGATCCGCAAGCGGACCAGCCACATCACTGTGGTCGTCAGCAGCAAGGAAGGGACCCGGTAATGGGCCAGAAGGTTAACCCGCACGGGTTCCGGCTCGGCATCACCACGGACTTCAAGTCCCGCTGGTACGCCGACAAGCTGTACAAGGACTACGTCAAGGAAGACGTCGCCATCCGCCGGATGATGACGAAGGGCATGGAGCGCGCGGGCATCTCCAAGGTGGAGATCGAGCGCACCCGTGACCGCGTCCGCGTCGACATCCACACCGCTCGTCCGGGCATCGTCATCGGCCGCCGCGGCGCCGAGGCCGACCGCATCCGCGGCGACCTGGAGAAGCTCACCGGCAAGCAGGTCCAGCTGAACATCCTCGAGGTCAAGAACCCCGAGATGGACGCCCAGCTGGTTGCCCAGGGTGTTGCTGAGCAGCTGTCCTCCCGCGTCTCCTTCCGTCGTGCCATGCGCAAGAGCATGCAGGGCACCATGAAGTCGGGCGCCAAGGGCATCAAGGTCCAGTGCTCCGGTCGTCTCGGCGGCGCCGAGATGTCCCGCTCGGAGTTCTACCGCGAAGGCCGTGTGCCGCTGCACACCCTGCGCGCCAACGTGGACTACGGCTTCTTCGAGGCCCGTACCACCTTCGGCCGCATCGGTGTGAAGGTCTGGATCTACAAGGGCGACGTCAAGAACATCGCCGAGGTCCGCGCCGAGAACGCCGCCGCCCGCGCCGGCAACCGTCCGCCCCGTGGCGCCGGTGCCGAGCGTCCGGCTCGCGGCGGTCGCGGTGGCGAGCGTGGCGGTCGTGGCCGTCGTCCGCAGCAGGGTGGCGAGGCTCAGGCCCCGACCGCCGCCGCTGTCGAGGCGCCGGCTGCCGAGAACACTGGAACGGAGGCCTGACCCAATGCTGATCCCTCGCAGGGTCAAGCACCGCAAGCAGCACCACCCCAAGCGGCGTGGCGCTGCCAAGGGCGGCACTGAGCTCGCGTTCGGCGAGTACGGCATCCAGGCTGTCACCCCGGCCTATGTGACGAACCGGCAGATCGAGTCCGCTCGTATCGCCATCACCCGTCACATCCGCCGTGGCGGCAAGGTCTGGATCAACATCTACCCGGACCGCCCGCTCACCAAGAAGCCTGCCGAGACCCGCATGGGTTCCGGTAAGGGTTCTCCGGAGTGGTGGGTCGCGAACGTCCACCCGGGACGGGTGATGTTCGAGCTGTCCTACCCGAACGAGAAGGTTGCCAAGGAGGCGCTGACCCGCGCCGCCCACAAGCTTCCGATGAAGTGCCGGATTGTCCGGCGCGAGGCAGGTGAGAGCTGATGTCGGCCGGCACCAAGGCTGCTGAGCTTCGCGGTCTCGCCGACGAGGAGCTCGTCGGCAAGCTGCGTGAGGCGAAGGAGGAGCTGTTCAACCTCCGCTTCCAGGCGGCGACCGGGCAGCTCGAAAACCACGGACGGCTGAAGCTCGTCCGTAAGGACATCGCGCGGATCTACACCCTGATGCGCGAGCGCGAGCTGGGCATCGAAACGGTGGAGAGCGCCTGATGACTGAGAATGTGAACGAGACTGAGGCGCGCGGTTTCCGCAAGACCCGTGAGGGTCTGGTCGTCAGCGACAAGATGGACAAGACCGTCGTCGTCGCCGTCGAGGACCGCGTCAAGCACGCTCTGTACGGCAAGGTCATCCGCCGTACGAACAAGCTGAAGGCGCACGACGAGCAGAACGCTTGCGGCGTCGGCGACCGTGTCCTCCTCATGGAGACCCGGCCGCTGTCCGCGACGAAGCGCTGGCGCGTCGTCGAGATCCTCGAGAAGGCCAAGTAACGACCGCAGATTGGGCCGCGGCCTGTATGTGCACGGAGAGAGTCCGTGTGAGCAGCAGGCCGGCCCGGTCAGCGTGACGTTGACGATCAGGAGAAAGACGTGATCCAGCAGGAGTCGCGACTGCGAGTCGCCGACAACACGGGTGCCAAGGAGATTCTCTGCATCCGCGTTCTCGGTGGCTCCGGCCGGCGCTACGCGGGCATCGGGGACGTCATCGTGGCTACCGTCAAGGACGCGATCCCCGGTGGCAATGTGAAGAAGGGCGACGTCATCAAGGCTGTCGTCGTGCGGACCGTGAAGGAGCGCCGTCGTCCCGACGGTTCCTACATCCGCTTCGACGAGAACGCCGCCGTCATCCTCAAGAACGACGGTGACCCCCGTGGCACCCGCATCTTCGGCCCCGTGGGCCGTGAGCTGCGCGAGAAGAAGTTCATGAAGATCATCTCGCTCGCGCCGGAGGTGCTCTAACCGATGGCAGGCATGAAGATCAAGAAGGGTGACCTGGTCCAGGTCATCACCGGCAAGGACAAGGGCAAGCAGGGCAAGGTCATTCAGGCCTTCCCCGCCGAGCAGCGCGTCCTCGTCGAGGGTGTCAACCGGGTCAAGAAGCACACCAAGGTCGGCCAGACCGCCCGTGGTTCCCAGACCGGCGGCATCGTGACCACCGAGGCCCCGATCCACGTCAGCAACGTTCAGCTGGTTGTGGAGAAGGACGGCAAGAAGGTCGTCACTCGCGTCGGTTACCGCTTCGACGACGAGGGCAACAAGATCCGCGTTGCCAAGCGGACCGGTGAGGACATCTGATGAGCGAGACCACTGTCGAGAAGGTGCAGCCGCGCCTCAAGGAGCGGTACCGCGCTGAGATCAAGGGTCAGCTGCAGGAGCAGTTCTCCTACGACAACGTCATGCTGATCCCCGGCCTGGTCAAGGTCGTGGTCAACATGGGTGTCGGCGAGGCTGCCCGTGACAGCAAGCTGATCGAGGGCGCGATCCGCGACCTCACCGCGATCACCGGTCAGAAGCCGGCCGTGACCAAGGCCCGTAAGTCCATCGCGCAGTTCAAGCTGCGCGAGGGCCAGCCGATCGGCACCCACGTCACCCTCCGCGGTGACCGCATGTGGGAGTTCCTGGACCGTCTGGTGTCGCTGGCGCTGCCGCGTATCCGCGACTTCCGTGGTCTGTCGCCGAAGCAGTTCGACGGCCGTGGCAACTACACGTTCGGTCTGACCGAGCAGGTCATGTTCCACGAGATCGACCAGGACAAGGTCGACCGTCAGCGGGGCATGGACATCACCGTTGTCACCACCGCCCAGACTGACGACGAGGGCCGGGCGCTGCTGCGCGCCCTCGGCTTCCCGTTCAAGGAGAACTGACCGTGGCGAAGAAGTCCCTCATCGCGAAGTCGGAGCGCAAGCCGAAGTTCGGCGTTCGCGGCTACACCCGCTGCCAGCGCTGTGGCCGTCCGCACTCCGTGTACCGCAAGTTCGGCCTCTGCCGTGTGTGCCTCCGTGAGATGGCCCACCGCGGCGAGCTGCCGGGCGTGACCAAGAGTTCCTGGTAACACTCGGGGACCCGGCCCCACTGCGTTTTGGGGACTCGCCTGCGAGTCCCGTAAGGTAGTGGGGTCGGGCCCCTGTTGCCCGGATACGTCTTACTACACCGCAGGTCCCTGCCGCGCCTATCACGCTCCTTTCGGGGCGGGCTGCGCGCTGTCGGAAACCGCGGTGAGAGAGGCCTAAGGCCATCATGACCATGACCGACCCGATCGCAGACATGCTGACCCGTCTGCGTAACGCGAACTCGGCTTACCACGACTCCGTGGCCATGCCGGCGAGCAAGATCAAGTCGCACATCGCCGAGATCCTCCAGCAGGAGGGCTACATCTCCGGCTGGAAGGTCGAGGAGCCGCAGGAGGGCGAGGTCGGCAAGAAGCTGACCATCGAGCTCAAGTTCGGCCCCAACCGTGAGCGCTCGATCGCCGGTATCAAGCGCATCAGCAAGCCGGGCCTGCGGGTCTACGCAAAGTCCACCAACCTGCCGAAGGTCCTCGGCGGCCTGGGTGTCGCGATCATCTCGACGTCCCAGGGCCTCCTGACCGGCCAGCAGGCCGCCAAGAAGGGCGTGGGTGGGGAAGTCCTCGCCTACGTCTGGTAATTCGGGAAACGGAGGTATAGCCATGTCGCGAATTGGACGGCTGCCCATCCCGGTTCCCGCCGGCGTGGACGTCACCATCGATGGCCGGACGGTCTCGGTGAAGGGGCCCAAGGGTTCCCTCTCCCACACCGTCGCCGCGCCGATCGAGATCGGCAAGGGCGAGGACGGCAACCTTGTCGTCTCGCGTCCGAACGACGAGCGTATGTCGAAGGCCCTGCACGGCCTGAGCCGCACGCTGGTGGCGAACATGATCACCGGCGTGACCGCGGGCTACCGCAAGTCGCTCGAGATCAGCGGTGTCGGTTACCGCGTAGCCGCTAAGGGCTCCGCCATGGAGTTCTCCCTGGGTTACAGCCACCCGATCCTTGTCGAGGCCCCCGAGGGCATCTCCTTCCAGGTCGAGTCGCCCACCAAGTTCCACGTGGACGGCATCGACAAGCAGAAGGTCGGCGAGGTCGCCGCGAAGATCCGCAAGCTGCGCAAGCCCGACCCCTACAAGGCCAAGGGCGTCAAGTACGCAGGCGAGGTCATCCGCCGCAAGGTCGGAAAGGCTGGTAAGTAAGCCATGGCAGTCGGTGTGAAGATCGGCAAGGGCAACGCCTACAAGGGTGCCGCCCGCAAGCGCCGTGCCATCCGCGTTCGCAAGCGCGTCGTCGGCAGCGAGGTGCGTCCGCGCCTCGTCGTGACCCGCTCGAACCGCCACATGGTCGCCCAGGTCATCGACGACGCCCAGGGGCACACCCTGGTGTCGGCGTCGACCCTCGACGTGTCGATCCGCGGCAACGAGGGCGACAAGTCCGAGCAGGCCAAGAAGGTCGGCGCTCTGGTCGCCGAGCGTGCCAAGGCCGCCGGCATCGAGCAGGTCGTCTTCGACCGTGCGGGTAACCGCTACGCCGGCCGCATCGCGGCTCTGGCGGACGCGGCCCGTGAGGCCGGGCTCGACTTCTGAGCCGTTCGTCGCAAGCTAGCGGACGTAAACGAGAGAGGTAATTCCAATGGCTGGACCCCAGCGCCGCGGTGGCGGCGCCGGTGGCGGCGAGCGGCGTGACCGTAAGCGGGACGGTCGGGACGGCGGCCAGGCCGTCGAGAAGACCGCCTACGTCGAGCGTGTCGTCGCGATCAACCGCGTCGCCAAGGTTGTCAAGGGTGGTCGTCGTTTCAGCTTCACCGCGCTCGTCGTGGTGGGCGATGGCGACGGCACCGTCGGTGTCGGCTACGGCAAGGCCAAGGAGGTGCCGGCCGCCATCGCCAAGGGTGTTGAGGAGGCCAAGAAGCACTTCTTCAAGGTCCCCCGTATCCAGGGCACCATCCCCCACCCGATCCAGGGTGAGAAGGCCGCGGGCGTCGTGCTGCTGAAGCCGGCTTCCCCCGGTACCGGCGTTATCGCCGGTGGCCCGGTGCGCGCCGTTCTGGAGTGCGCCGGCGTTCACGACATCCTGTCGAAGTCGCTTGGCTCCGACAATGCGATCAACATCGTGCACGCCACGGTGGAGGCTCTGAAGGGGCTTGTCCGCCCCGAGGAGATCGCCGCCCGCCGCGGCCTGCCGCTTGAGGACGTCGCCCCCGCCGCACTGCTGCGGGCGCGCGCTGCGGGGGCGAGTGCCTGATGGCTCGCCTGAAGATCACGCAGACCAAGTCCTACATCGGCAGCAAGCAGAACCACCGCGAGACGCTGCGCTCGCTGGGTCTGAAGCGCATGCACGATGTCGTGGTGAAGGAGGACCGTCCCGAGATCCGCGGGATGGCCCAGACCGTGCGTCACCTCGTGACGGTCGAGGAGGTGGACTGACATGGGCGACAACCCGATCAAGATCCACAACCTGCGGCCCGCCCCGGGCGCCAAGACCGCCAAGACCCGCGTGGGTCGTGGCGAGGGCTCCAAGGGTAAGACCGCTGGTCGTGGTACCAAGGGCACCAAGGCCCGCTACCAGGTTCCGCAGCGCTTCGAGGGTGGGCAGATGCCCCTCCACATGCGCCTGCCGAAGCTGAAGGGCTTCAAGAACCCCTTCAAGGTCGAGTTCCAGGTGGTCAACCTGGACAAGCTCGCGGCTCTCTACCCGCAGGGTGGCGAGGTCACCGTGGCCGACCTGGTCGCCAAGGGTGCGGTTCGCAAGAACCAGCTCGTCAAGGTGCTCGGCACCGGTGAGATCACCGTGGCGCTGCAGGTGACGGTGGACGCCGTCTCCGGCTCCGCCAAGGAGAAGATCGCCGCCGCCGGTGGCAGCGTCACCGAGCTCATCTGAGACCTCGGCAGACAGCAGATGAACGGGGGCGTCCCTCCCAGGAGGGGCGGCCCCGTTCCGTGTGTCGGGCGATATCCCGGCATCTGGAGCGCCACGCGCTTCTTCCGGGTGGCCACGCACTGTTAGAGTCCGTGGAGTCCGCTTGTAGGCTGGCCGCAGACTCTGCCTGAAGGCCACCGGTCCCCAACTTCACCGACCCTTCCGCCGACGACGTGCGGGAGGCGCAGGAGGCACCGTGCTCAGTGCGTTCGCGCGGGCGTTCAAGACGCCCGACCTGCGCAAGAAGCTGCTGTTCACGCTGGGCATCATGGTGCTGTTCCGGCTCGGTGCACACATCCCGATCCCGGGCGTCAGCTTCCAGAACGTTCAGTCCTGCATCAACGAGAGCAAGGGCAGCCAGGGCCTCTTCGGCCTGGTGAACCTGTTCAGCGGCGGTGCACTGCTGCAGCTGACGATCTTTGCGCTGGGCATCATGCCCTACATCACGGCCAGCATCATCCTTCAGCTCCTCACCGTGGTGATTCCGCGGCTCGAGGCCCTGAAGAAGGAGGGCCAGGCCGGAACCGCGAAGATCACCCAGTACACCCGTTATCTGACCATCGCGCTGGCCGTGCTCCAGGGCACCGGCATCGTGGCCACGGCCTCCAGCGGCGCGCTCTTCAGCGGCTGCTCGGTGGGCGACCAGATCGTCCCCGACACCTCGGTCTTCCGGATCGCCGTCATGGTGATCACCATGACCGCCGGCACCACCGTGATCATGTGGCTCGGCGAGCTGATCACCGACCGCGGCATCGGCAACGGCATGTCGATCCTGATCTTCACCTCGATCGCGGCCGGCTTCCCGTCCTCGCTGTGGGCGATCAAGCTCCAGGGCAAGATCGGCGGCGGCTGGGTGGAGTTCCTCAGCGTCATCGCGATCGGCCTGATCGTGGTCGCCCTGGTCATCTTCGTGGAGCAGGCCCAGCGCCGGATCCCGGTGCAGTACGCCAAGCGGATGATCGGGCGGCGCGCCTTCGGCGGCACCTCGACCTACATCCCGCTCAAGGTGAACCAGGCCGGTGTCATCCCGGTCATCTTCGCCTCGTCGCTGCTCTACATCCCGTCGCTGGTGGTCCAGCTCACCGGTTCGACCTCGGGGTGGGCGGTCTGGGTGAAGGACAACTTCGTCCGCGGTGACCACCCGATCTACATGGCGATCTACTTCGTCCTGATCGTCTTCTTCGCCTTCTTCTACGTCGCGATCTCCTTCAACCCCGAGGAAGTCGCCGACAACATGAAGAAGTATGGTGGCTTCATCCCGGGTATCCGGGCCGGCCGCCCCACGGCGGAGTACCTGAACTACGTCCTTACCAGGATCACCTGGCCGGGTTCCCTCTATCTGGGCGTCATCGCGCTGATCCCGATGATCGCTCTGGTGGCGTTCAAGGCCAACCAGAACTTCCCGTTCGGCGGCACCAGCATCCTCATCGTCGTTGGCGTCGGCCTCGAAACTGTCAAGCAGATCGAGAGCCAGCTCCAGCAGCGCAACTACGAAGGGTTCCTCCGCTGATGCGAATCGTCCTCGTCGGACCTCCCGGGGCCGGTAAGGGAACGCAGGCCCATCTCCTGGCCAAGACCCTCTCCATCCCGCACATCTCCACCGGAGACCTGTTCCGCGCCAACATCAGCCAGGGCACCCCGCTGGGGCTCGAGGCCAAGGCCTACATGGACGCGGGCAAGCTGGTGCCGGACGAGATCACCATCGGGATGGCCAAGGACCGGATGTCGCAGCCCGACGCCGCCAAGGGTTTCCTGCTGGACGGCTTCCCGCGCAACCTCGGCCAGGCCAAGGCCCTGGACGAGATCCTGGCCGACGCCGGGATAGCGCTGGACGGGGTGCTGGACCTCGAGGTCCCCGAGGACGAGGTGGTCCGGCGCATCGCGGGCCGCCGCCTCTGCCGCAACGACGGCAGCCATGTCTTCCATGTGGACTACAACCCCCCGGCGCAGCCCGGTGTCTGCGACGAGTGCGGCGGTGAGCTCTACCAGCGCACCGACGACACCGAGGAGAAGGTCCGGGTCCGCCTGGAGGAGTACCACTCCAAGACCGAGCCCATCATCGGGTACTACGCGGACCAGGGTCTGCTGGTGACCATCCCGGCGCTGGGCAAGGTGTCCGAGGTGACGGAGCGCGCCATCGAGGCGCTCCGCGGCAAGTAGCTCACACGGCCGGGCCGTGGCAGTCCCCCAGGGGGCGGCCACGGCCCGGCTCATGTGCGGGGTCCCCGAGGCCGTACCGTGGAGGGGATCCATGAAGTCGTGAGGACGAGGAACGCGCAGTGCTGGGAAGGCGAGAGCGCATGGTAGAGATCAAGACCCCCGAGCAGATCGCCAAGATGCGTGAGGCCGGGCTGGTCGTCGCCGAGGCGCTCAAGGCGTGCCGGGAGGCCGCCGTTCCCGGCGCCACCACGGGCGAGCTGGACGCGGTCGCCGCCAAGGTGATCGCCGACCACGGCGCCACCTCGAACTTCCTGGGCTACCACGGCTTCACCGGCACCATCTGCGCCTCGGTGAACGATGTGGTGGTGCACGGCATCCCCGGCGACCTGGAGCTGCGCTCCGGTGACCTGATCTCCATCGACTGCGGTGCCATCGTCGACGGCTGGCACGGCGACGCGGCGATCACCGTGCTGGTCGGCGAGGGCCACGGCCAGGAGCTGCACGAGCTCAGCCGGGTCACCGAGGCCTCCATGTGGGCCGGGATCGCGGCCATGAAGCGCGGCAACCGCCTGCAGGACGTCAGCCGGGCCATCGAGTCCTATGTCCGCCGCCAGCCGCTGCCGCCCAAGGGGAAGTACGGCATCGTCGAGGACTACGGCGGCCACGGCATCGGGTCGGCCATGCACATGGACCCGCACCTGCTGAACTACGTCGACCGCGGCCGCGGCCGCGGGGCCAAGCTGGTGCCCGGTCTCTGCCTCGCGATCGAGCCGATGCTCAGCCTGGGCACCCCGCGCACCCATGTGCTCGAGGACGAGTGGACGGTGAAGACCAACGACGGCACCTGGGCCTCGCACTGGGAGCACTCGGTGGCGCTGACCGAGGAGGGCCCGCTGGTGCTCACCGCCTTCGACGGCGGCCGGGAGAAGCTTGCGGAGCTGGGGATCACCGCCGCGCCGGACCCCCTTGCCTGAGCCGGTTTCGCGTTTGATTGGGCACTGAAGTAGACTGACGCGTCGGCTCATTCCTGACTTCGGCACGTCCGTGCCCGGGTTGAGGCGATCAAGGTAGTCGAGCCCGGAAGGCGATCAGCGAACCTTATGCCCAAGAAGCAAGGGGCCATCGAGATCGAGGGCACCGTCATCGAGTCTCTGCCGAACGCCATGTTCAAGGTGGAGCTCCAGAACGGGCACAAGGTCCTCGCGCACATCAGTGGAAAGATGCGGATGCACTACATCCGGATCCTCCCGGACGACCGTGTCGTCGTCGAGCTCAGCCCGTACGACCTCACCCGCGGTCGCATCGTCTACCGCTACAAGTAGGACTTCCTGGCCGCCGGGCGGGCGGACAGGTGAAACGCCTGTGGAGTGAAGGCAAGTCCGGGAGCGATCCCGGCGCATCACAGCGAAACAGGAACCCCTACCGTTCGGGAGGGGCGCCAAAAGTAACACCAGATCTCGCGCCGTGACGGCCGTACCCCAGCGGTACGGCCCTCTCGTGGCGCACGACCCGGAGAACCTGAATCCCATGAAGGTCAAGCCGAGCGTCAAGAAGATCTGCGACAAGTGCAAGGTGATCCGCCGCCACGGCCGGGTCATGGTGATCTGCGAGAACCTGCGCCACAAGCAGCGTCAGGGCTGATCATCCCCCGACTGCACGGGTCGTAACTCTTCGCGCGACGCGAATTTTCCCACGTGATGCCCGTCCCCGATGGGGGCGCCACCCCTGGCGGAGGCCAGGGCCCTCCCCGCGAGAGCGGAGAGAGAGCGGTATCGCGCCAAACCTCCGAAGAAACACAGGAGCCAATCCATGGCACGCCTCGCCGGCGTCGACCTCCCCCGCGAGAAGCGGATTGAGATCGCCCTCACCTACATCTACGGCATCGGTCGTACCCGGGCCCAGCAGTCGCTGGTCGAGACCGGCGTGAACCCGGACGTGCGCGTCCGCGACATCGCCGAAGAGGACCTCGTCAAGCTGAGCAAGTGGATCGAGGAGAACTACCGGGTCGAGGGTGACCTCCGCCGTGAGGTCCAGGCCGACATCCGCCGCAAGGTCGAGATCGGCTGCTACGAGGGTCTGCGTCACCGCCGCGGTCTCCCCGTCCACGGCCAGCGCACCCACACCAACGCCCGTACCCGCAAGGGTCCGCGTCGCGCCATCGCCGGCAAGAAGAAGCCGGGCAAGAAGTAGTCCGCCCCCAAACCGGACTTCCCTCCGGCCCGCGGGTAGCGGACCGACCACCTCATCAGGAGATTCAGACTTATGCCTCCGAAGGGCCGTCAGGCTGCGGGCGCCAAGAAGGTGCGCCGCAAGGAGAAGAAGAACGTCGCTCACGGGCACGCCCACATCAAGAGCACGTTCAACAACACGATCGTCTCGATCACCGACCCGACCGGCAACGTGATCTCGTGGGCCTCCGCCGGCCACGTCGGCTTCAAGGGCTCGCGCAAGTCCACGCCGTTCGCCGCGCAGATGGCCGCCGAGGCTGCCGCCCGCCGCGCTCAGGAGCACGGCATGCGCAAGGTCGACGTCTTCGTCAAGGGCCCCGGCTCCGGCCGTGAGACCGCGATCCGCTCCCTGCAGGCCACCGGCCTCGAGGTCGGCTCGATCCAGGACGTCACCCCGACCCCGCACAACGGCTGCCGCCCCCCGAAGCGCCGCCGCGTCTGACCCCTGTGGCAGCCGCTTCGGCCGAAGCGGCTGCCGGGTCCGACTCCGCGCCGTCGCCGCCCCGGGCGATCCGACGGCCGGGTTCGCGGTCCAAGCGTCACCTGTACGGGCTCCCCTTCACCCGGGGAGCCCGTACGCTTGAGTCCATCGGCATCAAATAGCGGGTGCCGAAGACAACTGGAGGAACACCTCTCATGCTGATCGCTCAGCGCCCCTCGTTGACCGAAGAGGTCGTCGACGAATTCCGCTCCCGGTTCGTGATCGAGCCGCTGGAGCCGGGCTTCGGCTACACCCTCGGCAACTCGCTCCGCCGCACGCTCCTCTCCTCGATCCCGGGTGCCGCAGTCACCTCCATCCGGATCGACGGCGTCCTGCACGAGTTCACCACCGTGCCGGGTGTCAAGGAGGACGTCACCGACCTCATCCTCAACATCAAGCAGCTGGTCGTCTCCTCGGAGCACGACGAGCCGGTCGTGATGTACCTGCGCAAGCAGGGCCCGGGTGTGGTCACCGCCGCCGACATCGCGCCCCCGGCCGGTGTCGAGGTGCACAACCCCGAGCTGGTCCTCGCCACCCTGAACGGCAAGGGCAAGCTGGAGATGGAGCTGACCGTCGAGCGCGGTCGCGGCTATGTCTCCGCCGTGCAGAACAAGCAGTCCGGCCAGGAGATCGGCCGTATCCCGGTCGACTCGATCTACTCGCCGGTGCTCAAGGTCACCTACAAGGTCGAGGCGACCCGTGTCGAGCAGCGCACCGACTTCGACAAGCTGATCGTCGACGTCGAGACCAAGCCCGCCATGCGTCCCCGTGACGCCATGGCCTCGGCCGGCAAGACCCTCGTCGAGCTGTTCGGCCTCGCCCGCGAGCTGAACGTCGACGCCGAGGGCATCGACATGGGCCCGTCCCCCACGGACGCCGCCCTGGCCGCCGACCTGGCGCTGCCGATCGAGGAGCTGGAGCTCACCGTCCGCTCCTACAACTGCCTCAAGCGCGAGGGCATCCACACCGTGGGTGAGCTCGTCGCCCGCTCGGAGGCGGACCTGCTCGACATCCGCAACTTCGGTGCGAAGTCGATCGACGAGGTCAAGGCGAAGCTGGCCGGCATGGGCCTGGCCCTCAAGGACAGCCCGCCCGGATTCGACCCCACCGCGGCGGCCGACGCCTTCGGCGCCGACGACCTGGACGACTCCGGTTACGCGGAGACCGAGCAGTACTGAGCAGTCCCCCGATGAGCCAAGTCCTGCGGGCACCGTGCCCGCAGGCCCTCTCCGGTACCTGATACGGCCGGAGCAGGAGATATGAGGAGAGAATCCCCATGCCGCGTCCCACCAAGGGAGCCCGTCTCGGCGGCGGTCCGTCGCACGAGCGTCTGCTGCTGGCCGGTCTGGCCCGCGAGCTGTTCCAGTACGGCCGCATCACCACCACCGAGGCCAAGGCCCGTCGCCTGCGCCCGGTGGCGGAGAGGCTGATCACCAAGGCGAAGAAGGGCGACCTGCACAACCGTCGCCTGGTGCGTCAGAGCATCACCGACATTGCGGTGCTGCACACCCTCTTCACCGAGATCGCGCCGCGCTACGAGAACCGCCCCGGCGGTTACACCCGCATCACCAAGATCGGTCCCCGTCGTGGCGACAACGCCCCGATGGCCGTGATCGAGCTGGTGGAGGCCCTCACCGTCGCGCAGAACGCGGTCGGCGAGGCCGAGGCCGCCACCAAGCGGGCCGTCAAGGAGGCCGACGAGGCCAAGGCCGCCGAGGCCACCGAGACCGAGGCCACCGAGGCCCCGGCCGAGGAGTCCAAGGACGCCTGAGCCCTGTCCCAGGGTTCAACCGAGGCCCGCTCCCCCCGCCCGGGGGAGCGGGCCTCTCCGCCGTATCAGGGAGATTCGAGCAGTGGTCGACGAGTGCGACGAGAAGCCGGCACTGGACGGGCCCGCCGAGGGCTGCGTCCGGATCAGGCTGGACCTGGCCTACGACGGGTCGGAGTTCTCCGGCTGGGCGCGTCAGCCCGGACGGCGGACCGTCCAGGGCGAGCTTGAGGAGGCGCTGCGCACCGTGCTGCGCACCGACCTCCCGGTGGAGCTGACGGTGGCCGGCCGCACCGACGCCGGGGTCCACGCGAGGGGCCAGGTCGCCCATGTCGACCTGCCCGAGGAGCTCTGGGCCGCGCACCGGGAGAAGGTGCGGCGCAGGCTGGCGGGGCGGCTTCCGGCGGACGTCCGGGTGTGGTCGCTGACCGAGGCCCCGCACGGCTTCGACGCCCGATTTGCAGCCGTCTGGCGCCGCTACGCCTACCGGATAAGCGACCACCCGGGCGGGGTGGATCCGCTGCGCCGCGGCCATGTGCTCTGGCACGACCGCCCGCTGGACGTGGCCCTGATGAACCAGGCCGCCCGGCTGCTGCTGGGGGAGCACGACTTCGCCGCGTACTGCAAGAAGCGGGAGGGGGCCACCACCGTACGGACCCTGCTGGAGCTGGGCTGGGAGCGCACCCCCGACGACCCGATGGCCCATCGCGACGGGACCGGCCTGGTGGTGGCGACGGTCCGCGCCGACGCCTTCTGCCACAACATGGTGCGGGCCCTGGTGGGGTCGATGCTGCTGGTGGGCGACGGCCGGCGGCCGGTCGGGTTCCCCGGGGAGGTGCTGGCCGGACGGGTGCGCAACTCGGCGGTCAATGTGGTGCGCCCGCACGGGCTGACCCTGGAGGAGGTCGGCTATCCGGCGGACGGGCTGCTGATGGAGCGCAATCGCACCGCCCGCCGGATGCGCACCCTGCCGGGTGCTGTGGTCAGCCCGCCGGAGCGGTGACCGCGGGCTGGGAGGCGGCCAGCCGGCCGCGCTGGTACAGGGTGTTGCGGGCCAGGGTCGCGATGTCGCGGCTGGCCTTCTGCACCTTCTTGTCGCCCTTGGGCACCGGCTTGCCGTTGGTGTAGCCGCCGATGGTGAAGTAGGCGTAGCGGCCGGCGGAGGCCTGGGAGCTCAGGCACTGCACATTGCGGCAGAACGCCTTGATGTTCCGGTAGAGCGAGAAGATGTTGCCGGTGTTGACCTTCGCCACGGCCTGCGCCTGCGTGGAGTCGTCGAAGACCACGATGCCCACGGTGACCGCGATGCCCTTGCTGACATAGGTGGCGCGGTAGACGGCCCGGCACTTGTGGGTGGCGAACACCTCACCCAGACCGCTGGAGCCCGCCTTGGCGCAGTTGCCGGTGGCGTTGGGAGAGCCGTCCCGTGTGTAGACGGTGCCGTTGATGGGGACCTGCACGTCGGGGAAGAGGGTGCGGGTGTTCAGCGGCGCGGTGTCCTTGCCCGCGGAGGAGATGATTGTCAGCGGGTCCACCGGGGGCGGCGGAGGCGTGGACGGCTTGGGGCTCGGCTTGGTGACGGAGGCCGTGGGGGAGGGGCTGGTGGAGGGGCCGGCCTCCGGGCCGCTCTTGGAGCCGAAGACACCCAGCGCGGCCGCCACGATGCCGCCCACCACCAGCACCGCCGCCACGCCGCTGCCGATCGTGTACAGCCGCTTCTTCTTGCGGGCGGCGGCGTCGTTCCGGTCCGCCAGCGCGGCCCAGTCGGGCTCCGTGGAGCTGCGGGGGACGGCGCCGGCCTGGTTGTACGGCCCGGGCTGCTGCGGGTAGCCGCCCTGCTGGGGATAGCCCTGCTGGGGGTAGCCGTAGCCCGGCTGCTGCTGGGGGTAGCCGTACCCGGCGGGCTGGCCCGTGGCGTGGGCAGGGAAGGGCGACTGGGGCTGCTGGCCGCCGGAGGCGCGCTGGGGGAGTCCCTGCGGGGTCGTCCCCGCCGGGGCGGACGCCTGCGGTCCGCCCTGCTGCTGACCGGGCCACTGTGCGCCGCCCTGCGGCTGCTCCTGCTGTCCTGGCTGTGCCTGCTGCTGTCCCGGCTGTCCCTGCTGCTGACCCGCCTGCGGCCCGTCCTGCGGCTGCTCGCCGCCGGCACCCGGGGCCGCTCCCCACCCATCGCTCATGGGCCCGAATCTTAGGGCATTCGGCTTTACCGACCCATGGGGAGGGCGCCAACAGTCCTGGGCGCAGGGGACCTTCGGGGCTCCGGTGGGGCCGTCGTCGGAAAAGCGCTTGGGCGGGGCCCCGGGCACAGCGGAGAATCCCCTGCCATGGGACACGTCGAGATCTCGCACCTGGAGTACTACCTGCCGGACGGGCGGGTGCTGTTCAATGACGCGTCCTTCCGGGTCGGCGAAGGCGCCGCGGTCGCCCTGGTCGGCGCCAACGGCGCCGGCAAGACCACCCTGCTGCGCCTGCTGGCGGGCGATGCCCAGCCGCACGGCGGGACGCTCGCGGTGAGCGGCGGCCTCGGGGTGATGCGGCAGTTCGTCGGCACCACCGGCCGGGGTTCCGACGGCGGTGGACTCCCGGAGGACGCCTCCGTACGGGACCTGCTGGTCTCGGTGGCCCCGCCGAGGATCCGCACCGCGGCGCTGGCGGTGGACGCGGCCGAGCTGGCGATGATGGCGCAGGACGACGAGCCGGCCCAGCTGGGCTACGCCCAGGCGCTGGCCGACTGGGCGGACGCCGGCGGCTATGAGTACGAGACCGTCTGGGACGTCTGCACCACCGCGGCGCTGGGCATGCCCTTCGAGTCGTCCCAGTGGCGCGGTCTCGGCACCCTCTCCGGAGGTGAGCAGAAGCGGCTGGTGCTGGAGGCGCTGCTGCGCGGGCCGGACGAGGTGCTGCTGCTGGACGAGCCGGACAACTATCTGGACGTCCCCGGCAAGCGCTGGCTGGAGGAGCAGATCCGGGCCACCGCCAAGACGGTGCTCTTCATCTCCCACGACCGGGAACTGCTGGCACGCACCGCAGACAAGATCATCAGCGTGGAGCCGGGCCCGGCGGGCAGCCGTGTCTGGGTGCACGGTGAGGGCTTCGCCTCGTACCACGAGGCCCGCAAGGAGCGCTTCGAGCGGCTGGAGGAGCTGCGCCGCCGCTGGGACGAGGAGCACGCCAAGCTCAAGCAGCTGGTCAACACCCTGAAGAACAAGGCCGCCTTCAACGACGGCCTGGCCTCCCGCTACCAGGCGGCGCAGACCCGGCTCCGCAAGTTCGAGGAGGCGGGCCCGCCGGAGGTGCCGCCGCGCGAGCAGCAGATCTCCATGCGGCTCAAGGGCGGGCGTACCGGGGTGCGGGCGGTCACCTGCAAGGGGCTGGAGCTCACCGGGCTGATGTCCCCGTTCGACCTGGAGGTCTTCTACGGCGAGCGGGTGGCGGTGCTGGGGTCCAACGGCTCCGGCAAGTCGCACTTCCTGCGGCTGCTGGCGGGGGACGCCTCGGTACGGCACCAGGGGGACTGGAAGCTGGGCGCCCGTGTCGTCCCGGGCCACTTCGTGCAGACCCATGCCCACCCCGAGCTGCTCGGCCGCACCCCGCAGGAGATCCTGGCGACCGAGCACGCCCGGGACCGCGGGCAGGCGATGAGCGCGCTGCGCCGCTACGAGCTGCACGGCCAGGCCGACCAGCGCTTCGAGTCGCTCTCCGGTGGGCAGCAGGCGCGGCTGATGATCCTGCGGCTGGAGCTGTCCGGGGTCACCGCGCTGTTGCTGGACGAGCCCACCGACAACCTGGACCTGGAGTCGGCGGAGGCGCTGCAGGAGGGGCTGGAGGTGTTCGAGGGGACGGTGCTCTGCGTCACCCACGACCGCTGGTTCGCCCGCTCCTTCGACCGCTTCCTGGTCTTCGGGCAGGACGGCCGGGTCTACGAGGCGCCCCAGCCGGTCTGGGACGAGAAGCGGGTGACCCGCGAGCGCTGACCCCGGACGGGTGACGATCGGGGCAGAGATGACCCGTACGCCGGACGGGTCGTTTTGACCCGTCCGGGCCCGGCCCGGTATTCTGCGAGCTTGTTGTGCGTATTGGCTCGCTCCATCTCACGTGAGAGGTCGGTACGCCGGTTCACCGGGCCGATGACCAGCGGATCCCGCCTTGTTGCGTCCAAGGCGGCATGTCCAGGCTGATCGTGATCGTCCGGGTGGCCCTGTCAGGACACACTCACTGAAAAGCGAAGGCTACGACCGTGCGTACGTACAGCCCTAAGCCCGGCGACGTCCAGCGTCAGTGGCACGTCATCGACGCGACCGACGTCGTGCTGGGCCGCCTGGCCACCCAGGCCGCATCTCTCCTCCGGGGCAAGCACAAGCCGGTGTACGCGCCGCACGTTGACACTGGTGACTTCGTCATCATCATCAACGCCGACAAGGTGCACCTCTCCGGTAACAAGCGGGAGCAGAAGCTGGCCTACCGCCACTCCGGCTACCCGGGCGGTCTCCGCTCGGTGCGCTACGGCGACCTCCTGGACAAGACTCCGGAGAAGGCCGTCGAGAAGGCGATCAGGGGCATGCTGCCGAAGAACTCCCTCGGCCGCCAGATGCTCTCCAAGCTGAAGGTGTACTCGGGCGACCAGCACCCCCACGCTGCCCAGCAGCCGGTGCCGTTCGAGATCACCCAGGTCGCGCAGTAATTCCGGCCACCAAACCCCCATCTGAGTAGCAGGAGCTGAGGATCACCGTGGCCGAGACTGCCATCGAGACCCCCCTCGAGGTCGAGGAGACCGTCGAGGAGAACTACACCACCGAGTCGCTGGCCTCCCGCTTCGGCGAGGCCATCCCGGGCGCCGGCCTCGGCCGTCGCAAGGAGGCGATCGCCCGCGTGCGCATCGTCCCCGGCACCGGCGTGTGGAAGATCAACGGTCGCACCCTCGAGGAGTACTTCCCGAACAAGGTGCACCAGCAGATCGTCAACGAGCCCTTCAAGGTGCTCGAGATCGACGGTCGTTACGACGTCATCGCCCGCATCAGCGGCGGCGGCGTCTCCGGCCAGGCCGGCGCCCTGCGCCTCGGCGTGGCCCGCGCCCTCAACGAGGCGGACGTGGACAACAACCGCGGCCCGCTCAAGAAGGCCGGCTTCCTGACCCGTGACTCCCGCGCCATCGAGCGCAAGAAGGCGGGTCTGAAGAAGGCCCGTAAGGCGCCGCAGTACAGCAAGCGCTAAAGCAGAGGCTTCGGCCTCGGCTTCCACGACGCCCCGGGGGCAGCAGCCCCCGGGGCGTCGTGCATCCTGAGCAGCATCATCGGGCGTGCAATGGCGTCCAATGGAGTAGTCGTACGGAATGCAGGCCCCCGGGACCGGGCAGGTGCACACGCACTGCGCACCACCACCGGTCCCGGTGCGTGCTTCCGCGCGGCGACGAGCCACGGAGGTTGGATTCAGTGGGACGACTCTTCGGCACGGACGGCGTACGTGGCGTCGCCAACGCGGACCTCACCGCCGAGCTGGCGCTCGGCCTCTCGGTGGCCGCAGCACATGTGCTCGGCGACGCCGGGGCCTTCGAGGGCCACCGGCCGGTCGCGGTGGTCGGCCGCGACCCCCGCGCCTCGGGCGAGTTCCTGGAGGCCGCGGTCATCGCCGGCCTGGCCAGCTCCGGCGTGGACGTGCTGCGGGTCGGTGTGCTGCCCACCCCGGCGGTGGCCTACCTCACCGGTGCGCTCGGCGCGGACCTCGGCGTGATGCTCTCGGCCAGCCACAACCCGATGCCCGACAACGGCATCAAGTTCCTCGCCCGCGGGGGCCACAAGCTGGCCGACGAGATCGAGGACGCCATCGAGGAGCTCTACCACAGCCATGCCGCGGACGACTCCTGGCAGCGCCCGGTGGGCGCCGCGGTCGGCCGGGTCCGCAGCTACGACGAGGGCTTCGACCAGTACATCGCGCACCTGGTCGCCGTGCTGCCCAACCGGCTGGACGGGCTGAAGGTGGTCATCGACGGCGCCCACGGCGCCGCCGCCCGGATCTCCCCCGAGGCCTTCGCCCGCGCCGGCGCCGAGGTCGTCCACACCCTGGGGGCGGAGCCCAACGGCCTCAACATCAACGACGGCGTCGGCTCCACCCACATCGAGAAGCTGCGCACCGCGGTCCTCGACCACGGCGCCGACCTGGGTGTCGCCCATGACGGCGACGCCGACCGCTGCCTGGCGGTGGACGCCGGCGGCAACGAGATCGACGGCGACCAGATCCTCGCGGTACTCGCGGTCGGCATGCGAGAGGCAGGCCGGCTGCGCAAGAACACCGTGGTCGGCACCGTGATGTCCAACCTCGGCTTCAAGCTGGCCATGGAGCGCGAGGGCATCGAGCTGGTGCAGACCGCGGTCGGCGACCGCTACATCCTGGAGTCGATGCGGGAGCACGGCTACTCGCTCGGCGGCGAGCAGTCCGGCCACGTCATCCTGCTGGACCACGCCACCACCGGCGACGGCACTCTCACCGGTCTGATGCTGGCCGCCCGGATCGCGGCCACCAAGCAGCCGCTGGCCGACCTGGCCGCCGTGATGTCGCGGCTGCCGCAGGTGCTGGTCAACGTCAAGGGCGTGGACCGCGGCCGGGTGAACACCTCCGAGGAGCTCGCCGCCGCGGTGGCCGCCGCCGAGAGCGAACTGGGTACCACCGGACGGGTGCTGCTGCGTCCCTCGGGCACCGAGCCGCTGGTCCGGGTGATGGTGGAGGCGGCCGAGGCGGAGCAGGCGCAGGCCGTCGCCGAGCGCCTCGCCGACGCCGTCCGCACCCATCTGGGCTGACCGGGCCTCCGGCCACCACCGGTGGAGCGGCCCGGCCGCCCCTGAGGGCGCCGCGCGGATGCCCGCCCCGCCCCGGCGGGCGCGGGCGTGCGCTTCCCCGCGCCCGGGGCGGCCCGGGGCGGCCCGGGGTGTGGGCCCGGGGTGTGGGCCCGGGGTGTGTCAGAGCTTGCGGAGGCGGGCCCGGCGCACCTTGTGGTCCGGGCCCTTCTGCAGCACGAGGGTGGCCCGGCCGCGGGTCGGCAGCACGTTCTCCAGCAGATTGGGCCGGTTGATGGTGCGCCACACGGTGCGCCCGTACTCCAGGGCCTCCTCCTCCGGCACGTCGGTGAAGCGGCGGAAGTACGACGAGGGGTCCTGGAAGGCTGTCTGCCGCAGCTTGCGGAAGCGGGAGAGGTACCAGGACTCGATGTCGTCGGTGCGCGCGTCGACATAGATGGAGAAGTCGAAGTAGTCGGAGACCGCCAGCCGGGTGCGGCCGTCCTTGCCGGGGAGGGCGGGCTGCAGCACGTTCAGCCCTTCGACGATCAGGATGTCGGGCCGGCGGACCGTCAGCTTCTCGCCCGGCACGATGTCATAGACCAGGTGGGAGTAGACCGGGGCCGTCACCTCGTCCTTGCCGGCCTTGACGTCCGCGACGAAGCGGGTGAGCGCCCGGCGGTCGTAGGACTCGGGGAACCCCTTGCGGGCCATCAGCCCGCGGCGCCGCAGCTCGGCGTTGGGCAGCAGGAAGCCGTCGGTGGTCACCAGCTCCACGCTGGGGTGCTCGGGCCAGCGCGCCAGCAGCGCCTGGAGCAGCCGTGCCGTGGTGGACTTGCCGACCGCGACCGACCCGGCCACGCCGATGACGAAGGGCGTACGGACGGCCTCGGCGTCGGGCCCCTCCGGGAACTTGGGGCTGCCCAGGAAGGTCCCGAGCGCGCCGCGCAGTTCCCTGGTGGCGTGGATGTAGAGGTTGAGCAGCCGGGAGAGCGGCAGATAGACGTCGACCACCTCGTCGAGGTCCATGGCGTCGCCGAGGCCGCGCAGCCGCTCCACCTCGGCCGCGGTGAGCGGCAGCGGGGTGCGTCGCGCAGTGCGCTCCACTCCGCTCGGTCCAGGTCCACGTACGGGGTCGGGGAGGGCGCCGTCACGCTCTGCAGGCGGGCATCGGTCGTCAGCACATGGTCCATTGTCGTCGGTGCGGTCGGCGGCGTGGGGTGTGCGTTCCGTCACGGACGGATCACCCGGGGAGGGCTCACCCGGTGTGACGAGTCGTACCGGTGGGCCGGAGGCAGCTTATGCTGGCGCTCATGTGCGGAATCGTTGGATATGTGGGCGGGCAGCCCGCGCTTGATGTAGTGATCGCGGGTCTGAAGAGACTGGAGTACCGGGGGTACGACTCGGCGGGTGTCGCCGTCCAGACCGGGACGGACGGCCTGCTGGCCGTCGACAAGCGGGCGGGCAAGCTCGCCAATCTGGAGAAGTCCCTCGCCGACGCTCCGCTCCCCGGTGGCACCACCGGTATCGGCCACACCCGCTGGGCCACCCACGGCGGCCCCACGGACGCCAACGCCCACCCCCATCTGGACGGCGCGAACAGGGTCGCGGTCGTCCACAACGGGATCATCGAGAACTTCGCGGCACTGCGGGCCGAGCTCGCCGAGCGCGGCCATGAGCTGCGCTCCGAGACCGACACCGAGGTCGTGGCGCATCTGCTGGGCGAGGAGTACGCCCCGGCCGGGGGCGACCTGGCCGAGGCGATGCGGCGGGTCTGCCGCCGGCTGGACGGCGCCTTCACCCTGGTGGCGGTGCACGCGGACGCGCCCGGAGTGGTGGTGGGCGCCCGCCGTAACTCCCCGCTGGTGGTCGGCCGCGGCGAGGGCGAGAACTTCCTCGCCTCGGATGTCGCCGCCTTCATCGCCCACACCCGCGAGGCGATCGAGCTGGGCCAGGACCAGGTCGTGGAGCTGCGCGCCGACGCGGTCACGGTGACCGACTTCGACGGCGCCCCGGCGGACGTCCGCGAGTACCACGTGGACTGGGACGCCTCGGCCGCCGAGAAGGGCGGCTACGACTACTTCATGCTGAAGGAGATCGCCGAGCAGCCCAAGGCGGTCGCCGACACCCTGCTGGGGCGGATCGGCACCGACGGCCGGCTGACCCTGGACGAGGTGCGCATCGAGGACCGGGTGCTGCGGGCGGTCGACAAGATCGTCATCGTGGCCTGCGGCACCGCCTTCCACGCGGGCATGATCGCCAAGTACGCCATCGAGCACTGGACCCGGCTGCCCTGCGAGGTGGAGCTGGCCAGCGAGTTCCGCTACCGCGACCCGATCCTCGACCAGCAGACCCTGGTGATCGCCATTTCGCAGTCCGGCGAGACCATGGACACCCTGATGGCCCTGCGGCACGCCCGCGAGCAGGGCGCCAAGGTGCTGGCGATCTGCAACACCAACGGCTCCACCATCCCCCGCGAGTCCGACGCGGTGCTCTACACCCACGCGGGGCCCGAGGTGGCGGTGGCCTCCACCAAGGCGTTCCTCACCCAGTTGGTGGCCTGCTACCTGGTCGCCCTCTACCTGGGCCAGGTCCGCGGCACCAAGTGGGGCGACGAGATCAACACGGTCATCCGGCAGCTCGCCGACGCGCCCCGCCAGGTGGAGGAGGTGCTGGGCACCATGGAGCCGGTGCGTGAGCTCGCCCGCTCGCTGTCCTCCGCCTCCGCGGTGCTCTTCCTCGGCCGCCATGTGGGCTACCCGGTGGCACTGGAGGGTGCGCTCAAGCTCAAGGAGCTGGCGTACATGCACGCCGAGGGCTTCGCGGCGGGAGAGCTCAAGCACGGCCCGATCGCGCTGATCGAGCAGGACCTGCCGGTGGTCGTGGTGGTGCCCTCGCCGCGCGGCCGCTCGGTGCTGCACGACAAGATCGTCTCCAACATCCAGGAGATCCGCGCCCGCGGTGCCCGCACCATCGTGATCGCGGAGGAGGGGGACGAGACGGTGGCGCCCTACGCCGACCACCTGATCCGCATCCCGGTGACCCCGACGCTGCTCCAGCCGCTGGTCTCCACGGTGCCGCTGCAGGTCTTCGCCTGCGAGCTGGCCACCGCCCGGGGCCACGAGGTGGACCAGCCGCGCAACCTCGCCAAGTCGGTGACCGTCGAGTAGCCCACCCCGTTCGGCGCAGTCCGGGCCGTCCCCGTCCGGGGGCGGCCCGGACTGCTGTATCCGCCGCTGTGCGCGATGCTGTGGAACAACAGTGCGGGACGGCCCGTGGGGACAGGAGCGAGCGGATGATCATAGGTGTGGGCATCGATGTCGCCGCCATCGACCGCTTCGGTGCGTCGCTGGAGCGGACGCCGCGGATGGCCGAGCGCCTCTTCACCGAGGGGGAGCTCTACCTTCCGTCGGGCGAGCGGCGCGGCACCGCCTCGCTGGCGGTCCGGTTCGCGGCCAAGGAGGCGCTGGCCAAGGCGCTGGGGGCGCCGTCCGGCCTCAACTGGCTGGACGCCGAGGTGTACAGCGAGCCGTCCGGGCGGCCGCTGCTGAAAGTCGGGGGGACCGTCGCCGCCCGCGCCTCCGAACTCGGGGTGACCGCCTGGCATGTGTCGCTCAGCCATGACGCGGGCGTGGCGTCGGCTGTGGTGATCGCCGAAGGGTGACACTCGTTCGGCGGACAGGCGGAAGTCGCTGAGGGAGGCTCGGATGCGGTATGCGCACACGGTCGAGCGGGTGCGGGCGGCAGAGGCTGCGCTGATGGCCCGGGTACCGGACGGTGCGCTGATGCAGCGGGCCGCGGCGGGACTGGCCGCCACCTGCGCCCAGGCGCTGACGGACCTGCGTGGCGGCGTCTACGGCAGCAGGGTGGCGGTGCTCGCCGGCAGCGGGGACAACGGGGGCGACGCGCTCTATGCGGGCGCCCGGCTGGCCCGGCGCGGTGCGGGGGTCACCGCGGTGCTGCTGACGCCGGAGCGGGCGCACCAGGGCGGTCTGGCGGCGCTGCGGGCGGCGGGTGGCACGGTGGTGGCGCACGGCAGGGCGGCGGCGGAGGCGGCGGTGGACCGTGCCGACCTGGTGCTGGACGGCATCGTCGGCATCGGCGGGCAGGGCGGGCTGCGCCCCGAGGCGGCGTCCTGCGCGGCGGCGGCCCAGCGGGCCCGGGAGCGGCACGGGGCGCTGGTGGTGGCCGTCGACCTGCCCAGCGGGGTCGACGCGGACACCGGAGAGGTCCACGGGGCGGCCGTACGGGCCGATGTGACCGTCACCTTCGGCACCCACAAGCCGGGGCTGCTGGTGGACCCGGGGGCCGGGTACGCGGGGGTGGTGCGGCTGGTGGACATCGGTCTGGGGCCCGAGCTCGGGGTCGGCCGGCCCGGCGGTCCGGCCGCGGCCGAGGCCCTGCAGCACGCCGATCTGGCGGCGCTGCTGCCGATGCCCACCGGCGAGAGCGACAAGTACCGGCGCGGGGTACTGGGCATCGCCGCCGGCTCCGCCCGGTACCCGGGGGCGGCCGTGCTGGCCGTCGCCGGGGCGCTGCACGGGGAGCGGGGGCGGTGCGGTACGCGGGCAGCGCGGCCGAGGAGGTGGTGCGGCGCTTCCCGGAGACCCTGGTGACCGCGGGCGGGCCGCAGGAGGCCGGCCGGGTCCAGGCCTGGGTGGTGGGGCCGGGCCTGGGCGACGACACCGACCGGGGGATGCGCGAGGCGCTGGCCCAGGACGACCTGCCGGTGCTGATCGACGCCGACGGGCTGAGCTGGCTGGCCGAGAGGGGCCCGGCCGCACTGGAGGGCCGCACCGGCCCGGTGCTGCTCACCCCGCACGCGGGCGAGGCCACCAGGCTGCTGGCCGCGGCCCATCGGGGCGCCACGGCCGACTCGGTGGCCCACGCCCGGCTGCGGCACGCGGTGCGGCTGGCCGAGCTGTACGGGGCGACGGTGCTGCTCAAGGGGTCCACCACGGTGGTGGTCCCGGCCCCGGCCGAGGCCGCCGCGACCCGGGGTGCCTGGCACCGGGAGTGGCCGACCTTCCCGGTGGCCGGCGGTTCCCCCGTACGGGTAAACCCGACCGGTACGCCCTGGCTGGCCACGGCCGGCAGCGGCGATGTGCTCTCGGGCCTGGCCGGAGCGCTGCTGGCGGCCGGACTGGCGCCGGTGGACGCGGCGTCCGGTGCCGCCTATCTGCACGGTCTCGCCGCCCGGGTCGCCGCGGCGGGCCGCCGTGGCGACCCCGCGGACGGCGCCCCGGTCTCCGCCCTCGATGTGGCGGGGGCGCTGCGCGCCGCCTGGCGCCGGGTCCGGGCCTCGGGCTGACGGTTCCTCATCTCTCCTACGGCGGCCGGGCGCACCAGCGCCCGGCCGCCGCTCTGCTGTCCGCCCATCACATGTCCATAACGCGTGCAACCGAAGTGGCCGGTCGGACGGTCATTTCAGATGTGCGGGCGAGTGCCCGCACGACTCTCTGGGGGAATGGCGCGCCGCGTCGTCGACGGGCGTGTGCCGAGGAGGCGAGAGCATGCGAATCAGGCAGGTGTCCGGTAGACGGGCAGGGGCGGCGCTGGCCACGGCGGCCCTGGTGGCCCCGCTGTCGTTGTTCGTGGTGGGGGGCGAGGCGCAGGCGGCCACGTCCTGCACCACCAAGACCGGTCCCTACCAGCGGCAGGTGGAGTCGTACCTGAAGCTGAAGGTGGACGGAAAGCAGTCCGCCACCGACTGCCGGGCGATCCAGAAGTTCCAGGTCAAGTATGGGATCAGCCCGCACATCGGCTACGCCGGCCCGGTCACCTGGGGCAAGGTCCAGGAGCTGAAGGCCAAGGCCAACCCCAACGCCGCAGGCAAGTGCCCGACCAACAAGGGCCGGATCGCCTGTGTGGATCTGGGGCGCCAGCTGATGTGGGTCCAGAACGGCAAGAAGGTGATCTTCAGCCCGGTCAAGATCCGCTCCGGCCGCAACAACTACGAGACCCGCACCGGGCTCAAGCGCATCTACTGGCGCCACCAGAACCACTGGTCGACGCTGTACAACGTGGCGATGCCGTACAGCCAGTTCTTCGACGGCGGCGAGGCGTTCCACGGGGTGTCCATCCCGATCTCCACCCCTCCGGGCTCGCACGGCTGCGTCAACATGACCAACAGCGACGCCAAGCGCCTCTGGGGCGTGCTCAAGCTCCACGACTACGTCTACGTCTGGGGCAAGCGCCCCGGCACCTGATCGAAAGCCCCCCAGCGGGCCGCGGCGCCCGCCCCCAGCAGGACCGGGGGCGGGCGCCGCGCGTGTTCCCGATCACCTCCGGAGGGCCGCACAGCAGTGGGATGGGAGACTGGCAGGCGATGAGAACAGCAATGCGTGCTGAAGCAACCGTGGACCTGGCCGCGCTGCGGGCCAACGTCGAAGCCCTGGACGCCAGGGTCGGCCGGGCCGCGGTGATGGCTGTGGTGAAGGCGGACGCCTACGGTCACGGCCTGCTGCCCTGCGCCCGGGAGGCGCTGCTGGCGGGCGCGCCCTGGCTGGGAACCGCCACCCCGGAGGAGGCCCTGGCGCTGCGCGCCGCCGGGATCGGCCCGGACCGGGCACGGGTGCTCTGCTGGCTCTGGACGCCCGGCGGGCCCTGGGACGAGGCGCTGCGCGCCCAGGTGGACATCTCCGTCAGCGGCCGCTGGGCCCTCACCGAGCTGCTGGCCGCCGTCGAGCGCACCGGCGTCCCGGCCAGGATCCACCTGAAGGCCGACACCGGTCTGGGCCGCAACGGCTGCCAGCCGCACGACTGGCCCGACCTGGTGGCCGCCGCCCGTCGCGCCGAGGCGGCGGGACAGCTGCGGATCGCGGGCATCTGGTCGCACTTCGCCGCGGCGGACGAGCCGGGCCATCCCTCGATCCAGGCCCAGCTGACCGCCTTCCGCGAGGCGCTGGCGCATGCGGAGGCACAGGGTGCCGAGCCCGAGGTGCGCCACCTCGCCAACTCGCCCGCCACCCTGCTGCTGCCCGAGGCCCACTACGACCTGGTCCGCACCGGAGTGGCGATGTACGGGCTCTCCCCGGTCCCCGAGGAGGGCTCGCCGGCCGACTTCGGGCTGCGTCCGGTGATGACCCTGGAGGCCAGGCTGGCCTCGGTCAAGCAGGTGCCCGGCGGCCACGGGGTGAGCTACGGCCACCACTACACGACCCCCGGCGAGACCTCGCTGGCCCTGGTGCCGCTGGGCTACGCCGACGGCATCCCCCGCCACGCCAGCGGCTGCGGCCCCGTCCAGGTGGCCGGGAAGTGGCGCACGGTGGCCGGCCGGGTCGCGATGGACCAGTTCGTGGTGGACCTGGGCGGCGACCATGCCGCCGCCGGCGACGAGGCGGTGCTGTTCGGCCCGGGGGACCGGGGCGAGCCCACCGCCGAGGACTGGGCGCGGGCCTGCGGGACGATCTCCTACGAGATCGTCACCCGGATCGGGGTAAGAGTTCCCCGCAGGTATGTGCACGGTCGGGCCGGCGCCGAGCCGGGCGGGCAGGAGGTCACCCTCTGATATGGCCAGCGAGGCGGGAAAGTCGTTGGGCGCGGCCGCCGGTGCCGCGGAGTCCGCGGTGCGGGCCGTCCAGGCGGTGGGCGAGGCTGCCGCGACCGTGGACGGGCGGCTGCTCAGGGCGGGCCGCCGCGCCGGCGTACTCGGCATGTCGGTCGGCGTGGTCGCCGCCGGAGCCGCTGCCGGGGTCGCCCTGGAGCGGCTGACCGTCGGCCGGACCATGCGGCTGCGGGCCCGGGCCGAACTGGACGCCGCGGCGCCCTTCGGCTCACTGCGCGGCGTCTCACGTCAGATCACCGCCGATGACGGCACCCGGCTCTACCTGGAGCTCGACGGCACCGCCCGGCCCGTCCGCCCGGCCGCCGAGGAGGACCCGCAGGCCGCCCTGGCCGCCACCGCGGGCGGGCCGCAGGACGACCCGGACGCCGCCCCGGTGCGCCGGGGCTGGTTCGGCCGCCTCCGCCCGTCGCGGCCCGCGCTGGCCACCGCTCCGGGTGGGGCCCTGGCCGCGCCGGAGGGCTCGCCGCCGCTCACCGTGGTGTTCTGCCACGGCTACTGCCTCAACCAGGACAGCTGGCACTTCCAGCGGGCCTGGCTGCGCGAGGGCATGCGGCTGGTGTTCTGGGACCAGCGCAGCCACGGACGCTCCGAGCGGGGCCGCTCCTACCAGGCGGGCGAGCCCGCCACCATCGACCAGCTCGGCGGGGATCTGCGGGCCGTGATCGACGCGGTGGCCCCCGAGGGGCCGCTGGTCCTGGTCGGCCACTCCATGGGCGGAATGACGATCATGGCCCTGGCGGACCAGGACCCCGAGCTGTTCCGTGAGCGGGTCGCCGGCGTCGCCCTGATCGGCACCACGGCCGGCAACTGGCGCGAGGTGACCCTCGGCCTGCCCGCGTACGGCGCCCGGATGCTGCACCGGGTCGCCCCCGGGGTGCTCAAGGCGCTGGGCCGCCAGGTCGAACTGGTGGAAGCGACCCGGCGGGCGGGCAGCGAGTTCACCGCGGTGCTCTACCGCAGGTTCTCCTTCGCCAGCGCGGACGTCGACCCCTCGGTGGCCCGCTTCGCCGAGCAGATGCTGGAAGCCACCCCCATCGACGTGGTCGCCGAGTTCTATCCGGCGTTCGGCCTGCACGACAAGGCGGCCGCGCTGGCCGCCCTGGACGGGATCCCGGCGCTGGTCCTGGCCGGCGCCGGGGACCTGCTCACCCCTCCGGGCCACAGTGAGGCCATAGCCGCGGCGCTCCCCGGAGCGGAACTGGTGGTCGTCCCCGACGCCGGGCACCTGGTGATGCTGGAACATCCGGAGCTGGTCAACAGCCGTCTGGCGGCGCTGCTGGCCAAGGCGGCCCGGCGCTGCGGCGCCCCGCTGCCGGCCTCGGTACGGGAAGCGGCCGACGGTGACCCGGAGGACACCGGTGACCTCGGCGACCTGGGCGTGCAACCCTGACTGCGGACGCCGTACGCACCACCTGGAAGGACCGCGACACACCTATGGGCTCGTACACCACCCTGACCGTGCCCGGCCCCGAGCAGATGCAGCAGCTGGGCCGCGGGCTGGCCGCACTGCTGCGGCCCGGGGACCTGGTGCTGCTCTCCGGAGAGCTGGGCGCAGGCAAGACCACGCTCACCCGCGGCCTGGGCGAGGGCCTCGGCGTGCGCGGCGCGGTCACCTCGCCCACCTTTGTCATCGCCCGGGTGCACCCCTCGCTGGCCGGCGGGCCGCCACTGGTGCATGTGGACGCCTACCGGCTGGGCGGCGGCCTGGACGAGATGGAGGACCTCGACCTGGATGTCTCGCTGCCCGAGTCGGTGGTGGTCGTCGAGTGGGGCGAGGGCAAGGTGGAGCAGCTCTCCGAGGAGCGGCTGGAGGTGCGTATCGAGCGCGCCCTCGGCGGCGAGGCCGCGGCGGACGACCACGACCCGCGCCGGGTGGTGCTCAGCGGGCTCGGACGCCGCTGGGACGGCGTCGATCTCACCGCAGCGGCGGGCTGACCGGCCCGATTCGTTGCCGACGCGTTGTCGGCATCCTGTTGCGCTCCCGGGGGTGGGCGTGGTCACATGGTGTTCGCGGTTAGGTGTACCTAACTCCGGGAGGCACCATGCCGAGCAGCACCCCGCAGGACCCGTCGGTGGACGAGCCCCGTCCCGGCGCGTCCGAGGCCCCCGTTCCAGCACCGCCGGCTGTCGCCGTGCGGGAGGTGCTGGCGGCGTGCGCGGCGGCAGCCGCGATCTCCACCCCGCCTGCGGCCGAGCCCCCCGAGGAGCAGAGCCCGCCCCGCGCCGCCTGACCGACGTCCCGGCGGCCGCCGCCGGGGGCGGGAGCGCCCGGGCGGCACCGTCGGCATGCCCCGACCGTGGGGGGCTGTCCGTCCGGCGGACGCGGACGCGGCCCGCTCAGGGGACGACGACGACCCGGCTGTTGAGTGGGGCGAAGTCCCAGAGCGCCGCCACATCCCGGCGGGTCCCTCGGACGCCGCCGGTCCGCAGGCCGGGGCTGGGCTTGGGCGTGGTGTTGTCCACCGCGGCACTGAATCCGACCACCGTCCCCGGCACCCGGTCGAACAGCATCACATGCTCGATCGGACGGCCGTCCGACCCGGTCGTGGCCGGGGTGCGGGAGTAGACCCGATAGCTGCCCGGCGCCGGGTCGACGGTGCTGGGCTGCACCCGGAAGGTCCGCACCACCTGGGGCTTCTTGGCCGGGTCCACCAGCCACACCCGGTCCGCGCGGAGCGAGTAGACCACCCTGCGCCCGCTCCCCGATGCGGCGGGCAGCGCCGGTGGCTGCGGCCGTGCCGTGGCGCCGGGGCGGGCGGAGGCGCCTGCTGCCGGCGGCGGGGGCGAGGCCGGGGCCGCCCTGTGCTCGGTGCCCTTCGCCTGTACGGCGAGTGCGGCGACGGCCGCCATCGCCCCCAGGGTGAGTCCGGTGACGACCGTCCCCGAACCGATCTTCGCCACGAGCGCTCCTCGCCTTCCATGCAGTGTCACCCCCCATCGTGCCAGCCGCCCCCGGGCGGCCCTCCGCTGCCCGCCCCGGACACCCGGCCGGAGGCCGTACCGGACACCCGGCCGGAGGCCCTGCCGGGACGCTCTAACCTGGAGCTGTGCTCCTCCTCGCCTTCGACACCGCGACCCCCGCCGTCACCGCCGCCCTGCACGACGGCACCGCGGTGCTGGCCGAGTCCACCACGATCGACGCCCGGCGCCACGGTGAGCTGCTGCTTCCGGTGATCGACCGGGTGCTGCACGACGCCGGGGCCGCCAAGGGCGACCTCACCGCCGTGGTGGTGGGCGTCGGTCCCGGCCCCTACACCGGCCTGCGGGTGGGCCTGGTCACCGCAGCCGCCCTGGGCCACGCCCTGTCGATCCCCGTGCACGGCGTCTGCACCCTGGACGGGATCGCCCGTGCGGCGCGCGCCGACGGCCTCGGCGGCCCCTTCACGGCGGCGACCGACGCCCGCCGCAAGGAGGTCTACTGGGCCGCCTACGACCAGGACGGCACCCGGATCTCCGGCCCGGACGTCGACCGGCCGGCCGAGATCGCCGACCGGGTCGCCGGGCAGCCGGCGGTGGGCGCGGGTGCGCAGCTCTACCCCGAGGTCTTCACCGAGGCCCGCGGGCCCGAACATGTCTCCGCGGGCCATCTCGCCGCCTTCGCCGCCGAGCAGCTGGCGGCCGGCGTCCCGCTGCTGCCGCCCGTGCCGCTCTACCTCCGCCGCCCGGATGCGCAGGTGCCCGCCGGATACAAGGCGGTGCTCCCCAGGTGAGCGGCGGATCCGGGATCACTCTGCGGCCGATGCGCTGGTGGGACATCGAGCCCGTACTGGAACTGGAGCAGGTGCTCTTCCCGGAGGACGCCTGGTCGGCCGGCATGTTCTGGTCGGAGCTCGCCGACGCCCGGCACCCCGGTGCCACCCGCCATTACACGGTGGCCGAGGACACCGCCGGACGCGTGGTCGGCTATGCCGGGCTGATGGCGGTCTCCGGCGAGGGCGATGTGCAGACCATCGCGGTGGCCCGCGAGCAGTGGGGCGGCGGACTGGGCTCCCGGCTGCTCGCCGATCTGGTGCGGGAGGCGGGGAGCGGGGCTGCGCCGACCTGCTGCTGGAGGTGCGGGTGGACAACGTCCGGGCCCAGCGGCTCTACGAGCGGTTCGGCTTCCAGCCGATCGGGGTGCGCCGCAACTACTACCAGCCCTCCGGGGTGGACGCCCTGGTGATGCGCCTGTCGGACCCGGCACGCGCCCCGCTGCCCGAACCCATGGCGGCCACCGCCGCACCCGTCGACCAAGGAAAGACCCTCCATGGCTGATCAGCCCCTCGTTCTGGGTATCGAGACCTCCTGCGACGAGACCGGCGTCGGCATCGTCCGCGGCACCACCCTGCTCGCCGACGCGGTGGCCTCCAGCGTCGACGAGCACGCCCGGTTCGGCGGCGTGGTCCCCGAGGTGGCCAGCCGCGCCCATCTGGAGGCGATGGTCCCGACCGTCCAGCGGGCACTCGACCAGGCCGGCGTGGCCGCCTCCGATCTGGACGGCATCGCGGTGACCGCCGGGCCGGGCCTCGCCGGTGCGCTGCTGGTGGGGGTGTCCGCGGCCAAGGCGTACGCCTATGCGCTGGGCAAGCCGCTGTACGGGGTCAACCACCTGGCATCGCACATCTGCGTCTCCCAGCTGGAGCACGGCAGGCTGCCCGAGCCCACCATGGCGCTGCTGGTCTCCGGCGGCCACTCCTCACTGCTGCTCACCGAGGACATCACCAGCGACGTCCGCCCGCTGGGCGCCACCATCGACGACGCGGCCGGTGAGGCCTTCGACAAGGTGGCGCGGGTGCTGGGGCTGGGCTTCCCCGGCGGGCCGGTGGTCGACCGGATGGCCAGGGAGGGCGACCCGGAGGCGATCCGCTTCCCCCGCGGCCTCACCGGCCCCCGGGACCCCGAGTACGACTTCTCCTTCTCGGGCCTGAAGACCGCGGTCGCCCGCTGGGTGGAGCAGAAGCGGCGGGCCGGGGAGGAGGTACCGGTGGCGGATGTCGCCGCGTCCTTCCAGGAGGCGGTCACCGATGTGCTGACCCGCAAGGCGGTCAAGGCGTGCCGGTCCAGCGGCGTCGACCATCTGATGATCGGCGGCGGGGTCGCGGCCAACTCCCGGCTGCGGGCGATGGCGCAGGAGCGCTGCGACCGGGCCGGCATCCGGCTGCGGGTGCCCCGGCCGGGCCTGTGCACCGACAACGGCGCGATGGTGGCGGCACTGGGCGCGGAGATGGTGTGGCGGGGCCGGGACAGCTCCGCCTTCGACCTCTCCGCGGACTCCTCGCTGCCGGTCACCGAGGTGTCCGTGCCGGACCCCCACGGTGCGCTGCACGCGCACGCCCACAGCGCCCTGGGAGGCGGGGCGTGACCATCACCCTGATGTGGGAGGCGCGGGCCGCGGAGGGCCGCGGCGACGCCCTGCTGGAGTGGGTGGTGGAGCACGGTCTGCCGGGGCTCACGGGCTCGTCGGCGGGTCTTGAGCGGGCAGAGGTGTTCACCGCCCCGGAGGACCGGGTGCTGGTGATCACCTGGTGGTCGGCTGCCCCCGAGGCCGCCCAGGAGCCGGAGCGGCGGGCCCTGCCGGAGCTGCCGGAGCCGCCCCCGGGACTGCTGCGCCGCGAGCCGCACCGCTGGCGGTTCCGCCGGGTGGAGAGCTACCCCTGACCGGTCGCCCCGGGGCGTGGTCCGGCGGAGCGGCGGCCTCGTCGAGGGCGTGCTCGTACGGACCGCGGCCGCGCCGAACCGGGAGGCTGCCGCGTACCTGCCGCCGGGGCCGGAGCGCGGCCGAGCCGGTCCGGTCAGACCGGGTGCCCCAGCAGCATGGCCGGAGCCCCCGCCACCCGGGTGAGGAAGACCGTGCAGGAGTGGGGGCCCTCGGGCTTCAGCTTGCGGCGCAGCTCCTCCGGTTCCACCGCGGAGCCGCGCTTCTTGACCACCACCGTGCCCACCCCGCGTTCACGCAGCAGTGCCCGCAGCCGTTTGACGTTGAACGGCAGGGTGTCGGTGATCGTGTACGCGGTGGCGTAGGGCGTGCGGACCAGGGTGTCCGCGGTGAGGTAGGCGATGGTCGGGTCGATCAGGGTGCCGCTGATCCGCTCGGCCACCTCGGCCACCAGGTGGGCCCGGATCACCGCGCCGTCCGGTTCGTACAGGAAGCCGCCCACCGGCCCCACCGGGGGGTTGGGCAGCCGTCCGCCGGTGAGGGTGTGGCCGCCGGGCAGCAGGGTCGCCCGGTGCGGCTGGACCGCCCCGGTACCGAACCAGAGCACCGCCTCCTTGACGTCCCCGCCGTCGGAGACCCACTCGGCCTCGGCGTCCTCGGGCACCGCCTCGTGGGGCACCCCGGGGGCGATCTTCAGCGCGGCGTACGGGGTGCGGCGGCCGGCCTCGACGGCCCAGGACAGCGGCGGGGAGTAGGCCTCCGGGTCGAAGATCCGGCCGCGCGACCCACGGCGGGCGGGGTCGGTGAAGACCGCGTCGTACCCGGACAGGTCCACCTCGGCCACAGCGGCGCAGCGGACCTCGATCAGCTCCGCCAGGCCCAGCGCCCGCGCATTGGCCTCGGCCGCGGCGCAGGCCAGCGGGGACCGGTCGACGGCCAGCACCGAGATCCCGGCCCTGGCCAGCGCCACCGCGTCGCCGCCCACCCCGCAGCAGAGGTCGGCCAGCCGGCGCACACCCAGGCCGGCGAACCGGCGGGCCCGCCACTCGGCCACCGTGGTGCGGGTGGCCTGCTCCACCCCGTCGGGCGTGAAGTACATCCGGTCGGCGTCGCCGCCGAACTTCGCCCTGGCCCGCTGTCGCAGCCGGGCCTGGCCGAGCGCCGCCGACACCAGCTCCGCCGGGTGCTCCCGGCGCAGCCGGGTGGCCAGCGCCAGTTCCTCACCGGGGGCATGGTCGCGCAGCCGGGTCAGCAGTTCCTGCCCCTCGTCGGTCAGCAGGTCCCGGAACGATTCGATCTCCACCTGCCCATTCTCCCGCCGGCGCCCCGCCCGGCCGCACCAGCCCTTGCGGCACGCCCCCGATCGCACGCCCTCTCCGCGCATCCGCGACACTCCCGGCGCATCAGCGTGTTTCCGGGCCGTCCGACCGGACCGGTGGCCCCGCCGCGCGCCCGCGCCACTCCCGGCGTGTGAGCGTGTTTCCGGGCCGCCCCACCGGACCGGTGGCCCCGCGCCGTGTCTGCGCCACTCCCGGGGCGTGAGCGTGCTTCCGGGCCGCCCCACCGGACCGGTGGCCCCGCCGCGCGCCCGCGCCACTCCCGGCGTGTGAGCGTGTTTCCGGGCCGCCCCACCGGACCGGTGGCCCCGCGCCGTGTCTGCGCCACTCCCGGGGCGTGAGCGTGTTTCCGGGCCGTCCGACCGGACCGGTGGCCCCGCCGCGCGCCCGCGCCACTCCCGGCGTGTGAGCGTGTTTCCGGGCAGCCCCACCAGAGCGGAGGCCCCGTCGCGCACCCTCAACTTCCAACGGCGGAACGCGAGAGCAACCCCCGCCAACCCCAGCCGCCATCCTCAGCCACCCACCCACGGCAGCCACTAGTTAGCACTCTGGTTGACTGAGTGCTAGTCGCGCCCTAAGGTCGTCCTTGGCACTCTCCCCAGGAGGGTGCTAACGCGACGAGGCAGGTCCGGCACCCGCGACGACGGGCCGGCCAGGTCGCCACCTACCTTTAGACAACCCCGTGAGATCTCCGAAGGGGGAGGTCGGACGTGACGACCGCCAGCACCAAGGTTGCCATCAAGCCGCTCGAGGACCGCATTGTGGTCCAGCCGCTCGACGCCGAGACCACCACGGCCTCCGGCCTGGTCATTCCGGACACTGCGAAGGAGAAGCCCCAGGAGGGCGTCGTCCTCGCCGTGGGCCCGGGTCGCTTCGAGGACGGCCAGCGTCTCCCGCTGGACGTCGCCGTGGGCGATGTCGTGCTGTACAGCAAGTACGGCGGCACCGAGGTCAAGTACAACGGCGAGGAGTACCTCGTCCTCTCGGCTCGCGACGTCCTCGCGATCATCGAGAAGTAATCCGACGCTGACCGCAGAGTCGTGACCCGCCCCGGGATCCGTGTCCTTATGAGACCCGGGGCCCGGGGCGCGGTTGTTGAGAGGGAATTGACGAGACGATGGCGAAGATCCTGAAGTTCGACGAGGACGCCCGCCGCTCGCTGGAGCGCGGAGTCAACAAGCTCGCCGACACCGTGAAGGTGACGATCGGCCCCAAGGGCCGCAATGTCGTCATCGACAAGAAGTTCGGCGCGCCCACCATCACCAACGACGGCGTGACCATCGCCCGTGAGGTGGAGCTGGACGACCCGTACGAGAACCTTGGCGCGCAGCTCGTCAAGGAGGTCGCGACCAAGACCAACGACGTCGCGGGCGACGGCACCACCACTGCCACCGTGCTGGCCCAGGCCCTGGTCAACGAGGGTCTGCGCAACGTCGCGGCGGGCGCCGGCCCGGCCGGTCTCAAGAAGGGCATCGACGCCGCCGTGGCGGCCGTCTCCGAGCACCTGCTCGGCATCGCCCGTGAGATCGAGGGCAAGGACGACATCGCCGCCGTGGCCGCGCTGTCCGCCCAGGACCCCCAGGTCGGCGAGCTGATCGCCGAGGCGATGGACAAGGTCGGCAAGGACGGTGTGATCACCGTCGAGGAGTCCAACACCTTCGGCCTGGAGCTGGACTTCACCGAGGGCATGCAGTTCGACAAGGGCTACCTGTCCCCGTACATGGTGACCGACCAGGAGCGTATGGAGGCCGTCCTCGACGACCCGTACATCCTGATCAACCAGGGCAAGATCTCCTCGATCCAGGACCTGCTGCCGCTGCTGGAGAAGATCCTCCAGGGCGGCGCCAGCCGGCCGCTGCTGATCATCGCCGAGGACGTCGAGGGCGAGGCCCTCTCCACCCTCGTCGTCAACAAGATCCGTGGCACCTTCAACGCCGTCGCGGTGAAGGCCCCCGGCTTCGGCGACCGCCGCAAGGCCATGCTGGGCGACATCGCGACCCTCACCGGCGCCACCGTGATCGCGGAGGAGGTCGGCCTCAAGCTCGACCAGGCCGGTCTGGACGTCCTGGGCAGCGCCCGTCGGGTGACCGTCACCAAGGACAACACCACCGTCGTCGACGGCTCGGGCTCCTCGGAGGAGGTCGCCGGCCGGGTCGCCCAGATCAAGGCCGAGATCGAGACCACCGACTCCGACTGGGACCGCGAGAAGCTGCAGGAGCGCCTGGCCAAGCTGGCCGGCGGCGTCTGCGTGATCCGGGTCGGCGCCGCCACCGAGGTGGAGCTCAAGGAGAAGAAGCACCGCCTCGAGGACGCCATCTCGGCGACCCGCGCCGCGGTCGAGGAGGGCATCGTCGCCGGCGGCGGCGCCTCCCTGGTCCACTCCGCCAAGGTGCTGGAGAACGGCCTGGGCCTGTCCGGCGACGAGGCCACCGGTGTCGCGGTCGTCCGCCGCGCCCTGGTCGAGCCGCTGCGCTGGATCGCCCAGAACGCCGGCCTCGAGGGCTATGTGATCACCTCCAAGGTCGCCGAGCTGGACGCCGGACAGGGCTACAACGCCGCCACCGGCGAGTACGGCGACCTGGTGAAGGCCGGCGTCATCGACCCGGTCAAGGTCACCCGCTCCGCCCTGGAGAACGCCGCCTCCATCGCCTCCCTGCTGCTCACCACCGAGACCCTGGTGGTGGAGAAGAAGGAAGAGGAAGAGGCCGCCGCGGGCCACTCGCACGGTGGCCACGGCCACTCGCACTGAGGCACCCGAGCAGTCACCCTCGGCCCGGACCTTCCCCAGGGAAGGTCCGGGCCGAGGGCCTTTCCCAAAGAGTTGCTTATGCTTGACCCGTGATCGAGGCACGCCATCTCAGGGTCCTGCGGGCCGTGTCCCGGACCGGCTCCTACTCCGCGGCCGCCCGGGATCTGGGCTGTACCCAGCCCGCGGTCAGCCAGCAGATGAAAGCGCTGGAGAAGTCGGTGGAGACCCCGCTGGTGGTGCGCTCCGGGCGCGGGATGCAGCTCACCGAGGCCGGACAGGCCCTGTTGAAGCACGCCAACACCATCCTCGCCGGGCTCACCGCCGCCGAGGAGGAGGTCGCGGCGATCGCCGGGCTGCGGGCCGGACGCGTACGGCTGGTCTCCTTCCCCACCGCCAGCTCCACCCTGGTGCCGAGGGCGGTCGCCGAGATGCGTGCCTCCCGCCCGGGGGTGCAGGTCTCGCTGGTCGAGGCGGAGCCCCCGGAGTCGCTGGCGATGCTGCGCGGCGGCGAGTGCGAGGTGGCGCTGGCCTTCCGCTACCCGGAGACGGAGCGGGCCGCCCGTGCCGTGGCGTCCGCCGTGCCGGCCGCAGCGGCGGAGACCGGGGGCCATGGATCACGGCGTGAGGCGCGGGCCGAGGCCGCGCTGGAGGCTGCCGCCTCGGCCGCCGCCAACGACTGGTCCGACCTGGTGGTGCGCCCGCTGCTGGACGACGCCCTGGTCGGCCTGGTGCCCTCGGGGCACCCGCTGGCAGGGCGCGGGCCGGCAGAGCCGGTGAAGCTGGCGGAGCTGGCGGGGGAGCAGTGGATCGCGGGCTGCCCGCAGTGCCGCGGCCATCTGGTGGAGCTCTGCGCCGCGGCGGGTTTTGCACCGCGTATCGACTTCGCCACCGACGACTACCCCGCGGTGGTCGGCCTGGTCGCGGCCGGGGTGGGGGTGGCGGTGCTGCCCGGACTGGCGCTGGAGTCGGTACGGCGGACCGGCGTCGCCGTGGTCCCGCTGACCCCGCGGGCGGCGCGTGAGGTGGTGGCGCTGACCCTGCCCGACCTGGGGGAGGTGCCGGCCGTGGAGCTGATGCTGGACCGGTTGGCGGGGGCGGCCGCCCAGCGCCGGGGCTGACGCTGGGCCGCTGGGCTGCGGCCCAGCGGAACGTTCAAGCAGGAACGATCCTGCTGTGCATGCCGTCGCGGGCATGCTGCTGCGGGTCGGCCCCGTGGCCGCCGACCCCTGGCTCGGTGGCTCAGTGGCCCAGTGCTCAGTGGCCCAGTGCTCAGCGGCTCAGTGCGAGCCGGGCGACGGTGCGATCAGCGGCACCTCCACCAGCCGATGGCGGGCCCTGCCCTGGAGCTCCTCGCGCTCGTCCTCGGTCAGCCCGCCCCACACGCCGTAGGGCTCGCGGACGGTCAGTGCATGTGCCGCGCACTGCGCCCTGACCGGGCAGCGCATACACACCTCCTTGGCTGCCTGCTCCCGGGAGGAGCGGGCAGCGCCGCGCTCGCCCTCGGGATGGAAGAACAGGGAGCTGTCCACACCGCGGCAGGCCGCCGAGAGCTGCCAGTCCCACAGGTCTGCGTTGGGGCCGGGAAGGCGGGAGAAGTCGGCCATGGCTCATCCCCTCAAAGGATTTGGGGCTTAGATGCCGGTGCGTCGACCGTCGAGGCGAGGCTCCGGGGCGGCGTCAGTGCGAACACCTGGAAATAAGACCTACAGAGATCTATAGGACAAGATGCCCATTGGGTCGCACAACAGGCCTCCCCCTAACAAATGCCGCGAAAACGGACCAATGCCGCACAGTGTGCTGCGGCGTGTCCTGGGGGCGGGTGCACTCGTTGGGACTACGCCGGGTCCCGGGTCGCCATCGCGCGGCACGCGGGCCGGACGGCGGGCGGCGATCGGTAACGGGTCGACCACGTAGAGTGGTGGAGGTGGCCGCCATCCCCGTAACTCATTCGAGTGACGGTCGTTGGGAGTGCGGAGGCGGTTAGCGGGCGCCGGGCGTCGGGAACGATCGCGAGCAGTGCGAGCGATCAGAACCACAGCCTGTCGTCATTGGCCGTGTCGGTGACGATTCGTACCAGCCAGGAGGCTCAACGTGACGCGGATCAGCTGCGGAGGACGGTCATGACATCCGTTCTCGTGTGCGACGATTCCCCGCTTGCCCGGGAGGCGCTCCGCCGAGCGGTGGCGACCGTGCCCGGTGTCGACCGGGTGACCACTGCCACCAACGGCGAGGAGGTTCTCCGCCGCTGGGTGGCGGACCGCTCCGACCTCGTCCTGATGGACGTCCGGATGCCCGGACTCGGCGGGGTCGAAACGGTGCGGCGGCTGTTGTCAGCCGATCCGGGGGCCCGGATCATCATGCTGACCGTCGCCGAGGACCTCGACGGGGTGGCGCTGGCCGTCGCCGCCGGCGCCCGCGGTTATCTGCACAAGGACGCATCACGCGCCGAGCTGCGGGCCACCGTGACCCAGGCGCTGGCCGACCCCACCTGGCGGCTCGCCCCGCGCCGGCTGCGCTCCCCCGACATGGGCGCGGCCCCCACCCTCACCGCACGTGAGATCCAGGTGCTGGAGGGCATGAGCCACGGGCGGAGCAACGCCGAGATCGGCCGTGAGCTCTTCCTCTCCGAGGACACCGTGAAGACCCATGCGCGCCGGCTCTTCAAGAAGCTCGGCGCCTCGGACCGGGCGCATGCAGTGGCGCTGGGCTTTCGCTGGGGCCTGGTCCGCTGAGGGTCGTGTCGGCGGCGCTGGCTGTCGGCGGAACGGCGCAGGTCGCGGCGGTCGGCCGCACCCCGGAAAGGGGTCCCCGCACCGCCTTCCGGCGGACCGGTCGTCCGCTCTCCGGTGCGATGTGGGCGGCGGCATGGTGTCAGCGGCGGGCCGAGGACGCACCATAGGAGTATGGAGCACCTCGGGGACCCGCCGCCGGACACCGCACCGCAGGCCGCGACCACGGAGCACGGGGCAGCACATAACGTTCCGGTGCACAAGTCCGGAGCCGGTGCCGCGTTTTCTCGAACGACCAGGCACCATGGACCGATGCGCGACGACGAGGTAGCCGCCCCCGGCGAGGCAGACTTCGGCGGCGCCACGCTCGGAGGAGCGGGTGCCGTGGAGACGCGTCAAGCCAGAGCCGCCGGTCGCCAAGGGGGCGTCGCGGTGCGGAGGGTGGCGGAGAGAGTGCCCGAGCCGACGGTGGTGGGCGACCTGGTCGGCCGCGCCGTCCAGGGTGACGGCCGTGCCACCGATGCGCTGCTCGCCCATGTCCACCCACTGGTGCTGCGGTACTGCCGGGCACGGCTGACCAGGCTGCCCGGCGGGGCACGGCACCATGTCGACGATGTGGCGCAGGACGTCTGCCTGGCCGTGCTCTGCGCGCTGCCGCGCTACCGGGACGAGGGCCGGCCCTTCGAGGCGTTCGTCTACGGCATCGCGGCCCACAAGATCGCGGATCTGCAGCGGGCCGCCATGCGCGGCCCCGCTTCCACCGCGGTGCCCGCCGATGTCCTGCCGGAGACCGCCGACGAGTCGCTGGGCCCCGAGGAGCGGGCGCTGCTCAGCAGCGACGCCGCCTGGGCGCGCGAGCTGCTGGCGTGCCTGCCGCCCCGGCAGCGGGAGTTGGTGCTGCTGCGGGTCGCGGCCGGACTCACCGCGGAGGAGACCGGCGAGGTCCTCGGGATGTCCGCGGGCGCCGTTCGGGTCGCCCAGCACCGCGCCCTCAGCAGGCTGCGGGCGCTCGCCGAGGGCGGCGACGGCGCCACCGGCCTCAGCGCCTGATTCATCAGCGCCCGGTTTCGCAACGCCACATCCGGCCACCGTGATCTCCCCTGCACCCCGGGTGCGGGGGAGCCGTGCGACGGCACTCCCACCCCGCCGTGCGAGCGGCGCCGCCCGGCCGGGCGGCAGCCGTGGCAAGGGTCACCGGGCGCTCGGCCGTCCGCGGCCGCCGGCGTGCGCGCCGTCCGGATCGGCGCATCTCCGACCCGCGCAACCGCCCGTTTCGCCCAGCGACCGGCCGCGCTGTGTCAAGGGGGCGGGACGGAAACACTTCGCATCCCAGTAACATGGAGTTCCGGTACCCGGGCGGAGCCTCGGCGTCCCCCGCAGTGTCTCGGTGTCCCCGAGCAGCCCCGTGCAGGTGCCGGTGCGAGCGGGCGGGCGGGCGGAGGCCGGACGACCTCCCTTCCTTCCGCCACATCCGAAGAGATCGCGTCCACCTCTGCACATCGGATCGGTCCGGCCCACCACGGGAAGGTATTCATGTCCTCCAACGCCGCCGGCGTACCCGAGAAGTTCGCCATGCTCGGGCTCACCTACGACGACGTCCTGCTGCTCCCTGGTGCCTCCGAGGTGCTGCCCAACCAGGTCAACACCTCCTCCCGGGTCAGCCGGAACGTCTCGGTCAACATCCCGCTGCTCTCCGCCGCCATGGACAAGGTCACCGAGGCGCGGATGGCCATCGCCATGGCCCGTCAGGGCGGCGTCGGCGTGCTGCACCGCAATCTCTCGGTCGAGGACCAGGTCAACCAGGTCGACCTGGTGAAGCGCTCCGAGTCGGGGATGGTCACCGACCCGATCACGGTCCGTCCGGACGCCACCCTGCTCGACGCCGACGCGCTCTGCGCCAAGTTCCGGATCAGCGGTGTCCCGGTCACGGACGCCGCAGGCAAGCTGCTCGGCATCGTCACCAACCGCGACATGGCCTTCGAGTCGGACCGCAGCCGCGAGGTCCGCGAGGTGATGACGCCGATGCCGCTGATCACCGGCAAGGTCGGCATCTCCGGCGAGGACGCCATCGGGCTGCTGCGCCGCCACAAGATCGAGAAGCTTCCGCTGGTCGACGACGAGGGCCGGCTCAAGGGCCTGATCACGGTCAAGGACTTCGTCAAGGCCGAGAAGTACCCCAACGCCGCCAAGGACGCCGAGGGCCGGCTGATCGTCGGTGCCGCGGTGGGTGTCGGCGACGCCGCGTACGACCGGGCGCTGGCCCTGGTCGAGGCCGGGGTGGACTTCCTGGTGATCGACAGCGCCCACGGCCACAGCCGCGGCATCCTGGACATGGTCGCCAAGGTCAAGGCCAACATCCGGGTCGATGTGGTGGCCGGCAACGTCGCCACCCGCGACGGCGCCCAGGCGCTGATCGACGCCGGTGCCGACGGCATCAAGGTCGGTGTGGGCCCCGGCTCCATCTGCACCACCCGCGTGGTCGCCGGTGTCGGTGTCCCGCAGGTCACCGCGATCTACGAGGCCGCCCAGGCGGCCATCGCGGCCGGCGTCCCGGTGATCGGCGACGGCGGCCTCCAGTACTCCGGTGACATTGCCAAGGCCATCGCGGCCGGCGCCGACACCGTGATGCTGGGCAGCCTGCTGGCCGGCTGCGAGGAGTCGCCGGGCGAGCTGCTGTTCATCAACGGCAAGCAGTTCAAGTCCTACCGGGGCATGGGCTCGCTGGGCGCCATGCAGGGGCGTGGCCAGGCCCGGTCCTTCTCCAAGGACCGCTACTTCCAGGACAACGTGCTCTCCGAGGACAAGCTCGTCCCCGAGGGCATCGAGGGCCAGGTGCCCTACCGCGGCCCGCTGGCCTCGGTCGTCCACCAGCTCATCGGCGGCCTGCGCTCCTCCATGGGATACGCGGGTTCCGCGGACATCCAGGAGCTCAAGGACAAGGGCCGGTTCGTCCGGATCACCGCGGCGGGGCTCAAGGAGAGCCACCCGCACGACATCCAGATGACCATCGAGGCGCCCAACTACCCCGGCCGCTGACCCGCTCCGGTCCGCCCGCCCGCCGCACCTCCTGCGGCGGGCGGGCGCCGTTCCGGGATACTGGTGTACGGCTGCGGGCGCAGAGCCCCGGCCGGTTCGGACGAAGACAGCGGAAGGGCTCGAAGTGACCGAGATCGAGATCGGGCGGGGCAAGCGCGGCCGACGGGCATACGCCTTCGACGACATCGCCGTCGTCCCGAGCCGGCGTACCCGCGACCCCAAGGAGGTCTCGATCGCCTGGCAGATCGATGCCTACCGTTTCGAACTGCCCTTCCTGGCCGCCCCCATGGACAGCGTGGTCTCCCCCGCGCAGGCGATCGCCATCGGCCGGCTCGGCGGTCTGGGCGTCCTCAACCTCGAAGGTCTGTGGACCCGTTACGAGGACCCCGAGCCGCTGCTCGCCGAGGTCGCCGCGCTGGCCGACGAGCACGCCGCCACCCGGCGCCTCCAGGAGATCTACGCCGAGCCGATCAAGCCGGAGCTGATCGGCCAGCGGATCAAGGAGGTGCGGGAGTCGGGTGTGGTCACCGCCGCCGCGCTCTCCCCGCAGCGCACCGCCGAGTTCTCCAAGGCGGTCGTGGACGCCGGCGTGGACGTCTTTGTGATCCGCGGCACCACGGTCTCGGCCGAGCATGTCTCCGGTGCGGCCGAGCCGCTCAACCTCAAGCAGTTCATCTATGAGCTCGATGTTCCGGTGATCGTCGGCGGCTGCGCCACCTACACGGCGGCGCTGCACCTGATGCGCACCGGTGCGGCCGGTGTGCTGGTCGGCTTCGGCGGCGGTGCCGCCCACACCACCCGGGCCGTGCTGGGCATCCAGGTGCCGATGGCCACCGCGGTCGCCGATGTCGCGGCGGCCCGCCGGGACTACATGGACGAGTCCGGCGGCCGGTATGTGCACGTCATCGCGGACGGCGGGGTCGGCTACAGCGGCGACCTGGCCAAGGCCGTGGCATGCGGCGCGGACGCGGTGATGATCGGTGCCGCGCTGGCCCGCGCCACCGACGCGCCCGGCCGGGGCCACCACTGGGGCATGGAGGCCGTCCACGACGAGCTGCCGCGCGGCAAGCGCGTCCACCTGGGCACCGTGGGCACCACGGAGGAGATCCTGCTGGGTCCCTCGCACACCCCCGACGGCACCATGAACCTCTTCGGTGCGCTGCGCCGGGCGATGGCCACCACCGGCTACTCGGAGCTCAAGGAGTTCCAGCGGGTGGAGGTCACCGTGGCCCCGCACGCCGGCCACCGCTGAGCAGACCGGCCGACGACGGCCGGCCGACGCGAGGGGCCGGGGACCGCGATCGCGGTCCCCGGCCCCTCGACCGTGTGGTCAGCGGTCAGCCCGCGGTGCGCTTGGCGAAGAGAAATCCCTCGAACCCGGCGATGCCGAAGAAGAGCACGTCCATGAAGCCCAGCTGGTCCTTCCAGACGTCGTAGATCACCCCGGTGTGGTCGGTGAGGATGGTGGTCACCGACACCCCGGTCTCGTGCTGCGCCAGCAGCGTGAGGCCGAACATCTGGCCCAGGAACACTCCGAGCAGGGCCAGCGGCACCCCGAGCACCGGCAGCGTCTGGCTCCGCCCGCCGACCTTGCCGAGCGCCGCGCCCACCAGGGCGCCCACGGCCAGGGCGGCATAGCTGAACTCACGGTTGGTGCCGCGGATGATCGCGCCGTACACCGCCGCGCCGATCAGCGCCGCCGCCACGCCGGCCAGGACGCCGAGGGCGGCGCGGGAGGCCGTCGGCGATGCCGCGGGGGCCGACGCCTGCAGATACGGCGACGGCGGCTGCGGCGCACCGAACTCGCCGGCCGGGGGCGGCAGGGGAGCACCGAACTCGCCGGCCGGGGGCGGCAGGGGTGCACCGAACTCGCCGGCCGGGGGCGGCAGGGGTGCACCGAACTCGCCGGCCGGGGGCGGCACCGGGGCCCCGGCTACCGGTGCCTGCGGCTGTGGCTGGGACGCCGGAGGGCCGAACGTTCCGGCAGGCGAAGGCGTGGTCTGGTCCACGGAGATCCCCCGAGGTGAGTGGAGTGGACACGTCGCGGCGGACAGCGCGCAGCGCAGCACGGCGAACGTGGGAATGGGCCGGAACGTTAGCAGTGTCGGACGTCTGTTCCCACTGCCTTTCGCGGACGAACCAGCCGCGGCCGGCCGCCGATGCCTGAGGCCCCACCCGTGCCTCAGGCCAGGGCGGCGGTCTCCAGCCGCAGGCCGAGCGGAGCCGGCAGATCGACGACACCGCTGAACGTGACCTGGATACGGCTGACGTCATGGTCACCCCAAGGCTGCGCGAACAGACGTGCCGTGCCGCCCTGTCGGTCGACCAGCAGATAGCGGGGGATGCCGGAGGCGGCGTAACCGCGGAGCTTCTTCACCCGGTCCGTCGCCGCATTGGGCGGCGAAGTCACCTCGCAGACAAGCTCCACACCGTCCGGCGGGAAGATCCATTCCTCCGTGAGAAGGGCCCTTTCGAGCAGCACCAACAGATCCGGGATGTAGCGCTCACCCGCGGCGGGCAGTTCCACGATGAGTCCTCCGTCACCACCGGACCTGTGGACGTGGCAGGGCGCAGCAGGTCCCGCAGGCGCATACAGATGTACTGATGGCGGCCGCCGGGGCTTGGAGACGCGCTGATTCCCCCGTCGATCACCTCGGCTCGGAAGCCGACAGGCACCTCGAGCTGCTCGTGCCGGGCCGGCAGATCCGCGTTGGGCGAATGCCCCGGCATCGACATCGCCATGGCGTCCTCCCTCGTCGCTGACGGGACAATTCCAGGCGTGGGGGCCGCGCTGCACCGTCCCTCGAACGAATGATCCCGTGGGTGTCCTGCCCCGGGCATCGGGTCCCGGGGCCGATCGGGAACCATCGGGGCCGTTCCGAGCGTCCTTGTGCGTGTGCGCGTGGGGGGCACACCGGTTCGGACGGTCGTGGCCCGGGGGCCGATTGCGGGGGCGACGGGAGCTCAGGGGATGATGGACCCTTGGGCTTCCGGGGGGCGTGAGCATCACGCCGGTACCGGTCCGCCCTCTCTCCGGTCCCCTGCCGCGCGGTCCTGCGGCCGGGGCCGACGCACCATCATGTCGACTGGCATACGTAGGGGATCGCATCCATGACCCAGGCCCAGGGCTCCACCGGCCGCCTCATCGCCGGCCGCTATCGGCTGGACTCGGTGCTCGGGCGTGGCGGCATGGGCACCGTCTGGCGCGCCGAGGACGAGATGCTGGGGCGCGTCGTCGCGGTGAAGGAGCTGCGCTTCCACGGCGGCGTCGACGACGAGGAGAAGCGCCGCCTGATCACCCGTACGCTGCGCGAGGCCAAGGCCACGGCAAGGATCAGACACACCGCCGCGGTCACCGTCTTCGATGTGGTGGACGAGGACGACCGGCCGTGGATCGTGATGGAGCTGGTCGAGTCCCGCTCCCTGTCGGACGTCATCAAGCAGGACGGTCCGCTGGAGCCCGTGCGCGCCGCCGAGATCGGCCTCGCCCTGCTGGGAGTGCTGCGCTCGGCGCACGGCCACGGCATCCTGCACCGCGACGTCAAGCCGTCCAATGTGCTGATCGGCGACGACGGCCGGGTGGTGCTCACCGACTTCGGCATCGCCAGCGTCGAGGGGGACCCCTCGGTCACCTCCACCGGCATGCTGGTCGGCGCCCCGTCCTACATCTCTCCCGAGCGCGCCCGCGGCCAGAAGCCCGGACCGCCCGCCGACCTGTGGTCGCTGGGCGCGACCCTGTACGCCATGGTCGAGGGCAAGCCCCCGTACGACCGGGGCTCGGCGATCTCCACCCTCACCGCGGTCATGATGGAGGACCTCAAGACCCCCGCGAACGCCGGGCCGCTGCGCCCGGTGATCGAGGGCCTGCTGCACAAGGACCCCGACGAGCGGCTGGACGAGTCCACGACCCGGTCGATGCTGCGGCGGATCGTCGCCGAGGCGACCCGGCGGTCGGAGGACACCACCCAGCAGGCCTCGGCCGCCCGGACGCAGGTACTGCCCGCGACCCCGGCCGAGGAGAAGCCGGCCGAGGAGAAGCCGGTCAAGAAGAAGCAGGCCGAGGAGAAGCCGGCTGCGGGCAAGCCGGCCGGGGACGCCGCCCGGTCGGTGCCCCGCCAGGGGGCCCAGCCGGAGAAGAGTGCCCAGGGTGCGAAGAGTGCCCCTGCCGGGAAGAGCGCCCCGGCCAAGGAGGCGACTCCCGCGAAGGAGGCCTCCCCGGCCGAGGACGGCGGCGAAGCCGCGGAGTCCGGGCGACGTGGTGCCGGGGTGCTGGGCGGCCTGCTCGGCACGGTGCGGGTGGGCAGCCGTACGGCGCCGCCGTCCGCGGACCCGGCCGAGCCCGCGGCAACCGCTGTACCCGCAGCGCCCGAGCCGGCCGCGACGTCCGAGCCGGCCGAAGCAGCCAGGCCTGCGCGGCCCGCGGCTGCCGCCGCACCTGCCGGGGCCGCAAAGCCGGCCGAGCCCACGGCCGCCCCCGCCCCCGCCCCCGCTCAGGAGGAGGCACCGGCCACCGCCGTGCTGCCCGCCGCAGTCGCAGCGGAGTCCGGGGCGCCCGGCGGCCCGGGTAGCGGTGTCGGTCGGCGGGTCCGGGAGTGGCGCGCGGCACCGCCCGCGGAGCGCACCCCGGCTCCCCGGACGCTGCTGGTCTACGGCCTGGTGCTGGTGCTGCTGGTGACCGCGGTGGTGCTGGGCGTACAGGCGATGTCGGACACCGGCGGCTCCTCCGGTGACCGGGCTTCGGGCGGCGCCGGGGGCAGCCACAGTCCGGCCCCCAAGGCGTCCACATCGGCGACCGGCGGAGCCCCCACACCCTCCTCGTCGGCGACCGGGCCCGCGGCCCCCGCCGGCGACGACCCCACCGGCGACGACAAGGGCGGCGGCGACAACGGAGACGGCAACGGCAACGGCGACCAGAGCGGGCCCGGGAGCGGGAGCAAGGACGGCGGGGCCAAGGGCGCCGTCCCCGACGGCTTCACCACCTACACCAACGACCGGGAAGGCCTCTCCGTCGTGGTACCCGAGGGCATGACGTACGCCAAGGACAAGGACGGCGGCGTCGAACTGCACTACAAGGACTGGGTGCTGATCCTGGACCACCGCCAGGACGCCACCGAGGACGTCCTGGCGGACTGGCGCGACCGCGCGAGCCAGGCCAGCGCCGGCTACCCCGAGTACCACCAGGTCGGCGGCATCCAGCAGTTGCGCTACCGCGGCTGGGACGCGGCGGACTGGACGTTCACCTTCAACAAGCCGGTCGCCCTCAAGCACGTGGTCAGCCGGGCGTTCATCATCGGCAAGGACACGGGCAAGGCATATCTGATCCAGTGGATGATGCCGCAGGACCAGTGGGACAGCGCCGAGGCCGCACAGGCACGTCGGCTGTCCTATGACAGCTTCAAGCCCCTGGGCTGAGCCCGGGGGATCGGTGCCGCGTCGCGGGGCAGGCGCAGCCGGTGACGCCGTCGGCGGCCCGTACGCTGGGCCGCGGAGGGAGGGCCATGCCACCGGTGCACGGACGGCTGCTGGCCGGGCGGTACCAGCTGATGGACCGCTCGGAGGACCTCGCTGCGCCCCGCCGCCTCGCGGCTGTGGACTCCGCCACCGGCCTGCGGGTCGTGCTGGAGGCGCTCCCGCTGCCCGAGGTGGTCAGCGCGGAGCTGCTGGACGAGGGCCCCGACACCGTCTACGGCCTGGCCGCCGAGGAGGCCGCGTCGCTTTCCGGGCCCGCCGCCCGCGCCGTCGGCCGGGCCACCCGGGCCGCCGCAGCGGTGCCCGTCCACCCCCGGCTGCTGCAGGACTACGAGGCGTTCCACCAGGACGGATACCTCTGGGTGGCCGGCGAGTACCTGCCCGGTGTGCCGCTGGCCCGGCTGCTGGAGCGCGGGCCGCTGCCGGTCCACCGGGCCGCGGAGATCGCCGGCGATCTGCTGGGCGCACTCCAGGTGGTCCATGCGGCCGGGCTGGTGCACGGCAACATCACCCCGGAGACGGTGCTGGTCTGCGAGGACGGGGCCGCGATGCTGGGTGGTCTGGGTACCGGGGCCGCCCAGGAGGCGCTGTGCGACGGCCTGGTCGGCGAACCGCCCGGGCTGGGGCTCACCCCCGGCGCCGACTGGACCCTGGCCCGGCAGCGCGCCCGGGACAGCCGTGCCGAGCTCGCCGGGCCGCGGGCGGAGCGCTGGGCGCCGGAGCAGGTCGGGCCGCCCGGGGACGACCGCGGCCCGCAGCAGCGGCGGCCGCTGCCCGGTGAGCCGGTGGGTCCGGCCGCGGACTGCTGGGCCCTCGGCGTCCTGCTCTTCCGTGTCCTCACCGGCCGCGCCCCGTTCCCCGAGGAGGGCATCGGCGTGCTCTTCGACGCGGTACGGGCCGGCCGACGGCCTTCGGCCGCCTCCTGCGGGGTACTGCGGCCGCTGGTGGAGGAGCTGCTGCACCCGGACCCGGCCGCCCGGCCCGCTCCGGCGCTGGTGCGGCAGCGGCTCTCCGAACTGCTGACCCGGGCACCGGAGCCGTACGACCCGGACACGGCCGGGGTCGCCGCGCTGCTGCCCGCGGTGCGGCCCGCGGGGACGGTGGAGCGCCATCGCCGCCGGGTCGGGCTGCCGCGGCCGCATCCCGACCATCCGCACGGCCCGCCCCGCCACGCCCGCCGGGGCCTGCGGCCGCGGACGCTGGGCCCGCTGCTGGTCGGCGGAGTCGTGCTGGTGCTGCTGCTGGTGCTGGTGGTGACGGCGCTGCTCGCCGGGTGAAGGCGCCGGGCGCGACCGGCACCCGGGCGAGTCACGACCGGGTCACACGCGCGGGGGCGGGATGTGCGGCGCCTGCGGGGGCGCCTAACCTGTCTCCTGTACATGTTCGAGTGGTGACCAGTGGCGCGTGCCGGGACCGGAACCCGGGGCGATGGACGACGGGGGTCGTCGTGCAGGCCGCACCACCTGCCGGTGCGGCGGCTGCAGACGAGGGGGAGCACGGATGGGGACGCAGGACGGATCCGGACCGGGCACGGCCGCGACTGCGGACGGTGCCGGCCCGGGCACGGGAGGGACGCCGTTCCAGGGCCCGAAGGACGGGCGGCTGCTGGCCGGCCGCTATCTGCTGGGCGAGCGGCTGGGCCGCGGCGGCATGGGCACGGTGTGGCGGGCCGAGGACCGGATGCTGGACCGCGAGGTCGCCGTCAAGGAGCTCAGCGTCAGTCACCTCCCCGAGGAGGACCTGCAGATCCTGCAGTCGAGGATGAAGCAGGAGGCCCGCGCCGCCGCCCGGATCAAGCACCCCGGTGTGATCACCATCCATGACGTCCTGGAGCAGGACGGCCGCCCGTGGATCGTGATGGAGCTGATCGACGGCCGCTCACTGGCCGACGTCATCTCGGAGGAGGGCACCCTGCTGCCCCGCGACGCCGCCGAGGTGGGCGCCCAGGTGCTGGCCGCATTGCACCGCGGCCACCAGGTCGGCGTGCTGCACCGCGACGTCAAGCCGGCCAATGTGCTGCTGGAGCGCGGCACCGGGAGGGTGGTGCTCACCGACTTCGGCATCGCCACCTTCGAGGGCTCCTCCGCCCTCACCAGGCCCGGTGACCTGGTGGGATCGCCGGACTATCTGGCCCCCGAGCGGGCACAGGGGCACCGCCCCGGCCCGGAGTCCGACCTGTGGGCGCTCGGCGCGACCCTGTACGCCGCGGTGGAGGGCGAGTCGCCGTTCCGCCGCAGCTCCCCGCTGTCCACCCTGGCCGCGGTGGTGGGGGACCAGCTGCCCGAGCCGCGCAACGCCGGGGCGCTGACCCCGGTGCTGCGGGCGCTGCTGGAGAAGGACCCGCACGCCCGGCCGAGCGCCGACGAGGCGCTGCGGATGCTGGAGAGCGTCGCAGCCGGCCACACCATGGGCATCACGCTGGGACCGCCGACGGTCCAGCGAACCCCCACCCAGGTGGTGCCGCTGGTGGACCGCAACGACGGGGCCGCAGCGGGCCACGCCGCCGTACCCGGTGCGCCGACCGCTGTGCAGCCCCCCGTCGGCGGTTCGGCGGGGCCGTCCGCCTGGCTACCCGGCGTCCGGCCACCCCGTGTCCGGCCACCCCGTGTCCGGCCACCCCGTGTCCGGCCACCCCGTGTCCGGCCACCCCGTGTCCGGCCACCCCGTGTCCGGCCACCCCGTGTCCGGCCACCCCGCGTCCGCGCACTCCGCGTCCGCGCACTCCGCGTCCGCGCACTCCGCGTCCGCGCGCTCCGCGGGCACTGTCCGCCGGGCCGGGCGCCGCCGTGGCACCGCGCTGCTGGTGGGTGCCGCACTGATCGCGGCGCTGCTGGGCGGCGGCGCCGCCTATGCGGCCCTGCGGCACCGCAGCAGCGGCACCCCGGGGGACGGCACCCACTCCTCGCAGGCAGGCTCGCCGCCCCGGACCCCGTCGTCCACGACCGCGTCCTCGCCGGCCTCCTCGCCGTCGGACAGCCAGTCGTCGGCGCCCGGCGACCCGGGCTCCGCCGCACCGGACGGCTACACCTGGATGAAAGACCCCGGCGGATTCCTCTTCCTGCTGCCCAGCGGCGCGCAGACCTGGGTCCGCACGGTGGACAGCGGCCAGATCGACTACAGCCCGGACGGCAAGAAGCACTATCTGCGCTTCTCGGTGACGTCCGGGCAGACCGAGAGCCCGCTGCAGCACGCCGAGACCATGGAGAAGACGGTCGGGCAGTCGGCGGGCTACCAGCAGCAGCAGTTGGTGGAGAACACCTTCAAGGGCCACGACGGCGCCGTCTGGGAGTTCACCTACGACGCGGTGACGGGCCCGCGCCATGTGATCGAGCAGCTCTACCGGGACGACCAGGGCACGGAGTACGCCATCTACCTGTCCTACCCGGAGGGGGACTGGCAGACGGGCCAGCAGCGGTTCACCGAGATCCGCAACAGCTTCACCCCGGCCGGCGGCTGACTTCCGCCGCCGTCCCCGGGACCGATCGGCGCCACGCGCGTACGGTGGAAGGAAGGCCGGGTGCGGGCCCGCCCGCTCCGGTTACCGCGTCGCCACGCGCTCCGGGAGGAGGCCGTCATGGCCGTCACGGACAGGCTGCCGCAGCAGCCCCAGCAGGTGGACGCAGTGGTTCTGGGCATGGGGCCGGGCGGTGAGGAGGTCGCAGGACGCCTGGCCGACGCCGGATGGGACGTGGTGGGCGTCGACGAGCGGCTGCTGGGTGGTGAGTGCCCCTACTGGGGCTGCATCCCGTCCAAGATCATGGTGCGGTCGGCCGACCTGGTCGCCGAGGGCCACCGGATCCCGGGCATGGCGGGCACCGCCATGGTGCGCCCCGACTGGCGGCCGGTGGCCCGCCGGGTGCGGGGCGCCACCGACGACTGGAACGACAAGGTCGCGGTGGACCGCTTTGTCTCCCGGGGCGGACGCTTCCTGCGCGGCCAGGGCCGGCTGACCGCCCCCGACGAGGTCACCGTGGAGACGGCGGACGGCACCGAGGCCGTGCTGCGCCCGCGCCGGGCCGTGGTCGTCGCGGTCGGCTCGGAACCGGCGGTGCCCCCGGTGCCGGGGCTCGCCGCGACCCCGTACTGGACCAACCGGGAGGTCATCGAGGCCGCCGATCTCCCGGAATCGCTGCTGGTGCTGGGCGGCGGGGCGGTCGGACTGGAACTGGGCCAGGCCATGCAGCGCATCGGCACAGCGGTGACGGTGGTGGAGGCGGCGCCCCGGCTGCTGGGCCAGGAGGAGCCGGAGGCCGACGAGCTGCTCCGCTGGATACTGACCGGCGACGGCCTGGAGGTCTACACCGGGAACGCGCCTGCCTCGGTCTCCTACGACGGAGGCCGTTTCGCCCTGGAGTGCGTACGGGGTGACCGGCTGACGGCGGAACGGCTGCTGGTGGCCGCCGGCCGGCGGGTGGACCTGGCGCGGTTCGGCGCCGGGGTGCTGGAGGTGGACGACACGGCGGACGCCCTGCCGGTGGACGCCCGGATGCGGGTGCGCACCCCGCTGGCGGGCGGCCCGGGGGTGTGGGCGGTGGGCGATGTGACGGGCCATGGGGCCTTCACGCATCTGGCGATCTACCAGGCCGATGTGGCGGTGCGGGCGATCCTCGGCGAGGGCGGCCCGCAGGCCGAGTACCACGCGGTGCCGCGGGTCACCTTCACCGACCCCGAGATCGGCGCGGTCGGTCTGACGGAGGCCCAGGCGCGGCAGCGCGGGTTGCAGGTACGGATCGGCCGCACCGATCTGTCCCGCAGCGTGCGCGGCTACATCCACGGCCCGGGCGGCGAGGGGTTCGTCAAGCTGGTGGCGGACGCCGGTTCCGGCGTGCTGGTGGGGGGCACGGTCGCCGCCCCCTGCGGTGGCGAGGTCCTGGGCGCACTCACCGTCGCCGTGCGGGCCAGGGTCCCGATCGCCGAGCTGTCCCGGACCATCTGGGCCTATCCGACCTTCCACCGTGCCCTCGGCGAGGCGCTGCGTGAGCTGGCCTGAGCCCTGTCCGGCCGTTCCCCTTCGGCGCGGCCGGTGGGACAGCGCCCGGCGCCGGGCCCCGCTCCGGTCCACGGCGGTCCCTGCGGCTGCTCCGTGCGGACGGCGCCCCCGGCATGGGCCCGCGGGCCGCGCAGGCCTTCCCGCGCCGCCGCTGCGGACCGTCCGTGCGCGCCCCGCGCGCCCGGGTGGTGCGCGAGCGGATCGCGGGTGAACGCGCCAGTGATTGCTGGCAGATTTTGCGAAATCCGGTTACCGACGGGTACCCAACCCGGCCGGGAGCGCCTACGCTTCGCGGCATGACGGAAACCACGGTGGACAGCCAGAACGCGCCCGAGCCGCGGAAGGCCGAGCCGGACGCCGGTCCGGGGGGCAACCCCACGGCGCCCGGTGGCGGCCGTGCCGTCGCCGACGTGGTCACCGCAGACCTGGTCGCCCGGCTCGCCCGCGGCATCACCGCCGGTCCCGAGCCCACCCTGGCCCGCACCCGGGCGCCGTTCACCGGCGAGGTGCTGGCAGAGCTCCCGGAGTCCACCCCGGCCGACGTCGAGGAGGCGTACCGCCGGGCCCGCGCCGCCCAGCACGGCTGGGCCGCACTGCCGGTCCGCCGCCGCGCCGCCGTGCTGCTGCGCTTCCACGACCTGCTGCTGGGCCGTCAGGACGAGGTGCTGGACCTCGTCCAGGCAGAGACCGGCAAGGCCCGCATCCACGCCTTCGAGGAGGTGCTGGCGGTGGCCGGCGCCGCCCGCCACTACGGCCGGGCCGCCGCCGGGTACCTCAAGGACCGCCGCCGCGGCGGTGCCGTACCGGTGCTCACCCACACCCTGGAGGCCCGCCGCCCCAAGGGCGTGATCGGCCAGGTGTCGCCCTGGAACTATCCGCTGGAGCTCTCCGTCGGCGATGCGCTTCCCGCCTTCGCGGCCGGCAACGGCGTGGTCAACAAGCCCGACACCCAGACCGCCCTCACCGCGCTCTGGGCCCGCGAACTCTTCATCGAGGCCGGGCTGCCCGCCGACCTCTGGCAGATCGTGGTCGGTGACGGCCCGGTGGTCGGCCCGGCCGTGGTCGACGGCGCCGACTACGTCTCCTTCACCGGCTCCACCCGCACCGGCCGCGAGGTCGCCCAGCGGGCCGCCGCCCGCCTGGTCGGCGCCTCCCTGGAGCTCGGCGGCAAGAACGCGCTGCTGGTGCTGGAGGACGCCGACCTCGACAAGGCCGCGGCAGGCGCCGTACGCGCCTGCTACTCCTCCGCCGGTCAGCTCTGCATCTCCATCGAGCGCCTCTTCGTCCACCGCTCCGTCGCCGACGCCTTCCTGGAGCGCTTCGCCGCCCGGGTCGGGGCGATGCGGCTGGGCACCGGCCTCGCCTACGGCGCCGACATGGGCTCGCTGGTCTCCCAGCGCCAGCTGGACACCGTCACCCGCCATGTCGACGAGGCGGTCAAGAAGGGCGCCACCGTGCTGACCGGCGGGCGCCCCCGCCCCGACCTCGGCCCGCTGTTCTACGAGCCCACCGTGCTCGACGGCGTCGACGACACCATGGCCGTCTGCGCCGAGGAGACCTTCGGCCCGGTCGTCTCCGTCTACCGCTTCGACAGCGACGACGAGGCGGTCGAGCGCGCCAACGCCACCGCCTACGGCCTCAACTCCAGTGTCTGGAGCCGCAACACCCGCCGCGGCCGCCAGGTGGCCGCGCGCCTCCACACCGGCACCGTCAACGTCAACGAGGCCTACGCCGCCGCCTACGGCTCCAGCGCCGCGCCGATGGGCGGCATGGGGGACTCGGGACTGGGCCGCCGCCACGGCGCCGAGGGCATCCTCAAGTACACCGAGGCCCAGACCATCGCCACCCAGCGGCTTCTTCCCATCGCGCCGTCGCTGGGCATGGACGACGCCGGCTTCGCCACCTTCTTCACCCGCAGCCTCAAGATGCTGAAGGCACTCCGGCTGAAGTAGCCCGCCCAGCCCGATGCCCTGATGTACCGATGCTCTGATGACCCGATGACCCGATGACCTGAGCCCGACGCCCGCAGCCCGACACCCCGCCCCGCCGCCTCGCCGTCCGCGGTGCCACGCGGTTCCGCAGCATGCCCGGAAGGAGCCCCTTCGATGACGAGCACCACCGAGGAGTTCGACCACGACGTGATCGTCGTCGGGTCGGGTTTCGGCGGATCGGTCTCCGCCCTCCGCCTCACCGAGAAGGGCTACCGGGTGGCCGTGCTGGAGGCCGGCCGCCGCTACAGCGCGGACGACCTGCCCAGGAACTCCTGGGACCTGCGCAGCTATCTCTGGGCCCCGGCCCTCGGCCTCTACGGCATCCAGCGCATCCACCTGCTGCGCAATGTGCTCATCCTGGCCGGCGCGGGCGTCGGCGGCGGCTCCCTCAACTACGCCAACACCCTCTATGTGCCGCCCAAGGCGTTCTTCGAGGACCGCCAGTGGCAGCACATCACCGACTGGCAGGCGGAGTTGGCGCCGTTCTACGACCAGGCACAGCGGATGCTGGGAGTCCGCCTCAACCCGACCATCACCCCCTCCGACGTCCATCTGAGGGCGGCCGCGGAGAAGATGGGGGTCGGGGACACCTTCCACACCGCCCCGGTCGGTGTCTTCTTCGGCGACGGCAAGGACGCCGACGGCGGCGGGGGCCGGACGGAGCCCGGTGCCGAGACCGACGACCCGTACTTCGGCGGTGCCGGGCCCCGGCGACGCGCCTGCACCGAGTGCGGGGAGTGCATGACCGGCTGCCGCCACGGCGCCAAGAACATGCTCACCGAGAACTATCTGCACCTCGCCGAGCGCGGCGGCGCGGAGATCCATCCGCTGACCACCGTGACCCGGATCAGCGAGCACGGCGACGGCTACGCCGTGCAGGTCCGCCGCACCGACGCCCGCCGCGGCGGGGTCCGCACGCTGACCGCCCGCCGGGTGGTGGTCGCCGCCGGCACCTACGGCACCCAGTCGCTGCTGCACGGCCTGAAGGACGGCGGGCACCTGCCCCGGATCTCCGACCGGCTCGGCGAACTCACCCGTACCAACTCCGAGGCGCTGGTCGGCGCGCAGACCACCGACCGGCGCTACGGGCAGCGTGCCGACTTCACCAAGGGGGTCGCGATCACCTCGTCCATCCACCCGGACGAGAACACCCACATCGAGCCGGTGCGCTACGGCAAGGGCTCCAACTCCATGGGCTTCCTGTCGATCCTCCAGGTGCCGGGCGGCGGACGGGCGCCGCGCTGGCTCAGCTTCCTGGCCACCGCGGTGCGGCACCCGGCCATGTTCGCCCGCTCGATGAGCAAGCGCCGCTGGTCGGAGCGGACCATCATCGGCCTGGTGATGCAGTCGCTGGACAACTCCATCACCGTCTCGACCAAGCGCAAGGGCCTGGGCAAGGGCAAGCTGACGTCACGTCAGGGTCACGGTGCGCCCAACCCCGGCTGGATCCCGGCCGCCGAGCAGGCCGCGCGCCTGATCGCCGAGGAGATCAACGGATTCCCCGGCTCCACCGTCGGTGAGATCTTCGACATCCCGCTGACCGCCCACTTCATCGGCGGCTGCCCGATCGGCGACAGCCCGGAGACGGGCGTGGTCGACCCCTACCACCGCCTCTACGGCCACCCCGGGATCAGCGTGGTCGACGGCGCGGCCATCTCCGCCAACCTCGGCGTCAACCCCTCCCTCACCATCACCGCCCAGGCGGAGCGGGCCATGTCCATGTGGCCCAACAAGGGGGAGGCCGACCTGCGCCCCGCCCAGCAGGAGGCCTACCGCCGCATCCCCGCCGTGGAGCCCGTGCGCCCCGCCGTCCCCAAGGATGCCTTCGCCGCCCTGCGCCTCCCGCTGCTCGCCGTCCCGCCCGTCCCGCCCAAGTCCCCGCGGCCCGACGAGGACTCCTGAACCACCGCCGACCGCCGACGGCCGTGCCCGTCGAGGCCCCTGGCCGGACCATCGACCTGGTCCGGCCAGGGGCCGACGGGGCTCCGGCCGGGGCGGGTCCGGTACCCGTGGATATCCCCGGGGGCCCCGCCGCCCGAGGTGGAGCCCGGCCGGCGCGGCATTTCGGGGTGGTCGCCCGCGGCTGCTGCTTTGCCGCGAATAAGGCGGGAATAAGTGGCGAAATATCTCGGATTGCCCTGCCGTGAGGCTGCTGCTAGTGTCACCAATGCCTGAGGCTTGAAGCCTGAGTGCAGCGGGTGATTCGTCGAGGTGGGCGCGAGCAGAAATGCCATGAGTGACCTCGACATTATCCCTTGGATCACCCTGCCCTCTTCATCTCACCTTTGCTGGAACCGGTATCCCTAACGCTGAGGAAAAGCCGTCGGGCATTCCGAGGTCTCGATCCGGCGCCGCCGCGCCGGAGTGCTGAGCCCTGACGGTCCGCCGCGGGGGTCTCCATGAGCGCCGGCGTCCAGCAAGAGCAGTGGAGGACGCCATGCGAAAGACTTCGACAGGGTCGGCCCTGATCGCCGCAGCGAGTGCGCTGGGACTGGCACTGGCACTGGTCCCCATGGTCAACGCCCAGGCAGCCGGTGCCGCGAGCAGCGCCTCGGCGGCACCGCAGCGGCCCAAGCCGCCGGCCGAGAGCGCCAAGGGAGCGGCCGCCAAGGTCGCCCGGAAAGCCGTCTACATCGGCATCTTGACCAACGGGCTCGGCGGTCAGTGCCTGGACGGCGACACCAACACCATCCCCGGCAACGGGGCCAGGGTCCAGCTGTGGGACTGCAACGGCCAGGCCCAGCAGCGGTGGTACTGGTACCCGATCGCGGGGGCCCCGGTCGGCTGGTACACGATCGAGAACGGCCTCGGCGGTCAGTGCCTGGACGGTGACCGCAACACCATGCCCAACGACGGGACCCGGGTCCAGCTGTGGGCGTGCAACGGCTGGCAGAACCAGCAGTGGCGCTGGGACGGCCAGCACCTGCGGAACGCCCTCTACAGCCAGTGCATGGACGCCGACCGCAACACCATCCCCAGTGATGGGACGCGGGTCCAGCTGTGGGCGTGCAACGGCTGGTCGAACCAGCAGTGGACCTTCAGGAGCTGAACCCTGAAGCCGTGATGCCCCCGTCGGCGGCGCCCACCGCCGACGGGGGTGTCCGCGCGCCGCCGCCGCCGACGCCGACGCCGCCGGACGCGAAACGGTGCGCCCCGGTCCGCCGCGCTGGGGGTGCGGTGGAACGGCGGTAGCGCCTCGCGAGCAGAAGTCCGGAGGATCAGTCGTCGCCACGTCCTTGCACCGGTCATCAGACCGGGCATCGGATATCGATTCCTGTGGAGTTCACCTCGCATTTCACTCCGCCTCGGCATCCGGTCGGCCCGGAACGCCGGAGGGCCAGAATTGCGGACTTTCCCGGCAGTCGACTTCGGCCACGGTCCTCAGTGGACGGACAGCTGCCGGAGTCCGGGTCCTCGCCGGCTCCGGAATGCGGGCGGCTGCGGAATGTGCTTTCCGGCCTGCCGGACCCGGTCGCCGGGGAACATCTCATGGACGGAGAGTCCCACCGCCGAGAGGCGCCCCGGGCCGAAGTGGTCTGCGCCCGCTGCGACCGATCGCGCGCGCCGCCCCGACCAGTCCGTCAGCCCGCGGCAGGGGTCGCAATGCGTCGGGTTGCGGTCGGACTCCGAGGATTCATGGCACGATGCGCCTCGACTCGAAGGCACTGGGGGAGATCGTGAATGAGTCCAATCGTGTCGAGGCGTTCAGCGACGGTGTCTTCGCCATCGCGATCACGCTCCTCATCCTGGAGATCAAGGTGCCGCTCCACGAGGGCAGCCATCTCTGGCAGGCGCTGGGCGCGCAGTGGCCCTCATACGCCGCCTATGTGGTCAGCTTTCTGATCATCGGCATCATGTGGGCCAACCACCACACGGTCTTCAGCTTTGTGGCGCGAGTGGACCGGCCGCTGCTCTTCCTCAACCTGCTGCTGCTTCTGGTGGTGGCGGCGTTGCCGTGGCCGACGGCGCTGCTGGCGGAGTATCTGCGGGAGGGCGGGGCGTCGCATGTGGCGGCGGCGGTGTACAGCGGGTTCATGGCGGCGCATGGGATCACGTTCGGGCTGCTGTGGTGGTGGCTGACCCGGACGGGGCATCTGTTCGACGAGCGGGTGGATGTGGCGGCTGCCCGCAGGATGCGGCTGCGGTTCGCGCTGGGGAACCTGGTCTACCCGCTCCTGGTCGGGCTGTCGTTCGTCTCGGCGCCGGTCACCCTGGCTGTGCACGGCCTGATGGCGGTCTACTACGGCGTCAACCAGCTGCCGGTGCCGGTCCGCGAGCCGATGGTGGAGGCAGTGGCTGCGGCGGATCCGGCGCTGGACTGACCGAAAGCCGGGTCAGGCCATCCAGAAGAAGACGGCGGTCATCCGCTTCTCCTCCAGCGTGGTGCCCCAGTAGCCGGTGGCGCTGTGGAGCAGGTTGGAGGTGTAGAGGAGCAGCCGGTTGTAGCGGTGGGGGATGCGCAGGTCCTCGGTGAAGGAGTCCGGGGGGACGAAGCGCGTTCCGAGGGCGTCGACCAGGTTGTTGTGAGGGGCCGTCACCAGATTGCCGCCGAGGACGCCGCCGGGCAGGCTCTGCCGGTAGAAGCCCGTGCCGCAGTCCTTGGGCACACCGGGGTTGAGGTAGAGCACCGCGGCGTAGCGGCACAGCGCCCGGGAGTCGGTGTGCGGACGCGGTTCGCTCTCGCCCTTGCCGACGACCTGGATGCAGTTGTGGTTGAGGGTGGCCCCGCCGGGCGCTGTCTCCTGCCAGAGCCTCGGAGCGCCGGTGGCCTTTCTGACCAGTTTCTCGACGTGGGCCAGTTCGGCCGGTTCGAGCCCCGGCATGGTGCGCAGTCCGGGCCAGGTCTCGGGCTTGTACGGATGGCCCTCGGTCCAGTCCTCCTTGGCCAGGCAGCGGGCCCGGACCGCGTCCGCATCGGGCAGGACGTCGTCCAGTACCCAGTAGTCCCGGCCGCGGGTGGGCTTGCGGTAGGGGAGGACCGGAAGGCCTGCCTGGCGCGGCCTGGGCTGCGATGGGGACATGCCGCCGACCGTAGTGCCGTGCGGTGCCCGCGCCTTCCCGTGGATTGGTCAATGTTCAGTCAACTCTGACTGGTGCAGCAAGGGTTGGGTGAGTGGCTGACAGCCGGGCCGGGGGCCGGGAGACTGGCGCGATGCAGCGCGGACGACGTCGCCCCAGTCCTGCGTCCTGGGTGGACGCCCCCGATCCGGTGCTCGCCCATGTGATGGCGGAGCTGAACTGGTACGCGAGGTCGCGCGACCGCAGCCGCCGGTCGTACCGGGCGGTGGAGATCGGGGTGCTGATCACGACCTCGGCGACGGTGGTCGCCGGGGCGCTGTCGGCGCCGGCGGTGGTGACGGCACTGATTGCGGCGGGGTCGCTGCTGCTCACCGGGCTGCGGCAGGTGTTCGGGTCCGGGGAGCGCTGGACGTCGACGGCGGTGGCGTGGCTGGAGCTGCGGCAGGCGGTGGTCCGCTATCGGCTGCTGCCGGAGGCCGAGCGTGATGCCGCCGCGAAGGAGGCGCTGCTGTCCCGGATGGAGGAGATCGGGCTGGCCGAGGTGCGGAGCTGGGCGGAGTTCCGGCGGGGCGAGGGGTCGGCTGAGGCGTCTGCCGGGTAGGCGGGCGGATCCGGGCGGGCGCTGTGCGGCGCTGCTGTCGGCTGCCCCCTGCCGACGGGACAGCGTGCGGTGGGGAGGTGGTCCGGGGAGGGGAGCGGTCGCCGTCCTCGCCCGGGCTGCGTCCGTGCCGGGCTGCGGCCGCGCCGGGGTGCGGCGCGGTGGCGGGGTCTGCAAGGCAAAGGGCCCCGCGGGGGGAGCGGGGCCCTTTGTCGTTCAGCACTCGGCGTCAGGGCAGCGCCGGGTGCTGGCGGCGGCGCCGGGGGAGGAGCGCCGTCCTGGGGGATTGGTCTGTGGTGATGCGGTGAAGCATGGTGCGACGGGCGGGGCGACGGTTTCGCGATCACGGAGCGTGATCTGATAACCGTTGTCATCGCCTGGTTTCGGCGTCGCCTCACCCGGCGGTCCCGCCGCCGCGACCGTGGTTGCGGTGAACCCCCTCACCAGCATCGTGCTGGACCAGGAGGGGTCTGTGCAACCGGTTCGGCACACTCCGGTGCCACCGTTCTCCTGCTGCGGGCCGGCCGAGGGCTTCGGGGTGGCGCAGCCTGGCGATCGTTACGCTCTGCAAAGGGCGCATAGGGGGCGCACGTTTATGGCGTGTGCGCTGGTGGGAGGTCGGTGTGCGCCCCGTTCGCGGGTCGCGGCGCCACCGGTCGGCGGGGCGGCCGGCCCGGGCGTCCCCGGGACCGGCCGCCCTTCCTTTTCAGTCGTGACCGGGCCGCTGTCCCCTGCTGTCCGGTCACAGCACCGACGCGGTGTCCCACGGCGCGGGCCCGGCCTCGGCCGGCGCAGGCCGGAGCGGGGCGGGCCACGCGCCTCAACGCGCCGGTGGACTGGAAGTTCCACGCGTGGTCCTACAGGCCGTACGGAACGGCCCCGTGCGAGGGGCCCGGCGGTCCGCCCTGGCTGGTGCGGGCGCGCTCGTACGGTCGCAGGGGACAACGAGCCCGGACGGCGGCCGGTCACGCCCGGCGGCCGAGCCGAACGGGTGAAAGGGCCGCGAGGGTCGGCCGGGCGGGGTCTCACCATCCGAAAAGCGGCTGGCCGGACTCGCCGCCCGGGGCCATACTGGAGGCATGTCGTTCGCAGTCGAGCAGTTCTCGTTTACCTATGGCACCGGCGGGTCCGGATGCCTGGGTGCTGCTGCCGTACAGAACGACTGACGCAGACTCCGAACAGGCGCCCCGGGCCGACAAGGCCCGGGGCGCCTGTCGTCTCCGGTCCGGTCGGCGGAAGGGCCTCCCGCCACCAGGAACGAGGACCTCATGACCAGCCCCGTCACCACCACCGCGACCACCACCACCGCGACCACCACCACCGCAGCCCGGCTCGATCCCGCCGAGGCGGCGACCGTGATCGCCGGCGCCCGGGCCCGGATCGACGATCTCGACGGCCGCATCATCGAACTGGTCAAGCAGCGCATGGCCGCCTCCGCCGAGGTCCAGCAGGCCAGGATCGCCAGCGGCGGCCCGCGGCTCGCGCTGGCCCGGGAGCTGGAGATCATGGAGCGTTTCCGCACCGAGCTGGGCCGCGCCGGCACCGAGGTCGCCAGGCTGCTGCTGGAACTGTCCCGCGGCCGGGCCTGAGCGCATGCCACCGCCGCCGCAGCCTGCCCGGCGGGCTGCGGGGCGGCGGCCGGTAGACTGGAGTTCCGACCCGCCCTCCGAGCCCGTCGTCCGGCAGGAGGGTTCCGCAGCACCCGCCGGAAGGCCGCACGTGGTTTCAGCGACCCCCGTACAGACCGAGCAGACGACCGACACGGTCCTGGTCGTCGACTTTGGCGCCCAGTACGCCCAGCTCATCGCACGGCGGGTCCGCGAGGCCCGCGTCTACAGCGAGATCGTGCCGTCGACCATGCCGGTCGCCGAGATGCTCGCCAAGCGGCCGAAGGCGATCATCCTCTCCGGTGGCCCCTCGTCGGTGTACGCGGAGGGCGCGCCCAGCCTCGACCGCTCGCTGTTCGAGGCCGGCGTCCCCGTCTTCGGCATGTGCTACGGCTTCCAGCTGATGGCGACCACCCTCGGCGGCACGGTGGACAACACCGGTGCCCGTGAGTACGGCCGCACCGCGCTGACGGTCTCCAAGCCCGGCTCCACCCTCTTCGAGGGCACTCCCACCGAGCAGTCGGTGTGGATGTCGCACGGCGACGCCTGCTCGGCCGCGCCCGAGGGCTTCAGCGTCACCGCGTCCACCGACGTGGTGCCGGTCGCCGCGTTCGAGAACGACGAGAAGCGCCTCTACGGCGTCCAGTACCACCCCGAGGTGCTGCACTCCACGCACGGCCAGCAGATCCTGGAGCACTTCCTCTACCGGGGTGCCGGGATCAAGCCCGAGTGGACCACCACCAATGTCGTGGACGAGCAGATCACCCTGATCCGCGAGCAGGTCGGTGACCGGCGGGCGATCTGCGGACTGTCCGGCGGCGTGGACTCCGCCGTTGCCGCCGCTCTGGTGCAGAAGGCCATCGGCGACCAGCTGACCTGCGTCTATGTCGACCACGGTCTGATGCGCAAGGGTGAGACCGAGCAGGTCGAGAAGGACTTCGTGGCCGCGACCGGCGTGAAGCTGAAGGTCGTGGATGCATCCGAGCGCTTCCTCGCCGCGCTGGCCGGGGTCTCCGATCCCGAGCAGAAGCGCAAGATCATCGGCCGGGAGTTCATCCGGGTCTTCGAGCAGGCGCAGGCCGAGATCGTCGCCGAGGCGCCCGACGACCACCCGGTGGAGTTCCTGGTCCAGGGCACCCTCTACCCGGATGTGGTGGAGTCCGGCGGCGGTACCGGCACTGCCAACATCAAGTCCCACCACAATGTGGGCGGCCTCCCCGAGGACCTTCAGTTCCAGCTGGTCGAACCGCTGCGCAAGCTGTTCAAGGACGAGGTCCGGATGGTCGGCCAGGAGCTGGGCCTGCCCGAGGAGATCGTCCAGCGGCAGCCCTTCCCCGGCCCCGGCCTCGGCATCCGGATCGTCGGCGAGGTCACCCGTGAGCGCCTGGACCTGCTGCGCGAGGCCGACGCCATCGCCCGCGAGGAGCTCACCGAGGCAGGCCTGGACCGCGAGATCTGGCAGTGCCCGGTGGTGCTGCTCGCCGATGTCCGCTCGGTCGGCGTCCAGGGCGACGGCCGCACCTACGGCCACCCCATCGTGCTGCGCCCCGTCTCCTCCGAGGACGCCATGACCGCCGACTGGTCGCGGCTGCCCTATGAGGTGCTGGCGAAGATCTCCACTCGGATCACCAACGAGGTCGCCGACGTCAACCGGGTGGTGCTGGACGTCACCAGCAAGCCCCCGGGCACCATCGAGTGGGAATGATCCCAACCTTGCGTCAACGTGTGCGCCGCCACCCGACTTCCTTCGGGTGGCGGCGCGGCCGTTTCCGGCCCCTACGCTGGTGAGCGGCGCACGATCCCGTCCATGGGAGGAATCATGACCGCCGAACCCGTACCCGCCTGGCCGATCCCGCCGGAGGGCGGCTTCACCGTGGACGATCTTCTGCACATGCCCGACCTCCCGACGCACACCGAGCTGATCGACGGGCGCCTGGTCTTCGTGAGCCCGCAGCGGAACTTCCACTCCCTGGCGGTCGACCTGTTGATGGTCGGCCTGCGCAGGACGGCTCCGGGTCACCTCCGGGTGCGGCGGGAGATGACGGTCGTCCTGGAGCCCCGGCAGTGCCCGGAGCCGGATGTCGCGGTGGTCTCGGCGGCCGCCGAGACCGGCCCGGAGCAGACCCACTACCGCGCCGAGGATGTGCTGCTGGCGGTGGAGGTGGTCTCGCCGGACTCCGAGAAGCGCGACCGTGAGCGCAGCCCCAGCTGTATGCGAAGGCGGGCATCCCGCACTTCTGGCGGGTCGAGGCCGACCGGGGCCGCCCCGTGGTCTATGTCTTCGAGCTCGAGCCCGCAACCGGCGTCTATGTTCCCTGCGGCATCCACCACGACCGCCTGAAGATCACCGTCCCCTTCGACATCGACATCGACATCGACATCGACCTGGCGGAGATCGAGCGACTGTGACCGACCGCCTGTGATCGACCGTCCGTAATCGACCGCTCCCGTATTGAACCAACCGGCGATCCACTGCGTACTACGTGTGGCCAAACGTGTGTGCGTCCGGGCAGGATCGTCGGTTGAGTACGGGAGAGGTGCAGGATGGCGGACATGTCGGACGTCGACACGGTGGCGACCCGCGGGATGCGGCGCAGGGACCGGTCGCCGGGCGGGGGTGCGGCGCAGACCGGCTGGAGAGCCAAGGCGGCGAGGCATGCGACGCTGCCGCTGCGCCTCTTTCTGGGGGCGACCTTCGTCTATGCCGGCATCGACAAGCTGGCCGACGCCCACTATCTGGGCGGAGCGGCCGACCCGGCATCGTTTGTGTCGCAGACCCAGGCGGTGAAGGGCGCCAGCCCGATCGGTCCGCTGCTGGACCAGGCACTGAACAACCCGACACCCTTCGCACTGGCGATGGCGTTCGGCGAGCTCGCCGTGGGGCTGGGCGCACTGCTGGGGTTCTGGACCCGGCTGGCGGCCCTCGGCGGCGTACTGATCAACCTCTCCCTCTGGCTGACCGTCAGCTGGCAGGTGCACCCGTACTACCTCGGCAACGACCTGCCGTTCATGATGGCCTGGGTGCCGCTGCTGCTCGGCGGCGCGCCCCGCTTCTCGGTGGACGCGCTGCTGGCACGCCGCTCCGATCGGGAGCGGGCGGTGGGCACCCCGCCGGGGACGGTCCGCCGCCGGGCGCTGATCGACGGCGGTGTCGCGGCCGTCGCGGTGGCGGGGACCGGCCTGCTCGCCGGTTCACTGGCCGCCCGCCTGGGACGGAAGAACGGGACTCCGGCCGCCGGCACCACCACGACTCCGCCGGCGGCGTCCGGCGGCAGCTCGGCGCAGCCCCCGGCCGGCGCCGGGAACGCGCCCACGGTGGCCGTTGCCGACGTCCAGGTGGGTGGGGCGGTGAAGACCACGGACCCGGCGACCGGCGACGCCGTCTATGTGCTCCAGCCGCAGCAGGGCCAGTACACCGCCCTCTCGGCGGTCTGCCCGCACGCCCAGTGCGTGGTGAACGCCCCCAAGGACGGCAAGCTGGTCTGCCCCTGCCACAACTCGGTCTTCGACGCGGCGACCGGTGCACGCGAGGCGGGCCCGGCCACCACGGGCCTCGCCAAGTACGGCATCACCCGCAACGGGGACCGGCTGCAGCTGGGGCAGAAGCAGAGCTGAGCGCGGCTCAGTCGGCAGTGGTGCTGTAGCCGGCGGCGGCCCGGCAGTCCGTGCGGGCCGCCCCGGACAGCTTGCCGCAGAGCCTGCTCGCGGCCCCCTGGTCGTGGTAGTGGACGCGGTAGTAGCTGACCAGACCGGCGACACAGGGCGCCCGCTGGTCCGCGGCGGCGTGCTCGCACTGGTCGGCGGACCACTGCTCGCGGTCGATGTTGTACTTCATGATCCGCGAGCCCAGCCCCATGGTGCAGGCGTTCCGGCCCCCGTCGGAGACCGGGGCGTTGCGGCACCAGGTGAGCCCGGCGGCATACGACTCCGGGTGGTGCGCATAGTCGTGCTTCTGCAGGAAGTAGGCCGGGGCGTAGTAGTAGCAGGCTCCTCGGAAGGCGACGGGCTGCTCAGGACAGGGGTAGAGGGGTTCGGCGGCGAGACGGTCGGCGGGCAGGTTGGCCATCGCCCGGGGATCGCTCTCGTCGGGCTCGAAGAACTGCATGAAGATGCCCTCCGAGCACGCCGTGACGGCGTAGGCGGCGGTGAACCTGGAGCAGAGCCGCTCGGCGCCGGGCACATCCAGCTTGGCGACGAACATCGCGCCGTGGCCGATGCCATGGATGCAGGACGCACTCTGCTGCGGCGCACAGAGCGTGGTCACATCCGTGGCGGGGGCGGGGCTCTCGGCGAGCTTCTCCTCCACGATGCCGTGCAGATAGCCGGAACCGCAGACGTCATTGCGGTAGTGCACGGCCGTGTCGAAGGAGCCGTGGTACTTCTCCAGCGCGGCGTGGCCCAGCTCATGGGCGATGGGGTGGCAGTAGCGGGCGACATCGGGGTGGGCCGTGATCGCCTTCTCCAGGTCCGCCAGCGCCCGCCCGGGGTCAGTGGCGTCGAGTTCGGCCACCAGCCGGTCGCGCAGGGCGTTCTGGGACCACTGGTCGGCGGTCGCGCTGGGCCGGGCGGTGGCGGACGGCTGCGTCCCGGTCCGGGAAGGAGCCGCAGCCGGGACCGGGGGCGGCGGCAGCGGTGGGGCCGGGGAGGCGGCGGTGGCCGTGGCGGAGGCCGTCCAGTCGGTGGTGACCGCTGCGAGCACTCCGCCGATGCACAGGGCGAAGGCAAGGATGATGGCTGTCGGACGGATCAAGGCGGCCCCCGTGGCGTACTGCTCGCGTCATGACACTCGTCGAACAGGACGTCGCCCGGTGGCAACCGGGTTGCACCGGACCGCGCCGACCGCGTCGATCGCGTGGCCGGGGTGCCGGGCTGCTGTGCGGCCGCGCGCCGGGATGCCCCGCCGGGCGACCGGTCAGGACGGATCCCCGGCGGGATCCTTCCCGGCCCCGGGGGAGCCTCGCTGCGCCGCCGGGACCGCCCGGCTGTGCCGTCGGGCAGCTGTGAGGGCGAACCGTGCCCGGCGGTCCCGTCCCCCGACCCGCCGCTGAGGGCGGCCTGGGCTCGCCTCGCGCCCAGCGGCCCGCTGCCATGGATCCACCGGGCCGGTCCCCGCGGTGCGGGGGCCGGCAGCGGGGAGTCCGCCGGCCGCGGTTGCTCCGGACGGGTGATCCGCAGGGTCAGGGGGCGGGGTCCTCGGGCGGCGGCGGAACGGCGGCGACGGGGTCGTCGGCGAGCGCCTCGGCCGCCGCCTGCCGGTTGCGCCGCGCCATCCGGACGACCGCCCCGGCCAGGCCGGCGGTGCCCAGCGAGATCAGGGCGACCGGGATCACGATGCGGCCGTTGACCGAGCGGTCGTTGAGCGAGGCGATCAGATAGACGATCGCGATGGCGGTGAAGGTCAGTCCGGCGATGAGAGAGAAGATGTCGACCTCGTGGCGCTTCATTGGCGAACCACCCTTACGTCTCCCAGCCCGACCTCGAGGTCGAGGTTGATGGTGCCCTTCGATTCTGTGCCAATGCGCGGCGGCAGGTCGGCCCGCTGCTCGTTGCCGAGGCCGCCGTTGTGGTTGCCGTCCGGCAGCTGGATGTCGCCCGCGGCGCTGCGCACCGTGATCTGCACCCGGACGTCGTCCGGCACGGTGACCGCGAGGGAGCCGGCGCCGAGCCGCACACTGGTGCTGACGGTGGCGCCGGCCGGGTCGATCCGGGAGAGGTCCAGCCGGGCGTCGCCGGCCCCCAGGCTGTAGACCGGTTGGACCTGGGAGACCGCGGCAGGGGCCCAGGTGCGGTCGCCGACGGAGGCCTTGAGCGGCAGGTCCGAGGTGCCGGCCGCGGCCAGTGCGAGCGTGGTGAGCAGGGCCGGCAGCACCAGGCCGCGCACCCGCCCGCGGCGGGTGGCCAGCACCAGCGCCAGGCCCTGCACCAGCAGGACGGTGGCCAGGACCGTGGTCAGCCGGACATTGCCGTGCTCGCCGCCCGAGCCGGCCCACACCGCGGCGCCCGCGCCCAGCGACAGCAGGAAGGCGGCCGGACCGAGAAAGCTGCGCTCACGCTGGTACGGCGGGTGGTAGGGCCCCGGCCGGGGGGCAGCCCAGGGCGGTGCGGCAGGCGCCGCGCCGGGCTCGTCGGCCGCCGCCGTCGTCGCGCCCGCCGTCGTCGCGCCCGCGGTCGACTTGCGCAGCGGATCGCCCACCGGCAGGTCCTCGCGCTGCCACCAGGCCGGGGCGGGGGCCGGCGGCGGGGTGGGCGCGTCATGCGGGCCGTGCAGGTCATAGGGGTTGCGTTCGGGATGCCGCGGGTCCCAGCGGTAGCCGCTCGGGGACGGCCGGGAGCGCCGCATCTCCTCGCGCCGCTCCGCCCACTCCTGACGGAACTGCCGACGGTGCTCCTGCCATTGCTCGCGCCACTCCTCCCGGCGGGCGCGGAGCTCGTCGCGGTCCATCGGGTGCCGGTCGTAGGGGCCAGGCCGGCGCTGCTTCCGGAGGAAGCCCTCGCCGCGCTGCTGGCGCCGCTCGGGGTCGTACCGCAGTGCGAAGAAGATCAGCACGCCGAGCAGCAGCAGCGGGAAGAGATGGTCGCCGCGGCCCATCCAGGAGAAGAAGACCCCGGTGCCGATCACGGTGAGCAGCACCGCGCCGATCGACTGGGCGTCCACCTGCCCGGTGAGGACCCGTTGGATCTCGGTCTTCTTCGACTCCTCGGCGGGGACGATCAGCCAGGCCAGGCCGTAGAGGAACAGCCCCAGTCCGCCCGAGAGGCAGAGCACCGCGACGACCACGCGGAAGACCACCGGGTCGATGTCCAGATGGCGGCCCAGGCCGCCGCAGACGCCGGCCACCACCCGGTGGCGGTCGCTGCGCACCAGCGGCGGCCGGGTCGTTGAGCCGTCGCCGGAGTTCCCGTCGGCGGCCGTGGCGCCGCTGCCGCCTGCGCCGCCGCTCGTACCGTTGCCGCCCGTACCGTTGCCGCCCGTACCGGCGCCGTCCGCGCCGCTGCCGCCGGCCGGCCTGCCGTCCGTCGCGCTGCCGTCCGCGCCGTCGTCCGCGCCGCCGCCGTACGCCGCGCCGCCGTACGCCGCGCTGCCGTCCGTCTCGGCAGCCGGCTGCGGGTCGCCGTCGGTGGCGGGGCGCTCCTCGGAGCGGGAGGGCGGGATCCGGTCGTCCGTCATGCTCCCATCCTGCGGGTGCGGGCCGCCCGCTCCAACCGGTTCCGGCCCTGCACCGACCCTGATCTCTCCCTGAGAGAGTCAGGGGCGGGACCCTGATGCGCCCGTACCCGCGAACGTGTGACGATCGGTGGGTGGCAGCACCCGGCAGCAGCGAACCCCCTGCAGACTCCGTTCCCGCCGACCCCGCCGCGCCCCTGGGCGCCGCGGGGCCGTCCAGTACGTCCGGCGACACCTCCGGTGCGGCGGCCGCGGCCCAGGGGCAGGCGCCGTACCGCAAGCTCTACCGCAGCCCGGAGCGGCGGATGGTGGGCGGGGTGGCGAGCGGACTCGCGGCGCATCTGGGGCTTCCGGTGGCCTGGGTGCGGATCGCCTTTGTGCTGCTCTTCTTCGCCGACGGCATCGGCGTGCTGCTCTACGCCGCCTTCTGGTTCGTGGTGCCCATAGGCATCGGCGAACCGGCGCGCGGCGCGGGGGAGTGGGCCTATGTGGGGGGCGCCTTTGTGCCGGGCGCGCGGGGCGTACCGCTGTACAAGGGCAGCCGAGGCTGGATCGGCAGGCTCCGCGAAGGGCTCCAGCGGACCCTGCAGGGCGAGACCTTCGGCCTGCCGCCGGACGCGGCGGCCGCCACGGCCCCGCCGCGGCGCACCACCTGGGAGAACCTGGGGCAGCTGGTGGCGCTGCTCGCCGTGGTCGTGGGCATCCTGACGCTGCTCAACGCGCTGCACATCCAGGCTGCCAAGCCGTATGTCTGGCCGCTGCTCACCATCGGCGTCGGTGTCGCCCTGGTGTGGCGGCAGGCCGACGACTCGCGCTGGCAGCGTTGGTTCGGCCTGGACGGCAGCAAGCGGCGCACCGCGGTGACCCGGATCGTCGCCGGGGTCGTGCTGGTGGCCGCGGGCATCATCGGCCTGCTGGTGCTCCAGGGTTCGGAGACCCAGCTCGGCGCGGTGCTGGAGGCGTCGCTGGCGGTGCTGGCCGGGGTGCTGGTCCTGGTCGGCCCGTATGCGCTGCGGATGTGGCAGGACCTCGGTGCCGAGCGCCGGGAGCGGATCAGGGCGCAGGAGCGGGCCGAGATCGCAGCGCACATCCATGACTCGGTGCTGCACACCCTCACCCTGATCCAGCGCAATGCCGAGGACGCCAAGGAGGTGGCCCGCCTGGCCCGCGCCCAGGAGCGCGAGCTGCGGGAGTGGCTCTACCGCCCGGAGGCGGCGGCGGACAATCCGGACACCCTGGCGGAGTCGGTGCGCAAGGTGGCGGCGGAGGTGGAGGATCTGCACGGGGTGCCCGTGGAGGTGGTCTGTGTGGGCGACTGCCCGATGGACGAGGGGCTCGCGGCGCAGCTGCAGGCCGCGCGTGAGGCCATGGTGAACGCCGCCAAGTACGGTGGCGGGGGACCGGTCCAGGTCTATGCCGAGGTGGAGGGGGCGACGGTGTGGGTCTTCGTACGCGACCGCGGCCCCGGCTTCGACCCCGACGCGGTGCCCGAGGACCGGATGGGCGTACGGGAGTCGATCATCGGCCGGATGCGGCGCAACGGCGGGCATGCGCGGGTGCGGCCCGCTCCGGCCGGCGGTACCGAGGTCGAGTTGGAGATGGAGAGGGCGGACGCATGACCGGGACCGAGGAAGCGGCAGGGGCGGGGCAGGACCGGCAGGTCCGGGTGGTGCTGGTCGACGACCACCGGATGTTCCGCACCGGAGTGCGGGCCGAGATCGGCGAGACCGGGCGTACCGGCATCGATGTGGTCGGTGAGGCCGACGACGTGGAGCAGGCGGTGACGGTGGTCACCGCGACCCGGCCGGACGTGGTGCTGCTCGATGTGCATCTGCCCGGCGGCGGCGGTGTGGAGGTGCTGCGCCGCTGTGCGCCGCTGATGACCGAGGGTGCCGACGGTGCGGCGGCGGTCCGCTTCCTCGCGCTGTCGGTGTCCGACGCGGCGGAGGACGTGATCGGGGTGATCCGCGGCGGTGCCCGCGGCTATGTCACCAAGACCATCACCGGCACGGACCTGGTCGCGGCCATCTTCCGGGTGGCCGACGGCGACGCGGTGTTCTCCCCGCGGCTGGCCGGGTTCGTCCTGGACGCCTTCGCGGCCACCGACACCCCTCCGGTGGACGAGGACCTGGACCGGCTCACCCAGCGGGAACGCGAGGTGCTTCGGCTGATAGCGCGGGGGTATGCGTACAAAGAAATCGCCAAGCAGCTCTTCATCTCGGTGAAGACGGTGGAGAGCCATGTCTCGGCGGTGCTGCGCAAGCTGCAGCTGAGCAACCGGCATGAGCTGACCCGCTGGGCGACCGCCCGCCGACTGGTCTGACCGGCCGCCCGCTCCCTCCGTCCGCCCGGCCGCCAGGCCCGGCGGGCGGGGTGCGACAGGGACGAGCGGTGCCGACTGTGTGAGGGTCTCTTCACCTCGGCAGGTCAGGTCCTAGGTCGGGGCGGATGCCGTGGGTAGGGTCGATCGGGTCGTTGCCCAGCGCGGCGGCAGGCAGAAGCCCCCGATCCCGATCCGGAGAGACCCGGCCCTATGCCACCCACCGTCACACCGGTACGCCCTGAACGCCCTGAACGCCCGGAACAGCCGGGACAGCCGGGACAGCCGGGACAGCCCGAGCACCTGGACCGCAGTGCCGAGCCCGGGTACCCGCCGGGGCAGTCGCCCTCAGGGCAGGCGAGGGGCTCTTGGCGCAGACCGTCCGGCCGCTCCCGACTGCATGTGCTCGACGGGCTGCGGCTGCTGGCGGCCCTGGGGGTGGTGGCCTGGCACTACACCGGCATCCAGCAGGCCCGGGTGATCTGGGGCGGCCGGACCAAGGAGACCGTCCCGGCCGCGCATGTGGTCGGGCAGTACGGCTGGATCGGCGTCGAGCTGTTCTTTCTGATCAGCGGCTTTGTGATCTGCATGTCCTGCTGGGGCCGCACCGCCAAGGACTTCTTCCGGTCCCGGGTGACGCGGCTGATGCCGGGCTACTGGTTCTGCATGCTGGTCACCTCGGCGGTGCTCTTCCTGGTCCGGCCGCCCTGGGTGCCGGGCAGCGAACTGACCCTCAGCAAGGTGCTCAGCAATCTGACGATGTCTCAGGCCGGACTCAAGGTCACCGATGTCGACCCGGTGTACTGGACCCTCTGGGTGGAGCTCCGCTTCTATGTGATCTTCGGCATCGTCGCGACGATGGGCCTGACCTATCGGCGGGTGGTCCTCTTCTGCGGCATCTGGATGCTCGCGGTGCTGCTGACCCCGCGGGCGCAGCTGCCGCTGCTCGACCTGGTGGTCATGCCGATGTACGCGCCGTTCTTCATCGCCGGGGTGGCGATGTACCTGATGCACCGGGTGGGACCCAACCCGCTGCTGTGGGGCATCGTCGGCTTCTCCTGGCTGGTCGCCCAGCATGAGATGCACCCGCTGATGGTCCCGTATGTCAGCGGCTCCGGGCACCCGCTCTCCTTCCCGGTGGTGCTGGCCCTGCTGGGCGCGATGTTCCTGCTGGTGCTGGGTGCCGCCCTGGGCGCCTTCGACCGGGTGCGCTGGCGGTGGCTGACGGCCGCGGGGGCGCTCACCTACCCGCTCTATCTGCTGCACGAGGAGATCGGCTGGATCGCGCTGATGGAGCTGCACGACACCCTGCCCCCGTATCTGCTGCTGGCGGTGGTGTGCGCCGCGCTGCTGGGCGCCGCCTGGCTGGTGAACCGGTGGGTGGAACGGCCCGCGGGGCGGGTCCTGCGACGCTGGCTCGACTCGTCGTTCGACACACTGCACCGCGCGGACGGCGCCGAGCGCAAGGAGCGCGCCGGGACCCGCGGTGCCGCCTGACCTGCGGTGCCGTCCGACCTGCTGTGCGGCCTGACCTGCGGTGCGGCCCGGCCGCCGGGGGCGCGGGCAGGCCGCCAGGGGTGCGCGGATAGCATCGGCCGGGTGAACGTCCTCATCAACTTCTTCGTCGCCCTGCACATCATCGGCATCGCCGCGCTGCTCGGCGGGTTCCTCACCCAGCTGAAGGCGCTGAAGGCGGGCGAGGCCCGGGTGGTGACCGCCATGGTGCACGGTGCGCTGACCATGCTGGTCACCGGGCTGCTGCTGGTGGGGCTGAACGAGGCGAACCACCACCACCCCAACATGATCAAGATCGGCCTCAAGCTGGCCGTCCTGGTGGTGATCCTGCTGCTGGTCTGGGTCAACCGGGACGAGGAGAAGGCCCCGGCCGGGGTCGTCGGTGCCATCGGAGGCCTCACCGCCGCCAATATCTTCATCGCCACTCTCTGGACCTGATCCGGTCCCCGCACGGGCGGCCCGGACGCGGGGACGCGGGGCTGCCCGCGCGGTCCGCCGCGCTCCCGGGTGGCTGGCTGCGATCCCGCGCCGGACACTGGACGCCGAGAGGGTGAGCGCGAGATGACCGAGGCGACCACGACAAAGGACGCGCTGGCGGCGGCGGGTGTGCCGGAGCTGGACGCGGTACTGGCCGAGGGAGTGGATCAGCCGCTGGTGTTTGTCGCCGTCTCCGGCGCCCATCTGTACGGCTTCGCCTCCGCCGACTCCGATGTGGATCTGCGCGGCGCCCATCTGCTGCCGGTCGAGGAGCTGATCGGCCTCGACACCCCGCGCGACACCATCAGCCGGATGTGGCTCCGTGAGGGCGTGGAGCTGGACATGGTCACCCATGACCTGGCCAAGTTCGCCCGGCTGATGCTGCGGCGCAACGGCTATGTGCTGGAGCAGCTGCTCTCCCCGCTGGTGGTGCGCACCAGCCCCGTGCACCAGGAGCTGAAGGCGCTGGCGCCCCTCGTCCTCACCCGCCACCACGCCGCGCACTACCAGGGCTTCGCCCGCACCCAGTGGCGGCTGTTCGAGCGGACCGACGAGCTCAAGCCGCTGCTCTACACCTTCCGGGCGCTGCTCACCGGCATCCATCTGATGCGCAGCGGTGAGGTGCAGTCCCATCTGCCGAGCCTGCTGGACGAGACCGCCTCGGCACCTGCCTTCCTGCGGGAGCTGGTGGCGGCCAAGGCGCTCGCCGAGCACGGGCTGCGCTCCGAGCTGCCGGGGGCGCCCGACCGGGACCGGCTGCGGAGGTCGATGCAGACGATGCAGGCCGAGCTGGAGGCCTCGCAGCAGGCCGGAGCCCTGCCGGAGCGGCAGGGCGGACACCGGGAGCTGAACGAGCTGGTGGTGCGGGCCCGGCTGGGATCGGCTGAGCGGCGGACCGTTGTCCCAGGCAGGTCATAGACTCGGGAGGCGATGAGTAGCCTCTTTGACGACATCCCCCTCCCCGGTCTCGACGGGCCAGCCGCACCGCCCAAGGCGTCCGCTGCCCGGCGTACGGCGCCCGGGGCTCCCGCGGCGTCGGCGGCCCCTGCGGACTACGCTGCCCCCGCGGACTTCGCCGCCCCTGCGGACTTCGCCGCCCCTGCGGACTTCGCGGACTTCGCCGCGGAGGAGCCGCCCCCGCACCCGGAGGAGGACTCCCCCTACGAGGAGGCCATCCCCGACGACCTCTTCCAGGGCGACTTCACCGCCCCGGTCGACCGGGAGGCGTACCACCGCAACGGCGCGCCCCGGACCGTGGTCGACCCGGTGCAGCTGCTGGACGGGATGAACCCGCAGCAGCGGGAGGCCGTGGTGCACTCCGGCTCCCCGCTGCTCATCGTGGCCGGCGCCGGTTCCGGCAAGACCCGGGTGCTCACCCACCGCATCGCCCATCTGCTGGCCGCCCGGGGGGTACGGCCGGGGGAGATCCTGGCGATCACCTTCACCAACAAAGCAGCCGGCGAGATGCGCGAGCGCGTCGAGCACCTGGTGGGACCGCAGGCCAAGGCGATGTGGGTCTCCACCTTCCACAGCGCCTGTGTGCGCATCCTGCGCCGGGAGAGCAAGCGGCTGGGCTTCACCTCCAGCTTCTCCATCTACGACGCCGCGGATGCGCAGCGGCTGATGGCGCTGGTCTGCCGCGACCTGGACCTCGACCCCAAGCAGTACCCGCCGAAGTCCTTCACCGCACAGGTCTCCAACCTGAAGAACGAGCTGGTCGACGAGGAGACCTTCGCCGACCGGGCGGCCAACCCGATGGAGAAGAAGCTGGCCGAGGCGTACGCCCTCTACCAGCGGCGCCTGCGCGAGGCCAATGCGCTGGACTTCGACGACATCATCATGACCACGGTGCATCTGCTGCAGGCGTTCCCCGACGTGGCCGAGCACTACCGGCGGCGGTTCCGGCACATCCTGGTGGACGAGTACCAGGACACCAACCACGCCCAGTACATGCTGGTGCGCGAACTCACCGGCGGCGCCGTGGGCCAGGCGCCCAAGCGGACCGTCGACGGCGACCTGGTCAATCCGGCCGCGGAGGGGCTGGCCGAGGTGCCCCCGGCCGAGCTGTGCGTGGTGGGCGACGCCGACCAGTCGATCTACGCCTTCCGTGGTGCCACCATCCGCAACATCCTCCAGTTCGAGGAGGACTACCCGGACGCCACCACCATCCTGCTGGAGCAGAACTACCGCTCCACCCAGACCATCCTCACCGCGGCCAACGCGGTCATCGAGCGCAACACCAACCGCCGCGCCAAGAACCTCTGGACGGCCGGCGACGACGGCGCCCGGATCATCGGCTATGTCGCCGACGACGAGCACGGCGAGGCCCAGTTCGTCGCCGAGGAGATCGACCGGCTGACGGACGCGGGCGACGCACGCCCCGGCGACGTCGCGGTCTTCTACCGCACCAATGCGCAGTCCCGTGTCTTCGAGGAGGTGTTCATCCGGGTCGGCCTGCCGTACAAGGTGGTCGGCGGGGTGCGCTTCTACGAGCGCAAGGAGGTGCGGGACGTCCTCGCCTATCTGAGGGTGCTCGCCAACCCCGAGGACACCGTTCCGCTGCGCCGCATCCTCAACGTCCCCAAGCGCGGCATCGGCGACCGCGCCGAGGCGATGATCGAGGCGCTCGCCCTGCGCGAGCGGATCTCGTTCGCCCAGGCCCTGCGCCGGGTCGACGAGGCCTACGGCATGGCCGCCCGCTCCGCCAACGCGGTGCGGAAGTTCAACGACCTGCTGGAGAAGCTGCGGGGCGTCGCCGAGGGCGGCGCGGGCCCCGCCGTGGTGCTGGAAGCGATCCTGGAGGAGACCGGCTATCTGGCCGAGCTCCAGGCCTCCACCGACCCCCAGGACGAGACCAGGATCGAGAACCTCCAGGAACTCGCCGCGGTCGCCCTGGAGTTCGAGCAGGAGACCGAGGCCGGCACCCTGGCGGACTTCCTGGAGCGGGTCGCGCTGGTCGCCGACTCCGACCAGATCCCTGACTCGGAGGACGGCGAGGCTCAGGGGGTGATCACCCTGATGACCCTGCACACCGCGAAGGGCCTGGAGTTCCCGGTGGTCTTCCTCACCGGCATGGAGGACGGCGTCTTCCCGCACATGCGGGCCCTCGGCCAGACCAAGGAGCTGGAGGAGGAGCGGCGGCTCGCCTATGTCGGGGTGACCCGCGCCCGGGAGCGGCTCTACCTCACCCGCTCGGTGATGCGCAGCGCCTGGGGGCAGCCGTCCTACAACCCGGCCTCGCGCTTCCTGGAGGAGATCCCGGAGTCACTGGTCGACTGGAAGCGGTCCGGTGCGGCCGCCCTGCCGTCCTCCGGCGGCACGGTCGGCGGGCGCTCCGGTACCTCGTCGCCGCCGTCCGGCTGGGGCAGGTCGGCCCGCAAGGTCCAGGAGCGGGAGGTGGTCGCGCTCTCCGTCGGGGACCGGGTCACCCATGACACCTTCGGTCTGGGCACGGTGGTCGAGGCCACCGGGGTCGGCGACAAGGCGCAGGCGACCATCGACTTCGGCGGGGCGGGCCGGAAGCGGCTGCTGCTGCGCTACGCGCCGGTCGAGAAGCTGTAGCCCCCGGGGCGCGGGGAACCGCTGCGGGCCCGGCCCCCACGGGGCCGGGGCCCAGCCGCGGTCTGCCCGCTGCCCGGGGTGTACGGGGCCGGCCGGGACGGCGGAGCGCGGTGCGGAGGGGTCAGTCGCTGGCTAGCGGGGGTCGAGCCCATGGCTGAGCAGCCAGGGGATCGGGTCCACCGCGGGGGTGCCCTCCCCGCCGGGGTGGACCTCGAAGTGCAGGTGCGGCCCGGTGCTGTTGCCGCTGCTGCCGGAGTAGGCGATGGTGTCGCCGGCCTTCACCTTGCCCGAGCGGATCTTGTACGAGCTGAGGTGGCAGTACCAGGTCTCGCTGCCGTCGGACGCGGTGACGATCGCCATATAGCCGTAGGCCGAGTTCCACTGGGTGCGCACGGTGCCGTCGGTGGCGGAGTGGACACTGGTCCCCCAGCTCACCGGGAAGTCGATACCGGTGTGCAGCGCCGCCCAGTGGGTGCCCGCCATGCCGAAGGTGGCGGACAGGCCGCGCTCGGTCACCGGCAGCACGAACTTGGGCCGCAGCGCCTCCTTGCGGGCCTTCTCCGCCGCCTGCCGCGCCTTCAGGTCGAGGCGGGCCTGGTTGCGGCTCACCCGGCCGGCGAAGTCGTCGGCGTCCTTGCGCAGGCCCGCCAGCTGGGTGTCCAGCTTGGAGGCGGTGGCTGCCGTCTTGGGGGAGGCGGTGGCATCCGGGCTGCCGGCGGCCGTCTCATGGGTGGAGCCCTGGTCGGGCACGCTCACGGTGACGGCGGCCGCCGCGGCCACCCCCATCACGGCGACCGACGGGACCGCGATGGTGAGCAGTGCCGAGCGCCTGGCGGTGCGGGGCCTGCCCCGGGAGGCGGCCCGGGCGGCGGCGCGGCCGCTGGCGGGAGCCGCCGCAAAGGCGGTGTCGGGCCGGTCGTCGTCGGCCTGCACCGGCTGCTCGGCGTCGTCCAGCGGCTCGGCCGTGTCCGACGCCTCGCCTTCGGCGTGGTCGCCTTCGTACGGGTACTCGTAGGAGTCGTACTCGTATGAGTCGTACGCCTCGTAGGGGAGGTCTCCCTGCTCGGCATCCGCCTCCGCGGGAGCCTCGGCCGGCATCTCGTCGTACGGCTGGGCGTCCTGGTACTGCTGGGCCTCGTCGTACGGCTGGGCCTCGTCCTGCGGCTGCTGTGCCTGAGCCGAGCCGTTCGCGTAGTACCCGGCCCCGGGGACCGGGGCCTGGTCGTAGCCGGCGTACTGCTGGTAGCCCTGGTCGGCGGTGTAGTCGCCGTAGCCGGTGGCCGCGTAGAGGTCCTGCACGGTGTACTGGCCGGTGGCGTCGGGGGAGGTGAAGGCGGCGGTGCCCCAGGAGACGGTCGCGGTGGGGTCCGGAGCGAAGGCGGTCCCGGCTGCGTAGTCGTAGCTCTGGCCGTAGGCGGCCTGGTACTGGTGCTGCTGCCACTCCTGGGCGGCCGGCCAGGCGCCGGACTGCTCGGCGGTCACACCGCCGTAGCCGTACCAGGTGCCCGTGGTGTCGTAGGAGGTCTCGGCATACAGGGGGTCATGCGCGGCAGGGGGCGGAAACACAGCCCCAGCACCATGGCCTTCGTATGCCACCGGCTCCACTTTCGCCTCGACAGCAGGAGGATCAGCGGCGACTGTATCCCCGAAGGCGGACCGGCGACAATCTTTCCAGGCAGACCGGCCGACCGGTGAGGACCGGGCGGGGCCGGGCCGCAGGCCCCCGGAATCTGTCAGGCAGTCAGGCGGTCGGGTGGCCGCACATCCCGCTGAGCGGCCCGGTCCTCGCAGGTGGACTGCTGCAGCAGGAACCTTCTGAGGCCGGTCAGCACCTCGCTGTGGACGGTCAGCGTCAGGTGTCCCACATCGGGCACCAGGATGTTCTCCGCCCTCAGATCCGGATGGTCCAGACGGGCGAATCGGGCAGGGAGTATCAACTGGTCCAGATCACTCCAGAAGGCGGCGAAACGTGTGCGGCAGTCCGGAGCCGGCAACTCGAGCTCCCTGAACAGATCGCTCTCCGGGCGCAGTTGGCGGGTGATCGGCAGCAGGCCGGGCAGTCGGGCGGCGAACGTCCCCCGATGCGGAGCCCCCAGCGTCACCAGCGAGTGGACATGCTCGTCCCCGCCCAGTCGCTGGACGTAGTAGCGGCCGATCAACCCGCCGAGGCTGTGGCCGACCACCGCGATCCGCTCGTCCCCGTGGATCCGGCGGGCCTGTTCCACATGCCGCCCCAGCAGCACCGCGGCGGCCCGGACGTCCGAGGTGAGCGGGCTGTAGTTGAGCGCGTGGACATGCGGCCAGCCGTGCCGCAGCAGGTCCCGGCGCAACACCGAGAAGACGGACCGGTTGTCGACGAAGCCGTGCAGCAACAGCACCGGCCCCGGGGCGGGGGGCGTCTCCGCCGCGGAGTCGGTCGGTGGTTCGCCGCCCGTCCCCGGTGCGGACGGGCGGTGCGGCGGGCAGGGCGGCGGCAGCAGCGGCCAGGGCTCCTGGGGGATGCCCGCCGGGTACCGCAGCAGATGCCCGGCGAGGGCAGCGGCCTCTCCTCCCACGGCGCGGGCCGTGACGGCGGCCCTGCGGAACGGGACGGTCATGCCCCCCACCTCCCCGGCGTGCGGCCGGGGAGGCGCCGATGCCCCCGTGCCCGACCAGCGGGCAGCCTGCAGCGGCGCAGCACCGCCCGCAGGCGCCCGGACATGCCGGAGCGTGCCCGGGCAGGGCGGAGGCGTAGTGGAGTGCGGCTCCCCGGTGCGCTGCGCTCCGCGGGTCCGCCGCCGACCGGGGTGGTGGCCCGCTGCCGGACGGCTCGCCGAGGCAAGAGCGAGCGGTGAATCCTCTTGTGATTTTCCCCTCTGCTGTGTTCGCGAAACGGCGCAGTGGTGCAGGTGGCGCTACCCTCCCTCCAGAGTTGTTATTGAGTGTTAACGCAAGTCGGAGAAGATGCTGGAGGCAGGAATGGGAGTGTCCGGACCGATCCGCGTGGTCGTCGCCAAGCCGGGTCTCGACGGTCACGACCGCGGGGCCAAGGTCATCGCGAGGGCGCTGCGTGACGCGGGCATGGAGGTCATCTACACGGGCCTGCACCAGACTCCGGAGCAGATCGTGGACACCGCCATCCAGGAGGACGCCGACGGCATCGGCCTGTCCATCCTCTCCGGCGCCCATATGACGCTCTGTGCCAAGGTGGTGGCCCTGCTCAAGGAGCAGGACGCCGCCGATATCAAGGTCTTCGCGGGCGGCATCATCCCCGACGGCGACATTCCCGAGCTCAAGGCGATGGGTGTCGTCGGCATCTTCACTCCGGGCACCTCCACCCGCGATGTGGTCACCTGGGTGGAGGCCAATCTGCGGACCGCTCCGGCCGCCTGACGCTCCGTTTCCGCTCTCCCGTCCGCGCTGTCCGCAGCCCCTGCCCGAGCTCGACCCCGGCCTCCCGTGCCCCCTCAGCCGCAGCCCAGCTCGGCGAGCATGGACGTGCGGAACCGCAGGGTGCCCGCGAGCCGGGTGAAGGTCTCGGCCCACGCCGCGCCACCCTCCGCGGCCGCCGCGCACTCCTCCACGGCGGGCGCGGCCTCCGGTGCCAGCGCGCGCTCCGCCATGCCCAGCACCCCGCTGTGGCTCCACGGATAGGCCCCGGAACCGGCGGTCCGCCGCAGGGCGGTGACCACGGCCGCCCCCAGCCTCGGTGACCAGGGCGAGGCGCAGGCACCCAGCATCTGGAACGCCTCGCCCAGCCCGTGGACATCCACAAAGGCCGCCGTCCAGTCGGCCCGCTCCCCTGGGGGCAGCACCGCGAGCAGCTTGGCCGGCGCACCGGCCGAGCGCCCCGCCGAGCGGTCCCCCGGGCCGGGCGGCGGCCCCAGCAGTGCCCGGGCCCATTCCGCGTCGTGCTGCCGTACCGCAGCCCGGGCCCAGGCCTCCCGCAGATCGTCGCCCCAGCCGTCGGCGACGGGTACGGTCAGCAGCCGCTCCGGGCGGTGGCCGGTGTCCTCCCCCCACAACGGGAGCGGCGCCGCGGCCACGATCTCCCCCAGCCACCAGGCCCGCTCTCCGCGCCCGGTGGGCGACTTGGCGGCTATGCCGTCCCGCTGCATCGCCTCGTCGCAGACCGTGGGCGGGCTGACGGTGAACACCTCCCCCTCGGCGGAGCTGTGCAGCCGTACGGCCGCCCGGGCGCGGTGTGCCATCCGGTGGGCCAGCGCCGAACCGGGAAGGGTGGACAGCAACTCGGCGGCGGTCATCCGGACGTTCTTGCTGCGGTCGCCCAGAGCGGATTCGAGGAATGGCTCGTCGGCGCTGGAGAGCCGCTCCTGGAGGGCGTCCAGGAAGAGCAGCCGGTCCTCGGCGCGCTCGCCGGCCCAGGTGGAGCGCAGCAACGCCAGGGCGGCTGCCGGATCGCGGCGGCGCAGTCTGGTGAGATGGGTGACCCGCTCAGCGAACAGGCCCTCGTGCCAGACCGTTTCGTCGCCGGCCGCCTCGCCGGACCCGGACCCGGACCCGGACCCGGTACCGGGCAGGGGCCCGGGGCCGGAGCCGGTCTGGGAGCCGGTCTGGGACTCCGGGACCGTTCGCAGCACAAACCGCCAGTCGGGGTTCTGCTCGGCGAGCCACCGGCCCAGCGGCCCGGCCAACGCCACGGCGTCCCCGCGCAGCTCGCTGCGGGCCCGGGCGGCGTCCAGCAGTGTCGGCACCAGTGGCGCGGGCAGCCGGAATCCCCTGGCCCTGGCGGCGCAGAGCCACTGCGGCAGCAGCTCCGCGAGATTGGCCGGTCCGCCGGACGCACCGCCCCGATCGGAGAGCAGCACCGCGAGCCGCCGTCCGGCCGGCTCGGGCAGCGGCGGCCGTGGATCGTCCGGTGCGGGCTCGGGGAGCCCGCCGGCCGCTGCGGGGCGCAGCCCGGCACGCCGATGGACGGTGCCGAGCGCGGCCAGGGCGAGCAGCGCGGCAGCGGGATCGGTGGGGACCCTCGCGGCGGCGCGGTCGAGCGCGGCCGTACCGCCGATCCGGGGCGGCTGCCGCCGGTCCGTGCCGAGCAGAGCGGTCGCCACCAGGGCCTCCCAGGAGTCGGCCTGCTGTGCGGTCATCGGTTCCTCACTTCCCGGCGCTGCCGGTGGAATCCACGGAGAGCCCTACTCGCCGGGGGTACGGGGCGCCGTGCCCCGGACCGGGCACCGGCCGGGCCCCGCATGGCGCGGACGGTCCCGTGCAAAGCGGCGGAGTGGCGGAGCGGGGAACCGTACGGCAGGCCCCACGCCGGGTGGCGCACCCGACGCGCCGCTCGCCGCGGCGTCGCACGGCGCATGGTGGGCGGCTGCGGACCTCCCTGCGCCCCTCGGACGGTCTGCCGCGCCTGCTCCCCGTGCCCCGGGACGGCAGGGCGGGGCTGCCTCCGTGGGAGCGCGTCGGCGCGCGCGTGCGGATGTGGTTCACGGGCAGAGCCCCGTCGCCGTGCCCGCGGCGTCCCAGACGGTCACCGGGCTGAAACCGCGGTGACCGCACTCGCCGAAGACGGTCACCGGCCGCCCCCCGGAGACCGCGGCCAGCCGCCAGAGGCCTGCCCCGGCCGCCGCCCCGCGCCGCCGGACGGGTATCGCAAGGCCGCCCGCTGCGTCCGCCAGACGCCACCCCTGCTCGGTGGGCACCGGCACCACTCCGCCCAGCACCACCGGCCAGGATTCCAGCCAGGGCTCGTCGGCCAGTGCCGCCCCGTACTCGGCCAGCGCGCCGTCCACGGAGATGCCCGGCGGCACCGCCTCAGCCGGCGGCGGGGTGACCGGTGGCGGATGTCCGGTGCCCAGGACGGCGCGCAGCGGGCGCACTGCGGGTGGTAGGCCAGGTCCGCCTCCACCGTGCGGCCGGTCGGCAGGGCGAGGTCGGGCGCCTGCCCCGGCCGGCCGAAGGAGAGCAGCAGGGCGGTGCGGCCCGTCCCGGCGCCCCTGAGCCACAGCCGGCGGGTGGTCAGCCGGTCGTCGGCGGTCTCCCGGACGCCCAGCACCAGCCAGCGGTCGCGGACGCGGGGGCCTCGCAGTACTTCGGCGCTCTCCACGGTGAAGCCGACGCGGGCGCGCACGGTCGCAGCGAGCGGCGCGGGCAGCCCTTCGATCCGCCCGTAGGCGGAGGCGAGCAGGTCCAGCAGGGCGTACCGCTCCAGCAGCCGGCCCGGCCAGCCCGGACCGGAGGCCGGCTCGGTCGCCAACTCCCGGACCAGGGCGGCCAGACCGGGGGCCTGGGCGTCGACCATGCGGGCGGCCACATCGTCCCAGGCGGCGTACCCGGTGTGCTCCTCTCCGGCCAGCCCGCCGCGCAACCGGTCGGCGAGCCGGGCCCGCAGCTCGGCCGCACCCGCGGCGACCCGTGCGGCCCGGCGCTCGGCCCGGCGGCGGGCCGCCTCGGGGTCGGCGGGCGCGGCCTCGGTGTGTGCGGTCGCCCGCTTCTCCTGCTGCTCCGCGCGCTGCCGCCGGGCGGCCAGCCAGTCGGCGGCCCACTCGGCCGGCTCCCCGGCGTCCGGTACCGACTCCGGGCCGGACGCCCACAGCAGCAGCAGGCCCAGCGCGTGCTTGCAGGGGAACTTGCGGCTCGGGCAGCTGCACGAGTACGCGGGCGCCGCCAGATCCACGGTGGTGCGATAGACGGCACTGCCGCTGCCCCTGCATTCGCCCCACACCGCGCCGGCCGCGGCGCCCGCCCGGGACCAGGGCAGGGGGAGGAGAGTTTGGCCGCGGCCTTCTGTGACGCTGCGTCAGGAGCCAGCGCCAGTACGTGCTCCGCCGTCCAGCGGGCCTCGTTCGACGTCACCGACATGCCTGCGACGGTAGGCGCCGCCACTGACAGACGGGGTGCGGGCCGCCTCCCGGGGGATCGGACCGGACGCGTTGTCAGTGCTGTGGTGCATGGTGGTTCATGCAGGCCGGGAACGCCGGTTCGACAGCGGTGCGTGCACCGCTCCCCGGCAGGCCTGACCGTGGACTGCCCGCTGCGCACCCCATCCGCCCATGCTCCCCGTTCGACCGCCGCCGCGATTCCCCGCCACAGGTGTGCCCTGTGCGGCCCGCTGGAAGGAGCCCCCTTGACCACGCGAGCCCCCTCGACCACGCAGTCCACCACGGAGAGCGATCCGGAGACGGTCGTCCCCGGGCCGGCTGCCCCGGCCGCCGCCCCCGAGGTGCTGCGGCCGCACGCCGAGGACGCCTTCGCCGCGGAGCTCGCCGCCCTCGCCGCCCATGACGACCGGCCGCGCCCCGAGCGCTGGCGGCTGTCGCCCTGGGCCGTGGCCACCTATCTGCTGGGCGGCGAACTTCCGGACGGCACCGTGATCAGCCCCAAGTACGTCGGCCCGCGCCGCATTGTGGAGGTCGCCGTCACCACGCTGGCCACCGACCGGGCGCTGCTGCTGCTCGGAGTGCCCGGCACCGCCAAGACCTGGGTCTCGGAGCATCTGGCGGCCGCCGTGAGCGGTGACTCCACCCTGCTGGTGCAGGGCACCGCCGGCACCCCCGAGGAGGCCATCCGCTACGGGTGGAACTACGCCCAGCTGCTGGCCCACGGCCCCAGCCGCGACGCGCTGGTGCCCTCGCCGGTGATGCGGGCCATGGCGGACGGCAGGATCGCCCGGGTCGAGGAGCTCACCCGGATCCCGGCGGATGTGCAGGACACCCTGATCACCATCCTGTCGGAGAAGACCCTGCCGGTGCCCGAGCTCGGCGGTGAGACCCAGGCGGTGCGCGGCTTCAATCTGATCGCCACCGCCAACGACCGGGACCGCGGGGTCAATGAGCTCTCCAGCGCGCTGCGCCGTCGGTTCAACACCGTCGTGCTCCCGCTGCCCGCCTCGGTGGAGGACGAGGTGGACATCGTCTCCCGACGGGTCCGGCAGCTCGGCCGCTCCCTCGACCTGCCCGACCTGCCCGACGGCGCCGAGGAGATCCGCCGTGTGGTCACCGTCTTCCGCGAGCTGCGCGACGGCGTCACCGCGGACGGCCGCACCAGGGTCAAGTCGCCCACCGGCACACTCTCCACAGCCGAGGCCATCTCCGTGGTCACCAGCGGCATAGCGCTCGCTGCCCACTTCGGCGACGGTGTGCTGCGCTCCGCTGACGTCGCGGCCGGCATCCTCGGCGCGGTGGTCCGCGACCCGGCCGGGGACCGGGTGGTGTGGCAGGAGTATCTGGAGACCGTGGTGCGTGAGCGCGACGGATGGAAGGACTTCTACCGCGCCTGCCGGGAGGTGAGCTGAATGGCCGCCGGGGCACCGCGGGCCACCGTGCTCGGCGTACGGCACCACGGGCCCGGCTCGGCGCGTGCGGTGGCCGCCGCGCTGGCCCGCATCGAGCCGGACGCGGTGCTGATCGAGGGCCCGCCGGAGGCCGATCCGATCCTCGCCCTGGCGGGGGAGAAGGACATGGTGCCGCCCGTCGCGCTGCTGGCGCATGCGGTGGACGAACCGTCACGGGCGGCGTTCTGGCCCTTCGCCTCGTTCTCGCCGGAGTGGGTCGCCCTGCGGTTCGCGGTGGAGCGGTCTCTACCCGTCTACTTCATCGACCTTCCCGCGGCGTACGGGTTCGCCCTCGCCGCCGCGCGGGAGCAGGCGGCGGCGCCGCAGCCGGGCGTGGCACCGGAGGGGAGTGTCCCGCCCGCCGCTGCCCCGCCGGGTGATGCTGCACCCGCCATGCCCCCGCCCGACGCGCCGACCGGTGCCGCACCCGCCTCCGCTCCGCCCGTCCAGCCCTCGGTGACGGATCCGATCGCCGCCCTGGCAGCGGCGGCCGGTCATGACGACCCCGAGCGCTGGTGGGAGGACGTCATCGAGCACCGCCTGCCGCACCGGCCGGGCGCTGACGACGATCCGCTTGCCCCGTTCCGGGCCGTCGCCGACGCCATGGCGGCACTGCGTCCGCAGCCCCCCGGCGGTGCCCCGGACCCCGGCGGTCTGCCGGACGACGCACTGCGCGAGGCCCATATGCGGCAGCGGATCCGGGCGGTGCAGCGGGCCGGGCACAACCGTGTCGCCGTGATCTGCGGCGCCTGGCATGTGCCCGCGCTGGAGCGGATGCCCACCGCGACGCACGACCGGGAGCTGCTCAGAGCGCTGCCGCGCAGACCGAGGACCGAGATCACCTGGGTGCCCTGGACGCACCGGCGGCTCGCCCAGCACACCGGCTACGGGGCCGGTATCGCCTCGCCCGGCTGGTACCACCATCTCTTCACCGCCCCCGACCGCCCGATCGCCCGCTGGATGACCCATGCCGCCGGGCTGCTCCGGGAGGCCGACCATCCGGTCTCCTCCGCCCATGTGATCGAGGCGGTGCGGCTGGCCGAGGCTCTGGCGGCCATGCGCGGCCGCCCGCTCGCGGGTCTCAGCGAGACCCTGGATGCGGTCCGCGCCGTGCTGGGCGACGGTTCGGAGACCGCCCTGGCGCTGGTCCACGACCGCCTGGTGGTGGGCGACGCCCTGGGCGGGGTCCCCGACACCGCCCCCGCGGTACCGCTGCAGCGTGACCTCACCAGGCAGCAGCGCAGTCTCCGGCTGCGGCCCGATCCCGCCGAGCGCGATCTCGACCTGGATCTCCGCAAGGAGACCGACGCCCACCGCAGCCGGCTGCTGCACCGGCTCAGGCTGCTGGGCATCCCCTGGGGCGAGCCCGCCCGTTCAGCCGTCGGCAGCACCGGGACCTTCCGTGAGACCTGGCGGCTGAGCTGGGATCCCGAGCTGGCCGTGCGAGTGGTGGAGGCCGCCTCCTGGGGCACCACCGTCGAGGCTGCAGCCGCGGCCAGGGCCGCCGACGGTGCCATCAGAGCCACGACGCTCGCCGAGGTCACGGCGCTGGCCGAGGCCTGCCTGCTCGCCGATCTGCCGGACGCCCTGCCTACGGTGATGAGGGTGCTCGCCGACCGGGCGGCGCTGGACACCGACGTCGCCCATCTGGCCGAGGCGCTGCCCGCCCTGGTGCGGTCGCTGCGCTACGGCGATGTGCGGGGCACCGACGCCGGGGCGCTGCGTGAGGTCGCCGAAGGGCTGGCGGTGCGGGTGTGCATCGGCCTGCCACCCGCCTGCACCGGGCTGGACGGAGCGGGCGCCGCCGCGATGCGGGTCCACCTGGATGCCGTGCACGGCGCCGTCGGTCTGCTCGGTGACGGTCCGGCACCGTCCGCGCCGCCGGAGCCACAGCCACAGCTGCCGCAAGCACCGTCGTCGCCGGGCTCTCAGATGCAGCCCGTGCCGCTCTCCTCGGCAGCGCCGACCCCCACCCGGGGGCCGACGGCAGCGGAGTCCGGGATCCGGGACCGCTGGGCGGCCGCCCTGCTGTCGCTGGCCCGCCGGACGCCCTCCGGCAGCCTCGCCACCGGTGTGCCAGGGCTGCTGCGCGGCCGCGCCGTACGACTGCTGCTGGACGACGGCCGGCTCTCCACCGAGGAGGCGGCCCGCCGGATGGGGCTGTCCCTCTCCACCGCGGCCGGACCGGCCGACGCGGCCGGCTGGGCGGAGGGCTTCCTGGCGGGCGGAGGCATGCTGCTCGTCCATGACGACCGGCTGCTCGCGCTGCTGGACGACTGGATCTCCTCGGTGCCGGGCGACGCCTTCACCGATGTGCTGCCGCTGCTGCGCCGCACCTTCTCGTCGTTCGAGGCGGGGGTGCGTCGCACGGTGGGGGAGCGGATCCGCACCACCGCCGGCCCTGGTGGCGGCGACCCCGGCCTCCCGATACGGCCGGCGGCTGCCGCCGGGTCCGGCTTCTCCACGGAACCCGACCTTGCCCGCGCGGACGCCGCCCTCGCCACCGTCTCCCTGCTGCTGGGCCTCACCACGCGGTCCGAGGCCGGGCAGCCACCGGCCGGCGGCCCGCCCGCCGAACCGCACTCGTCGCCGCCGCTGCCGTTGTCGCCGTCGCCGTCCCCGTCAGCGCCCGTTGCCGGACCGGCATCCGTACCCGAGAGGAGCCCCCGCAGATGACCACTCCGCCCATGGACGCCCCCATCGACGACGAGCGCCTGCGCCGCTGGCGACTGGTCCTGGGCGGCGAGCAGGACGGCACCGGCTGCCGGCTCGGCGGCCGGGACGCCGCCATGGACCGCGCTCTGGCGGCCCTCTACCGCAGCGGGCAGGGCCAGGCCCCGGCCGGAGCCGACCGGAGCGGTGCCCGCAGCGCGGGGCTGGGCGGCTCGGCCCCCCAGGTGGCCCGATGGCTCGGCGACATCCGGGAGTACTTCCCCACCTCCGTGGTGCAGCTGATGCAGCAGGACGCCATCGACCGGCTGGGTCTCTCCCGTCTGCTGCTGGAACCCGAGATGCTGGCCGCGGTCGAGCCCGATGTGCACCTGGTCGGCACCCTGCTGTCGCTGCGCCACGCCCTCCCGGAGACCACCCGGGAGACCGCCAGGGCGGTGGTCGGCAGGGTCGTGACCGACCTGGAGCGCCGCCTGGCCGACCGCACCCGGGCCGCTGTCGGAGGAGCACTCGACCGCACCGCCCGCACCGAGCGCCCGCGCCACCGGGACATCGACTGGGACCGGACGATCCGTGCCAATCTCCGGCACTACCTGCCGCCCGAGGGGGACCGGACCGCGGGCACCGTGGTCCCCGAACGGCTGATCGGCTACGCCAGGGCCCGCAGGGCCGTCCGCAAGGATGTGATCCTCTGTATCGACCAGTCGGGCTCGATGGCCGCGTCGGTGGTCCATTCGGCGGTCTTCGGCGCGGTCCTGGCCTCCATGCGGTCGCTGAGCACCCGACTGGTGGTCTTCGACACCTCGGTGGTCGACCTCACCGAGCAGCTCACCGATCCGGTGGACGTGCTCTTTGCCACCAGGCTGGGCGGTGGCACCGACATCAACCGGGCGCTCGGCTACTGCCAGTCGAGGATCACCCGTCCGAGCGAGACCGTGGTGGTCCTGATCAGCGACCTCTACGAGGGGGGCATCCGGGACGGCATGCTGAGGAGGGTGGCCGCGATGAAGGCTGCGGGGGTGCAGTTCGTCGCACTGCTGGCGCTCTCCGACGAGGGCGCGCCGTCCTACGACCGCGACCACGCCGCCGCACTGGCAGCCCTGGGGGCGCCCGCGTTCGCCTGTACCCCTGACCACTTCCCCGAGATCATGGCCGCGGCGCTGGAACGCAGACCGCTCCCGATACCCGACGAGGGCCTCCTCGGCCCCGGCTGATCAGGAGGCCCGCAGCGTCACCGGCATGGGCAGTGCGACCCAGACGGTCTTACCCGAGAGCCCGGGCCGGGGCACGGTGCCCCATGCCTCGGCGAAGGTCTCCACCAGCAGCATGCCCCGGCCGTGCTCGTCCTCGTCGTCGGCGGGGGCCACGGCCGGCAGCCGCAGTCGCCCCTCGTCGTCCACCTCCAGGAAGAGGGTCTGCTGTGCACTCCAGATCCGGCAGTGCACCCGGTGACTGTCCGTGTGCATCACGGCATTGCCCACCAGTTCGGAGATGCACAGCTCGGCATCGCCGACCAGGTCGTCGGCCAGCCGCCACATGGCCGCGGTGATCCGGACGAAGCGGCGGGCCGTGGAGACGGCCTCGGGTGCCCCGGGCAGGGTTGCTGCGGCCTGGCGGTCCATCGGCCACACCGTGCGCGCCGCACCCAGTGTGGCGGCCCGCTCCGGACCGCCCGGCGCCCCGCTCGGCTCTCGGTCCGGCGCCCCGCCCGGCACTCCGGCGGGGCCGGCGTCCGGCTGCGCGTCCGGCTGCGCGTCCGGCCCGTTGTCGGGGCCGCCACGGAAGTCAGGGTCGCTCTCGGGGTCGCTCTCGGAATCGGAGCCCTGGTCCGCGCGGCGGCTCCGGGCGCGGTGACGTGCGCTGTGCATCAAACGTCCACTACGCTGAGTGATGGATCTGTTACCGATCCACGGTCCCGGAGCGGAATGCCAAAAGCAAGCTGCATGAAGGACTTGTCGGCCTTGTGTGAGGTTTCCGGGTGCGCCTCCGGGGCGCATGAGGTGTCGCGCACGCCCGTTGTGATGGTTCTCACGAACGCAGAGGCCCCTCCGGTTGAAAGGTCCCTGTCGCACGGGGATAGCCTGCAAGACGGACATGCCGCGTGCTCGGCCGACGTGTGCGCCCGTAGCGATGTGGTGGACGCAAGGTTTCCTGCGTACCTCTCTCGTCACGAAAACCACAGCGACGACCCCACGGCGGCACGCTCACAGACACACAACCGCGATCACGAACAAGGACGGACGCGCGTGGACCTGTTCGAGTACCAGGCGAGGGACCTCTTCGCCAAGCACGGTGTACCGGTGCTGGACGGTGAAGTCATCGACACCCCGGAGGCCGCGCGCGCCATTGCGGAGCGCTTCGGCGGCCGGGCCGTCGTCAAGGCGCAGGTCAAGACTGGCGGCCGCGGCAAGGCCGGCGGCGTGAAGCTGGCCTCCGACCCCGAGGACGCCGTGGCCAAGGCCGGCCAGATCCTGGGTATGGACATCAAGGGCCACACGGTCCACAAGGTGATGCTGGCCGCCACCGCGGACATCAAGGACGAGTACTACGTCTCGTTCCTGCTGGACCGTAGCAACCGCACCTTCCTGGCCATGGCCTCCGTCGAGGGCGGCGTGGAGATCGAGGAGGTCGCGGTCAACAACCCCACCGCGCTCGCCAAGATCCCGGTCGACGCCAACGAGGGCTGCACCCCGGAGAAGGCCGCCGAGATCGTCGCCGCGGCGAAGTTCCCGGCGGAGATCGCGGACCAGGTCGCCGAGGTCCTGCAGACCCTGTGGAAGGTCTTCGTCGCCGAGGACGCCCTGCTGGTCGAGGTCAACCCGCTGATCAAGTCCGGTGACGGCAAGATCATCGCGCTGGACGGCAAGGTCTCCCTGGACGCCAACGCCGACTTCCGCCAGCCGGAGCACGAGGCGCTCGAGGACAAGGCCGCGGCCAACCCGCTGGAGGCCGCAGCCAAGGCCAAGGGCCTGAACTACGTCAAGCTCGAGGGCGAGGTCGGCATCATCGGCAACGGCGCGGGGCTCGTCATGAGCACCCTGGACGTCGTCGCCTACGCCGGCGAGGCCCACGGCGGCGTCAAGCCCGCCAACTTCCTGGACATCGGCGGCGGCGCCTCCGCCGAGGTGATGGCGAACGGCCTGGAGATCATCCTGGGCGACCCGGACGTCAAGTCCGTCTTCGTCAACGTCTTCGGCGGCATCACCGCATGCGACGCAGTGGCCAACGGCATCGTGCAGGCCCTGGAGCTGCTCAAGTCCAAGGGCGAGGACGTCACCAAGCCGCTGGTCGTCCGGCTGGACGGCAACAACGCGGAGCTCGGTCGGCAGATCCTGACCGACGCGAACCACCCGCTGGTGCAGCAGGTGGACACCATGGACGGAGCGGCCGACAAGGCCGCCGAGCTCGCGGCTGCGAAGTAAGGAACTCGGTCAACACCATGGCTATCTTCCTCACCAAGGAAAGCAAGGTCATCGTCCAGGGCATGACCGGCTCCGAGGGCATGAAGCACACCCGCCGCATGCTCGCCTCCGGCACCGCCATCGTCGGTGGCGTGAACCCCCGCAAGGCCGGCCAGAAGGTCGACGTCGACGGCAACGAGGTACCGGTCTTCGGCACCGTCAAGGAGGCCATGGAGGCCACCGGCGCGGACGTCACCGTCATCTTCGTCCCCCCGAAGTTCACCAAGGACGCCGTCGTCGAGGCCATCGACGCCGAGATCGGCCTGGCCGTCGTGATCACCGAGGGCGTGCCGGTCCACGACACCGCCGCCTTCTGGGCCCACGCCGGTGCCAAGGGCAACAAGACCCGCATCATCGGCCCCAACTGCCCCGGTCTGATCAGCCCCGGACAGTCCAACGCCGGCATCATCCCGGCCGACATCACCTCGGCCGGCCGGATCGGCCTGGTGTCCAAGTCCGGCACCCTGACCTACCAGATGATGTACGAGCTGAGCGACCTCGGCTTCTCCTCTGCGGTGGGCATCGGCGGTGACCCGATCATCGGCACCACCCACATCGACGCCCTGCAGGCGTTCCAGGACGACCCCGACACCGACCTGATCGTGATGATCGGCGAGATCGGCGGCGACGCCGAGGAGCGTGCCGCGGCGTACATCAAGGAGCACATCACCAAGCCGGTCGTCGGCTACGTGGCGGGCTTCACCGCGCCCGAGGGCAAGACCATGGGCCACGCCGGCGCCATCGTCTCCGGCTCCTCCGGCACCGCGCAGGCCAAGAAGGAGGCGCTGGAGGCCGCGGGCGTGAAGGTCGGCAAGACCCCGTCCGAGACCGCCCGCCTGGCCCGCCAGCTCCTCAAGGGCTGAGCAGGCTCCGCAGCAGTACTCACCGAGGGCGCTCCGCCCCGGGCCTCACGGTCCGGCGCGGGGCGCCCTCGGCGCGTCCGCACCGGTTGCCGGGCGGGGACCGCTGAGGTTCCGGGGCGGAGCGCCCGGCACGGCGTCGAGTCCGTCGATCCGCACGCCGGTCGATCCGCCCAGGCTGCGGCTCCGCCCCCGCTGCGGCTCCGCCCCGCTCCGTATCCGGTGGCACCCGCTGTCGCCGTCGGGGTCAGCAGGCGTCGGCCGGCCAGCCGCCGGGGCGGGGCGCCCGGCACGGCGTCGAGTCCGTCGATCGGCACGCCGGTCGATCCGCCCAGGCTGCGGCTCCGCCCCCGCTGCGGCTCCGCCCCGCTCCGTATCCGGTGGCACCCGCTGTCGCCGTCGGGGTCAGCAGGCGTCGGCCGGCCAGCCGCCGGGGCAGGCCGGCGCGGGGTCCGGCGTCCGGGAGTGGTCCACCAACAGCTGCGAGGGTCCGAAGCCCAGCGCGGTCGCCAGGATGCACAGCAGCGCCGTCGCGACCAGCGCACCGGCCGCACCGGTGAGCACCCGCGTCCGCCGGGCGCTCTGCCTCCGCACCTTCTCGGGGGGAACGGAGGGGACCGAGCTGCACCCCCGGCGTGCGGTCTCACGCAGCCGCCCGCCGAGCCCCGCAGTGGCCGCCGTCGCCGAGCCCGCCCCGGCGGCCGTCGGCAGGGTTGTCGCCAGGGCCTCCGTGACAGCAGCCCGGGCGCCCGCGATCCGAGCCTCAGCGGCGGGGGTGCTGGACTCCGCCTCCAAGGCCACCGCAGCGGTGTCCAACCCCGCCATCTCATGCAGTACCAGGGCGCTGCGCTGCACCCCCGTCAGCCCACGGAGCGCAGCCAGCAGCACCTGCTCGACCTCGCCCGGCGGGCACCCGCCGCCCGCCTCCACAGCCTCGTCCGCCTCCGCGCCCTCGGCCGTCCCCACTGTCTCCGCCGTCCCCACTGCCTCGGCCGTCCCCACTGTCTCCGCCGTCCCCGCAGCCTCCACCACCGCCGCCACGGCCCCTCCGCGCCGAGACCGCCGCTTCTCAAGCCGCCCGATGCCATGAAGTCGCCCGATGTCGTGCCAGGGCGCCAGCGCGTCGGCGTGCACCGCCGCCCGTACCCAGCGCTGCGGCTCCGGGTCGGCCGCGACCTCGGGCCAGTCGGCCCAGGCCGCTGCGAAGGCCCGCCGGACGCAGGCCGACGCCCGTTCGGCAGCACCGGTGAGCAGATAGGCCTGCCACAGCAGCGGCTCCACAGTGGCGGCGTACAGACCGTCGAAGGCGGCCCGGTCCGCTTCGGTGCGGTGGTTCCGTACGGCCTCCCGCAGCCCGGCCGCCGACCAGCCCCCGGAGGTGCCTCCCGAGGGGGCGTCTCCCCAGGTCGGCCACCGGGTCGGAGAGGTGCGCCGGGTCGGAGATGTGAGCATAGGCATATGATCAGCGACACGTCGGGCATCCTGCACCTCACTGAGCAAAACGGATGATCCTGCCACCATGGGCGGACATGACCCCTCTGATCGGCTTCCGGGCACCTCAGCCGCCGCCCGGTGGTCCCCGGTCCGCCCGGGGACCAACCGGTGGCGGCCGTCCGGGTGGGCCTGACCGCCGGAGCCGCCGCCGCACTGGCCGGCCTGCTGCTGGTCGCAGTGCCGTTGCTGACGCTCTGGATCGTCTCCCCCTATGTGCAGGACGGCGCCAAGGGATCCCTCCGGCTGGCCTCCTGCCTCTGGCTGCTCGCCCATGGCGCGGACCTGGTCCGCGCCACCCCCACCGGCGTCGCCGCCACCTCGGCCGTCCCCATGCCGGCGATCCCCACCCCCGCCCTGCCCACCCCCGGCGAGGTCCCCGGTACCGCCACCGCGCCGGTGGGCGTGGTGCCGCTGCTGCTGACCGCCGCGATCGTCGTCCTGCTCTTCCGCGCAGGCCGCCGCGCAGGCCGGTCGCTGCGCTTCCCGGCCGTACCGGCTCCGGCAGCCGTGGCCCGGGCCCTGACGACCGCCGTACTGGCGGTCTGCGGCGGCTACACCGCGGTGGCGGCCGGTGTCGCGGCCCTCGCCGCCGGAGACGGCATGCTGAGGGCCCGCCCGCTCCCGGCCCTCGCCGCCGTGCTGGTCGTGGCGGCGGCGGGGGCGGCCGCCGGGGTGCGCTCCGCCACCGGTCCCTGGGGCGCGCTGCTGCGGCACCCCGCGCTGCGGCTGCGGGCGCTGCTGCGACCGTACGAGGAACCCTCGCTGCGGCCGGCCGGTGGACTGCTGCCCGGATGGGCCTTCCCGGTGGCCGCGGGCGCCGCACTGCTGCGTGCGGCAGCGGCTGCCTGCGCCGCGCTGCTGGGCGGGGGAGCGGTGGTCCTCGGCTGTGCGCTGGTCCTCCACGGGAACGCCGCCGGCCGTACCGTTCTGGCGCTGGCCCCGGATGCCCCCGGCCAGGCCGGACTGCTGCTGCTCTGCCTGGCCCTCTACCCGGACGCCGTGGTGTGGGCCGCCTCCTATGCCCTCGGACCGGGGTTCACCCTGGGCCTGGGCAGCACCGTGGCGCCGTACGGCACGGCCCTCGGCGACACCCCGGTGTTCCCGCTGCTGGCTGCGCTGCCCCATCCGGCGACAACGCCGGCCGTGGCCGGCCCGCTCGGCTGGTCCGCCCTGGCCGTGCCCGCGCTGGCAGGCGTCGCGCTGGCCGCGGTCCTCGGCCGGGCGGCCGCCGGGGCCCGCTGGCACCCGGTGGCCACCGCTGTGGCGGCGGTCTGTGCGGCCCTGCTCACCGGAGCGGTGGTCGCCCTGTGCGCGGCCGCCTCGGGCGGGGCGCTGGGCGTGGACCGGCTGGCGTCCCTGGGCCCGCCGGCCTGGCGGACAGGTGCCGCGGCAGCGGCCTGGACCGCCGCGGTCGGGGTGCCCGGGGTGCTGCTCACCCGCTTTGCGCTGCGCGGCAGGGCGCGGGCGTCCCGTCGCTGAAGCCGGGCCGGCCCTGCCACTCGTTTGGAAAGCCCGCCCCGCCGCGTCCGGGCCGCCCCGCCCCGCCGCGTCCGGCCCGCCCCGCCGCGTCCGCCCGCCCCGTCCGCCCCGCCCTGCCTCGCGCCCGCCGCCGCCGGCCCGACGGTCAGCCGTTGTTGACGTTGTCCGCCTTCTGCAGCCAGTCGGGGATCAGCTTGCTGCAGCTGTGCTGCGCCTTCTGGGTCAGTGCGTCCGACACGCAGTCGTAGTAGTCCTTGTACGCCAGCTGGAGTCCCCAGGAGGCCGCGACCATCACCAGCGCCACCCCGCCGGTCACCAGCCCGCCGAGAGCCGCGGGCAGCTGCGGCCGGGCCTGGCGGGGGGCTGCCCAGCCGGGCGGCGGCAGCGGGGCCGGCTGCCGTCCGGTGGGCGGCGGTGCGGGGGGCAGCGACGTGCTGCCGGCGAAACTGCCGGCGGAACCGGCGCCGGGGCGCTGGTCGGCGCCTGCGGCGGCGGGGGCCTTGGGAGTGCCGCGCAGCGCGCTGATGCCCCAGTAGACAGCGAGCGCGCCGAGCAGCAGCCCCACATAGGGCAGGTTGAAGATCATGAAGAACAGGCCCCACATGCCCGAGAGCAGTGCGTAGCGCGCCCGGCGCTGCACCGGGTCGGTGGGGTCGTAGCGCTGCTGGGGCCCGCTGGGCGGATAGGGGCCGCCCGGCGGGCGGCCCTGCCAGCCGGGGCTCCAGGGGTGCGGCGGCGGTACGGGCGGGCGGCCGCCGGGCCCGTTGCCGTCGTCCGGCCGGTCGCCCTCGCCGGCGTGGGGGGACGGCGGGGTGCTCCGCGGGTCGGTGCCGCCGGTGGGCGGCTGGGGCGCACGCGGCTGCCAGGGCCGGTCGGGTGCGTCCGCCGGCGGCGGCGCGAAGGGGTCGCGCTCGCCTGTGCTGTTGCCGCTGCTCATCAGTCGTCCGTCCGTCTTCCCCGCTGATCGGTGTGCATCGCTGTGCCCGCCTGGTGCCGGCCCGAAGGCCGGTCTCCCCCCAATGATCCCGCAGCAACGGGTGGGAGGTGCGCCCTGTCTCCTGTCGGCCGGCGGGGGGCGGCCCGCCGGAGTCCCGTACGCAACGCTAAGCCCCGGTGGCCTTCGGGGTGTTCCCGGGTGGCGGGCCGGTTGGGCGAGATCCTTACCTCATCTACGCGCGTTGCGCCAGATCGGCGGTGCGTACCCCCTCCGACGTGCCGTTATCGTGGTGACGGCTGGGGCGGCTCATGGGTTCCCACCGGCTCCGCAGCGCCGCGGGGTCCGGTCCCGCCGTCCGCCCCGTCGCCACCCCGAACGTCCTGTGTGCAAGTCCAGCCCCGCCCTCGCCCGGGCCACCCGCCCGGGGCCGCCGCCCTCGCGAGCCCCGATCCGGGTGTCACCGCATCGGGGGCGCCCCGAGCAACGGATCCCGGAGTATCGAGCAGTGGCTGCCGAAGTGCCCCCCGCCCTGACTTTCCCGCCGCCCCCGTCCGGGCCGGCCCGCCTGGTCGTGCTGGTCTCCGGCTCGGGTACCAACCTCCAGGCGCTCATCGAGGCCTGCGCGGACCCAGCCTACGGGGCCGTGATCGCGGCCGTCGGCGCCGACCGGGGCGGCATCGCCGGCCTGGAGCGGGCCGAGCGTGCGGGCATCCCCACCTTTGTGCACCGCATCGCGGACTTCCCCGACCGTGAGGCCTGGGACGCCGCGCTCACCACCGCCACCGAGGCCCATGAGCCCGACCTGGTCGTGACGGCCGGCTTCATGAAGATCCTCGGCAAGGAGTTCATGGCCCGCTACGAGGGCCGCATCGTCAACACCCACCCCGCCCTGCTGCCGTCCTTCCCGGGCGCGCACGGCGTCCGCGACGCGCTCGCGTACGGCGTGAAGGTCACCGGCTGCACGGTCCACCTGGTCGACACCGGAGTGGACACCGGCCCGATCATCGCGCAGGGCGTCGTCGAAGTCACCGACGACGACCACGCCGACGGCGGGGAAGCGCTCCATGAGCGCATCAAGACTGTCGAGCGCACGCTGCTCGTCGACGTCGTGGGCCGGCTGGCCCGCGAAGGCCACCGCATCGAGGGACGAAAGGTACGGATCCCTGTATGACCGCCGCCGGTAGCACCACGCCTCCCCCTGCCCAGGACGTACGCCCCATTCGCCGGGCGCTGGTCAGCGTCTATGACAAGACCGGGTTGGAGGAGCTGGCCCGGGGCCTGCACGCTTCCGGGGTGGAGCTGGTCTCCACCGGCTCCACCGCCGCCCGGATCGCCGCCGCCGGCGTCCCGGTGACCGAGGTCGCCGAGCTCACCGGCTTCCCGGAGTGCCTGGACGGCCGGGTGAAGACCCTGCACCCCAAGGTGCACGCCGGCATCCTGGCGGACCTGCGCCTGGACTCCCACCGCGAGCAGCTCACCGAGCTGGGCGTGAGCCCCTTCGACCTGGTGGTCGTCAACCTGTACCCGTTCCGGCAGACCGTCGCCTCGGGCGCGAGCCCGGACGAGTGCGTGGAGCAGATCGACATCGGCGGGCCCTCCATGGTCCGCGCCGCCGCCAAGAACCACCCGTCGGTCGCGGTGGTGGTCGACCCGGCCCGCTACGGCGACGTGCTCTCCGCCGTCTCCGGCGGCGGCTTCGACCTGGCCACCCGCAAGCGGCTGGCCGGTGAGGCCTTCGCGCACACCGCCGCCTACGACGTCGCGGTCGCCTCCTGGTTCGCGCAGGAGTACGCCCCCGCCGACTCCGAGGGCTTCCCGGTGTTCCTGGGCGCCACCTGGGGCCGCCGCAATGTGCTCCGCTACGGCGAGAACCCGCACCAGGCCGCCGCGCTCTACACCGACGGCAGCGACTCCGGCCTGGCCGGTGCCGAGCAGCTGCACGGCAAGGAGATGTCCTACAACAACTACACGGACACCGACGCCGCCCGCCGCGCCGCGTACGACCACGCGGAGCCCGCCGTCGCGATCATCAAGCACGCCAACCCGTGCGGTGTCGCCACCGGCGCCGATGTCGCCGAGGCCCACCGCAAGGCCCACGCCTGCGACCCGCTCTCCGCCTTCGGCGGTGTGATCGCGGTCAACCGTCCGGTGTCCGTCGCCATGGCCGAGCAGGTCGCGGAGATCTTCACCGAGGTCATCGTGGCGCCCGACTACGAGGACGGCGCCGTCGAGGTCCTGGCGCGCAAGAAGAACATCCGCGTGCTGCGGGCCCCGGGCGAGCCGTGCGAGCGCCTGGAGGCCAAGCCGGTCTCCGGCGGCGTGCTGCTCCAGCAGGCCGACCGGATCGACGCGGCGGGCGACGACCCGGCCACCTGGACGCTGGCCGCCGGTGAGGCGCTCTCCGACGCCGAGCTCGCCGACCTGGCCTTCGCCTGGCGTGCCTGCCGCGCCGTCAAGTCCAACGCCATCCTGCTCGCCAAGGAAGGCGCCACGGTGGGCGTCGGCATGGGCCAGGTCAACCGGGTGGACTCGGCCCGGCTCGCGGTGCAGCGGGCGGGCGAGCGTGCGGTCGGCGCCTTCGCCGCCTCGGACGCCTTCTTCCCGTTCCCCGACGGCCTTGAGGTGCTGATCGAGGGCGGTGTGAAGGCCGTGGTGCAGCCCGGCGGCTCCATCCGCGACGAGGCCGTGATCGCCGCGGCCCGCGAGGCCGGCGTCACCATGTACCTCACCGGGACCCGGCACTTCTTCCACTGATCCTGCTGACTCACCGGCAGACGCCGAGCGGCCCGCGCCCCCTGTGGATGGGGCGCGGGCCGCTCGGCTGTCGACCGGTCAGCAGATCACTGCGACTTGACGACCACGGTGCTCATGACCTTGTCGGCGAAGGTCTGCTTCTTGGCGTCCCACAGCGGCCACAGGTAGCCGAGGCAGCAGAAGCCGTCCAGCACGTGGCAGAGCTGGCGGACGAAGGCCATGCCGAAGCCGAGCGGCTGACCGTCGGCCTCGCGCACCAGACGGATGTTGACCATCCGCTTGCCGGGGGTCTGCCCCTTGGTGCCTTCCTGGTAGATCAGCCAGAGGTTGCCGGCGAGCGCGAGCAGGGCGCCCAGCAGGATGAAGATGATCCCGGCGCCGCCACCACCCGTGCAGGAGGTGTGGTAGGTCTGCGGGTCGGTGGTGCAGTTGGCCGAGGACGCGCTCATCCCGACGCCGATGCCGTACAGGATGCCCGGCACCAGACCGACGATCAGGAAGTCGACGATGCGGGCGGCGACTCGGGAGCCCCAGCCCGCGTAGAACTGCTGCACCTGTCCGGCGTGCGGGTACATCCCCGGCTGCTGCGGGTAGCCGTAGCCGGGCTGCTGCTGGGGGTAGCCGTACCCGGGCTGCTGCTGCTGGGGGTAGCCGTAACCGGGCTGCTGGGGCTGCTGCGGCTGCTGGCCGTAGCCGGGCTGCTGGCCGTAGGGGTTGTTGGGGTCGGGCGGGTAGCTCACGGGTCGTCTCCTGGCAGGAAGATGGGGACAGGCGGACACATGTGACGGGCGGGCGGCAGGGCGGCCGACCGAGCCCGGAGATTATCGGACGGTCATGACGGCAGGAAGCCGTATCGGTGCAGCTGCCAGCACCATGACAGGGCGGCGACGGTGCCGATCACCGCATTCCGCAGCGGCACCGGTGCCGACCACCAGCGGCGGCCCAGCCCCAACGGCGCGAGCAGCAGGCAGACGCCGATCGCCGCGGTGAACGGATTGGCCGTCAGGGCGGCCGTCCAGTGCCCCTGTCCGGCCTCGATGAAGACGGTGGTGGACCCGCACGCGGGGCAGGGCACCCCGGTGAACCGCCGGAGCAGGCAGAGCGCCCCGGGGTCGTGGGCCTGGTGCAGTCGGGAGACCGCCAGTGCGGCTGCGCCGGCGCCGGCGGCGCGCACCAGCACCTGAAGCGGGCCGCCGTAGCGGGAGCCGGCCGCACGCGACCACCAGCGGACGGGTGCGGAGGTGACGGGGGGTGGGGCGGGCGTGCTCATAGGCTGCCGGTGCTCTTGTCCAGCACCACATAGAAGATCAGCGCCGCGATGGAGATCAGGATGGAGAGCGACCCGAGCACGATGCCGCCGATGGCCGTGGAGCGCCCGGTGCCGGTGGTCCTGGACTTGTTGACGCCTGCGATGCCCAGCCCGAGCGCGACCGGTCCCAGCAGGCCGCCGTAGAAGCAGATCAGGATGGAGACGAAGCCCAGCGCCACCGAGGCCATGGCCAGGCTGTTCTGTTCGCCGGTGGGGACGGGAGGTGAGCCGTAGGGCAGCGGCTGCGGCGCGACGGGGTATCCGTAGCCGGGCTGTCCGTACCCGGGCTGCCCGTAACCCGGCTGGGTTCCGTAGCCCGGCTGGGTGCCGTAGCCGGGGGCGGAGCCGTACGGCTGCTCGCCCTGCCCGCCCTGGCCGCCGTAGGAGCCGCCGTAGGGATCAGGCGGCGGCGTCTGGTACGGATTGCTCACGTCTCTCCCCCGAAAGTGCCTCCGTCGCCCCCGGGTGGTGCACGGGTCCGGGCGACGGCGGACGATGTCCGCCCCCATCGTTGTGGGGGTGGCGCGGGCCTGTCCAGCCGACGGGCAGGGCTCGAACACAACCGTGGCGCAATTGCAATCGGATCACTACGTTCCGTTTGGTTGCGGGCCCATCGGACGGACAAGGACGGCCGGATGCGCGTACTACGGCCCCGATCCGCGAGGATGGAGTCATGACCGCCCAGATTCTCGATGGCAAGGCCACGGCAGCAGCGATCAAGTCCGAACTCGCCACCCGGGTGGCGGCGCTCAAGGAGCGGGGTATCACCCCGGGCCTGGGCACCGTTCTCGTCGGCGACGACCCGGGCAGCCACTCCTATGTCCGAGGCAAGCACCGCGACTGCGCCCAGGTGGGTATCGCCAGCATCCGCCGGGAGCTGCCCGCCGATGCCACCCAGGCCGATGTGGAGGCCGTGGTCCGCGAGCTCAACGAGGATCCCGCCTGCACCGGGTACATCGTCCAGCTGCCGCTGCCCAAGGGCCTTGACGCCAATGCCGTGCTGGAACTGATGGACCCGGCCAAGGACGCCGACGGCCTGCACCCGGTGAACCTGGGCCGTCTGGTGCTCGGCATCGACGCACCGCTGCCCTGCACCCCCAACGGCATCCTGGAGCTGCTGCGCCGCCACGGCGTGCAGACCAGGGGCGCCCATGTGGTGGTCGTCGGCCGTGGTGTCACCGTGGGCCGCTCCATCGGCCTGCTGTTCACCCGGCGCAGCGAGAACGCCACCGTGACCCTCACCCACACCGGCACCCGCGACCTCTCGACCGAACTGCAGCGGGCCGACATCATCGTGGCAGCAGCGGGCGTGCCGCACCTGGTCAAGCCCGGAGACGTCCGTCCCGGCGCGGCCGTGCTGGACGTCGGCGTCAGCCGCACCGAGGCCGGCCTGGTCGGCGATGTCGACCCGGGCGTCGCCGAGGTGGCCGGCTGGCTGTCGCCCAACCCGGGCGGAGTGGGCCCGATGACCCGCGCCATGCTGCTTGCCAACATCGTCGAGGCTGCCGAGAAGGCTGCCGGCGGCGCACAGATCTGAGGAGCCGAGGGATGCCGATGGGTGCCGTACGGGGCCGGTCGCGGCGGCGGCCGCCGCTGGAGACCACGGGCACACTGCCCCCGGAGGGGGCGTCGGCCGCAGCCGACCGGGCGCAGCCGCTGCCGGTCCGGCAGTGGCCGATCGTCGTGGTGTGCGCCGTGGCCCTGGCCGGTCTGCTGGTCACCGCCTCGGACCGGTTCAGGATCGGCGCCATCACACTCGGTGCCGCTTTTCTGCTGGGTGCGCTGCTGCGGCTGGCGCTGCCCGAGGTGGGGATGCTCGCCGTCCGCAGCCGGTTCACCGATGTCTCGGTGCTCTGTGTGCTGGGTGGTGCGGTCGTGCTGCTGGCCCTGATGGCGCAGCCCGACCCATGGCTGCACATTCCCTTCCTGGACCGGGTGACCGCGCTGCTCGGCCGCCATCGCTGACCCTCCCCGGGACGGTCCCGGAGCGACGGCCCGCCGGATGACCCGGCGGGCCGTCCGCCGAACGACGGCGTCCCGCCCCTCCGTGACGGAGGGGCGGGGCGCCGTGCTGCTGCTCGGCAGTGCAGGGTCAGCCGCGGCCGCCACCACCGCCGAAGCCGCCGCCACCACCGCCGAAGCCGCCGCCGCCGCGGCCGCCCTCGCCGAAGCCGCCGCCACCACCGCCGAAGCCGCCGCCGCCGCGGCCGCCCTCGCCGAAGCCGCCGCCGAAGCCGCCGCCACGACCGCCACGGCCGCCGCGCCCGAAGCCGCCACCGCGACCGCCGCGGCCACGGCCGAACCGGTGGTGGTGGCGGTGGTGACGGCCGCGGCCGAAGTGCCCGCCGTCAGCCTTCTGGCTGACCTGGGCGACCTGGGTGGTGCTCGACTTGGTGGGAGTGGCTGCTTCCGCCGTGGACACCGGGCCGAGGACCAGGCCCCAGCCGGTCGCGACCAGAGCGGCCGTGACGGCCAGGCGCTTGCCCGCAGAGTGAGTGGACATGGAGTTCACCGTTCCTTTCCAGATGACGGGAGGTGGCCCTCCCGGCGGGTGCGGATGAAGCCGGTGGAGCCGTCCAGGCCCTGGGGCTCCGATGGCGCCGCACTCACATCACTCAGAGTTGCCCAGCGACTGCGGAGCGGGTATCCAAGAGGTGGATTCTGGGACAAACCGGAATTCCCAGTCATTGGGCCTGCGGGGACGCCCACCACGTACGGAGAACCTGGGACGGGGATGGGACATGGGCCGCTGGCGACCACTGCCCGACACACTGGATCCGGATCTGCACCGCCTCGTCGAGCAGCTTCGCCGCCTCAAGGACCGCAGCGGCCTCAGCCTGGTGGCGCTGGCCGAGCGCACCTCGTACAGCAAGTCCGCCTGGCAGCGTTATCTCAACGGTGCGAAGTTCCCGCCCCGGCAGGCCGTGGAGGCGCTGGGCAAGGTGGCGGGCGCCGACGCCCTGCGGCTGCTGGCCCTGTGGAGCATCGCCGAGCGCAGCCACCTGGACGCCCTCCGCCGCTACCAGGTCGCCGAACGGCCGCCCGCCGACGCCTGCGACTGCCCCGCACCGCCGGGGCCCGACGCGGCCGAGCGGCCGCCCCGGGCCCCGGCACAGCCCGCCCTCCCGGGGTCCGCCCCCGGCGCACCCGTGCCGCCCGCCGAGCCCGGGCCGCCCACCCAGGGCTCGCCGTGCGTGCAGCCGCGCCGCGGGGCGCCCCGCCGCCGGATAGCCCCCGCCGCACCCGCCGTCGCCCTGGCCGCACTGCTCGCCGCCCTGCTGTACGTCGCCGTCCCGGCCACCGGCGGTCCCGGCGTACGGATCCTGCGGGACACCATCCGGTCCCTGCTGGTGGCCTCGGGCCGTACCACCGCGACCACCCCGCGGGCAGCCGCCGCCCGTCCGGACGCCCCCACGGGGACCCCCACGGGGACGTTCCACCGCGGCCCCGTCTCCCCGGCGACGGCCAACTGCCGGAGCGGCCACCCGTACGCAGGAGGCTGCATCCAGCAGACCGGCACGCGGCGTGCCGTGCCCATGGCCGATGCCGAACCGGTCGAACCGGCGCCGCGGAACGCCTGCGCGGCCGTCTCCTCCACGGCGCCGACGGCGGGCCCGCAGACGGCGGGCCCGCAGGACTGGGGCGCGCAGAGCCCGAGCCCGCAGACCTCCGCACCGCAGACCTCCGGACCGCAGACCTCCGCACCGCAGACCTCCGGCGCCCCCGACCCGGGGCTGCCGCACGCCCACGGCGCCCTCGCGGTGCAGAGCAGCGGCGGTGTACCGCCCGGCACCCCGGCCGCCCCCGGCAGAGCCCCCGGCCCCGCCACCGCCTGGCCCGCGCACCTCTGGGCCTGCACCGCGGGCAGGGCGTTCCAGGTGTGCGCGGGTGACCCGCGGAACCCCGCGCCGCCGCCGCCACCGCAGCGCACCGATCGCGACGCGCCCGCCGGGCAACCTCCGGGGCGGCACTCCGCCCCCATGCGTCCTGGGATAGCCTGGCCATAGGTCTCTCGAAGTCGAGAGACCGATCAGGGTCCGGCACGGCGGGCGCGCCTGCTGCCGGCGCAATCGACCCCTCAGGCAGCTGGAGAAGGCACACCATGACCCGCACTCCCGTCACCGTCACCGTCACCGGTGCGGCCGGCCAGATCGGCTACGCACTGCTGTTCCGTATCGCGTCCGGGCAGCTGCTCGGTGCCGACGTCCCGGTGAAGCTGAACCTCCTGGAGATCCCGCAGGGTCTCAAGGCCGCCGAGGGCACCGCCATGGAGCTCGACGACTGCGCCTTCCCGCTGCTGCGCGGCATCGAGATCACCGACAGCGCGGACAAGGCGTTCGACGGCGCCAACGTCGCCCTGCTGGTCGGCGCCCGCCCGCGCACCGCCGGCATGGAGCGCGGTGACCTGCTCTCCGCCAACGGTGGCATCTTCGGCCCCCAGGGCAAGGCCATCAACGACAACGCCGCGGACGACATCAAGGTCCTGGTGGTCGGCAACCCCGCCAACACCAACGCCCTGATCGCCCAGCAGCACGCCCCCGACGTCCCGGCCGACCGCTTCACCGCGATGACCCGCCTGGACCACAACCGGGCCATCGCCCAGCTCGCCAAGAAGCTCGGCGTCACCGTCGAGGACGTCAAGAAGCTCACCATCTGGGGCAACCACTCGGCCACCCAGTACCCCGACATCTTCCACGCCGAGGTCGCCGGCAAGAACGCCGCCGAGGCCGTCAACGACGAGAAGTGGCTCGCCGAGGACTTCATCCCCACCGTCGCCAAGCGCGGTGCGGCCATCATCGAGGCCCGCGGCGCCTCCTCGGCCGCCTCCGCCGCCAACGCGGCCGTCGACCACGTCCACACCTGGGTCAACGGCACCGCCGAGGGCGACTGGACCTCCATGGGCATCGTCTCCGACGGCTCCTACGGTGTGCCCGAGGGCATCATCTCCTCCTTCCCGGTCACCACCCGGGACGGCCGGTTCGAGATCGTCCAGGGCCTGGAGATCAACGACTTCTCCCGCAGCCGGATCGACGCCTCGGTCCATGAGCTCATCGAGGAGCGCGACGCGGTCCGCTCGCTCGGCCTCATCTGAGCAGCAGCACCGGTGCCCCCCGGCGGTCCTCCGCCGGGGGGCACCGCCCTGTCCGGGTTCAGCGGGGCGGCGCCAGCAGCCCGCAGAGCCGCTCCAGGGCGCCGGGGAAGGCGTGGTCCGGAGGGGTGCCGTAGCCGACCACCAGCGCCGGCGGGCAGCGGTCCGGGTCGTCCGCCTCGCGGAACCGGTCCAGCACCGTCAGCGCCACGCCGGCCTCCGCAGCCCGGGCCGTCAGCGCCGCCTCGTCGGCCAGCCGGGGCGGCAGCTCCAGCACCGCGTGCAGCCCCGCGGCGATCCCGGTGACGGCCACATCCGGGGCGTGCCGGGCCAGCTCCGCGGCCAGCCGGTCACGGCGGCGCCGGTAGTGCAGCCGGGCCCGCCGCACCTGGCGGTCGTATCCACCGGAGCCGATCAGCTCGGCCAGGGTCAGCTGGTCCAGCACCGGGGAGAGGCGGTCGGCCAGCCGCTTCTGCTCCACCACCGCCTCCAGCAGCCGGGGAGGCACAGCCAGCCAGGCCAGCCGCAGCCCCGGGACCAGGCTCTTGCTCGCCGTGCCCGCGTACACCACATGGTCCGGGGCCAGTCCCTGGAGGGCTCCGACCGGCTGCCGGTCGTAGCGGAACTCGCCGTCGTAGTCGTCCTCCACCACCACCCCGCCGGTGGCCCGCGCCCATGCGACGGCGGCGGTGCGGCGGTCCGGATGCAGTGGGACACCGGTGGGAAACTGGTGTGCGGGGGTGAGCAGCGCCGCGTCCACCTCCTGTCCCAGCAGGTCGGTGCGGGCGCCGTCGCGGTCCAGCGGCAGCCGCTCCACGGTGACCCCGGTCGCACGCAGCCCGCCGCGGGTGTCGGGGAAGCCGAGCGACTCCACCGCGATCCGCCGTCCGCCGAGCGCCGCGACCGCCCTCCCCAGCAGACCCACCGCCTGGGTGTACCCGGTGCAGACCACCAGCAGGTCCGGGTCGGTCCGCACCCCGCGGGTCCTGGCCAGATAGCCGGCCAGCGCCCGCCGCAGTTCCGGTGTCCCCTGCGGGTCGGTGTAGCCCAGCGCATGGTGGGGGGCCGACTCCAGCGCCCGGCGGGCCGCGGCCAGCCAGGCGCCGCGGGGGAAGAGCGACAGATCGGGGCTGCCCGGCCGCAGGTTGTAGGGGAAGGCGGGGCCGTCCGAGGGGTACGGCTCGAACGGGTCTCCGATGTCGGGGCGCCGGAGCGGTCGCCGTGGTGGGGGCGGGCCCGGTTCGGCCTGGTCGGCCACCCGCGTCCCGGACCCCTGCCGGGAGGTCAGCCAGCCCTCGGCGACCAGTTGCCCGTAGGCATCCGCGACCGTGTTCCGGGCCAGTCCCAGATCGCGGGCCAGCACCCGGGAGGAGGGCAGCCGGCTGCCGGCCGCCAGCCGGCCGCTGCGCACGGCCTCCCGGAGGGCGCTCTCCAGTGCGACCCGTACCCCCGGCCCCGGGGTCACCTCCAGAAACAGATCACTGCCCGCATCGGCCCAGGACTCCATGCCCCAAGTCCACCACCGTCCCCACCCGCTGTCCGTCCCGGCCCGGCCCGCTGCCTGCGCGGGCGCGTACGGACGCGTACGGACGAGTGGCCCACGGCAGTGCGGTGGCAATGGACCAGGGGCCCGGGCCGCCCGGTGCATAGCGTGGGATGTATGACCTCGACGACCCAGAAGCACGACGACACCCCCGTTGCCGCCCCCGAGCCCCGGATCCAGCTCGGCAAGGTCCTCCCCGAGTGGTACCGCGCGATGGTCGCGCTGGACCGTGCGGCCGCGGAGGGCCTCGACCCGGTGGTGGCGGAGCTCGTCCGCACCCGGGCCTCGCAGCTCAACGGCTGCGCCTTCTGCCTGGACAAGCACAGCCACGACGCCCGCGCACGCGGCGTCTCGGAGCAGCAGCTGTCCACCCTCAGCGCCTGGCGCGAGACCCCCCTCTTCACCGCCCGCGAGCGCGCCGCCCTCGCCCTCACCGAGGCTGTGACCCGGCTCGGCGACCACGGTGTGCCGGACGAGGTCTACGAGGAGGCGGCGCGGCAGTTCGACGAGGAGGAACTCGCCGCTCTGCTGGCGATGGCGGTCACCATCAACGCCTGGAACCGGATCGGTGTGACCACCAGGATGTCCCCGGCCCCCCGCCATCGGCACTCCTGAGGCCACTCGTACCCCCGTACCGCCGGCCCGATAGTCTGTGCGGCCACAGAGTCAGGCCGGCGGACGGGGGAGTGGACAGCCATGGCAGCACCAGGTGCGAGACGGATGCGTTCCAACGCGGTGTCACTGGGCATCGTGAGCGCGGTGGCGCTGGCCCTCACTTCGTGCGGCAGCGACGACAGTCCCGATCTGCGCTGTGTCGACACCCAGACCTTCAAGAACGTCTCCGACCAGCTGTGCGACAGCCAGCCCGGTCAGGGCTACGCCACCACCGACCGCTACCAGTGGTACGAGGACGACAACAGCAGCCACAGCGGTGCGTCGACCTACCACACCTACGGTCACCGCTACACCGGCCCCCGCTACTCCTCGCGGTCCCGGTCCTCCTCGCACTCCGGTGTCAGCAAGGGCGGCTTCGGCAGCCACGGGCACAGCAGCGGCAGCTGACCGTCCCATGCAGCGCCACCGCATCGACCCCCGCCCCGGCTGGCAGCAGACGGTCGAGGAGCAGGGTCTGATCTACCCCCTCACCCGTTACCCCGACGAGTCGCTGCGCCCGTACTGGGACGAGTCGGCGTACTACTCCTTCAGCCTCCCGGAGGTGGAGGCCCTGGAGGAGGTCGTCGAGGAGCTGCACGGCATGTGCCTGGCGGCCGCCGCCCACATCGTGGAGCGGGACCGCTTCGCCGACCTCGGCATCACGGATCCGGCCGTCGCCGCCGCGGTGGCCGCCTCCTGGCGGCGCCGGGCGGAGCAGCCCAGCGTGTACGCCCGCTTCGATCTCCGTTACGACGGATCGGGCCCGGCGAAGCTGCTGGAGTACAACGCCGACACCCCGACCTCGCTGGTGGAGGCGGCGTCCCCGCAGTGGTTCTGGATGGAGGAGCGGTTCCCCGGCGCCGACCAGTGGAACTCGCTGCACGAGCGGCTGGTGGCCTCCTGGCGCAGGCAGGCGCACCTGCTGCCGGCCGGGCAGCCGGTCTACTTCGCCCACTCGCACGACGACAAGTACGGCGAGGACCAGATGACGGTCGTCTATCTGATGGAGACCGCCCAGCAGGCCGGCCTGGACACCCGGGGCATCGCGATCGAGGACATCGGCTGGGACTCGCTCTCCGGTCGCTTCGTCGACGAGCGCTACCGCTTCATCCGCTCGATCTTCAAGCTCTATCCGTGGGAGTGGCTGGTCGGGGACGAGTTCGGCCACCACGCCCTGCGCACCGCCGACCTGGGCGGCGGCAGTGGAACCACGCTGTGGATCGAGCCGGCCTGGAAGATGCTGCTCTCCAACAAGGCGCTGCTGGCGGTCCTCTGGGAGCTCTACCCGGGTCATCCCCATCTGCTGCCGGCCTATCTGGACGGTCCGCGCGACCTGGTCCACTGGGCCGCCAAGCCGCTGCTGGGACGGGAGGGCGCGGGCGTCGTCCTCCACGACGGCACCGGTCCCGCCCCCGTCGTCGACCCGGGGGAGCGCCACTGCTGGCAGCAGCTCGCCCCGCTGCCCGACTTCGACGGCAACCGGGTGGTGCTGGGCGCCTGGGTGGTGGACGACGAGGCGGCCGGGCTGGGCATCCGTGAGTCCGCCGGCCCGGTCACCGACGAGTACGCGCGCTTCCTGCCGCACGTCATCCTCTGAGCCCCAGGCGGCGTCGCACGGGCCCGCGGCACCGGCGCGCCGACGGGGCGCGCCGGTCCCCGCGCTCCGGCCTATCCGACGGCCAGCACCTCCCGCAGCTGCTCCAGCGCCCACGCCAGGTCCTCCTTGGCGATCACCAGCGGCGGGGCGATCCGGACCGTCGACCCATGGGTGTCCTTCACCAGCACCCCCCGCTCCATCAGCAGCTCCGACACCCGCCGCCCGGTGCCGAACTCCGGGTCCACATCCACCCCGGCCCACAGTCCGCGTCCGCGCACCGCCCGCACCGAGCCGGCCGCGACCAGCTCGGCCAGCTCGCCGTGCAGATACTCGCCCAGCTCGGCGGACCGCTGCTGGTACTCCCCGCCGCGCAGCATGGCGACCACCTCCACCGCCACCGCGCACGCCAGCGGATTGCCGCCGAAGGTGGAGCCGTGGCTGCCGGGGGTGAAGACATCCAGGACGGCCCGCGAGGAGACCACCGCGGACACCGGCACGATGCCGCCGCCCAGCGCCTTGCCCAGCACATAGACGTCCGGCTGCACCCCCTCGTGCTCACAGGCGAAGGTGCGTCCGGTACGTCCCAGGCCCGACTGGATCTCGTCCGCGATCAGCAGCGCCCCGCTGCGCCGGGTGATCTCCCGGGCGGCCGCCAGATAGCCCGGCGGCGGCACCAGCACCCCGGCCTCGCCCTGGATCGGCTCCAGCAGCACCGCCACCGTGCGCTCGCCCACGGCCGCCTCCAGGGCGGCCCGGTCCCCGTACGGGACCACGTCGAAGCCGGGCGTGAACGGCCCGAAGCCGTCGCGGGCCTCCGGGTCGGTGGAGAAGGAGACCACCGTGGTGGTGCGGCCGTGGAAGTTGCCCGCCGCGACCACGATCCTGGCCTCGTCCGCCGGTACCCCCTTGACCTTGTAGCCCCACAGCCGGGCCGTCTTCACCGCGGTCTCCACCGCCTCGGCGCCGGTGTTCATCGGCAGCACCGCCTCCATGCCGCACAGCTCCGCGAGGTCGGTGCAGAAGGCGGCGAAGCGGTCGTGGTGGAAGGCGCGCGAGGTGAGGGTCACCCGGTCCAGCTGGGCCACGGCGGCGGCCACCAGCCGGGGGTGTCGGTGCCCGAAGTTCAGCGCCGAGTAGCCCGCCAGCAGATCGAGGTAGCGGCGGCCCTCCACATCCGTCATCCAGGCGCCCTCGGCCTCGGCGACCACCACCGGCAGCGGATGGTAGTTGTGGGCGCTGTGGGCGTCGGCAGCCGCGACCAGGGCGGCGCTGAGGGTCGGCCGTTCGCTCATGGGTCATCTCCGTGGGTCGCCATTGACCGGGTGGGGCTCTGCTGTGGTCCTTACCCGGCCGGGCCGTGTTCTCCCGCCCTTCGGGGCACCCGCCGCTAGGATGGGTGCTGCCGCGACTGGCGAACTGCGTGGAAGCGACCACGGGGAAGCGGCTCAGCAGCACCTCCGGGACGCCGTCCGCCTGGGCACCCGGGTCAGCAGTCGTACAGCACGACCGACCCGGGAGACCCGCGATGAACGCATACCATGACCGCCACCCCGCCCTCGCCGCAGCCGACCCCGAGCTCGCCGCACTGATCGGCGCCGAGGAGCGGCTCCAGGCCGACACCCTGCGGCTGATCCCCAGCGAGAACTACGTCTCGCAGGCCGTGCTGGAGGCCTCCGGCACGGTGCTCCAGAACAAGTACTCCGAGGGCTACCCCGGCAAGCGCTACTACGAGGGCCAGCAGAACATCGACCAGGTGGAGTCCCTGGCGATCGACCGCGCCAAGGCCCTGTTCGGCGTCGACCACGCCAATGTGCAGCCGTACTCGGGCTCCCCCGCCAACCTCGCCGTCTATCTGGCCTTCCTGCAGCCGGGCGACACCGTGCTCGGCATGTCGCTCCCCATGGGCGGCCACCTCACCCACGGCTGGGGCGTCTCCGCCACCGGCACCTGGTTCCGCGGGGTGCAGTACGGGGTGCGCAAGGACACCGGCCGCATCGACCTGGACGAGGTCCGCGACCTGGCGCTGGCCGAGCGGCCCAAGATGATCTTCTGCGGCGGCACCGCCGTACCCCGGGTGATCGACTTCGCCGGGTTCGCGGAGATCGCCCGGGAGACCGGCGCCGTCCTGGTCGCCGACATCGCCCATATCGCCGGGCTGATCGCCGGCGGCGCCCACCCCTCGCCGGTGCCGCACGCCGACGTCGTCTCCACCACCACCCACAAGACCCTGCGCGGACCCCGCGGCGCCATGCTGATGTGCCGCCAGGAGCATGCCCGCGCCGTGGACCGCGCCGTCTTCCCCGGCCTCCAGGGCGGCCCCCACAACCAGACCACCGCCGCCATCGCGGTGGCCCTGCACGAGGCCGCCACCCCGGAGTTCAGCGGCTACGCCCACCAGGTCGTCGCCAATGCGCGGGCGCTGGGCGAGCAGCTGGCGGCCCGCGGCTTCGACCTGGTCTCCGGCGGCACCGACAATCATCTGCTGCTGATCGACCTCACCGGCCGCGACGTCCCCGGCAAGGTCGCCGCCAAGGCCCTGGACCGGGCCGGCATCGTGGTCAACTACAACACCGTCCCCTTCGACACCCGCAAGCCCTTCGACCCCTCCGGCATCCGCATCGGCACCCCCTCGCTGACCTCGCGGGGCATCCCCGAGTCGGAGATGGCCACCGTCGCCGAGTGGATCGACCGCGTGGTCACCGCCGCGCGCAGCGGCGACGAGGAGACGGTCACCAAGGTCCGGGCCGAGGTCAAGACGCTGATGGACGCGCACCCCGCCCCCGGCCTCCCGCTCGACTGACCCCTTCGCCTCCGGCCGGCGGCTCAGCCGTGCCGGCCGGGGGCGAGCGTCGCCCACACCGTCTTGCCGACACCGCAGGCACGGGGCTCGCAGCCCCACGCCTCGGCCAGCGCGTCCAGCAGGGCCAGGCCCCGGCCGGACTCCGCCTCCCCGTCCGCGTCCCGCCGCCGGGGCAGACCGTCCGCATCCGCGTCGGAGACCTCGATGCGCAGCTGCCCCGGCTCGATCTCGAAGCGGACGCAGATTTCCCGGCCCTGGGGGACCCGGGCGTGCCGTACGGCGTTGGCGACCAGTTCGCCCACCACCGACTCGGCCGCGTCCAGATAGTGCGGCGCCTCCTGGATCACCAGGAAGTACCGCAGCATCCGCCGTGCCGACCTGGCCGACGCCGGATGCCGGGCGACCACCACTCCGCCTCGCCCTTCGGCGTGACTGCGACCTGCGGCTCGGACATGGCGGCTGCTCCCGACTACTCACAGCGATGAACCTGCTTCGTTCGGCAACCAAGCATTGCGGTTCGTGGCTACGGTGGGGAGGGGTGAGCCATTGCCACAAACGCACTGTCAGCAGGGGGATATGCCTGTGGCCCGTCGACGGACCGAGCGCGGATCGACCAGCAACCCGGCCGTCCTCTTCGGGGCGGAGCTGCGACATGCCCGCGAGGCCAAGTCCTACTCGCAGGTGGATCTGGCCAGACTGCTCCATGTCGACCCGTCGCTGGTCTGCCGCATCGAGCTGGGCGGCAGGGTCCCGCAGCGCACCTTCGCCGAGGGCTGCGACCGGGTCCTGGGAACGGGCGGCCTGCTGATGCGGCTCTGGGCCCAGGTCGACTGGTATGCGGAGGTGGAGCACCCGGACTGGTTCCAGCGGTTCGCGGACATGGAGGCGGGGGCGGTGGTCCTGAGAAAGTTCCAGATGCAGGTCATCCCCGGACTTCTTCAGACCGAGGAGTACGCGAGGGCGCTCTTCGTGCGAGGGGGCGGCGAGGGGGCCGAGGATCGGGTGGCCGCCCGGATGAGCAGGCAGCGCCGGTTTCTTGTCGATGCCGAGGCGCTGCTCGTGGTGGTGCTGGACGAGAGTGCAGTTCGCATGAACGTCGGTGGTCCTGAGGTCATGCAAGGGCAGTTGGAGCACCTTGTGAATGTGGCCCGGCTCCCCAACATCGTGCTCCAGGTGGCGCCGTTCGGCAGGTCGGAGCTCAGGCGCCCGAACACCTCGATGACGTTGCTGACCCTCCCCGACGGTCATCGGTGGGTGTATTCGGAAAGCCTGGACCGGGGGCATTTCGGTGATGATCCGGCAGTGATCGCGAGGCATGAGCAAACCTATGATGTGCTCAGGGCTGGATGCCTGACGGTCCGTGAGTCGATGCGCGTGATCATCAGCGCGATGGAAGGGTACGGCCACCATGACGAAGCGCGATCTGGACACGGCAGTCTGGCGCAAGAGCAGCTACAGCGGGGACAACGGCGGCGACTGCATCGAGGTGGCCCCAGGATTCCCCGGCGTCGTTCCGGTGCGGGACAGTAAGGACCCGCACGGCCCGGCGCTTGTCTTCCCGGTCGCAGCATGGGCGGCATTCGTGGCCGCGGTGAAGTCCGGCGACTTGAGCTGACCCCTGCTGGACCCAGGCGAGCTGCTACCTCCTGCCGGTATCGCTCCCTGGACCGTGCGACTCGCCAGGCACGTGATGCGGGATGCAGACGACGTCGGGCCGACGTGCTGCGGGCGGCGCCGGGTGCCTCGGGCTTCGCGTCGTCGAGCACTTCGTCGGGGCTGTCGGTGGCCTGCGGCACACTGGGGTGGTCGGCAGGAGCACATCGCTCCGGACGGCCATCGGACGATCGAAGGAGAGCGAGCCCGGTGAGCGCAGAGCCTGCACAGCACGGTGATCACGACGCACTGTTTCCCATGCCGCCGCTGACCGAAGGCGCCTTGCGCGTGGCCGTCGCCACGATCGACCTCGCGGAGGCGGTGCGTTTCGAGCGCGAGTTCCACGGGGCGTGGCAGGAAGCGGTGCAGACCGACAGCACCGTGCCCATGCACACCTTCCTCCACCGCTGGGGGGTTTTTGTGGCGTTGCGGCGCTATCCGGCGAGGGCCGCCCGGCTGCGGCAGCTGGAGGAGGCGGTCGCCCGGTCGACCGATCGCGCGGAGGTGCAGAGGGCATCCGTCGCCATCGGTGCTCTCCTGGCCGAGGCGTCCCGCGAGGTGGCTGCGTGACGGAGTGGGACTGGGAGTACATGCCCGATCCCGAGCACGTCGTCGGCGGTCTGACACCTGAGGTCCGCCAGCAGGTCGACCTACTGGCCCGCAGGCTCGCAGACGCGGCGGCCGTCAGGTACCTCGGTGAGCCTCCGGTCGAGGAATCCGGTGTCTCTCCGCTGCTCGATCATGCCGAGGGGCGTCTGATCGTCTGGTATCTGGAACATCGGCGTCTGTCCGAGATCCTCGTGGTACGGGTCCAATACTGGCCGGATCACGGCGAGATCTGAGTGCATGGTCCTCGCCGCAACAGGGCGGCATTCGTGGCCGCCGCGGTGAAGTCCGGTGTGCTGGACTGACAGCGACTGAACACCGCTGAACCGTGGGCCGACCGCTTTCCTGCGTCACTCCTCCGCTGGGAGAGTCGGCGGTGTGGTCATGAGGCGGCGGTTACGCGGATTCTGGTGGAACTACTGGCCGTTACTGATGCTGCCGGTGGTGGCCGTGCTGCTCGATCTGGCGCTCGTCGGGGTGGACGAGGCATGGTCGGTGTCCGACTGGGTCACCAATGTGGCCCTGGGCGGCATCACCCCGGTGGGGGTCGGCATCCTGCTGGCGCGGCGGCAGACGATGATCCAGGAGGCCCTGGCGGACCTGGAGCTGACCGAGAAGGTCGCCATGCTGTCGTCCGCCGGAGCCGAGCTGCGCGACGGCCTTCGCCCGGGCCGGACCCTGCGGGCGCTCTACGACGCCCGGGCCGGGCTGACACTGGTGCAGCTCGCCCGGGAGCCGATGCAGCGGGAGTACCTGGGCGCGGTGACCGGGATGCTGTCCCGGGTGGACAGCGGACTGCGGACCTCGCTGACCGCGTACCTCCACTGGACCGCGGACGACTGGGCCGCCTTCCGCCGGGGGGTCGCCGCGCTGCGCGAGCATGCGCAGGCCGGCGCCCGCCGTTCGGCTCCGGCCCGCGAGGCATGGACGGACAGCATCGGACCGACGACGGAGTCCCTGATGAACGTGCCTGGTGACCGGGTCCCCTTCGAGGCGTTCCGGCAGCACTTCACCCAGGGGCCGGACCGCATCCGGGTGTCGCTGGACTGGGGGCGGCTGGCCGCGCTGGTGGCCGCCGGAGCGGCCGAGGTGCGGGCCCTGACCACCGATCTCAGGCCCTACGGGGGAACCGCTGAGCTCGATGCGTTGGTGGCGCCCTGGTACACCGCGGACGGCGCCGAGGTGGCGTACGACCACCGTGACGCCGTCCCGCTCGGGTTCGCCGAGCTGGTGGAGGGGCTCGCCTGTCTGTCGGAGGACCGCAGGGCGCGGGTCGAGGCGATCCGGAGCCGGTATGTGCAGTCCGACGGGCAGCGCATCGAGGTGGTCGTGGCCACCTGGGCGATGGCCGGCGGCCGCCGGCTGGTGCTGGACGGCAACCACCGGCTGGCCGCGCTCGCCGGGCTGGTGGGCCAGGGGTGCCCGGTCACCGTCCGGGAGTTCCGGATTGTGCCGACCGGACCGGCCCCGGTGCCGGAGCTGGTGCCGGACCTGGCCCACCATCGGATGGCGGCGGACCCCTCCTGAGGTCAGCCGAGCCTGCGGGCGCCGCTGACGGCCTTGGCCAGGTTCTCCAGCAGCGGCGCCGAGCCGGCCCAGGAGAAGCGCGGTACGGCGTCCCAGCCGGCGATCTGACCCGCCTTGACGGCCGGGAGGTCGTTCCAGGCGGGCTTGGCGGTGAGGTCCTTGGGCTGGAGGGAGGTGCTGCGGTTGTCCAGAAGGAGCAGGTCGGCGTGGTACTTGCCGGCGTTCTCCCAGCTCAGGCTCTCGTAGTAGTCGCCGCCGTCGGTCTTCTCCGGGGCGACGAACTGCACACCGAGTTCGGTGAAGTAGCGCAGGTCGGCGGCCGACGCCGGCTTGGAGATATAGAAGATGTCGGCGCTTCCCGAGCAGGCCATCACCTTCAGGCCGCCGCTTGCCTTCGCGGCCTGGCGCAGGGTCTCGGCGGCCTTCTCGAAGCGGGCCTTGGCGTCGGTGACCCGCTTGGCGGTGAGATCGGCGCCCAGCGCACGGGCGAGGTCGGCGTATCGCTGGATGGGCTCCGGCAGCGAGGCGTGGCCGACGTCGACGGCGACGGCGGGGGCCAGCTTGAGTATCCGGTCGCGGCTCTCGTCCGGGACGTACCAGAGGCCGGGCGCCTTGGGGTCGTAGGTGTGGGTGACCAGCAGCTCGGGGTTGAGGGCGGCGTACTTCTCGATGCTGAACTCGCCCCAGACGTTGCCGAGGACGGTCACCTTCTTCACATCGAGGTCGCCGGCCTGGGCGGTGGGGGAGCCGTTCCGCTGGGTGGTCTCGCCGAAGACGCCGACGATGCGGTCCTGGAGGCCGAGGTCGACCAGGGCGGCGGCGGTTCCGGTGAAGGCGACGATGCGCCGGGGGGTGGTGCGGGCGGTGGCCTTCTGGCCGCGGTCGTCGGTGTACGACCACGGGCCCTTGGCGGTGGAGGCCGGTGCTGACGATCCGTCGGAAGGCGCCGCCTTCGCCGATCCCGCCGATCCCGAGCTGCCGCAGGCGCTGAGCAGTGCGCCGGCTCCGAGGGCACCGCCGGCGGCCAGCAGACCGCGGCGGGAGAGGAGATGAGGCATGGCGAAGCCTTTCGTGCGGACCAGCGAGGGTGGATGTTAGGTTAACCTAACCTAAGTTGCCTGGAGAGCGCACATGCCTGTCACCACGTCACCTCGCGCGACGGCCCGGACGGTGCCGGTCCGCGGCCGACCCGTCGCGCCCGGCCTGCTCGTCGCGCTGCTGGCGCTGCTGGCCGTACTGGTGCTCAGCATCGGAGTCGGCGCCAGACCCCTGTCGCCCGCCGACGTCTGGCACGGCCTCTTCGACAGCGGCTCCGCCGACTACACCGTGGTCCACCGGATGCGGCTGCCCCGCACCCTGCTCGGCCTGGCCGCAGGCGTCGCCCTGGGGCTCGCCGGCGGAGTGATGCAGGCACTCACCCGCAACCCGCTCGCCGACCCCGGCCTGCTCGGCATCAACGCGGGCGCCGCCGCAGCCGTGGCCACCGCCACCGCCTTCCTCGGGATCTCCACCCTCGGCGGCTGGGTGTGGTTCGCCCTGCTCGGCTCCGCCGCCGTGGCGACCCTGGTCTACGCCGTGGGCGGCGGACGCGGCGCCACCCCGGCCCGGCTGGCGCTGGCCGGAGCCGCCCTCAACGCCACCCTCTACTCCTATGTCGACGCGGTGATGCTCAGCGACACCTCCTCACTCGACCGGATGCGTTTCTGGACGGTCGGCTCACTGGCCGCAGCCCAGCCCTCGACCGTGACCGCGGTGGTGCCGTTCATCGCCGTCGGCGCGGCCGTCTCCCTCGCCCTGGCCCGCCCCCTCAACGCCCTCGCCCTCGGCGACGACGAAGCGCGGGCGCTCGGCGCCCGCCCCGGCCTGATCCGCGCCACCGCCATCGCCGCGGTGACCCTGCTCTGCGGCGCGGCCACCGCCGCCTGCGGGCCGATCGTCTTCGTCGGCCTGCTGGTGCCGCACCTGGTACGCGCCTTCACCGGCCCCGACCTGCGCCGACTGCTGCCGTACTGCGCCCTGCTCGCCCCCGTGCTGCTGCTCGGCGCAGACATCGTCGGCCGGGTGCTGGGGCGGCCGGGCGAGCTCCAGGTCGGCATCGTCACCGCCGTCCTCGGCGGGCCGCTCTTCCTCCGGCTGGTCCGGCGCGGAAAGGCGGCTGCGGCATGAGGGTCCTGCGGCTCGGGGCAGCCGTCAGCCTGCCCGTACGCCCACGTGCGCTCGCCGCCGCGGCCGGCTGCGCCCTGGTGGCCGTGGCCGTCGCCCTGCACACCGTCGGCAGCGGCGACTACCCGATGAGCATCGCCGAGGTGCTGCGCACCGTCACCGGCGGCGGCACCCCCGCCCAGGACTTCGTGGTCAACCAACTGCGACTGCCCCGAGCGGTCGCCGCACTGCTGGTCGGCGCGGCACTGGGACTCTCCGGCGCGGTCTTCCAGTCCCTGGTGCGCAACCCGCTGGGCAGCCCCGATCTGCTGGGCTTCACCCAGGGCTCGGCGGCCGGCGCGCTCGCCGTGGTCGTCACCGGCGGCGGCAGCCTCGCCCTGGCCGGCGGAGCCGTCGCCGGCGGCCTGCTCACCGGTGCGCTGATCTACGTCCTGGCCTGGCGGCAGGGCGTCCAGGGGCAGCGCCTGGTACTGGTCGGCATCGGCGTCTCCGCCGTCCTCACCGGGGTCAACGGCTATCTGCTGACCCGCGGACAGCTGATGGACGCCGCCCGTGCGGTGCTCTGGCTCACCGGCAGCCTCGACGGCCGCGGCTGGACCGATCTGCTGCCGCTGCTCGCCGCCACCGCCGTCCTGGCACCCCTGGTGCTGGTCGGCTGCGGCCGTGCGCTGCGGATGATGGAGATGGGTGACGACACCGCGTACGGCCTCGGCATCCCGGTGGAGCGGGTACGGCTGGCGCTGCTGGCCGCCGCCGTCCTGCTGGCCGCCTTCGCCGCGGCCACCGCCGGGCCGGTCGCCTTTGTCGCGCTGACCGCACCTCAGCTGGCCGGACGGCTCACCGCGGCGCCCGGCCCCAACCTCCTTCCCGCCGCCTGCATGGGTGCCGCCCTCACCGCCACCGCCGACTGGGCCGCCCAGCGGCTGCTCCCCGGACACCAGCTGCCCGTGGGCGTGGTCACCGGTGCTCTCGGCGGCGCCTATCTGATCTGGCTGCTCGCCGCCCAGCGCGGCAAGGGCCGGATATGACGCACCCGCACCCCCTTCCTGGAGCAGTGATGACGACCCGGCTGCGCGGCACCGGCCTCACCCTCGCCTATGACCGGCGGACCATCGCCGAAGGCCTCACCGTGGAGGTTCCCGACCATTCCTTCACCGTGATCGTCGGCCCCAACGCCTGCGGCAAGTCCACCCTGCTGCGCGCCCTCTCCCGGATGCTCAGCCCCACCGCGGGAAGCGTCCTGCTGGACGGCCGGGACATCGCCGGCCTCCCCGCCCGGCAGGTCGCCCGGACACTCGGCCTGCTGCCCCAGTCCTCCGTCGTCCCCGACGGCATCACCGTGGCCGAACTCGTCGCCCGCGGCCGCTACCCGCATCAGCGTCTGCTGCGGCAGTGGTCGGCCGAGGACGAACGGGTGGTCGCCGAGTCCATGGCCGCCACCGGCGTCACCGAGCTCGCCGACCGCGACGTGGACGAGCTCTCCGGCGGCCAGCGGCAGCGCGTCCGCATCGCCATGGCCCTGGCCCAGCAGACCCCTCTGCTGCTTCTCGACGAGCCGACCACCTACCTGGACATCGCCCACCAGGTGGAGATCCTCGACCTCTGCGCCCGCCTCCACCAGGAGGAGGGCCGCACCCTGGTCGCCGTACTGCACGACCTCAACCAGGCCGCCCGCTACGCCACCCGTCTGATCGCCATGCGCGACGGCCGGGTGGTCGCCCAGGGGGCACCGGCCGAGATCGTCACCCCCGAGCTCGTCGAAGCCGTCTTCCGCCTTCCCTGCCGGGTCATCCCCGACCCGGAGACCGGCACCCCCCTGGTCGTGCCCGCCCGCAGCCGCCGCCGTGCCACCGTCGACCAGCCTCGTGAACCCAGCTCGTGAACCCAGCTCGTGAACCCGCGCCGCCCCCTCGCGCCGGCGGGCTCCGGGGGGCGGTGGACACCCTCGTCCCGTCCGGCGCCCGCGGCGGTGCGCAGGGTTCCTAGACTTCCGGTGTGAACGACACACTCAGCGACGCCGCGCTCGTCCTGGTCTTCATCCTCATCGGCGGTCTCTTCAACGTGGCCGAGATCGCTCTGATCTCGCTCCGGGAGGGCCAGATCCGGGCTCTGGCGGAACGGGGCACCAAGCGTGCCGACCGGGCCGCGCACCTGGCGGGGGACCCCAACCGGTTCCTGGCCGCGGTGCAGGTCGGGGTGACCTGCATGGGCTTTCTGTCGGCCGCCTTCGGCGCGGAGACCCTGGCCCACAAGGTCGCCCCGCTCTTCGAGAACCTGGGGCTGGCGGCCGGGGTCGCCGACACGGTGGCGCTGGTGGTGCTGACGCTGGTGATCTCCTATGTCTCCCTGGTGCTGGGCGAGCTCACCCCCAAGCGGATCGGGCTTCAGCGGGCGGAGCCGATCGCGCTGCTGGCGGCCCCGGTGGTGGACGTCATCTCGATCGTGCTGCGGCCGGCGATCTGGCTGCTCTCCCGCTCCACCAACCTCATGGTGCGGGTGTTCGGAGGCGACCCCAAGGCGGGTCGGGACGCCATGTCCTCGGAGGAGCTGCGCGGCCTGGTGGCGTCCAACACCGAGCTGGGCGTGGACGAGCGGCAGCTGATCGCGGAGGTGTTCGCGGCGGGGGAGCGGCAGCTGCGGGAGGTGATGGTGCCCCGCACCGAGGTGACCTTCCTGGACGCGGACCGGCCGCTGGACGAGGTCCGGGCCGAGGTGGGCCGCTATCCGCACTCCCGCTACCCGGTGGTGGAGGGCTCCTATGACGCGGTGGTCGGCTTCGTCCATGTCCGCGACCTCTACCGGCCGGACGACCCCGAGGGGGCGCGGGCCCGTACGGTGCGCGACCTGGCCCGGCCGGTGAAGCTGCTGCCCGACACCAACCGGGTGCTGCCGTCGATGTCGGAGATGCGCCGCGAGGGCCACCACATGGCGATGGTGGTCGACGAGTACAGCGGCACCGCGGGCATCGTGACCCTGGAGGACCTGCTGGAGGAGGTCATCGGGGAGATCCGCGACGAGTACGACCAGGTGGCGACCGCCACCCTGCGCCTCGCGGGCGGCGGCATGGAGGTGGACGGCCTGCTCAACCTGTCCGACTTCGCCGAGGAGACCGGGGTGGAACTGCCTCCGGGTCCCTATGAGACGGTGGCCGGCTTCACGGTGGCCGCGCTGGGACGGCTGCCCTCGGTGGGCGACCAGGTGGCGACCGAGGGCGGCTGCCGGCTCACCGTGGCAGCGCTGGACGGGCGCCGGATCGCCCGGGTGCGGATCAGCCGCTTCGGCGGCACCGCGGCGGGGGCGGGACAGGACGCGGCCCCCGGTCGCCCGGGGGCCGCTGGGGAGTCGCATCCCTGAGCCACCCTCAGGCCGGGACGCGCCCCGTTCTGTGACCCGGTCCGTCGCCCCGAGCGGCTGGGGCGACGGACGGGCGTCTGTCCGCGGCCGGTGTCAGCGGCCGCCGCCGGCCGGATCGAGGCCCCGGCTCGGCGTGTGGTGGGCAGGCCTGGCGCCGCGAGTCGCCTCGGTCACGGAAAGTCCCCTCGGGAGTCGCGGAGTCGAGCTGGCCTACCTGGGAGTGCTTCGAAAGTTTCGAAAAATACTCCGCAAGTTCCGGGAAATTTATGGCCTGCGTTTCGGTCGGGTCAAGCCCCCTGCGCAGGTGAATCCAGCGGGTTCCGCGCAGGGCTCTACTTGACGAATGCTCATCAATGCGTCGGAGGCCGGCCGTCGGGTTCCGAAAGTGCCGAAGCCCTGTTTCGAAGCCCCGCAGGCACGCCTGACACCGTCGCGGCGGCTTCGTCCCCCCATGGCCGGGACGGCCGCTGCTGCGCCCCGGCGGGCCGCGGCGGGGCCGCCGGGCAGGGCAATCGCCCACCGCCGCATCCCGGGCGCGGCCCCCGGACGGCGGTGTGCGCCAGATCCACCTGCGCAAATGTGATGAGTGGGATGCCGGCACCGAGCGGTCCCGCTTTCCTGCGAGAATGGGCGGCATGGTCACTGATCGCCCGCGCGTGCTCTCCGGCATCCAGCCCACTTCCGGCTCGTTCCACCTGGGGAACTACCTGGGTGCCGTACGCCAGTGGGTGGCCCTGCAGGAGAGCCATGACGCGTACTACATGGTGGCCGACCTGCATGCCATCACCGTGGAGCAGGATCCGGCCACGCTCCGCGAGAACTCCCGGGTGTCCGCCGCGCAGCTGCTGGGCGCGGGTCTGGACCCCGACCGCTGCACCCTCTTCGTGCAGTCGCATGTCCCGGAGCACGCCCAGCTGGGCTGGGTGGTGAGCTGCCTGACCGGGTTCGGCGAGGCGTCCCGGATGACCCAGTTCAAGGACAAGTCGGCCAAGCAGGGCAGCGAGCGCACCTCGGTCGGCCTGTTCACCTATCCGCTGCTGCAGATCGCGGACATCCTGCTCTACCAGGCCAACGCGGTACCGGTGGGCGAGGACCAGCGCCAGCACCTGGAGCTCACCCGGGACCTCGCGGTGCGGTTCAACACCCGCTTCGGCAAGACCTTCACCGTGCCGGAGCCGTACATCGTCAAGGAGACCGCGAAGATCTTCGACCTCCAGGACCCGGAGATCAAGATGTCCAAGTCGGCCTCCTCGCCGAAGGGCATCGTCACCCTGCTCGACGACGCCAAGGCCAGCGCCAAGAAGCTCAAGAGCGCGGTGACCGACACCGACACCGTGATCCGCTACGACGAGGAGAAGAAGCCGGGCGTCTCCAATCTGCTCTCGATCTACTCCGCGATCACCGGTCGCCCGGTGAGCGAGCTGGAGCAGCACTTCGAGGGCAAGATGTACGGCGCGCTCAAGACGGAGCTGGCCGAGGCCTTCACCGAGTGGGTGACCCCGTTCCAGCAGCGGACCCGGGCCTACCTGGAGGACCCGGCCGAGCTGGACCGGGTGCTGGCCAAGGGCGCAGGCAAGGCGCGCGAGACCGCGTCCGGCACGCTGGCCGACGTCTACGACCGGGTCGGCTTCATCCCGGCGAAGCACTGACCCGCATGGACACCGGACCCGCACCGGCCGACGACGACCCCGCGGCGCCGCCGCGGGCCGTCGTCATCGGCGTCTCCATAGCCGTCCCGGACCCCTACGGCAAGGAGATCCAGGACGCCCGGGACGACTTCGGCGACCCGCTGGCGCGCTCCATACCCACCCATGTGACGCTGCTGCCGCCCACCGAGGTGGCGGTCGCCGACCTGCCCGTCGTGCAGCGCCATCTGGGCGCCGTGGCCGCCCGCCACCGCCCGTTCCGGATGCTGCTGCTGGGCAGCGGTACCTTCCGGCCCGTCTCACCGGTGGTCTTCGTGCGGATCGAGGAGGGCATGCAGGAGTGCCGGCAGGTGGAGGCCTCGGTGCGCTCCGGGCCGCTGGCCCGGGAGCTCAACTTCCCCTTCCACCCGCACGTCACGGTGGCGCACAACCTCACCGACGAGCAACTGGACCGCGCCCACACGGAGATGAAGGGGTTCCGGGCGGCGTTCGACGTGCCCGGCTTCAGCCTCTACCGCTTCGGCGCCGACGAGGTGTGGCGTCCGCTGCACGCCTACACGTTCGGGAGCTGAGCGGCCCGCCGGGCAACGCCGGGTGACCACCGGGTGTCGCGCAGGGTGACATCAGGCCACGTTCACCCCTCGTCAGGCGTATCCCTTGGGCCGAACGGTCGTTGAGGCAGGTGACCCGACTCGCGCGCCTGCCTGCTGCGCCTTCGACCCGATCTGGATGCCCATGCCCCGGTTCAGCATCATCGTCCCCGCGTACAAGGTCCAGGCGTACCTGGGCCAGTGCATCGACTCGGTCCTCACGCAGTCGTACGAGGACTTCGAGCTGATCGGTGTCGACGACCGCTCCCCGGACGGCTGCGGCCGGATCTTCGACGAGGCCGCCGCCCGCGACCCGCGGGTCACCGTGCTCCACCTGCCGGAGAACGTCGGCCTGGGCCGCGCCCGCAACGCCGGGCTGGAGGTCGCCACCGGCGACTACCTGCTCTTCCTGGACAGCGACGACACCCTCACCCCCGGCGCCCTGCGAGCCGTCGCCGACCGGCTCGCCGAGTGCGACGACCCCGAGATCCTGGTCTACGACTACGCGCGCTCCTACTGGAACCACAAGGTGCGCCGCAGCAGGGACGCCGAGCTCTTCTCCCGTCCCGGCCCCCAGGTCTTCCCGGTGGACGAGCGCCCCGAGCTGCTCGGACTGCTGATGGTGGTCTGGAACAAGGCCTACCGCCGCGACTTCGTGGAGCAGCAGGGCCTGCGCTTCCCGCCCGGCTACTACGAGGACACCCCCTGGACGTACCCGGCGATGCTCGCCGCCGCGCGGATCGCCCTGCTCGACCGGGTCTGCGTGCACTACCGGCAGCGGCGCCAGGGCAACATCCTGGGCACCAGCAGCCGTAAGCACTTCGACGTCTTCGACCAGTACGACCGGGTCTTCGCCTTCCTCGACGCACGCCCCGAACTGGAGCGCTGGCGGCCCGTGGTCTACGGCCGGATGCTGCACCATCTGCACACCGTGGTCAGCCGCCCCGACCGGGTCCCGGCCGACGCCCGACCCGAGTACTTCCGGCGCGCTGCCCGGCACTGCCGCCGCCACCGCCCGGCCGGCTACCGGCCCGCAGCCGGACCGGAGGCGGCCCGCCTGCGGCTGCTGGCCGGCGGCCGGCGGCGCGCCCATGCGGTGCTGCGGGCCCTGGAGTGGGTGCGGCGCACCGCCCCCGTGGCGCTGCGGCGGCTGCGGCACGCCCTGGGGCGGCCCCTGCTCGGCGCCTACCAGCGGCTCCAGCAGCGGCTGCCGGTCCGCCGCGACCTGGCCGTCTTCGCCGCCTACTGGAACCGCGGACCGTCCTGCAACCCGGCCGCCATCCATGCGAAGCTGCGCGAGCTCGCCCCGCACATCGAGACCGTCTGGGTGGTCGACCGGCGGCGCCGCGGCGAGGTGCCGCCCGGCATCCGCTTCGTCCACCCGGGGTCGCGCCGCCACCGGGCCGCGATGGCCAGGGCCCGCTACTTCGTCAACAACGTCAACTTCCCGGACTCCGCGGTCAAGCGCCCCGGCACGGTGCACCTCCAGACCCACCACGGCACCCCGGTCAAGTCCATGGGCCTGGACCTGCAGCCCTACCCCGCGGCCAGGATGGACTTCGACCGGCTGCTGGACCGGGTGGACCGCTGGGACTACAGCCTGAGCAGCAACCGCTTCTCCACCGTGGTGTGGGAGGGCGCCTACCCGGCCGGCTACACCACCCTCGAGTACGGCTATCCGCGCAACGACGTCTTCCACACCGCCACCGCCCAGGACGTCCTGGACGCCCGCGCCGAACTCGGCATCCCCGACGGCGCCGTGGTGCTGCTCTACGCGCCCACCCACCGGGACTACCGCTCCACCTACCGGCCGCGCCTCGACCTCCCCGCCCTGATGCAGGCCCTCGGCCCCGGCCATGTCCTGCTCACCCGGATGCACTACTTCCACGACCGGCACGACACCACCCACCCCGACATCGCGGCGGGCGGCATCATCGACGTCTCCGGCCACCCCTCCGTGGAGCGGCTCTGCCTGGCCTCGGACGCACTGATCACCGACTACTCCTCGGTGATGTTCGACTACGCCAACCTCGACCGGCCGATCGTGCTCTACGCGGACGACTGGGAGGTCTACCAGGAGGCCCGCGGCGTCTACCTCGATGTGCTCTCCGGCCGCCCCGGCGAGACCCCCGGCGCGGTCGCCCGGGACCAGCAGCAGCTGATCTCGGTGCTCACCGGCGGCGCCTGGCGGGACGATGCCGCCACCGCCCTGCGGGCCGCCTTCCGGGAGCGGTTCTGCGCCTTCGACGACGGCCGCGCCGCGGAGCGGGTGGTACGGCGGGTCTTCCTCGGCGAGACCGAACCGCTGCCCTTCGTCCCGCTCGCCGACCGCACCCCCGCCCCCGACCCCGCTACGGCCCTCGACCAGCGCGGCACCGTACCGCCGCCCGCGACCCCGGCCCAGGGCAGCGGGCGGCTGGCCGGCGTGCTCAGTTCCGGCTGACCGGAGGGCGCGTGCGTCCGGGAGCGCAGGGTAGGCGCCGATCATGGACTTCCTGACCCGGCTGCCGCTGATCGGCCCGCTGATCGCCCGGCTGCTCCGCACCCGGGCCTACCGGGTCTACGAGCACTGCAGCGCCACGGGCTGCAACAGGCTGGCCGGAGCGGTGACCTTCTTCGGCTTCCTGGCCCTCTTCCCGCTGCTCACCCTCGCCCTGGCGGCCGCCGCGGCCACCCTCTCCGACCACCAGGTCAAGGAGATCCAGCAGAAGATCGCCGAGCAGATCCCCGGCATCGCCGACTCCCTGAACATCAACTCCCTGGCGAGCAACGCCGGCGCGGTGGGCCTGGTCAGCGGTGTGGTGCTGCTGATCTCCGGCCTGGGCTGGGTGGACACCATGCGGGCCGCCATCCGCACCGTCTGGCAGCTGGACGCGGAGCCGGGCAACCCGGTGATCCGCAAACTGCTGGACGTCGGCGTCCTGGTGGGCCTGGGCGTGGTCACCGCGGTCTCGCTGGGCGCCTCGGCCGTCTTCAGCGCCCTCACCGGCAGGCTGGCCGAAGCCCTGGGGCTGGAACGCAGCGGAGCCGGTGCGTGGCTGCTGGGCCTGGCGGGATTCATCATCGCCGTGGCCGCCGACATGATCCTCTTCGCCTATCTCCTCACCGCGTTCCCCCGGATCACCGACCAGCGGCGCCGTACGGTGCTGGCGGCCGCGTTGATCGGCGCGGTCGGCTTCGAGGTGCTGAAGGTGCTGCTGTCCTCGTACATCAGCGGGGTGGCCGGCAAGTCGGTCTACGGGGCCTTCGGAGTTCCCGTGGCGCTGCTGCTCTGGATCAACTTCGTCAGCCGGCTGCTGCTGTACTGCGCCTCCTGGACCGCCACCGCCGACCAGGAGGCGGCCCGGAGCCGAGCCCGGGAGCAGGCGCTGCGCGCCTACCACGACGCCGGCGGCACCGCCGCGGCGTCCTGACGCCCCTGCGCTGCGCGCCTACCACGACGCCGGCGGCACCGCCGCGGCGTCCTGACGCCCCTGTGCTGCGGTCGGTACGACCCCGGGGCTCTGGGCGGGTGAGGCGTGCGGAGCGCCGTTGGCCTGGCGGCACTGCCCGGCCTGCTGACGCGCCTGTGCTGCGGTCTCCGGGGTCGACGAGGGGAAGCGGCGGGCTGTACGCAAGGCGGCGCCGTCCCCGCCTGTGTGGCGCCCCTGTGCAGCGGTCAGCACAAGGTCCGGGGGTTCCGGGCAGGGACGGCGCCTACGGCGGGCCGTACGCCCCGGCAGAGGGCCCGGCGCGCGGTCTGCACGCCCGGGAGCGGCCGCAGGGGCGAGCCGGGTGTCCCGTCCACGCGGGCGGATGGTCCGCAGCGGTGAACGCCGGCCCGGGTCCCTCAGGACCCGGGCCGATGCCGCGGCTCCGTGGCTTCAGCGCCGGCGGCGCCGCCGGCGCCCGCCGACCGCGGTGGAACCGGCGGGCGGAGCGGTGCCGGAAGCGGCGGAGTTCGCAGCTTCGCCCCAGGCCGCCCGCCGCTTGGCGCGGGCTCTGCTGCGGGCCAGGCCGAGTCCGCCGACGGCCACCACCGCGCCGATTCCGGCGGCCACCCAGCCGGTGGACATCCCACCGGTGCTGTCGGTCTCCACGGCCGCGGTGCCTGCTCCCGCGCCGGCCCCCGGCCTGGCCTGGCGGCCGGTCTGGGAGGCCGCAGGGGTGGCATCGGAGCTCTGGTCGGACCTGGGGCCGACCAGGGTGCCGACCGGGGTGACCTTCCCGAGGGCGCTGAACCCCCAGTCCAGCAGTTGGCCGGTCTCGATGTAGACCTGGTTGGTGTGGACCGGTTGGGGGTGCATCACCGTGACGATCAAGGTGTGCCCGCCGCGTACGGCGGCCCCGGTGAAGGTGTTCCCGGCGTTGGTGGTGAAGCCGTTCTTGACACCGATCAGCCCCGGGTACGGGGTCATCCCCCAGGAACCGGTGAGCAGCCGGTCGGTGTTCTCGATCTCGAAGGTCTCCCGCTGGTGGGTCTTGGCGTCCGTGTCCCCGGGGAACTTCGCAGTCTTGGTGGCGCAGTACGACCGGAAGTCGGCGTTGCGCAGACCCTGGCGGGCGAAGAGGGTCAGGTCGTACGCGGACGACACCTGCCCCGGCTCGTCGTAGCCGTCCGGGCTCACCACATGGGTGTCGCCGGCCTGAAGCGTGTCGGCTTCGGCCTGCATCTCGCGGACCGTGGCGGATATGCCGCCGTTCATATGGGCGAGCACATGGACCGCGTCGTTGCCGGAGCGCAGGAACACACCGCGCCACAGGTCCTCGACCCGGTAGTCCAGGTGCTCCTTGATGCCGACCAGACTGCTGCCCTCGCCCATGTCGGCCAGTTCCTCCGGCGACACCGTGTGCTTGGTGGTTCTGGGGAACTTGGGCAGCACCGTGTCGGCGAAGAGCATCTTGAGGGTGGAGGCCGGAGGCAGCCGCCAGTGGGCGTTCTTGGCGGCGAGCACCTCACCGGTGGTGGCGTCGGCCACCACCCAGGAGAGTCCGGTGATCTCGTCGGGCAGCTGAGGGGCGTCGCCGGTCTGCACCTGGACGCCGGGGCGGCCGAGCAGTTCTCCGCCCACCGTGGACATCGCCTCGGGCGGCACCGGACTCTCGCTCGCCTTGGCACGGGGTGCGGCGGCGGCCGGGGCGGCCATGGGCAGTACGGTGGCGGCTGCTGCGGTCGCGGCGAGCAGGGCGGCAAGGCCCCTGCCGGGACGTGGGGACCGGGGACCCGGGGATATACAGCCGGTCTCCTGAGGACCTGTGAGGTCTTCGGCGCTGGTCACCCGGTGACCGTACCCGCCGTCACACCGAAGCCGTCAACCTGAGGCCCGGCATCGCCCATTCGCCCTAGCGGACCCGCGTGTCGGTGCTTGGCCCACAACCGCCCATACTGGGCAGAACCGCTGTCGTACCGCCGAGGACGTGACCATGAAGCTCAGCCGCCGCACCTCCTGGTTCCTGGCCGCCTTCGGGGTCTGGAGCTGGATCATCTGGGTGACGTTCGCCAAGAACCTGTGGCAGGACTCCGGTGGCCAGGCATTCACGGACGGTGACCACTCCCGCCCCACGGCGTTCTTCTGGATTCACCTGGCGCTCACCGTCACTTCATTTGCGCTTGGCACCCTGGTGGGGGCGGTCGGGGTACGTGGTCTGCGGGCCTCCGCCAGGCGGCAGAAGCTCCCCGGGCTGACGCAGTAGCCGCCGGCCGGGCCCGCATCCCGATGCCTGGACCGGCCGAAAGACTTTCGAACGAAATTGCCGGACATTTGACCTTCCCCGAGGCATCCGATCGGCGGGCTCGTCCGTCAGAAGAAGTGATATCCGCTCGCTGAGCCTCCGAGGACCCACGTGACCACGCCTGGCACCCGCACCCCAGGACTGCCCTCCCCCCGCACCGCCGAGGTGTCGGCCGGTCCGGCCCACCCGGCCTCCGCCAGGAAGCGCCCCGGGCCCGCCGCGCGTGCGCTCGGACTCCTGGTACCGCTGCTGCCCGCCGCCGCCATGCTGGGCCTGGGCCTGTGGCAGCTGGACGCCCGCGGCCCCTGGCGCGACGAGGCGGCGACCTATGAGGTCGCCATCCGCAGCTGGGGGCAGATCTGGGAGCTGCTGCACCACGTCGACGCGGTGCACGGCCTCTACTACCTGCTGATGCACGGCGTCTTCCTGGTCTTCGGCCCCGGTCTCACCGCGCTGCGGATGCCCTCCGTGATAGCCATGGCGGTGGCGGCCGGCGGGGTGGCGCTGATCGGCCGCAGGCTGGTCGGCCCCGCCGTCGGCGTCACCGCCGGACTGCTGCTGGCCGTCACCCCTTTTGTCTCCAAGTACGCCCAGGAGGGCAGGTCGTACGCCCTGGTCACCGCAGGAGTGGTGATCACCTGCCTGCTGCTGCTGCGCGCCTGGGAGCGCCCCACCTGGCCCCGCTGGGCGGCCTACGGCGCCATGGTGCTGCTGGTGGGGTTGCTGCATGAGTTCGCCCTGCTGATCGTGGTCGCCCACGGCGCCACCGTGCTGCTGACCCGGGGCTCCGGGCGGCGGGTCAGGCTCGGCTGGCTGGCGGCCGCCGCGGGGGCCGGGCTGTGCGCAGTCCCGCTGGCGCTCTTCACCTCCACCCAGTCCGCCCAGGTGGACTGGCTGCCTCCGGTCACCTGGCAGACGCCCTGGAGCCTGCTGCAGAGCTTCGCCGGGCCCGAGCAGGCAGCGCTGATCACGCTGCTGGTCCTCGCGGGTCTGGGGGCTCTCGTACCGCGGCGGCGCCCGGGGGCTCCCACACCGCTGCTCCTGCTGGCCCTGCCCTGGCTGCTGCTGCCGCCGGCGCTGCTGATGACCGCCTCGCTGAACACCCCGCTCTACTACGACCGGTATGTGCTCTACAGCGTGCCCGGCCTGGTGCTGCTGGCCGCCGCGGGGCTGGACTCGGCGGTCCGGGGCGTCGGCAGGCTGGTGGCCGGAGTGCCGCGGGCGCGGGGCACGGCCGTTCTGACGGCGGTGGCCACGGTCCTGGGTGTGGCGCTGGCCGGCGGGGTGCTGTCGCTGGAGATGTCGTCCCAGCGCTTCGAACGCACCTCCATGGCCCGCGCCGACGATCTGCGCGCGGCCGCCGAGACCTTCAAGCTCAGTGCGCGGCCCGGCGACGCGGTGGTCTTCTCGCCCGCCAACCGGCGCGCCATGGAGAAGCTCTACCCCGAGGCGTTCCACGGCACGGTGGACGTACTGCTGGAGCGCAGCGCCGTGGCGTCGGCGAGCCTGACCGGCGAGGAGGTGGAGCCGACGCGGATCGAGGGTCTGCTACCCGCGTACGCCCGGGTGTGGGTGGTCGCCGCCCGGGGCCGGTACGCCACCTTCAGCAACGCCACGGAGCTGCTGAAGGTCCTGCACACGCACTACCGGCTGGCCGAGCAGACCGGCGTCCGGGGGTTCGCCATACAGCTCTGGATACACCGCTGACCCGAGGCGGATGCGGACGCGGAAGGGGCGGGGTCCGGAAGTCCGGACCCCGCCCCTTCGCCGCTGCCGGGAGCGTCAGAAGCGCCGCGTGACGAGCGCGCGCTTGACCTCCTGGATCGCCTTGGTCACCTCGATGCCGCGGGGGCAGGCCTCGCTGCAGTTGAAGGTGGTGCGGCAGCGCCACACGCCCTCGCGGTCGTTGAGGATCTCCAGCCGCTGCTCGGCACCCTCGTCGCGGGAGTCGAAGATGAAGCGGTGGGCGTTGACGATCGCCGCCGGGCCGAAGTACTGGCCGTCGTTCCAGAAGACCGGGCAGGACGACGTGCACGCGGCGCACAGGATGCACTTGGTGGTGTCGTCGAACCGCTCGCGGTCCGCCTGGGACTGCAGGCGCTCACGGGTGGGCTCGTTGCCGTTGGTGATCAGGAACGGCATGACGTCCTTGAACGCCTGGAAGAAGGGGTCCATGTCCACGATCAGGTCCTTGAGGACCGTGAGGCCCTTGATGGCCTCGACCGTGATGGGCTTCGACCCCCCGTGGCCGTCCAGGCTAGTGACGTCCTTGATGAGCGTCTTGCAGGCCAGCCGGTTGCGGCCGTTGATGCGCATGGCGTCCGAACCGCAGATGCCGTGCGCGCAGGAACGGCGGAAGGACAGCGTGCCGTCCTGCTCCCACTTGACCTTGTGGAGGGCGTCCAGCACGCGCTCCTTGGGGTCGGCCATCAGCTCGTAGTCCACCCACACCGGCTCCGGGTGCTCCTCCGGGTTGAACCGGCGGATGCGCAGGGTGATCTTGATCAGGGCGTTGGCCCCGCTCTCGGCGGCGTCGAGGGCGGCCGAGTGGGGCGCGGCGTCCTGCACGGTGGGGGTGCTCATCAGTACTTACGCTCCATCGGCTGGTAGCGGGTCTGCACGACCGGCTTGTAGTCCAGGCGGATCGTTGCCTTCCCGTCCGCGTCCACCTCGCGGTACGCCATGGTGTGGCGCATGAAGTTGACGTCGTCGCGGTTGGGGTAGTCCTCGCGGTAGTGGCCGCCGCGGGACTCGTTGCGGGCCAGCGCGGAGACGGCCAGCACCTCGGCCAGGTCGAGCAGGTTGCCCAGCTCGACGGCCTCCAGCAGGTCGGTGTTGAACCGCTTGCCCTTGTCCTGGACGGAGACGTTGCGGAAACGCTCCTTGAGCGCGGCGATGTCCGCGACGGCCTGCTTCAGGGTGGTCTCGGTGCGGTAGACCATGGCGTTGGTGTCCATGGACTCCTGCAGCTCCTTGCGGATCTGCGCGACCGACTCGGTGCCCTCGCCGTTGCGCAGGCCCTCCAGCAGCGCCTCCACCTGGGTGGCGGGGTTCTCCGGCAGCTCGACCCACTCGTTGGCCTGGGCGTAGTCGGCGGCGGCGATGCCCGCCCGGCGGCCGAAGACGTTGATGTCCAGCAGCGAGTTGGTGCCGGGCGGTTGGCGCCGTGCACCGAGACGCAGGCGACCTCGCCGGCGGCGTACAGGCCGGGCACCACGTCGGTGTTGTTGCGCAGCACCTCGCCCTCGACGTTGGTCGGGATGCCGCCCATCTCGTAGTGCGCGGTGGGCTGGATCGGGATCGGGTCCGTGTAGGGCTCGATACCGAGGTAGGTCCGCGCGAACTCGGTGATGTCCGGCAGCTTGGCGTCCAGCTGCTCCGGGGGCAGGTGGGTGAGGTCCAGGTAGACGTGGTCGCCCTCGGGGCCGCAGCCGCGGCCCTCGCGGATCTCGGTGTAGATCGCGCGGGAGACCATGTCACGCGGGGCGAGGTCCTTGATGGTCGGCGCGTAGCGCTCCATGAAGCGCTCGCCGTCCTTGTTGCGCAGGATGCCGCCCTCACCGCGGGCGCCCTCGGTGAGCAGGATGCCCATCCGCCAGATGCCGGTCGGGTGGAACTGGAAGAACTCCATGTCCTCGAGCGGCAGCCCGCGGCGGTAGACCGCGGCCTGGCCGTCACCGGTGAGGGTGTGGGCGTTGGAGGTGACCTTGAAGAACTTGCCGTTGCCGCCGGAGGCGAAGACGACGCTCTTGGCCTGGAAGACGTGGATCTCGCCGGTGGCCAGCTCATAGGCGACCACACCGGCGGTGCGGCCCTCGTTGAGCAGCAGGTCCAGGACGTAGAACTCGTTGAAGAACTCCACGCCGTGCTTGACGCAGTTCTGGAACAGCGTCTGCAGGATCATGTGGCCGGTGCGGTCCGCGGCGTAGCAGGAGCGGCGCACCGCGGCCTCGCCGTGGTTGCGGGTGTGGCCGCCGAAGCGGCGCTGGTCGATGCGGCCCTCGGGGGTCCGGGAGAAGGGCAGGCCCATCTTCTCCAGATCGAGGACGGCGTCGATGGCCTCCTTGCACATGATCTCGGCGGCGTCCTGGTCGACCAGGTAGTCACCACCCTTGACCGTGTCGAAGGTGTGCCACTCCCAGTTGTCCTCCTCGACGTTGGCGAGGGCGGCGCACATGCCGCCCTGGGCCGCGCCGGTGTGGGACCGGGTGGGGTAGAGCTTGGTCAGCACGGCGGTGCGGCTGCGCTGCGTCGACTCGATGGCGGCGCGCATGCCGGCGCCGCCGGCGCCGACGATGACGGTGTCGTACTTGTGGATCTGCATGGGGGTCTCGTTCGCCTCGTCTGCTGCCGCTTTAGATGTTCGGGTCGAAGGTGAAGATCACCAGCGTGCCGAGCAGCACAATGAAGACGGTGGCCGTGACCAGCAGCGTCTTCAGCCAGAAGCGGGTGGTGTCCCGCTCCGCGTAGTCATTGATGACGGTACGCATGCCGTTGGCGCCGTGGAGCATGGCCAGCCAGAGCATCAGCAGGTCCCAGCCCTGCCAGAACGGCGAGGCCCAGCGGCCGGCCACGAAGGCGAAGCCGATCCTGGAGACGCCGCCGTCGATGACCAGCTGGATCACCAGGTGGCCGATGACCAGCACGACCAGCACGACACCCGAGAGGCGCATGAAGAGCCATGCCCACATCTCGAAGTTGCCGCGGGTGACGCGGGGGCTCTTGGTGGTCCGGGTCCGCGGGGGCTCGATCACATAGCCGTTTTCGGCGGCCAGGCCCTTGGCGGTGTGCGGCTGCGAGGAGGAGACGAGCTCCACCGGAGAGGTCTCAGCAGTGGACATCGCGGATCACTTCCCGAACAGGGTCGTCAGGGTGTGCTGGAGCACGGGGTAGAACGCCCCGGCCATCAGCACCACCCAGATGCCGACAACGGTCCACAGCATCTGCCGCTGGTAGCGGGTGCCCTTGGACCAGAAGTCCACGGCGATGACCCGCAGGCCGTTCAGCGCGTGGAACAGGATGGCGGCGACCAGGCCGTACTCCATCAGGTTGACGATCGGGTTCTTATACGTCGCGATGACACTGTCGTACGCCTCCGGGGAGACGCGGACGAGCGCTGTGTCGAGAACGTGGGCGAACAGGAAGAAGAAGATGAGTACGCCGGTGACTCGATGAGCCACCCACGACCACATGCCTTCCCGGCCGCGGTACAGCGTTCCAGCCGGCACGGAAAACCCTCCGGAAGCGGGATCGGGGCTCGGCCGGCTTCGGTGTCGGTCAGCCCGGCCGGGTACGGTCCACCGGCCGTGGCCATCGTAGCGACGCTCCGGGGGCCTGGCCCGGCCGGGGTCCCGCTGTGTGATCAAACAGGCACGTGCGGGCTAACCGGACCGGTCTGAAGCGTCTCCGGTCCGGGCCCTCCCGCCCGACGGCCGCGCCCCTCGGCGCCGGGCTCAGGCCGGGGCGCCCGCCCCGCTGTGGGAGGCCACCAGGTGCTCCAGTCGGCCTATCGCGATCCGGCGCAGCTCGTCCGAGGCGACCAGGCGCTCCTCGTCGGGGTCGCTGGCCAGGCGCGCCCTGATGGAGGCCAGCACGGTGTCCAGCATCTCCTCGGGCGGGCAGCCCTCCAGGCAGACCACGAAGACATGGCCGAAGCGGGCCTCGTATGCGGCGTGGGCCGCACGCAGCGCGGTGTGCGCGGCGTGGCTGCCCGGCGCCCGCATGCCGAGCAGCGACTGCGGCATCCAGCTCTCGTCGGCGAGCGCCTCGGCCAGGTCGGCGGGCCGCAGGTCGTACGAGGCCTCGCTGGCGGCCGCCAGCAGCGATGCCACATCGGGGTAGGGGCGGTGGGCAGCCAGACGCAGGGCCCATCTGCGGGAACCGCAGCAGGCCAGGAGCGCCTCCTCGGCGGCACCATGGGCGGCTTCGTTGAACCGGCGCAGGCCGACCGGCACCTTGGCCGACAGCCGTTGCGCCGGAATGTCGCTGGGCAGCGGGTCCTCCTCGGGAGGGCGGGAAGGTCGCCTCCCCGTGGCTGCGATGGGGAGGGCGGAGGCGCTGTGAGGGTATGCCAGGACAGGGGTCGTCAACGGTCGTTGCATCTGCACGCAAAGACTCCGGGACAAAGGTAGTCCGCGGTCCGGACAAGCGGACCGCGGAACCGTGAATTCACCCGATCCGGGTATCAAGTCGAGACGTCTTCACCTTTCCGGGGTGCGCTCCCGATGCACCTTGTGCTGTGCGGCCTGCGCTCGGGGCCGGACCACCAGCAGGTCGATGTTGACGTGAGCGGGACGGGTGACCGCCCAGACCACCGTGTCCGCCACATCCTCGGCGGTGAGCGGCTCGGCCACGCCGTCGTACACCGCGGCCGCCTTCTGCTCGTCCCCGCGGAACCGGGTGACCGCGAAGCCCTCGGTGCGGACCATCCCCGGGGCGATCTCCACCACCCGGACCGGCTCCCCGCACAGCTCCAGCCGCAGCGTCGCCGCGATCGCGTGCGAGCCGTGCTTGGCGGCCACATAGCCGCCGCCGCCCTCGTACGCGGTGAAGCCGGCGGTGGAGGAGATCACCAGCACCGTGCCGTCTCCGCTCGCCCGCAGCGCGGGCAGCAGCGCCTGGGTGACATGCAGCACGCCCAGCACGTTCACCTGGTACATCGTCAGCCAGTCGGCCGGATCCGCGGTCTCCACCGACTCGGCGCCGATCGCCCCGCCGGCGTTGTTGACCAGGACGTCCACCCGGTCCAGCGAGGCCGCGAAGGCGTCCACCGCCGCCCGGTCGGTGACATCCAGCGGACAGGAGGTGCCGCCGATCTCCTTGGCCAGCGCCTCGATCCGGTCCGCCCGCCGCGCGGCCAGCACCACCCGGTAGCCGGCCGCCGCAAGTCCCCGGGCGGTGGCCGCTCCGATACCGCTGCTGGCCCCGGTGACCACCGCCACCTTCTGCTCGCTCATCGCTGTCCCCTCTTCCGATCAGTCCCCCTGATCATCCCAGCACCCCGTCCGCCCGGGGCGGCAGGGAACCGGGCAGCCACCGCCCGGCCGTCCCGCGGGCCCCGCGCGCGGGGCCGGGGGCGGGGCCGGTCACGCTCCGCATGCCCGGCCCGGCGTGTGAGCAAGCTCCCAGGGGATGCGTCTGTCGGGCCGCGCGGGGCACGATTACAGTGCGTGGCGCCGCACGAGCGGAGATCGGACATGCGGGCCCGACTCCGACTCCACCTTTCACCCTCAGCGGAGGAACCATGGCACTCTCGGAGTCCGGTCTGCCCATCGAGCCCCTGTACGGCCCGGAGGCACTGGAGGGCTGGGATCCGGAGGCCGGACTGGGCCGCCCTGGGCAGTACCCCTTCACCCGCGGTGTCTATCCGTCCATGTACACCGGCCGCCCCTGGACGATGCGGCAGTACGCCGGCTTCGGCACCGCCGCGGAGTCCAACGCCCGCTACAAGCAGCTGATCGCCAACGGCACCATGGGCCTGTCCGTCGCCTTCGACCTGCCGACCCAGATGGGCTACGACTCCGACGCGCCCATCGCCCACGGCGAGGTCGGCAAGGTGGGCGTGGCCGTCGACTCGGTCGAGGACATGGGAGTGCTCTTCGGCGGGATCCCGCTCGGCGAGGTCTCCACGTCCATGACCATCAACGCCCCCGGTTCGCTGCTGCTGCTGCTCTACCAGCTGGTCGGGCAGTCCCAGGGCGTCTCCTCGGACCGCCTCACCGGCACCATCCAGAACGATGTGCTCAAGGAGTACATCGCCCGCGGGACGTACATCTTCCCGCCCAAGCCGTCGCTGCGCCTGATCGCCGACGTCTTCCAGTACTGCCGGGCCGAGATCCCCAAGTGGAACACCATCTCCATCTCCGGCTACCACATGGCCGAGGCGGGCGCGAACCCCGCGCAGGAGATCGCCTTCACCCTGGCCAACGGCATCGAGTACGTCCGCACCGCGGTCGCCGCCGGCATGGACGTCGACGACTTCGCACCGCGGCTCTCCTTCTTCTTCGTCTCCCGCACCACGCTGCTGGAGGAGGTCGCCAAGTTCCGTGCCGCACGCCGGATCTGGGCCCGGGTGATGCGTGAGGAGTTCGGTGCGAAGAACCCCAAGTCGCTGATGCTGCGCTTCCACACCCAGACCGCCGGGGTGCAGCTCACCGCGCAGCAGCCGGAGGTCAACCTGGTCCGGGTGTCGGTGCAGGCGCTGGCGGCCGTGCTCGGCGGCACCCAGTCGCTGCACACCAACTCCTTCGACGAGGCCATCGCCCTGCCCACCGAGAAGTCGGCCCGTCTGGCGCTGCGCACCCAGCAGGTCATCGCCTACGAGACGGACGTCACCCACACCGTGGACCCGTTCGCGGGCTCCTATGTGGTGGAGTCCATGACCGACGACGTCGAGGCGGCCGCGGTGGAGCTGATGGCCAAGGTGGAGGACATGGGCGGCGCGGTGGCGGCCATCGAGCAGGGCTACCAGAAGTCCGAGATCGAGCGCAGCGCCTACCGCATCCAGCAGGAGACCGACTCGGGCGACCGCACCGTCGTCGGTGTGAACCGCTTCCAGCTGGACGAGGAGGAGCCCTACGAGCCGCTGCGGGTCGACCCGGCGATCGAGGCCCAGCAGTGCGAGCGGCTCGCCAAGCTCCGGGCCGACCGGGACTCCTCGGCGGTGGACCGTTCGCTCACCGCGCTCAGGCATGCCGCCGAGGGCAAGGACAACGTCCTCTACCCGATGAAGGAGGCGCTGGCCGCCCGCGCCACGGTCGGCGAGGTGTGCAACGCACTGCGGGACGTCTGGGGCACCTATGTTCCGGTGGAGAGGTTCTGACGATCCGTCGGAAGCCGTGCAGGCCGGGGGCCCGGGGTCGTACGACCCCGGGCCCCCGGCTGTGGTTCAGCGGCCGTAGCGGTACGACCGCAGGTAGTCGGCGGTCGGCGAGCCGACGCCGGTGGCGGTGTCGTAGCCGCGGGCGGCCGTGAGGCCGTAGTCCTGGGCGATCCGGTACAGCCGGACCCGCAGCGTGCCGTCGACGGTGCCGAGGTCGACCACATTGCCGGTCTTGACGTGCACGGCGTTGTCGTTGACGTCGTTGTAGGCGGAGGTGCCGGCCCGGTCGTAGATGCCGGGGTTGGCGAAGCCGATGGCACGGCCGTGGCGCGCCTGGATGGCGTCCGCGAGGATGCCCGCGTACTCCGGGGAGGAGACCGAGGTGCCGCCGTAGCCGCCCTCGCTGTAGGCGCCGGCGTCGGTGAAGCCGACCAGCACCGAGGTGACCAGGTCACCGTTCATGGAGACGTCCGGCAGGGTGCGCATCGGCTTGGCGGCCTTGGCCCCGGTGGACAGGGTGGTGGAGATCCGGTTGGGGACCACGCCCTTCTGGTACCACGGCTGGGCGAAGTCCTCGCTGGTACCGCCGCCGCCGCCGAAGTAGAAGTGGCCCGGGTAGGGGTTCCAGCTCTGCTGGTCGTCGGAGAGGACCGAGCGCAGGTCGCCCATGCTGGTCTCGAAGCCGTAGCGGCCGCGCGCGTCGGAGGTGCCCAGCGCGGTGCCGCCCACGCCCGTCACCCAGGGCGAGGAGACCGGCCACTCGGTCTGCGCGCGCGCCGTGGTCGGGTCGCAGTTGACGCCGGTGGAGGCGGCGCCCGGGGAGGAGTTGCCGCAGTCGCCGGTGGAGAAGTTGAAGCCGATGCCCTCCGCGGCGCCGAGCATGAAGACCTGCTCGTCGGCCTTGACCACCGCCGGGTCGATGTCGCCCGTGGTGGCGTGCATGATCTCGCCCCACGAGTCGCTGACCACGTCGGCCAGGTGCTCGTCGACCACCTTGGCCATGGCGTCGTAGAGGTCGTCGTCGTAGCAGGAGTTGCCGCCGACGTAGACCACATCGGCGTCGGGTGCCAGGCCGTGGACCATCTCCACGTCCAGGGCCTCCTCGCCGGCCCAGCCCTCGGGGCCGCCGCACTCGTCCTGGTGGGTCCACTGGTCCGGGGTCACGTACTCGGTGTACTGGCCGGAGCGGAAGGCCTTGTCGCCGTGCGCGGTGGCGAAGTGGGAGGCGTCGGCCTGCATGGTCGACAGGCCGTAGGCGTCGATGATGGCGACCTTGGCGCCCTTGCCGGTCAGCCCGTCGGCGGTGACGCCGTAGGCCCGGCGCAGCTGCTTGGGTGTGTACGAGCAGGGCGCGAACGGCTCGTTCGGCTCATAGCCGGCCGGGGCGCCGTGGGCGGTCAGTGCGCCGTAGCTGTCCGAGCAGGTCGGGTCGGTGGGCAGGCCTTTGGGCGCGGCCGCCGGGCTGCCGGCGGCGAAGGCCGAGCCCGCGGCGCGGCTGTGGTCCACCGGGATCGCCTGGGAGACGGCCTTCTGCACCACGTCGCTGAGGCCGCTGACCCCGAGCACGGCGCCCGAGACGGCGGCCGGGACGGAGGCGTCGGCGGCCGGCGCGCGGTGGGTGCCCTGGCTGGTGCGGTAGGTGTGGATCTGGGTGCCGAAGGCCTTCTCCATGGCGGCGGTGCTGCCGGAGACCTCGACATAGTGCGCGGTGGTCCGGGCGACCTTCAGGCCGCTGCCGGTCAGCCAGTCGTGCACCGCCTTGACCTGCGAGGCCGAGGCGCCGAAGCGGGCCTGCGCCTGGGCGGGGCTCAGATACTTCCCGTACTGCGCGGAGGACGGGTCGGAGACGGCGCGGGCGTACGCGGCCAGCCCGGCCGGGTCCTGGCCGGCGAGGTAGACGCGCGCGGTGGCGGTGGAGCTGTCGGACGCTGCGCCCTTGTCGGCCGAGGCGGTGGCCCAGGCCGGGTGGGTGCCGGTGAGCTTCACGGCCGCTCCGGTCGGGGCGGCGGAGGCTGCGTTCGCGGGGGCTGCGAGGGCGAGGGATCCCGCAACCAGCGCGGCGGTCGAGGCCGCCACGGCTATGCGGGAGAGCCGCCTGTGGGCAGCTTGAGGCACGAGGGTTCCCCCCAGTTCGGTCGATTGAGACTGGCGGTCGCATGTCCTGGCTGTGAACAGGGGTGCGACGGGGCGGTGCGACTTGATGTGTATATGCAGCGCCGAGCGAGTCTCAAGGGATCCGAGGGAAGCTTTGCCCTGCCATGACCCAGCCCGTGTCCCCGACGGGGGTGCGGTCGTTGCGCAGGACAGTCCGACCCGGGGGAAGGTGGCGTAAACCACATGTCATACCCAAACCCCAGCTCGGCATGCGCCGGGCGAGGGAGTTCCGTCGCCTCCGGAGGCGGTAATTCCGATGATCCCCGGCTGAACAGGTCGATCGGTCGTAACCTAGTTGAGGTGAACCACCCAACGCCCGGGAGTGTCGCCTCCCCCCACGACGATCCGGTATCGGACGACCCTGCCGCGGGTCATGAATCGGCCGCGGGCCTGCCCGGCGGCGGTCTCCCCGGCATTGCGGGCGGCACCGGTCCCGACGGCGCCGAGCTCCCCGGCAGCGACATCCTCCGGGCCAGGGTGCGTGCACATGCGGCAGAGCTGATCGCCTTCCGTCGTGATCTGCACATGCATCCCGAGCTGGGCCGTGAGGAGTTCCGGACCACCTCGTTGCTGAGGGAGCGGCTGGTCTGGGCGGGTCTCGAACCCCGGGTGCTGCCCGCCGGTACCGGCCTGATCTGCGACATCGTCCCCGAGGGCACCCCGGCGGACACTCCGCTGCTGGCCTTCCGGGCGGACATCGACGCGCTGCCCATCGACGACGCCAAGGCCGAGGTCATCTACCGCTCCACCGTCCCCGGCCGGGCCCACGCCTGCGGCCACGACGTGCACACCGCGGTGGCGCTGGGCACCGCGCTGGTGCTGGCCGAGGCGGCGGAGTCGGGGCGGCTGCGGCAGCCGGTGCGGCTGGTGTTCCAGCCGGCCGAGGAGGTCATGCCGGGCGGCGCGCTGGATGTGATCAAGGCGGGTGGCCTGGACGGCGTCGGCCGGATGTTCGCCCTGCACTGCGACCCCAAGGTGGACGTGGGCCGGATCGGCCTGCGGGTCGGTGCCATCACCTCGGCCTGCGACCGGCTGGTGCTCTCCCTGGACGGGCCCGGCGGCCACACCGCCCGCCCGCACCTCACCACCGACCTGGTCAGTGCTGTCGCCCGGATGGCCGCCGACCTTCCGGGTGCTTTCGGCCGCCGGGTCGACCCGCGCTGGGGCGTCAGCCCTGCTGGGGCCGGATCGCGTCCGGTTCCGCGGCCAATGTCATCCCGCAGCACGCCGAGCTGGAGGGCACCGTCCGCTGCCTGGAGCTGGCCGGCTGGCGGGAGGCCCCGGAGCTGCTGCACGAGCTGATCGCCCGGATCGCCGAGACCCACCGGGCCAAGTGGGAGCTCACCTACCACCGGGGTGTCCCGCCGGTGGTGAACGAGGCCGAGTCGGTGGCCCAGCTGGACGCGGCCATGCACGCCCGTTTCGGCGGTCCGCGCGTCACCGTGGTGGAGGACACCGAGCAGAGTCTCGGCGGTGAGGACTTCTCCTGGTACCTGGAGAAGATCCCCGGCGCGCTGGCCCGGCTGGGGGTGCGGACCCCGGGTGAGCCGGGGGTGCGGGACCTCCACCAGGGCACCTTCGACGTGGACGAGCGAGCCATCGGTGTGGGAGTGGAACTGTTCTGCTCCCTGGCGCTGGAGCATGCTCGCGCCCTGTAGTAGGAATGTCCCGGGATGTAAGGGGCTGAACGGGCGTACGACGGTCCGTTACGTCCTGTCTGTCCTGAGTACCGCCACGGTTTGATAACAACCGTCCCGACCGGCGGGCCCGTAACACAACCGTGTTCTACGCGCGTTACGGTGGCGTTCGATCACGCCAGACAGGTGCGTGTCGGAAGGAGAAACTCCCTTGCGCCGAGTAACTCAACTCGCCGCGGTTGTGCTCAGCGGTTCGCTGGGCATGGCCTCGCTCGCCGCCTGCGGCAGCACCTCGGACAGCGGTTCCACTGCCGGTGCCGGCAGCTCCGCTTCGGCCGGCGCCAGCGGCGGCGGCCTCAAGGTCGGCATGGCCTATGACATCGGCGGCCGCGGCGACCAGTCGTTCAACGACTCCGCCGCCCGTGGCCTGGACCAGGCCAAGTCGACCCTCGGCGCCAGCGTCAAGGAGCTCTCCGCGGGCGCCAACGAGACCGACGCCGACAAGACCCAGCGTCTGAAGGACCTGGCGGGGGCCGGCTACAACCCGGTCATCGCCATCGGCTACTCCTACGCGGGTTCCCTCGCGACGGTGGCCAAGGAGTTCCCGAACACCAAGTTCGCGATCGTCGACTCCACCGTGGACGCCCCCAACGTCACCAACCTGGTCTTCACCGAGGAGCAGAGCTCCTACCTGGTGGGCGTGGCGGCGGCGCTGAAGTCCAAGAGCCACAAGATCGGGTTCATCGGCGGCGTCAACGTGCCGCTGATCAACAAGTTCGAGGCCGGGTTCACCCAGGGCGTCAAGGACACCGACCCCAGCGCCACGGTGACCCCGCAGTACCTTTCGCAGCCGCCGGACACCAAGGGCTTCTCCTCGCCCGACCTGGGCAAGGCAGCCGCGCAGGGCATGCTGGACAAGGGCATCGACGTGGTCTACGCCGCGGCCGGCTCCTCCGGCAACGGCGCCATCGAGGCCGTTGCGGGCAAGAGCGGTGCCTGGGCGATCGGTGTCGACTCCGACCAGTACAACCAGGACGCACTGGCCAAGAACAAGGCCGTGATCCTCACCTCCGCCCTGAAGAACGTCGACGTGGCGGTCCTGGACTACATCAAGTCGTTCAAGGACAACACGCTGAAGACCGGCACCGTGACCTTCGACCTGAAGACCGGTGGCGTGGGCTACTCCAAGTCCAACCCGGCCTTCGCGAGCGACGCGGCGACCATCGCCAAGATCGAGACCGCCAAGCAGGCGATCATCGACGGCAAGGTCACGCCGCCGACCACCGTCAAGAAGTAAGTCCTTCCAGCAAGGACAGAGCCGGTCCCCCGCCCTCCGGGGCGGGGACCGCACCGACGGAGCAGGGGCCCGCCGAACGCGCCGTGCGCGCGGGCGGGCCCCTGTCCGTACCAGGCAATGACGCCCACCCGCACCGTCCGAGCCCTGCCTCGTATCCGCTCGGGGCGGATGCCAGAGCCCCACCAGGAGTGCGCCATCACTGCTCCGAGCGCCCACGCGGGCGAACCACCGACCGGCGCAGGGACCGAGCCGGCCGCCGTCGAACTGCGCGGCATCACCAAGCGGTTCCCCGGTGTCGTGGCCAACCATGACATCGACATCACCGTCAGCCGTGGCACCGTGCACGCACTGGTGGGGGAGAACGGGGCCGGCAAGTCGACCCTGATGAAGATCCTCTACGGGATGCAGCGCCCGGACGAGGGCACCATCACCATCAACGGCGAGCGTGCCGAGCTGCACACCCCGGCCGACGCCATCTCCCGCGGCATCGGCATGGTGCACCAGCACTTCATGCTGGCGGACAACCTCACGGTGCTGGAGAACGTCGTCCTCGGCGCCGAGAAGATGCACGGCATCGGCGCCCGGGCACGGAACGCCATCAAGTCGATCTCCGACGCCTACGGCCTGGATGTGCGCCCCGATGTGCTGGTCGAGCACCTCGGTGTCGCCGACCGGCAGCGCATCGAGATCCTCAAGGTCCTCTACCGGGGCGCCCGCACCCTGATCCTGGACGAGCCCACCGCCGTCCTGGTGCCGCAGGAGGTCGAGGCGCTCTTCGACAACCTGCGTGAGCTCAAGTCCGAGGGCCTCACCGTCATCTTCATCTCCCACAAGCTGGACGAGGTGCTCTCGGTCGCCGACGCGATCACCGTCATCCGGCGCGGTACCACCGTCGCCAGCGTCGACCCCCGCGAGGTGAACTCCCGTCAGCTCGCCGAGCTGATGGTCGGCAGCGAGCTGCCCTCCCCGGAGACCCGCGAGTCCACCGTCACCGATGTGCCGATGCTCACCGTCGACGGCCTGCGGCTCAGCGAGGTCGACCCGGACGGCATCGACCGTGTGGTGCTGGACTCCATCGGCTTCACCATCCACAAGGGCGAGGTGCTGGGCATCGCCGGTGTGGAGGGCAACGGCCAGGCCGAACTGGTCGAGGCCATCATGGGCATGCGCAAGCCCGACAACGGCACCGTCACCCTGGACGGCGCCGACATCTCCCAGGCGCTCACCCGCGCCCGCCGCGAGGCCGGCATCGGCTACGTCCCCGAGGACCGCCACCGCCACGCCCTGCTGCTGGAGGCGCCGCTCTGGGAGAACCGCATCCTCGGCCATGTCACCGAGCAGCCCAACAGCCGACGGGGCATCCTCAACCCGGCCGCGGCCCGCAGGGACACCGAGCGGATCGTCGCCGAGTACGACGTTCGCACCCCCGGCATCGACGTCACCGCGGCGTCGCTCTCCGGCGGCAACCAGCAGAAGCTGATCGTCGGCCGCGAGATGAGCCACAAGCCCAAGCTGCTGATCGCCGCCCATCCCACCCGCGGTGTGGACGTCGGCGCGCAGGCCCAGATCTGGGACCAGATCCGGGAGGCCCGCCGTGAGGGCCTGGCGGTGCTGCTGATCTCCGCCGACCTGGACGAGCTGATCGGCCTCTCCGACACCCTGCGGGTGATGTACCGCGGCCGACTGGTCGCGGACGCCGACCCGTCCACCGTCACCCCGGAGGAGCTCGGCTCGGCCATGACCGGTGCGGCCCGCGGCCATCTGGAGCACCCCGCCGGGGATGCCGCCCAGAACGCCGCCGACACCGCCGACGAGACCCACCAGGCGGGGGAGTAGTACCGATGAACAAGCTGCTGAAGAAGATCGACGGCGAGCGCCTGCTGCTGGGCCTGGCCGCCCCGGTGCTCGCCGTGGTCACCGCACTGATCGTGACCGCCCTGGTGCTGCTGGCCTCCGGCAAGGAGCCCTTCCAGGCGTTCAATGTGATGCTGGACTACGGCTCCAAGGCCGACAGTCAGATCTACATCCTCAACAAGGCCACCACCTACTACCTCGCAGGTATCGCGGTGGCCCTGGGCTTCCGGATGAACCTGTTCAACATCGGCGTGGACGGCCAGTACCGCATGGCGGCGTTCTTCGCCGCGGTGGTCGGTGCCCAGCTGCACCTCCCCGGTGTGCTGCACATCCTGGTGATCGTGCTGGTCGCCATGCTGGTCGGCGCCATGTGGGCCGGTATCGCCGGACTGCTCAAGGTGACCCGCGGCGTCAGCGAGGTCATCTCGACGATCATGCTCAATGCGATCGCCACCTCGGTCATCGCCTATCTGCTCAGCCCCGGCCGGCTGGCCGAGCTGGACGCCTCCGGCAATGTCTCCACCAAGGTCATCCCGGACTCCGGGCACCTGTTCAACATCGCCACCAAGGGCGGCTCGCTCTACGGCTTCATCTTTGTGGCGGTCATCGTGGGTGTCGCCTTCTGGTGGGGGCTCTCCCGCACCCGCTTCGGCTTCGACCTGCGCACCGCCGGCGGCTCCGACAGCGCCGCGCTGGCCAGCGGGGTCAACGTCAAGCGGATGGTGGTCACCGCGATGCTGCTCTCCGGCGCCATCGCCGGTCTGGTCGGCATGCCGGAACTGCTGAACAACTCCTACCAGTACAGCCTCAACTTCCCGACCGGCATCGGCTTCACCGGTATCTCGGTGGCCCTGCTCGGCCGCAACAACCCGATCGGTGTCGCGATCGGCGCCCTGCTCTGGGCCTTCATCGAGAGGGCCACCGGCCACCTGGAGTTCGCGGGCTACGACAAGGAGATCGCCGGCGTCGTCCAGGGCGTCATCGTCCTCGCCGTGGTCATCGCCTATGAGCTGGTGCGCCGCTACGGGCTGCGCCGCCAGCAGAGCAGGGTCGGCCGCCAGCTGGCCGCCCAGGCCGTCCCGTCCAAGAACCAGGAGGTGTCGGCGTGAGCGCCCCCAGCCCCACCAGCGACACGGCCGCCATGGAGCCGCGGTCCGGCGCCAGCTCCGTCGCCCGCCGTACCGGCAGGCGCAGCCTCTCCCCGGCGGTGATCCTGCTGATCGTGGCCGGAGCCCTGGTCGCGGTGTCCGCCGTACGCGCCGCCACCGGCGCCCAGGACGTCACCTCGCCCGGTCAGATCGCCGGTGCCCTCACCATGGCCGTGCCGATCGGCATGGCCGGACTCGGCGGCCTCTGGGCCGAGCGGGCCGGCGTGGTCAACATCGGCCTCGAGGGCATGATGATCCTCGGCACCTTCTTCGGTGCCTGGGCCGGCTGGCAGACCAACCCCTGGATCGGTGTGCTCGCCGGTGTCGCCGGCGGTGCGCTGGGCGGTCTGATCCATGCCTTTGTCACCGTCACCATCGGCGTGGACCACATCGTCTCCGGTGTGGCCATCAACATCCTGGCCCTGGGTGCCACCCAGTACCTGGCCAAGCTGTTCTTCGCCGACAAGCCGGCCGGCAGCCCCAAGCAGTCGCCGCCGATCGACTCCATCACCACGGTCTCCATCCCCGGTGTCTCCGACTGGCTGGACAAGATCGCCGCGCACCACTGGTTCCTGGTCTCCGACATCGCCGGCATCCTCGGCGGCCTCACCACCGATGTCTCGCTGCTCACCCTGGTCGCGGTGGCACTGCTGATCGGCACCTTCTTCGTGCTGTGGAAGACCCCGTTCGGCCTGCGACTGCGCTCCTGCGGTGAGAACCCCACCGCCGCCGAGTCGCTGGGCGTCAACGTCTACCGCTACAAGTACCTGGCCGTGATCGCCTCCGGCGGTCTGGCCGGCCTGGGCGGCGTCTTCATCGCCATGGTCCCCTCGCACATCTACAACGAGGGCCAGACCGGAGGCCGCGGCTACATCGGCCTCGCCGCGATGATCTTCGGCAACTGGCGTCCCGGCGGCCTCGCCATGGGCGCCGGCCTGTTCGGCTACACCGACAGCCTCCAGCTGCGCAACGGCGGCCCCTCGGTGCACGCCCTGCTGCTCCTGCTGGCCGTGCTGCTGGTGCTGATGGCGGCCTGGCGCGGCTACAAGCGGCAGCTGGTCGCCGCCGTGGTCAGCGGGGTCTTCGCGGTGGCGCTCTTCGTCTGGTACGCCGCCACCGACACCGTGCCGATCGAGTTCGTCGGCGCCACCCCGTACGTGGCCACCCTGCTGGTCCTCTCGCTGGCCTCCCAGCGGCTGCGGATGCCCAAGGCCGACGGACTGGTCTACCGCAAGGGGCAAGGCAAGTGACCGAACGCCAGGAGATCGACTGGGACGGGCTGCGGGCCGCCGCACGGGACGCCATGGCCCATGCGTACGTCCCCTACAGCAAGTACCCGGTCGGCGCCGCCGCCCTGGTGGAGGACGGCCGCACCGTCACCGGCTGCAATGTCGAGAACGCCTCCTACGGCCTCGGCCTCTGCGCCGAATGCGGCCTGGTCTCCGCACTGCACCTCAGCGGCGGCGGCCGGCTGGTCGCCTTCACCTGCTGCGACGGCGGCGGCGACCTGCTGATGCCGTGCGGCCGCTGCCGGCAGCTGCTCCACGAGCACGGCGGCCCCGAGCTGCTGGTCGACCTGCCGTCGGGCATCCGCCCGATGAGCGAGGTGCTTCCGGACGCCTTCGGCCCCGAGCGCCTGCAGCACTGAACCATCCGAACGCACCCGAAGAGTGTCGCGCCCGGCCCGTGCCTCCCCGCCGCCGCCGTGGCGCGACACTCTTCGTGCTTCCTCACAGCAAGGGATCCCATGGACGCCATCACCGTCATCCGGACCAAGCGGGACCGCGGCGAGCTCACCGATGCGCAGATCGACTGGGTGATCGACGCCTACACCCGGGGCGACGTGGCCGACGAGCAGATGTCCGCGCTGGCCATGGCCATCCTGCTCAACGGCATGAACCTGCGCGAGATCAGCCGCTGGACCGACGCCATGATCCGGTCCGGTGAGCGGATGGACTTCTCCTCGCTGCCGCAGCCCACCGCGGACAAGCACTCCACCGGCGGCGTCGGCGACAAGATCACCCTGCCGCTGGCCCCCCTGGTCGCCGCCTGCGGCGCCTCCGTCCCCCAGCTCTCCGGCCGCGGCCTCGGCCACACCGGCGGCACCCTGGACAAGCTGGAGTCCATCCCCGGCTGGCGCGCCCTGCTCTCGAACGATGAGATGATGCAGACGCTGCGCGACTGCGGCGCCGTGGTCTGCGCGGCGGGCGACGGCCTGGCCCCCGCCGACAAGAAGCTCTACGCCCTGCGGGACGTCACCGGCACCGTCGAGGCCATTCCGCTGATCGCCAGCTCCATCATGAGCAAGAAGATCGCCGAGGGCACCGGCGCCCTGGTGCTGGACGTCAAGGTCGGCACCGGGGCCTTCATGAAGAACCTGGACGACGCCCGTGAACTGGCCCGCACCATGGTCGGCCTCGGCAAGGCCGCCGGGGTGGAGACCAGGGCGCTGCTGACCGACATGTCCACCCCGCTCGGCCTCACCGCGGGCAATGCGCTGGAGGTGCGCGAGTCGGTGGAGGTGCTGGCCGGCGGCGGCCCCGCCGATGTCGTCGAGCTCACCCTCGCCCTGGCCCGCGAGATGCTGGCCGCCGCCGGGATCCACGGCAAGGACCCCGCCGACGCACTGCGGGACGGCTCCGCCATGGACCACTGGCGCCGCATGATCAGTGCCCAGGGCGGCGACCCCGACGCGCCCCTGCCTGTCGCCCGCGAGCAGTATGTCGTCACCGCCTCCTCCTCGGGCGTCCTCACCGGCCTGGACGCCTACGCCGTGGGCGTCTGCGCCTGGCGCCTCGGCGCCGGCCGGGCCCGCAAGGAGGACCCGGTGCAGGCCGGTGCGGGCGTGGAGATCCACGCCAAGCCCGGTGCCACCGTCACCGCGGGGCAGCCGCTGCTCACCCTGCACACCGACACCCCCGAGCGCTACGGCTACGCGCTGGAGGCGCTCGCCGGGGCCGTCACCGTCGCCCCGGCCGGCACCCCCTTCACCTCCACCCCGATCGTCCTCGACCGGATCGTCTGAGACCGCACCCGCCATGGGCGCCCGGCACGGCCGGGCGCCCGGCGGGGCCGGTGAAGTCCTTCAGCCGCTCGGTCCCGAGCCGGACACCATCTGCGCCGGCTCGGCCGCGACCAGCCGGATGTGGTCAATCTGCGGGTGCAGGGCCCCGGTTCGGTCGCCGAGCGGTTCGGAGCGCCGGCCGGGCTGCGGGACGCGGGTCTGGTGCGGCACCTGGGCGTCTCCAATGTCACGGCCGAGCAGCTGGCCGAGGCCCGGGCGATCGCACCGGTGGTGTGCGTGCAGAACCGCTACGGCGTCGGGGCGCGTCCCGAGGACCACGCCCTGCTGAGCGCCTGCGGGCAGCAGGTCATCGCGTTTGTGCTGTTCTTCGCGATCGCCGGGGAGCGGCGCGAGGCGGGCGCGGGCGGCGCGGACCGCGACGAGGTGCCGGCGGCGGCCCGGGCCCACGGTGCCACGCCGGCCCAGGTGCGGCCGGCCTGGACGCTGCAGCAGGGGCCGCATGTGCCGGCCATCCCCGGCACCGGCAACCCTGACCACCTGGTCGAGAACGTCGCCGCCGGGGCGCTGCGGCTCTCCGAGGCGGAGCGTGCCCTGCTGGAGTCGGCGGTGTAGCCGTCCCCGGGGATGCCGGGCCCGGTGCCGAGGTCCGCCGGGGCGGCGGAGGGCCTCCGCGCCCCCGGGACGGGCGGTACCGGCTGCCCGGCGCGGGTCAGCCTACGCCGCCGGCGTCCAGCAGGGCCGCGGCCGTTGTCACGGCCAGTCCGTCCAGGGGCTGGGCCTGGACCACGGCGCGGGCACCGGAGCCGTCGAAGACGACGGTGAGCTGGCGGGCCAGCGTTTCCGGGTCCGAGGCCCCGCCGTGGGCGGCCTCCAGGCGGAAGAACGAGGTGAGCACGTCCTTGTGGCGGCGGGCGGCCCGGCTGGCGGGGTGGGCCGGGTCCTTGACCTCCATGGCGGTGGCGACATAGGGGCAGCCCCGGTACTCGGGTGACGCCGCCGCCGCCTCCAGCTGCTCGAAGACATGGAGGATCCGCTCCCGGGGGGAGCGGGTGTCGTCGCGGTCCGGCAGCAGCATCGCCTCGTACACGGGTGCCCGGCGGTCCAGGCTGGCGGCGACCACGTCGTCCTTGCTGCCGAAGAGCTGGTACATGGAGCGCTTGGAGACACCGGCCGCCCGGCACAGCGCCTCGACGCCGATGGAGACGCCGTCGCGGTAGAAGAGGTCGGCGGCGGCGTCCAGCAGCCGCTCGCGGGAGGACGCCTTCTCTGTCGTGGTCATGCATATGAGGCTACCGCGTGCTCTTGCGTTTGGAAACCGATCGGTTTACGTTAGTGGAAACCGATCGGTTTTCACGCTGAGGAGAATCCCATGACCGCGATCGCAGGCGCCACCGTCCTCGTCACCGGAGGCAGCCGCGGCCTTGGCAGGGCCTTCGTGGACGCTCTCTACGAGCGGGGTGCCAAGAAGGTCTACGCCACCGCACGAGACCCGAGGAGCATTACCCACCCCGACGCCGTGGCGCTCGCCCTGGAGACCACCGACCCGGCCTCCGTGGCCGCCGCCGCCGAGCAGGCCCAGGATGTGACCGTGCTGATCAACAGCGCCGCCGGGCTGGTCAAGGCGTCCTTCCTGGACTCGCCCGCGGAGGACGTCCGCCGCGAGTTCGAGGCCAACTTCTTCGGTCCGCTGGACGTGGTGCGCGCCTTCGTCCCGGTGATCGAGCGCAATGGCGGCGGACACATCCTGAACGTCCACTCCGTGCTCTCCTGGATCGCCGTCGCCGGCTCCTACAGCGCCACCAAGGCGGCGCTGTGGTCGGCCACCAACTCCCTGCGCCTGGACCTGGCCCCGCGCGGCATCGGTGTCACCGGGCTGCACGTCGGCTACATCGACACCGACATGGCCGCCGCTGTGGACGCCCCCAAGTCCTCGCCCCTGAGCGTCGCCGCCCAGGCGCTGGACGGCATCGAGTCCGACGCCGACGAGGTGCTGGCCGACGAGCTCACCCGCCGGGTCAAGGCCGGCCTGAGCGCCGGCCCGGCCGCACTGCACGCCGGACTGGCCGGCTGAGGCTGTATCGGAAGAGCACGCAGAGGGCCCGGACCGCGCACGGCGGTCCGGGCCCGATGCGATGCGGGGCTGGGTCAGGCGGTCGTGCAGGCGGTGCCGTTCAGGGTGAACTGGGTGGGCGAGGAGAAGCTGCCCGAGTAGGTGCCCTGGAAGCCGAACGTCTGGTTGCCGCCGGCCGGGATCTGGCCGTTGGAGGACGTGTTGGTGGCCGTCACCGCGCCGCTGCTGGGCGAGACGGTGGCGTTCCAGGCGTTGGTCACGGTCTGGCCGCTCGGCAGGGTGAAGCCCACCTTCCAGCCGTTGACCGCGGTGGAGCCGGTGTTGGTGACGGTGACATTGGTGGTGAAGCCGCCGGGCCAGGAGGAGGGGGCGTAGGCGATCCTGCAGCTTCCGGTGGTCCCGCCGGTGGTCGAACCGCCGGTGGTCGAACCGCCGGTGGTGGTGCCGCCCGTGGTCGTACCTCCCGCGGTCGTACCTCCGGTGGTGGTGCCCCCGGTGGTGCTGCCGCCGCCGATGTTCACTGTGGACGAGAAGGAGTTGACCGCCAGGCCGGCGCCGTTCTGCCACGGCTCGAAGCCGGCCTGGATGCTGGTCAGGTACCAGGAGTTCTGGGCCATGCCGCGGCTGACCGTCGCGTTGATGAAGTCCTTGACGTCGAAGCTCCAGCTGGAGAGCGCGGACGGCGCCACAAAGGAGATCACGTTGTTGGACCCGTTGTTGCCGGTCCACACGTCCCAGGTGCGGCCGCCGACCGTGGCATTGCCGGTCGAGGAGCCGATCGGCTGGATGGAGCCGAACCTGTTGAACCAGATCATGATCTCGGTCTGGTTGACCCCGGTCTTCTTGGCCGTCGGGTCGAGCCAGATGTCGTACGACGCGTCATAGACCGCGTTGCTCACATAGGTGTAGGCGATGCTGCTGGGAGCGCTGCCGATCGAGCCGATCTGCGCGGGCAGGTTGGTGCCCGGTGAGCAGTTGGCGTAGTGGCAGCCGTTGTAGATGGACGGGTAGGACTTGGGTGCGCCGTTGGTCGCCACCGAGCCGTCGGCCTGGGTGAGCTGGAAGCCGCTGCTGGTGACATTGATGCACTGGGTGGCGCTGGTTCCCCAGCGGTTGTTCTGGACGACGTAGTGGCCGGCGACAGTGGTGGTCCCGTACTGGTCGCATATCTGGGTGTCGGCCTGGGCGGACCCGGCTGTCGTCAGCAGGGCGGCCACCAGGCCAAGGATGGCGAGTGCGGCCATGGCGAGGCCGCGTAGCGGAGATTTCACTGTGTCCCTTCCGCGGGGTGGGTGGGAGCAGATGGGTGGGAGCGCTCCCATGTGCAAGCTTCGAAGGCAGTTCGACACTTTGGCAAGGCTGTCGACACAACTTTTTGCCGCGGACATGCCCGGCGGAGGTGGCCTCGCTCCACCCTGTGCAGGCGGGCCTCCGGAGAGGTCGGATGTGACGCCGGTCACGACGCCTCCGCCACCCGCCATCAGCGGGCCGACCTGATCGAGCGCCGGCAGGAGATGCGCGACCTGTTCGTGCACGCGATCAAGGCCTGACGACGACTGCGGCCCCGCTCGCCGGGAGCGGGGCCGAAGACGCATCGGCCGTGCCGGCGGTCGGCCCGGGCGGCGCAGGGAGTCGGCGCCGGTTCACCGGCCCGCAGCGACCGGGTCCGCGCTGAGCCGGTCCGCCCCGCGGCGATCGGCGCCGCGGCGGTCGGCCAGGGCGCGGCGGGTGGCGTAGAGGGTGACACCCGCGGCGGCGGTCACCGCGGTCAGGCCGACCACGACGGTGCCGGGCCAGGCCGCGGAGTGGTAGGCGTCGGCACCCACGGTGCCACCGAGGCTGTTGCCCACGTAGTAGGCGATCAGATAGAGCGCGGACGCCTGGGCGCGGCCGGTGGTGGCGGTGCGGCCGACGGAGGAGGAGGCCACGGCGTGGCCGGCGAAGAAGCCGCCGGTGATCAGGACCAGCCCCAGCAGGGCGCAGACGAGGTTCTCGGCCAGGCTCAGCAGCAGCCCCACGGTGGTGGTGGCGATGGCGACGTACAGGGCGCCGCGCCGGCCGAGGCGCTCAGCGAGCCTGCCCGCGGTGGCGGAGGTGACCGTGCCGACCAGGTAGACCACGAAGATGGAGGCCGCCACCGACTCCGGCAGATGGAAGGGCTCGGCGATCAGCCGGTAGCCGACGGTGTTGTAGACGGCCCCGAAGACGGCCATGAAGAGCGCGCCCAGTGCGTACAGCCGCACCAGCAGCGGATTGCGCAGATGGCCGCCGACGGTACGGGCCAGGGCGCGGGCGTCGACCGGTGACCGGTGGAAGTTGCGTGCCGCCGGAATCAGCAGCCGGAAGGCCACGGCGCAGGCCAGCGCCAGTACCGCATTGGCGGCCAGGCCGCCCCGCCAGCCCCAGGCGGCTCCGGTCCAGCCGGTGAGCAGCCGGCCGCCCATGCCGCCGACACTGTTGCCCGCCACATAGAGGCCCATCGCCCCCGCCAGCGCCGAGGGGTGGACCTCCTCGGCGAGGAATGCCATCGCGGTGGCGGGCAGCCCCGCCAGAGCCGCGCCCTGCACGGCCCGCAGCAGCACCAGGGTGGTGATGTCCGGGGCGAACGGCAGTGCCGTACCGATCAGTACGGCGGCGAAGACCGACCCGGTCATCACGGCGGTGCGGCCGAACCGGTCGGACAGGGCGCTGGCCGGCAGCAGCGCCAGTGCCAGGCCCAGGGTGGCGGCGGAGGCCGTCCAGCTGGCCTGCCCGGGGGTGAGCCGCATCGCGTCGGAGATCAGCGGGAGCAGGCCCTGGGTGGAGTAGAGCAGTGCGAAGGTGGCGACGCCGGCGGCGAAGAGGGCCAGGTTGGCGCGGCGGAAGCCGGGCTCCCCGACACGGTGGCGCAGATCGGCGAAGTGGAGGGGCTGGGCGTCCGAGGGCATACCCGCGGACGCCCCGGTACTGGCGGAAGGCATGCACCGAATCTAGAACCGCCCTGTTCTATGCGTCCAATGCATGGATGTTGGACGATTGATGCTGTGACGTATGAACAGAGGCAGCCCCTGGCGGAGCTGGGCCCGGATGTGCCCGCGGCGGTGCTGGCGCCCCGGCTGGCGCAGTTCGCCGCGGTGGCGCGGCTGGAGCATGTGACCCGGGCCGCGCAGCTGCTGGCGATGCCCCAGCCGACCCTCAGCCGGGCGGTGGCGCGGCTGGAGGAGGAGCTGGGGGTGGACCTGCTCGCCCGGCAGGGCCGCACCGTGCGGCTCACCCGGGCGGGCCGGGTGCTGCTGGAGTCGGCGGAGCGGGCGCTGGCGGAGCTGGAGCGCGGCGCGGAGGCGGCGCGGGCCGAGGCCGACCCGGAGGCGGGCCGGGTGGCGTTCGGCTTTCTGCACACCATGGGGACGGATGCGGTGCCCGCACTGCTGCGCGGCTTCCGTGCCGGATACCCCAGGGTCCGCTTCCAGCTGGTACAGGAGTACGTGGCGGCGATGCTGGACCGGCTGCGGGCCGGGGAGCTCGACCTCTGCCTGGTGTCGCCGCTGCCCGACGCGCCGGACCTGGTGGCGCGGCCGCTGGACGAGCAGCGGCTCCATCTGGCGGTGCCTGCCGACCACCGCCTGGCGGCGCGCCGGCGGATCCGGCTGGCGGAGGTCGCGGAGGAGCCGTTCGTCGCGGTGGAGCAGGGTTACGGCCTGCGCGTCCTGCTGGACTCCTTCTGCGCCGAGGCCGGCTTCACCCCCAGGGTCGCCTTCGAGGGCGAGGAGGTGGAGACGCTCCGCGGGCTGGTGGCGGCCGGGCTGGGGGTGGCTCTGCTGCCGCCCGCGCTGGTACCGCGGCCGGGGGTGGTGGAGCTGGACGTCACCGCGCCGAGGACCCGCCGCGCCATCGGGCTGGCCTGGGTGGCCGGACGTCCGGCGACCCGGCCGGTGGCGGCCTTCCGTGACTTCGTCCTCTCCCGCCGGGGCAGGCTCCTCGACCACGACTGACAGTGGGGAGGTGGCGTGGTGACGCTCCCGGCGGTGCGGTCCTCCGGATGCCGGCTCCCTCGCCGACGGCGCGCCGACCGGGCGGCGCGTTGCGCGGATGTCCGGAGGGGCCGCGGTGCGGCCCCTCCGGGGGCGGTGCTGCTCCGTCCCGGGGAGAGATATCGGCTCCAAACACCATTTCTACGCGCGTAGGCGCTATCGTTGGCCAATGGAGAACGAGATCGCCACCAGCGCGGGCGTGACCCCGCGCACCCCCACCGCAGAGCAGATCCGCCGCGCCCCGAAGGTGCTGCTGCACGACCACCTCGACGGTGGTCTGCGGCCGCAGACCATCGTGGAGCTCGCCGCCGACTGCGGGTACCGGGACCTGCCGACCACCGACCCGGTCAAGCTGGGCGAGTGGTTCCGCGAGGCCGCCGACTCCGGATCGCTCGAACGCTATCTGGAGACCTTCGCCCACACCTGCGCCGTGATGCAGACCCGGGAGGCGCTGGTACGGGTCGCCGCCGACTGCGCCGAGGACCTCGCGGCCGACGGCGTCGTCTACGCCGAGATCCGCTACGCCCCCGAGCAGCACCTGGAGGCCGGTCTCAGCCTCGAGGAGGTGGTCGAGGCCGTCAACGACGGGTTCCGCCAGGGAGAGGAGCGGGCCCGCGAGGCCGGACACCGGATCCGCGTCCGGGCCCTGCTCACCGCGATGCGGCACGCCGCCCGCTCGCTGGAGATCGCCGAGCTGGCCAATGCCTACCGCGACCGCGGGGTGGCGGGCTTCGACATCGCCGGCGCCGAGGCGGGCCACCCGCCCACCCGCCACCTCGACGCCTTCGAGTACCTCAAGCGGGAGAACAACCACTTCACCATCCACGCCGGCGAGGCGTTCGGGCTGCCCTCCATCTGGCAGGCGCTCCAGTGGTGCGGCGCGGACCGGCTCGGCCACGGGGTCCGCATCATCGACGACATCGGGACCGCCGGTGACGGCTCGGTGCAGCTCGGCCGGCTGGCCGCGTACGTCCGTGACCGGCGGATTCCGCTGGAGATGTGCCCCACCTCCAACCTCCAGACCGGCGCCGCCGACTCCTATGCCGAGCACCCCATCGGGCTGCTGCGCCGGCTGCACTTCCGGGTCACCGTCAACACCGACAACCGGCTGATGAGCGGCACCAGCATGAGTCGGGAGTTCGAGCACCTGATCGGCGCGTTCGGCTACACGCTGGACGACATGCAGTGGTTCACGGTCAATGCGATGAAGTCGGCGTTCCTGCCGTTCGACGAGCGGCTGGCGATGATCAACGACGTGATCAAGCCGGGGTACGCGGAGCTGAAGGCCGAGTGGCTGTTCGGCGGATCCCTTGTCTGACTGATCGTCATATGGTGTGCCCTGTTCGGCTTTGGTTGCGCCGAGCGGGGGACACCGTTTGTGGCGCGGCGGCCCGGATCACTACGGTGGGTGCCCCACAGCACACGCGGCGTAGCCGGATGCCGGTGCATGCACGCAACGATCACCAAGGGAAACCCATGAAGAAGGCCGTCCTCAGGTCCGCAGGCACCGCAGCGCTCGGAGTGGTCTTCGCGGCCGCGGCCGCCGGTACCGCCTCCGCCGCTCCTGCCCTCCCCGACCCCCTGGGCGGCCTCGGCGGCCTCGGCCTCGCCGGCGCGTCCCAGAGCCTGCCGCTGGCAGGGCCGCTGAGCCAGACCGTCGGCGCCCTGAACCCGGCCACCGGTGCCCGCATCGTGTCCCAGGGCGTGCACACCGTGGAGCCCACGCTCACCGGTGTCGCCGATGCGGCGGACCACCTCGCGGCCAACGGCCAGCAGCAGCGGCAGATGCCCGTCGCCACCACCCGGGCCGCCGGTCCCGGCGGGGTCAACCTCACGCCCACCTCGCGCGGCAACAGCTTCGGCGGGCCGCTCGGCCAGGTCCTCGGCCTGCTCGGCACCGGAAGCATGCTGGGCAGCTGACCACGCGCCCCGAGGGCCGCCCCCGCAGTGCCGGGGGCGGCCCTTGTCACGGCTCCTGGGGGAGCAGCAGCCAGAGCGCCAGATAGAGCAGGAACTGCGGGCCCGGCAGCAGGCAGGACAGCAGGAAGATCGCACGGACGGTCCACGGGGTGAGGCCGAACCGCTCGGCGATCCCGGCACAGACGCCCCCGATGACGCGGTTGTGGCGGGGACGGGCGAGGGTGGTCATGACGCTCTCCTTGGGACGTTCCGGCCGGTCCCTCCGGCCCGGTTCGTCTGCTTCGATCCTCCGCCGCTGCGGCCCTCCCGGCATCGGTCCCGATGCCGATCCGCCACCCCCGGATCTCCCCGGGCCGGGCCAGGACCGGACTCAGGGGCCTCTCGGGGTCCCTCGTCCGGGTCTCAGCGCCCGCCCGGCGTGGGTGCCACCTCGTACGACGCCGGGCCCGCCGGGCCCCGGACGCCGGACGCGTGCTGCCGCGGCGGCGGAGCCGGGGCGGCACGGCGCGGCCGGGCTGCCCGGTGGCGCAGCCGCGCCCGCGCGGCGGGCACCACGGCCAGATGCGCCAGCGTGACTCCCAGCAGGTTGAGCAGGATGTCGTCCACGTCCAGGACATGGCCGGGCACATAGTTCTGCACGAACTCCAGCGCTGTGCAGAGCAGTGCCGCCGCACCGACGGTACGCAGCAGCGACGGCAGCCAGCCCGCCCGGACCCGGCCGCCCGCCAGCGGCAGCAGCACACCGAGCGGGGCCATCAGCAGCAGACTGACCGCGAGATGGCGGTACGCCTCGGCGCTGCCGGACGTCAGTGCGCGGCGGATCGATGCCAGGGGATGCAGATTGGCGTCGTAGACCCAGTCCACCGGCAGCGGGCGGAGCGCGAACCAGCCCACCAGGGCCAGATGCACCGCGAGCAGCAGCACGCCGGCGGCGCGCAGCAGTGGTGACACCGGTGCGTCGCGGGTCGCGGAGGCCGCCGGGCCACCCGTCCACCGCCCCTGCCGGAGCTGTCGGCCATCCCCGGTCCGCACGCCGGTGCCTCCTCGCTGCACGCGCAAAAAGACGTCACTCACCACATCGGCGGTTCCCTACCCGAACACAAGGGTTCCGCATTCCTGTCCCGGTGGCCGGGTGCGGACGGTGAACCGCCGTGCGTGCCCCCAAAGCGCGTGCGGCGGTCAGGGCCGGTGCTGGAAGCAGGTGGCGGTGTTGCTGGGGTGGGGGCTGGGCAGTGCGGTGGGGCCGAAGGCGCTGGGGGATCCGCCGGGCGAGGCCTGCTTGGCGGAGAACGGGGCGTTGAGGGCGCTGGCCGGCGGGCTGCTCGCGGTGGCGGAGGCAGTCGGGGCCGGGGTCGCCGGGCATGCCGTACGGCTGGCCGGCGCGCCCGCGTCCACGGGTACCGAGGTCGGCCGGATGCCGCAGCCGACCGCGGCCGTGCCCAGCACCACCACCACCGCCGCCTTCCGGCACGCATGCCGTACGCCACCGCTCAACGCCCGCTCCTCTCCGTGCCCGGTGCGCCGGCGTTCCCGCCGGGTCCCGCACCGTTGTCGCCGTTCCCTTCGTCGCCCTCCTCGCCGTCCGGTGGATCCGCATCGGTGGGTTCCATCGGCAGGGTGAGGGTGAACACCGCGCCGCCGGGCGTGCCGTCGGGCCCGGCGGGGGCGTTGGCCACGGTGATGGTGCCGCCGTGGATACGGGCGTTCTCCATGGCGATGGAGAGTCCGAGGCCGCTGCCCTCGGAGCGGGCCCGGCCCTTGTCGGCCTTGTAGAACCGGTCGAAGACATGCGGCAGCACATCCTCCGGGATACCGGGCCCGCTGTCGCGCACCTCGACCACCAGCTGCTTCTCCGGGTGCGGCCCGGCCCACTCGGCTGCGGGCAGCTCTTCGGTCCGTACCCGGACCACCACCGGTGAGCCGCCGTGCTTGAGGGCGTTGCCGATCAGGTTGGCGAAGACCACGTCCAGCCGGCGCGGGTCGACCCTGGCGAACACGCCGCGCGGGGCGTCCAGCTCGACCGCGTCGTACCAGGCGCGTCCGTCGATGCAGGACATGATCAGGTCGGCGATGTCCACCTCGTCGGCCACCAGCTTGGCGGTGCCCGCGTCGAAGCGGGTGACCTCCATGAGGTTCTCCACCAGGTCGGAGAGGCGCCGGGTCTCGCTGACCACCAGCCGTACCGCGGGCTCGATCATCGGGTCCAGCGAGTCGGCCTCGTCCTCCAGGATGTCGGTGACGGCGGTCATCGCGGTGAGCGGGGTCCGCAGCTCGTGGGACATGTCGGCGACGAACCGGCGGCTGGCCGACTCCCTGGCGCTGAGCTCGGCCACCTGGGCGGCGAGCGCCTCGGCCGTGCTGTTGAACGTGCGGGCGACATCGGCGAGTTCATCGGCGCCGCCGACCTCGAGCCGGGTGTCCAGATGGCCCTGGCCGAGCCGCCGGGCGGCGTCGCCGAGCCGCTGCACGGGCCGCAGCACGGTGGCCGCGGCGGCCTGGGCCAGCAGCGCGGAGCCGACCAGGGCGAGCAGGGCGGCGATGCCCAGCGACCAGGCGAGGGTGTTGAGGTCGGTCCGCTCGTCGTCCAGCGACTTGAACATGTAGGCGGTGGGACCGGTGGGCACGATCCGGGTGCCGCCGATCAGAAACGGCTCGCCGTCCAGGACCGCCCGCTGCCAGTACAGGTGATAGCGGTAGCTGTTGCCGTCCTCCAGGTCGCGGGGTGTCGGCACGGCGGCCCGCAGCCGGGCGGGCACCCGGTCGATGGTGAAGCGGCCCGGCTCGGAGGAGGCGGTGCAGTCGGGGTGCGCCGAGTCGACCACCACGACCTGGTAGTTGAGGCCGGGGCGCGGGCTGGCCACCATCCGCGCCAGCGCCCGCAGGTCGTCGCAGGAGGGCTTGAGCGGCATGTCGGTGACATTGCGGGTGAGCGAGTCGCGGAAGTCGTTGAGGGCGCTGTCCTGGGCCCGCTTGAGCACCGCGTCCCGGTTCAGCCAGTAGGCGATGCCGGACGCCGACACCGCGGCGGTGAGCGCGACCACCGCGAAGACCGCGATCAGCCGTATCCGCAGCGAGGTCAACCGCATCCGCCGCCCGAGCCGCCCGCCGCGTGCCCTGCCGTGCGGCGGGTAGGTCTCCTGATAGTCCGTCAAGTCTGAAGTCCGTGGGTCTCGGGTGCGGCTGTCGCCGAGGGGCCGGGGTGTCGCTACGCGGGTGGGTCGAGCCGGTAGCCGACCCCGCGCACGGTCCGGATCAGTGTCGGCGCCGACGGTACATCCTCCACCTTGGCCCGCAGCCGCTGCACACAGGCGTCCACCAGCCGGGAGTCGCCCAGGTAGTCGTGTTCCCACACCAGCCGCAGCAGCTGCTGCCGGGAGAGCGCCTGGCCGGGGCGGCGGCTGAGCTCCAGCAGCAGCCGCAGCTCGGTGGGGGTGAGCTGGAGGTCCTCACCGTTCTTGGTGACCGTCATGGCGGCGCGGTCGATCACCACGGAGCCGTACGCCGCGGAGTCGGAGCTCTCCCGCTCGCCGCGGCGCAGCACGGCACGGATACGGGCGTCCAGCACCCGCGGCTGCACCGGTTTGACCACATAGTCGTCGGCGCCCGACTCCAGGCCCACCACGACGTCGATGTCGTCACTGCGCGCGGTGAGCAGGATGATCGGCAGCTGGTCCGAGCGGCGGATCCGGCGACAGACCTCGAAGCCGTCGATTCCGGGCAGCATCACATCCAGGACGATCAGATCCGGACGCTGCTCCTTGAACAGCTTGAGGCCGTCCTCGCCCGAGGCAGCAGCCATCACGCGATGGCCCTGTCGGGTGAGGGCGAGTTCGAGGCCGGTGCGGATCGCGTCGTCGTCCTCGATGAGCAGTAGGAACGGCACGTTGCCATTCTGGCGCACGCAGGCCCGGAGGTTCACCCACCCTGCCCGGTTGCGCCCCCGAGAACGGCGGAGTGCCCCGGTTTGCTGCTGATCGTGCACCGCCTTCGGAGGAGCGGTGGAACCAAGGGCGGCCGGGTGGCGTGGGGATGGGCGGGGCGGTCGTTCCGCTCCGGGCGCTGTGACAGGCCTGTGACAGTCGGCGGACAGCGCCATGACGAGCCCCGGGCAAGCTTTTCGATGTCACGGAAACGGGGTCGGAACAACGACCGCCGGCCGGCCCACGGGGGAGGTGGGGCGGACGGAGCCGGGACCGGGACACCGAAAGATCCGCTCGTATCGACTGGGGGCGCATGATGAACGCAACGCTGCAGATCAGGACCGCTTCGTCTGTCCGTTCCGTGCGCCCGTCCAGCCACCGGCCCGCGCGGGCCGACGAGATCTCCGGTGCGGTGGGTGTGCGGGGGTGTGCCCACCACACCGGGACGGCCCAGCTGTTCGGGGTCGGCCGCCGGCAGCCCGCCGGTGCCGACCCGGGCACCGGGGCGACCACTCTGACGCTGCGGGGAGTCCTCCCCGTGGTGACCGGACTCCCGGGGGGTGACGGGGACGGCCTGCGGACTGTCGGTTCGGGGGAGCCGACGACGCGTGAGGCCGGCAACGCGGTCCAGTATCTGGGCCACGCCGGGCGGGGTGTACAGGGAGGCGCACAGGGGGAGCCCGCGCCGACGGCGGACACGGTGGACTACACCGCGGACTTCACCGCCTACGTGCGCGAGCGACGCGCCTCCCTGTACGCCACGGCCTACCACCTGACCGGTGACCGCTACGAGGCCGAGGACCTGCTGCAGAGCGCGCTCTTCAGCACCTACCGCGCCTGGGGGCGGATCTCCGACAAGGCGGCCGTCGGCGGCTATCTGCGCCGCACTATGACCAATCTGCACATCTCCGCCTGGCGCCGCCGCAAGGTCAACGAGTACCCCACCGAGGAGATGCCGGAGACCGTCGGCGACACCGACGCCATGGGCGGCACCGAGCTGCGCGCCGTGCTGTGGCAGGCGCTCGCCAAGCTGCCCGAGCAGCAGCGCACCATGCTGGTGCTCCGCTACTACGAGGGCCGCACCGACCCGGAGATCGCCGATGTGCTGAACATCAGCGTGGGCACCGTGAAGAGCAGCATCTGGCGCGCGCTGCGCCGGCTGCGCGACGACGACACCCTCAACCGGGACGGCGACCTCGGCCAGGCGTTCGGCGAGCTGGTCGCCTGAGGGCGGCCCACAGGATTCCCGCCGGGTGGGGCGGGATAGCGGGGGGACCTCCGGGGGTGAGGAGGGGACAGCGGGACTCGGAGCCGGCTCGGGGGAGCCGGCTCAACGGGGGAGTGCCCGCGAGCAGCGGCCCGGCGCCAGGGGAGAGGCGCCGGGCCGTACTGCTGTGTTCGGACGGGGTGCGCCGCTGCTCAGACGGGGGCGGGCTCGCGTACCGCGGAGACCGCTCGCAGTCGGCGCAGCGCCTCCGGGCCGCCGCAGGCGTGGGCGCCCAGCTCGGTCTGGCGGGCGACGATCCCGCGTTCGGCCCGCATCAGCCGCCAGCCGCGCCGCAGCAGGAACGGCACCGACTTGCGGCCCTCCCGGACATCCCGGCGGAACCGTCGCCATGCGGTGGTGGCCGGCCGGTTGCGCAGGCAGATCGCGTCGCCCAGCAGGCCCTCGGCGGCGCAGCGAGTGGCGATCTCGGCCGCGAAGATGCCCTCCGCGACGAACACCGGCGCCCCGCCCAGCTCCAGGGTGCGGGTGGCGACCCGGCCGTTGTCCGGGATGGAGTACACCGGCACCTCGGCCCGCCCGGTCTCCGCCAGCTGCCGGATCGCGGCCATGGCGTCCTCGGCGTGCCAGGAGAGCGGGGAGTCCCAGTCCACGGCGCCGCCCGCATCGGGCATCAGCGGGAGGGTGGGGTCGTCCCCGTCCTTGTAGAAGTCGTCCAGCTGCAGCACCGGCAGACCGGCCCGCTCCGCCAGCGAGGACTTGCCCGACCCCGAGGGCCCCGACAGCAGCACGACGCGGGCAGGGGCCATCGGCAGGGGATTCACCGGAGAGTCGCTCACGGGACACCAGTGTGACGCATCCAGGGGCGCAGGCTAGACCCCGAGCACCGTGACAACGCTCTCAAGGCCCTTGAAGTCGTCCGCGTTTCGGGTGAAGACCGGCAGACCGCGGACGGAGGCGATCGCCGCAATCATGAGATCCATCCTGCGGGGCCGCGGGTCGCGCCCTGCAGCGATCGTGAGGGCGATGAGAGTGCCGTACCGTGCGGCGGAGTCGGCGTCGAAGGGCAATGGCTCGAAGTCGGCCACGGCAGAGCTCAACTTCTCGGTGCGGGCCGCCCGGGAGACGGCGTCCTTGGCCATCGCTACACCCTGGTGCAGCTCTGCCAGCGTCACCGTGGTGATCTCCGGGGTGTCCGGCAGTGTGCTCGGGTCGATGAGACCGAGGTCGATGAAGGCGCATGTGTCGAGCACCCCCGACGCGTGGCGCTCAGCCACGGCTGCGCTCCCAGGGGTCGTACTCGTCGGAGGCGAAGAACTCCTCGGCCTCCTGTCGCATGAGGGCGTAATCGACCTGCGGCAGCCGTCGATGCCGCTCCACCAGTTCCTGGGCGCTGAGCTTGCGCCTGCGTGTCAGGGGGCGCAGCTCCGCCACTTCCGCGCCGTTGCGGGTGATGTGGTAGGTCTCACCCGCTTCGACCGCATCCATGATGGCGGCGGAGTGATTGCGGAACTCGCGCTGCGTGATGGTCTTCATGGTCCGATTGTAGTCCCGTGTAGCGCACTGTGCTACGTCGCTGTGTGGGAGCGGGTCGCGCCCCGGCGGCGTACAGCGGCGCGGGCCGGTGCACGCCGCCGGGGCCCGGCTCAGTACCGGGCCGAGGAGCGGGCGGCGAAGGGCGACAACGTTTCGGGGTCGGCGGACACGCCGTCCCCGGCGATCCACACCCCGTCTCCGTCGGCCGCGGCGCTGTTCAGCTGGGTGATGCCGTCCGGCAGTGGGACCCGGTGGCCCGGGACTCCGAGGGCGGCGGGCACCCGGACGGCATAGCCGACCGGGCCGTTCGCCGTCGACCGGTATCCGACCGCCAGTGCGCCGTCCGTGTCCGCCGCCAGGTCCTCCAGCTGGGCCGAGGGGTCGGCGGGCAGCCGGGCGGCCTGCCAGGCGGTGCCGTCCCAGTGCAGCGCCGCCGGGGTGCGTGTCCCGTCCGGGGCGACGTCGTAGCCGACCGCCCAGGTGCCGTGTGCCGGGTCGCTGCGGACCCGCTCCAGCCACACCTCCTGGCCGGGGGGCACCGGCGTACGGGTCCAGGTGCGGCCGTCGTAGTGGACGGCCAGGCCGTCGACGCCGACCAGCCAGACATCGTCGGGGGCGGTGGCGCCCACGCTGGAGACCCAGTAGCGGTCCCAGGGGGTGTCCCCCTCGGAGTCCGATACCTGCACCTGTGTCCAGGAGGTGCCGTCCCAGTGCGCGACAAGCGGGGTGACGCCGTCGCTGAGCACGGTGTAGCCGACGGCCCACACATCGTCCGGGCGGTCGGCGGTGACGCCCGTCAGGCCGGTGCCGGCGGGCAGCCCGGAGGTGTCCACCAGGCTCCAGGAGGTGCCGTCCCAGTGCTCGATCAGCGCCGTGGTGTCCGGGCCCTCGGCTGTGCCGACCGCCCAGGCGTCCTCGGGGCCGAGGACGGCGACGTCGTCCAGCCGCCCGTCGGGGTAGCCGTCCGGGGCGGGGGTCGGCTCGGTCACCCACCCGCCGCCCACGCGCTGGGCGGCGAACGGGGCGAAGTGCACGTCCCTGCCGCTGCCGACAAAGCCGAAGCCGACCGTGAAGGCGGCGCCGCCACCGGTGGCGATCCGGCTCAGCGCGGCCTTGTCGACCGGCAGCGGGGTGACCGTCCACCCGCGGGTGTCTGCGCCGGCTGCGGCCGCGCCGGGGGCGGCGGCACCGGCCAGGACGGTGAAGCCGGCGACGGTGGTCGCGGCAAGTGCGCGCAGCCGCGGCCGGCGGGAGCGATGTGCCATGTGCGGACCCTCCTGCTGTGGGGTGGGCGCCCCGGATGGGCGCCGCCCCTGTCAATGCGCTGGGCGGGAGGGAAGGTTGAGACCGGCCGACGCTGGAGGACCGGTGCGGATCGCTGTCAACCCGGATGCGCTCCCATCGCGTTCCCTTGGCCGAGACGGAACACCACCGGAGGGGACATGGCGCGAGCTGCGCAGGAGGACTTCGCCGATTTCGTGCGGACGCGATGGGTGCCGCTGATCCGCTTCGCCCACAGCCTGACCCTGGACACGGGCAGGGCCGAGGACCTGGTGCAGGAAGGCCTCGTCCGGCTGTGGAAGGTGTGGCCGAGGCTGCGCCAGGAGCAGCCCGAGGCCTATGCCCGGCGGATCGTCGCCAACCTGGCCGTGTCCTCGCGTCGCCGGCGCTGGTGGGGAGAACGGGCCACCGCGGACCTGCCGGAGCCGCCGCAGAGCGGCGCGCCGGACGCAGGCAGCGGCGTCGGCGACCGCGACCTGCTGCGGAGGGCGCTGCGGCAGCTCCCGGCGAAGCAGCGGGTGATCGTCGTCCTGCGCTACGTCGAGGACATGTCGGAGCGCCAGGTCGCCGACCTGCTCGGCTGCTCCACCGGGACGGTCAAGTCCCAGGCCTCGCGAGGGCTGGCAAGGCTCCGGGAACTTCCCGCGTTCGACCGGCCCCCCGTCCCGGCGGGTGCCGCGCCCGTGGCACCCGCACCCTTCGAGCACACGGCAGGAGAGATCATCCGATGACGCACGGACCCGAAGAGATGCTCAAGGAGGCGGTGGGCGGTCTCCCGGCCGGCTACGTTCCGCCCCGGGACCCCTTCCGGCAGGTGGCCGACGGCGTGCGCCGCCGCCGCAACCGGCGGCTGGTCTCGGCGGTCGGCGCCGGCGCGGCGGTGGCCGCGCTCGCCGCGGCGCTGCCGCTGACGCCGGGCGCGGGTTCCGGCCGCGCGGCGCAGGTCGGCCCCGCCACCGCGCCGAGCGGCCGTGCCGCGGCGCTGGACGGGTACGACACGGTGCCCGGGACCGTCTACCGGGTGGCGGAGGGGACCACCCGGGGCGTGCACTGGACCGCGGGCTCCGCACGGGGGGCGAAGGGCCAGTCCTGCGTGGTCTCCCGCAATGTGCTGCTCGGCGGGATCAGCGCCTGCTTCGCGGACGCCGAGGGTGCGCGGCAGCTCCGCTGGACGGCGACGGCACCGTTCGACGAGCGGCAGTTCGCCGTGGTCGGTGTGGCGCCGCCGGGGGTGGCGTCCGTGCGGGTGGAGCTCGCGGACGGGGCGCCGGTACAGGGCGCCACCGTGGCCACCCCCACCTCCGGCGCGGTGCGCTTCTTCGCGGTGATGGTGGCGGCGAGCGCCCACCAGGAGGTGCACCTCCAGGCGTACGACCGGGCGGGCCGGCCGGTCGGCGGCCCGGTTGCGGCGCTGGGCAAGCAGGACTTCCGGAACGCCGTCCCGCCGTACTGCGCGCACGCGGGCGCGGAGCACCCCGAAGGCGGTCCCGACACGGCCCATCAGCCCGCCGGGCAGATCGACGGCCTCGCCACCGGTGCGCCCTGCGGCGGTCCCCAGGCTCCCGTCGGCGCCGGTCCCGGCTCCACCACCTCGGCCGCCGACCCCGGTCCTGGCAAGGGCTGACGGCGGGTCGATGCCGGCCCGGGCCGGGCCCGTGGCGGGTGTAGCGACGCCGCCCCGGGGGGCGGGGAACCATGGGGTCCCCGCCCCCCGGGGCGGCGGTCAGGGACTGCTCAGACGCCCATCGGGTGCCAGACCGTCTTGGTCTCCAGGAAGGCCAGCAGACGCTCGGTGCCCGGGGCGGCGGTCCAGTCCTCGGCGGCGGGATCGAGGGCGGGGCGCAGCACCCGCTTGAGGGTGTCCGCGGCGGCGGCCTCCAGGGCCCGCGCCGAGCCGGGGCCGTCCGCCGCCACGGCACCTGCCAGGTCCAGGGCGTTGACGTCCTGGTGGGAGGCGAGGGTGGGGGCGATGTCCGCGGTACGGCCGGAGATCACATTGACCACGCCGCCCGGCAGGTCGGAGGTGGCCAGCACCTCGCCGAGGGAGAGCGCCGGGAGGGGCGCGCTCTCGGAGGTGGCGACGACCACGGTGTTGCCCGCCGCGATCGCCGGGGCGATCACCGACACCAGGCCCAGCAGGGAGTGGCCGGTGCCGGTCTGCGGGGCGACGACGCCGACCACGCCGGTGGGCTCGGGGGTGGAGAGGTTGAAGTAGGGGCCGGCCACGGGGTTCGCGGCGCCCGCGATCTGGGCGATCTTGTCGGTCCAGCCCGCGTACCAGACCCAGCGGTCGATCGCCGCGTCCACCAGTGCTGCGGCCTTCTTGCCCCCGACGCCCTCGCTCACGGCCACCTCGGCGGCGAACTGCTCGCGGCGGCCCTGCAGCATCTCGGCGACGCGGTAGAGGATCTGGCCGCGGTTGTAGGCGGTGGCGCCGGACCAGCCGGGGACGGCCTTGCGGGCGGCGGCCACCGCGTCGCGGGTGTCCTTGCGGGTGCCGAGCGGGGCGTTGGCCAGCCAGTTGCCCTTGGTGTCGGTCACCTCGTACACCCGTCCGCTCTCGGAGCGGGGGAACTTCCCGCCCACGAAGAGCTTGTAGGTCTTGAAGACGTCAAGTCGCGCCGTCGCGTCGGACTTCGAGGTTGGGTCAGACATCGAGGTACGCCTCCAGGCCGTGGCGGCCGCCCTCGCGGCCGTAGCCCGACTCCTTGTAGCCGCCGAAGGGCGAGGTCGGGTCGAACTTGTTGAAGGTGTTGGACCACACCACGCCCGCGCGCAGCCGGCTCGCCATCCACAGGATGCGGGAGCCCTTCTCCGTCCAGATGCCGGCGGAGAGCCCGTACGGGGTGTTGTTGGCCTTCTCCACGGCCTCGGCCGGGGTGCGGAAGGTCAGCACGGAGAGCACCGGGCCGAAGACCTCCTCGCGGGCGATCCGGTGGGCCTGGCTGACGCCGGTGAAGACGGTGGGGGCGAACCAGTAGCCGCTGGACGGCAGCTCGCAGGCGGGGGACCAGCGCTCGGCACCCTCGGCCTCGCCGATGTCCGAGAGCTCGCGGATCCGGGCCAGCTGGGCCGCCGAGTTGATGGCGCCCACGTCGGTGTTCTTGTCCAGCGGGTCGCCGACCCGCAGGGTCGCCATCCGGCGCTTCAGGGCGTCCAGCACCTCGTCCTGCACGGACTCCTGGACCAGCAGCCGGGAGCCGGCGCAGCAGACATGGCCCTGGTTGAAGAAGATGCCGTTGACGATGCCCTCGACGGCCTGGTCGATCGGTGCGTCGTCGAAGACGATGTTGGCGGCCTTGCCGCCCAGCTCCAGCGACAGCTTCTTGCGGCTGCCCGCCAGGGAGCGGGCGATGGAGCGGCCGACCTCGGTGGAGCCGGTGAAGGCCACCTTGGCGACGTCGGGGTGGGCGGTGAGCGCGGCGCCGGTGCGGCCGTCGCCGGTGACGATGTTGACCACGCCCTTGGGCAGCCCGGCCTGGCGGACGATCTCCGCGAACCGCAGCGCGGTGAGCGGGGTGGTCTCGGCGGGCTTGAGGACCACGGTGTTGCCGGTGGCCAGCGCCGGGGCGATCTTCCAGGCCAGCATCAGCAGCGGGAAGTTCCACGGGATGACCTGCGCGGCCACGCCCAGCGGCCTGGGGCTGGGGCCGAAGCCCGCGTACTCCAGCTTGTCGGCCCAGCCGGCGTAGTAGAAGAAGTGCGCGGCGACCAGCGGCAGGTCCACATCGCGGGTCTCGCGGATCGGCTTGCCGTTGTCGATGGACTCCAGCACGGCCAGCTCGCGGCTGCGCTCCTGGATGATCCGGGCGATCCGGAAGAGGTACTTGGCGCGCTCCGAGCCGGGCAGCGCGGCCCAGCCGGGGAAGGCGTCGCGGGCGGCCTTCACCGCGCGGTCGACGTCCTCCTCGGTGCCCTGGGCGAACTCGGCCAGCACCTGCTCGGTGGCCGGGTTGACCGTCTTCAGGGCCTCCTTGCCGGCGCTCTCGGTGAACTCGCCGCCGATGAAGTGCCCGTACGAGGAGGCGATGTCACCGGCCGCGGCGGGTGACTCGGGGGCCGGGGCGTAGGAGAAGAGCTTGCCCGGGAAGCCGTTGCCGATCGAGGCGGGGACAGCGGGCTCGGCGGGGACAGCGGGCTCGGCGGGCACAGCGGGCTCGGCGGGGGCGGTCTGCTTGCTGTTCTTGGGGGTTGCCATCTGGCTCAGTCCACCGTCACGTAGTCGGGACCGGAGTACCGGCCGGTGGTCAGCTTCTGACGCTGCATCAGCAGGTCGTTGAGGAGGCTGGAGGCGCCGAAGCGGAACCAGTCCGCGGAGAGCCAGCTGTCGCCGAGCGTCTCGTTCACCATGACCAGGTACTTCATGGCGTCCTTGGTGGTGCGGATGCCGCCGGCCGGCTTGACGCCGACCTGGGTGCCGGTGGCGGCGTGGAAGTCGCGCACCGCCTCCAGCATCAGCAGCGTCACCGGCGGGGTGGCGTTGACCGCGACCTTGCCGGTGGAGGTCTTGATGAAGTCGGCGCCGGCCAGCATCGCCAGCCAGGAGGCGCGGCGGACGTTGTCGTAGGTCTGGAGCTCGCCGGTCTCGAAGATCACCTTGAGGTGGGCGTCCGGACGGCCGTCGGTACGGCGGCAGGCCGCCCTGACCGCGGCGATCTCCTCGAAGACCTGGAGGTAGCGGCCGGAGAGGAAGGCGCCCCGGTCGATCACCATGTCGATCTCGTCGGCACCCGCGGCCACCGCCTCGGCGGTGTCCGCCAGCTTCACCGGCAGCCCGGCACGGCCGGACGGGAAGGCGGTGGCGACGGAGGCGACATGGATGCCGGTGCCCTCCACTGCGGCGCGGGCGGTGGCGACCATGTCCGGGTAGACGCAGACCGCGGCGACCGGGGGGCAGCCCGGGTCGCTGGGGTCGGGGTGCCTGGCCTTGGTGCACAGCGAGCGCACCTTGCCGGCGGTGTCCGCGCCCTCCAGCGTGGTCAGGTCGATCATGGAGATCGCGAGGTCGATGGCGTACGCCTTGGCCGACGTCTTGATCGAGCGGGTGCCCAGCGAGGAGGCGCGGGCCTCCAGGCCGACCGCGTCGACGCCGGGCAGGCCGTGCAGGAAGCGGCGCAGGGAGGCCTCGGACGCAGCGACGTCTGCGAGGCCGCCGCCCACGGCGCCGGGGGCGTTGGCTGCAACAGTGGACATAGTCACCACACCAGCATATCTACACGCGTAGCATCCCGGCAGGGGCGACCCCAAACGATGCCGTACCGAAACCTGCCCTCCCGCCGCCTTCGCGCAGGCTGAGGCAGAATCTCCACTCATGACCGACCCCGCAGGCGAGAACGGCCCCGACCGGGAGACCCCCGGCAGCCCGGCCCCCCAGCAGCCCAGGCAGCCCGAGCCGGCCGACCGGCCCCGTCCGGCCGACCAGCCCGGGCCCGTCCAGGCCGACCGGCCGGTGTACGCCGACCGCGTCTACCGTTCCACCATGGGCGTGATCGGCGGCGTGCTGCTGCTGGCCGTCGCCCTGTGGCTGATCGTGGACGCCGTCGTGTACGGAACCGGGCGCACCCCCTGGGTCGCACTCTCCGCCGCACTGCTCTTCGTCCCCCTGGTGGCCGCCTACACCCTGCGCCCGGTGGTCCGCGCCGACCAGGAGCGCCTCACGGTCCGCAACCCGCTGCGCACCGTCGTGGCCCCCTGGGCCACCGTGGAGTCACTGCGCTCCGGCTACTCGGTGGAACTGTTCGCAGGCGGGGGGAAGTACCAGATCTGGGCCGTCCCCGTGTCGCTGCGGCAGCGCAAGCGGGCGACCACCCGCGCCGCCCGGGCCGCCGCCGAGGACCCCTACGCGGGCCGCGACGACCGCGGCTCCGCGCTGCGCCCCGGCGCCCGCCGCTCCGCGGTGGCAGGCGCGCCCGACCCGACCCGCGCCTGGTCCGACCAGGTGGTGGACACCCTCCGGGAGACCGCCGAGCGCAACGCCGGCCGCCCGGAGGCCGCCGGCGAGGTCTCCGCGACCTGGTGCTGGTGGATCATCGTCCCCGCCGCCGTCGGGCTGGTCGCCCTGGTCACCCTGATCGCCACCGGCTGACCTCACGGCTTGACCCTGACACCGTGTGAGGCCCTCCACTGGGAAGCACCATGTACACCATCGGAGACTTCGCCAAGCACGGCCGGGTTTCGGTCCGCATGCTGCGCCACTACGACGCGGTCGGGCTGCTGCGCCCGGCCCGGGTCGACCCCGCCAGCGGCTACCGCAGCTACGAGGCCCACCAGCTCACCCGGCTCAACCGCATCATCGCGCTCAAGGACCTGGGCTTCACCCTCCAGCAGGTCGGGGCGATCCTCGACCAGCGGGTGTCCACCGAGGAGCTCCAGGGGATGCTGCGGTTGCGCCGGGCCGAGCTGGCCGCCGACATGGCGGCCGCGACGGCCCGGCTGGCCCAGGTCGAGGCGAGGCTCCGAGCCATCGACAGCGAGGGTCACATGCCTGCCACCGACGTGGTGCTCAAAACCGTCCCCGCGGTGCGGATCGCGGAGCTGTCCGCGGTCGCCGCCAGCTACGGCCCGGAGGACATCGGGCCCGTCCTCACCCCTCTGTACGACGAACTGTTCCGCCGCCTCGCCGCGGCCGGGATCACCCCCACCGGACCGGGCGTCGCCTGGTACGAGGACGCCCCGCAGGGCGACGGTGCCGTGATCGCCCACGCCGGGGTCACCGTGGCGGCCGAGCCGCGCGACGGCCTCGACGTCGACATCGTGGACCTGCCGCCGATCGGGACCGCCGCCACGGCGGTCCACCGCGGCTCCATGGACCAGGTCGTCTCCACCGGCCAGGCGATGGCCCGCTGGATCGACGCCAACGGCTACCGCTCCGCCGGCTACGCCCGGGAGATCTATCTGGAGTGCCCGGAGGACAAGGCCGGCTGGGTCACCGAACTCCAGGAGCCCGTGGTCCGCGGCACCTCGTCATGAACCGCCGGCTCACCTTCACCGCGCTGGACGTCGGCGACGGCTCGGACGGGCGCTGGGCCGCCGCCGCCGGGGCGGCCTGGCCGGACGCCGCCTCCTGGTACACCGGCCGTGGTGTCCGCGCAGCCGAGCGGCTGTTCGCCGAGCGGATGCCGGAACTGCTCCCCGTCCTGGACCGGCTGGCCGCCGGGCTCGACCGCCCCGGCGGCCGGGCGGCCCTGGCCCACGCGGGGCTCAGGCCGTTCTTCTCCGGCTGCACCCAGGCCGCAGTGGACGGGGTGCTGCTGCGCAACTACGACTTCCACCCCGCGCAGTGCAGCCGCACCGTGGTGTCCTCGGACTTTCTGCGCCCGGTCATCGGGATGCAGGAGCTGTTCTGGGGCCTGCTGGACGGGATGAACGACGCCGGGCTCGCGGTGTCGCTGACCTTCGGCGGCCGGTTCGTCCACGGCCCGGGGTTCTCCGTCCTGCTGGTGCTGCGCTATCTGCTGGAGACCTGCGACAGCGTCGGCCAGGCCCTGGCCGCACTGGGCAGGCTGCCGGTCGCCACCGCGCAGAACCTCACCCTGGTGGACGCCTCAAGTGCCCTCACCGTCCAGGTCGGCCCCGATCTGGAGCCCACCGTCACCTCCGAGCCCCGCGCGGCCAACCACCAGTCGGCTCCGGTGCCGGAGGAGCAGGAGCGCGTCACCCGGACCCGGCAGCGCCTGGCCGCCGTCCGGGAGGCCGCCGACTCCCCGGACGCGGTGCTCGCCGCACTGCTGAGGCCCCCGCTCCACCAGCTGCGGTACGACGAGGGCCTGGGCACCCTCTACACGGCCGTCTACCGCCCGGCCGACGGCCGGGTCGGCTACCACTGGCCGGGGGAGCCGCCGTGGGAGCAGTCCTTCGCGGCCTTCGCCCCGGGCTCCCGCACCGTCACGGTGGGGAGGACGGCCGGAGCGCCCGACCCGTGGTGAACTCCTGTCCGCCGTGACCGCCGTGACCGCCGTACGAGCCGTCTGCGACATCTGTGACATCTCTGATATCTGCGGGACCGGCGCCGCCCCTGCCCGGCCGGGTGGACCAGGGGCGGCGCCGTTGCCGCGGTGAATGTTCGTCAGCCGGGCAACCCGGCGGGCGAGTCCGGGAGTGTGGAGGGTTGAGGGCGGACCGGGCGGCGTCCGGAGGAACTGTGCACCGGGGGGTGTGCAGCTCCTCCGCCCTCGCCGCCGGTGCCCGGGTCGGTCGTGCCCCGGCCCGGGATGCTCCTACTGGATGTCAGGCGTCGATACCGGCCGCCGCAGCGACGTCCTTGCGCAGCGCCGTCAGGATCTCGGCCGCGGTGGCACGGGCGGCGGGCAGCTCGGCGGCGGTGGGGACCGGGACGACGACCTCCAGATAGCACTTCAGCTTGGGTTCGGTGCCGGAGGGCCGGACGACCACCCGTGCGCCCTCCACGGAGGAGCCGGGAAGGGCCGCCCCGGACAGCCGGTAGCGCAGGCCGTCGGTGGGCGGCAGGCCGGGGGAGCCCTGCTCCAGGTCGTCGGCGGACGCGACCGCCAGACCGGCCAGGGTGGCCGGCGGCTCGCTGCGCAGCCGCTGCATGGCGGCGCCGATCAGGGAGAGATCGCTGACCCGGACCGACAGCTGGTCGGTGGCGTGCAGACCGTGGGCCAGGGCGAGGTCGTCGAGCAGGTCGCAGAGGGTGCGGCCGGTGCTCTTGAGGCCGGCGGCGAGTTCCGCGACCAGCAGGGCGGCGGAGATGCCGTCCTTGTCGCTCACCCCCTCCGGGTCGACGCAATAGCCCAGCGCCTCCTCGTAGCCGTAGCGCAGGCCCGGGGCGCGGGAGATCCACTTGAAGCCGGTGAGGGTCTCGCCGAAGCCGAGTCCGGCCGCCGCCGCGATCCTGGAGAGCAGCGAGGAGGAGACGATGGTGGTGGCGAAGGTGCCCTCGACCCGCTTGGTGACCAGGTGGGCGGCGAGCAGCGCGCCGACCTCGTCGCCGCGCAGCATCCGCCAGCCGGCGGGGCTGCCGGGGTCGGGTACGGCCACCGCGCAGCGGTCGGCGTCGGGGTCGTTGGCGATGACAAGGTCCGGGCCGGCCGCGTTGGCGGTGCGGAAGGCCAGGTCCATGGCGCCGGGCTCCTCCGGGTTGGGGAAGGCCACGGTGGGGAAGTCGGGGTCGGGCTCCGCCTGTTCCGCGACCACGGTGGGGGCGGGGAAGCCGGCCCGGGAGAAAGCGGCGAGCAGGGTGTCGCGGCCGACGCCGTGCAGCGGGGTGTAGACCACGGAGATGTCGCGCGGGGTGCCGGGGTCGGCGACGGTGGCGGTGCGGTGCAGGTAGGCGTCGACGATGCCGTACTGGCCGTGTGCGGGCAGTACCTGCCAGCCGTCGTCCGCCAGCGGCACCTCGTCGAGCGAGCCGATGGCCTCGATCTCGGCGGCGATCTCGGCGTCGGCGGGCGGCACGATCTGCGAACCGTCGCCCAGGTAGACCTTGTAGCCGTTGTCGCGCGGGGGGTTGTGGCTGGCGGTGACCATGACGCCGGCCACCGCGCCGTGGTGGCGGACGGCGAAGGCCAGCACGGGGGTGGGCAGCGGGTGGGGGAGCAGCACGGCGTGCAGCCCGGCGGCGGTCAGCACGGCGGCGGTGTCACGCGCGAAGTCATGGGACTTGTGGCGGGCGTCGTAGCCGATGACCACGGTGTCGGAGATGTGCCCCTGGCGCTTGAGGTACGCGGCGAGGCCGGCCGCGGTGCGGATGACCACGGCGCGGTTCATCCGCATCGGCCCGGCCCCCAGTTCGCCGCGCAGTCCCGCGGTGCCGAACTGGAGGGTGCCGGAGAACCGGGCCGCCAGCTCGGACCAGGCGCGGCACTCGTCCTCGCCGGGCTCGCAGCCCTCGGCGGCGGCCAGCAGGGCCCGCAACTCGGCGGCGGTCTCCGGGTCGGGGTCCTCGGCGAGCCAGGTACGGGCCCGCTGGAGCAGGTCGTTCTCGGGTGCGCGCGCCATTGCTTCGACTCCTGGGGTGACGGATGCGGACGGCGGCCGCAAAGAGGCCTCGGGGGACGTCTTCCCCACGGACCCCCTCGGGCCACCGCCGCAGGTGGACCGATGTCAGATCCGCTCGAGGACCTTGGCGAGCAGCGAGCCCATCCGGGAGGCGGAGGCACGGCCGGCCTCCAGCACCTCCTCGTGGTTGAGCGGCTCGCCGGTCATACCGGCGGCGAGGTTGGTGACCAGGGAGATGCCGAGCACCTCGGCCCCGGCCTCGCGGGCGGCGATGGCCTCCAGGGTGGTGGACATGCCGACCAGGTCGCCGCCGATGGCGCGGACCATGCCGATCTCGGCCGGGGTCTCGTAGTGCGGGCCGGTGAACTGGACGTAGACGCCCTCCTCCAGGGACGGGTCCACCTCCTGGCACAGGGCGCGCAGCCGCGGCGAGTAGAGGTCGGTGAGGTCGACGAAGTTGGCGCCGAGGATGGGCGAGGTGGCCGTCAGGTTGATGTGGTCGCTGATCAGTACGGCCTGGCCCGGGGTGAAGGTGGGGCGCAGTCCGCCGCAGCCGTTGGTGAGCACCACCGTGGAGCAGCCCGCCGCCACCGCGGTGCGCACACCGTGGGCGACGGAGGCGACGCCGTGCCCCTCGTAGAAGTGCGTGCGGCCCAGGAAGACCAGGGCCCGCTTGCCGCCGATCCGCACCGAGCGGACCTTCCCCGCATGGCCCTCGACGGTCGGCGGCGGGAAGCCCGGGAGCTCGGTGACCGGGAACTCGTGCTCGGGGGCGCCGAGGGCGTCGGCCGCGGGCACCCAGCCGGAGCCCATGACCAGCGCGACATCGTGGCGCTCCGCCCCGGTGAGCTCGCGGAGGCGGGCTGCGGCGGCCCGAGCGGCGGCGTGGGGGTCGGTGGCGACGACCGACTGAGGAGATGCGTTCACGCACGAGAGCCTAGTCGGAAATTCCCTACGCGCGTAGACAACGGGGTGAAGACATGCCGGATTGTTACCGCTTAGGGCGCTTTCTCCCCGGGCCGGCCCGTCTCAGCAGGGTCGTTTGCGCAGGTCCATTACATAGTCGTACGGGGCGCCGGCCGATTCGGCGGCATCCGCGATCAGGCCCAGATAGCGCGCGGACGGCAGGCCGCCCTCGTAGTCGTCGAGGACATACGTCCACACCGCCACATCGCCGTCGAGGGTGTGCGCCCGCAGCCGGATCTTGCGGTAGAGGCCGAGCTGAAGCCCCTCCCAGCGGTCCAGCCCCTCCTCGTCCATCGGCGCGACGTCGTAGAGGGCGACGAACACCTGCTCCTTCTCGTCCTCCACCACCGTGGCCAGCGAGCCCTCCCAGCCCAGCTGCTCACCGCCGAAGGTCAGCCGCCAGCCGTCGAGCCAGCCGGTGCCGCGGAGCGGGGAGTGCGGGGCGCGACGGCTCATCTGCCGCGCATCGAGGTTGGTGGCATACGCGGCGTAGAGCGACATGACGTCCAGCGTACGTGAGGCTCCCCACACCCGCGCAGCCGGAAGGCGCACCCGGCGTCGCAGCCGTGGTCCGGTGCGGGACAATGGGGAGGTGACTCGGATCGTGATCATCGGTGGCGGACCCGGCGGATATGAAGCGGCCCTGGTGGCCGCACAGCTCGGCGCGGAGGTGACCGTCGTCGACAGCGACGGGCTCGGCGGCTCGGCGGTGCTGACGGACTGCGTGCCGTCCAAGACGCTGATCGCCACCGCAGAGGTGATGACCAGCTTCGACTCCTCCTACGAGGAGCTGGGCATCATCGTTGCCGACGACACCCCTCCGGACAAGCAGGCCGCCCGGGTGGTCGGGGTGGACCTCGGCAAGGTCAACCGACGGGTCAAGCGCCTCGCCGTCGCGCAGTCCCACGACATCACCCAGTCCGTCACCCGGGCCGGGGTCACCGTGCTCCGCGGCAAGGGCCGGCTGGAGGGCCGTCAGGACCTCGACGGCTCCCGCGCCGTGGTGGTGGAGACCGCCGACGGCGAGAACCTCACCCTGCGGGCCGACGCGGTGCTGATCTCCACCGGCGCCACCCCGCGTGAGCTGCCGGACGCCCAGCCGGACGGCGAGCGCATCCTCACCTGGACGCAGGTCTACGACCTGGACGAGCTGCCCAGCGAGCTGATCGTGGTGGGCTCCGGCGTCACCGGCGCCGAGTTCGCCGGCGCCTACCAGGCACTGGGCTCACGGGTCACCCTGGTCTCCAGCCGCGACCGGGTGCTGCCGGGTGAGGACCCGGACGCCGCCGTGGTGCTGGAGGACGTCTTCCGCCGCCGCGGCATGAATGTGATGTCCCGCTCCCGCGCCGAGTCCGCCAAGCGGGTGGGGGACAAGGTCGAGGTCACCCTGTCCGACGGCCGGGTCATCACGGGCAGCCACTGCCTGATGGCCGTGGGGTCCATCCCCAACACCGCGGACATGGGCCTGGAGGAGGCGGGCGTGAAGCTCACCGAGTCCGGCCACGTCAAGGTCGACCGGGTCTCCCGCACCTCCGCCCCGGGCGTCTATGCGGCCGGTGACTGCACCGGGGTGCTGATGCTGGCCTCGGTCGCCGCCATGCAGGGGCGGATCGCGATGTACCACTCGCTGGGCGACGCGGTGCAGCCGCTCAACCTCAAGACCGTCTCCTCCAATGTCTTCACCGACCCCGAGATCGCCACGGTCGGCTACACCGCCGGCGACGTCGAGTGCGGGAAGATGGACGCGGTCTGCGTGAAGCTGCCGCTGCGCGGCAATCCGCGGGCCAAGATGCAGGGCATCCGCGACGGCTTCGTCAAGCTCTTCGCCCGCCCCGGCACCGGCATCGTGGTCGGCGGCGTGGTGGTCGCCCCCCGCGCCAGCGAGCTGATCCACCCCATCTCCCTCGCGGTGGACAACAACCTGACGGTCGAGCAGGTCGCGAGCGCCTTCACGGTCTACCCGTCGCTCTCCGGTTCCACCGCCGAGGGCGCCCGTCAGCTGCACATCCGCAAGCGCGAGGGAGCGGAATCCGGTTCCTGACACCCGGTCGGACGGCGCACGGGGGAGCGGGCGCCGTCTGAGGCGGCGTGCATTGTAGAGGCGCGCGCCTATCGTTGGTGAGCAACTTCGGCTACCAGGTGCAAACGCCTGAAAGCAGACGGTCACGCGGGTTACGGTCTGTTTCGTGTTCGCAGCAGAACGTCGCCAGTTGATCCTCGAAATGGTGCGCGCCAACGGAGCAGTGTCGCTCCGGGAGCTCGCACGCGTCGTCCAGACCTCCGAAGTGACCGTGCGCCGGGACGTACGGGCTCTGGAGGCCGAAGGGCTGCTCGACCGCCGCCATGGCGGTGCGGTGCTGCCCGGAGGTCTCAGCAGGGAGCCCGGCTACCCGCAGAAGACCCATCTCGCCGCCGCCGAGAAGAGCGCCGTGGCCGACCTCGCCGCGAGCCTGGTGGAGGAGGGCGATGCGGTGGTCGTCGGCGCCGGCACCACCACCCAGGAGCTGGCCCGCCGGCTCGCCCGGGTGCCCGGGCTGACCGTGGTCACCAACTCCCTGCTGGTGGCACAGGCACTGGCGCACGCCAACCGGGTCGAGGTCGTGATGACCGGCGGTACGCTGCGCGGCTCCAACTACGCCCTGGTGGGCAGCGGTGCCGAGCAGTCCCTCCAGGGCCTGCGGGTGGCCCGCGCCTTCGTCTCCGGCAGCGGGCTCACCGCCGAGCGGGGCCTGTCCACCACCAATATGCTCTCCGCCAGCGTCGACCGGGCCCTGGTGCAGGCCGCCGCCGAGGTGATCGTCCTCGCCGACCACACCAAGCTCGGCACCGACACCATGTTCCAGACCGTGCCCACCGACGCCATCACCCGCCTGGTCACCGATGAGCAGGCCACCGCCGACGACCGCACCGCGCGGGAGCTGGACGCGCTGGCCGACCGGGGTGTCCAGGTCACCGTGGCGCCGCTGGGGCTCCCCGGCGATCCGCAGCCCCACCCGTCGTACGGGCACGGCCCTGCCACCGAGCCCCGCCGGGGCCAGCAGACCGCCCCGCTGCCGGGCCAGCGCCGCCCCGGAACCCATGGCGGCCCCCCGCCCGTCCCCGGCGGCCCGGCCGTCGCCCCGGGTCTTCCCGGCCAGGCCCGCCTGGCCGAGCTGGGGAGCCGTCGCAAGCGCTGAGGCCGCCGGACGGGACGGTGGCCACGAGCGGGAGCTCCCCCGCACCCCCGGGGCGGGGGAGGGACCGCAGTGCGCGGACGCCCCGGTGGCTCCCCGTGCCCGGGGTGGTGCACGTCTTCGGCGGACCGGGCCGGTTGCGGTGCGCAGCAGAAGCGACATGGGTGAGGCCCCCGGGTGGGAGCGTCCGGGGGCCTCACACTCCGGCGCCGTCGGCCGGGCCTCTCCCAGGGGTGGATGGACAGGAGGGCCACAGGCCGATGGCGCCCCGCGGGTGCCGACGGCGGAGGAGCAGGCGCCCGCGGGACCGGAGGAGCGGATGCCCCGGGGCGGTCGTGGAGGTCAGGGCCGGTCCGTCGCTCCGCTGCCGCCGCCGCACTCGCTCCGGCGCAGCCCTCACGCTAGCCCCGGGAGGACGGGGAGTTGAGGGTCCGGCGGGCGTCTTAGGGCGGGCTTAAGCGGCGGTTGACCGCGCGATCGGGTTCGGCCCCTGGTCCGCACACAGACGGCGGAGACCCGGCACAGACGGCAGAGCCCCCGCGGAAAGGCTTCCGCGGGGGCCCCTTCACGGGCTGTGCCCGATCAGTCCTTGATCTCGCAGATCACCGCGCCGCTGGTGATGCTGGCGCCGACCTCGGCGGAGAGCGAGGTGACGGTGCCCGCCTTGTGGGCGTTGAGCGGCTGTTCCATCTTCATGGCCTCCAGGACGACGATCAGGTCGCCCTCCTGGACCTCCTGGCCGTCCTCCACGGCGACCTTGACGATGGTGCCCTGCATCGGGGAGGCCAGCGAGTCGCCGGAGACCGCAGAGCCGGCCTTCTTGGCGCCCTGGCGCCGCTTGGCCTTGGCCGCACCGGCGGCCGGGGCGGCCGCGGAGACGCCCAGCGAGGACGGCAGCGACACCTCGATGCGCTTGCCGCCGACCTCGACCACCACGGTCTCGCGGCCCTCGGGCTCCTCGCCCTCGGCCGCACCGCCGCCGAACGGGGCGATGGTGTTGTCGAACTCGGTCTCGATCCACCTGGTGTGGACGGTGAACGGGCCGGCGTGGCCGTGCACCTCGGGCGCGAACGCCGCGTCGGTGACCACCGCGCGGTGGAACGGAATGGCCGTGGCCATGCCGTCCACCTGGAACTCGGCCAGCGCCCGGGCGGCCCGCTGCAGCGCCTGCTTGCGGGTGGCGCCGGTGACGACCAGCTTGGCCAGCAGGGAGTCCCAGGCCGGGCCGATGACCGAGCCGGCCTCGACACCGGAGTCCAGCCGCACGCCGGGACCGGTCGGCGGAGCCCACACGGTGACGGTGCCCGGAGCGGGCAGGAAGCCGCGGCCCGGGTCCTCGCCGTTGATGCGGAACTCGAAGGAGTGGCCGCGCAGCTCGGGGTCGGTGTAGCCGAGCTCCTCGCCGTCGGCGATCCGGAACATCTCGCGGACCAGGTCGATGCCGGAGACCTCCTCGGTCACCGGGTGCTCCACCTGGAGGCGGGTGTTGACCTCGAGGAAGGAGATGGTGCCGTCCTGGCCGACCAGGAACTCACAGGTGCCCGCGCCCTCGTAGCCGGCCTCCTTGAGGATGGCCTTGGAGGCGCGGTACAGCTCGGCGTTCTGCTCGTGGGAGAGGAACGGCGCGGGGGCCTCCTCCACCAGCTTCTGGTGGCGGCGCTGCAGCGAGCAGTCACGGGTGGAGACCACGACCACATTGCCGTGCTTGTCGGCCAGGCACTGGGTCTCGACGTGCCGCGGCCGGTCGAGGTACCGCTCCACAAAGCACTCGCCGCGGCCGAAGGCCGCGACGGCCTCACGTACCGCCGAGTCGTAGAGCTCGGGGATCTCCTCCAGGGTGCGGGCCACCTTCAGGCCGCGCCCGCCGCCGCCGAAGGCGGCCTTGATGGCGATCGGCAGCCCGTGCTGCTCGGCGAAGGCCACCACCTCGTCGGAGCCGGAGACCGGGTCCGGGGTGCCGGCCACCAGCGGGGCACCGGCCCGCTGGGCGATGTGCCGGGCGGCCACCTTGTCGCCGAGGTCGCGGATGGCCTGCGGCGGCGGACCGATCCAGGTCAGCCCGGCGTCCAGGACGGCCTGGGCGAAGTCGGCGTTCTCGGAGAGGAAGCCGTAGCCGGGGTGGACCGCGTCGGCGCCGGAGTCGGCGGCCGCCTTGAGGACCTTGGCGATGTCCAGGTAGCTGGTGCCAGGCGTGTCGCCGCCCAGCGCATAGGCCTCGTCGGCCACGCGGACGTGCAGCGCGTCCCGGTCCGGCTCGGCGTATACGGCGACGCTGGCGATTCCGGCGTCAGAGCATGCCCGGGCGACACGGACTGCGATTTCTCCGCGGTTGGCGATGAGCACCTTGCGCACGATGGCTCCCTTCTTGAACCTAGGCGAGTCTATGGACCGGCGGTCCGTACTATCGAGCCACCCCCGGTGGTGACCTTGCCCACACGGAGAGTCATCCCAGGTGGTGACCAGAGCTGCGGTGTGCGTGACAATGCCCTGCCCACCAAAGGTACGCGAGGTCCCAGCGAGTCGCTGGGACCTCGCTGGAGCGACTCAGTGGCCTTCGCCACGCAGCCCGTCCGACCCGGGCGTGTCATGCCCCTTGAGCAGTTAGACGACGGGTCAGTAACGTTCCGGTAAGGAGTGGGAAAGGGGCGGACATGCGAAGAGCGGTACTGATCGCGGCTGCGGTGCTGCTGGCGGTCGAGGCCCTGGCGTTCGCCCTGGTCGGGCTGGTGCTGGGGCTGGCGGTGCGCAAGCAGCAGATGTCCATCGGAGGGCTCTCTCCGGACGCGATGGCGGTCGGGGCCTGGGCGGGGCAGGGGGCGCTCGCCGTCTTTCTGCTGGTCTGCGCCGTGGTCGCGGCCAGGGCGGGATGGCTGGGGACCGGCCCCCGGCACGCCGGTGGGCAGCGGGGCGCCGGCAGGGTCGCCCGGGGGCTGCTGATCGGGTGCGCGGTACTGCACGGGGTGCTCGGCGCGGTCCTGCTCGGGCTGTCGGGCTGGCCGACCTTTGTCGGCCTGATGCTGGTGCTGGCGGTCCTGGTGATGTCGCTGCTGCTGCTCCGCGAGCCCGGCGGCGAGGCCGAGGCCGCGGTGCCGCCGGCCGACACCCCGCCGCCGGTCGCGGGCGGTCCGCAGCCGGCCTGAGCAGGTCTGCGCGCGGTCAGCCTGAGGACGCCGCCGCGGGGTCCGGGTCCGGCGCCGCGGCGGGCCGCTGCCCGGCCGGCGCGGTGACCGCAGCCCTGGTCAGATCCCCGGCCAGCTCCACCACATCGGGTCCGTAGACCGGTGTGTTGACGGCCTTGACGACCAGACAGAAGGGCTTCCCCGCGCCGTACTCGCGCATCAGGCGGCGCCGGTTGCCCAGCAGGAAGCGCACCGCGGCCTGGTTGGAGACCGGCGTCTGACCGCAGATCAGAAAGACCGGCCGACGGCTGTCGGTGCCCGGGATGCGGGCGAGCACGGCGTACTCGGCCTCGTCCGGGACCCGGGAGAAGGACTGCTCCCCCGCGCTGATGGTCATCGGGCTGCCGGGCCCGGTCCACTCCGCGATCCGCAGCCCGGGGAAGCGCCAGGCGAGATGCGCGGCCATCCGGCTGTTGACCGACGGCCCGCCCAGGCAGACCTCGGCCTTGGTGCCGATGCCCTGCCGCACCCGCTCATGGGAAAGGATCGAGGCGTGCGCACCGCACTCCTTGATCAGCGCCGCCAGCTCCATCAGCGCATAGGCGTCCTGCAGGGCGACCGCCGCGCCGTCCGGCAGCTTGGCGTGCCGGGGCACCACCAGCAGGCACTCGGTGCCCTCCGCCATGCCGAAGAACTCCCGGGCGCGGTCCAGCCGGCGGCGCCGCCGCAGCGTCTGCGCCAGCCAGCCGAGCGCGGCGCTGACGGCGCTGGCGGCCACGCCGAGCACGATATTGAGCAGTCCATCGGCCATCAGGGGGCCCTCCCTGTCGTGTGCCTGCCCCTTCTGCGGGCGGTCACACTACCGGCCGGGCGCTGTCACGCCCACAGGTCGGTGATCCGCACCCCGACATCGGACAGCAGCCCGCGCAGCAGCGGCAGCGACAGCCCGATCACATTGCCGTGGTCGCCGTCGATGCCCGCCAGGAACGGTGCCGACCGTCCGTCCAGGGTGAATGCGCCGGCGACGTGCAGCGGTTCACCGGAGGCGACATAGGCGGCGATCTCGTCGTCGTCGGGGGTCCCGAAGCGCACCACGGTGGAGGCGGTGGCCGCGGAGCGGGCGCCGTTGGCGGTGTCGATGACGCAGTGTCCGGTGCGGAGCACCCCCTCCCGTCCGCGCATCGCCTGCCAGCGGGCGGTGGCCTCCGCGGCGTCGGCGGGCTTGCCCAGGGCCTCCCCGTCCAGGTCCAGCACCGAGTCGCAGCCGATCACCAGCGGACTGTCGTACCGGCCCGGTTCCGCAGCCAGCCGGTCGGCGACCGCGCCCGCCTTGGCCTCGGCCAGCAGCAGCGCCAGCTCGCCGGGGGTGGCGGCGCTCAGTGCGTCCTCGTCCACCCCGCTCACGATCACCTGGGGGTCGAGCCCGGCCTGCCGCAGCAGGCCCAGCCGGGCGGGAGAGGCGGAGGCGAGTACAAGGGTGCGGCGGTCGCTCATGCGCAACAGCCTAGAGGGCGGCGCTAGTACACCAGCAGCACCAGCACCAGGACCGCGAAGACGGCGATGACGACGCCCGCCCGGCGCATCATCGCCTGCGCGCGCCGCCCTTCGGGCGACGGTTCGTCGCGGGGGTCGGACCAGAGCACACCCCGATGGTGCGCCCGGCCCGGGCCCGGCCGCCTGAGTACGCATACTCAGATCCGTCCCGCCGGCCCCCGTGTCGGCCGCGAGCTGCACGGACGGGCCCCAGGGCCCGGAGTGCGCGGCTCCCGGGGCGCCGGGAGCCGCGCACCCGGCGCTCCGCCGGTGAGGCGTTCACCGCGGTGCTTCCCGTGCCCCGGCCGGGGGCGGAGCGCCCCCGGCCGGAGCCGGAGCCGGACCGGTCGCCCGGGCTCAGCGGGCCCGGACCTCAGCGGTCCCGGACCTCAGCGGGCCCTGACCTCAGTGGGCCCAGGCGGAGGTGCGCCAGGAGTGGGGGCCCGGGGCCTGCATCCGGCGCATGGCGGCGGAGCGGTCGGCCCAGGTGGAGACCGGGCCGCCGGCGGCGCGCCGGGCGGCGGCCGCCGCGGACGCCGCTGCGGCCCGGGCCGAGACCACCGCCATGACGGCGGCGAGCTCCTCGGGGGTGGGCTGCCCGTGCAGCACCTTGATGGGGGCCATGGTGCGCTCCAGGGGTGCGTAGGGGAGGGGGGTCAGAGGGGGATGTTCCCGTGCTTCTTGGGCGGCAGCGCCTCGCGCTTGTTGCGCAGTGCCCGCAGCCCCCGGACGATGTGCTGCCGGGTCTCCGAGGGCAGGATCACCGCGTCGATGTAGCCGCGCTCCGCGGCGACATACGGGTTGAGCAGGGTGTCCTCGTAGTCGGCGATCAGCTCGGCCCGCCGGGTCTCCTGGTCGTCCGCCTCGGCGATCTCCCGGCGGTGCAGGATGTTGACCGCGCCCTGGGCGCCCATCACCGCGATCTGGGCGGTCGGCCACGCCAGGTTGAGGTCGGCGCCCAGGTGCTTGGAGCCCATGACGTCGTAGGCACCGCCGAAGGCCTTGCGGGTGATCACGGTGACCAGCGGCACGGTGGCCTCGGCATAGGCGTAGATCAGCTTGGCGCCGCGGCGGATGATCCCGTCCCACTCCTGGCCGGCGCCCGGCAGGAAGCCCGGCACATCGACAAAGGTCAGCACCGGGATGTTGAAGGCGTCGCAGGTGCGGACGAAGCGGGCCGCCTTCTCGCTGGCGTCGATGTCCAGGCAGCCGGCGAACTGCATCGGCTGGTTGGCCACCACACCCACCGCCCGGCCCTCGACCCGTCCGAAACCGGTGACGATGTTGGGGGCGAAGAGCGCCTGGGTCTCCAGGAACTCGCCGTCGTCCAGTACGTGCTCGATGACCTTGTGCATGTCGTACGGCTGGTTGGCGGAGTCCGGGACGACGGCGTCCAGCTCCAGGTCCTCCGCCGAGGTGGCGAGGTCGGCCTCCTCGGGGTAGACCGGCGGCTCCTCCAGGTTGTTGGAGGGCAGATAGGACAGGAGGGCCTTGACGTACTCGACGGCCTCCTTCTCGTCGGCCGCCATGTGGTGCGCCACACCGGACTTGGTGTTGTGGGCGCGGGCGCCGCCCAGCTCCTCGAAGCCCACGTCCTCGCCGGTGACCGTCTTGATGACGTCCGGGCCGGTGATGAACATGTGCGAGGTCTGGTCGGCCATCACCACGAAGTCGGTGATCGCGGGGGAGTAGACCGCGCCACCCGCGCAGGGGCCCATGATCAGCGAGATCTGCGGGATCACCCCGGAGGCGTGCACATTGCGGCGGAAGATCTCCCCGTACAGGCCGAGGGAGGCCACGCCCTCCTGGATGCGGGCGCCGCCGGAGTCGTTGATGCCGATGACCGGGCAGCCGGTCTTCAGCGCGAAGTCCATCACCTTGACGATCTTCTCGCCGAAGACCTCGCCCAGCGAGCCGCCGAAGACCGTGAAGTCCTGCGCGAAGACCGCCACCGGCCGGCCGTCCACCGTGCCGTAGCCGGTCACCACGCCGTCGCCGTAGGGGCGGAGCTTCTGCTGGCCGAAGTTGGTGGAGCGGTGCCGGGCGAACTCGTCGAACTCCACGAAGGAGTCCTCGTCCAGCAGCTGGGCCACCCGCTCGCGGGCGGTCATCTTGCCCTTGGCGTGCTGCTTCTCCACCGCGCGGGCGGAACCGGAGTGCACGGCTTCGTCGATCCGCCGCTGCAGGTCCGCGATCTTCCCGGCGGTGGTGTGGATATCGATCTCGGTCTCCGCTCCGGCCATCCCGCGCGTCTCCCTAGAAGTTGGTTGCGGCCTCAGCGCGCCGCGGTCGCTGCCGTACCCGATCGGACGGCGCGGATCATTACCACTGCGTAGCGTAGCCATCACGCGGGCGTTGTCATTATGGCGAGCACCACAGTGCATCCCTGACCGATGTGTGCCCACAGCGGGAGCGGTCAAGCGGTCGGGAGCGCCCCCGCATAGGCTGGCGCTGTGACCGAGGAACCGGGCGGCGGGAGCCGCCGCATCAGCGGACTCAGGGGCTTCACCGGCAACGGGCCCTCCCCCTGGACGGACCTGGAGCGGCCGCCGCTGGACGCCGCCCGGCTGCGGCGCGCCCTGGTCGTCCCCGGTGGGCTGTGGACCTCGCTGGAGGTCGTCACCGAGACCGGGTCGACCAACAGCGACCTGGCCGCCCGCGGGCGCGCCGGGGAGGCGGAGGGGGCGGTGCTGGTCGCCGAGGAGCAGAACGCCGGGCGCGGCCGGCTGGAACGGCAGTGGAGCGCCCCGGCCCGCTCCGGGCTCTTCCTCTCCCTGCTGCTGCGCCCCGGCCCCGATGTCCCCACCGAGCGCTACGGCTGGATGCCGCTGCTGGTCGGCGTCGCCGCGGCCGCGACCCTCAGCCGGGTCGCAGAACTCGATGTCGGCCTCAAATGGCCCAATGACCTGCAGGTCACCATGGACGGCGGCGAACGCAAGATCGGCGGAATCCTCACCGAACTGGCCGGCGACGCCCTCGTCCCCGGCATCGGGATCAATGTCTCGCTGCGCCAGGACGAGCTGCCCGTCCCGACGGCCGCCTCCCTCGCCCTGGCCGGAGCCGCCGTCACCGACCGTGACACCCTGCTGCGGGCTCTGCTGCGCGAGTTCGCCGATCTCTACGAGGAGTGGCGGCAGGCCGGCGGCGACCCGCACGCCAGTGGCCTGCTCCCCGCCTACACCGCCCGCTGCACCACCATCGGCCGGTCCGTCCGCGTCCAACTGCCCGGTGACCGCGAGCTGCTGGGCCGGGCCGTCTCGATCGACGGCGACGGGCGGCTGGTCGTGCGCACCGCCGACGGAACGGAGCAGGCGGTGGGCGCCGGGGACGTCGTGCACGTACGGCCGCAACCGGACCAGCGGTGAGCAGCGTCCGAAGCTCGGAAACGTCGGTCCGCATCCCGGCCGGATGCTCCGGACCCGGCGATTCCGTGCGAACATTCCACAGGGCGGCGGTGTGAGGCAGGCCACTGCGGCAGGCCGGGGCCGCCGGCTCGGCTCTACGGCGGACTCGACGGCGTACAAGTGCGGCGACCGCACGGGGATGGAACGGTGACAGACGACGACGGCACCACGCAGGAGCGGCTGCCCGACCACGATGCCGACCCGGCGGGACACCAGCACCACTCCCTCCCGCACGAGGAGGACGACGACAGCACGGTCTCGCTCAAGCTGGAGCAGCTGATCCTCGACGCCGCGCGCAAGTACACCCCGTACCAGGCCGCGCGGACCGCAGGTGTCCCCATGGAGCTGGCCAGCCGCTTCTGGCGTGCCATGGGCTTTCCCGACATCGGCCAGTCCCGGGCGCTGACCGACGCGGACGTCATCGCGCTGCGGCGGCTGGCCGGGCTGGTGGAGTCGGGGCTGCTCAGCGAGTCCATGGCGATCCAGGTCGCACGCTCCACCGGGCAGACCACCGCCCGGCTCGCCGAGTGGCAGATGGACACCTTCCTGGAGAACCTCACCCAGTCCGTCGAGCCCGGTCTGTCGCGGGCCGATGTCTATCCGCTGGTGCAGCTGCTCCTCCCGGAACTGGAGGAGTTCCTGGTCTATGTGTGGCGGCGGCAGCTGGCGGCGGTGACCGGGCGGGTCGTCCAGGCCGCGGAGGACGAGGAGGTCACCAGCGGCCGGCTGGCGGTCGGCTTCGCCGACCTGGTGGGGTTCACCCGGCTGTCCCGGCGGCTGGAGGAGGAGGAGCTCGGCGAACTGGTCGAGACCTTCGAGTCCACCTGCGCCGACCTGGTCGCCGGGCATGGCGGGCGCCTCATCAAGACCCTCGGCGACGAGGTGCTGTATGTCTCCGACGACCCGGCGGTGGCCGCCGAGATCGGCCTTGCCCTGGTGGAGACCCTCACCAAGGACGACTCCATGCCCGCGCTGCGGGTCGGCATGGCCTTTGGCACGGTGACCTCCCGGATGGGCGATGTGTTCGGCACCACCGTCAATCTGGCCAGCAGGCTCACCTCCATCGCGCCCAAGGACGCGGTGCTGATCGACGGGGAGTTCGCGGCGGCGCTGGAGCGGGAGGGGGCGGTGCCGTCCTCCGTCGCCCCGGGCGCCCCTCCGGTCGGTGTGGCCGACGCCCTCTCGGCCGTGGCCGCGGCGGGCATCGCCCCCGGCGGGCCGGTCCAGGCGGTGGAGCAGGCCGCGCTTCCCACGTACCGCTTCCACCTCCAGCCGATGTGGCGCCGTCCGGTCCGGGGTCTGGGGCTGGTCGAGCCCTGGCTGCTCACCCGCCGTGCGGAGCACATCTGACGGAGCACATCTGACGGAGCACATCTGACGGGGTACGTCCCGGGGTCGCGCCGGGCCCTCACCCGCCTGGAGCGGACGGCCGGGCGGACGGTGGGGCGCGCACGGCCGCCCCGGGTCACCCGCGCGGCACAGTGCATGGCAGCGGTGCAGCCGGCCCCGTAGCTCTTGGGCGGCCCGGCTGCCGTGGGCCGCTCGTCGGCGACACCGCGGATCGTGCCGCACCGATGGCGGCGCCGGCTCCGGGCGGGGGGGGGACTGTACGGACCTGGGCGCAGGGCAATGGAACGGGCATATCGTGGCAAAGCCACCATAATCTTGACCCACCGGGCGGAGGCGAGGGACACCTTGGGCGGCAAGGCGCAGCGGGCGGTGGAAGCCCCCGCGGTGACGGACCCGGACGAGCGGTTGCGTGCGGTCGTCGAGCTCGCCCAGGCCATGGCAGCCGCGCAGTCCCCGCTGGAGGCGGTGCAGGTGGCGGCGGGCCGGGCCCGCAAGGTGCTGGGCGCCGCGATGGCGGC